>CAWFBT010000012.1:0-69110 GCA_963814095.1 uncultured Thermoleophilaceae bacterium | reverse complement strand
GAGGCACGCGAGGCCGCGCGCTCGCAGCGGCGCCAGGCCGAGATGTCACGTCAGCTATCGACCTTCCTGGCCGACGCGTCGCTCGCCCTCGACGCGTCCGGATCGCTCGAGGAGATGCTGCGGCTGGTTGCCGAGCAGGCGCGCGAGCTCGTGGGCGCGCGCTGCTGCGTGGCGACCGTCGCGCTACCCTGGTACGCCACGGTACCGCCGAGGCCGCCTCCTACGAGGAGGCCGACCGGCGCTGGACGGCTTTTCTGCAGTGGCTCGACCTGTTCGCGATCTACAACCTGCTTCGCTCGAACGGCGGGTCTGTCCGGCTTGCGGGCGAGCAGCTCGCGCAGCTGCACCCGTTCCGCGCGGCTACTGGCAGCCGGCACCTGGAGGGCTGGCTCGCCGCGTCGCTTACCGCCCTCGACGGCAGCGAGCTGGGTGCGATCCAGCTGTTCGACAAGAAGGACGGGGCCTTCACCGGCGACGACGAGGCTGTGCTCCTCCATCTCGCCCAGATGGCGTCTGCCGCGGTTGAGCGGACGCGGCTATACGAGCGCCCGTGATGGGCTCTCAGTCGCCGAACGCCGTCACCACGACGCTGCGCGGGCCGCCGTGGTCGCGGTGCTCGCACAGGTAGATCCCCTGCCAGGTGCCGAGGGCGAGGCGGCCGTCCGAAACCGGAAGGACGAGCGAGCTGCCCGTGAGCGTCGACTTGATGTGCGCAGGCATGTCGTCGGGCCCCTCGAGCGTGTGCTCGAAGAAGCCGGCTCCGTCGGGGACGGCGCGGTCGAACCAGGTCTGAAAGTCCCTGCGCACGTCCGGTGACGCGTTCTCGTTGAGGGTCAGCGACGCGGATGTGTGCTGCATGAAGACCGCGGCGATGCCGACCGACATGGCGCGCAGCTCCGGTACGCCGTCGACGATCTCCGAGGTCACCAGGTGGAAGCCGCGCGGCCGCGGACTGAGTTCGATGCGAGTTTGGGTCCACACGCCCGAGATTCTGGCGTCTAGCCCGAGGTCTCGAGAAGCGCAACGCGGTAAAAGCCGGGTACCCGGGCAGTTGGCAGGCCGAGGCGCTCCAGCGCCTCGGTCGTCGACAGGTCCTCCTTCACGGTGAGGCCGAACGCGGAGGCCTCTGCCGGGAGGGCCGCCGGGTCGAAGCCGAACACGAAAGGCTCGCCGGCGCGTCTCACCGACTCGACCCAGGGGCCGGAGTCCGCGAACTCGACGCTGCCGTCGATCAACCCGCTGTGGACGTAGGTGAGCGCGAGCCGGCTGCCGGGCGCGCCGCTCGCCGCGGCCCAGCGGAGCGTGGACTCGACCGCCGGCCGGCGCAGGTAGCTCACGACGCCCTCCCAGATCGTGAAGGTGCGCGCGCCGGCGCGAAAGCCGGCCGCCGCGAGGGCGTCGGCGAGGGAATCACGCTCGAAGTTCACGGGCACCAGCCGCGCGTGCGCGGGTACGGCGCCGAAACGGCGCTCGAGCAGGTCGCGCTTGGGCGCCTGTGTATCGGGGTGGTCGACCTCGAAGACGGCCAGGCGGTCGGCGCCGGGGATCCGGTACGGGCGGCTGTCGTACCCGGCCCCGAGCAGCACAAGCTGGTCGAGCCCTGCGTCCAATGCGTCCGCCAGCCAGTCGTCGATCACCTTCGTGCGGGCGACCGCGGACGGGCGGGGGCCCGGGAAGCGGCGGTCGACGACCCAGGGCACGAGGCCTCCGATGAGTGGAACCCCCGAGAGCGATGCGGCCGCGCTGAGCGGGCGGTCGAGCACGTGTGCGGCGAATGGATCGGAGAACAGGCGCCGGCCGGCCGGACGGCGCGACTCGACCGCCCGAAAGAAGGCCATGTACTCCGCGGTGCGGCTGGGCTGTGCCTTTTTCACGGCCGTGCGCAGCGTGTGTTCACAGCCCGCCGCTGAGGCGCGGACTAAGTTCGATCCGAGTTTGGGTCCACACGCAGCGGAATTCTGGCGACAACGCCAGATCGGCCGTAGGGTGGCCGTTGCCTGGAGGGACTCGCAAGGAGGTGAAGTTGGATGGGGTGGCCGCGGGGCGCGCTGCGCTTGCCCGCACTCTCGCGCTCGCATGCGCGGCGTTCGCGCTGCTCGGTCTCGCCGCGGCCGCGTTCCTGGGACCCGTCGCGCTTGCCTTCGGCGCCGTCGCGGGCGCCCTCGGAGCCCTGTGCGTGTTCGCGCACGACCATCTGCGCCGGCAAGAGATCGCGCTGCTCACCGACAGCGCCCGTCGTGACCCGCTCACCGGACTGCTGAACAGGCGCGGTTTCGAGGAGGCCTTCGACGCCGAGCTGGAGCGTGCGCGGCGCTCGGGCTCGTCGCTGAGCGTGGTCGTCGGCGACCTCGACCGCTTCAAGCGCGTCAACGACGCGCTCGGGCACCCCGGCGGCGACGCGGTCCTGACGCGCAGCGCCCGGATCCTCACGAGCGGCAAGCGCCGCTTCGACAGCGCCGCGCGCATCGGAGGTGACGAGTTCGCCCTGCTCGCGGCCGACTCGGGCGACCACGGCGCCTACATGCTCGCCGAGCGCGTCCGTGGCACGCTGGGCGACGAGTTCGGCGAGGACCGGCCCCCGCTCACGATCAGCTTCGGCGTCGCGACCTTCCCCCTGCACGGGCAGTCGGCCGACGCGCTGCTGCGCGCGGCGGACCAGGCGCTCTACGCGGCGAAGACGCTCGGCTGCGACCGCACCGTGATCTCGAGCGCCGAGGTCCCAGGCATCCTCGAGCGCGCGGCGGCCGGAGGTGGCGGCAACGGCAACGGCGGCGTGGGGCTGGACGCGCTGCTCAGCCTCGCGGAGGCGCTCGACGTGCGCGAAACCGGCAGCGCAACCCACTGCCGCCGTGTCGGGCGGCTGGCCGAGCTGACCGCGCGCGAGCTCGGGCTCGCGCCCGACGCCGTCGAGCGGGTGCGGCTCGCGGGGATCCTCCACGACGTGGGCAGGGTGGCGTTGCCGGACGCGCTGATTCAGAAGAGCGGGCCGCTCACGGACGACGAGTGGGAGCTGATGCGCTGTCACCCCGAGATCGGCGCGCGCATGGTCGCCACGACCCGCCACGACGACATCAGCTCCTGGGTCCGCCTCCACCACGAGCGCCCAGACGGCCGCGGCTACCCGGAGGGCCGGCGTGCCGACAGCGTCCCGCTCGAAGCTGCGATCGTCGGCGCGGCGGACGCCTACGAGGCGATGACGAGGGACCGCCCGCATCGCTCCGCCCTCGACTCCGACGCCGCCGCGGCCGAGCTGCGCACCCAGGCGGGCAGCCAGTTTCCGCCTGAGGTGGTCGAGGCTCTGCTGAGAGCCGTCTGAGGCACCCATTCCGGCCTTCAAGGCCCGCGCCGATTGCTCCGATATATGGCTTAGATGGGGATTGCCGAGGTCCTCACCCTCTTCCTGCCCAGCGCCTGCGCACTCGCCCTGGCCGGCGTCGCCGTGCTCCAGCGCGGGCGTGTTCGCGCGCTCCGCACCCGTATTGCGAATGCGGCGCGCTCAGATCCCGCCACGGGCCTGCTGAACCGGCGTGCCTTCGACGAGCTGGTGGCGCTCGAGCTCGAGCGCTCGCGGCGCACGGGGAGCCCGGTATCGATCCTGCTTGGGGACATGGACGGCCTGGCGGCCCTGAACGAAGTCGCCGGGCAGGCGGTCGGCGATGCGGCACTGGAGCGCGTGGCGCGCGACCTCGGCAAGTGGAAGCGCAAAATCGATCGGGCCGCTCGTGTGGGCGGAGACGAGTTCGCCCTGCTGCTGCCGGAGACCGACGAGCGCGGCGCCTACATCCTCTCCGAGCGTCTTCGGCGCGCCACCCACCGGAGCTTCGCCGACGCGCTCGTTCCGCTGACGATCAGCTTCGGCGTGGCGAGCCATCCGGGCCACGGCGCCGACACGGCGACCCTCATGCGCTCCGCCGAGCGCGCGATGCTCGCCGCGAAGGAGCTCGGCCGCGACCGCACGGTGATCTACAGCGCGGAGGCCGTTCGGCTGCTCGGCGCCGGCTGCGCCGCCGGCGATCTCCAGCTCGCCACCGTCGTCGCGCTCGCCGAGGCGCTCGACATTCGCGACACGGGCACCGCCAAGCACTCGCACATGGTCGGCCGCTACTCCCAGCTGACGGCGATCGAGCTGGAGCTCGAGCCGGCCCACGTCGAGCGCGTGCGGCTGGCCGGGGTGCTGCACGACATCGGCAAGATCGGAGTCTCGGACACGGTGCTGTCGAAGCCTGGCCCGCTCAGCGCCGACGAGTGGGTCGAGATGAAGACGCACCCGGAGATAGCCGCGCGGCTGCTGTCGCGGGACGAGTTCGACGACCTGCGCGGTTGGGTCCTCGCTCATCACGAGCGGCCGGACGGCTGCGGGTACCCGTTCGGCCTCACGCAATCGGAGATCCCGCTCGAGGCGAGCATCCTCGCCGTGGCGGACGCCTTCGAGGCGATGACCGCCGACCGCGTCTACCGGCCCGCGCTCGGCGCGGCCGGCGCGCGCGCCGAGCTCGAGGCCGGCGCCGGCATCCAATTCGACGCCGAGGTGGTGGAGGCGTTCCTGCGTGCGCTCGACCGCGAGGCCGCGTCCGTCGCCCCGGTGCCGGGCGCCGCGGCCGGCTGAGGCGGCGCGCCGCGGCGGTAGGATCGGGCATCGGCCCGCTTCGACTCGCGCTCGCGCTCGCCGCGCTGCTGGCGCCGCTCGCGACGGCCACTCCGGCGACGGCGGTCGAGTGGCTCGCCACGATCGGCGGCCCCGGCCAGTTCAACGCGCCACGCGGCGTCGCGGTCGACGCCGCGGGGACCCTGTACGTCGCCGACACCGGCAACAACCGGCTCTGGAGGATCGGGGCGTCCGAGGCCGTGCTGCCCTACGCGCCGAGCGGCCCGCTCGCGGTCGCCGCGGGGCCCGCTGGGCCGGTCGTGGCGGACACCGTCATCGACCGTGTCCAGCGGCTGGACGCGGCGGGGTCGCCGCTCGGCCCGCCCTGGCCCAGTGCGGCCGGCCTCGCGCTTGACGTCGCCGGCACACCCGGGCTGGCGCTCGCGGCCGACGCTCGCGGCGACCTGATCACGGCCGGCGAGCCCGGCTCGGCGATCGACGCTCGCCTGCTCGGCGTGCTCGCTGCGGTGCTCCGCGAGCACACCGTGACCGTGTCGGTCGTCAAGACCGGTCATCCGCAGTTCACCGCCGGCGGCCAGGTGTCGAACCACTGGCATGGCCGGGGCATCGACATCGCCGCGGTAGACGGCGTGCCGGTCAACGCGGCGAACGCGGGCGCGAACGCGCTCGCCCGGAGCCTTGCCGAGCTGCCGCTGCCGATCCGGCCGACGGAGGTCGGCACGCCCTGGCCGATCGGTGCAGCGGGCTTCTTCACGGACGCATCGGTGCAGGACAACATCCACGTCGCGTTCGACGAGCCGGGGAGCGGGCGGACGCACAGCGCTCCGGCGGGAGTCGCCGCCGCCGCTGACGGCAGCGTCTACGTGTCCGACACGTTCAACGACCGCGTGAGGAAGTTCGCGCCGGATGGATCATTGCTGTGGTCAGCCGGTGGTTTTGCCGAGCCCGCGGGGCTCACCGTCGATGCGGCCGGGCAGGTCTACGTGGCGGATCAGGGCAACCACCGCATCGTGAAGCTGAGCGGCGTGGGCGCGCTGCTCGGCAGCTGGGGCGGTCCAGGGCAGCTCAGCGGCCCCGCCGCGGTGGCCGTCGACGGAGGCGGGAACCTCTACGTCAGCGACACCGCCAACAACCGCGTCCAGATCTTCGCGCCGTCAGGCGCCTCGATTGGCGGGTTCGGCGGGCTCAGCGGCCCGACCGGCATCGCCCTCGACTGCCGCGGCAACATCTACGTCGCCGACACGGGCAACAACCGCATCCAGAAGTTCGGCGAGCGCGCCGCGCCGCCGCCGCCCTGCGTGACGGCCGCACCGGCGCGGCCGTCGAACCGGTTTCGCTTCGGGAAGCTGAGGCGCAAGACTGGCAAGGGCATCGCGCTGCTCGTCGTGCGCGTGCCGGGGGCGGGCAGGCTGGTGCTGAGCGGCAGGGGCCTCAAGCGCGTCTCGAAGAGCGTGACGCGGGCGCGGAACGTGACGCTGCGGGTGAGCGCCACCGGCAAGGAGCGCAAGCGCCTGCGCGTGCGCGGTCGCGTGAAGCTCCGAGCGAAGCTCCGCTTCACGCCCACGGGCGGCGTTCCGAGGACGCGCGGCAGGACGGTCGTGCTCGTCCTGAGGCGGCGCTAGCCCTCGTCCTCCGTCTCCCTGATGTCCTCGGCCACCTGCTCCTTGAACGGCTTCAGCTTCTCGTAGAGCTCGTCCGGCGGGACCGCCTCCTGCGGCTCCGACTCGCCGACGAGCCAGGGCGCCGCCTCGACCGCCGTGCGCCAGGCCGCCTCGTCCGCATCTGTGCCCCCGTCGTCGCCTCCGGGCTCGTCACCCACCGGCTCGACCTTGTCGAGGTAGACGTTCGTGTACTGGCCGCGCTGGTTCTCGTGGAACTCGATCCGCACGCGCCGGCCCTCGAGCTGCTGAGCGCGCTCGCCAATCGCCTCGCGGAAGGTCGTGTACTCCTTGTCGTCGGTGTCTCTGACGACGTACCGGGTGTTCCCCCGATTCGTCTCGAAGGTGCGCACGTCCGCGATCGTGACCACAGCATCCACGGTGTATCGCGGATACCCAGTCCGAACCGTTTCAGCGCCGGCGAGGCGCTGAGCCAACTGTCACAAAGTAGTCACAAAGTCGCCGACTCATGTAGGTTTCCTTGCCCCCGGGTAGGAGCACCAAGCCGCCCGCCCTTTGCTCCTCCCGGCGGCCCCCCTTTGACGAGTCACGCTTTGAAAGCATCCGACCCCATGCCGCTGCGCATGTTGCGGTACCTCGATCTGTTTGTGCTCGCGCTCGCGCTGCCGATCTTCATCGCCGCGGGCCTCCCGCTGCTCGGCTGGGCGGGCGCCGCGGTCGGCTGGATCGTGCAGCGGCTCATCGCGACGGGGATCACGAAGCGCGCGCAGGAGTCGGGCGACCCGCGAACCGTCGCGGGACTCATGACCGGCTCTATGATCGCGCGCGGCTGGATCGTCGCCGGCTCGATATTCGTGGTCGGGCTGAGCGAGCGCGAGGCCGGACTGTCCGCAGCGATCCTGTCGATCACCCTCTTCACCTTCTACTTCACCTCACAGCTGATGACCCGACCCTTCGAGCAGGAGCGACCTTGACCACCTCCGCTGCCACCGCCGAGCAGCCGCGCGAGTCGGGCGGCGGGCTCAGCACGCGCAGCAAGGTCCTGATCTTCCTCGCCATCTACATCGGTGTCGGGATCCTGCTGTACCTGATCTTCGGGAGCGACGGCGAGAACCAGGAGTTCCAGCCGCAGGAGGAGTTCCGGCTAACGCCCTGGATCGAGATCAAGATCGGCTCGCTCGACCTCTCGATCAACAAGGCCGTGCTTTACCTCTTTCTCACCTGCGTGGCGACCGTCGGGGCCATGGTCTACGTCGCCAGGCGCATGGAGCAGAAGCCGAACCGCACGCAGGTGGTGGTCGAGGGCGCGTACGACCTGACCTACAACCAGATCACGCGCAACAACATGGACGCTCAGGCCGCCGCGAAGTGGTTCCCGTTCGTGGCCACGCTCTTCTTCTTCATCTGGTTCTCGAACATCCTCGGCTACATCCCGCTGCCGACGAACTCCCACGAGACGATCGACATCTTCGGCATCGCCTTCCCGGCCTTCGCGCTCTACGCCGCGACCGCGAACCTGTCGATCCCGCTCGTCCTCACCCTGACCGTCTTCTTCATCTACCAGGTGGAGGGCATCCGCCGGCACGGGTTCGTCAAGTACCTGAAGGGCTGGCTCCCGGCCGGCGTCTCGGGTGCCGCCGCGGTGCCGATCTTCATCATCGAGGTGATCTCGCAGTTCGTGCGGATCATTTCGCTCTCAGTCCGACTGTTCGCGAACATCCTCGCCGGCCACCTGCTCATCCTGTTCATGGGCGGCGGGCTGGCGGTGTTGCTCGGCATCACCGCGCTCGGCTGGATCACGTTGCCCCTGGCGGTCGCGTTCTTCATCTTCGAGGTGGGGCTGGTGGCCACCCTGCAGGCCTTCATCTTCGCCACGCTCACGTCTATCTACTTCGGCGAGGCAAGCGCCGGAGGCCACTAAGGAGGATCCATGGACCTTGCAGTGCTGCTCCCAATCGCCCAGGCGGCCGACCCCACGGACGGCCTGAAGGCGATCGCGCTCGGAGTGGGCGCCGGACTCGGGACGATCGGCCCGGGCATCGGCGTCGGCTACATCTTCGGCAAGGTGATCGAGTCGGTCACCCGTCAGCCCGAGATGCGTGAGGAGATCACGAGCATCCAGTGGCTCGGGTTCGCCCTGACCGAGGCGATCGTGTTCTACGCCTTCATCTTCGGCCTGATCGCGTTCTTCCTCTAGGCCGCGGATGGACTTCATCGGGGACATCGCGAGCTTCCTCCTGATCGCCCAGGAGAGCACCGAGGGCGCCGAGGAGGAGGGCGGCAGCTTCCTCGTCAGCCCGAACGTCGGGCTGATGATCTGGACGCTGCTCGCGTTCGGGACGACCCTTTACCTCCTCAACAAGCTCGCCTTTCCGCGGATCGCGGAGGCGCTCGACAGGCGCCGCGTGACGATCGAGAAGTCGCTCGACGACGCGGCGCGGGCGAAGCAGGAGGCGGACGGCCTGCTCGACGAATACCGCGCCCGCCTCAAGGAGGCTCGCGAGCAGGCGGAGGAGATAACCATGCGCGCGCGCAAGGCAGCCGACTCACTTGCCGACAGCGCCAAGGCGGACGCGAGCAAGCAGCGCGAGGAGCTGCTCGCGGCCACCCGGCGCGACATCGAGGCGGAGACCCGCCGCGCGCTCGACGAAATCCGCAAGGAGGTCGCGAACCTGACGGTGATCGCGACCGAGAAGGTCACGCGCAAGTCGCTGACGCCTGAGGATCACCGGCGCCTGATCGAGGACGCCCTCAAGGAGGTCGACTTCTCGACGCTGGCGGGCGAGGAAGGCTCCCGGAACTGGGCCCCCGCCTTCCAGGAGAGCCAGATGGAAGAGATCGCCGAGGTCTACTCGCGTGCGCTCTTCGAGGCGGCGAAGGAGAACGACGCCCTCGACCGCGTGCACGAGGAGCTCGGCGAGTTCGCCGACGCGCTCGACGAGAACCGCAATCTGCAGGTCTTCCTGTTCTCGCCGTACTTCTCGTCCGAGGAGAAGAAGCAGGGGATCGGGCAGATCGTCGACGACGCCGACCCGCGGCTCTTCAACTTCCTCGAGCTGCTCGCCGAGCGCCACCGGATGCCGGCCCTGTTCCGGATCCGGCGCGAGTTCGACTCGATGTGGGCGGAGGAGAACAGGCTGCTGCCGGTGAGCGTCACGAGCGCCGTTGAGCTCGACCAGGGCATCGTCGAGGACATCGGCCGCGAGATCGAGCAGCAGACAGGACGCCGCGTCGAGCTGTCGAGCCACGTCGATCCCGACGTGCTCGGTGGGCTCAAGGTGAGCGTTGGCAATCTTGTACTCGACGCGACCGTGCGCAACAGACTTGAACAGCTACGCAAGCAAGTGGCCAAGGCCGCTTAAGGAGACTCCGAAGTGCAGATCAAGCCAGACGAGATCACCAGCATCCTCAAGCAGCGCATCGAGGGGCTAGAGGACGGCGGCGCGGACCTGTCCGAGGTGGGCACGGTTCTGTCGATCGCCGACGGCATCTCGCGCGTGCACGGGCTCGACAACTGCATGTCGAGCGAGCTGCTGGAGCTTCCGCACGACGTGACCGGGCTCGCCCTGAACCTCGAGTCCGACAACGTCGGCGTCGTGCTCTTCGGTGAGTGGGACAAGATCGAGGAAGGCGACCAGGTCAAGCGCACCGGCCGTCTGATGGAGGTACCGGTCGGCGACGCGCTGCTCGGGCGCATCGTCGATCCGCTCGGGAACCCGCTCGACGGCAAGGGCGACATCGAGACCGACCAGACCCGCCCGGTCGAGTTCAAGGCGCCCGGCGTGGTCGAGCGCCAGCCGGTGAAGGAGCCGATGCTGACCGGCATCAAGCCGATCGACGCGATGACGAATGTTGGCCGCGGCCAGCGCGAGCTGATCATCGGGGACCGCCAGACCGGCAAGACGTCGATCTGCATCGACACGATCATCAACAACAAGGGCCAGGACCTGCTCTGCATCTACGTCGCGATCGGGCAGCGCATGTCGACGGTCGTGGAGGTCGCGCAGCAGCTGGAGGACGCGGGAGCCCTCGAGCACACGATCATCGTCGCCGCTCCGGCCGACGAGGCCGCCCCGATCAAGTTCCTCGCGCCCTACGCCGGCGCCGCCATGGCCGAGCACTTCCTCTACGACGGCCGGCACGCGCTCGCGATCTACGACGACCTGACGAAGCACGCCTACGCGTACCGGCAGATGTCGCTGCTGCTGCGCCGCCCTCCGGGTCGCGAGGCCTACCCGGGTGACGTCTTCTACCTGCACTCGCGCCTCCTCGAGCGCTCGGTCAAGCTGAACGACGACCTCGGCGGCGGTTCCTTCACCGCGCTGCCGATCATCGAGACGCAGGCCGGCGACGTGTCGGCCTACATCCCGACGAACGTCATCTCGATCACGGACGGCCAGATCTTCCTCGAGGCCGACCTGTTCCGCTCAGGCGTGCGCCCGGCGATCAACGTGGGCATCTCGGTGTCGCGCGTCGGTGGCTCCGCGCAGACCACGCCGATGCGCAAGGTGGCCGGCAGGCTGCGGCTCGAGCTCTCCCAGTACCGCGAGCTCGAGGCGTTCGCCCAGTTCGGCTCGGACCTCGACGCCGACACGCAGGCGACGCTCAGCCGCGGCGCCCGGCTCGTCGAGGCGCTGAACCAGGACGAGCGCAGCCCCTGGGCGATCGAGGACCAGGTGGCGGCGATCTACTCCGGCACGGGCGGCTTCCTCGACCGCATCAAGGTCGAGCGCGTGAAGGACTTCCACGAGTCGATGCTGCAGCGCCTGCACTCCGAGCATCAGGAGCTGATGGACAAGATCCGCGACGGCGATTGGGACGACTCGATCGAGGGCGAGCTGAGGGACGCGGTCGCCGAGGCGATCGACGACTTCGGGCCCGACTTCGACGCCGAGGGCAACCCGATCGAGGAGGGCGAGTCCGACCGCATCCGTCGCGAGCGCGACGACGGGAGCGAGAGCGACGAGGCCCGCGCCGACGAGGGCGGCGAGGCCGCCGAGTCGGACGAGAGCGCCCAGGAGGCGCCCGAACAGGAGGCGGCACCCGCCTAGGCGATGGCGAACCTTAAGGACATCCGGAGCCGCATCGGCTCCGTCCAGAACGTCCGCAAGATCACGCGCGCGATGGAGATGATCTCCGCCGCGCGCCTGCGGAGAGCGGAGCAGCGGATCGAGCACCTGAGGCCGTACGCCGACGCCCTGCGCCGGATGACCGCGCGCGCGTCGCACGCCGCCGACAACATCCCGAACCTGCCGATCCTGCAGGACCGCGAGAACGTCGAGACCGTCGGCATCCTCCTGATCACGGCCGACCGCGGCCTCGCGGGTCCGTTCAACTCTCAGATCGTGCGCGCCGGCAACCGGCGCGCCGCCGAGATCCGGCGCGACGGCAAGGACGTCCTCTGGTACGCCGTCGGCCGGCGTGGCGTCTCCTCGCTCGAGTTCCGCCAGCTCGAGCTTGGCGCCTCGTGGACAGGCTTCACCGACCGGCCCGCCTTCGCCGACGCGCGCACGATCGGCGACGGCATGGCCGCGGCCTACGTGGACGGCAAGGTCGACCGGGTCGAGATCATCTACAACGGCTACATCTCCCCGGTCAACCAGGAGGTGCGGGAGGAGACGCTCCTGCCGCTCCAGCAGGCCGACGTGATCGACGTGGACGAGGAGGAAGAGGAGTCCGGCGAGGACGAGTCCGACTCGCGCGCGCTCTGGATCTACGAGCCCGACCCCGAGGAGATACTCGCGCGGCTCGTGCCGGACTACGTGGAGATTTCGATCTACAGGGCGCTGCTCGAGTCGACGGCGTCCGAGCACGGCGCCCGCATGAGCGCCATGCGCAACGCATCCGACAACGCCGGAGAGCTCATCGACGACCTTACCCTGGCCGCCAACCGGCAGCGCCAGGCCGAGATCACCCAGGAGATCATGGAGGTCGTCGCCGGGGCCGAGGGACTTCGATGAGGATCAACCCAGGAGACTGAATGGAAGCCGCAACGCAGGCCACCGAGCAGCAGCGCAGGACCGAGGGCAACGTCGGGACGGTCGAGGAGGTGCAGGGCGTCGTCGTCGAGGTCGCCTTTTCCGACGGCGAGCTGCCGGAGATCTACAACGCCCTCGAGATAGAGCTCGACGTGGCCGGCGAGGAGGACAACGCCACCCGTCTCGTGCTCGAGGTGCAGCAGCACCTGGGCGACGACCGCATCCGTGCGGTCGCGATGGACGCCACCGACGGGCTCGCGCGCGGCACCAAGGTGGTCGACACGGGCGGCCCGATCACGGTGCCCGTCGGCGACGTCGTGCTCGGCCGCATCTTCAACCTGCTCGGCGACCCGATCGACAACGCGGGCCCGGTCGAGGCTGAGGAGCGCTGGCCGATCCACCGGCCGGCGCCGAACGTCGAGGACCTGACCCCGACCCGCGAGATCCTCGAGACCGGCATCAAGGTCGTCGACCTGCTCGCCCCCTATGCCAAGGGCGGCAAGGTCGGCCTGTTCGGCGGCGCCGGCGTCGGCAAGACCGTGTTGATCCAGGAGCTGATCCACAACATCGCGCAGGAGCACGGCGGCCTGTCGGCCTTCTGCGGCGTGGGTGAGCGCTCCCGCGAGGGCAACGACCTCTGGCTTGAGATGACCGAGTCGGGCGTGATCGACAAGACCATGCTCGTCTTCGGGCAGATGAACGAGCCGCCCGGCGCGCGCATGCGCGTCGCCCTCTCCGGCCTGACGATGGCGGAGTACTTCCGCGAGCAGGGCGGCCAGGACGTGCTGCTCTTCATCGACAACATCTTCCGCTTCGTGCAGGCGGGCTCGGAGGTGTCGGCGCTGCTCGGCCGGATGCCCTCGCAGGTCGGCTACCAGCCGACGCTCGAAACCGAGATGGGCCAGCTGCAGGAGCGGATCACCTCTACGCGCCAGGGCTCGGTCACCTCGGTGCAGGCGATCTACGTGCCGGCCGACGACCTCACGGACCCGGCGCCCGCGTCGGTGTTCGCCCACCTCAACTCGACGACGACGCTCTCGCGCTCGATCTCCGAGAAGGGCATCTACCCGGCCGTCGACCCGCTCGACTCGACCTCGACGATCCTCAAGGCCGACATCGTCGGCGACGAGCACTTCCAGGTCGCGAACGCCGTGCGCGAGATCCTGCAGCGCTACAAGGAGCTGCAGGACATCATCGCCATCCTCGGCATCGACGAGCTCTCGGATGAGGACCGGCTGACCGTGCAGCGCGCACGCAAGGTCGAGCGCTTCCTGTCGCAGCCGTTCTTCGTGGCCACGGCCTTCACCGGCCTCGAGGGCACGTACGTGCCGGTCGAGGAGACCGTGCGCTCGTTCAGGGAGATCATCGACGGCAAGCACGACGACATCCCAGAGCGCGCCTTCCTGATGAAGGGCACGATCGACGAGGTCGTCGAGGCCGCGCGCGGCGCTCGCGATGAAGCGGAGCCCGAGGAGGACCGCGAGGGCGAGGGGGAGGCCGAGGAGGACCGCGAGGGCGAGGCCGAGGCCGAGGCGGAGGCGGGCGAGGCGACCGAGGCGCGTGAAGAGGAGGACGAGAGCTAGTGGCTCGCACCAGCTTCCCCGTCGAGGTCCTGACCCCGGAGGGCCAGGTCTTCGCCGAGGAGGTCGAGATGGTCTCCACCCGGACGACGACGGGCTCGATCGGCATTCTGGCCAACCACGCGCCTTTGATGGCGATCCTCGAGCCGACCGAGCTGCGGCTCTACAAGTCGGAGTCGGACGTCGTTCGCTACGCGCAGGGGGAGGGCTACCTTCAGATGGTCGACAACCGCGCGCTGGTGCTCGTCGAGGAGGCGATCGCGCCTGGCGACATCGACCGATCGGCCTTCGAGGCGAGGCTGAAGGAGGCCCAGGAGGCGGTCGAGCGGGCCGACGAGCAGTCCGAGGAGCGGGCTCGGGCGGAGCGCGAGGTCAAGCGCTACGAGGCGTTCCTCGAGGTCGACTCGGGCTAGCTCGGGCCGGTTCGGCGCGCCTTGGCAACGGCATGGACTGCCCGCCCCGAGACCGCATCGGACGCCACGGCGATTCGAGAGGTCAACCTCGCCGCCTTTCCTACCGCTGAGGAGGCTGACCTGGTCGATGCGCTGCGCGCGAGCGACGCGTGGATCGATGGCCTGTCGATCGTGGCCGACGATTCAGAAGGGACCGTCGTCGCGCACGCACTGCTCACCCGCTGCCACGTCGGCGGCGCCGCGGCGCTGGCCCTGGCTCCCTGCGCCGTGCTGCCGCGCGTCCAGAGGACCGGGGCCGGTTCGGCGGCGATCCGGGCCGCTCTCGACGCCGCCCGCGCGCTAGGGGAGAACCTCGTGATCGTGCTTGGGCACCCGGCCTACTATCCGCGTTTCGGCTTCACCCAGGCCTCCGCGTTTGGCATCCACGCAAGCTTCGAGGTGCCGGACGAAGCCCTGATGGCGCTCGCACTGGACCCAAGCACCGAGACTCCGCGCGGCACGATCGTCTATCCGGCGCCGTTCGGCGTCTGAGCACCGGCCGGCTCGGGTCATCCCGCGTTCAGCCGGTCGAGCACACGCTGCAGGCCGAGGCTGACGTCCTCGACGAGCCCGCGCTGCTCGAGCTCCTTCGCGAACTGCTCGTTGATCCCGCCCGGGGTGGCGTGTTCGCGGGCCAGCCGCTCGAAGGGCTGCCCGCTCCGCGTCGGCTCGGCGAGCCCGGCGAACATCGAGGCGACGTAGCGAGTCGCGGCGGGCGCTGGAATCCCCTGCTGCTCGAGCCACCCGGTGATGGCGTTCAGATAGGCGAAGTGGGCGGCGATCGTCGCCGTAGAGGCGGCGAACGCCTCGAACGCCTTGACGTCGGAGAACTCGACCGTCTCGCCCAGGCGATCGAACAGCGCGGTGGCCGCGGCGTTCGGAGGATGGACCGGCGTGAGGCCCTCCCGCCGAGCCACCGACGGAAGCGGGATCACGCGGGCGACATCGGTGGCCGGCGCCACCAGTCGCTGGAGCGCCTTCACCGGTACGCCGGCCATCGCGCTGATCACGACACGATCGGCGGGGAAGCGGAGCTCGGCGAGCACGGTCCCCGCGACCTGCGGGCGTACGCACACGATCACGACCGCCGCAACGTCAACGAGCGCCTGGTTGTCCGCGGCGACATCGACGCTGGCAAAGCGCTGGGCGAGACCCCTCGCGGTTTCGGCGTTGCGGGGCGAGAGCAGCACCTTTGGCGCGTCATCGACGTTCTCGCACAGGCCGGTCACGATCGCCGCGCCGAGGGCGCCAACACCGAGTACGCCGTACGCCATAGGTCTGGACGATCTCAGACGGGGAACCGAACGGGCTTCCACGCCGGGGACCCCGCGGGCGAGCGCGGGGTCCCGGTGTAGAGGGAGTGGGGGTCAGGCGGGCGAGATGACGATCTGCTTGGCCTCCGCCATGTAGCGGTCAGCGGTGCCGGAGGAATCGTCCGGGGTCTTCCCGCCCTCGCGGGCGATCATGTACGCGGCGTACCAGTCCCACCAGTCGTGGGGCGGGGCGACCGCTTCGAACTCACCGTGGCGCAGGGCGGTCTCGTGCAGGAGCTGTGCGCGATCTTCGACCTCCATCGCTCACACCCGTCCCGGGAGCCGCTCGGTGATCTCTTGGAGCTGCCAGGTGTTTCCCTCCGGATCCGCGAAGGACGCACGGCTGAGGTACGAGCGGCGCTCGGGGTCGATGCCAGGCTGCGGGCCCTCGCCGGGCACCGCGTGCCAGATCTCGCTGACGTCGGCGCCGCGGCCGATCAGCTCGTCGCGGGCAACCTCGATGTCCTCGACGATCAGCAGCAGGCCCTGCAGCGGCTCCGTCATCTCGTCCATGCCTTTCCCGAACTGGATCGAGGCGGGCGAGCCTGGCGGGGTGAACTGCACGCCGCGTGTGTCCGGCGTGGGTTTGAAGTCGATGTCGAGACGCCATCCCAGTCGCTGGTAGAACGCCTTCGCGCGATCGACGTCGGAGACCGGCAGGGTCGTGACCTCGAACCGCAACGGGACGGTCGAGACCTCGGATGCCTCCGGCGCCGCGCTGTCGTCCAGCTCTGTGGTGCTCATGCTGACCTCCGTTGGGTCTGGTTGGTTGAACCGTTGACAGCCTCGCCTGTGTCGGCGCCGCTCGCGCCCGTAGAGATCCCTGGTTCCTAACCCCCGTGGTCTCGAGCCAGCTCGCCCAGCAACGAGGCCAGATCCATTTCGGCGTTCCGGGTCTGGAGACCGAGCTTCATGGCGGCCCCGAGCAGGGCGCGTGCCTCTGGGTCGCGCACCCCCTCGGCAAAGAGGTCGGAATCGCGCCGAAACTCTTCGACCGGCGCCAGCGCGATCGCATTGACCCGTGCCTTGACACCGACACGCCCGGCGGCCGGGAACGCGGCAATCCGATGTGCGAGCGACCGGACGAAATCGTCGAGCTCGGCTGCGGGCAGGGCTCGATTGATCCAGCCGTATCGCTCGGCCAGGTCCGCGTCGTAGTCGTCCGCGCTCAGCATCACCTCGAGCGTTCGTGAGCGGCCCATGAGGCGCGCGAGGTGCTGGGTCGCTCCTCCACCCGGGATCAGACCGAACGCGGGCTCGAACTGACTGAAGACCGCGGACTCTCGCGCCGCGAAGCGCATGTCGGTTGCCAGCACGAACTCGCTGCCGACAGCCCGTACGCGACCCTCGATCTGTGCGATGGTCACGAGGCGGCTGTTGCTCAGGTAGTGGAACAGAAGGGCAAGCGACGGCTCGCCTGTCAGCTTCGCCGCCTCGGCTCGGTAGTCGTCTATTCGCTTCAGGTCGACGTGGGAGATGAAGTAGTCGGGGTCGGCGCTCTTGAACACGAGCACCTGGACGGCGTCGTCGGCCTCCGCCTCCTGAATCAGCGCGACGAGATCGCGAACCAGTTCGGGCGTCAGGAGGTTCATGGGCGGCGCCCCTATCTCCGCGTATAGAACGGCCCCTTGGTCGTGCACCGTGAGCGTCTCGAGAACCATCGGATCTCCTTCCTGGTCGCGCTGGCCGCCGAACAGGTTGAGCAGCATGAGCCTCGCGCCCGCGCGTCGCGCCCGTGACGACACTGGTCTGCTGCCTGGTCCGGCGCCGCGGGCACGAAGCCGACTCGCCTGTAGAGTCGCCGCACGACGATCACCACTCGGCGATGAGCGACCCCGCAAGCGCGCTCGCCCGGGCTGAGGCGCAGGTCGCGGCCGTACGCGGCAACCCGGCGGCGCGCCTTGCCTTGATGGGGCGGGTCTTCCATGGGCCCACGGGCCACGCCCCGCGACACCTGCCGTTCCGGCGGGCGGCGCTGTCCTTCATGCGCTGGCAGGCGCGCCGGGGTGTGCTCGATCCGCTCGACGCGACGCCGCCGGGCAGCGTGTGGTGGCGGGCGGTCAATGAGCGACTGCTGCGCGACGGATGCGAGACGATCGCGCTGCTGGGTGGATTGGCGGGCGAGCCGTCGTCGCAGGCCGTGCGGCTCTGGCTCGAGTTCGGCGCGAGGCCGACGGGGCGCCACTGGTACCGGGCGCACAACGCGAGCATCGTCGGCGCCTACCTGGAGAACACGGAGCTCGCCGAAGCCGAGAGCGCACCGGAGCGCTTCTTCATGAACGTTGCACTGGCACGTGTGTTGTACGCGCACGCGCTGAACGCGGCGCCGCGGCTGGCGCTGGGGCGGTTCGCTCCGCTGGGGCGAGTGCTGGGAGATCCACGCCTCGGTATGGCCGGCGTGTTCCTCTCCCTCGGGCGCGTGCTCCCGGACCGCTATCCACTCACGCTCGACGTCGAGCGCTACATCGCAGACGAGCAGCGGCTCGGCCGGGTGCTCGACTACGCCGTCATCGTGCCGCGCCTGCAGCTCCTGTACGAGTGGTCCGCCGGGGAGCTGAGCGACCCACGCGTGCTCGGGCTGGTTCGCGACGGCAACCCGGTCTACGCCTGGCCATTCGAGGACCGGCATGTGTGGCGGTCGCGGCGGACGCCGTTCACCGCTCGCGCGCTCGCACGCCTCACCCGCCCGCCGGGCGTCCGCGCCGGCGAGTGAGGTTCTCAACAGCTGGAGGGTTCTCCTCGGGTTGTCGAACCCGTCCGCTTGCCAGCGCGGCACAGTGCAACTCCTTAGACGGCGTTAAACGCCGCCAGCCACGGTTCGGCGCATGAATTCACGGAAACGCCGCCGGCTGCTTGCCGGCGCCGGGTTGCTGCTGGCGCTCGTGCTTGCAGGTACCTGGCAACAGCTCGGCTCCGCCGAGGCCGAGTCCCTCCCCAGAGACCTGGTCCTCGGATCGACGGACGCCGAGGAGCCGGAGACGATTGAGCAGTTCCTGACCGCTGTGACGGAGGATGTCGACTCCTACTGGACACGCGTGTTCGAGGAGTCGAGCCTGCCGGAGCCGAGGGTCGCGTACTACTGGATCCCCGCCGGAGGGACCGCGGCCAGTGCATGTGGCGATGGGAGCGGCGCCCTCGGCGACAGCGCTGCGGCGTACTGCATGGCCGACGACACGATCTACATCTCACAGCAGTTCGCCACCGACATCTACAGCGGTGCGCTCGACGAGGCGCTCCCCGGGAGCTCACAGGGATACGGCGGGACGATCGGCGACTTTGCGGTCGCATACATCGTGGCTCACGAGTACGGCCACCAGATCCAGGATGAGCTCGGCCTCTACGAGGCGTACGGGACGGCGGTGCCGACGGCTGCGTTCGAGCTCCAGGCCGACTGCTACGCAGGTACCTGGGCGGCGAGCGCCTACGAGGAGAACCGCCTCGAGGAGGGTGACCTTCAGGAAGCGCTCGACGCCGCCCTGGCGGTCGGGGACTTCGACGCCGGCAGCCCCGGGCATCACGGCACCCCCGAGCAGCGCGAGGCGGCCTGGTACAGCGGCTTCCAGTCCGGCGACCCATCGGGGTGCAGCGAGTACCTCCAGTGACGCCCGGCCGCGCGGCGCTCAGATCCTGACCGTGATCCGGCGTACCCGCTTCGGCTTGACGCGCAGCCGCGCGTCCGCGCTCTTCCGCCCGTCCTTCGCCTCGGCGCTCACCCTGATCTGGGCGCCGAGTCGCGGGTCGTAGAAGGGGACGCGCGTCGAGGTCGCACGGATGCTGCGGGTGAGCACGCGGCCGTCGCCAACCTTGACGCTCAGCCTGTAGCGGGCGGCGCCGGCCACCCTGCGCCAGCTCAGATTGAGCCCGGCGCGGCGCACCTGCGCGCGCACGGCGCCGGGAGCGGGCACGCGCGGCGGCGCCGGGGCGACGTAGCTCGTGAGCGCGATGCGGCGCCGCGGCATGCCGTTCTGCTCGACGATCGCGAACACACGCCGCTTGCCGGCCGTGCCGTGACCCTTCGGGAAGCGCAGCTCGCCGTGCGTGCCGCCGGCCACGCCGATTCGGCGGCCGACGGTGCGGCCCTCTTCGAAGAAGGTCACGCGCTGGCCGGGAACAGGGGCGACGCGGTAGACGAGCCGGCGTCCGGCGCCGTGGCCGCGGACGCGCGCGAGCACGCGTGTCTGCGGCAGGTCGCGCCGTGTCGACAGCCCGCTGATCGCGGGGGACCCCGGTTGCGCCTCGATCGTCCAGACGCCGCCGGGCGGGCGCCCGCGCACGGTGAGGATGCTGCGGCGGGCGCGCTCGAGGTGCAGCAGCGAGGCCGCGCGGGTGCCCTGTGAGGGGCTGCCGTTGTCGACGTACCTGCGCCCGCGCGGGTCCGTGATGGTGATGCGCGGCGCGCCACCGGCACCGTCGGCCTCGAACGAGATCGCCCGGCGTCCGGACGGGACGCGCACCCGCGTGCGGGTGGTCGCCCCGAGCGGCGCGAAGCGTCCGGGTTCCGCGGCGCTCATGGCTGTGAGCGGGAGCGGCAGGTGGCGCGAGATGTAGACGGAGGTGCCGGTCAGGTCGCAGCCGCCGAAGACGGCGCCGCTGCCCGTCTTCCAGTTGTACTCGAAGCCCGCGATCGTGGCGCAGCCGGCGACGCCCTTCGACGAGACGAGTCCCTGCATGTTGAAGCAGAGGATCACGCAGAACTCGCCCTTGCCGTAGAACTGGAACGCGAACTTCGGCTCGAAGTAGACGAGCCCCTCGACGCTCGCCGAGACCGACGCGATCACGAGATCCCAGTCGAAGCCGCCGCCGACGGCGACCTTGAACAGGTCGTTGCCCTTGTGCAGGTCGAAGTAGGCACTGGCGAGCTCCCAGTCGTCGAACAGCGTGACGTTGCCCGCGGCTCGGAACCAGGTCTCGGCCTGCTTGGCGACGTAGTTGTTCGCGCCACAGCCCGACGCCTTGTCGCCGCCCTCCAGGATCGCGATCAGGAAGCAGGCGTTGACGCCGATCACCCCGTTGACCGGCACGTGCAGCCCGACCTTGCCCTGCAGCGTGAACGGCTTGGACGTGCCGGCCACCTGCAGGCAGTTGAAGCCGACCCAGGGCGGCACTATCGGGAGGTCCGACGGCAGCTTGAGCGTGGCCCCGCCGTGCTGGAAGCTGCCGCCCTCGCTGATCGAGAAGCCCGACGGGCCGCCCTTTCCGCAGGAGATCGATGACTGACCCGGAGGGATGTAGGGCGCGTCGAGCCCGGCGCCGAACAGCAGGATCGTGCCGCCGCCGAACCAGCCGCCGCCGTAGGACGCCTTGCGGTGGTTGATCTCGACGTCCTCGGTCTCGAACGGCCCGATCTTGGTGTCGGGCAAGCTGCATCGTGAAGTCGACCTCGTCGTTCGCGGACGCCGATGCCTGCACCGGGTTCAGCGTCACCTCGCCGGTCCCCGTGAACACTTCGGGCAGCTTCAGCGTGAGGCGCGCGAGCGCCGGCTTCGTGCCCGGGAAGAAGTAGAAGTGGCCGCCCTTCACGTTCAGGCCCGCGACCGAGTTCGGCCCGGCGCTGATGAGGTTGCCGCCGCCGCTGTAGGGCTCGTAGGGCAGGTCGATCGCGCTCTTCCCGAGCTCCGGGATGAACTTGGCCTTTGGCAGGCTGAGCGTGTCGCCCGGATAGACGGGCTGTAGCTGCAGGATGTCCGGCAGCCCGCCGTTCTCGTAGTTGCCGGGGCCCCAGCGGAACGTGATGAAGAGCCCGCTCTCCCAGCCGCCCGGCGTGATCGCCGTGATCTTGGCGCTGCTCGGGTGGACGAGCGGCTCGACCCAGTTCGAGCGCGCGTCGACCTTGACGCCGCCCATGATCAGATGGTCGCCCGCGAAGGGCCGGTAGGTGGTGCAGCAGACGCCCTTCGAGGCCACCGCCTCCGAGCCTGGCTGCGTCGGCGGGATCTTGATGAAGCAGTGGTCCGACGTCGTGACGGACACTCCGTTCAGCTTCACCGGGCCGCAGTGGGTGGCGGTCACCTTCAGCTTGATCGTCTTCTTGACGTACCACGTGGAGGTGAACGACTTGGCGGCGCTCGCGCCCTGACTCGAGCTCGGCAGCGTGGCGCTCGTCTTCGTCACGCGTGCCGTGAGGCTGACGTTGTAGAGCCCTCCTGCCTTATAGGTGTGCGTGAGCACCTCAGGGGCCTTGCCGTTCTTGTCGAGCTGGGCCGGGGCCTTCGTCCCGTCGCCGAAGTTCCACTGGATCGGCGTGACCTTGGCCTTCGACTTGTCGAAGAGCTTCTTCGAATCGTTGAGGAGCTCCTCGAGGCAGGGGCCTCCCTGGCTCGCGTGGGCCACGGCCTGGCCGCCGGCCTGAGGCCCGAACTGGCTGCCCAGATCACCGGCATCGGGCAGGCCGACGGGGTAGCCCAGGTCGAGCTTCTGCTGGACGCTCAGCTTGTACTTGTCGTCCGCTGCCACGAGCGGCGTGCAGTCGGCCTGCGTCGAGGGCGCCTGCGAGCTGAACGTGATCGGGAAGCCCTGCAGCTCGTAGCCGCTCACCGAGATCTGCGGACAGGCGACGTCGTCGTCCTCCGCGCATTCGGTCGCGGATGCCGTGTCGTCATCCGGGTCGAGCTGCGTGACCCCCGTGCCGACCGACACGTCCGCCTGGGTCGTGGTCTTGACGCCGTCCGCGGTCACGGCGCTTGCCGCCACGGGGAAGACGCCCGAGCGCGGGAACCTGCGCGTGAAGGTGTTCGCCGCGGTCAGGTCGCTGGTCTTGCTGACCAGCACGGCGGTGCCCAGCTGCGGCGGCCCGGCTGAGGACGTCGCGCGCCGCCCGCGGCGGTTCGGAACGCCGTGCAATGGCAGCCGGACGCGTGGATGCACCGGCTTGAGGCGGCCGAAGTCCCAGGCGAAGTGCGAGACGGCCGAGTGGCGGTCGTGCAGGTTCGCAAGCTTGAAGGTCACCTTCTGGCCCGGCTTCGGGTTGACGGGCGACCAGACGAGCTGTGACATCAGCGGACGGTCGACGAGCACGTCCTGCGCGTAGTCGCGGCGCCGGCCGGAGGCGTCCAGCGTGCGCAGGCCGACCTTGATCCGGCCTGGCTTCGCGAACGCGTGGCGAACCATCCGCTCGCCGGCGGCGTCGTCGAAGTCGCCGTCTCCGTCCAGCTCCCAGCGCCGCTCGACGACGCGCGCGCTTGTCGTTGGCGCCGTGAACAGCGCCGGTTCGCCGAAGGTCACCGCGGAGGGGCCGAGCAGCGGCGGTGGACCGTCGTCGGCGGGTGCAGGCTCGGGCGGGGTCGCGGGCGGCGGTGGCGGATCGCTCGCGACGAGGTAGCGCGCCAGCAGCACGTTCGGGCTGCCGAGCCGGGGGTCGCTGCGGCCGGCCGTCACGATCTTGCCGTCGTCCTGGAGGGCGATGCCGTTGGCTTCCCCGCGCGGCGTCAGCGCGATCCCGCCGCCCGCGAACGAGGCGTCGAGGCCGCCGTTCGCGCCGAGGCGCGCGACCATCATCCTGGTCTCGCCGCCGTCCGCGACGAGGCCGCCGATCACGAGCCGTCCGCTCGCGTCGACGGCCAGGGCATGGCCTGCCGCCTCGCGCGCGGAGCCGATCGCGAGCAGTTGGGTGCCGCCGCCGTTGAAGCCGGGGTCGAGTGCGCCGGCCTCGGTGTAGCGGGCCAGCGCGAGCTTGCGCACCCCGGCATCGAGCGCCGATCCGGCGAGCATGGGTTTCCCGCCGACGATCTCGAGCGCCAGCGCGCGCGGGTCGCCGCCGTCACCGAGCGGCGTGAGCGCAAAGCCGTCGCCGTCGAAGCCGCCGTCAAGCGCGCCACCGGTAGTCAGGCGCGCGGCGAGCAGTCCGCGCACGCCGGCCGCGTTCGTCGCGGATCCAGCGAGCACCGGCCGGTCCGCGCCGTCGATGGCCACGTCGACTGCTTCCGACGACGGCGCCGCCGCGAAGTCGGGCAGCGCCACGCCGGGCGACGCCGCGGACGGACTGAAGGTGGCATCGAGCACCCCGGCCGCGGTCAGCCGCGCGACGAAGGCACGCTCCCGGCCGGCCGCCGTGACCGCGCCGGCCACGACGATCCGGCCCTGCGAGTCGAGCGCGATGCCGGAGGCGCTCAGCGCGCTGGCGCCGGCCAGCGGCTCGATCAGCCGTACTCCCGGTTGCCCGCCCGGCGGGTTGAAGCTCGAGTCGGGCGCCCCCAACGCGCTCAGCCGTGAGACGAACAGCTTCGCGACGCCGCCGTCGCGGGCATAGCCGGCGATCAGGAGACGCCCGGCGCCATCGCGGGCGAGGGCCTGCGCCTCGGCCTGGCCGCCGTCGCCGATCGCCATCAGGACGGGGCTGCCCGCCGCGAACCCAGGGTCGGGCGCGCCGTTCGGGGTGAAGCGCGCGAGCATCGCCTTGAGCTGACCGCCGTCGGCTGCCCTGCCGGCCACCTGGAGTGCGCCGCCCGGCAGCCGCACCAGCGCCGCGGCAGACGAGTTGGTGCCGGATCCCGGCGCGGCGCTCACGAGCCCATCCGAGTCGAACGCGGGGTCGAGGTCCCCGGGTGCTGCCGATGCCAGTCCGACCAGCGCTGCCGCGGCGGCCAGCGCCCCGGTCAGGAGGGCTATGGAGGTGCGTCCTTGCAGTCGAATCCTGCGCACTGCGTCCTCCTGTGCTCGCTTCCTCGAGGGAGTGTGCGCGCAGGCCCTGCAATGCGCAGTACCAAGCTGGTCTCGATCAGGTCTCAGCACCAGAATGGCCACGCGCGCATCCCCGGAGCGGGGACGGCACCGTGCTCGCAACGGTTTCATCAGCGGCCGTCGGGGATAAGCGGCTGATATGGAGGCGACCACGGCAGACACCGCCGGCGAGCGGCGAGAGGGCGAGGAGCAGACCAACCTGCGGAGGGCGATCGGCCCGCGGCTGCTGACCGTCTTCATCATCGGGGACATCCTCGGTGCCGGCATCTACGCGCTCGTCGGCGAGGTCGGGGCCGAGGTCGGCGGCGCGATCTGGACGTCCTTCATGGCGGCCTTCGTCCTGGCGCTGTTCACGGCCTTTGCATATGCCGAGCTCGTGTCTAAATACCCGCGCGCGGCCGGTGCGGCGCTCTACAGCCAGCGCGCCTTCCAGACGCCCTTCTTCACTTTCATGGTGGCCTTCGCCGTGATGTCCTCGGGAATCGCGTCGGCGAGCACGCTGGCCCGCGCCTTCGCCGGCGACTACCTGTCCGAGTTCGTCGACCTGCCGCTGGTGCTCGCCGCGATCGCGATGATCCTGATCGTCGCCGCGATCAACCTCCGCGGTATCGCGGAGTCGGTCCAGGTGAACCTCGTGCTCACCGCGATTGAGGTGTTCGGCCTCGTGCTGATCGTGGTGATCGGAATCGCCGCGCTCGGCGAGGGCTCGGGTGACTTCTCGCGCAACTTCGAGTTCAAGGAGGGGGAGAGCGTGGTCGCGGCGATCGTCGGCGGCAGCGCGCTCGCCTTCTACGCGATGATCGGATTCGAGGACTCCGTCAACGTCGCCGAGGAGACGAAGCGGCCGTCGCGCACGTTCCCCCGGGCGCTCTTCACGGGCCTCGCGGTCGCCGGCGTGCTCTACCTGCTCGTGACGCTCACGGCGTCATACGTCGTGCCGACGGACCAGCTGTCCGGCTCGGACGCGCCGCTGCTCGAGGTGGTCGAGCTCGGCCCGCTCGGCATCTCTACGCGCGTGTTCGCGTTCATCGCCCTCATGGCCGTCGCGAACAGCGCGCTTATCAACATGATCATGGCCTCGCGGATCGTCTACGGGATGGCCGACCAGGGGATCGTGGCGCGTGTATTCGCGCGGACGCTGCCGAGCCGCCGCACCCCGGTGGCGGCGATCGTCTTCACGACCGCGATCGCCATCGTGCTGATCTCCACGGGCGATCTCTCGACGCTCGCCGACACGACGGTCGTGCTGCTGCTCAGCGTCTTCACGATCGTCAACGTCGCGGTGCTCGTGCTGCGCCGCGAGTCGGTCGAGCACGAGCACTTCCACGCGCCGTCCGTGTTTCCCGTGCTCGGGGCGCTCGTCTCGGTCGCCCTGCTCGTCGACACCGCTATGGACGACGCCTCGGTATTCCTGCGCGCCGCGATCCTGCTCGCGGTCGGCGCCGGGCTGTGGGTCGTCAACCGGCTCGCGGCGGGCCCGCCCGAGGTCCATGCCGAACAGCTGCGCGCCGGCTAGCCGGCGCGGGCCGCGGCCTGACGGCGGCGCAGGGCCTGGATCCGCTCGGCGTTGAGGCGATCGACCGCCGGGATCAGCGCGCCGAGCTCGTAGTGGTCCACCGCGATAAGGCTCACAGGGAGGCCACGTTTGCGCTGACACCTCTTCGCGCGCCCGACGATCTCCTTCTCGGTCTGGAAGGGCTCGTTCGGTGAGCTGCGCGGCGGGAAGATGTCGGCCCAGTGGTTGATCATCAAGAACGGGCTGTCGACGTCGCCGCGCTCGAGGTCGCAGCTCAGCTGCTTCACCTTGGTGGCGCCGAGCGGCGTGTCCTGCACGAACGAGAAGCCGTCGAGGTACCACGGCACCGTCCCGTCCGCATCCTTCTCGGTGAGCACGATGACGCGCTTGTTGCGGCTGACGAGTTCGCCGAGCGTCGGCATCGGGCTGTCACGGTCGAGCGTCTCGACGTAGCGCAGCAGCCCCGAATCCCGGAATACCGTCTCGATGTCCTGAGGGCCAACGTAGGGCTCGATGAACAGGATCACCACCTCGCCTCGATTCGCCTCTAGGAACTCCCTGACCCCGACCATCGAGTCGACCATCTTGGTGGCGCCGAGCTCACAGACGGTGTGGCAGAGCCAGACATCTGGCTTGCCCTCGAGGCCGCCGGCGCCCACCCGGCCCGCCAGCCGCTCGGCTGACGCGAGCACCTGCGGCGGCAGGCTCTTCGCCACCTTGTTGCGGTCGCGCTTCTCGGTCGCGAAGTCGGTGCGGACCCTGCCGTCTGCGTTTTCGATTCCCCAGTGCGCGTCGATGAGGAAGAGGCGGATCCCGTCCTTCAACTGCCGCTGCATGTCATGGCGCTGGTTGGCGATGAACCAGCCCCGGCTGTCTGACGCGGAGAACGAGTTGTGCGTACCGGCCCAGGCGGCCTCGTTCAGGCGCAGCTCGCAGAGTGCGAACGAGCCGTTGCACTCGCCGCGCTGAACGCTCGGCTGGGCGATGCTCGGCTCCGGCGCGCTGCTCGTGACCACGATGACGAGCGCCGTGAGGGCCCCGACGATGAGCACGGCTGCGGCGCCCGCCGCGACGAACGCCCGTCCGCGGGTGCGCTCGGCTTCCGCGCGCGTCTGGCCGGGGCGCGCCAGCAGGAGCAGCAGCTCGGACATGCCGAAGAAGACGAGGAAGGCGCCCCCGATCACCGCGACGATCTGAACCGCGAGCGTGGGCTCGAGCACGGCCAGGACGCCCACCACGAGCGCCGCGGCGCCGCGTAGAGCGCGCGCCCAGGTGGCGCGCGGCCGCTGCGTGAGCCGCCTCATACGCTCCGCAGGCGCCTCGACATCCTCCGGGTCGAGCGCCGCAGCCGCGGCCGCGACGGCGATCCCGAGCAGGGCGAGCAGCAGCGCCCAGGTCAGAAGGTCGCCCAGGAACGCGTCGAAGACGCCGCCGATTGCGTTGCGGAGCTCCTCGTCCGTGATCTCGTCCTCGCCGTACACCCCCGCCAGCGTGCGCGCCTTCAACACGACCAGGCCCACCAGCAGGATCGTGCCCGCCGCGCCGATGGCGATGCCCGCTCGGAGCACTGCCACGCGGCGATCGACGGATACGGCGACCGCGCCGACCAGCATCAGGAGGGCGAGTAGCGGCAGCACGATCCCGAGCGTGCGGACGTTGTCCGCGACGCGCAGCGTGGTGCCGGTGACCTCGCTGTCGTTGAGCGCCAGCAGGTCGGGCTTGAGGTCGTCGGGCAGCTGCTTGGCGAGGTTTGGCGAGACCGAGCGCAGCCCGAACCGGACTATCTCGGCGCCGTCGCCGATGTCGAGCAGCACGTTCTCCTTGTCGCGCACGAAGAAGACGCGGTTGGCCTCCCGGGCGGCCGAGCGGAAAACCCGCTGGAAGGGCTCCGTTTGGATCAGCGTGTCGACAACCGACTCGAGCAGCGGCCGTGCCGCCGCGAGGTCGGCGGAGCCGCGCTCCGCCAGGTACACGACGATCTCGCGCCCGACGACGGTCCGCACGCCGTCATCGTCGAGAGCCTCGATGGTGCGGTTTGCGAACGCCTCGCGGTCGACGATCTGCTCGCGCGCGTAGAGGGCGACCGTTCCCGCGATCAGCAGCACGGCGCCGATGACGAGCATCACGACGCTGGCGGTGGTCCTGCTGCGATAGGCCGAGGAACCCATTTGCGAGTCGGGCAGTTGCGTGGCGGACCTTATCTGCTGTACCTTCGGCCGCCCGATGCGACGGACTCGTCTCGTCTTGGTCGTCGCGGCACTGGCCCTCGGCGCCCTTCCAGTTGCCGGCGCGGGCGCCATTCCGCCGACGCAGGCCGACCGCGCTCTCGACAACGCGCTCGAGCGTCTCGTCGACGGCGAGGGCGGCCCGCCCGGGGCGATTTCGATGATCCATCGCGGCGGGCGGACGGTCGCCCACACCGCTGGGGTCGGCGTGATCCAGCCGAGCCGCGTGTGGCGGCCCACCGATCACATGCGAATCGCGAGCGTCGCCAAGGCCTTCAGCGGGGCGGTCGCGCTGTCGCTCGTCCAGACTGGCGACCTCGAGCTCGACGACACGATCGGCGATCTGCTGCCGGGTCAGCCGGCTGCCTGGTCCCAGGTCACGCTGCGCCAGCTGCTCGGACACACGAGCGGCCTGCCGGACTACTCGGGCACGGCCGCGTTCAGGCGGGACTTCGGCCAGGACCTCATGCGCAGGTTCACTCCCCCTGAGCTGCTCGCCTACTCGGCGCCTGAGGGACTCAGCTTCCCGCCCGGCAGTCGCTACGTCTACTCGAACAGCGACAACGTCGTCGCAGCGCTGATGGCCGAGGCCGCGACGGGCCGGTCGTATGAGCGTCTGCTGAGCGAGCGCGTCTATCGCAGGCTCGGGATGCGCAACACGAGCCTGCCCCAGGGATCGCGGCTGCCGCGCCCGTTCGCGCACGGGTACCAGCCCGATCCTCCGGGCCCGCCCGAGGACATAAGCGAGGCGTTCAGCGCGTCCGGGGCATGGGCGTCAGGAGGGATCGTGTCGACGCCCGCCGACCTGACCCGCTTCGTGCGTGGCTACGTCGGCGGCCGGCTGTTCGGGGTGAGCGTCCAGCGCGCGCAGCGGCGCATGCGCCCGGGCAACTCGGAGCCGCGCGGGCCGGGCGTCAACCGCGCCGGCCTCGCGCTCTTCCGCTACCGCACGCGCTGTGGGGTCGTCTTCGGCCACACGGGCAACACGGGCGGGTTCACCCAGTTCATCGGCGCGACTGGCGACGGCCGGCGGTCGGCCACCGTCGCTATCAACCAGCAGATCACGGCGGAGGTGGGCGACGCGCGCGCCTTCGCCAGGCTGCGGCGCGCGTTCGCGGCGGCGGTCTGCGCGGCGCGCGCGACGCGCCGGTAGGGAGACTGGCGGTGCAGATCGCAGAGATCATTCTCGAGATCGAGAACGACAGCGTGCTCAGCACCGAGGGCGAGCGCGCTGGGCTGATCCTGCTCGGAGCGATGCTGCTCTCGTTCCTGCTGATTCGCTTCAGCACACGGATGATGCGGAATCCGAAGGTCACCTGGTGGCCGGGCAGCATCAAGACGGAGGGCGGCCTCCACGTCCACCACCTCGTCTTCGGGATCGTGCTGATGCTGTTCGCCGGCTTCCTGATGGCGATTCAGCTCGACAGCCCGTGGTTCGAGCTGACTGCCGCCGCCTTCGGCATCGGCGCCGGCTTGACACTCGACGAGTACGCGCTCTGGCTTCAGCTAGAGGACGTGTACTGGGCTGAGGAGGGGCGCCGCTCGGTCGACGCGGTGATCATCGCCGCGATCGTGGGCGGGCTCATCCTGATGGGCTTCCTGCCCTTCTCGACGGACTCGGGCGCGCCGACGATCATCCTCGGGGTGCTGGCCGCGCTCGCGGTGTCGGCCCTAGCGGTACTCAAGGGCAAGATCTTCACGGGCGTAGCCGGCATGCTCTTCCCGCTGTTCGCGATCATCGGCGCCATCCGGCTCGCCAAGCCCGACTCCTTCTGGGCGCGGCGCCGGTACCCGGAGGGGAGCAAGAAGCGGATCAGGTCGGAGCGCCGCTTCGCCCGCCATACGGAGCGCTACCAGCGCTTCCAAGACCGCGTCGCGGGGGCCCCCAACCCCGAGCCCTGACGTTCAGTCCTCCTCGAGGGCGAGGCTCGCGAACTTCTCGTTCGTGTGCGTGCGCGCGTAGGTGAAGAAGATCGTCAGCCCGATCACGAGCCAGATCACGAGCCGGATCCAGGTTTCGATCGGAAGCATCGCCATCAGCCCGAGCGCGCTCAGCAGCCCGAGGCCCGCGACCACGTGCACGTACGGAACCCGGAAGGGCCGCTCCACGTCCGGGTGCGTGCGACGCAGCACCAGCACGCCCGCGCAGACGAGCACAAACGCCAGCAGCGTCCCGATCGACACGAGCTCTCCGAGCACGTTGATCGGCACGAGCGCGGCGACCACCCCGCCGGCGATGCCGCACAGGATCGTCGTGAAGACCGGCGTCTTGAAGCGCGCGCTCACGCGTGAGAAGGCGGGCGGCAGCATGCCGTCCGCCGACATGCGCATGAGGATGCGGGTCTGCCCGTAGAAGGTCACGAGCGCGGTCGAGAAGAGCCCCACCACAGCGGCCACGCCGAGCGCCTCGTCCAGCCAGTCAGCCCCGGACCCCTCGGTCCGGACCGCCTCCGAGAGCGGGTCGGCGACGTCGAGCTTCTCGTACGGCACGATGCCGGTCAGGACGAGCCCGATCGCCACATACAGCAGGGTCGAGATCAGCACCGTCGCCAGCAATCCGATCGGCACCGTGCGCTGTGGGTTGCGCGACTCGCCCGCCGCGGTCGATACGGCGTCGAAACCGACGTACGCGAAGAAGACGACGCCCGCGCCGCGGATGATCCCCGTGGCGCCGAAGTCGCCGAAGTCGCCGTGGTTCGACGGCACGAACGGCGACCAGTTGGCGGTATCGACGGCCGCCGCGCCGACCACGACGAACAGCAGCAGAACAACGATCTTGAGCACGACGATCGCGTTGTTGACGCCGGCCGACTGACGCGTGCCGACCACCAGCAGCAGGGTCGTTCCCGCGACGACGACGAGCGCCGGCAGGTTCACGATGCCGCTGCCGCCTCCGAACGGGGGGTTGGCGAGGTCGTGCGGCACGTGTATGCCAAGCGAGTCGAGCAGGCTGACGGCGTAGCCGGACCAGCCGACGGCGACCGTCGATGCCGCGAACAGGTACTCGAGCAGCAGGTCCCAGCCGATGAACCAGGCCATGAACACGCCGAATGCGGCGTAGGCATACGAGTAGGTCGAACCGGCGATCGGGATCATCGCGGCGAGCTCCGCGTAACAGATCGCCGTGAGGCCGGCGGCGATCCCTGCCAGCACGAACGAGATGACTACGGCGGGGCCGGCGTACTGGGCGGCGGCGGTCCCGGTCGTGACGAAGATGCCGGCGCCGACGACGCTGGCGATTCCGAGCGCCGTGAGGCTGAATGCCCCCATCGCCGAGCCATCGAGGCGCCGGCGATCCCGCCTCGCCTGGGCAAGGATCGTGTCGAGGCGGTCCCCCACCGCGTGGCAGCTTGACCGATCCGCCGGAGGGCTGCAGGATGCCCGGCATGGACGGGCCTGGCCAGTCGGGGGACGAGAAGCCCAGTTTCGTCGCTCGCGAGCGCGCACAGCGGCTCGCGAAACAGGAGCGCCTGCAGGCAAGTGAGGGTCCCGCCTACGGCTTCGACCGCGACCACACGCTCGCCCAGGTGCGCGCCGAGCTCGACGGCCTCGCGCCGGGCGAGGAGGCACAGGACGAGCTGCACGTCGCCGGCCGGCTGATGCTGATTCGGCGCCACGGCGGGCTCGTGTTCGCCGACCTGAAGGACCAGACCGGCACCGTCCAGCTCCTCTTCTCACGGTCCGACGGCGTGCTCGACGGCGTCGCGGACCTGGACCGCGGCGACTGGATCGGGGTGGCCGGCAGCGGCGCGCGCACCCGCAAGGGCGAGCTGTCGATCCGGGTGCGCCAGTGGCGGCTGCTCACCAAGTCGCTGCGCCCGCTGCCCGACAAGCACAAGGGCCTCACCGACGTCGACACCCGCCTGCGCGAGCGCTACCTCGACCTGATCGTCAACCCGTCGTCGCGGCGCATCTTCGACATCCGCTCCGCGGTGATCGCCTCGGTCCGGCGGACACTCTCGCAGCGCGGCTTCACCGAGGTCGAGACGCCGGTGCTGGACTCCGCCGCGGGCGGCGCCGCTGCGCGGCCCTTCATCACCCACCACAACGCCCTCGACATCGACATGTACATGCGGATCGCGCTCGAGCTGCCGCTCAAGCGGCTCGTCGTCGGGGGCTTCGAGGCCGTGTTCGAGATCGGGCGCGTGTTTCGCAACGAGGGACTCGACACTCGCCACAACCCAGAGTTCACGCTGCTCGAGGCCTATCAGGCACTCGCGGACTACCACGACATGATGGACCTGGTCGAGGCGATCTGCTCGGAGGCCGCGCTCGCCGCGGGGGAGTCGGCGACGGACCTGTCACCGCCGTGGCGGCGCGTGACGATGGCCGACCTCATCGAGGAGGTCAACGGGGTCAGGATGCACCCGTCGATGCCGATCGAGGAGGCGCGCTCGATCTGCGACAAGTTCGGCGTCCCCTATGAGTCGGGCTGGGGCGCCGGCCGTCTCATGTCCGAGGTCTACGACGAGACCTGCGAGCACACGCTCGTTGCGCCCACGTTCGTCTACGACTACCCGCGCGAGGTCTCGCCGCTCGCGCGCGCACATCGCTCGGACCCTGACCTCGTCGAGCGCTTTGAGGCGGTGATCGGCGGGCGCGAGCTCGCCAACGCCTACTCCGAGCTGAACGACGCCGTCGACCAGCGCGCCCGCTTCGAGGTCGAGGCGGCAGCCAAGGCGGCGGGGGACGAGGAGGCCGAGGGCCTCGACGAGGACTACATACGCGCGCTCGAGTACGGGTTGCCGCCGACCGGCGGCCTCGGCATCGGGCTCGACCGGCTGGTGATGCTGATCGCGGGCGCCGCGGCGATCCGTGAGGTGATTCTGTTTCCGACGATGCGGCCCGAGCCCGGCACGGCGCCGCGTACGACCCGGGCGGGCCTGTCATCCGGCGGCGTGCCGACCGCGGCCTCGATGGCCTCGCCGGCGCCGCCCGAGCCCGAGGAGGCGGCGACGGCCGCGGTCGCCACCCCGCAGAGCCGTGCGCTGGGCGAGCACCGCCAGGCCCGGCGGCTGCTCGGCTGGGCCACGGCACTCGGAGGCGTCGGATGCCTGTTCGCGCTGCTGCCCGGCGTGCACGACCGCCTCGGGCTGGCCACCACGGTCGGCGACGAGTCCGTCCGCGTCGTGGGCCACGTGGCGTCGGTGCTCGTTGGCCTCGCGCTGCTGCTGCTGGCCCACCAGCTCTCCCGCGGCAAGCAGCGCGCCTGGCTGATCGCGGTCGCGCTCTTCCTAGTCACGGCGGTCGCGCACGTCATCAAGGGCCCGCATCCGGTCGTGATCGCGTACGCGCTGGTGATGGCCGCGCTGCTGATCTGGAAGCGCGACGCGTTCACCGCGAAGGCCGACCCCGGCTCGGTCGGCGCGTTGCTGTGGTTCGTCCCCGCCTACTTCGTCACCGTCGTCGGTTTCGGCGCGGTCACGCTCGTGCTCGAGCGCGAGCACGTGGAGGAGGAGCTCAGCGTGCTCGGCGTCCTGCACGCGACCTTCGCCGGGCTCATCGGCCTCGACGGGCCCTACGAGTACAGCGGCCGCTTCTTCGAGGACTTCTTCCCGGCCGCGCTGCTCGCGCTCGGGATCGCCGGCCTGCTGATCCTCTCGCTGCTGCTGTTCCGCGCGGTCGCGCGCCGCGAGGCCCCGAGCGACGAGGAGCGCGAGCACGCGCGCCGGCTCGTCCGCATGTACGGCTCCGACACGCTCGACTACTTCGCGCTGCGGCCCGACAAGAGCTACTTCTTCTCGAGCGACGGCGAGGCGATGATCGCCTACACGTACGCGAGCGGATACGCGCTCGTTGCGGCCGACCCGATCGGCGCCCCCGCTACAGAGGCGCGCGTGCTCGACGAGTTCCTCGAGTTCTGCGCGGAGCGGGCCTGGCACGTCGCATTCCTGGCCGTGCGCGAGTCGGATGTGGAGCTGTACCGCGCGCGTGGCTTCCTCGAGGTCTACCTCGGCGACGAGGCGATCGTCCCCTGCGACGAGTTCACGCTCTCGGGCAGCGCGATGAAGTCGGTGCGCTCCGCGGTCACGCGCGTCGGCCGCGACCACCGCTTCCGCCTGATGCGGGAGACGGACGCCTCGCCGCAGCTAGTCGAGGACCTGAACCGGATCCGCGAGCGCTGGCGCGGCAAGGCGCCCGAGCGCGGCTTCACGATGGAGCTCGGCGGCGGCGTCCGCGGCGAGAACCCCGACTTCCTGCTGGCGGTGGCGTTCGACTCCGAGGAGCGTCCGCTCGGCTTCCTGCGGCTCGTGCCGTGCTTCGGCCCGGACCCCGGGTGGTCGCTCGACCTGATGCAACGCGACCCCGAGGCGCCCAACGGCATGACCGAGTTCCTGATCGCGAACGCCGCGCTCGCGCTGGGCGAGCGCGGCTTCACGCGGCTGTCGATGAACTTCGCCGCCTGGGGGCGGCTGTTCGACACGGGCGCGGAGCTGAGCCTCGGTCAGCGCATCGCGAAGAAGATCGCCGAGGTCCTCAACCCGTACTTCCAGATCAAGTCGCTGCGCGACTTCAACGCGAAGTTCGATCCGCGCTGGGCGCCCCGGTCGATCATGGTCGAGGACGTCGGCTCGATGCCCACGGTCGGACTGCTGTACGCGAGCGTCGAAGGCTTCCTCAACCTGCCCTTGGTGGGCGGGAGGCTCGAGCCGCGCCAGGCCCCGGCGGCGCCGCCACTGCAGGCGGCCGACGCCGTAACGCCGGCGTGACGGTTCGCCTCATGCTTGTCAGGAATGGCGGCCGACCGAGACTTCCAGGCGAGGATGAGAGAGGGGTTGAGGTCAGCAGGGCTCGTCGAGCGCGAGGGATTGTGGCGGGACCCGAGCGACATGATCGGCGCCGTGGCCTCGCCGGTGGGCATCTTCGTCGGCTGGATCGACTTGGTTTGGGCCGGCCCTGCGTACTGCGAGCCGCGGCTGCGGGACGTCGTCCACGTGCCGCCGGTGAACATCGACAGCGACCTCGGCCCTGTCTTGACCCGTGCCGAGGCACGGTTCGCCGCGGCTCGCCGTCGCTGCCGCTACTGCAACCGTCACCACCCGCCCGGCTACATGTTCTCCAGGGACGTCTGCCAGGCGTGCGCGCCTGGCGTCGTCTACTGATCGCGGCCATCGCGCTCTGCGCGCTGGGCGCGCCGGCCACGGCCGCCGCCGCGCCGGCGCAGGTCCGTGACTACAACCTCGGCCGTGTCGAGCTGGCCGACCCGTCTCCCTTCGGGCCGCTGCCGATCCGCCTCTGGGGTGCGCTCGGCGTGCCGACCGGCCCCGGACCGCATCCGCTCGTCGTGGTCGGCCACGGCCGTCATGGCACGGGCTGCCCGAGCGGCGAGGCGGACAGCGAGACGTGGCCCTGCTTCAGCCGCGAGCAGCGCAACGACCTCGGGCTGCGGCACGTCGTCGCGGCGCTCGCGCGGCGCGGGATCGCCGCGATCGCGCCGGACCTGAACGGCGCCTACACCGGCGGCTGGGGCGAGCCGAACGACCGGCGCCGCTGGCCGCGCATCGTCAACCGCACGCTCGCTGCGGTCGCGCGCGAAGCCGCCGGTGGCACGGCGCGCTTCCCAATCTCGCTGAACGGTCGCATCGACCTCGCGCGGCTCGGCCTCCTCGGTCACTCGCTGAGCGGTCACCGCTCGGTGCGCGCGGCGCGTCAGCGGGCCGCGAACAGCTCCCCTGCCCAGATCGCCGCGGGGCGCGGCCCGGTGCGGGCGCTGTTCCTGCTCACGCCGGTGTTCGGGCGCACCGCGGCGCCGGCGGGCGTGCCGTTCGCGGTTGCGGTCGCCACCTGCGACGGCGACACCGGCCTGATGGGGAGTGGCTACTTCCGCCAGGCCGTCGCGAGCCCGGCGCGGCGCGCCCCGGCGCAGCTCGTACAGCTCGCGCGGGCAAACCACAACTACTTCAACCGGACGCTCAGCCGGCGCGGGAACGACGACGCCCCCTTCGGGCGGCCGGGCTGCCGGCCCCCGGCGCGGCCGTCCGCGGCGGCCCAGCAGCGCTGGCTCGACCGGGCCGCCGTCGACTTCTTCGCCGTGACGCTGCGAAGCGCACCGCGGCCGCCCTGGCTGCGCCTCAGCGGTCCGCTGCCGGAGCGTCTGCACGGCCTCAATGTGCTCGTTCGCCGAGACCGTTCCGGCCCGGCCTGACCGGGTACTGTCGCCGCATGGGACAACGAGACAGCTACGACCCCGGGTTCTTCTCCTGGGCTGACCTCGCCACCACCGACGCCGACGCCGCCAAGACCTTCTACTCAGACCTGTTCGGCTGGGAGCTCGACGACCTCGAGCTTCCCGACGGCGGCGTCTACACCATGGCCTTGATCGACGGCCGGCGAGTCGGCGCCCTCGGCACCGTTCAGCAGGAGGGCCAGCCGCCGGCCTGGAACGCGTACATCACCGTCGAGGACGCCGACGCCAGCGCGGCAAAGGCCGGCGAGCTCGGCGCAACGGTCTTCGTGGAGCCGTTCGACGTCATGGAGGCCGGCCGCATGGCTGTGATCGCGGACCCGACCGGGGCGGTCTTCTGCATCTGGCAGCCGGGCGACCAGATCGGCGCCGAGCTCGTGAACGGCCACGGGCTCCTGTCGCTCACCCAGCTCAACACGTCCGACATCGACAAGGCGAGCGCGTTCTACACAGGCCTTTTCGGCTGGCGCATCGAGCAAACCGGCGACACCCAGACGCCGTACTGGGGGATCTACGTCGGCGACAACCTGAACGCCGGCATGATGACGCTGCCGCCCGGGCAGGAGGCGCCCTCGCACTGGCTCGTCTACTTCGGCCACAACGACGTCGACGGGGCCAGCGAGAAGATCAGCGCGGCCGGTGGCACGCTGCTCGTGCCCAAAATGTCCGTGCCAGGTGGCGAGATCGTCGTCGCACAGGATGCACAGGGCGCCGTGTTCGGGATCTTCGACGGCCGCTTCGACGAGTAGCAGGGGAGCCCGTGGCGGGCGAGCTGCTGGTCCGCCGTTTCTACGACGAGCTCTGGAACAAATGGCGGCTCGAGGTCGCTGACGAGATCCTGGCGGAGGACATCGGCTTCCGCGGGTCGCTCGGCTCTGTGGAGCATGGGCGGGATGCGTTCAAACGCTACGTCGAGCGCGTACGGGTGGCGTTCCCCGATTGGCACAATCAGGTCGATGAGCTGTTCGCGGCGGGCGACCGTGTCGTCGCCCGCCTCACCTGGAGCGGGACCCATCGCGGCGCTCTCAGGGAGGTGGCAGCGACCGGCAACCGGGTCAGCTACGTCGGTATCCAGATTGAACGGCGAGTCCTAGGTCGTCTTAGGGACCGTGGGCCGAGCTAGAGCTATCGCTACGGCTGGTGATTGACGGGAGTGTCCACCCGCGGTGCGTGCGCTGCCGCCACTCGACCGACTGGGATCAGCAACAGCTCACGATGACGTAGACCTCGAAGGCGTTCCCGTTCGCCGACTGGACCGCGTAGTGAGCTTCAGCACGCGCACGTCTGGCTGCCGCACGGAGGGACGGTCTGAACGGTACCCACCGGGCCGGGGACGGGCCTCTTTGCCACCGGTTCGAGCCTGACATCGAGATCGAACTCGCTCGGCTGTAGTGGGGTCTCGGGCAAGGGCGGGACGATCACTGGGTCCTCCTTTTCCCCGGCCCTAGCGCCGGGGCTGGTCATTGTGACCGACACTAGCTCGATGACGTAGACCTCGCTCACGCCGCGGTGAACGACGGCAGCGCCAGACCCTGCCGATAACCGTCGTCTCGCGCGGCTCTGCCTGCCGATCAGGCGGCTCGGTGCATGTCTTTACTAACGAGCCTCAACAGGCTCATGAAGCCGCGCAGGTTGCGGCTCATCATCTGCCAGTCCAGCACCGGGTCCCACGGCTGCCCGGGATCGTGGCCGGGCGGCCGGTCTCGGCGTACTCGACGAGGTCGTAGCCGCCGCAGAAGCCCTTGCCCTCGCCCGCGAGCGCGATCACGTGCACGGCGGGGTCCAGGTTGGCCTCCTCGACACACTCGGCAAGCTCGCGCGGCATCGCGAGCGTGATCCCGTTGCCGCGCCCCGGCCGGTCGAGCGTGATCCGGGCGATGCGCCCGGTGACCTCGTAGCGGAGCGTCGCCGGGCTCATCCGATCTGACGCAGCTCCTCTCCCGGCTCCTTCAGGAAGGAGCGCGGTCGCGGGGTACGAATGCGCATGTAGGCGGACTGGTCGATGCGACCGTCGATGATGTCGCGGCTGACCACGATGTAGTCGACGTCCTGCTCGGCGCTGCCGCGGCGGATGGCGTCGATCGACCTCAGCAGCGCCGTGGTGTCGACCTCGGAGAGCATGGCCGCGCGCAGGCCGTCGTCACGGAAGTCCGCAGGCGTGGGGAAGTCGTGCGTCGAGTCGAAGGCGATCTTCATGTTCGGACGGATCTGGATGTTGGTGCGGCGGTCGTCCGGGTGCACGATCACGGTGTCGATGCGACCGGGCGCCACTCGAATGCTCTCGAACTCGCCCTCGACCTGCTGGCGGCGCCGGTCGAGGACCCGCATCGCCTCCTGGAAGTTCGCCGTGCGCGTGAGCGCGTAGGGGTCGCTGCCGCCGACCTCGTCGGGGTTGTCGGCCAGCTCGGGTGCGTCCTCCTTCTCAGTCCGGCGCTCGCCTGCGGAAGCCGGCTCCGCAACCGCCTCCTCCGAGGCGGGCTCGTCGTCCCCGCCGCCGAAGGGCAGCCCGCCGTTCGCCACCACCACCGCGGTGATCGCCACGACGGCGATCGCGATCACGATGACGGTGAAGCGGGCGGAGCTCAAGTGCGCGTCAGGCCGGCAGCACCCGGGCGATGATCGCCTCGGCGTCGACCTGCGGCGGAAGCGTCCCGAAGACACGGCCGCCGGCGCCCTCGAGCCGGCCGGCGCAGAACGCGTCCGAGACCTCGGGCGGCGCGTGCCGCACGAGCAGGCTCGCCTGCAGCGCGAGCGCGAGCTCGCCGACCACGCGGCGCGCCTCGAACTCGGGGTCGCTGGGCGGGCTCTCGCGCAGGCGGTCGAGATAGGCGTCGAGCAGTGCGTTGCCGCCGCGGGCGAGCTCGCACTCGGCGAGGAAGGCCGGCAGCGTCTCGGGCTCCTTGGCGAGTGCGCGCAGAACGTCGAGGGCGGACACGTTGCCGGAGCCCTCCCAGATCGAGTTGAGCGGCGAGTCGCGCAACAGGCGCGGCATGCCCGACTCCTCGACATAGCCGTTCCCGCCGAGGCACTCGAGCGACTCGGTGGCGTGCCAGGGTGCGCGCTTGCAGACCCAGTGCTTCAGCACGGCGGTGGCGAGCCGGCGGAAGTCCGAGTCGTCCTCGTCGTAGGCGCGGGCGACCCGCATGGCCGCGGCGGTGGCGGCCTCGGACTCGATCGCGAGGTCGGCGAGGACGTTCCGCATCAGCGGCTGGTCGGCCAGCTCGCGCCCGAAGGCCGCGCGGTGGCGGGCGTGGTGGACGGCCTGGACGACGCCCCAGCGCATCGAGGTCGCCGAGCCGATCAGGCAGTCGAGCCGGGTGTGGTTGACCATCCGGATGATCGTCGCGACGCCGCGTCCCTCCTCGCCTACGAGCCGCGCGTGCACGCGCTCGAACTCGACCTCGCTCGAGGGCAGCGAGCGCGTGCCGAGCTTGTCCTTGAGGCGCTGGATGCGGAAACCGGGGTCACTCGACTCGAACAGGAAGCAGGACAGCCCGGCCGGCGTCTGGGCGAGCGTCAGGAAGACGTCGCAGGAGGGATAGGAGCAGAACCACTTGTGTCCGGTCAGCTCGTAGCTGCCGTCGCCGAGCGCTTCGGCGCGCGTCGTGTTGGCGCGAACGTCCGAGCCGCCCTGCTTCTCGGTCATCGCCATGCCGGCGAGCGCGCCGTCGCCATAGGACGGCTTGGTCAGCAGCGGCTCCCACTCGGCGGCGAGCTCGGGCTCCTCGCGCAACGCCGGGATCACGGAGTAGGTCATCGACACGGGGCACATCACGCCCGAGTTGACCTGGCTCCACGTGTACATCAGCGCCGCGCGCACGGCGTGCGCACCGGGCTGGGGGTCTCGCCACGGCAGCGAGTGGATCTCGCGCTCGACCGCCTGTCGCAGGCACCAGTGCCACGACGGATCCAGCTCGACCTCGTCGATGCGGTTGCCGTAGCGGTCGTGCGTGCGCAGGCGCGGCTCGTTGCGCTCAGCGCGCTCGGAGTGCTCTATCGCCTCGACGCTGCCCGCCAGCTCACCCGCGTCGCGCACTCGGTCGATGCCCCAGCCGCCGCCCTCGCGCTCGAGCGCCTCGCGCAGCGGCAGGTCCGCATCGAAGACGTTGTAGGGCGCGATTGGAGGCGCCTGGTTGAGGACTTCGTGAGTGGAGCCAGAGGCGAGCATTGGTGAGAAGTTTGCCAGGGCGTTCAGAGGAGCTCGCCGATCAGGCGATCGGTCGCGGCGGCGCTCCGTTCCCAGCTGAAGCCGGCCGCGCGCTCCACTCCGGCGGCTGTGAGTCGTTCCCGTTCCGGACCGCTCGCGCGCAGCAGCGCGTCGGCGAAGGCGTCCGGGTCGTCGGGGTCGGCCAGCAGCGCGGCGCCGGCGCAGATCTCGGGCAGGGCCGCGCGGTTCGCGGCCACGACCGGCGTCCCGCTCGCCATCGCCTCGAGCGCCGGCAGGCCGAAGCCCTCGTACACGGACGGCATCGCGAGCGCGCGGGCGCCGGCGTAGAGGCTGGGCAGGAGCCGCTCCGGGACGTAGCCGAGCAGCGCGCCCGGGCGGCGCCGCTCCGGCGTGCATGTACGAGCGGCCGGAGCCGGCCGTGACGAGCTCGATGCCCTGCTCCTCGAGCGCGGCCGCCGCCGCGCCGAGCACACCGACGTTCTTGCGGGCGATGCGCGTGGAGACGGCGAGCACGTAGGGGCGCTCGAGGCCGAGCTCGCGGGCGGCCGGCGCCGGGTCGGCGTGGGGCGAGAAGCTCTCCGCCACGCCGTTCGGGACGACCTCGGAGTGGACGCCGAGCCGCTCCTCGATCTCCCCGCGCGAGAACTCGGACACGGTGATCACAAGGCGGGCGCGACGCGCGATCGCGGGCAGCGCCGCGCGCTGCCAGGCCACGTAGGCGCGGCCGTACCACTCGGGGTGGGCGAGCGCCGCCACGTCGTGGATCACGACCACGTTGCGACGCGACGCGAGCGGCGCCAGGTTCGCCGGACAGAGGATGAGCGCGGCGCGGCGCGCTGCAGCCGGCAGCACGAGCTGCTCCCAGGCATGACCCGCCGCGTGCGCGAGACGCGGGCGCGGTGCGAGCACCCCGTAGCGCCCCGGCCGCAGCGCCGGCAGCCGGCGCGCGAGCTCCTGCGCGACGCGCTCGACGCCGCCCGTCTCGCGCCGGATCGCCGCCCGGGCGTCGATGACGACGGGTGCGCTCATGGCCGGTCCGAGCGGCGCGCGCGCAGCAGAGCGCCCAGCTGGCGCCGCTCGCGGGCGGAGTCTCGCCGCGCCAGGCGCTTGAGCGCAAGCCGGTCGGCGAACGTGAGCAGCTGGAGCAGGTCGTCGCGACGCGCGCGCCCGGGACCGCGCCGCTCGCGAACGACCTCGCGGCGCCGCCGCGCCAGCAGATCGAGCGGCTCGCCACCGAAGGCTGTGCGGCTGGCGTGGGCGCCCGTGTGCCGAATGCGTGCTGCCGGCCAGAACCACGTCTCGATGCCCGCGTCCGCCGCGCGCAGGCCGAGGTCGAGGTCCTCCGCGTACATGAAGACGCGCTCGTCGAAGGGCCCGAGCCGCCGCAGCGTCTCGGTTCTGGCCACGAGGCAGGACGCCACCGGCCAGCCGGCCCGGCGCGGCGCGTGCGACCGCCACGGCTCGACCGCCGCCGCGAGCCGCGCCGGCAACACCGTGCCGGGCAGCAGCGCGTGCGCCAGCAGCGCGGCGCTGCCGGGCTCGTGCTGGGCGTTGTCCTCGCGCGAGCCGTCGGGCCGCAGCACCTCCGGCACGAGCAGCCGCTCGGGGTCACGCAGCGCCTCGCGGCCGAGCGCCGCCAGCGAGGCGTCGAGCAGCTCGACATCCGGGTTGACGAGCGCCGTCACGCGTTCGCGGACGAGCGGCAGGCCCGCAGCGACGGCGCGCCCGAAGCCCTGGTTCTCGCCGAGCACGACTACCTCGGCCCTGCCGCCGCGCCAGCCGCGGGCGAGCTCGACGCCGCCGTCCGAAGAGCCCGAGTCGACCACGACGAGCTGGACGTCCGGCAGGTGCCGCTCGAGCGAGTCGAGCAGCCGCGCGAGCTCCGGCGCCGAGTTGTGGAGCACCGTGACGAGCGCGAGCCCCGCGCCGGGCCGGCGCGCTCCGGAGCGGCCGCCGAGCAGCAGCGCGTAGGCGGCGCGCATCGCGGCTACGCCGAGGTCGCGCTCGGCGCGGGCACGGGCAGCGGCGCCCATCTCCGGGCCCTTCAGGACCCCCGTGAGTGCGCGCGCTGCGGCCGCGGCGTCGCCGGGCGGGTACAGGCGCCCGCAGTCCGGATCGACGAGCTCGGCCGGGCCGCACGAATCGGGGGCCACCACCGGCACCCCGCTCGCGAGCGCCTCGGCCACGACCATCCCGTACGGCTCGCGCTCCGCGCAGTGGAGCAGGCAGGCGGCCGAGCCGAGCAGGCGCTCGGGATCGTCCACGGGCCCGGTGAAGTCGACGCGGCCGTCCAGGTCCGGACGCTCGGCACGCCGGCGGAGCTCGGCAAGCAGGCGCTCGCCCTCGGCGCCCAGCGGTGCACCGGCCACGGTCAGCCGCAGCCCCGGGAGCTCGCGCGCCGCGAGCGCCACGGCCTCGAGCGCCAGGTCCGGGCGCTTCCAGGGCTCGATCGCGCCCAGCAGGAGCACCCGCTGCCCCTGGGCCGGCGCCGGCCCGAAGCGCTCGAGGTCGACGCCGGGATTGATCACGCGCAGCCGCTGACCGAGCTCGCCGCGAGGGTCGAGGTCGCGCGCGACGCACTGCGACGGCACCACGACCAGCTCGGCCTGGCGCGCACGGCGGCGCACCGCGCGGGCGATCAGCGGACCGGGCAGCAGGTCGTTGTGCTGCAGGACGAGTCGTGTGCCCGGCGCCGCGGCGGGGATCGCGGTCAGGCCGGCGCGCATGCCCCATGCGACGACCGTGTGCGGCCGCAGCGAGCGGAAGAGTCCGCGGAGCTCGGCCGCCTGAGCCGTGAGCCGGCCAATCGCCGCGGCGCGCTGGGCGGGGCTGCGACGCAGCTCGAGGCTGCGCTCGCGCAGCTCCAGCACCCCGATTCCGCGCTCGCGTGCGGCGTCCGCGAGCGGTCCCGGCGGACAGGCGATCAGGGGCGGCTCCTCGAGCCCGGAGGCCACCTCGAGGAGCACGCGCTCGGCACCGCCGAGGACGCCCGAGTAGCTGACTGCGATCGCCGCCACGCCGGGGCGAGCCGAGCGCCGGCTCAGGCTCGGCGCCGCACCAGGAGGCCGGTGGCCAGCATCCCCGCGCCAAGCGCAAGCAGCGTCAGCGCCGGAAGGCCGGTCACCGGCAGGCTCGGGTCGCTCGACTCGGTAGGCACGACGGCCTCCTCACCGGAGCCGTCGGTCGGCGCGGGCTCGACCGGCGCTGCGGGCGTCTCCGGCTGCTGCGACGCCGGTTGTTGCTCCTGCTGCTGGTCCTCGCCGAACGGGTCGCTGTACTGGTCGTCGCCGGCGCTTTGGGCGAAGGCGGCGCTCGGGACGACGAGCGCGATCAGCAGCGCGAGGATGAGCAGGGCCTGTGGGCGTGCGCGCACGGCGGATATTGGTAGCAGAGGCGACGGCGGAGGTAGGGTGGGCCGCCTGAATCCCAGCGCGGGCACAACCAAGGCGGCGGGGCGCCAGTGCCTGACGGCCGCGCTCGACTTCGGCCTCCCGAGCACCCTCATCGCGGCGCGTCGGACCGCCCTGTTCGTCAGCGGCTGGTGTGTGTCGCGGCGCTCCCAGGTGGCCGGGCTCGAACTCGACGCCGGCGCCGGCGCGGTGCCCGTCGCGGCCCACGGGATGCCCCGAGGCGACGTGCTCGAGGCGCTCTCTCCGGATCCTCCGCCGGGCAGCCTCGAGAGCGGCTTCTGGGGAACCGTGCCGATCGAGGGTGTGGCGGCCGGCGAGACGGTCGTCGTGACGCTGCGAGTGCGGCTCGCCGACGGCGGCGCCGCCGAGGAGCTGGAGCTTGGGACCGTCGAGGTCGAGTCGCCGCCGAGCCCGCTCGAGCTCGCGCCGCCTGCGGTGGGCTCGGGGCCGTTCGTGGTCGTCGCGATGGCCACGCACGAACCCTCGGCGGCGCTGCTGCGGCGTCAGCTCGGCTCGCTGCGCGCGCAGACGCACCGCAACTGGGTCTGCATCGTGAGCGACGACTGCTCGAGCCAGAGGCACGTCGCGGCTATCGAGGAGGCGATCGGCGACGACCCGCGATTCGTGCTGTCGCGCTCGCCCGTTCGGCTCGGCTTCTACGCCAACTTCGAGCGCGTCCTGTCGCTCGTGCCCGCCGGCGCGGACTTCGTAGCCATGGCGGATCAGGACGACCGGTGGGAGCCCGACAAGCTCGAGAGGCTGCTGGCGGCGATCGGCCCGGCACAACTCGTCTACAGCGACGCCCGCATCGTGGACGGCGACGGCGACGTGCTCGCGCCCAGCTACTGGCAGACGCGCCGCAACAACCACGAGGACATCTCGTCCGTGCTGATGGCCAACTCCGTGACAGGCGCCGCCTCGCTCTTCCCGCGTCGCCTGCTGGATGCCGCACTGCCGTTCCCGCCCGGTCAGTTTCACCACTTCCACGACCATTGGATCGGGCTCTGCGCCCTCTCGCTCGGGGACATCGCGTTCGTGCCGGCACCGCTCTACGACTACGTCCAGCACCGCGCGGCCGTGCTCGGGCACGCGAGGGCCAACACCATGCCCACGCTCGGCGACCGCCTGCGCGGCTGGCGGCGCCCGCTGCGCGACCGCGTGCGGCTGTGGCGGCTCACCTACTTTGTCGACGCATGCCGGCTCATGCAGTTCGCAACGATCCTGTTGCTGCGCTGCGGGGACGAGATGCCGGAGCCCAAGCGGCGCGCCCTGGAGCGTTTCCTTCACGCCGACCGCTCGCCGGCCGAGCTCGGTTGGCTCGCGGCGCGGGCCGGCCGCGAGCTCGTCGGCAAGCCGGAGACCCTCGGTGCGGAGCTCGGGCTGTTCTTCGGCTTCGCGTGGCGCCATGCGCTGCGCGCGATGGCCCGGGTGGGGGAGTCGCCGCGCCGGCTGCGGCTCGACTCGCGCCCCCCGCCGCGGCTCGCTCTCAAGCCCGGGCAGCGCGGGCCCGACAGCCCCTCGGTGCGGCTGATCTCGGAGAAGCTGCAGCCGCTCGACATCGCGGTCCGCGAGGACGCCCCGGCGCGCATCAACATCCTCATCCCGAAGATCGACCTCAAGCATTTCTTCGGGGGTTACATCGGCAAGCTCAACCTGGCGCGCCGGCTCGCGGAGCGCGGCGCGCGCGTGCGCGTCGTGACGGTCGATCCGGTCGGCCCGCTGCCGGCCGACTGGCAGAACCGAATCGAGGCGTACGCGGGGCTTGCTGGCGTCTTCGACCAGGTCGAGGTGACGTTCGCGCGCGAGGCCGTGGCTCTCGAGGTGAGCCGCGACGATCGCTTCGTCGCCACAACCTGGTGGACCGCGCATCTCGCGAAGGCTGCGCTCGACGACCTCGAGCGCCAGCGCTTCCTCTACCTGATCCAGGAGTACGAGCCCTTCACGTTCCCGATGGGGAGCCTCGCGGCCCTGGCCCACGAGTCCTACGCGCTGCCGCACCGGGCGCTCTTCTCGACCGAGCTCCTGCGCGACTTCTTCAAACAGCACGGCTACGGCGTGTACGCGGACGGGGCTACGGCGGGCGACGCCGCCTCGGTGTCGTTCGAGAACGCGATCACGGACGTGCACGCGCCGAGCGAGGACGAGCTCTCGCGCCGCGAGACGCGCCGGCTGCTCTTCTACGCGCGCCCGGAGGCCCACGCCTCGCGCAACATGTTCGAACTGGGTGCGCTCGCGCTCGCAGAGGCCGTCGAGCGCGGGATCCTGAGCGGCTGGGAGCTCTATGGCATCGGCAGCCTGGACGAGGGACCGCCGATTCAGCTCGGGCGCGGGGCGCGGCTCGAGCTGGTGCCGCGCCGCGATCAGGACGAGTACGCCCGGCTGCTGGGCGAGCATGACGTCGGGCTAGCGCTGATGTACACGCCGCACCCGAGCCTGCCGCCGATCGAGATGGCCGCGGCGGGCATGCTGACCGTCACGAACAGCTTCGAGAACAAGACGGCGGGCGCGCTTGCGGCGATCTCGCCGAATCTGATCGCGGTGGAGCCGACAGTCGAGGAGATCGTCGTCGGCCTGCATGAGGCGGTCGAAGGGTCAGCCGACCCCACCCGGCGCGTGAGCGGCAGCCGCGTCGACTGGAGCCGCAGCTGGAGCGACTCCTTCCCCGATCAGCTCGTCGAGCGGCTCGAGTCGTTCCTCGACGACTGACGCCGGCGCAGCCGCGGCCAGGCCAGACCGGCGAGCACCACAAGCAGCGCCACGACGGTCGTGATGCCGCCCGCGACGACGCTGGCCGGCCGGTAGTCGAAGCGGACCTCGTGTCGGCCGGCATCGACCGGCACCGCGCGGAAGGCGCCGTTGGCCGGGCGGATCTCGGTCTCCTCGCCGTCGACCTCCGCCTCCCAGCCGGGGTAGTACGTGTCGAGCAGCACGAGCTGGCCGGCACGGCGCGCGACGACCTCAACGACGACCTCGGTGTCCGAGCGCTCCACGACTCTTGCGGGCGTGGCGGGGAGCGGCGGGCCGGGCGGTGCCTGGACGGCGGTCTCGATCGCCGGCTGGTCGTGTGCCTGCCCGGCGCTTCCGAGGCCGACATGGAGGATCGACTCGTCGAGCCCGGCGCTCGGTCGCCATGAGTAGGCAACGAAGGCCGGCGGCAACGGCGCGGGGCGCTCGAGCACGTTCCCGCCCGGCCCGCCGTACTCCAAGCGGCTGCCGCGGAGCCCCGGTGGGAGGGGGCCCGCGCCGGGAGGCGTGAGCACAGCGCGCACCCCGAACACGTCGAGCAGCAGCCTCGACTTCGGGTCCTGTGGATCAACCGCGACCGCGCCGTCGCCCACGACGCCGCCGAGCCCGAACCAGAGCAGGATCGTGCGCTCGACCACGGGTTGCTCGTGCCCGCGCGCGTCGAGCAGGCCCCAGCGCGAGGCGGAATTGGGCACGAGCCCGCCGATGCCCGTGACGCGCTCGCCGCCGTCGCTGACCCGCTGCATCGCCTCGACCGGTGCCGGCGCGGGCGGGTCTGCCTCCGCCTTGGGGATCGCCGGGTTGTAGCCCCAGCCCATGGCGAGCAGATCGATCGCCGTGACGGCGAGTGCGACCCCGGCGACCAGTGTGGAGGAACGCCGGCGCCCGAGCGCGAAGGCGAGTAGCGCCACCGCGGCCAGCGCGGGCAGCAGCCAGCGCAGCAGCGACTGCATGACCAGCGCGTCGTTGGACGCCGGTGAAGTCACGCCGACCAGCCGCTCGACGGCACCACCCAGCTCGTCGACCGCTGACAGATTGACGAGCAGCGCCACGAGCACTGGCACCAGCGCTGTCAGCGCCCCCGCGATCAGCATGCGGCGGCGTTCCACCGGCGTTACGTCAAGCAACCGCTGAAGCCCGAACGCGCCGAGCATGGCGATCCCGAACAGGACGAGCACGAGCACACGGTGCAGCTGGATCTCGTCGAGCACCGGAAGCGAGCCCGCGGCAGAGGCAATCGGCCCCGTGTCGAGCGCCAGCAGCAGGCCGACGAGCGCCAGGCCGGCGAAGAAGAGCTGGGGGCCGCTGGGACGGCGCGCGGCCAGCCCCGCCACGGCGAGGATCGCCGGCACAGCACCCGCGTAGATCGTGCGCTCGGTGAAGTTGAGCGGGCCAAGGTCAGGCCCGCGGTCGGCGCGGCCCCAGTACTCAGGAAAGAACAGGCTGAGCCCGGACCTGATGGGCAGCGGCGGCTGTGAGCGCGAGTAGTTCCAGGACTGGCCCAGAGCCTCGAAGAGCGGCAGCAGCATCACCGCGCCGATCACGGCGCCGAGCAGCCCCGCGGCGGCGGCGAGCCCGGCCCGGCGCGCGGCCGCGGGGCGTGCCAGGTCGAGCGCCGCGATCCGGTAGGCGACCCATGCGGCGGCGGCTAGCGCCACGATCAGAGCGCTCGCCGGGTGGCCGCCCAGGAAGGCGATTCCGAGTACGCCGGCCAATGCGGCCGCGTCGGGAACGGACCCCGAGCGCGCCAGGCGTTCGCCGAGGAACAGCAACCACGGCAGCAGCACGTAAGCGTTCACGTGCGGGTGCATGAGCCAGACGACCATGTAGGTGCCGAACGCGAACCCGACGCCGCCGAGCAGCGCCGGGCCGCGCCGAAGCCCGAGCGCCCCGCCGAGCAGGAACGCTCCGAGCCCCCCGAGCCCCAGTTTCAGGAGCGCGATCCAGGCGAGCGACTCCCAGTACGGGAACACCACTCCGATCCAATTGAGCGGGTAGAGCGGGGCGCTCTGCTGCGTCGCCAACAGCGGCCAGCCGGCGCCCAGCTCGGGCGCCCAGAGCGGCAGCCGACCCTCGCGGAGCGCCTCGCGCACGAGCAACCCGTCCGGCTCGAACACGTATGCCGAGTCGAACTGCATCGGGTTCTCGGGCACCGCGCCGGGTGGCTGGGGCGGGAATGGCGGCGAGAAGAGCACGACGTCGCTCGCCGACATCACCTTGCCGCCCAGGATCGCCGGGGCGAGAAGGACGAGCGCGAGGAGGAAGGGAACGGCGGCGGATGCGGCCTTCAGAGTTGCTCCGCGATCCGGGGCGCCTCGCGCCTGAACACCCAGACAGCGAGGAAGCAGACCACCACGTAGATGACGATCGCGGGGATCAGCCCCGCGATGCCCCCGGAGGCCTCGACGGGCCCCGCGGCGCTTGGGTCGATCACCCACACTCGCGCCAGCTCGAGTATCGGCGCGAGCGGATTGGCCTGCAGCACGTCATGAAGCAGCTCGCTGCGGATCGCCTCCTCCGGGTAGAGCACGGGGCTCGCGTAGAAGAGCACCGTGGCGGCGACCGACCAGATGATCGACAGGTCGCGGAAGCGCGGATAGAGCGACGACAGGATCATCGACGTGGCGGTCGTGATCACGACGAGCAGCGCGACGATCAGCGGCATCCGCAGCCAGGTCCAGGTCGGGTCGATGCCCCAGGCGAGGATGAAGACGAAGACCACGATCAGGTTGAGCCCGAGGTTGAAGAGGCTCGTGAGCACCACCGCGAGCGGGATGACGAGGCGTGGGAACTGCGTCTTGCGGACCACCGACTCCTGGCTCACGATCGACGTGACGGCCGTGAGCGTCGCCTCCTGGAAGAAGCTGAACAGGACGATGTTGAACAGCAAGCAGGACGGGATAGTTCGGCACCTCTGAGCCGATACGGAAGACCTGCGTGAAGACGGCCAGCAGGACGGCGAACAGCAGCAGCGGGCGGGCGAGCGACCAGAGGTAGCCGAGTGCGGTGCCGAAGTAGGTCTTCTTGAAGTCGTTGACCGCGATCAGCGAGAGCAGCTCCCAGGAGCGGCGCCAGCCGCCGCCGAGCGCGGACGGGCCGCTGATCTCGCGCAGCTCGAGCTCGGCAGGCTCAGCCATCGGCCGCTCCCGCGTTCCGATGTCACGCTCAGGTCGGCGTCGACGTCGACCACGCCGCCCGTGGGCTTCGTCTCCGTCGACGGTGAATTCGAGCAGCCTCAGGCCCTGGACGGCCATGTCGCCGCCCGGGCGATCCTGGCGGACCCAGCAGTCGATCGAGTAGCGCCCCGGCACGAGCGCGTTGTCGATTCTGCCCGCGATGCGCACGCGCTCGCCCGCGCGCAGCCGCTTCGGACCGCTCTCGCCGAGCGTCCGCTTCAGGCTGAAGACCACGACGCTGTCCTCGTTCATCGCCTGGATCAGAAAGCTCGGCTGCTCGAGTTCCCGTCGGGCCTCGAGCTGCGCGTCGAGCCGAAGCGGCGTCCCCTGCGCGACGCTCTCGACCGGCTGCCCCGAGGGCATCGAGCAGCCGCGCGTCCAGCGTCCGCGCCTTGATGTCTGGGAGCGCCCGGCGTGTCTCGTCCGTGCGCGTCCGACTCGTGGCCGCCGCCCATGAAGTTCAGGCGGTAGTAGCGCATGGCCGTCTCCTCGGGGTCGCCTATGTAGGTGACCCGGCCATGCTCCATCAGCATCGCCCGGTGGCAGAGCGACTGGACGGCGCCCATGTCGTGGGTGACGAGCACGACCGTCTTGCCGGCCTCGCGGCGCTCGTGGAAGACCTCCATGCACTTCTGCGCGAAGGCCACGTCGCCCACGGCGAGTACCTCGTCGATCAGCATGATGTCGGCGTCCGCCTGCACCATCACGGCGAACGCGAGCCGCACGAGCATTCCCGACGAGTAGTTCTTGAGCTTGAGCTCGGCGAAGTCCTCGAGCTCGGCGAACTCGAGAACCGCGTCGAAGCGACGGCGCGCCTCGGTCTTCGAGAGGCCCATCAGCACGCCGTTGAGGACCACGTTCTCGCGCGCGGTCAGCTCGTGGTTGAAGCCCACCCCCAGCTCGATGAACGGGGCCAGCCGGCCGGCCATGCGGATCCGTCCGGCGTCGGCCCGGTAGATCGACGCCAGCACCTTCAGCAGCGTGCTCTTGCCCGACCCGTTCTGGCCGACGATCCCGAAGAACTCGCCGCTCGTGGACGTCGAAGGAGACGTCGCGCAGCGCCCGCAGCTCGCGGTACTCGATCCGGCGGAACGGGTGCAGCGCACGCTCCTTGAGCGTGTCGATCCGGTGCTCGGGGATGCGGAAGGACTTCTCGAGGCCACGCGCCTCGATCACCACCGGGCCCGCCCCGGCGCCACTGCGGTCCGCCGCCGCCGCGGGCGTCCCGCTGTCATCGACGGTGAGGGGACTCTGCATGCGCGAATTTCGCACCCTATCGGAGCGCTCCGCGACCGCACCGCGCTCCCGGCCTGCCCTAGAGTGACGCCGCCGATGGCGCGGCTCCGGCCACATGCCGCGCCCGATCGCCGTGGCCGCGCTCACCGCTGCTGGGCCTCGCCCTGCGTGTCGAGTGGCTCGGCGAGTCGCTGCTGGCCGACGAGCTCTCGACGCTACTGGATCGTCTCGCACGAACGGGCTCGGCGGCGTCTGGTCTCGACGGTCCACACGCGACGCCGAGATCACGCCGCCGCTGTACTTCCTGCTCGCGTGGCTCGGCGACGCAGCTCGAGCGACGCGCCCGAGATGGCGCGGCTGCCGTCGCTCGCTCGCCGGCGTCGCGACGATCCCGCTCGTCTACCTGCTCGGGCCTGCGCACCGTCGGCCGCGCCCGCGGCGCTCGACCGCCGCGGCGGTCGTGGCGCTCGCGCCGTTCATGATCTACTACTCGGCCGAGGCGCGCGGCTACGCGCTGATGATGCCTGCTGGTCGCGCTCTCCACGCTGTCCATGCTGCTCGCGCTGGACACCCGCAGCGCGCGCTGGTGGGTCGCTCTACGCGGTCTGCTCGTGCGCGGCGATGTACACCCACTACACCGCGGCCTTCGTGCTCGCGGCCCAGCTCGGCTGGCTGCTGTGGGCGCACCCGGAGGCGCGCCGCGCCGGCGCTGATCGCGAACGTCGCGCGCGGCGGTGGCCTTCCTGCCCTGGCTCTCCGGGCTGCGCGCCGACCTCGACTCGCCGACCACCGAGATCCTGTCCGCGCTCAGCCCGTTCGACCTGGCACGCGTCCGGACCTGCGCTCGACGCACTGCGACGGTCGGCTACCCCTACGACCGTGCTCGGGCTGCGCGAGCTGCCCGGCATCGCCGCGCGTGGTGCTGTTCGTGGCCGGCGCTGCGCTCGGGTCGCTGCGGACTCGTGGCCGCGGTCGCGCGCAGGCGGTCTGCGGCCGTCGCTCGTGGCCGGCGTCGACCGCCGGATGCGTCCTGGTGCGTCGCGCTTGCCGCTGGCGGTGCCGGTCGGCGACGGCGCTCGTCAGCGCCGTCGGCACCAACCTGTTCAGCACGCGCAACCTGGCCGCCTCGTGGCCGGGCTACGCGCTGGCCTCGGCGCGCTGCTCGTGGCGGCCGGGCCGCGCCTGCGCTACGTCGCGATCGCGCTGCGTGCTCGCCTGCCTGGCCGTCGGGCGCGCTCGACGCTCGCTCGACGACAGCACGCAGCGTCCGGACTTCGAGGCGGCGGCCGAGCTTCATCGACGAGCGACGCCCGGCCGGGCGACGTGGTGATCGACGGCGCGGTGCTCAGCCCCGGGCCGCTGCAGCCCGCTCGACGTCGCGCTCGCGCGAGCCGCACCAGGTGGTCCGCTTCCAGGCGCCGGTGCAGCGCGACCGGCCGTTCGGCGTCTTCGACCGCGTGGTTCCGCGCGAGCAGGTCATGCGGCGGGCCGCACGCCGCGCGCCGGGCAGCCGGCTCTTCGTCGTCTACGCGCCGACGCGCCGCGCGGCTCGAGCCGAGCCTGTTCCCGCCGGACTACCGGCTGGCCGAGCGGCGCACGCTTCTCCGGCAACACGGAGCTCGCGGTCGGAGATCTGGGAGCCGCCGGCTAGCGCTGCCGGGCTTCTCCGCCAGCACGACGTTGTGGGCGCAGAGCCGGCCGCAGCGGCGTGCGCTCCACGAGCCGCTCCAGCGCCGCGGCCGCCGCGCAGCGCGCGGCGCGGCACGAAGTCGGGCACGAGCCCGAGCTGGGCGGAGCGCAGCACCCGCGCGCCGGCCGCCGCGCAGCCCGCGAGCACCTCCGTCCTCCGGCACCAGCCGCTCCTCGCCGGTGTCCTGCGGCACCCGCGCCATCAGGAGCTTCCAGTACGGGTTGCGCGGGTTGTGGTCCCAGACGAGCGATGCGCCCGCCGGGCGCGGCCGACCCGCACCATCTCGCCGAGCGTCGCGCGCACCGCCGCCGGGTCGGCGATGTGGTGCATCGCCGCGACGCGTGAGCACCAGGTCGAAGCGTGCCGTCGGCGAAGGGCAGCTCGGTCGCCGGAGCGCCTGGACCGCCTCGACCTCGGGCGCGCGCGCGCGCATGCACGTCGAGCATGCCCGTCGGAGGGATCGACCCCGGTCATCTCGTAGCCGGCGCCGGCCAGCCGCGCGGCCAGCACGCCGGTGCCGCAGCCCACGTCGAGGCCGTCGCCCGCGCGGGCAGTGCTCGAGCACGAACGCGGCGCGCTTGCGCAGGTAGTGCTCGACGACGTGCGCGGGGAGCGACTCGTCGTACTCCGCGGCTATCTCGTCAAAGTGGGAGCTGCTCACGCGTCCTGCCGCCCGTGCTCGCGCAGGCCGCGCGTCGAAGGCCGGCGCGCGCGGCACGCGCAGCGGCCGGGTGCTGCGCGCGGAAGCGCAGACGAGCCCGATCATCCGCAGGCCGACGCCGATCGCCGCCATCCGCTTGCCGGTCACCGACGAGGTGCCGACCCGCGGCAGGTAGTTGACCGGCACCTCGACGAAGCGCGCGCCGGAGGTGATCGTGAGCAGCATGATCTCGGCGCCGGCGTGGCTGCCGCCGACCGTCATCGTCGCGGCGACGTGCTCGGCGGTCGGCCGCCGCAGCAGCCGGTAGGTGCAGCCCGACGTCGCTCAGGTGGCTGGTGTTGAACAGCGACCTCGATCAGCTTCGCCACCGCCCAGTTGCCCCAGCGCAGGAACCAGTCCATGTTGGCGCCGTGCCAGATCAGCTCCCGCGTCGTGCGGGTGCCGAACACCACGTCGCACTCGTCGCTGTAGACGAGCAGCTTGGTCAGGTCCTCGGGCAGGAAGGTGCCGTCGGGCTCGGCGAGCACGATCAGGTCGCCGGTGGCCTCCAGCGAGGCCGCGGCGGGTGGCGTGCCCGTAGCCCTGCTCGCGGCTCGTCCACGATCCGCGCGCTCGGTCTGCTCGACCTCCTCGCGCGTGCCCGGCTCGGCGTTGTTGTCCACCACCAGCACCTCGTCGACGACGCCGGTGGCGAGGAAGCCCTCGATCACGCGCGCGGATCGAGTCCCGCTCGGCGTAGGTCATGAGCACGACCGAGACTGTCTTTCCGTTCCACATGGATCGCGATCCGGGTCCGGGTCCAGGACGCGCGGATACTAGGCACTCAATAGCCTCCGCGCCATCCGCCCCGATGTCGCCTTGATCGCCTTCGGTTCGTCCATCACCAAGCCGGACGTCTACGGCGCTGCGCCGAGCCCGGGCATCACGCGCGCGGCCGAGCCCGACTCCGAGGTCTGGTCGCCCGGCCGCGCGGGGCCGATCTCCGCAGAGCTACAACGCCCTGCTCGACGCGCGCCGCCGCGCGGGACGACCTCGAGGCGCTGGTGCTGCTCCACCAGGACACCGAGATCATGGACCGCCGACCTCTGCGCCAAGGCGCGCGACGCGCTGGCCGACCCGGACGTCGGCCTGGTGGGGTGCGTCGGGGCGATCGGCGTGCGCAGCATCGCGTGGTGGGAGGGGTCGGTGACCCTGGCCTCCTTCGTCAACCGCTACGACGAGCACGGCGGCGGCGACCTGCCCGCCTTCTCGTGGGCCTGGGAGGAGGCGCCCGCCGTACGCGCGCATCGGCGAGGTCGAGACACCTGGACGGCTTCCTGCTCGTCGCTCTCGCCCTGGACGGTGCGCAACGTGCGCTTCGACGAGTCGCTGTCCCGCTTCCACGGCTACGACCTCGACTTCTGCCTCCAGGTGCGCGAGGCCGGCCGCAAGGTGGTGACCGCCGACGTGCGGGCCATCCACCACCGCCCGCTCGAGATGGTCCCCGACCTGGACGACTGGGTGGAGGCGCACATGGCGGTGAACGAGAAGTGGGACGGGCGCATGCCCGGGCATCGGCACCGGGCCCGGGACCTGGGAGGAGCGCGCGCGGCGAGCCGAGGCCGAGACCGAGGCGGCACGGACCATCGCCCACTCCGCCCTGTGGAGCAGGACGGCGCCGGACGAGCTGAGCCCGCCTCGCAGACGCATCGAGCGCATCCGCGGAGACGACCGCGAGCCTGTCGTGGCGGGTGAGCGCGCCGCTGCGGCGGGATCACGCCGGACCCGGTGATCGCCTTCGGGTCGGTGATGACCGACCCCGAGGCCTACCGCCGCTACGCCCAGCCGGGCATCGACCCGGCCGCCGAGCCGGGCTCGGAGGTCTTCGCCATCGCCGCGGCCGGCACGATCTGCCGCTCCTACAACCTCCTGCTCGACCTGGCCCGAAGACGGAGGGCCTCGAGGCGCTGGTGCTGGTGGCCCAGGAGACCGAGATCACCGACCCGGAGCTTCTGCGACCGCTCCGCGAGGCGCTGAGCGATCCCGACGTGGCGGTGGCCGGTTGCGCCGGCGCCACCGGCGTGCGCAGCATCGCGTGGTGGGAGGGCGAGGTGAGCGCCGGGCCGTGATCGCACAGCTACCACGAGCAGGGCGGCGGCGAGCTGCCCGCGTTCTCCTTCGGAGCCGCCGGCCGCGCCCGCCGAGGTGGACAGCCTCGACGGCATCTGATGGTCCTCTCGCCCTGGGCCGTGCAGAACCTGCGCTTCGACGAGCGCCCTGACGCTGGGCTTCGGCTACGACCTCGACTTCTGCCTCCAGGCCCGGGAGGCAGGGAAGAAGGTCGGCACCGCCGACCTGCGCGTGAAGGTCCACCACCCGCCGCTGGAGCTGGTGGACGAGCTCGACTTGTGGATCGAGGGCCACACCCAGGCCGCCGAGAAGTGGGAGGCGCGGATCGCGGGAATCGGCAGGACGACCAGGACGTGGAAGACCCGCGCACGGCGGGCCGAGGCCGAGCGCGAGGCGGCGCGGACCATCGCCTACTCGACCGCCCACGGGGTCGACGCCCGCGCTGCTGCCCCCGAGCGCGAGCTGGAGGAGATGGACGACAGCCTGCCTGGAGGGTCACGGCAGCCGCTCCGACGGCTGAACCGCGGGCGCCCGCTGGTTGGCGCGCCGCGCGAGCGGTCCTAGTCGTCGAGCGCGCGGCGGACCTCCTCGCGCGAGACCGCGGTCTGGCCGGTGCGATGCCCGGCGCTTGCGCAGCTGCGACAGCCGCTCGGCCAGCGCGAACGCACTCGACTCGAGCAGCCGCTGCAGGACGCGGTACGCCGAACAAGTCCGTCCTCTCCAGCGTCCCTAGCTCCTCCCTGGCGCGCGCGCCAGGTTGCGAGGCGATGATGGTGTACCGCCTCGAGGCGTCGAGACGGGCTTGCGGTCCCAGGGATCGAGGATCGCGGCGACGTCGCGCCCAGGGCGCGCGTCGTGGTGCCAGTACGCGCCGAAGCCGAAGAACGTGGGCAGGACCACGAGCCGTAGCCGCCACGCCCCGGCGAACTCGATCCGCGGGCGGGGAGTACCCGTCGCGTGGAAATTGCCCTCCCGGCGGCTGAGCGTGCGGAGAGGCAGATCTGCCCGAGCGCGCGCCCCGGTTGCTCTAGTAGACGCCGCGGCCCTCGGCGACCTCGTGGCGGCGCTCGGCCTGGATCTGCCGCGTCCACGCAGTTGTTGCGCGGGCGCGGGCCAGCAGACGCCGCGCAGGATCACGAGCGGTAGGCGGTCTTGCTGGAGCGTCGTCGATCATGCGCGCAGCCGCTGACCGTGTGCTCAGTTGCGGTTGCCGTCGATCAGAGCGACCAGGCCGGCAGCTCGATGCGCGGGAGCGCCTCGAGCAACTGGGTCCTCCGGCACCAGCTCACTCCCGTCGCTCCTCCGGCGAGCCGCTGAGCGTATCCTTCGGTGCGGGGTCGATGCCCTGATGCGCGCGCCGTTGCCGCTCGCCGACTCCGCCACCAGCGGCGCGAGGTCGCCGGCGACGTGCCGATCTCGCGACGGAGCGCGTGCCGACGGCGTCGAGGCAGGGAAGCATCAGCTCGGCGTGGGTGGGCGATCGAGTGGGCCCAGCGCGTCGGGGGGTCGAGGTACGGATCGGAGAACCGGGCTGGTTGTTGCGACGGGACGGTGAGACGAATGCCACCGTCAGCCGACCTGCTCAACCGTCGTCGACCCTGGAGGCGGGCGCCTTAAACTTCGCGCAAGGCAGCACGTGAGCGCAAGCAGCACAAGCCTCAGCCCAACGAGCAGCGTCTTCACCCCGTAGACGGCGCCGCTCCGGAGCCCGACGGACGACGCTCCTCGAAGTAACGCCCGCTGGCCGGCACCTCCTCGATGCGCAAGCCGAAGCGGGACGCCTGCATGAGCAGCTCGAGTCGAAGCTGAAGTCCGACGAGTCGCGGAGGAACGGGAACCGAGCAGTAGCCGGCGCGAGAACGCGCGGTAGCCCGTATGGGCCTCGGACAGGCCCGTGTCCATGATCCGGTTCTCGACCGCCGTGAGCGCCCTGTTCACAACGTACTTCCAGCGCGGCATGCCGTTCGCCATCGCCATCCCGGGAACGGCCAGCCGCGAGCCGAGCACGAGGTCCGCCTCGCCGATCGAGGATCGGCCGCACCATGTTGCCGATCAGCTCCGGCTCGTACTGGCCGTCCGGGTGCAGCATCACGATCGCGTCCGCGTTCGCGTTGGAGGGCCTCGAGGTAGCAGGTCTTCTGATTCGCCCCGTAACCCGCGTTGTGGGGGTGCCATACCACGTGCAGCGGCAGGCGACGGGCCAGCTCGAGCGTGTTGTCGCTAGACGCGTCATCGACAAGGACGACCTCGTCGACCCAGTCCATCGGAATCGCCCCGACGGTCCGCTCGAGCGTGCGCGCCGCGTTCATCGCCGGCATCACCACGATCACCTTCCCGTGGGCCGCTCAGACACGCCGCGCCTCGACGTAGACGGTCCCCCCGCCGCGGCAGGCGACCTCGACCGCAGCGGCGCCGACTGCGGCCGGGAGGAGCACGACGCCGGCGGCCAGCGTCGGCGGTCGGCGGGGCGTCGACAGCGGCCGGCTGCGCGCCTCGCGACGGCGGATCGCGTCGTACAGGTCGGGGCGGCCGGGCAGCGATCCGACCAGCCCATGCAGCCACCCGAACACGGCCTGGCCGCCGCGCCAGTGGCTGACGCGCGTCGTCTCGAGGCCGAGCTCGCGCAGCCGTCCCAGCAGGACGCGTGCGCGGCAGGTGGACGAGATGCCGGGGCAGGTCGAGGTGAAACCAGCGGTCGCCGAAGAGGCGGGCCTGCACGCTGTCGGTGTTGGGCACGCGCGATCAGGAGAAGGCCCCCCGGCTCGAGCTGGCGGGCGGCGTGGGCGAGCGCCGCCCCGGGAGCCGGCAGGTGCTCGAGCGAGTGCCAGAAGACGATCGCCGACCAGCTCCCGTCGAGATCGTCTATGTCGGCTCGAGCACGTCGACGCGGCGTGAGTCGCGCTCGAGGCCCCTCGCGATGCGCCCCTGGCGCGCGAGCGCGTCCAGCAGCGTGCCGTCGCCGGCGCCGACGTCGAGCACCGCGTCCGGGGGCGCGAGCCGGTCGACCCGCGACGCTAGCTGGCCTCGCGTACGTCGCAGGAGCGCGTCGACCGACGACCGAGAAGCGGCCCGATTCCGGCCGGTAGCGGGCGTACGCGCGCTCGAGCTCTTCCTGCGGTCGGCCACGGATCGGTCGTGGCGGCTCCACACTCCCGGCATCGCGTCCGGCCGACGAGCTGCGGCGTGCCCGCGCAGAGCGGCGCCCCGCACCAGGCGCAGCTGGCGCGGCCGGCCGCCTGCCGCCGCGTGCGGGACCGCGGTCCCGGCGTCTCGCCGGTGGCTCATGGGAGCGGCACTGTAGATCAGGAGACGAGGGGGGGTTTAAGCTGCGCGGTCTGCTTGCCCAGCGTGCACCTGGACCGGCGCCCGCGCGCCCGTTGCCGCCGGCCTCGAGCCCTCGGGCCGCATGCTCGCGCTCACACTGGCGCTCGCGATCGGGGCCGCGGCCCTGGTCCTCGCCGTGATCATGCTGTCGTCCATCCGGAGCCGATCGAGGGGCTAGGGACGAGCCAGCGCCAAGACGCGGAGAGCGCCGTCTACGTGCTGACGTTCGTGGTGATCCTGCCGGGGGCGCTCGTCTTCGGGCCGCGGCTCGCCCGAGCGGTCGAGCGCGGCCCAAACGGTTCCGCGCTGTCCGCGCTCGCCGGGCTGCTGGCGGCTGCGCTGATCTCGGGCTGCTCGCGGTCAGGCTGTCGGCCGAGGTCGGTCTCGAGAGCGTCTCCGGTCCGTTGCTCGCGGTCGCGCTCGCTTGGTGGCTGCTCGCCGCCAGCCTGATCGCTCGCGCGCGCTCGAGCGCCCCTGGTTGGCCCTGCTGGGGTTGCACGCGCCGGCGCGGTGCTCTGGACGGTCCTCGCGCTGGGCGTCTTCCTGTGCCTCGTCGCGGTTACGCGGCGGGACGCGATCCCCTTCGTGCCGCTTCTGGTGGGATGCTCGTCGTGCCGCCGCTCGTGATCGCGGTCCTTCGGCTCCGGCGTCCGGACGCTGTCCGGGCCGATGGGGTGCGGCCGTCGACGGGCTCGTGATCGCGCTCCTGCTACTGGCCGTACCTGGACCTGGTCGTGATCGCCCCGGATGCGCCGTACGTGACGGCTCTGGAGCGCTACATCCACGGCGTCGTCCAGTTCCACCACGACTTCCTACTCGGCCCCGCGAACCAGGTGCTCGGCGGCGACGCCGTGCTCGTCGAGACCGCGTCGCAGTACGGCGTGGCGTCGATCTGGTTCCTGGCCGGCTGGTTCGGCTTGTTCCGATCGGCTACGGCACCCTCGGTCTGCTCGACGGCTTGCTGACCGCGCTCAGCTTCGCGGGCGGCTTCGCGCTGATGCGGATGGCGGGGGTTTCGCGCCTGCTCGCGTCCTTCGCGATCGCGCTCGGGGTGGCCGTGCTCGTCTACGCCCGTGAGTACCCGGTCGGAGCGCTTCCACAGGAGGGCCCGCTGCGCTTCGGACTGCCGCTGTTGGTCATCCTCGCGGTGGTCGCCGGTGCCCGCTTCCCGAGGGCGCGGACCTACGCGCACCTCGGGGCGCTCGCGGTCTTCGGGCTGTCGTCGATCTGGTCGCTCGAGGCTTTCGCGATGACGAGCGCCACACTCGCCGCGGTCGTTGGTGCCGAAGTGGTCATGACGGCGCCGGAGACAGAGAACGGGGCGCCTGAAGCGCTGGCTTCTGGGCGCGATCCTCGCGCCTGCGCCGGCGCACATGCCGTGCTCGCGCTGGGGACGCTTGCGGCGTCGGGTGAGCTGCCGGACTGGGGCCGTTACGTCGCGTTCCTACACGCGTTCTTCGCCGGTGACCTCGGCGACCTCACGTACGACTTCGCCCGCTTCTCGCCAGCCCTGGCAGTCGCCGGCGGCTATCTGATCGCCGCCGCCGCCGTGGTGCTGCTCGTGCGTGAGCGCCCTGAGCTCGCCCGCCGCGAACCCGCCACCGCGCTAGCGCTCGAGCGGCCGAGCGCCTACGGGATCGTGCTCTTCTACTACTTCGTCGACCGCTCGGCGCCGCACGTGCTCGCCTACGTCTGCCTTCCATCGCTGCTCACTCGCACGATCTGGGTCGGGCTCCTCCTGCGGAGCCGCGACTTCCTGCCGAGGGCACTGCTCACGGGCACCATCGCCTTCGCGTTCGCGGTCACGGCGCTGCTCGTGGCGGTGGCCTGGCCGTCGATCGGCCCCGGTTCGAGCGCTCTGCGCTGGCTCACGCGCCGCCGGGAGGCCGCGGGCTCAGGGCCGCGCTCGAGCGGCTCTGGGACTTCCCGCCGATCAACCCCAGCCCCCGGCCGGAGAGCGGATGCTCGCTCGCCACCTGCCGGGCGAGCGGCGCAGCGTCGTGCTGGTCCAGCCGAACATGATCACCGAGGTGCTGATGCGCAGCGGCCGCAGCAACCGGCTGCCGCTCGCCGATCCGATCGAGGACGGCTTCGTCCCGAGGCCGAGCGCTGCCCGGCCTGCGGCGGGCGGCAGCGAACAGCTCGAGGACGGCGACCGGCTGCTGCTCGACGACGCCGCGCTGCTCGGCCGCCGCCGTCCGGGCGGACCCGAACAGCAAGCTGCTCGAGGCGCTCGCCCCGGGCGCGCCCACCGCGCCGCTCGAGCTCTACGCGCTGCGCGAGATCGACCGCCGCTTCCGCTGCGGCCCGTGGCGCGCAGCGACGGCTTCGTCGTGGTTGAGCTCGAGACGCGCGCTGCCTGATCAGCGCGGGTTGCGGGCGAAGGCCCAGACCTGCAGCGGAAGGTCCGGCTCGTTGCGAAGCGAGTGCCAGCGCCGGTAGGCGGGCCAGTGGTCGAAGTTGCACGCGACGCAGTCGCGGTTGCCCCAGGACTCGACGCTCTCGACCTCGAGGCCCGCGCGCTCGAGCAGAGCCCGCAGGCCGCGCGGGGTGAAGCGCCAGAGATCGGGCATCCCGTAGGCCGGCAGCTCGTGGACCCGCACGAGGAACGGCGTCGAGACGATCACGTGCCCGCCTGGCGCGCACAGCCCGCGCAGGTTCTCGGCGGCGACCCAGGGATCCGTGACGTGCTCGAGCACCTGCTCGCAGATGACCACGTCGTAGGTCGCGTGGCTCTCGAGCGGGGCGCACAGGTCGAACTCCGGGTAGTCGAGGCTCTCGTACTGCTTCCAGGGCGCTCCGCGTGGAAGCTGCCACTGATCTCGGCCGCGCTGAGTCGCTCCGGGCCGAGCCCTCGAGGTACGCGTCCACGGACTCGTTAGGCGGATGCGCTGCCAGTGCTCGGCCGGCCCGCCATCCCGGGGGAAGCAGTCCCTCGAGCGAAGCGCGCAGCCGCGCCGGAAGGGTCACACCAAGCCCCGCCACGACGCATCTCCTCGAGCTCGAGCTTCACGCCGTCACGTTCGGTCCTCGCAAACCAGCGGTCGAACTCCTCATCCTCGACGATCCGGTTGTGCACCCCCAGCCCTCGGCGATGTCCCGCGGGTTCCAGGGCCGTTCTGTCCGCGTCGATGGCGCGCCTTGCAGATCTCGTAGTCCATGCGATGCAGATGGATCAGGCGCAGGTCGGGGTCGAGGTTGAACTGGTAGTCGGCGCGGCCGTGGAAACCCGGCCGCCAGCTCAGGGGACCGTGGCGAGCGCCGGCCTTGTCGTAGACGTCGTTGAAGAACCAGTGCCCGCGCTGGTGGAGCACCGGCAGCTCCGGCCTGTACGGCGGCTCCTCCGGCGTGACATGGATCGACCTCGTAGCCGAGGCAGTTCACCCACTCCTCGTCGAACCGTCGAGGTAGTCGGCGAGCGTCCCCCCACTCGGGTTACGGCGCGACGATCTCGTCGACGTCGACAACGAGGACGACGTCGTAGCGCTCCAGCAGCCGTCGCTGATGCGCCTCGATCGTCGGACCATCCAGGTGTTGTCGACGGTCGCAGGGAGACCGGGATGCGCACGAAGCCGCCGCCTCCGTCGACCCGTCGGTCGAGCTCGTGGTCGAGCACGTAAATGTCCGTCGGCGGCGAAGAAGCGCGAGTAGTAGCGGAGCCAGATCGGCAGGAAGACAGACTCGTTTTGCACGATGGTGAGGACGGCGCCGCGGCGCGGCCCGGCGGGGCGGGCGTTCTCGTAGCGCGTGCGGTGCCGCTCGCGGCCAGTGGCGCGAACCAGGGTGCCAGCGGATGGTCCGGGGTGTCCCCGGGTCGAGGACCGGCTCGCCGGCGTGGGGGCTCGCCCCAGCCGCCGCTAGACGGCGAGCGGCCCGTACTCGCCCGGGAACGCCGAGCCCCCGAAGAACCAGCTCTCGATCGCGAAGCGGGGCTTCGGCATCGACGGATCGGAGCCCGTCTGGTGCAGGAACAGCTCGTCGAAGAAGAGCGCGTCGCCCGGCTCGAAGATCGGCCGCACGATCGGCTTGTCGCCGGCGGCCTCCTCGGCCTTCGCCTGCGACACCTGGTAGTCGAGCACGGCCTCGTCGGTGGCGGTCGCGACGATGTGATCGAGGCGGCGGGGCACGATGTCGAGGCCCGGTGACTCGTCGCCGCAGCGCGACAGCGAGAGCCACAGGTTGAGCGCGCGCACGTCGCCCATGAACGCGCCGTCCTGGTGCCAGGCGCCGCGGCACCTGCGGCTCGGCCTTGCGCAGCGTCGTCTTCTGCAGCGAGATCAGCGGCGCGCTCGCCGAGGTAGTCGCCCACCAGCTTCGGCAGCCCGGCCGAGCTGAACATCTCGAACATCTCGAAGGTCAGCATCGGCGTGTCAGGGCGCCAGCAGGCCGCCGCCCTCGCGCACCCAGAGGCGCGCGCCCTCCGCGATCTTGAACGGGTCCTGGGCGTCGAACTCCTCGTAGTAGCCCTCGGCGGCTTTGCCGCCATCGTCGAGCTTCGAGCGCTCGGCGAAGGCGCGGTCGATCTGCTCGGCGAACGCGCACGGCCGAGTCGCGATCGACGAGGCCGCGGACGAGCAGGCAGCCGTCGCGCAGGATGCCCGCCCGCAGGAGCTCGGGCGTGACGTCCTCGGCGCGGATCTCCGGCAGCACGTCTGCCTCGGGCAGCGCGTCGAAGGCCGGCTCGGGGTGCTCGGGCGTCTCCCGCTCTCGATCAGCGGTACGGACGCCGGCCAGGTGGCGCAGACGGACGAGCTCGCGCTCGGTCTCCCGGCTACGGGCCGCGCGGGTCTGGCCTCGGTCAGCCGCTCGATCTCCGCGAACAGCTCCTCGGTGCTGCCTGGGAAGTCGTCGTCGACGTCCGTCGGGCGCGTCCAACGCCGGCCGCTCCACGACCGCCGTGCCGCCGCCCGCATCCTCGTTCTGCCGTCCCTTGTTCCGCCTGAACAGCCTCATGGCGCGGCACTGTATCAGCGGCTTCGCGGGCCGGCGCGGAGCTCAGCCGGGTGTCGCGGAGGGCGTTCGACGGGCCGCGCGGGCGCTCCGACGACCGTCGCGCCAGGCGGCACATCGCTGACCACGACCGCGTTCGCGCCGACCTTGCGCCTCGGCTCCGACTCGCACCGGCGCCGATCACCTTGGCGCCGGTTCCGATACTTGCGCCGCGCTCGATCGTGGGCCCCTGGACCTCGCCGGCGCGCAGCCCGAGCGTCACCCATGGGAAGAGCGCGACTCCCGGACTCGATCTCGACGAGCCCGTCCGCGACCACCTGCCCGTGGACGATGTACACGCCCGGAGCCACGACCACCGGGTCGCCGATCGATATCTGCGCGAGCGCCATCGCGAACCGGTGCGCCAGCCGCGGCAGCACCGGCACGCCGAGCGCCTGCAGCCGCGCCTTCAGCGCGATAGAGCGCCTGGGCGAGGAAGGCGTCGCTCACCCAGGCCAGCCGTAGCGATCTGGAGCGCGGTGTCGAGCGGCCCGGCGAACTCGTAGCGCTCGCCCCGGTAGCGGGCGGTCACGCGCGCGTCCGCGACGATTGCCTCGCGCAGCCGCGGGTGGCGCGCACGGATGTCACGCCAGACGGCCTCGCGTGTCGCGGCGGCCGGATCACGCTGCAGGCGGGCCATCGCGGCAGGCACCTTAACGCGACCGAGGAGCAGGCCGGTACGCTCCCCCGCCATGCCAGGCGCCGTCCGGCTCATCGCGGCGGCGGTGCTCCTCATCACCCCGACCGTGCTCGCCTTCCACTCGGGGGGCTACTTCGACAAGCCACGACTGATCGCCGCCATCGTCGTCTGGCTGGTGGTGTTGGTCTCGGTGATCGCGAGCTCGCGTCCGTTTCCACGGTCACTCGCTGGTCGCCTGACGGTTGTGGGGCTCGCCGTGATCGCCATCTGGACCGGAGTCTCGATCGTCTGGGCGCCCCTCTCCGATCCGGCGACCGACTCGTTCGTGCGCCTGTTGCTCTACCTCGGTGCGCTGATCGCCGCGGCGGCGCTCCTCGCCGAACGGCACGCCGCACGCTGGGTGGAACCTGTGCTCGCCCTGGGCGCGACGGTCGTGATCGGCTACGCGCTGGCCGGCCGGCTGCTTCCCGAGCTGATCGAGCTCGCCGCGTCGAGGAAGGCATTCGGCCGTCTGGAACAGCCGATCACCTACTGGAACGCGGAGGGCACGCTCGCCGCCTTCGGGCTCGTGCTGGCCGCGCGGCTCGCCGGCGACAGCGCCCGCCCGGTGGCGCTGCGGGCGACGGCCGCGGCCGCCGCTCCACTGCTCGGCCTCGGCGTCTACCTCACCTACTCGCGCGGCGCGATCGCGGCAGCGATCGTCGGACTCTTGGTGCTCCTGGCGGCAGCGCCAACGCGCGCGCAACTGTGGGCCGCCGGCTCGGCGTTCGCGAGCGGCCTGGTGATCTCGGTCTGCGCTGCCCTCTTCCCGGCCGTGGCCTCGCTCGATGGCGGCCCCGATGCGCGCTCGGACCAGGGGGCGGTGCTGCTCGTGCTCCTGCTTCTCGTCATGGCCGCCGCGGGTGCGCTGCAGGCCTGGCGCCAGCACAGCGGCCGCGACACCTCGGTTCGCCTGGGCAGCGCTCGGCGCCTGCCCGCACTGGCGGCCGCGGTCGCCGCCCTCTGCATGCTCGCGCTCGTGGCGGGCGGTATCGCCGAGCGCGGTAGCGCAGAGCAGGACGCGCGACGGGGTGCCGCGCGGCTGACGTCAATCGACTCGAGCAGGTACGACTACTGGCGAGTCGGCCTCGATGCCTGGACGGATGCACCGCTGAGAGGCCTGGGAGCGGGTGCCTTCCGAGTCGAGTGGCTGCGTGAGCGCCCGGTCGAGGAGGGCTCGCTCGAGGTCCACTCGCTGCCACTCGAGATGCTGATCGAGCTGGGCCTCGTCGGGCTGGTCGGGTTCGGCCTGCTGGTCGGAGGCGTGGCGGTCTCGAGCCGACGTGCGCTGCGCGCCGGGGCTCCGCTCGCGCCGGGGTTGACAGCGGCGGCGACGGTGTTCCTGCTGCACGCGAGCATCGACTGGGATTGGCAGATCCCCGCGGTTGCGCTGCCGGCCCTGATCGCCGCGGGCGCGCTCGTCGCGGCGGCGGAAGAGACGCCCGCGGAGCTCCCTAGCCCTGCCCTAGCGGGTTCAGCTTCCTGAGCTCCGCAGCGGCCTGGGCCGACCGGGCCGGCTCTGTCTCCCTCGTCGCCGCACGCAACAGCGACCACGCCACGGCGTTCTCGGGCTCAGAAGCGACGAGCCGCTCGGCTTCGGCGGCTGCCCGGGGGCTGTCGCCGCCCAGTAGGTACACGCTCGCCAGGGTCAGCTTCCAGCTCCTGTTCGGATCCAGTAGCCGGGCGCTCTCGACCTGCTCAGGATCGCGATTGACGAGCCCATCGCGGCCGACCTCGTAGTTGCGCAGCAGGACGACGAGCCAGGCGAGCACGAGGACCGCGACCAGCGCCATCGAGACTCTCACACGCACGGCCTGAGCGTAAACATCCACGCTCGACGTACACTGCCGTCGTTGATGGAGGCGCAGGTGGGGATCGCTAAGCCCGCGAAGCGGGTCGCCTTGGTGCACGACTTCTTGGTGAGCCTGCGCGGGGCCGATCGCGTGTTCCTGAACATGTGCGAGCTCTGGCCCGACGCGGACGTGTTCACCTGCGTCTACGACGAAGAGGGCACGGAGGGACGGTTTGCCGGCCGCAACGTGCGCACCTCGTTCCTGCAGAAGCTGCGCCCGTCGCGGCGCACATTCCGGGCACTGCTGCCGTTCTATCCCGCCGCTGTCGAGTCGTTCGACCTGTCGGGTTACGACCTCGTCGTGTCGAGTTCGAGCGCGTGGGCGCACGCGGTGCTGCACGAGCAGAACACCGTCCACCTCTCCTACTGCCACAACCCCTTCCGCTACGCGTGGAACGAGCGTCACCGGGCGCTCGGCGAGCGCCGCGACCCGCTGACGCGCGCGGTGCTCCGCAGCTTCTTCAGGCGCTGGCGCGAGTGGGACTGGATCGCGGCGCAGCGCGTCGACCGCTACGTCACGAACTCACGCGCCACCCAGGCGCGCATCAAGGGCTACTTCGGGCGTAGCTCGACGATTGTCTACCCGCCGGTGGAGCTCGACCGCTTCAGCCCCGGGACGCCCGGCGACTATTACTTCATCCTCTCCGAGCTCATCTCGCACAAGCGGATCGACACCGCGGTGGACACCTTCAACCGGCTCGGCTTGCCGCTCGTGGTCGCGGGCGACGGCCCCGACCTCAAGCGCCTGCGCAGGCTCGCTGGGCCGACGGTGGCGTTCGCCGGACGCGTGAGCGACCGCGAGGCGGCGCGGCTGATGGTCGGCTGCCGCGCCTTTCTTCAGACGGGCGTGGAGGAGTTCGGTATCGCGGCGGTCGAGGCACAGGCGGCCGGGCGCCCGGTGATCGCGCGTCACGGCGGCGGCGCGCTCGAGACGGTCGTAGACGGGGTGACCGGATGCTTCTGGTCGGGTGGCGTGACCGAGCTCGCCGAGGCCGTGCGCTCTTTCGATCCCGACGCGGTGGACCCGGAGCGCTGCGTCGCCAACGCCACCCGCTTCGACCCGGCGACCTTCGATCGCGCGATGCGTCGTGAGACCGAGCTCGCGATGGCGCAGGGGATGGCGAGTGCTGATGAGAATGACGGCGAGCGTCGTGTGGTGACCCGCAGCCGCATGCCCGGCACCCGGCGCGCCTGGGGCGTGCCGACCCGCTAACGCGCGCTGCGCCCGGCGCTGAAGGCGAGCAGCACGAGCACGACCGCGCAGCACAGCTGCAGGGCAGCGAGCACCATCGCCACCAGCTCGAGGTCGTCGCCGACCTGGGCGAGCAGGATGACCTCTGCCACCACGCCCACTGCCAGGACCGCGATGAAGCCGGCGCGACGCAGGCCGAGCAGGAACTGGACGCACAGATAGGAGCACGCGAGGAACGCCATGGCGAGGCCGAGCCATGGGAGCGCACTGCTCGACTCGGCCAGGTCCTCGCCGAAGACGACCTCGAGCAGCGGCCGGCCCAGCGCGGCGAAGATCACCAGCGCCGGCACCGAGCAGATCGCGATCAGCCCGAGCGTGCGCGCCAGTATCGGGCGTGCGTCCACGCCGGCCGCGGAGCGGCGCGCCGTCTCGGGCAGGAGGTAGAGGCCAAGGCCTACGGCCACCCATACGATCGCCTTCGCCGCCACGGCGGCCACGGCGTACGAGCCGGCCGCGTCGCCGGGCACCTCGTGCTTCACGACGATCACGTGCAGCTCCTGAAGCCCGAACAGCAGGATCAGTGCGGCCACCGGGACGCGCGCGCCCGCGAGCAGCTCGCGCAGCTTGTCGGTCACCAGTGCGGCGCCCGCATGCGGCAGGCGGCGGCCGAGCGGAACCGTGAGCGCGGCACCCACCGCTGCAAGCGCCACGGCGTGGCCGACGAATGCGCCGGTCACGTCGAGGCCTGCGCCCACCAGCACCAGTGCGAACACGACGCGCGCGACGGACTCGGCGACGATGCTGCCGCCAACCACGCCATAGGCCTCGAAGCCGAGCAGCGCTCCGCGGACGACGCAGACCATCGCCCAGATCACCGCGGCAACCGGTACCGACGCCGCTCCCCATGCCTGGTCGACGTTGAGCAGCGCAGCGAGCGCCTCCCGCGACACGGCAGCGACCAGCGCGACGCCGACCCCGAGCAGGGCGAGTCGCGTCAGCCAGCGCCGGACGGCCGAGCCCACGCCGGCGTCGCCGCGCGCGCGGCCCGTCGACAGCTCGCGCGACACCGCGACCTGCAGCGCCGACCCCGGCACCATGAGGATGATGAACGCCGAGATCAGGACTGCGAGCGAGCCGTAGCCGTCCGCCCCGAGGACGCGCGCGAAGATGACCGTGAAGACGAGCGCCACCGCGTTGGCGGCGGTCTGCGCGATGGCCATCGCCGCGGCCCGCGCGGTGTCGGATCCGCTGAGCGAGCGCCACGGCATAGGTCGCCTGGCGGCGACGGCCTCACCAGCGATCCTCGGCACGGGGGCGAGCGTATAGCGTCCTCGCGATGCCCTCCCTGTCGCGCGGACCCGACGGCCGCCGCCGCTGCTCGTGGGGCGCGTCGAGCCCCGACTACGTCAGCTATCACGACGAAGAGTGGGGGCGGCCCGTCACGGACGAGCGCGGCCTCTACGAGCGCATGGTGCTCGAGGGCTTCCAGTCGGGCCTCTCCTGGCTCACGATCCTGCGCAAGCGCGAGAACTTCCGCGCGGCGTTCGCCGACTTCGACATCGAGACCGTCGCGCGCTTCGGCAAGCGTGATGTCAACCGTCTCCTCAAGGACGCCGGCATCGTCCGTCACCGGGGCAAGATCGAGGCGGCGGTCCAGAACGCCACGGCAGCCGCGGCCATGCATGGCCAGGGGGAGTCGCTCGCCGAGCTCGTCTGGTCGCATGCGCCG
>CAWFBT010000011.1:0-117632 GCA_963814095.1 uncultured Thermoleophilaceae bacterium | reverse complement strand
GAGCCGAGGCCGCCTGCGTCCTTGGTCTCCTCCGGGCAGAGGGTGCGGGCATCGGCGGGACCCTGGCAGGCACGCCGCGAGATGTGCGACGAGGGTGCCCCCGGAGTTGCGTCCGTCAACTCGGACGTCGTGACGTTGCCGATCGCCTTGCCGCGCTCCTTCATGATCTCGAAGGTCGTGTCGAAGCCCTCGCTCGAGCCGGGCACGGTCTCGGCCTCGCTCGGTCCCTGCGAGAGCCGGGCGTCGGTCGTCTTCTTGCCGGTGGACCACGCCGTGGCGGTCGGAGCGGAGTCAGGAACGTAGTTGGGGGCGTAGTCCGGGCCCGGTCCGTACTTCAGATTCCAGGTGTGGAGCGAGCCTGCGAACGGCAGCGTCTCGTAGGCCATCGGCGCGCCCTCGGCGCCGTTCAGGTAGTAGCGGCCGATCGTGAGCTCGCTGTCACCGGTGCCGTCACCGATGATGAGGATCACGTTCTTCGGCTTCTTGGGGTCGATCTGCTTGATGATCTGTCGCGAGTTGTCTCGGCCGCCTGAGCCACCGGCCACCACGGCGGAGGCCGTGCCGGCGACGGTGAGGGCGGCTATCGAGACGATCGCGAGCGTCGTCTTGGAGAACAAGGGTGCACCTCGCGTCTGGGAATCGAACGCGCAGGAGCCTTCCCGGGCACGGACCTCCAGGTGTTAACGCAGCGTGACGGTTGCGAGAAAGGCGCGTTCTAGGGCGCCACGTCGATAGCCGTGACCGTGGCGAGCAGGGACGCGCAGGTGAGCAGGGCGAGGACCAGTCGCTTCGTCATTGGGCGACCCTATGGGGCGCCCCGCGCCCGAGATGTGACCCGGTTGTTACCGATCGAGCGACAGGACCTGCGGCGCCGGCTTGCCGGCGCGCAGCCGCTTGAGGATGCCCTCGGCGCGCTTGCGGAACATGACGACGCCGCGCAGCTTGATCTCCTCGTAGCCGCGGATCAGGTCCGGCAGCTCGAGCAGCTCGACGGCCGTGTCGTGCGTGTCGGGCGTCAGCAGCGTGAGCGCCTCGCCGACCAGCGCCTCGTACTCATCGACGAGCTCGCGCTCGACCCGGCGCACCTCCGCCTTGCCGAACGGGTCGAAGCGGGTGCCGCGCAGCCGCCGCATCGCGTACAGGCGCTTGAACGCCGGCACGAACCACGAGCCGAGCTTGAGCTTGCGCTCGAGGCCCATGGCCCGCAGCATCGGCGGGTGCAACATGAAGTAGACCTTGGCGCCCTCGCCGAACTCGGCCTGCAGCTTCGCCTGCTCGACCGCGTCGAGGTGGAGGCGCGCCACCTCGTACTCGTCCTTGTACGCCATCAGCTTGAAGAGCTGGCGCGCCACAGCCTCGGTCAGCTCGCTGTGCCCGGGCGTCCGCTCCTGCTCGGTCACATGCGCGCGCCGCACGAGTTGGGCGTAGCGCTCGGCGTAGGCCTCGTCCTGATAGGCGACGAGCTCGGACACGCGCGTCTCGACGAGGCGGCGGAGCTCACCGTCGTCGCCGTCCACGGCCAGCGCGACGAGCTCGCGCTCGCGCTCGCTCAGCTCACGCACCGGCACGACCGTCTCGGGATCGCGCGTGGCGGCCTCGACGGCGTCGGGGGCGGCCACGACCGCGCGGCCCCAGGCGAAGGCGGCGAGGTTCTTCTCGACCGCCGCGCCGTTCAGGCGGATCGCCTCCTCGAGCGCCTCGCGCGACACCGGCACCAGCCCGTGCTGGAAGGCGGCGCCGAGAGCCAGCGTGTTGGTCATCATGTGGTCGCCGAAGAGGCGCTCCGAGAGGCGCTGGGCGTCGAGGTAGAGGTTGTCCTCGCGGCGCGTGGCCGCGTCGATCGTGTCGAGCTGGCCCGCGAGCTCCGGGAAGCGCTCGTTCACGTCCACGACCATCCGCCCGGTCGGCACGGCGCTGGTCGAGACGACGGCGACGGTGCGCTCGCGATCGGCCGTAACGAGGTTCTTCTCGCTGGCCGCGCCGAGCAGGTCGAAGCCGAGGTAGAGGTCGACCGAGCCGGCCGGCATCTTGCTGGCCGAGGCGAGCGGCTCGCTCATGATGCGCAGATCGGAGGTCACCGGACCGCCCTTCTGCGACAGGCCGGTCTGATCGAGGCCCGACACGTGCAGGCCGTCGATCAAGGCGGCCATGCCGAGCACCTGATTCACGGTCACGACGCCCGTCCCGCCGATGCCCATCATGCGCACGCCGAAGTCGGCGGCGCTGACGCGCGGCTCGGGCGCGGGCAGCTCGACGGGGAGGGCCGGCGTACTGTGCTTCGCCTTCTCAGCCGGCACCACGGTGAGGAAAGAGGGGCAGTCCCCCTCGAGGCAGGAGAAGTCCTTGTTGCAGGAGGCCTGGTGGATCTCCGTCTTGCGCCCGAACTCGGTCTCGACCGGGATCACCGACAGGCAGCTCGACTTCTCGCCGCAGTCGCCACAGCCCTCGCAGACGCGCTCGTTGATCCAGACGCGCTCGGCGGGCTCGGGCGCCTTGCCGCGCTTGCGCGAGCGGCGCAGCTCCGCTGCGCACTCCTGGTCGTGGATGAGGACCGTCACGCCGTCGACCTCGGCCAGCTCCTGCTGGCTCGGGAGCAGCTGCTTGCGGTCGCGCACCTCGGCGATGCCGGCCAGCTTGACGCCGCGGTAGCGGCTCGTGTCCTCGGCCGTGACGATGATGCGCCGGACGCCCTCGAGCTCGAGCCAGCGCGTGAGATCGGGGACGCTCAGCTGGCCCTCGATCGCCTGGCCGCCCGTCATCGCGACATGCTCGTTGTAGAGGATCTTGTAGGTGATGTTCACGCCGGCGGCGACTGCCGCGCGGACCGCGAGCGAGCCCGAGTGGTGGAAGGTCCCGTCGCCGAGGTTCTGGACAAGGTGGCGGTCGTCCGTGAACGGCGCCTGGCCGATCCACTGCGCGCCCTCGCCTCCCATCTGCGTGATGCCGGTGACCTCACCCTTGCCCTCGGGGTTCAGCAGCACCATCGTGTGGCAGCCGATGCCGCCGCCGACGAGCGTGCCCTCGGGCGCCTTGAGCGACGAGTTGTGCGGGCAGCCCGAGCAGAAGAACGGCGAGCGCTGGGCCATCGGCAGCTCGGGCCGGCGGCCGTGGATCTCGGCGAGCTTGCGCAGCCGGCCCTCGACCGAGTCGATCGCGAGACCGCGGCGCTCGAGCCGGGCGGCGACGGCCTGAGCGATCAGGTCGGCGTCGAGGTCGAGCTCCGCGGGCAGCAGCGGGGCGCCCTGCTCGTCGCGCTTGCCGAGGATGCGCGGCGCGTCCGCCATCCCGTAGAGCGCCTCCTTGAGGAGCGTCTCGACGAACGGGCCCTTCTCCTCGGCGACGACGATCTCGTCGAGGCCGGCTCGCGAACTCACGCGCGATCTGCGGCTCCAGCGGCGACACCATGCCGAGCTTCAGGATCCGGATGCCGGCGCGCTCGAGCGCCGGACCCTCGAGCCCGAGGCCACGCAGCGCGTGCGCGAGGTCGAAGTAGCTCTTGCCGGGCGCGACTATGCCAAGCCACGCCTGACGGGCGCCCTCGATTCGGTTGACCCCGTTCTCGCGCGCATAGGCGAGCGCGAGCTCGGTGCGCGGGCCCAGCAGCGTGCGCTCCATCTCGACCGAGGCCGGCGCGAGCAGGTTGGCGTTCGGGACGTGCTCGTAGGGCTTGCCCTCCCACATGACCGTCGGTGTGACCGGCTCGATCCGCTCCGGCGCCACGACCGCGGTGCTCAGGGCGTCCGCCACGTTCGTGACGACCTTGAATCCGGCCCAGAGCCCGGAGGCGCGCGAACAGGCGAGCGCGTGCATCCCGAGGTCGAGCACCTCCTGCACGCTGCCCGGGAAGAAGACCGGCATGTGCAGGCTCGCGAACATCGGCTCTGAGGCGCTGGGGATCGTCGAGGACTTGCAGCTTGGATCGTCGCCCACCACCGCGAGCGCGCCACCCGTACGGGAGACGCCCACGAAGTTGCCGTGGCGCAGCGAGTCGGCGGCGCGATCGAGCCCCGGCGCCTTGCCGTACCACATCGCGAGCACACCGTCGTAGCGCGCGCCGGGGAGGTCCGACGCGAGTTGGCTGCCCCAGGCCGAGGTCGCGCCGAGCTCCTCGTTGAGCCCGGGTACGTGACGCACATGGTGCTCCTCGGCAAGCTTCCTGTTGCGGGCGATCTCCTGGTCGAGACCGCCGAGCGGCGAGCCCTGGTAGCCGGAGATCATCGTCGCGGTGCTGAGACCGCGGCGACGGTCGGCACGGTGCTGGTCGAGCGGCAGGCGGACGAGGCCCTGGACGCCCGTGAGCAGGATGCGGCCCTCCTCGAGGACGTACTTGTCGTCGAGGGAGACGTCGTGGCGCACGCCCTCGCGCAGGTCGGCGCCGGAGCGGCGGCGGCTGTCGCGGCGGGCGCCGTGGTGGGCGGCCCTGGAACGCTGGCGCACTGCTGTGGGGGTCACGCGGCTCTCCATCCTCCTGTCCCACCCGGGTTTGGGAAAGTCACCTTACCAATAGCGGTACACGGAACGCAACGATTCACCGGACCCATTCCGTCCATATCTGGCTCTATGCTTGACGATTCGCAGGTTGAAGGAAACGTGGACCCGGTATAAGGTCAATCTACATGACCATTGCTACCCAGGCCGCAAAGCGCCCGAACATCTCGCTCGCGGAGGATGATCACGAGCAGATCGTCATCCGCCAGGACGCGGACACCGGGCTGCGGCTGATCGTCGCCGTCCACTCGACCGTGCTCGGCCCGTCGCTCGGCGGGATGCGCCTGAAGAGCTACGCCGGCGGGCTCAGGGAGGCGCTCGACGACGTGATGCGCCTGTCGCGCACGATGACCCTGAAGGCGTCGGCGGCCGGCCTCGACCTGGGTGGCGGCAAGGCGGTCATGATCGACGACGGCGACGACGAGCTCCGCCAGGCACGGCTCGAGGGCGCGGCGCACGTCATCGACGGCCTGAAGGGCGCCTACGTCACGGCCGAGGACATCGGCACGACTTGCGCCGACATGGACTTCATGTCGCAGTTCACGCGCTTCGCCGTCGGCCGCTCGGTCGAGAACGGCGGCGGCGGCGACCCCTCCCCCGTCACCGCAGAGACTGTTTTCCAGGCGCTCCTGCGCGGCCTTCTGTCGGCCACCGGCTCGGCGGACCTCGACGGCCGCCGCATCGGCGTCGTCGGACTCGGCAAGGTCGGCTCGGTGCTCGCAGCCAAGCTGAGCGCGGCAGGCGCGCAGATCCTCGCCTACGACCTCGATTCGCTCCGTGCCGAGCGCTTCCTGGCGGAGTACGGAGGGCAGCTCGCCGGCTCGGCAGAGGAGGTGATGGCGGCGCCGCTCGACGTGCTCGCACCCTGCGCCGCCGGCGGGATGATCGACGAGCCCATCGCGCGCTCGCTCGACTGCCGCGTGGTCGCGGGCGCCGCCAACAACCCGCTCGTCACGCGCGCCACGGCGCGCATCCTGAACGAGCGCGACATCCTCTTCGTGCCCGACTTCCTCGCCAACTGCGGCGGCTTGATCCACGTGTCGCTCGAGTGGTACGGCGAGCACGGACCCAGCGAGACCGAGCTGATCGCCGGCGCGATGGACCGGCTGGATCTCGCGATCGAGACCGCGCAGGTGGAGGGCGCTCCGCCGATCGAGGTCGCCGAGCGGCAGGCGCTCGAGCGGATCGCAGCCGCGCGCGCATGAAGGCGCCGCTCCTGGCGGGCGCCCCGGCCTATAGTGGGGCCGGTTTGGAGCGCACGTTTGAACCCGTCTCCTCGCGGCGGACGTTCGAGGAGGCCGTCGAGCAGATCGCGGAGAAGATCAAGTCCGGCGACCTGCACATCGGCGACCGTCTCCCGTCCGAGCGCGAGCTCGCCGCCCAGATGCGCATCAGCCGTCCGACCCTGCGCGAGGCCGTCCGGACGCTGGCCGAGGCCGGCGTCCTCGACGTGCGTCGCGGGCAGTCGGGCGGCATCTTCGTCAGCAGCGAGTTGATCCCGCGTGAGCTCGTGCGCTCGCGGCAGGCGATTCGCGTGAGCGAGGTGGCCGGCGTGCTGGAGGCGCGCCGCCTGCTCGAGCCGCGCGTCGCGCAGCTCGCCGCCGTCCATGCGAGCGAGGACGACTTCGCGGCGCTCGCCGCGCTCATCGAGCGCAAGCGCGAGCTCGCGGCCGACGACGACTTCCTGCGCCACGAGGACCTCTTCCTGCAGCTCGACCTCAAGTTCCACCTGGCGATGGCGCGCGCCACGCGCAACTCGACCGTCGTGCAGCTGATGCGCAGCGTGCTGCGCCAACTCGAGATCGCGCGTGACATGGCGGTCCACGCGCCGCTCGTGCCTGACTGGGTGATCTCGATCCATGAGCGCACGCTCGCGGCGATCCGGTCTGCCGACTTCGAGTTGATCGACGAGGTCATGGACGAGCACCTCGCGCAGCTGGAGCAGATCTGGGAGCGCGAGACGGGCCGTGGGCTCGTCCGCCCGCTCCCAGACTTCCTCCAGCCGGTGGCGGAGCGCTCGCGCGCCCTGCGCAGCTCCGGCTAGTCGACCAGGGCGCCGCAGCTCACGTTGACGGTTGCCGCCGTCATCATCCGGCCCTTGTCCGACGCGGCGAATACCGCGGCGTTGCCGACGTCGTCGTAGGTCGCGGCGCGGCCAAGCATCGTCTCGCCCACGATGCCCTCGACGATCGCGTCCCGGCCGTCGAATTCCGGCACCGAGTCCGGAACGCCGCCGCTGCGGAGCGTCACGGCACGAATGCCGTCTTTGCCGAGCTCCGCGGAGAGCTGGCGGCGCATCGACTCGAGCGCCTCGAACGCGACCTGGGTGCCGCCCAGGTAGTAGTCGCGCACGGGGTCGCCGTGGCCGCCGAAGAAGAGGATCACACCGTCGCCCTGCTTCTTCATGTGCCGGGCGGCTGCCGCGGTCGTCAGGAAGTTGCTCCGCACTGCCTGCTCGACCGGCTGGAGGAACTCGTCGACGTCCATCTCGACCATCGGCGTCCCGTGCTTCGTCGGGTGCGCGATCACGTTGACGGAGACGTGCAGCCCGCCCTGGGCGGCGACCGCATCGGCGTGCTCGTCGACCGCGCGCTTGTCCGTCGCATCGAAGGTGGCGACCTCCGCGGCGTCGCCGATCTCCGCGGCGAGAGCGTCGAGCTTCTCGCTGGTGCGGCCCGTCAGGAACACCCTGGCTCCGTCGGCCGCGAAGGCGCGCGCCATGGCGCCCCCGATCCCGCCGCTCGCTCCGTAGATGACGGCGTTCTTGTTCTGCAACAGCATTCCGGTACCTCCGGGTCTCTCTGGTTCGTTGATCTATGTGACCGCCGGATGCCGCCGGACTAATCGAGCGCCCGGGCCACGACGCGAAGATCCGCGGCGAGCGCCTCGCGACCCGCCTCGCGGTCCTCGGGCGGGCCACGCAGGATCGAGGAGGGATGCAGAGTGGCGGTCACGATGCCCGCGAGCTCGGAGTCGAGCAGCTCTCCGCGGTGCTGGGTCACTCGGAAGGAGCTGCCGAGCAGCGCCTTGGCAGCGGTCGCGCCGAGAAGCACGAGCGCCTCCGGGCGGACGGCCTCGAGCTCCTCGTCGAGCCAGGGCCGGCAGGCCTCCACCTCGAAGCGCTTCGGAGTCTGGTGGATGCGGCGGCCGCCTCGTTCCTCGAACTTGAAGTGCTTGACGACGTTCGTGAGGTAGGCCTCGGTGCGCTCGATGCCGGCCGCCGCCAGCGCCCGGTCGAGCTCCCGGCTCGCGGGACCGACGAACGGACGACCGGCGAGGTCCTCCCTGTCACCCGGCTGCTCGCCCACCAGCATGACGCGCGAGCGCTTCCGGCCATCGCCGAAGACCGTCTGGGTGGCGCCCCGCCAGAGGTGGCAGCCGCGACAGTCCCCAGCCGCTTCGCGCAGCGCCTTGAGCGATCTGCGCTCGGGTAGGAACGGCGTTGCGTCGTTCGGCTCGGGCACCTCAATCCCGCTACCCGCGGCGCGGGGGGCCGGAAACGCCGCCGACGGGCTAGCGTGCCGGGCATGCCAGGACCACTACTCGTCGTCGACGCGCCCTCGATGCTGTTCCGCGCCTTCTACGCCCTGCCGGACTCGATCACCGGCAAGGACGGGCGGCCCGTCAACGCTCTGCTCGGCACCGCCAACCTGATCCTGCGCGAGGTCGAGGAGCACTCGCCGCGCGCGGTCGTCCTCTGCTTCGGGCCCGACGCGGCGGACTACCGGCTGGAGCTGTTCGACGGCTACCACGCCGAGCGTCCGGAGGTGCCCGACGACCTCTCGCCCCAGTTCGCCGACTCGCCCGACTTCTTCGGCGCCTTCGGCTGGACCGTGGCCGTGAGCGAAGACCTCGAGGCGGACGACCTGCTCGGCTCCTACGCCAGCCGCGAGGCGGACGCGGGCGGCAGCGTGCTCGTGATGACCGGCGACCGCGACATGTTCCAGTGCGCCACCGACCGCGTCACGATTCTCTACGTGCGCACCGGCGGCCGCGGCGCCGAGGCGATCGATCCCGCGGAGGTGAAGCGGCGCTACGGCGTCCCGCCCGAGCTCGTTCCCGACTTCATCGCCCTGCGCGGCGACCCGTCCGACGGCATCCCCGGGGCGAAGGGCATCGGCGAGAAGGGAGCGGCGGACCTGCTGAAGCGCCACGGCTCACTCGAGACCGCCCTGGAGGGTGCACTGCGCGAGACGAAGCCGCGCGTGCGTACGGCCCTCACCTCGCAGCGCGACGAGCTGCTCCGCTTCAAGGAGATCGCGACCCTGCGCGACGTCGACGTGAAGCTCCCGCGCGACCGCGAGCTCGACCGCGCCGGCGCGGCGGCGGCGGCCCGCGAGCGCGGCATGGACCGGCTGGCAGCGCGGCTCGAGGGCGGAGACTGACCGTGGTCCCCGAGGCAGAGCTGAAGCAGACCGAGGCCGGGCTCGTGCCCGCGAGCACCGGCTGGTTCGTGATGAGTACGCGCGACGCGCGCTGGTTCGACAATCCCGGGCGGGGGCACAGCGTGCCGCTCACCGGTTACGACGAGTACGAGGCGGAGACGTTCTTCCCGATGCTCGGGATGGCGATCCGGGTCGTAAACCCCGGGGAGCCGACCGACACCTACCACTGGGAGACCGAACAGGAGGACTTTCTCGTCCTCTCGGGCGAGGCGCTCCTAGTCGTCGAGGGACAGGAACGCCGACTGAAGCAGTGGGACTTCGTGCATTGCCCGCCCGAGACGCGGCATGCCTTCGTCGGCGCCGGCGACGGCCCCTGCGTGCTCCTGTGCGCGTCGTCCCGGCAGTTCCAGAAGGACGGCCCATGGGGCTACTACTGCTCCGACGAGGTCGCCGCGCGCTACAACGCGAGCTCGCCCGAGGACACCCAGGACGGTGGGGTCGCGTACCGGCGCTTCGAGCCGCCGCGGCCCACGCGCTACCGCGAGGGCTTGCTGCCGCTCGATTCTTGATCGATTCGAACCGCGCAGGTCTGCATGCCAAGCTCGCGGTAGGTGCTGAGCGCGCCGCCCGCAGGCCGGAGGGGACCATACTGCGGGGATGTCGCAGGAGAGTTATCTGCTCGCCAACCAGCCGTCGGAGTTGGAGCGCCTGCAGCTGCAGTCGCGCGTGTGGGAGCCCGCTGGGCGGCAGCTCCTCTCGAAGATCGGCGAGGGATCCGGCCGACACGCCCTGGACCTCGGCTGTGGGGCCCTGGGCTGGCTTCGGATCCTCAGCGAGTGGGTCGGACCTTCCGGCCAAGTCGTAGGCACCGACATAGACGACGAGCCTGCTCGCTGCCGCTCGCTCATTTCTGAAGGCAGAGGGAATCTCCAACGTTGAACTGGTCGTCGATGATCTGTTCGAGAGCAAGCTGGAGCCGCGATCTTTCGATCTCGTCCATGCCCGGTTCGTGATCGCTCCGCTCGGACGCGGCCGTGAGCAGGTGGGCTCATTCCGGCGGTTGGTCAGGCCGGGTGGCTCATTGGTCCTGGAGGAATGGGACCTGGGCTCATGGCATTTCAATCCCCCTGCCCCCGCGGCCGAGCGACTGATCCAGTTGCTCTCCGAGATCTTTGCCGCCCTGGGCGGCGAGGCGGGCCGCGGACTCCCGGAACTGCTCCGTGAGGCCGGCATCGAGGAGCCAGAGATAGACGCGCACCTCATCGCCCTCCAACCAGGCCACCCCTATTTGCGTCTGCCGCTTCAGTTCAGCGTCGCGCTCGAGTCGCGGCTCCTTGAGAGATCGAGCAAGGCCGAGCTCGCCTCGCTACGCCGCGAGGCCGAGACCGAGTTGGCCGAGCCGGCCAGATGGGGCACGAGCTTCACCCTGATTCAGAGTTGGGGCAGGCTCGAAGGAGCGCCCCGGTAATCCAAGGGGCGATGAGTTTCGCCGCGGTTCCCGGTCTGTCTCCCCAACACGCGATCGACCACTCGAGGAGAGCATCATGACCGCCACCTACACCTTCGACGTCTTTTCCAGCCTCGACGGCTACGGCGCCGCCAGCGCCAACTGGACCGGCTACTGGGGTAAGCAAGGCCCCGAGTTGCTCGACCACCGCCTTGCTTTGTACGAGGAGGAGCAGCGGATGGTCTTCGGGGCCAACACGTATCGGGCATTCGCGCGGATGCTGGCCTCGAGCACCGAGGAGTCCGAGGTCCGTGACCCATGGGTCACTCGGATGAGGAACCTGCCGGCAACGGTGGTGTCGACGACGCTGGAAGGCCCCCTCGACTGGCCGAACGCGACCGTCGTGAGCGGTGACGCCGTCGACGTCGTCGCCCGGCTCAAGGAGGAGTCCGAGCTGCCCTTGCGCTCGCACGGCAGCCTGTCGATGAACCGGGCGCTGATGGCCGCCGGTCTGGTCGACCGCGTCCAGGTGACGCTCTTCCCTGTCATCACCGGTCAGACCGGGCTCGAGCCGATCTTCCAGGATGCGGCCGACTTCGACCTCGAGCTGGTCGAGAACCGGACGCTCGACGGTCACACCCAAGAGCTCGTCTACCGGCCTGCCCTGCACGTCTGAGCCCGTTAACGCACACGAGCGCGGCTCTGCGCGCGGCCCCGAAAGCGTTAGCTCCCCGAATCGGGGAGCTAACGCAAACCTGTTTCAGTGGAGGCGGCCGGCACTGCCCCGGCGTCCGCGGAACACACTTCCGATGCTTGCTACGAGCGTTCCCGTCGGAGTCGGATCTCGGCAACCGGTTCGGTCAATCCGCGGGGCACGTCCCCGGCGCCACACCCTCTGAAATGTTCCCGTGCGACCGAGGGTCAGGCCGCCTGGGTAAGCCCGCTATCTGAAGCCGCGTGCCCGGACCGCGGGCTATCCGGCGCGACTCCCTCACCTACCTAAGCGGCGAGGGCGAACTCATGATCAGAGTCCGCAATTATTGGTTTCCGGGATTTTTTTACGAGGCCAACCCGGAGTCCTCGACTCGCCACATCGGAAACGTCAGCCCCACGTCGAAGCTGGTTCGCCCCCTTGTTGCACTGTGAAGTCTAGCGGCGAGGCGCTTGCACGGCGCCTCCTGGGGAGCGCCCTTAGGGATCATTCCCAATAGGCGAACGGCCTCGCCGACGGCAGTCTCGATGGCACCAGCAGGCAAGCCATCGGAGGACACAATGGACGACCGCAACGAGCACATCCACGACGAGAACGAGCCCGAGCGCGGCGAGGACCCGGCCGCCGAGGACCTGACGACGGAGCCCGAGCCCAGCGGGGCCGCCGAGCCCGAGTCGGAACTCGGCGACGACCAGGCGGCCGACGACGCGGCCGACGAGCCGGCCGACGAGGCGGCCACTGTCGAGCAGCAGGCCGAGGCCCAGGAGCCCACCGCCGAGCAGCCAGACGCGGCACGACCCGAGGATCCGCGCGGTCCGCAGTCGCCCGCCGGTGACGAGGCGCCCACGGAGCCCATCGCTGCAGGCGCCGGCGCGGGCGCGGGCGGTGGGGCCGCCGGTGGCGGCCCGGCTGCCGCCCCGCCCCCGCGGCGCCTGCTGCGCGCTCGGCAGGGAAGGGTGCTCGGAGGCGTCTGTGCGGGCCTCGGGCGCTACTTCAACACGGACCCGGTCTTCTTCCGGATCGGGGCGATCGTGCTGACCCTGATCGGCGGCGCGGGAGTGCTGCTGTACCTGGCGGCGCTGCTGCTGATCCCGAAGGAGGATTCGGTGGCTCAGACGGCCGTCGACGGAGATTCCGTCGACGGCCGTAGTCGTGCGCTCGTGATCGCGGGCGTCGCGGTCTTGCTCGTGATCGCGTGGCCCTTTCTTCTTGGTGGCGGACTCATCATCTGGGGGCTTCTCATCCCACTCGCCGTTCTGGTCGCGGCCGGTGTCCTTGTCTGGTGGCTCGTCTCCGGAGAGGGACCGAGCGGAGACGCGGGGGACATCGCCCGCCGAGCGGCGCTCGGACTCGGGCTCCTCGTCCTCTGCGGGATCGTCGCCGTCGGAGGAGCGTGGGCCGCGGCCGCCGGAGGAGAGGCGATCGTCGCCGCCCTGGTAATCGCCGCCGGCGGGGCAATCGTCGCCGGCGCCTTCCTCAAGCCTGTCCGCTGGCTGATCCTGCCGGCGCTCGCGCTGGCGTTTTCGGCGGGCGCCGTCTCTGCTGCAGGGATCGATCTCGACGGCGGCGTCGGAGACCGCTACTACAACCCGGGCTCGACCGTCGATCTGCGTGACCGCTACGAGCTCGGCATCGGCGAGCTGGTGGTCGACCTGACCGACACCGACCTGCCGGCCGGTGACACCCCGCTCGAGCTCGACCTGGGCGTCGGCTCCGCGCGGCTCATCGTGCCCGACGACGTCTGCGTGGCCACGACCGCCGATGTCGGTATGGGCTACGCGGGCGTGTTCGACGCCGAAAACGAGGGCATCGATGTCGACTTCGACGAGCAGCGCAGCGCGCCGCCGGACCGGAGCAGGCTCGTGGTGGACGCCGAGATCGGGGTGGGCGAGCTTCTGATCGGCCACGCGACGAGTGACTTCGGCGAGTTCGAGGCCGACTTCCACGACGGTCGCGACCGCCTCGACAACAGCATCGACCGCGGCCTGAACACCGGATGCGAGAGCCGGTGACATCGAAGCCGGACGTCCCCTCGCTCGTCGCGGGCATCGCGGTGCTCGTGCTCGGGCTGGTCCTGCTGCTCGACGCCACCGACGCGATCGCACTCAGCTTCGCCGTCCTCGCCCCCGTCGCGTGCGCCGCGGCGGGGGCGATCCTGCTGGCGCGGGGGTTGACACGGGGCAGATGAGCGCTGTCGTGCCCAACCCCCCGCAGGTGCTGCGCCGCGACCGCGAGCACGGCTGGCTCGGCGGTGTCTGCGCAGGCATCGCGCGCCGCTACGGCATCGACCTGTGGCTGGTGCGCTTCGCCTTCGTCGTCGCCACAGTGGCGGGCGGGTTCGGCCTCGTCCTCTACCCGCTGGCCTGGCTCCTGATCCCAGCCGGCGACGCCCCGGCGAGCGCGCCGCGGGTCGCGCCGCGGGGCCGCGCCGCGGTCGAGGTGGCGCTCGGGACGGGCCTGCTGCTGCTGAGCGTTCTGCTCACCTTCCGCGGGCTCGGAATCTGGTTCTCGGACGCCCTGGCCTGGCCGCTCGTCCTCGTGGCGAGCGGCGGCGCGCTGATCTGGCGCCAGTCGCTCGGCTCGCGCGAGCCCGAGCCGGCTCCCGTCAAGCCGCCCCCGCCGCGACGGTCCGTAGCCCCAGCTCCGGCGGCGCCGGCGCCGGCGCCCGCGGCGGACGAGCCGAGGCTCCGCGGCCGCGTCGCCGCGGCGCTCGACGAGCTCAGGCACGAGGAGGGTCGCCGCGCCGCCCTCGCGGTCTCGCGCACGGGCATCGGCATCGCGCTCGTGCTCGCTGCGGGGCTCGTCTTCCTTCAGGCGACCGGGGCGCTCAGCGCCGCGCGTGACGTGCTCCTGTCCGTGCTCGTGGCGGTGGTCGTGCTCGGCGTGATCTTCGCGCCGTGGATCGTGAGGCTCGTGCGCTCGCTGACGAGCGAGCGCGCGGAGCGGATCCGCTCGCAGGAGCGCGCCGAGGTCGCCGCCCACCTCCACGACTCGGTGCTGCAGACGCTCGCGATGGTGCAGCGCCGCGCGGGCGACCCGCAGGAGGTCGCCGCCATCGCGAGGCGCCAGGAGCGCGAGCTGCGCGCCTGGCTTGCCGCGCGGCCTGCGCCCGGGGCGGCGGCGCGGCTGGCACCCGCGCTCGAGGCGGCCGCCACCGAGGTCGAGGAGCGCTATGGCGTGCCCGTCGAAGTCGTGGTGGTGGGCGACCGCGACCTCGATCCGTCGGTCGAGGCGATCGTGGCGGCGGCGCGCGAGGCGATGACGAACGCCGCCAAGTTCGGGGGCGGCTCGACCGTCGACGTCTACGCCGAGAGCTCAGACGGCCGCACCCAGGTCTTCGTCCGCGACCGTGGCCCGGGCTTCGACCCCGAGCGGCTGCCCACCGACCGCCGCGGCGTCCGCGAATCTATCGTGGGCCGCATGGAGCGCCACGGGGGCAGAGCGATGATCACGAGCTCGGCCGAGACGGGCACCGAGGTGGAGCTGCTCCTGGAGGCGCGGGCATGAGCGAGCCGCGCGTTCTGATCGTTGACGACCATCAGCTCTTCCGCGCCGGCGTCCGCGCGGAGCTCGACCCGCTGCTCGACGTCGTAGGCGAGGCGGGCGGCGTGACGGAGGCCGTCGACGCAATCCGCGAGCTCGAGCCGGAGGTCGTCCTGCTCGACGTGCACATGCCGGACGGGGGCGGCGTCGAGGTGATCCGCCGGAGCGCGGCCGAGCTCGAGCGGCCGCCGCTCTTTCTGGCGCTGTCGGTATCCGACGCGGCGGAGGACGTGATCGCCGTGATCCGCGCCGGTGCGCGCGGTTACGTCACGAAGAACATCTCCGGCGACGAGCTCGCCGACGCCGTGCGCCGCGTGGAGGGCGGTGACGCGGTCTTCTCGCCGCGACTCGCCGGCTTCGTGCTCGACGCTTTCGCCGGCCCGGCGCCCCAGCCGGAATCGGAGCTCGACGCTCTGACGCCGCGCGAGCGCGAGGTGCTCCAGCACATCGCGCGCGGCTACATGTACAAGGAGATCGCGCTGCGGCTCGACATCTCGCCGAAGACGGTCGAGGCGCACGTGTCGTCGGTGCTGCGCAAGCTCCAGCTCTCGAGCCGGCACGAGCTGTCGCGCTGGGCCGCGGAGCGCGGGCTCGGGCTGTGAGGCTCGGCGTCCGGGCGGCGCTTGCGGGCGGCGTCGAGGTCGCCGGCGACGTCGAGGTCGAGGACGGGCGGATCGTGAGGCTGGGCGTGTCGCCGGCCGGTGGGGGCGGACTCGCGGTGCCGGGCTTCATCGACCTGCAGGTCAATGGCTTCGCGGGGGTCGACTTCCTGACGGCCGAGCCGGACGCCTACGCCACGGCGGGCGCCGCGCTCGCCGCCGCCGGGGTCACCGCCTTCCAGCCCACGCTGATCAGCGCACCCGCCGCCGCGCTCGAGGCTGCGCTCGCGCGAGCCACGAAGGCCGCCGAGTGCTCGCCGGTCCGGCTGCTCGGCTTCCACGTCGAGGGACCCTTCCTGTCGCCGCAGCGGCGCGGCGCCCATCCGCTCGAGCACCTGCGCGACCCCGACACGGCGCTGGTGGAGCAGTTGCTCGCCGCCGGTCCGGTCGCCGCCATGACGCTGGCCCCGGAGCTGCCCGGGGCGCTCGAGCTCGTCGAGTGGCTCGCCGGGCAGGGGGTCCAGGTGCGAGTCGGGCACACTGACGCGAGCGCGCTGACGGCACACGCCGCCTTCGACCGCGGCGCGCGTGCGATCACCCACATCCACAACGCGCACCGCCCCTTCGCGGCGCGCGATCCCGGCCCGGCCGGCGCAGCCCTGGCGCGCGAAGACGTCGCGATCACCGCGATCGTCGACGGCGTGCACCTGGCGCCAGAGACGGTGGCTGTCGTCCGCCGGGCCGCGGGCACGCGGCTGTGCCTGGTGAGCGACGCGACCGCGGCTGCCGCCCTCGGCGACGGCCGCTTCACGCTCGGCAACCAGGAGATCGAGGTTCGGGAGGGGCGCTCGACGCTCGCGGACGGCACGCTCGCGGGCAGCGTCCGCGGGCTCGATCACGCGCTGCGCTTGCTGGTCGGCGATGGCGCCACGCTCGCCGAGGCCGTTCACGCCGTGAGCCGGGCCCCCGCCCTGCTCGCCGGGCATCCCGAGCTCGGCCTGCTCGAGCCGGGCGCGCCCGCCGACATCGCCATCCTCGACCACGACCTGCGCGTCACGCGCACGCTGGTCGCAGGGGCCTAGTGGCGCTCCGACAGCGCCCGCTCGATCTCGCGTTTCGTGTCGCGATCCTTGATCGCGCGGCGCTTGTCGTAGGTGTCCTTGCCCTTGGCGAGCGCGATCTCGACCTTCGCGCGGGCGCCGTTGAAGTAGACACGCGTCGGCACGAGCGTCTGGCCCTTCTCGGCGGTCTGGCCGATCAGTCGCTCGATCTCGCGCTTGTGGAGCAACAGCTTGCGCGGGCGCTCCGGGTCGTGGTTGTCGCGCGCGGGCCCGTAGGGCGCGATATGCATGTTGTGCAGCCAGACCTCGCCGTCGCGCACCTCCGCGTAGGCGTCCTTCATCTGCACGCCGCCCTGGCGCATCGACTTGACCTCGGAGCCCTGCAGCACGATGCCGGCCTCGATCCGCTCGAGCAGGTTGTAGCGGAAGCCCGCCTGGCGGTTCGTGGCGACGTCGCCGGGCGCCGCCTTTCGCTTTCCCTTCTTTGCCATCGCGCCTACGAGTATGCACCGGCGCGTGAGAGATCCACTCGGCCGCGCGCGGTATCGACTCGGTCCACGACCACGTCGACGGGATCGCCGAAACGCAGGCGGCGACCGCTGCCCTCCTCTTCGAGAGCGGTGCCGAGGTCGTTCAGGGTCCACCAGCCGCGCAGCCGCCGGCTCGGCAGCAGGCCCTCGAAGCCCTCGTCACCGAAGCGCACGAACGCTCCCTTCTCAATCAGCCCGACGACCTCTCCCTCGAACGCCGGCGGATCGACCGGGTCCGCCTCCGACAGCACTCGCTCGAGCAGGAAGGCGAGGCAGACGTCGTCGGCGGTGCGCTCGACCTGCATGGCGGCGCGCTCCGCCGCCGAGGTGGCCACCCCCGCCTCGTCGAGATCGTGCGCCGGCAGCGCCGCGTTGTCGATCCCGAGCCCCTGCAGCAGCGCCCGGTGCACGATCACGTCCGGGTAGCGCCTGATCGGTGAGGTGAAGTGCGTGTAGCGCGGTGACGCCAACCCGGCGTGACCGAGGTTGCGCGGCGAGTAGAACGCCTGCTTGAGCGAACGGAGCACGAGGATTCCGATTGCGCGCCGGCCCCCGGACTCGCGCGCCACTATCCGCGACATCTCGGCCACGAGGTCGGAAGCCTGCTGCGGCGTCATGTGCCGCGGCACGGGCGGGGTGGGGATCTCGAGGCTCGCCAGCTGCTCGGCGAGGTAGGCGGCCGAGGTCGGCTCGGGCCGCTCGTGCACGCGGTACAGCGTTGGCAGGCGGCGGTCGGCCAGATAGCCCGCGACCTGCTCGTTGGCGAGGATCATCAGCTGCTCGATCAACGAGTGCGACTCGGTCTGCTCCTCGTAGCGCACGCCCGTCACGTGGCCCTCGGAGTCGAAGTCGAAGACCGGCTCCGGGGAGCCGAGCTCGAGCGCGTCGCGGCCGTGCGCGCAGCGCCGCCGCCACCTCACGCGCGGCATCGAGCGGCGCCGCCCAGGGCTCCTCGGCGCGGGCGTGACCGGCGAGGATCTCGTCGACCTCGCCGTAGGTGAGCCGGGCATCGGAGCGCACGCGCGAGCGGTGGAAGCTGACCGTGCGGGCCTCCGTGCCGTCCATCACCATCTCGACGGTCACGGCGAGGCGCTCCTCGCCCGGGCGCAGCGAGCAGGCCTCGGTCGAGAGCACTTCCGGCAGCATCGGCTCGACCGTGCCGGGCACGTAGACGCTCGTGCCGCGCCGGTAGGCCGCGCCCTCGAGCGGACCGCCCGGCCGCAGGTAGGCGGTCACGTCGGCTATGTGGACCCAGACGCGGATGCGCCCGTCGTCCTCGCGCACGGCCGAGATGGCATCGTCGAAGTCGCGGGCGTCGTCGGGGTCGATCGTGAAGGTCGGCAGCGGGGTGAGGTCGACGCGCGCGTCAGCCGCATAGGGCTCGCTGGCCGCGTGCTCGGCCTCGGCGGCGGCCGAGCGCGGATAGCTGCGGTGCAGGCCGCGGTCCAGCATCAGGCCCTCGAGCACGTCGCGCGCTCGGTCGGGCCGGCCGAGCCTGCGGATCACGCGCGCGCCGCGCTTGCCCGAGCCGACCAGCACGAGCTCACCCACGCCCGCCCCGCGCGGGTCGACCGCTCCACGCGGCCCGCGCCCGAACAGCGGCTCGGCGACGAGGAAGCGGCCGCGCTTCTCGAGCACGGCCACGAGCGGCTGGTCGAGCCGCCTGAGCGGCGGGCTCATCGAGTCTGCTCGAGCAGGGTCTCCAGGGCCGTGGGGAGCGCCTCGTCGCGATCCGTGTCCGGGTTGTCCACGGCCCGCACCTCGGGCTTGATCCCGGCCTTCGAGATCGTCTTGCCGCCGGGCAGGTAGTAGTTGGCGACGGTGATGTCGAGCACGCCGCCGTTCGAAAGCGGCTTGACCTCCTGCACGAGCCCCTTGCCGAAGGTGCGTGCGCCGACGACGGTTCCGCGCCCCGTGTCGCGCAGCGCGCCGGTGACGATCTCGGAGGCGCTGGCGCTGCCGCCGTCCACGAGCACGACCACGGGGATGTCCTCGGGGATGGCGTCGCCCTCGGCCTCGAGGGTGCGCTCCGGGCCGCGAGCGGCCGCGCGTCGACACGATCTTGCCGTCCTCGATGAAGATGCTCGACACGAGCTGGGCCTCGGTCAGCAGGCCGCCGCCATTCCCGCGCAGGTCGAGCACGAGGCCCTCGGCGCCCTTCTTCAGCTGCTCGTCGATCTCGCCGCGCAGGATCCCGTGCGCGCCCGAGCTGAAACCGGCGAGCTCGACCACGCCCAGCTTCTTGCCGTCGCGCTCGACGATCCTGCCCGTCGCCACCGGCACCTCGATGCGCTCGCGCTCGACCTTGAGCTCGCGCGGCTCCGCGTCGCCCGGCGTGACCACGCTCAACTCGACCGTCGTGCCGGCCTCGCCCTTGATGCGGCCCGTGGCCACGGCGCTGTTGACGCCGGCGATCGAGCGCCCGTTGACCGAGAGGATGAAGTCGCCGCGCTTGATGCCGGCCTCCGCGGCCGGTGAGTCCTCGAAGACGCGCAGCACCTTCAGCCCGCGCCGGTCCTCCTCGACGTTCATCCCGATGCCCTCGAACTCGCCGCTCACCGATTCGTTGAACTGCGTCGCCTCCTTGGGCGTGAGGTAGTGCGAGAACGGATCGTTCAGCGAGTCGACGATCCCCTTGAGCGAGGCGTCGTCGAGCCTCTCGTCGTTCACCCTCTTGTAGAAGTTGTCCTCGATCGTGTCGATGACCTCGGCGCGCAGCGCGCGGTCCTCGTCCACGAAGGCGTCCTGCAGCGCGCCCGGCAGGTGCTCGGGGTGCCCGCCGAGCCAGATGCCGACGAACAGCGCGAAGACCGCGCACAGGAAGGCCACGACGGCTGAACGGACCGAGTTCATGCGACCGCTGAGCTTAGACGCGGGCGCGAAAGCGTCCCTAAAGCCCTAGACCCGCAGGAAGCGTCGCAGCGTGATCCCGCTGCCGAGCGCGGAGACCGCGATGCAGGCGACCATCAGGACGATCACGAGCAGCGGGAAATCAATCGTCTCCGGCGCGGCGAGCAGCTCGAAGCGCTCGGAGAGCGGGTCGATGAAGGTCTCCTTCGCAATGGTCAGCAGCAGCACCGCGAGCAGGCCGGCGAAGAAGCCGACGATGATCCCCTCGATCACGAACGGCCAGCGGATGAACCAGTTGGTCGCCCCAACCAGCTTCATCACCTCGACCTCGCGCCGGCGCGCGAAGACCGACAGCCGGATGGTGTTGGCGATCAGCGCGATCGAGGCGAACACGAGCAGCACGGCGAGCCCCGCCGTGAGCGCCTTCACGAGGCCCGTCGCGGACAGGATCTTGTCCGTGTCCTCCTCGCGGTCGCGCACCTCGTCGATGGCGGCGAGCTGCGGCTCTCCGCCGGGTGCGAGCCGCTGAACGATCTCGTCGAGCCGATCAGGATCCTCGGGGCGTACGCGGAAGGAGGCCGGCAGCGGGTTCGAGCCGAGCAGCTCGGCGCCCTCCTTGAAGGCCCTCGGGTTCTTCTCCTGGGCGCGCGCGAGCGCCTCGCCCTTGGAGATGAACTCGACCGATCTGACGTTGGTCGTCGCCTCGAGTGCCTCCTTCAGCTCGGCCTGCTCGACCTGCGTGGCGGACTCATTGACGTAGACGTCCACAGCCACGCGGTCGCGCACCTCGTTCGCCGTGCCCGTCGTGGCCTGCACGATCGGGATGAAGACGCCGAGGACGAGCGCGGTGAGCAGCACGGTCAGCAGCGCCGCCAGCGCCGGCGCCGAGCTGCGCCTCAGCCCGCGCAGCGCCTCCCTCAGGAAGAACCCCCAGCGCATCAGCTTAGTTGGGGTGCCCCTCCACACCAACGCCCAGCTCGCCGCGCAGCCGGATGGCGAACTCGGTCGTCGACTCGTCGGGCCGGTAGAGGCCGGACTTCTCGTCGCGCACGATGCGGCCCTCGCGCAACTCGATCACGCGCCTGCGCATCTTGTCGACCATCTCCTTGTCGTGGGTCGCGACGACGACGGTCGTGCCGGTGCGGTTGATCCGGTAGATCAGCTGCATGATCCCGATCGAGGTCTCGGGGTCGAGGTTGCCGGTGGGCTCGTCGGCCAGCAGCAGCGGCGGGTGGTTGACGAACGCGCGCGCGATCGACACGCGCTGCTGCTCGCCGCCCGACAGCTCGTCGGGGAAGTTGTGGAGCTTGGTCGAGAGCCCGACCAGGCGCAGGATGTCCGGAACCTTGCGGCGGATCTGCTGGCGGCCCTCGCCGATCACCTGCAGCGAGTAGGCGACGTTGTCGTAGACCGTCCGGTTCGGCAGCAGCTTGTAGTCCTGGAAGACGACGCCGATGTTGCGGCGCAGGTAGGGCACGCGGCTGCGCGGGATCTCGCTGAACTCGCGGCCGGCGATCGCGATCTCGCCCTTGCTCGGCTCGAGCTCCTTCTGCAACAGGCGGATACAGGTGGACTTGCCGCAGCCCGTTGGGCCGACGAGGAATACGAACTCGCCGCGCCCGATCCGCATCGACAGCTGGTCCACGGCAACCGAGCCGCCGTCGTAGACCTTCGTCACGTTCCGGAACTCGACAACCGGCACCTCGGTCTCGGGGGCGCGCCGGCGCTCCTCGCCCGCCGCGGCGGGACGTGCTTTCACAGTCGCCATGAGGCGCCCATTAGTAGCGAAAGGGGTCGCGGATCCGCGACGGCTGCAAGGGTTTCTGCAGGCTCAGGAGCGGTGCCGCACGCGCCAGCGCGTGAACAGGTCGCCGTCGCCCTCGGCGACCGAGACGAGCTCGAGCTCGGCCGGGTCGACCAGCTCCCGGCCCGCCACGATCGTCAGCGCGGCGGCGCCGCCCGGGATCTTCGGGTTGAGCGAGAGGAACAGCTCGTCGACGACGTCCGCGGCGAACAGGTGCGAGTTGAGCGTCGGCCCGCCCTCGCAGAGCACCGTGCGGATGCCGTGCGTCTCCTCCAGGTAGGCCATCAGCCGCTGGAGGTCGTCGCCCACGCGGACGTACTCGATCTGGGGCCCGAGCTCCGGCAGGGTCGCGTCGGAGCTCGTCGCGATCACGACGCGCTGCTCGGGCTCGTTGAGAATCGGAAGGTCGGCCGGCAGGTCGAGCCGTGCGCTGACGATGACCGCGAGCGGATCGGCGGCGAGCCCCTCCTCGACACGCTTCCGGCGCAGCTCCTCCGTCTTCGTCAACCGGCCGTAGCGCTCCTGGCGCACCGTGCCCGCCCCGACCATCACGGCGTCGACCTGCGTGCGCAGGTTGTGGAAGAGCCGCCGGTCGAGCTCGCTCGAGAGGCCCTTCGTGCGCCAGTCGACGGTCGCCTTGCCGTCGAGGCTCGAGACCATGTTGAGACCGAGGTAGGGCCGCCCCGGGGGCTTGAGCGCGGCGAGCCGCAGGCCGGCCGCGAGCTCCTCGGGGCTCGTCGGGAGGCGCTCGGGATGAATCAGCTGCACGCGCTCAGACTAGCCAATGTAAAGCTTGCTTGACACTCACCCGATGTAAAGCTAACTTTACAGCGATGGACAACGACGTGCGCAGGCGGCGGTCCGAGCAGGGGCTCTCGCAGGCCGAGCTCGGTCAGGCGATGGGGGTCTCGCGCCAGACGATCAACGCGATCGAGAAGGGGCGTTACCTCCCCTCGCTGCCGCTCGCGATCGCGCTCGCCCGCCATTTCGGGGCGAGCGTCGAGGAGATGTTTTCGGACAACGGAGATTCGAGATGAACGACACCATGAACAACTGGAGCGTGCAGGTGGCCGGCATGCTCGCCATCAGTGCCGCCGTGATCGCGGTGTTCTGGGCGGCCGAGGGCCTCGAGGAGGCGATCTACGCAGGCTCGCTCCTGCTCGCCTTCACCGCGCTGGTCCACTTCGGCCGCCGTTACTCGAACACGCTCGAGGTGATGAGCGGCACCGGTGACGAGCGCGTGCGCTCGCTCTACCACCGTGCGATCGCGATCGCCGGCACCGTGATGGCGTTCGTGCTGCCGGCGTGGTTCCTCGTGACGGTCGCCCAGGGCGAGCCGGACACGACGCTCAACATCCTGAGCGCGCTCTTCGGCGTCACGTTCATCGGTCGCAGTCGTGTGGCTTGCGCGCCGGAACTAGTTGGTTCTGAGAACGCAGTAGCCCGGGAACTCGAAGTTCGCCGAGCCCGTCCCGCGGCCGGCGCGGTAGATCCCGCCGTCGCTCGGCCGCTCCATGATGAAGGCGTTCTCGGCGCCGCAGCACTCGTCCGACTGGTCCACCCGCAGGCGGCGTGACACCACCTGCAGGAGGCCGGCGGGCGAGCGGCTGCCGTACGCGTCGGTCCGGAAGCGGCTCGGGCCTCGGTTCTCGACGACCCAGCGCGGGTGCAGCACGGCGCGCTTGTCGCCCTTGCAGTACGAGTCCCAGCCCGCCGGGTCGTGCGGCCCGCAGGCGAAGCCCTTGTTGAACGTGATCTGCTCGGGAGCGCTCGGGTTGAACTGGGTGATCGCGTTGTCGATGCCGAAGCCCGGCCTCCCGCGAAAGACACCGCCGACGTCGAGAGCGGTGTCCCACTCCTCGTAGACCGATTCGCAGGCGGGGCTCGGCAGCAGCCGCATGCTCTCGCGGAGCTCCGTGCCCGGGCAGTTCGGCCGCGCCTCGCCGAAATCGGCCATCTGCCGCGTGTGGGCGATCAGCCGCCCGCCCCTGCGCTTGAACAGCCAGGCCTCGAGCGAGTGGAAGCGAACGACACCGCGTCGCGGCGAGCCGGAACCCTGATGGAGCACGACCATCCAGGCGAGCCCCTTGCGGTCGCGGTTGACGACGAAGACCTTGAAGCCCGCGTGCGCCTCCTCGCTGCCCGCGAAAGCGCCGATGTGGCCCAGCGCCGGCATGCCGGTGCGCTTGAAGTAGGCGAACGCGCGCGGGTTCGAGCCGTGCTCGTGCCCGAAGGCGCAGCCGTAGCGCGGATCGCGCGGTGGATGCCAGGTGGGCCAGCTGCGGCCGTTCCGCTCGACCGTGTAGCGCGCATGCACCCAGTCCGCGCACATGGGCGTCCCGTCGGGGGCGGCGGCCTTCGTGTGATCGACGGGGTCGGGCGCGGCGCCCCATGCGGGGCCGGCGCACGCCAGGACGGCAAGCAGCGATGTGCAGACGGCACGTACCACGGCCACCCAGGGTGGCAGGCGGGTCAGCCGATGGCGACCATGCGGTCGATCGGCACCCGGGCGCGCTCGGCCAGGGCGGGATCGACCTTCACCACAGGGCGCAGGTCGCGCAGCGCGTCGCGCAGCTTCGGCAGCGTGATCATCTTCATGTACCTGCACGCTGCCGCGCGGTTCGCCGGGATGAACTCCTTGCCGGGGTTCTCCTTCGCGAGCGGGTGCAGCATGCCGGTCTCGGTCGCAACGATGAACTCGCGCGCCTCCGACTCGCGGGCGAAGTCGAGCATGCCGCCGGTGGAGAGCATGTGCGTGCGCTCGGGGTCGACGTCGCCGGCCGCCACGTACTCCATGACCTGGGTCGTGCAGCCGCACTCGGGATGGATCATGAACTCGGCGTCCGGATGTTGCGCCCGTACGTCGGCGATGTCGCCCGGGCGGATCCCGGCATGAACGTGGCACTCGCCGTCCCAGACGTGCATGCGCCGGCCGATCGTCCGCTCGACGTATGCGCCGAGCCACATGTCGGGGCCGAAGAGGATCTCCGTGTCCTCGCCGTGCTCGGCGTAGATGTGGCGCACGACGTCGACCGCGTTGGCGGAGGTGCAGCAGTAGTCGGTCTCGGCCTTGACCTCGGCGGTCGTGTTCACGTACATGACCACGATCGCGCCCGGGTGCTTCTGCTTCCATGCGCGCAGCTGCGGCGCGGTGATCGAGTCGGCGAGCGAGCAGCCGGCGTCGAGGTCGGGCAGCAACACGGTCTTGCCCGGGGACAGGATCGAGGCGGTCTCCGCCATGAAGTGGACGCCGCAGAAGGCGATCACGTCGGCGTCTGTGTCGGCCGCCTTGCGGGACAGGCCAAGCGAGTCCCCCACGAAGTGGGCCACGTCCTGGACCTCGGGCACCTGGTAGTTGTGCGCGAGGATCACGGCGTTGCGCTCCTCCGCGAGCGCGCGCACCTCGGACTGCATGCGCGTGAGGTCGGAGGGGCTCAGCGCGGCTACCGCGCCGGGGCTCAATGTCGGGAGCTCGATTGGCTTCATGAGGTTTTTGCCTTATGATCGAAAACCGTTGAGGCGAAGTATACCTTGGAGCGTCTCTCCCCCACACACGTGACCCTCGCCGTTGTCCTGCAGGTGCGGGGCGACGCGCTCTGCGTGCTGCTCTGGCAGCGCGCCCGGCAGCCCTACTCGGGCGCCTGGTCGCTGCCGGGGGGCTATCTGGAGCCGGGGCTGGCACTCGACGACTCGATCCGCACCCAGCTCGCGCGCAAGGTCGACGTGGCCGAGCTGTCCTGGCTCGAGCAGCTCGAGACGGTCGGCGATCCCGGTCGCCATCCAGCCGAGTGGCAGCTCGCCACCGCCTATCTGGGACTGGTCCCGCTGGGCCTCGACCCGGCGCTGCCCGCGGACACCGGCTGGCACCCGGTCGACCGGCTGCCCGAGTCGATGGCCTTCGACCACGAGGCGATCGTGCTGGCCGGCCGCGAGCGCCTGGGGGCGAAGCTGTCCTACACGAACATCGGCTTCGCGCTCGCCCCGGGCTCCTTCTCGATCTCCGAGCTCTCGTCGATCTACACCGCCGCGCTCGGCTACCCCGTCGACCCGACCAACCTGCGCCGCGTGCTCGAGCGGCGCGGGCTGCTCGAGGCGACCGGCGAGCGCCGCTCGCCCGGGCGCGGCGGCGGGCGTCCGGCCGCGGTGTACCGCTTCCGCTCACACGACCTCGCGGTGACGGATCCGTTCGCCGTCCTGCGGCCGCCCGGCCCGCGCGGCGCTAGTGCGGATCGAGCAGCAGGCTGAAGTCGAGCGCCGGCGCCGAGTGCGTGAGCGCGCCGACGCTGATGAAGTCGACGCCCGTCTCGGCCACCGCGCGGATGGTGTCGAGCGTGATCCCGCCGCTCGCCTCGAGCTCGGCGCGGCCGCCGACGAGCTCGACCGCCCTGCGCAGCGTGGCGGTGTCCATGTTGTCGAGCAGGATCCGCGGAACACCCGCCTCGACGGCGTCCGCGACCTCGTCGAGCGTCGCGCATTCGACCTCGACGACGACGCCTTCAGGGGCGTTCGCGAGCGCTCGCACGGCGGCCTCCCCCACCCCGCCCGCCAGCGCCGCGTGGTTCTCCTTGACGAGGATCGCGTCGTAGAGCCCGCCGCGGTGGCTCGTGCCGCCGCCCGCCCGGACCGCCTCCTTCTCGAGCGCGCGGAGGCCCGGCGTCGTCTTGCGCGTGTCGAGGATGCGGACCCCGGTGCCCTCGACGGCGCGCACGTAGCTTGCCGTGACGGTGGCAACGCCCGAGAGCCGTCCGAGGAAGTTGAGCGCAACGCGCTCGGCCGCGAGGATCGAGGCAGCCGCGCCCTCGATCTCGGCCACCGGGCCACCCTCGCGCCACTCGCCCTCGCTGCAAGAAACCATCCAGCTCAACCCGGGGTCGACGTGCTCGAAGACCGCCTGCGCGACGCCGAGCCCTGCGACCACACCGGGCTGCTTCTGCTCGATCCGTGCGTCCGCTTGGGCATCTGCCGGGACAACTGCCTCCGTGGTGATGTCACCGGCGCCGAGGTCCTCGGCGAGCGCATTTTCGATCAGGTCTTGCACGGATGGACGAACGACGGTCACTGCCGCACCATGGGATCAGGCTATGCGAAGATCGCGGCCCGAGAGGGGGACCCAAATGAAGCCGCCAGGGCGGGCGGTGGATTTCGTGATGAGCATGTTCGAGCGCCGGGCGGATCCCTACGAGGGAGCCGACTGGAATTCCGCGCACCGGATCGTGACCGCGATCCTCGGTCTGAGCGCGCTGCTCTCGCTTGCGTTCCTGCCGCTCGAGCCGGTCGACGAGCAGATCGGCGGAGCGGGCTGGGCGGTCGCCGGTGTGCTGATCGCAGCGGGCATCGGCGGCGCGGCGTTGCTCGCTCGCGGCGAACCGACCTGGAACGAGCTGCTCGTCGTGGCCTACCTCGGCGTGGCCGGCATCGCCACGCTCAACTGGCTCGCGGGCGGCGGCTCATCCGCGTACGAGGACCTGTTCGTGCTCTGGATGGCCGCCGGCGCGGTGCAGCCCCCGCGTCGCGCGATCGTGCACCTGGGCGTGCTGCTGCTCGCGCTGGCGCTGCCGCTCGCCTACCAGGGAACCGACGGCGGCGTGATCGGCGACATGATCGCCGAGTCGCTCATCCTGATCGCGCTCGGGGCGATCCTGATCTCGTACATCTCCTACGCCCGCCGCCAGCGCCTCGGGCTGCAGAGCGGCGCCGAGGTGGCGCGCCGGCTGGCTCGGGTCGACTCGCAGACGGGTCTCGGGAACCGGCGGGCATTCGACGAGGCGCTCACGGTCGCGGTCGCCGGTGCGGCGCGGGACGACGAGCCGCTCAGCGTCGGGCTCGTCGACATCGACGACCTGCGTCGCATCAACGACGGCTGGGGCCACCTCGAGGGCGATCGCTGCCTGCGCGAGGTCGCGCTCGCCATCGAGCGCTCACTGCGCAGCAGCGACCGCTGCTTCCGCTGGGGCGGTGACGAGTTCGTCGTGCTCCTGCCGGGCAGCGACCTCGCAGCCGCCGACGACGTGATGAGCCGCATGGCGGCCAACGTCAGTGCCGACTGCAGCGCCCCCGACGGCACCCACATGACGCTGACCTGGGGAGCATCCGCGCTGCCGGTCGGCTCGAGCGCCGAGGATGCGCTCGCTCGCGCCGACGTGGCGCTGATGGAGCGCAAGACGGAGAAACGGCGCTAAAACGAGGGGGTCAGGTCTTGCATTCGCGCATCGTGCTCGATTGCAAGACCTGACCCCTTCGCTGTTTAGGCCTGCACCTCGAGCGCGTGGCCGGTCTCGAGCAGCGACTTGAGGTCGCTGAGCACGTAGGCCCAGCCGCCGCCGGCGCCCTCGACCTCGCCGGACAGCTGCGAGGCGGTCTCCGGCGCGTTCTCGAGCTCGTGCGTGACGGTCAGGCTCGTAACGCCGTTACCGAGCTCCTTGATGTCGAAGGCAACCCGCGTGGGCCCCTCGGCGGCGATCTCCTCACTCCAGAGGAAGCGCCAAGTGTGGACGAGCCGGCGCGGCGGGTCGGCCTCGAGCACCTCGCCGTCGACCACCTCCTCGGGCATCCCCATCGCCTGAAGCTCCGGACTCGCCTTGCCGCTGTAGCGGCCGCCCGGGCGCAGCTCGTACTCGTTGCGAGCCTGGTAGCCGTAGCGGACGCTCCACTCCGGGTTCGTGATCGCGTCCCAGATCGCCTCCGCCGGCGCCTTGATGAAAACCCGGTACACCTGCGTCGTCTTCGTATCGCTCATCGTGGTCATGCTGACTTCTCCAGTTCTGTCTTGAGGTCCGCGAGCGCCGACACCTGGCGCTCCGTGTACTTGTCGATCCAGCGGTCGTGAATCAGGCGGATCGGCACCGGGTTGAGGAAGTGCAGCTTCTCCCGGCCCGACCTCTGGGTGACCACGAGGCCGGCGTCCTCCAGCAGGCGCAGGTGCTTCATGACGCCGAAGCGCGTCATCTCGAGCTCGGACTCGAGCTCCGTCAGCGTGCGGCCGTCACGCGCGAAGAGCCTGTCGAGCAGGAAGCGCCGGGTTGGGTCGGCCAGCGCCTTGAAGACACGGTCGTCGTCGGTCACGCGGTCGATAATACGTGACCAAACGGTCACATGTCAAGCAGCAGCAGCAGAGCGCGGCCGCGGTGGCCGGCTCCAGTTCGCCGGCGGGACCGGCGTCCTGGGCTAGGCGGGCGCCGGCACGACGTGGCGGTCGATACCCGCGGCGGCGTAGGCGTCGACCTCGTCGAGCGTCTCGCGCTCGAGCAGCGTCTCGGCGAGGTTCTCGAGCTTGTCGCGGTTCTCGCCCACGACCCTCGCCGTCGCCTCGTGCTCCTCGTCCACGATGCGGCGCACCTCGGCGTCGATCAGCTCCTGGGTCGCTTCGGAGACGGGTTCGGCGCCGGGCAGCAGCAGACCGCGCCCGTTCTGCGGCGTGACCGTCAGGAAGCCGACCTTCTCGCTCATGCCCCAGCGCTCGACCATGCCGCGCGCGATCATCGTGACCTGCTGGATGTCGGACTCGGCCCCGGTGGTGATGTCGCCGAACACGACCTCCTCGGCCACGCGGCCGCCGAGCGCGACGCGGATCTTGGCCCGCAGCTCTGCCTCGGAGAGGTTGAAGCGATCGTCGTCCGGGGTCGAGAGCGTGACTCCAAGCGCCTGGCCGCGGGGGATGATCGACACCTTGCGGACGGGGTCCGCGCCCGGGGTGAGCATGCCGACGATCGCGTGGCCGCCCTCGTGGTACGCGATCCGGCGCCGGTCGTCCTCACCGAGAACGATCTTTCGCTCGGCGCCGAGCACGATCTTCTCGAGCGCGTCGGTGAAGTCGGAGCGCTGGACCTTGTCGTGGCCGCGCCGGGCGGCGAGCAGCGCCGCCTCGTTGACGAGGTTCGCGAGATCGGCGCCCACCATGCCCGGCGTGCTCGAGGCGACCCGCTCGACGTCGACGTCGTCGGCCAGCGGCACCGAGCGCGTGTGCACGCGCAGGATCAGCTCGCGGCCCTTCGAGTCGGGCGGCTGCACCGCCACGCGGCGGTCGAAGCGGCCCGGCCGCAGCAGCGCGGGGTCGAGCACGTCCGGGCGGTTGGTGGCGCCGAGCACGATCACGCTGTCGCTCGTGTCGAAGCCATCCATCTCGGTGAGGATCTGGTTGAGCGTCTGCTCGCGCTCGTCGTGGCCTCCAAGCGAGCCGCCGCTGCCGCCTCGTGAGCGGCCGATCGCGTCGAGCTCGTCGATGAAGATGATCGCCGGGGCGGCCTCCTTGGCCTGGTTGAAGAGGTCGCGCACACGCGAGGCGCCGATGCCGACGATCGCCTCGATGAACTCGGACGCCGAGGCCGAGAAGTACGGGACCCCGGCCTCGCCCGCCACCGCGCGGGCCAGCAGCGTCTTGCCCGTGCCGGGCAGGCCGGACAGCAGCACACCGCGCGGGATGCGTGCCCCGAGCTTCCGGTACTTGTCCGGGTGGCGCAGGAAGTCGACCACCTCGACCAGCTCGTTCTCGGCCTCGTCGATGCCGGCGACGTCGTCGAACGTCACCGTCTGCGTCTCGCCCTCGACGCGCCGGGCGCGCGAGCGCCCGAACTGGCCGAGCACGCCGCCGCCCGCACCGGCCGAGGCGGCGCGCCGGAAGAGCCAGATGAACAGGGCGACGAGCAGGATCGTCGGGCCGAAGCTGAACAGGATCGTCTCGAGCAGCGAGCGGCTGCCGGGCGGCTTCGCGTTGACGACGACGTCGTGCTGCTCGAGGAGGTTCGCGAGCTGCTCCTCGTCGGCGAAGGTCGGCACCTCGGTCTCGAACCGCTTGGCGGACTCGTCCTCGTAGGTGACGTCCTTCTTGAACTCGCCCTGGAGCGTCTCGCCGGTCGAGGAGATCTCCTTGACGTTGTCGCCGCGCAGCTGGTTCAAGAAGGTCGGCGTGTAGGGCACGCGAATCTCCTTCTCAGCCGGCGCGAAAATCTGCACGAGCGCCCAGTTGAGGACGAAGAGCCCGATCAGGATCACGATGAAGCGGCGCGGGCTCCACGGGATCATCGGTGGCCGCTGCGGCTGAGCGCCGCGGCCGTCAGGCGCCGGCGCCACGCGCCAGCCCGGCTTGTTCTTGCCTCCCTGCTGGGGGGGCGGCGGAGTGCGCGGGTCCGGGGAGCGCTCTGCCATTCCTCAATCCTAGGGACCCGGCCATCTATCGTTCCGGCTGTGAAGCAGCAGCTCCGCCCGCTCTTCGACCAGATCGTGATCAAGGAGCTCGAGCCCGACCGCGTGCGGCGCTCGGGCCTCGTGCTGCCGCCCGGCGAGCACCAGACACCGCCTCAGCACGGCATCGTGCTGGCGGTCGGCCCGGGCCTCGACTGGTGGGGATCGGTGGGCGTGAAGATGCCCGTCGCGCCGGGGGATCACGTTGTCTTCCCGGCCGCCGCGGGCGTCTGGGTGGAGGTCGAGGAGGAGCGCCTGCTCGTCTGCCGCGTGGGGCAACTGCTGGGCGTACTCGAGGAGCTCCAGGAGCCCGGCGCGGGCGCGATGCGCGCGCTCGAGGAGGAGGACGGCTAGATACGCAGGAGTGCTTCGCCGGCGTCCAGCTCGACGGGGACGCCGAACGGCACGCTTGCCAGATGCTCGCCGTGGCCGAGCGGCAGGCCGTACAGGCAGGGCTTGCCGAGCGGCTCCAAATGCCGGCGCAGCACCTGCATCAGCGTCTGGGACCGCTCCGGGTTCCGGGGAGCGCAGTCGTGGTGCTCGGACACGACGAAGCCGGCCGCGGCCTCGAGCTTGCCCGCCTGGCTCAGCTGGGTGAGCATGCGGTCGATGCGGTAGGGCTCCTCGCAGACGTCCTCGAGCAGCAGCAGCGAGCCCTCGCTGTCGAGCTCCCAGGGCGTCCCGAGCGTCGCGCACAGGACCGAGGTCGTGCCCCCCGTGAGCGGCGCGCGCACGCGTCCCGGCACGATCGCCTCGGCGGGTGCACCGGCTGCGCTGACGCTGTAGGGGCGGCCGCTCACGGCCTCGCGGAAGCTCGTGACCGTGTACTCGCCGGCGCTCCCGTGCTTCAGCAGCATCGGGCCCCAGAGACCCGCGCCCCCGGCGGCCGCCAGCGGAACCAGGAGGTGGGTGATATCCGACATGCCGATCAGCGGCTTGCCGCCGGCGGCGATCCGCTCGAGGTCGATGAGCGGCAGCAGCTGTCCGGAGCCGTAGCCCCCGCGCACGCACATGACCGCGTCGACCTTCGGATCGGCGAACGCGTCCTCGAGCTCGCGAGCGCGCTCCTCGGCGCTCCCGGCGAGATGGCCGTCGCGGCGGTCGGCCGGGGCGATGGGTTCGTAGCCCAGCGCCCGCAGCGCCGCCAGCCCGGCGCTCACGCGCTCGCTGTCGTAGCTGGGCGAGGCGGGCGCGACGCAGGCGATCGTCGCCCCGCCGGGGAGGACCGGCCGGGAGGCCACGCGACCCGGCTAGGCGGCCGCCGCCCCGTTGCCCGCCCGCCGCAGCAGCTCGGCGCGCACGAAGTCGTCGAGGTCGCCGTCGAGCACGCCCTGGGCGTTGCCCGCCTCGACGTTCGTCCGGTGGTCCTTGACCATCGTGTACGGGTGCAGGACGTAGCTGCGGATCTGCGAGCCCCAGCCCACGTCCTGGGCCTCGCCCTTCTCCTTCGCGAGCGCCTCCTGGCGCTTGCGCTCCTCCAGCTCGATCAGCTTGGCGCGCAGCATCCGCATCGCGGTGTCGCGGTTCGACGACTGCGAGCGCTCGTTCTGGCACTGCACGACGATGCCGCTCGGCCGGTGGGTGATGCGCACGGCGGAGTCGGTCTTGTTGACGTGCTGGCCTCCGGCGCCGGACGCCCGGTAGGTATCGATCTGGATGTCGTCGGGCTCGATCTCGACGTCCACCGAGTCCTCGACCAGCGGCGCCACCTCCAGTCCCGCGAAGGCGGTGTGGCGGCGCGACTGCGAGTCGAACGGCGAGATGCGCACCAGCCGGTGGACGCCCTTCTCGGCCGAGAACAGCCCGTAGGCGTTGTCGCCGCGCGCGATGAACGAGGCCGACTTGATGCCGGCCTCCTCCCCAGCCGAGGCCTCCTTCAGCTCGACCTTCATGCCGCGCCGCTCGGCCCAACGCATCTCCATGCGCAGCAGCATCTCCGCCCAGTCCTGCGAGTCGGTGCCGCCCGCGCCCGCATTCACCGTCACCACGGCGTCGCCCGTGTCGTACTCCCCGCTGAACAGCCGCGCCTCCTCGAGCTCGGCGAGTCGCGCCAGGATCGAGGTGCGCTGCTCGTCGAGCTCGGCCGCGATCGAGTCGTCCTCGACCGCCATCTCCTCGAGCGCCTCGAAGTCCTCGATGTCGGTCTCGAGCGAACGGTAGGTCTCGAGGCGCCGCGACAGGCGGGCGTGTTCCGCCGAGACCGAGCTCGCCCGCTCCTGGTCGTCCCAGAAGCCGGGCGCCCCCAACTCCCCCTCGAGCTCGCCGAGGCGAGCCTCTAGAGCAGGCGGGTCAAAGATAGTCCGCGAGCAGCTTCAGCTGGTCGCGGAGGCCACTGGCGCTATGCGCCATGGCACTTCTTGAACTTCTTGCCGGAGCCGCACCAACACGGGTCGTTGCGGCCGATCTTCTCGTGCTCGTCGAGGCGGCGCGTCTCGACGATCGGGATCGACGCGGAGACCTCGTCCGCCGCCAGCTCGGCAGCCTCGGACACGCCGGCGGGAACGGCCGTGCCGGCCGCCGCGGCGATCGCGTCGCGGCCGGCGGTGGAGTGCCCGCCCGAGGTGGTGAGCTGACTCGTCTGCGTGCTGTTGCCGCCGAAGCCCCAGTTCGGTCCCTGCTGCGCGGGCGCCTGCTCCTGTTGGGGCTGCTGGACCTCGACCTCGACGTTGAACACGTAGCGGGCGAACTCGTCCCAGATGTTGTTCATGAGCCCCGTGAACATGTCGAAGCCCTCGTTCTTGTAAGCCACGAGCGGGTCGATCTGGGCGAACCCGCGCAGGTGGATGCCCTCGCGCAGGTAGTCCATGTCGTGCAGGTGCTCGCGCCAGCGCTCGTCGATGATCTGGAGCAGCATGAAGCGCTCGAGCGCGCGCATCAGCTCGTCGCCGAGGTCCTCCTCGCGCTCGTTGTAGGCCTCGACGACGTCCTTGCGCAGGTCCTCGACGAGCCCCTCGCGGTCGGCGCCCTCCTGGATGTCGTCGAGCTCGTAGGAGACCGGGTAGATCTGCTCGAGCTGCGTGAACAGCGCCTCGAGCTCCCAGTCCTCCTGGTAATCGCCCTCGGTGTACTCGCGCACGATCCGCTCGATCGCCTCGGCGATCTGGGTGCGCGCCACGTCCGACATGTCCTCGCCCTCGAGGATGCGGTCGCGGTACTCGTAGATGATCTCGCGCTGCTGGTTCATCACGTCGTCGTACTCGAGGACGCGCTTGCGGATCAGGAAGTTCTGCTCCTCGACCTTCTTCTGGGCGCCTTCGATCTGCTTCGAGAGCATCTTGTGCTCGATCGGCAGCTCCTGGCCCTCCTCGTCCGCCTGGGAGAGGAACTTGTTGTCGAGGATCTTGTAGATGCGGTCGCCGGCGAAGAGGCGCACCAGGTCGTCCTCGGCCGAGAGGTAGAAGCGCGACTCGCCGGGGTCCCCCTGGCGGCCCGAGCGGCCGCGCAGCTGGTTGTCGATCCGGCGCGACTCGTGCCGCTCGGTGCCGCAGATGAAGAGCCCACCGGCGTCGTAGACCTTCTGGCGGTCCTCGACGACCTGCGCCTCCATCTGCGCGAACAGCTCGTCCCAGGCCTTGTCCCACTCCTCGCTGTCCGGCTCGAGCCCGCGCTTCGTGAGCTCCTTCTGGGTGAGGTGCTCCTCGTTGCCGCCGAGCTTGATGTCGACGCCGCGGCCCGCCATGTTGGTCGCGATCGTGACCGCGAACGGGCGGCCGGCCTCGGCGATCGTCTCGCCCTCGCGCTCCGCGTGCTCGGGCTTCGCGTTCAGGACCGAGTGCTTGATGCCGCGCTTCTGCAGCTCGCTCGACAGCAGCTCCGAGACCTCCACGGAGATCGTCCCGACCAGGATCGGCTGGCCGGTGCGGTTGCGCTCCTCGATCTCGTTGGCGACGGCGGCCCACTTGCCGTCCTTCGTCTTGTAGATCTGGTCGTTCTGGTCGTTGCGGACCATCGGCCGGTTGGTCGGGATCTCGACGACCTGGAGGTCGTAGATCTTCATGAACTCGGTGGCCTCGGTGAGGGCGGTGCCGGTCATGCCGCCGAGCTTGCCGTAGCGGCGGAAGTAGTTCTGATAGGTGATCGTGGCGACCGTCTGCGACTCCTCCTGGATCGCCACACCCTCCTTGGCCTCGACGGCCTGGTGGAGGCCCTCGGACCAGCGCCGGCCCTCGAGGATACGGCCGGTGAACTCGTCGATGATCTTGGCCTCACCGTCGATGACGGCGTAGTCGACGTCCTTCTTGTAGAGCTCCTCGGCCTTGAGCGCCTGGTGGAGGTGGTTGACGAGGTTGCCGGTGTCGGCGCGGTAGAGGTTGTCGATGCCGAGGAACTTCTCGGCCTTCTCGACGCCGCGCTCGGTGACGGCAACCGTCTTGTGCTTCTCGTCGGGCTCGAAGTCGAAGTCGGCGGTCCAGTCCTTGGACTTCGCCTCGAGCGTCTCCGGCTTCTTGCCGGGCTCCATGATCTTGGCGAGCTTCGCGAAGTTGTAGTAGAGGTCCGCGGCCTGCTCGGGCTGGCCCGAGATGATCAGCGGCGTGCGGGCCTCGTCGATGAGGATGTTGTCGACCTCGTCGACGATCCCGAAGCCGTGGCCGCGCTGGACCTTGGCCTGCATCTCGACGGCGAGGTTGTCGCGCAGGTAGTCGAAGCCGAACTCCGAGTTCGTGCCGTACACGACGTCGCGCGAGTAGGCCTCCTGCTTGTCGATCTCGTTCATGCCCGACTGGATCACGCCGACCGTCACGCCCAGCAGGTCGTAGATCGGCTTCATCCAGTTGGCGTCGCGGCGGGCCAGGTAGTCGTTGACCGTGACCAGGTGGATGCCCTTGCCGCGCACCGCATGGCCCTTCTCGTCGCGCGATGCGAGCCCGTTGAGGACGATCGGCAGCGTCGCCGTGAGCGTCTTGCCCTCGCCGGTCTTCATCTCGGCGATCGAGCCGTCGTGCAGCACCATGCCGCCGATCAGCTGGACGTCGAAGTGGCGCTGGCCGAGGGCGCGCTTGCCGGCCTCGCGCGTGAGCGCGAACGACTCGTACAGGAGGTCCTCGAGCGGCTCGCCGGCGAGGTGGCGCTCACGCAGATTCTGGTAGCGCTGGCGCAGCTCCTCGTCCGATTCGAGCTCGAGCTCGGGCTCAAAGTCGTTGATGCGTGCGACGTTGCGCTCGAAGAGCTTGAACTTCTTCGACTCGCCTACCCGCAGTGCGCGGTCGAGGATCGACATTCGAGCTACGGTAGCAAGGCTCTCCGGCTCTCCGATCCCGCTTGGGAAGCCGGACCGGAGTGGGTCAAGGGTCTATCCCGGTTGGCGTGCGCCCGGGGCGTTCCAGGACCAAGCTGGGCGCCGCGCGAGGCGAAGCCGATAGCAGCGCTATCGGCGAGCCGCGGGCGGCGATCCAGCGAAGGTACTGGTACGCATCCGGGTGTGCGTCCAACCGGGATAGACCCTCTAGGCGGCGTGCGGCTGCTGCCCTGCCTTCTGCGCCTCGCGGCGCCCGCGACGCTTGTCCCGATGCTTCTTCACCTGGCGCGCCAGGTCGTCCACCATCAGGTTGATCGAGCGGCCCATGTCGGCCGAGCTCTCGCGCGCGCGAAGGGTCGTGCCCTTGAGCTGCAGAGTGGCCTCTGCCACCTGCGACTCCGGTGCGGGGGCGTTGCGCTCCTCGCTCAGCTCGACGTCCACGACGGCGACCGGTGAGACCTGACGGCCGACCTTTGCGAGCTTCTTCTCCAAGCGCGACAGGAGCTCCTCGTCGACGGTGGCGCCGTTGCGGCCCTTCACCTGGATGCGCATCTGCCCTCCTGGGGTGGTCGGGAAGCCGATGGTAGAGAGAGCGCTCTCCTCTTTCCAGGGCGAACCGGCCAACTTCCGGATATATCCGCGGGCAGGCGGTCACTAGCGTCCCAGCGTCCGCGCGAACGCCACCGCAGCGATCTCCCTGCAGCCGCCCGCCCGCAGCACTGCCGCGCATGCGGCGAGCGTGCCGCCTGTCGTGACGACGTCATCCACGAGAACGACCCGGCGCGGCGCCCGCTTCGTCCGCATGCGCATGCCGCCGGCCGGCCCGGCGCGGCGCTCGTGGCGGCCGCGGCCGACCTGGGTGCCCTCGGGCCCGTCGCGCTCGAGACAGTCGCTCAGTGCCAGCCCGGTGCGCCCCGAGAGCGCGGCCGCCAGCTCGCGCGCCTGGTTGAAGCCGCGCCTCCGCCGGCGGTGCGGGTGCAGCGGCACGGGCACGAGCTCTGCAGCGCCCACCAGCAGCCCGGGAGGCGCGCTCGCCGCGATCTGCGCGGCCATCGCGTCGGCGAGCGCCACCGCCCCGCGGAACTTGAGCGCGCGCACGAGAGCCCGCGCCGGCCCCTCGTATCCCACGGGCGCCCAGGCGCTGACGCCGCCGAGCCGCACGGGCGCCGGTGCCAGCCGCTGCAGCAGCGCGCGGCAGCCCCGGCAGAGCGGCTCACGCCGGCGGGCGGGCCCGCCACAGCCCCAGCAGAGAGGTGGAGCGATCACGGTCCGGACCATGCCCGAAGCCGTGTTACACGTGGGCACGCCACTGCGACAATTCCGCGACTAGTGGATCACCCCCAGCTGCACTGGCTGCCCGACCCCGCCATCCTGGCGCCGCTGACGCTGTTCGCGGGTATCTACATATGGCGCTTCAGGGCGGCGCGGCGTGAGGCGGGCGGACGCGGCGCAGGTGTCAAGGAGGCCGTCGCCTTCACGGGGGCCTTCATCGCGATCCTGATCGCGCTCGTATCGCCGCTCGACGGCCTCGGCGAGGACTACCTGTTCTCCGCTCACATGCTCCAGCACGTGCTGATCGGAGACATCGCGCCGCTGCTCCTGCTGCTTTCCCTATCGCGCGTGATCATGCGCCCCGCGACGCGGCGGCTGATGCGCTTCGAGCAGGCGCTCGGCCCGCTCGCGAACCCGGTGACCGGACTCGTGATCTGGCTCGCGCTGATGTACCTCTGGCACGCGCCGGTCCTCTACGACGGCGCCGTCGAGCACCCGCTGCTGCACGCCTTCGAGCACCTGTGCTTCTTCGCGGCCGGCATCGCGCTCTGGTGGGCGCTGATCCAGCCGGTGCCGATGCGCCGGCGCCTGACCGGCATGCAGCCGGTGGCGTACATCGCAGCCGCCAAGGGCGGGCTCGCGGCGCTCGGCCTCTATCTGGCCTGGGCGTCGACGCCGCTCTACCCGTACTACGAGACGACGCCGCGCATCTGGGGCCTGAGCCCGACCGAGGACCAGAACGTCGGCGGCGTGATCATGATGGTCGAGCAGTCGATGACGCTCGTGCTCGTGCTCGTCGTGCTGTTCGTGCGGATGCTGGGCCAGTCCGAAGAGGAGGAGCGCCGGCGCGAGCGGCTCGAGGCGGCCCAGGCCTCGCGCACGCTCGGCTAGCCCTCGAGCAGCGTCCCGTCCTCGACCTGCCGCGGGCCCTCGACGCGCACGCTGCCGCGGACGACGACGTCGCGGCCGAAGCTCACGTCCCCGTCGACCTCGAGTCGCGTGCAGGCGGCGAGCGAGGGCGGCCCCGCGGCGAAGCGCTCGTCGAAGTCGCCGACCAGCTTGTAGTAGTCGGAGTCGAGCTCGACGTACGGCGGGCGGCCGTCGCGCTCCGGAGCGAGCCGGACGCTCCAGTCCTCACCGAGGCGGTAGGCATCCGAGCGCACCACCAGCAGGTCGCTCGTCTTCTTGACGGGGACGAATCGCTCGCGCGGCACGTGCACGGCGCCGGCGCCCTCGAACGCGCCGATCGCCGCGCCCATCGCCGTCTCGAGCTGGACGACCTCGGGCGAGGAGGAGTCCCTGGGGTCGACGGTCTTGCGGTTGACGATCATCGGCAGCTCGAGCACGCCATCGCCCTCGCGCAGCTTCTCGTCGAGTGCGTGCAGGCTCACCCAGATGTTGTTGGCGTTGAAGTAGCTGTGGATCTCGATGTCCTCGAAGGACGCCTGGTCGTCGTCGGGGACCTGGGCCGTCTCGCGCAGGAGCAGCCCGCCGTCGGAGCGCCGGCGGGCGAGGTGGCCACCCTTGCGGTCGCTCTCGGTGCGGTCGACGACCTCGGACACAAACGGCAGCCCCTCGCTCGCCAGCCAGCCGAGGATGCGCGGCTCGAGCGTCGCGCCGAGGTTGTCGGAGTTCGACAGGAAGAGGTACTCGTAGCCGCGTTCGAGCAGCTCGGACAGCAGGCCCGTCGCGGCCAGCGAGGCGAACACGTCGCCGTGGCCGGGCGGCGCCCACTCGAGCGCCGAGTCGGCTGGCCACTCGGCCGGCCCGCCCCCGTCGGCGAGCAGCTTCGGCACCCTGCCCTGGAGGAAGTCGAGCGGCAGGTCCTCGAGCTGGAGCTCGGGGTAGCTCGCGAGCGCGGCGAGCGTGTCCTCGCGCGTGGCGAAGCTGTTCATCAGGAGCAGCGGGATGCGGGCGCCGCGCTGCTCGCGCAGCTGCAGGATCTGGCGGGCGATCACGTCCAGGAAGCTGTGGCCGTCCTTCACCTCGAGCAGCGACTTGGCCTTCGTCATGCCCATGCTCGTCCCGAGCCCGCCGTTCAGCTTGAGCACGACGACGCGCTCGATCGCAGACGCATCTCCTTCGTCCAGCTCCGACAGCGGGGGCACCTCGGCGAGCGGCTCGATCTCGCTCTCGGGCACGAGGCCCTGCTCGCCTGCCCGCAGGCGGTCCTCGTAGCGCGCGAACGTGTCGATCGCGATGTCGGGCAGGCCCTCCCGGCGCATCTTCTCGGTGGCGTCGCTCACGGCCGCACGATCCTAAAGCGAGGTAGCGTCCGCGGCGTGATCGCACCAGTCACAGAGGCCGACCTACCCGAGCTGCTGCCGCTCATGCGCGGCTACTGCGACTTCTACGAGGTGAACCCCTCCGACGAGGAGCTGCTCGCCTTCTCGCGGGAGCTGCTCGCGAGCCCGGAGCTCGACGGCGTGCAGCTGGTCGCGCGCGACGACGAGGATCACGCGATCGGCTTCGCGACGATCCTGTGGACCTGGTCGACGCTGAGCGCATCGCGCATCGCCGTGATGAACGACCTGTTCGTGAGCCCGGACGGGCGTGGCAGCGGCGCCGCGGACGCGCTCATCAAGGCCTGTGCCGAGCGCGCCCGCAAGCACGGCGCGACGTCGCTCGAGTGGCAGACGGCGCGCGACAACGAACGCGCGCGCAAGGTGTACGACCGGCTCGGCGGGCACATGTCCGACCGCTGGGTCGACTACGACCTGTCGCTGTCCGAGTGACGTCCCTCACACATCGGAATGCCGCGGGGCCGCAAGCTGTCCTGTCCTCCGATGAGATTCCTGTTTGCGACAACCGCCGGCACCGGGCACCTGACCCCCATGCTGCCCTTCGCGCACGCCCTGGAGCGAGCCGGTCACGAGGTGCTCGTGGCCGGGTCCGGTTCCGCAGGAGCGATTGCGCGCGCTGAGGGCCTCGCCTTCCGGGCACTGGGCGAGCCGGTCCCATCGCAGCTCGAGGCGGTCCAGGAGCGGCTGAGGTCGCTCTCGAACGACGAGGCGCCCGAGGCCGCGATCCAGGACATGTTCGTCCGCACCTACGCGGCCGCGGCGCTGCGCGACATGCTGCCGCTCATGAAGAGCTGGCGGCCCGACGTCGTGCTGCGCGAGTCGACCGAGTTCGCCTCCTGCCTCGCTGCCGAGCGCTGCGGAGTGCCCCAGGTTCGGATCGGGTTCGCGCTGTCCGCAGCCAACGAGGACTGGATCCTCGCGCTCGCGGCGCCCGCGCTGGACGAGCTGCGCGAGCACCTCGGCCTGCCGCCCGATCCGAACGCGGCGCGCCAACGCGCGAGCCTCTGCCTGACCCAGTCGCCGCGGCTGATGGACCTGCCCGGCGGGCACGAGCTGGCCCCGGTGCACCGCTTTCGGGTCCGGCACGACGACATCCCGGCGGAGTTGCCCGACTGGTGGGACGGCTCGGACGACCCGCTCGTCTACCTGTCCTTCGGGACGGTGCTGCCGCAGGACGGCTACCCCGGCATGTACCGGGCAGCCATCGACGCTCTCGAGGGGCTCCCGATCAGGCTGCTCGTGACGATCGGCCGCGCGTCCGAGCCGGCCGAGCTCGGCCCGCTGCCGCGCTGGGTCCACGTGGAGCAGTGGGTCCCGCAGGCCGCGGTGATGCCTCACACAGACGTCATGGTCGGCCACGGCGGCGCCGGCACGACGCTGGCCGCGCTGGCGGGCGGGGTGCCGCAGGTCCTCCTCCCTGTGTTCGCCGACCAGCCGATCAACGCGGAGCGTGTCGCCGAGTCCGGAGCCGGCCTTGCGCTCGACATGACGCCCAAGGGACTCGCCCGGCTCGGCAGCGCGGTGCGCGAGCTGCTCGAGGACCCGCGCTACCGCTCGGCCGCCCAGGACGTGGCGGACGAGATCGCCTCGCTGCCGCCCGTCGACGAGTCGGCCTCGCTGCTCGAGGGGGTCGGCTCAGGCGCCGGCGTCCGCCGGGGTCGGCTCGGCGCCGTGGCCTAGCTGCGCAGACTCCCAGACCTGATTCAGGTTGCTCTGCATGATCGGGAAGACCACCAGGTTCACGAGCGGGATGAAGATCAGGATGAAGAGCAGGATCACGGCGATGTTGTTCGAGCCGAGCGCGTGGTTCTGAGCCCTCTCGACCCGCCGTAGCGTGCGGAACAGCGAAACGAACGGCGGGACGATGATGAGCGCGCCGAGCGTGATCGCCACTACCGACATGACCGGGTTGTCGCCCAGGTCGACACCGTTCCCCCGCCCGTAGTCGGCCATCTCGCGGTTGACGAAATACCACCAGAAGATGTGGTAGATCCCGAGGGTGATCAGCCCGAGTCCAAGCACGGCGAGCGGGTTGCGGATTTTCGCGGTCGTACCCGCGTTGGGTATTTGCACAATCTCGGCCATGCGAGCTTCCTATCAGGTCTCGCCCGGCAGCACGACCCCGGACTCGTAGGCGACGGGCGGCCGAAGTGTGATCACTCGCTCACACAAGCACCCGTCGCCACGGTTGTATGTGGATTCGTGATCAGCCATGAGCAACTGGACCGCAACGACAACCTCACAAGCGACGCCCGAGCAGCTGCTCGAGGTGCTGACGCACCCGGACCGGATTCAGGACTGGGCGCCGGTCGATTTCGACGTCGATGACTGGCGCCGGCTCTCGACCGGCACTCGCACGCGCGTGACCGGCCGCCTGGCCGGCGTGCCCGTCGAGTTCGACGTCGAGGTCCACGCCGCCGATGAAGCCGGCCTGCGGCTGAGCGCCGACGGCCCGATCGGCCTGGACGTCCACTACGAGCTCGCCCAGGTCAGCAGCGGAGCTGAACTGAATGCTTCCGTGTCGCTTCGCGGCGGCGGCGGGATCAGGGGGCGGCTCCTCGCGAACGCGACCAAGGCGCTCCTCTCAGCGGGCGCGCTCGAAGGCGCGACCGGCCGCATCGCACGCGCGGCCGAGCGTCCGGGTCACGAGCACACGCTCGCTGCCTAGCCCGTCGCTCAGGCGGCGAGCGGCATGCCCGACGGCAGCTCGAAGCGGTCGGCCACCTCGTTCAGGATCTCGAGCATCGCGTCGGTCGCGGGCGAGCGGTAGCGCCCGTCGACCACCGCGGAGACGATCCTGCGCGTCGGCGCCTTCGCGCCGAGCGAGCGCACGACGATGTCCTCGCGCAGGTTCGTGAGCGCCAGCGCGGGCAGCAGTGAGATGCCGACGCCGGCGGCGATCAGGCCTTGGACGACGTTGTAGTCATCCGACACGTAGCCGATCTTCGGCTCGAAGCCCGCGCCTACGCAGGCGGCGAGGTGCAGGCGCCCGCAGGGCCCGCGCGTGTCGTTCTGGATCCAGGTGTCCTCCGAGAAGTCGTCAAGGCGCACGCGCGGCTTGCGCGCGGCGGGGTGATCGTGCGGAACCGCGATGTACATCGGGTCGTCGATCAGGTGGCGCAGCTCGACGCCCTCGTAGAGCTTGTCGAACTCGGGCTGCGAGAGGTCGCGGTACTCGAACACGATCGCCACCTCGAGCTCCGCGCCGCGGAGCATGTGGACGGCCTCCTCGGGCTCCTCCTCGACGAAGCTCAGCTCGACGTCCGGGTAGCGCTGCGTGAACAGCGCCACCGCCGGGGGCAGCAGCGAAGCGCCCGCGGTCGGAAACGACGACAGTCGCACGCGGCCGCCGCGCACGCCTCGGATCGCCTCGAGCTCGGCCTCGGCGGCAGCGAGCCGGGCAATCACGACGTCGGCGTGCTCGACGAGCGCACGGCCGGCGTCGGTGAGCCGCACGCCGCGGCTGCCGCGGTCGACGAGCGTGGCGCCGGCCTGCTTCTCGAGCGCGGCGATCTGCTGGGAGATGGCGGGCTGGGTGTAGGAGAGCGCGTCGGCGGCGGCGGAGAAGGAGCCCTGCTCGGCGACCGCCTTGAGGACCCTCAGCTGCTTGACATCGAGCATAACGAGAGCTTATCGCAGCCCAAGGGATTCCGAATTTGAACTTATGGCCGCTCGCAGCCACAATCATTCGAGAGTCATCAAACCGTTCTACAGGGGGACACCATGACCAACTCCACACTCACCATCCGCAAGGCTTCGGACAACGACGGTGTCGCGCTACACGAGCTCGCCCAGCTGGACAGCTCGCCGGCGCCGCATGGCGACGTGCTCGTCGCGCAGGTCGGCTCGGAGCTCTGGGCGGCGGTTGAGGTGGAGAGCGGCGCCGCGGTGGCCGACCCCTTCCGCCCCAGCGCCGACCTGGTCGAGCTGCTGCGCTTCCGCGCCGACGCCTTGCGCGGCGATCGCCGTGTCGAGCGCCGCCGCCTCGGCGGCCTGCTGCCGCGCCTCGCCTGACAGCCGGGGAACATCCCTCCCCCTGAGCGGCCCGTCGCGCAAGCGGCAGGCCGTTTGCGTTCCTAGGCGGGTTCGGCCGGCCCCCAGGACCTGAGGTAGTCCTGCTGCTCCTCGGTCAGCGAGTCGATCTCGACGCCGAGCGACTCCAGCTTCAGGCGCGCGATCTCCTCGTCGATCGCCTTCGGCACGTCGAGCACCCGCTTCTCGAGCTGATCGCCGTCGACCACGAGGTGCTCCACCGCGAGTGCCAGGTTCGCGAAGCTCATGTCCATCACCGCAGCCGGGTGTCCCTCGCCCGCCGCCAGGTTGACGACGCGCCCGCTGGCCAGCAGGTGCAGGCGCCTGCCGTCGACCTGGTACTCCTCGACGAGCGGCAGGACGCGGCGTACGTGCCCTTCCGCGAGCTCCCCCAGCGCCCCCAGGTCGATCTCCACGTCGAAGTGCCCGGCGTTGGCGAGCACGGCGCCGTCCTTCATGCGCTCGAAGTGCTCGCGCCGCAGCACCGAGCGCGAGCCGGTCACGGTCACGAAGAGGTCGCCGCGCTCGGCGGCCGCCAGCGCTGTCATCACCTCGAAGCCGTCCATGCGCGCCTCGAGCGCACTGAGCGGATCGACCTCGCAGACGATCACGGCGGCGCCCGCGCCGCGGGCGCGCTGGGCGATGCCGCGTCCGGTCGGGCCGTAGCCGAACAGCACAAGCGTGCGGCCGGCCAGCAGCAGGTTGGTCGCGCGCAGGATTCCGTCGAGCGCCGACTGGCCGGTGCCGTAGCGATCGTTGAAGGTGCGCTCGGTCCGCGACTCGTTGACGGCGATCACGGGACACGCGAGCCGCCCCTCCGCCTCGAGCCGGCGCATGCGCAGCAGGCCGGTCGTCGTCTCCTCGGCGCCGCCGCGGACCGCGTCCGCCTTGCCCTGCTCGTGGAGCAGAACGAGCAGGTCGGCGCCGTCGTCCAGCGTGATGTCGGGCGCCCAGGCGGCGAGCGCGTGGACGTGCGTCACGTACGCCTCGATGTCCTCGCCGCGCGCGGCGAGGACCGGGATGCCGTCCTCGACGAGGGCCGCCGCCACCTCGTCCTGCGTCGTCAGCGGGTTGGCCGAGCAGAGCGCCGGCTCGGCGCCGCCGGTGGCGAGCGCCTTCATCAGGTTGGCCGTCTCCGCCGTGACGTGCAGGCAGGCCGCGACCTTGGCGCCGGCGAGCGGCTGAGAGTCGGCGAAGCGCTCGCGAATCGAGCGGAGGACCGGCATCTGGCCCTCCGCCCAGTCGACCCGGGCCTGCCCCTGGGGGGCGAGGCCTGGGTCGGCTATCTCGGACTTGAGGCTAGTAGCGGTAATGGTCTGACTTGAACGGTCCCTCGACCGAGACGCCGATGTAGGCCGCCTGCTCGGGGCTCAGCTGGGTGAGCTTGGCGCCGAGCGCGTCGAGGTGCAGGCGGGCGACCTTCTCGTCGAGGTGCTTCGGGAGCACGTAGACCCGCTTCTCGTAGTCGTCGTTCTTCGTGAACAGCTCGACCTGGGCGATCGTCTGGTTCGTGAAGGAGTTCGACATCACGAAGCTCGGGTGGCCGGTGGCGTTGCCGAGGTTCAGCAGCCGGCCCTCGGACAGGACGAGGATCGAGTGCCCGTCCGCGAAGCGCCACTCGTCGACCTGCGGCTTGATGTTCACGCGCTCGACTCCGTCGACCCGCGTCAGGCCGGCCATGTCGATCTCGTTGTCGAAGTGGCCGATGTTGCCGACGATCGCCTGGTGCTTCATGCGGCTCATGTGGTCGGCGGTGATGATGTCCTTGTTGCCGGTGGCCGTGATGAAGATGTCGCCGCTGTCGACCACGTCCTCGAGACGCACCACCTGGTAGCCGTCCATCGCGGCCTGCAACGCGCAGATCGGGTCGATCTCGGTCACGAGCACGCGCGCGCCCTGGCCGCGCAGCGACTGAGCGCAGCCCTTGCCGACGTCGCCGTAGCCGCAGATGACGGCGGTCTTGCCGGCGATCATCACGTCGGTCGCGCGGTTGATGCCGTCGATCAGTGAGTGGCGGCAGCCGTAGAGGTTGTCGAACTTCGACTTGGTGACGGAGTCGTTCACGTTGATCGCCGGGAACAGCAGCGTGCCCGCCTGCTGCATCTCGTACAGCCGGTGCACGCCGGTCGTGGTCTCCTCGGTCACGCCCTGGATGCCCTCGCCGAGCCGGGTCCACCTCTGCGGGTCCTCGGCCAGCGTGCGGCTGAGCAGCCCCAGGATGACCTTGAACTCCTCGTTGTCCGTCGAGTCGGGGTCCGGCACGGCGCCGGCCTTCTCGAATTCGGTGCCCTTGTGGACGAGCAGCGTGGCGTCGCCGCCGTCGTCGAGGATCATGTTGGGGCCGTCGTGGCCCGGCCAGCTGAGCGCCTGCTCGGTGCACCACCAGTACTCCTCGAGTGTCTCGCCCTTCCAGGCGAACACCGGGATGCCGGCTGCCGCGATGGCTGCAGCGGCGTGGTCCTGCGTCGAGAAGATGTTGCAGGACACCCAGCGCACCTCGGCACCGAGGGCGATGAGCGTCTCGATCAGGACCGCGGTCTGGACGGTCATGTGCAGCGAGCCCATGATGCGCGCGCCCTTGAGCGGCTGCGAGGCGCCGAACTCCTCGCGCATGGCCATCAGGCCGGGCATCTCGTGCTCTGCAAGGGTGATCTCCTTGCGGCCGAAGTCGGCGAGCGAGATGTCGGCGACCTTGTAGTCGGGGGTGGTCGTGGTGGCTTCGGTGACGGTCATGCGACGGACGGCTCCATTGATTCCGGGGTCGGGCGGGTCGCGAGCAGGCGCTCGTGCTTGCGCTGCTCCCAGGACAGCCAGGCACCGCTCGCGACCTCGGCCGGCTTCTGCGGGCGCTCGGCGAACCAGTGGTCCACGGCCGCCCTCAGCTCGGCGTCGGTGGCGAGGCGCTTGGCGAACGCGACGTCGGAGAGCGCGCAGTCGAACCGGGTGAGCAGCTCGCGCAGCGTCCGCAGGCGCTGCAGCTCGCCCGGCCCGAAGATGCGGTAGCCCTTCGGCGTGCGTGGGAGCTCGATCAGGCCGGCGCTCTCTATGTAGCGCAGCATGCGAGGCGACCAGCCGGTCGTCTCAGCGGCCTCGTTGATCGTGAGTCCTTCCATCGCGACGGCGCAAACCTTACCACGATCGTGTCAAGGTTTGTCCCGGAGCCCGAAACAGCCGGCTCGGCCGGCTGCGCAGGGAGTGGCATCGGACCGGGCGCGGGCGCGGTCAGTCCAACCCGGACTTGAGGCGCTCGATCGCGTCCACGGGCATCGGGTCGACTCCCTCGAGCGCGGCCAGGTAGACGCTCACCAGATCGCCGAGCAGGACGTGCGAGAGCACCCGCTCGAGCCGGCTCTCGCCGCGCGCCCTGGCGCGGATCGCGGTCGCTCCGGAGCGCTCGATCTCCTCGCAGGTGAGGTCGATGCGGCGGCCGATGCGCGGGTGCTGGTCGGGGTCCTCGAGGAAGACCGCCGAGAGCGGCGCGAGGCCCGTCCCCCGCTCCCAGGCGCAGATCTCGTTGTGGTTCGCCTCCGGGAGCTCCGACCAGAAGGCGGGCGCCTTCGCGTTCTCGTTCAGCTGCGTATGCCAGCGCCGGGCGATCGCCACGGTCGGCCCGCAGCCGTGGATGACGGGCAGGGTCCCGCGCAGCTCGCGGGCGAGGCGCTTCGGCAGCGCGTCATCGGGGGAGTCCGGTCCCCACTCCTCGACGAGCCGCTCGAGCAGCGCCGTGGCCGTGTCGATCTCTGAGTGGAGCGATGGCGCGGCGCCGCAGGCCATCGCGCACTCGAGCGCGCCGACGAGCCCGTAGAGGACGGCTGCCCGCGGCTGCATGCCGGAGGGCACGCCGATCACGGGCACGCCCTCGGCGCGCGCGGCCTCGGCGAGGCTGCCCCCGGTCGTGAGCACGACGCGGCGCGCGCCCGCCGCCCCGGCTGCCTCGAAGCAGGCGAGCACCTCCTCCGTCTCGCCCGAGTAGCTCGAGCAGAGCACGAGCGTCTCCGGCGGCGTCCAGGCCTCGATCGCATAGCCGCGCACGACGTAGATCGGGCGCGTGGCGCGGTCCCCGAGCGCCGCCAGCGCGAGGTCGCCGCCGATCGCTGAGCCGCCCATGCCGCAGACGACGAGGCCGCCCGGGCTGTCGACCCGCCGGATGTCGGCGGACTGCGCGCGCCAGAGCGCATCGCCGAGCTGAAGCGGCATCGCGAGCATGTCGCCGAGCATCCCCTGCGGATCGACCGCCTCGATCCGCGCGCGGTCCAGCGTCACGACACGCGCTCCGCGGCCTCGACGGTCATGTCCGGGTCTATCTTCGCTCCAGCGCCGATCACGGCATCCTCCCCGATCACGGCGCCGGCGCCCACCATGGCCCCCGGCTCCACGCGTGCGCGCTCGCCGACCCGCACCCGCTCGGCCAGCACCGCCTCGATGATCGCCGCGTCCGCGCCCACATGCACGCGGTCGTGCAGCACCGAGCGCTCGACGCGCGCGTCGGTGCCGACCGAGCAGTGGCGGCCGAGCACGCTCTGGGGTCCGATGTGCGCGCCCGACAGCAGGCAGTTCCCGTAGACGAGCGAACCGGTCTCGTCGCGCGCGGGCAGCTCGGAGGCGACGCGGCCCGCGAGCAGGTCCCAGGTCGCCTCGAGGTAGCGCTCGGGCGTGCCGATGTCGACCCAGTAGCCGGGCGCCACCTCGCCATAGAGGCCGGCGCCGACCAGCTGCGGGAAGACCTCGCGCTCGAACGAGACGGCCCGTCCCCCAGGGATCAGCGCCTCCACGACCTCACGCTCGAGCACGTACGCGCCCGCGTTGACGAGGTTGGTGGGCGGCGCGTCGGTCTTCTCGAGGAACGCCTCGACCTGGCCGTCCGCGGCGACCGGCACCACCCCGTAGCTCGACGTGTCCTCGGCCGGGTGCAGCGCAAGCGTCACGCGCGCGCCGGTGCGCTCGTGGGTGGCGAGCTCGGCCGTCAGATCCATGTCGGTGAGGACGTCACCGTTCAGGATGAGGAGCCGCTCCTCGAGCACGCCCTGGTCGAAGGCGAGCCGCACGGGGCCCGCCGTGCCGAGCGGCTCCTCCTCGATCACGTAGCGCAGGCGCATGCCGTTGTAGATGTCGCCCAGCACCTGCCGCACGCCCTCCGACATGAAGCCGCACGAGAGGATCACCTCGTCGACGCCGTGGCCGTTCAGCCAGTCGAGCATGAACGACAGGAAGGGGCGCCCGGCGAGTGGCATCACGGGCTTCGGGGTCGTGTAGGTGAGCGGTCGCAGCCGGGTCCCCTCCCCGCCCGCGAGCACGAGTGCCTGCATCCGGCTACCTACCGGCCGATGCCCTCATAGGTGAACCCCTCCGCGCGCAGCGCCTCACGGTCCAGGAAGTTGCGGCCGTCGATCACGATCGGCGTGCGCATGCGCCGCTTGACCTCACTCCAGTCGAGCTCGGCGAACTCAGGCCACTCGGTCACGAGCACGACGGCATCGGCGCCGTCCACCGCATCGAGCGCCGACGCCGCCACCCGAGCGCCGGCCAGCAGGCCGTCCGCCTTGGCGGCCGCGACCGGGTCGTAGACGCGCACGTGCGCGCCCTCTCCCGCCAGCCGCCCGGACAGCACCAGGCTGGTCGCCTCGCGTATGTCGTCGGTGTTCGGCTTGAAGGCCACGCCGAGCAGCGCGATCTCCCTTCCGACGAGCGAGCCCAGGTGCTTCTGCAGCTTGCCGATCGTGCGCCGCTTCTGGAGCTCGTTGACGTCGATGACGGCGGTGAGCAGCTGAAAGTGGTAGCCGCTGTTGCCGGCGAGCTGCTTGAGAGCCTGGACGTCTTTCGGAAAGCAGCTGCCACCCCAACCTATGCCCGCGCGCAGGAACTTCGGGCCGATGCGATCGTCGAGCCCCATCCCCTCCGCCACCGTCACGACGTCGGCGCCGAGCTCCTCCGAGACGTTGGCGATCTCGTTGATGAAGGAGATCTTCGTGGCGAGGAACGCGTTCGAGGCGAGCTTGATCATCTCGGCGCTTGCGACGTCGGCGCGCAGGATGTTGGCGGCGATCGGCGCGTAGAGCGCCTCGACGCGGTCGGCGAACTCCTCCGACCCCTCGTCGGCGCCGATCACGACGCGGTCGGGCGCCATGAAGTCCTGGACGGCCGTGCCCTCCTTGAGGAACTCCGGGTTCGAGATGTAGCCCGTGCCCGGACGACGGCGCTGGATCGAGCGGCCCGTGCCGACGGGCACGGTGCTCTTCATCACGAGCGCGTGCCGGCTCGAGTCGCCCAGCTCCTCGAGCACCGCCTCGACGCGCGACAGGTCGGCGTCGCCCGAGTAGGTCGGCGGGGTGTCGACGCACACGAACAGGAGCCGCGTGTGCTCGAGCACCGGCTGCATGTCGGTCGTGAAGTGAAGGCGCTCGGCGTTCTTCGCCACCAGTTCGGGCAGCCCCGGCTCGTGAATCGGCACCTCGCCGCGCTCGAGCGACTCGATCTTCTCGGGCACGATGTCGCGCGCCCAGACCTCGTGGCCGAGCTCTGCGAAGCAGGCGGCCGTGACCAGGCCGACCCAGCCGACGCCGATTACGCCGATCGGTTCCAGTTGATCGTTCATGCGCGCGGCCAGGCTACCCGCCCCGCTCAGCAGCAGCGGCGCACCGAGCGCGCGATGCCAAGCATCTGCTTCTCGGTGAGCGTCTGCAGCAGCGTGTTCGAGATCCAGTAGGCCGCCTTCGGGGTCCGCCAGGCCACGAGCCGCAGCCGGTCGCCCGCGAAATGCAGCTCGTACTCGCGACCGCCGATCGTGCGCGTCTCGGTCGGGTCGTCGAGGATCGGCGGGTCCTGCCAGGTCGTGCCCTGGAGCCCGTAGTACTCGCCGTTCGCGTTGTACTTGCGCATCACCATCCGGTAGGCGCCGTAGCGCTTGCCGTCGGTGCCCTTGATCTTGTACACGCGCGGCGCGTCGGCGAACTCGGACGAGTTCAGGAGGAGCGTGGGATAGAAGACCGGCAGCGAGCCGCCCGCGCCCGCCTGCACGGCCTGGAGGCCCTGGTCCTCGCCGAGCGAGGTGGCATCGAAGAGCCCGATCGAGGCGGCGTCGGGCGAGCCGCGCTTGCGGCGCTTGCGCTTGCCCGGATCGCGCTCCTCCGCCTCGCCGCGCGGCCCCGGCGTGTCCTCGACGTTCAGGAACTGCTGAACGAGCTTCTGGACCTGCTCGTTGCTCGCCTCGACGAAGCTGGGGCCGATCTCGCCCTCGAAGTGGATCTCCTGAATCGGCTGGCTCGCAGAGAACAGGGCGAGCTTCAGGAGTCGCAGCACCTCCGAACGCGACCTCAGCTCGGCGTCCGTGGACGTGTTGCGGCCGAAGATCTTCATCAGCCGGTCGCGCTCGTCGATCAGCTTCGTGTAGGTGATCTGCTGCTTTGCCTGGCGCAGGAAGTCCTGCTGGCGGGCGGAGCGGACGAGGTCCGTGTCGGTGTGGCGGAAGCGCACGTACTGGAGGGCCCTGCGCGCGCACAGACGCTGGTAGCCGGCGTCGATGTTGATGTACGTGTACTCGGCGCTGTCGTTGTAGTAGTCGTGGTCGATGTCCGTGTAGACGCAGCCGATCGCGTTCACCGCGCGCCAGAAGCCCTTGAAGCTCACGTTGACCACGTGGTTGATCGGGAGGCCGGTGAGCTGCTTGACCGTGTCGAGCGTCAGCTGCGGGCCGCCGTGCGTGTACGCCTCGTTGATCTTCGCGACGCCGTAGCCCGGGATCTCGACCTTGAGGTCGCGCGGCAGCGACATGATCGCCGTCGCCTCCTTGTCCGGGTTCAGACGGACGAGCATGATCGTGTCCGAGCGCGCGTCGCTCGCAGCGCCCTCGGCGTTGTCCTTCGGGCGCCGGTCCGAGCCGAGGATCATCAGCGTCTGCGGCTCGCCGGGGTCGGTCTTGGCGAGCGACTTCTCGCTCACGCGCAGCTCGGGGCCGAGCTTGAGCGCGTCGACGACCTTGTCCACCTCGTTGAAGGCCGCCACGGCGGTGGCGCCGGCGGCCGCGAAGACCACGAGGAACGCAGCCAGAAGCAGGCGCTTCCAGAGACCGGGGCGGGGGATGTCGTCGAACTGCATCGGTCAGGCGATATGGAGCCGGCGATCGTCCTGGCCGGCATCGAGTCGGGCGGGTAGGAGTGTGACGAACTCGACCAGCGCCTTCCGATATTCGCCCAGAGATCGGATCGATACCCATTCTTCGGGGCCGTGATGGCCATCTCCTGCCGGTCCGCACTCCACCGCGGGCACGCCCGCCTCGAGAAACGAGATCGCATCCGAGGCGCCGTCGCGCCCGACGCCGAGCCGCTCGCTCTGCGGCGGCGCGACGCGTGAGATCGCCTCGCCGAGCGCCTGGACGAAGCGGTTCTCGCGCTCGACCATCGCGGGGCGGCGGTGGAACACCTGGATCAGAGTGGTGTCGGGGATCGCCTGGACGGCGGCCAGGATCGCCTCGTGGTCCTGCCCTGGCAGGTAGCGGACGTCGACGTCGATCACGCACAGGTCGGGGACCTTGTTGAGCGCGTCGCCGCCGAAGATGCGGCCGAGGTTGATCGAGGGGCGGTCGAACAGCTCGGATGACTCACGCGCGAACGGGAGGCTCTCGATCGCGCGGAAGACGTCGAGCGCCTTCAGCACGGCGTTGTCCCCCAGCCAGGGCGTGGAGCCGTGCGCGGCCTTGCCCCCGACCTCGAGCCGCATCGCGAGCACGCCCTTGGCCTGGATCCCGATGTGCATGTTGGTGGGCTCGCCGGTGATCGCGAAGTCGCCGGTGTAGCCCTGCTCCACGAGGTGGTCCGAGCCACGCTGCTCGATCTCCTCGGACTCCTCGTCGGCGACGCACAGGAAATGCACCTTGATCGCGTTCTGCGCGCTCAACTCGTTCAGCGCGCACATCATCGCCGCGAGGCCGCCCTTCATGTCGTAGGCGCCGCGCCCGTACAGGCGGTCGCCCTCGATCCGCGGGCTGAACTGCTCCGCCCGGGCCGGCACCACGTCGAGATGGCCATGCAGGACGATCGTCGGGCCCGCCTGCGGGCCGACGGTCGCCGCCAGCACGGGGCGTCCGTTGTGCATGGTGCCCGTCACCTCGACATCCCGCGCATCGAGCCAGCCCTTGACGAAGCCGGCTGCGGCCTGCATGCCTTCCAGCGTCGAGGTGTCGTAGGTGATCAGGCGCTCTGTGAGAGCGCGCTCATCCATCCGCCGACCGAGGATACCTGCGCTCCGCGAGCTCACGCTCGACCTCGGCGCGCACGAAGCAGCCCGCCACGTGGTCGTTCACGACGCCGCACGCCTGCATCGTCGCGTAGGCGGTGGTCGGCCCCACGAAGCGGAAGCCGCGCTTCTTCAGCTCCTTCGCGAGCGCCGTCGACTCGGGCGTCGTCGCCGGCAGGTCCTCGAGCGCGCGCGGTGCGCGGCGACGCCCCTTCGGCGCATGCGACCAGACGAGCTCGGCGAGCGACTCCCCCTGGCCATGCATGGCCGCGGCTGCCGTGGCGTTCTGGACCGCCGCCTCGATCTTGCCCCGGTGACGGACGATGCCGGCGTCCTTGAGGAGACGGTTGACATCACGCTTGCCGAAGCGCGCGACGGTCTCGATGTCGAAGTCGGCGAACGCCGCGCGGAAGTTCTCGCGCTTGCGCAGGATCGTGAGCCAGGAGAGGCCCGACTGGAAGCCCTCGAGCACCATGCGCTCGTAGAGGCCGCGCTCGTCCGTGACGGGCCGCCCCCACTCCTCGTCGTGATAGCTGACGTAGTCGGGGCTCGACGCGCCCCACGAGCAGCGGCGGCGGCCGTCGGGTCCGCGGCGCGAGCGGCGGTCATGCGCTGGGCCGCTATAACCCTCGCGCGCGGTGCACTCGTCGAGCCCGCGCTCGTCGGTACCGGCGGCCCGACTCTCGTCGTGGTAGCGGACGTAGTCGGGGCTGGTGGCGCCCCACCAGCAGCGGCGCCGGCCGTCGTGCCCGCTCGCGAGGGCGGCGGGGCGGTCAGGCATGACGCGGAGTCGGTCGCCCGGACGGACGGTACGCTGGCGCCGTGCGCGTGCCGGGCATCTTCCCAGAGCGGCGGGCCCGCCGACGCCCGGGACGCGCTTCGCTGCGCTGACGCGCTCGGACACCGGGCGCGCGGCCGGCATGGGCGTGGCGGTGATCGCGCCAGAACGTCCTCGCGCTCGTCTTCACGATCGTCTTCGCGCGCATCCTCGGGGCCACGGGCTACGGCTCGCTCGCGGTGCTGATCTCGGCGTTCATCATCCTGATGGTCCCGGGCTCGGCGCTGCAGATCGCGGTCGCCCGCGAGGCTGAGCGACGAGCGGCGACCGGGCGCGGCGGACGCCGGGGCGGGCGTGCGGCGCTGGCTGGCGCGGCTCGCCGCTCGCCACGCGTGGTCGTCGCGCTGGTCGCGATCCCGCTGCGATCGGTGATCGCCGCGATCATCAACGTCGACGAGCTGTGGGCGGCGGCCGCGGTGCCGGTTGCCGCGATGCTCTGGGTGATCCTCTCGTGTCGAGCGCGGGGCGCTGCAGGGCTTCGAGCGCTACCGCGTCGGTGGCCGTCAGCATCGTCGGCGAGGCCGTGTCGCGAATCGCTCTTCGCGCTGGTGCTGGTCGGCGTGGGCCTCGACGTGACCGGCGCGTTCGCTCGGCGCGGCCCTCGCGTTCGTGGCCGTCGGCGCTGGTGCTGCTGGTGCCGCTCCGCGCCGAGCCTGCCGCCGCCCGACGCGGCGGGCGCGAGCAGGCGCGCCTGCGCGAGCTGCTTGCCGGGCGCTCGCGTCCCGGTGCTCGCCCTGACCCTCCTGTTCGCGCTCCAGGAGCTGCACGTGATCGTCGTCAAGCACGAGGCGTCCGGCGACGCGGCCGGCTCCTACGCCGTCGCCGCGGTGGCCGCGAAGGCGATCATCTGGGTCGCCGTCGGCCTCGGGCTGTACCTGCTGCCCGAGGCCGCGCGCCGCGCGGCGACCGGCGTGGACGCGCGCGCCGATCCTGCTGCGCGACGCTCGGGCTGATAGTCGGCCGTCGGCGTCGCCGATGGTGCTGATCTTCGCCGTCGCCGGCGAAGCCGCTGCTCGGAGCCGTCTTCGGCGAGGACCTGACCGAGGCCTCGGGCGCTCTGCCGTGGCTCGGCCTCGCGATGGTCGCTGCTGGCCTGCACGTACCTGTCCGTGCAGTACCTGCTCGCCCTCCGTCGCTCGCGCTTCATCTGGGTCCTGGCCGCCGCCATGGTGCTCGAGGTCGCCGCCCTGGTGGCGATCGGCGACGACCTGACGCGGGTGGCCATGGCGCTGATCGCGGTGCAGGCGCTGTGCGCCGCGGCGCTGCTGTTCCTGGCGCTCATGCGCCAGCCGGCGTCGGTCGCTCCGGATCCGGTCGCCGAACCGGCGCCCATGGCCGCATCGCTGGTCGAATAGCGCAGCTAGAGTGCTCGCCCCATGACCGGCGCGACAAGTACGACAGAGGGCGCCCGCTCGAGGCCCTCCGCGCGAGGCGCTCGCCGCGGTCCGCGGCTACGCCGAGGAGGCGCTCGCGGAGCGGCCCTTCGTGCCGCGGCGAGACGCACGGTGCCGGTGGCCGGCCAAGGTGATCGGCGCGCCCGAGCTCGAGGCGCTCGTCGACGCCTCGCTCGACGGCTGGCTGACCGAGGGCCGCTTCGCGCAGCGCTTCGCGCCCGCGTTCGCCCACGCGGCGGCGCGCGACCACGCGCTGCTCGTCGGCTCGGGCTCGCAGGCCAACCTGCTCGCGGTCGCCGCCGCCTGCTCGCACCTGCATGAGCGGCCGCTGCGCCCGGGCGACGAGGTCGTCACCCCCGCCCTCGGCTTCTCGACGACGGTCAGCCCGATCTACCAGCAGGGCCTCGTGCCGGTCTACGTGGACGTCGAGCCCGACACGCTCAATCCGACGCTCGAGGCGTTCGCCGACGCGCATCGGCGACCGCACCCGCGCCGTCGTGGCCGCCCACTGCCTCGGCAACCCCTTCGACGCGGCGCGGCTGGCGGAGCTCTGCGCCGAGCGCGACCTCGTCCTGATCGAGGACTGCTGCGACGCGCTCGGCTCGACCCTCGGCGGCCGGCGGTCGGCACCTTCGGCGCAGGCGGCCACCTACTCGTTCTATCCCGCCCACCACATGACGACCGGCGAGGGCGGCGCCGTCGTCGACCGACGACCCGACCTGGGTGCGCGCGCTCGGGCTCGCTGCGCGAGTGGGGCCGCGACTGCTGGTGCCCGCCCGGCGTGAACGACGCCTGCGGGCGCCGCTTCGACGGGCAGCTTCGGCGAGCTGCCCGAGGGCTACGACCACAAGTACGTCTTCTCGCACGTCGGCTTCAACTTCAAGATCACCGACATGCAGGCCGCGCTCGGGCCTCGCCCAGCTCGAGCGGCTCGAGGGCTTCCACGCGCGCGCGCCGGCGCAACTTCGCCCGCCTCGACGCCGCGCTTCGCCGAGCTCGACGACCGGATCGTCGCGCCCGCGCACGCTCGAGGGCGCCGACCCGTCCTGGTTCGGCTATCCGTTCACGCTGCGCGAGGGCGGGCCGGCCGAGCGCCGCGAGCTGCAGCGCTTCCTGCTCGAGCGCCGGATCGACTCGCGCCTGGTGCTCGCCGGAAACCTCACCCGCCAGCCGGGCTATCAGGGGCTCGAGCACCGCGTGGCCGGTCCGCTGACGGGCGCCGACCGGGTCACCGAGGCGTCGCTCTGGGTGGGCTGCTATCCAGGCCTGACGGACGACGATGATCGACTGGATCGCGGAGTCCATCCGCGAGTTCCTGCTGCGCTGAGCGATGAGAGCCCTGCGCGCGCTCGTGGCGCGCGCAGCTCGCGGCGATCGCGGATCTGCGGCGCGCGATGGTGGCTCGACTTCCCGGTCTGGGCGCTCGTCGACGAGGCGGCGCACTACGACTACGTCCAGTGGATCGCCGAGGACGGGCGCCTGCCGGTGCTGGACGAGGACCTGGTGCACCCGGAGGTGCTTGCGATCGACGAGGGCACCTACCCGGCCCCGCCGCGGGTGGGCGCGGCGAGCGCGGGCTGTTCGGGCGCTCCTACGAGGGCTTCCAGCCGCCGCTCTCGCTATCTGCTCGCCACGCCGGTCTTTGCGGTCGCGGGCGACCACGAGCGCAAGCTGCGCGCCCTGCGCGCGCTCGGGGTCGTCCTGCTCGGCGCGGCGGTGTTCGCTGACCTGGCTGCTCGCGCGCGCGCGTATGCCCGACGCTCCGCTCGCCGGCTTCAGCCTGGCGCTGACCTTCTTCCTCTGGCCGGGCGTGGTGGTGCGCGCCGCGACGTTCTCGACCGCGGCGCTCGAGCTGGTCGCTGGGCGCCGCGCTGTCGCTGGCGCTCTGGCGAGCGCTCTCGGAGCGCTCCGAGGCGCTGGCTGGTGGCGGCGGGCGCGCTCACCGGCCTCGCGCTGCTGACGAAGCTGACGATGATCGCGTTCGCGCCGGCGCTCGGCGTGGTCTGTCGTCGCCTTCCTGCGCGAGCGGCGGGTGCGCCCGGTCGCTGGCCGCGCTGGCGCTGCCCGCGGCGATGCTCGCGCCGTGGATCGCCTTCAACCTCCACCACTACGGCGCGCTGACCGGGAGCGACGAGGTCCAGGCGCTGACCGAGCCGTCGCTGAACCCCGGAGGCATCGACTACGGCGCCGGCGACCTGCCCGCCAAGCACGTGACGCTCCTGAACGGCGTGCTGCCGGACGAGTGGTGGGTGGAGTTCCTGTCGACCGCCAAGCGCCGCGCTGCGCGACGTGCTGGTCGGGACTCGTGATCGCGGTGCCGCTGCTGGCTTCGCGTGCGGATGCCCGACCGGCGAGCGCCGGCGCGCGCTTGCCGTTCTGCTGCTGCCGCTGGTGGCGGGGATCGCGCTGATGTCGCTGTCCCTGCTGGCCGACAACTGGGACGCGTTCTACCCGCGCTACCTCGTACGCGCGGCGCTGCCGCGGCTTCGCCGGTGTTCGCGGCGCGCGCCGTCTGGAGCTGGCGCGCTCGCGGCGCGCGCTGGCGCTCTGGTGTCGTCGGCTCCGCGGGCCTGACCGGCCGCCGTCCTCGCTAGCTGCTCTGGGCCGCACCTGTCGACGGTCACGCCCGCGACGGTCGTACGGCGGCGCTCCAGGATCGCGAACGCGCCGTAGCGCGCCGCCTGCCGGTAGCTGCGCGGCGAGGTAGTCGTCGAGCAGCGTCACGCCGCTGGACTCGCCGGCGCGGTTGGGCTCGGGCGCCGCCGTGACCGGGGCGGTCCAGCGGACCACGAGCGGCGTCCGGGTGCGCTCGAGGTCGCGCACGATCTCGCGCTGGACGGGTGCGCTCGTGACCACGCCGGGCGCCTGGATGTCGTAGCGGGTCGGGTTGGGGCGGTCGGCCAGCACGTAGAAGAGCGGGTAGCCCGAGGTGACCAGGTCCGAGCGGCGGGTGGTCACGTAGATCGGATCGCCCGGCGCGACCTCGCCGGCGCACGTGGCGCACCGCGCGCCTCGAGCGGCTCGCGCGCGCTCGCTGCGCACACGCACGCCGTCCGCCGACCGGCAGGCGCAGCTCGGCGTAGTCGGTGCGCAGCTCGAGCCAGCGCCGGTCGAGCCCCTCGACGATCGCGCAGGCCAGCGCGACCGCCGACCGCCGCGCCGCCGCGAGCGCCGCGACCGACCGGGCCGAGCGGCGCTCGAGCCGGCCGCCTCGGGCTCGCGACCCGTCCGTCGAGCGCCCAGGCCGCCAGCACCGCCACCATCACCGCCAGCGGCGCCGTGTGGAAGACGTCGGGGCGCGTGACCAGGTAGTGGGCCATCCCGATCGCGAACACCGCGCTCGCCACCTGCGGCCAGCGCTCGCGCCGCGAAGCGCAGCGCCGAGCGCCAGCAGCGAGCCGGCCAGGCCGAGCACGAGCGCGAGCGGCAGGTAGAACGAGCAGCAGGCTCTCGACGGAGTCGGAGAAGAAGCCGCCGACCGAGCTCGTGTTGAGCGGGCCGTCGTAGTCGAGCGGGAACGGCAGCGACTGGTAGTCGGCGAAGTCCTCGAGCGGATAGCGCACGAGCAGGTCCCACGAGTCGCCGAGCCCGGCCGCGGCCACCACCGGCAGCGTACAGCACGAGCGCCGCGCAGCGCGGCCGCGCCCGCGAAGCGCGCGGCGTCGGCCGCGAAGCGGCCGGCCTCGCGCGGCCGCACCGCGTAGGCGAGCACGATGCCCAGCGCCGAGGTAGGCGGCGAACTCGATCCGCCACGCCGCGCGCCACGCCGCACGAGCGCGCCGGCCAGGAGCGGGCGGCGCTCGAACAAGAGCAGCGCCCCGAGCGCGAGCACGAGCGTCAGCGGGAACGGATGCGGCCCGCGTCGGATACGCCATCGCGAGCGCCGCCGACCAGCCAGCTCACGAGCGCGAGCCGCGCCGACGCGCCGCCGCGCACGGCGAGCGCGTAGGCGAGCACCGCCACCCCCGCGTCGCAGAGCACGCGCACGATCCGCCACACGAGCAGCGACGGCCCGAACAGCCTCCCACAGGCCGCCGAGCAGGTAGGGCTGGCCCGGCGGGTAGAACCACCAGAAGTCGCGGTAGGGCACCTGGCCGTCGGCGATGCGGGCGGCGGCCGGCGAGCATCAGCCCCTCGTCGTTGGGCTGGATGCCGTCGAGGATCGTGACGCCGGAGAGCAGCGCCGCCCCGGCGAACAGCAGCGCCAGCCTCACGTCGGGCAGCGGCCGCGGTGCCGGCGTGCCGGCGCAGCACGTAGACCGTCGCGCAGCCGAAGCGGCGCACCTCCTCGAGCAGCGGTCGCAACGTCGGCCTCCAGGTCGCGCAGGCCCGGGCCGGCAGTCGACGAAGAGCGAAGCGCGCGCCGCTGCGTGCGCACGAGCGCGCGCGCGCGCGCCGGCGGACATGCCGGTCCTCGAACAGCGCGCGCGTCTCGCTCCACGCGCTCCTCCCAGTCCGGCGTCCACGACAGCGCGCCCACGTAGACCTCGCGTCCGGTCTGGTACGGCAGCATGTGGCCCGCCGTAGGCGGGCGCGAGCACGCCGCCCGGTCGCGGGTCGCGCCTCGAGCGCGTCGAGCGCGCGCTGCTCGCCGGCGAACACGAAGTACGGATCGCCGGCGGCCCGGACGCTGTTGACCGCCACCTCGCACCTTGTGGATCGTGCCGGGCACGATCATCAGCGCAGAGCGCCGCCACGACCAGCCACGGCGCGCGGGCGCGGCCAGACGCTCAGCACGCCCTGAACGGCGAGGATCGACAGCGGGATCGCGAGCCCCTGGAAGGAGTGGTAGGGGAAGGTGCCGGCCGGCTGCAGGTAGACGACCAGCGCCGCGAACGGCCAGACGCGCAGCGCCACGGCCTGCCAGTCGCGCGCCGGCGTCCGGTAGGCCAGCGCGGCCGGCACCGCGAGCGGAGCGAGGGTCAGCACGATCGCCCACCACGGCCAGCTCCAGGTGGCCTGGCTGCCGGCCGCGTTGGACTCGGAGGCGAGCTCCCAGGCCGGGTCGAGCACCGAGAGGACGAAGTAGTAGACGCGCGGGCATCGCCGACCGCCACCGGCACGGCGAGCGCGCCGAGCGCCGGGCCGCTCGCCCGCGCGCCACCAGCGCAGCGCCTCCACCGCCAGCACGATCAGGGCCAGCGTCCCGCCCTGCCACGGCTGCAGCCAGCACACCAGCAGCGCGCCCGCGCGCCGCAAGCACGAGCGTGCGCGCGCGGCCGCGTCTCGCGCCAGCGCTCGACGCCGAGCAGCACGAGCGGCATCAGGAAGACCGCGATGCGCGGTCATCAGGTAGCCCCAGAGGTACTGCCCGGTCCACATCTCGCCCGAGATGAAGTCGAACGTGTACTGGCGCGGCTTGCCGCCCCAGTCGGTCCAGGCCACGAGCGCCGAGGCCGGCATCACCGCGAACAGCACCAGCAGGAGCGCGGTGTGGCGGGCTCCGCCGGGCGGCAGCAGGCGGCGCACGTAGAGCAGCGCGCCGACGAACGTCACGCCCGACCGTCACCGGCTTCCAGAGCAGGTAGGAGAGCGGCACCGACAGGCCGGTGAGCCGGTGCACCAGGCCCGAGAGCAGGAAGCCCGGGTGCAGGAACGTGCGGCTGTCGGGCTCGAAGTCGTAGCGGTTGCCGATCAGCCCGTGCTCGGACGCCTCGCGGATCCAGGTGAAGTACTGCAGCTGGTCGGAGGCGAGCACGCCGTCCGCGCCCGTGATCGCCCGGCCCTTGGTGAGCAGCGCGGCCAGGACGGCGAGCGACAGCCCGGCGAGCGCGACCAGCGCGAGCGAGCTCGACGCGGTCGAGCCCGAACGCCGGGCGAGCGCGTCGGTGCGCCCGCGCGGACGCTGGCCCTCGGGCGGCGGCGGTCGTCACGGCGGGGACGGTAACCGCTCAGCCGACGGCCGAGGCGCGCGGCGCAGGCGCCGTCGCGACCTGGCGGCGCCCGCGCGCACGCGCCGCGCTCGTCGACGGTGTTCGAGCAGCGTGCGCAGGTACTGCGCGCGCGCACGCGCGCGGCGCAGCATCGCGCCGCGTCGGCGCGCTGCGCGGGCAGCGTCGCGCTGGCGCGCGCACCAATCCACCAGCGGGCGGGCGGCCTCGCTCCCAGCGCAGGCTCGGAGCGAGCGCTCGCGATCCGCTCGCGGGCGGCCGCCTGCGCGGCCGCTCGTCGTCGAGCAGCTCGCGGCAGGCCGCGGCGAAGCCCTCGACGTCGCCCGGCTCGACGGTCCGGCCCAGGCCCTCGCGCTCCACGAGCTCGGCCAGCGCGTCGCCGCGCGTGGCGACCACCGGCAGGCCGGCCCAGAGGTAGTCGAGCACCCGCGTGCGAAACGAGAAGCGCGCCTCGAGGTGATCGAGGTGCGCGGTCACGCCGAGGTCGGCGTCGAGCAGCCAGGCGCCGCGCTCGGCGTAGGGGACCCAGCCGGGGTTGAAGTGGACGCGCTCGCCCTCGAGACCCTCGCGCCGCGCCAGCTCGACCGCGCGCTCGGCGAACGGCGCCTGCCCGGTCCGCTGCCAGCCCGGGCCGGCCCGTGCCCATGAACGACCAGATGCGTGCGCTCGAGCGCTGGCGGTCGCGCGGATCGGCGTCTCGGGGTCGAGCCAGCCCCAGATGCCCGCCGGCCCAGAGCAGCACGCGGTCGCCGGCGGCGATCGCGGGGAACGCCGCGCGCAGCGGCGGGCTCCGCCGCGGGCCGCGGCGGCTCGGCCGGGATGCCGAACGGGACGACGTCGATCGAGCGAGCGCAGCGTCGGGTCGCGCCGGTAGGCGTCGAGCTCGATCAGCCCGCTGAGCGCCATGCCGCCGAGCCAGAGGTCGCGCTGGCGCTCGCTGGCGCAGACGACGAAGTCCGCCACCGCGCAGCTGGGCCAGGGCGCGCGACGCGATCAGCGCCTGGATGCGCCGCTGCGCGCGCGGCGGCCGCGCCGCGACCGCCTCCAGCACCTCCATCACGATCGGGTTGTAGAGGTCGAGCACCATCCGCACCGGGCAGCCCGGCGCAGCCGGCCGAGCAGCGTGGGCGGCAGCTCCTGGGCCACCACCACGTCGTGTCGCGCGCGGCCGCCGCGAGCAGCGCGTCGAAGTCGCTCGAAGCCCGCCTCGAGCAGCCGCATCGCGCTCGTCCGGGCGCTCGGCTCGGCGCCGGGCGCCGCCAGCGTCACGTCGTGCTCGGCGGCGAGCGCGCGCGCCAGCTCGACCGCCCGGATCGCCGGGCCGGCCATGCGCTCGCCGACGGGCTCCGGCGACAGCACGAGCACCGACGCCCTCACGCGCGCAGAGCCTCCAGCATGCGCCGGTCGATGCCGCCGAGCGGCCCAGAGCGCCAGCCACGTAGACGCCACGCCGAGCGGCAGCAGCAGCGCGAGCGACCAGTCGCCGACGAGCCACCAGCACCGCCGCCATCGCGGCGGCGGCGAGCAGCGCGCGCCACAGCAGCCGACAGCGCGGCGTCATGCCGAGCTCGCGGCGCACCAGCACGAGTCCGCCCAGCACCAGCAGCAGCTCCGAGGCGACCGCCACGGCCGGCCGCCGCGTCGATGCCCGAGCGACGGCACGAGCGCGAAGTTGAGCGGCACGTTGAACGCCAGCGCCGCCAGCGCGAGCCACAGCGCGCTGCGCTGGCGGTCGCCGGCGATCAGCGCGAGGCCGAACAGGCCGCTGACGAACGCGAGCGCGCCCGCGAACAGCAGGATGCGCAGCGGTGTCGGCCGCGCCGTCGAAGTCCTCGCCGCCGATCAGCCGCACGAGCTGCGGCGCCACCACGAGGCCGCCGGCGGCCAGCGGGCACGCCGAGCGCGACGAACAGGTCGGCGGCGCCGTCGATCGTGCGCACGCGCGAGCTCGCGGCTCTCGAGCCAGGTAGCGCGACAGCAGCGGGAACACGGAGGTCATCACGATCGCCGGGCAGCACGCCGAGCAGCTCGACCACCCGGTAGGCGAGCGCATAGAAGCCGACCTCGTCGTAGGGCCGCAGCAGCGAGACGATCAGCGTGTCGGCGCGGAAGTAGATCTCGGTGACGGCGAGCGCGCGCGCCCACCGGCAGCGGCCGCTTGAGCAGCGGGCGCCAGACCGTCCGGCTCGGCCGCCAGGCGCACGACGCACGAGCGGGCGGACCAGCCGCCAGGTGACCACGAGAGCGACCAGCGCGCCCACGGCGCGCCGTCGCGACCACCGCGTAGAAGCCGAGATCGAGCGCCGACGACGGCGATCAGCGCGGCGAAGGCGGCCAGCGCGCCCGGCAACGTCGGAGATCGCCGCGCGGTCCATCCGCAGCCGCGCCTGGAAGACGGCGACGAGCGCGGTGTTCGCCAGGCCGAGCATCAGCGGCACGCCGGCGATCAGGATCGCCACCCGCACCTGCGGGGTGTACGGCAGCGCCAGGCTGACGAGGCCGCAGAGCGCGATCACCACGACCGAGAGCGCGAGCCGCAGCGTCAGCGTGTTGCCCGACGAGCGCGCTCCGTCCGCGCCGGGTCGCGGCTGATCTCGCGCACGACGACCGTCAGCAGGCCGAGGTCGGCCAGCAGCCCGAACATCTGCACGAAAGCGAGCGCCAGCGCGAACTGTCCGTAGCCCGAGGCGCCCAGGTAGCGCGTGGTGACGGCGATCGACGCGAGCGCCGATGGCCAGCACGGCCGCCTTGCCGAGCGCCTGCGCCGCCGTGTTCCAGGCGACCCGGCGGACGACGGACGCGCCGGCCGCGGGCTCCGGCGAGCTCACCCCGTGGCAGCCGGGTCCGGCCGTCGCTCGCCCGCGCGCGGCGGCAAGCCGAGCCGCCGGCGGGCGCAGGAGCGGCCAGCGTGCCGCGCCGCTCGTCGAGGCGGTAGCGCGCCAGCACGCCGAGCGTGCGCAGGCCGTACTCGACGCTGGCGCCGAACGAGACCGTCGACGCCTCGAGGAAGTAGCGGGTGGGGATCGGCAGCTCGACCACGCGCGCGCGGCGCGCGACCATCTGGGCGAAGATCTCCTGGTCGAAGACGAAGCCGTCGTCGTTGCGCAGGAAGGCGATCGAGCGCAGGAACTCGGTCGAGAAGGCCCGGTAGCCGGTGTGGTACTCGGAGTAGCCGCGCCGGAAGGCGAGGTTCTCGACCGTGGTGAGGAAGCGGTTGCCCACCCACTTCCAGCGCGGCATGCCGCCCGCGATCGCCTCGTCCTCGAGCAGGCGCGAGCCGATCACCACGTCGGCGATGTCGTACTGCGATCGGCTTGACCATCTGGGCGACCAGCGCCGGGTCGTACTGGTTGTCGGCGTGCACCATCACGACCGCGTCGGCGCCGTCGAGGATCGCCTGGACGTAGCACGTCTTCTGATTGGCGCCGTAGCCGCGGTTGGCGGGCCGGCGCAGCACGTCGAGGCCCTCGCGCAGCGCGACGTCCGAGGTGTCGTCGGGGCTCGCGTCGTCCACGAGCAGCGCGCGGTCGGCGGCCTCGACCGGCATGCTGCGCGGCCACCAGGGCGATCGTCTCGGCCGCCCGGTAGGCGGGCAGCACCACGTGCACCTTGAAGTCCCCGCCGCGGTCGCGCATGAGCGGCCGCGGCGGCGCGCGCCACCGGCACCTTGTGCGCGAGCATCACGCGCTCGTCGCCGAGCGAGAGCGTCAGCGCGCCGGCGCCCGAGCGGCGTGCGCGCCAAGCGCCGCGCGCCAGCGCCGCGAGCCGGCCGCCGCGCTCGGCCAGCCCGCCCATCCAGTAGCGCAGCTCGAAGGAGCGCCGCAGCGGCACGTCCTCGGACGAGCACGAGCCCGCGCGCCTCGAGCAGCTCGCGCAGCGTCCGCGCGCGGGAACAGGAACGTGTGCGCCGGGATGTAGGCCCACCAGCGCGGCCCGGCGAGCCGCGCGGTGCGCGAGGCCGGGTCGGGCGTGACCACGCAGAGCGCGCCGCCCGGGGCGAGCAGCCGCTCGCAGGCGTCGAGCGCGGCGAGCGGGTCGTCGAGGTGCTCGATCACGTCGGCGAGCACGATCACCTGGAAGCGCCCGTCCGCGCCCTCTCGGCCGCGAAGCTCCTCCACGCGCTGCTCGCGGACGTCGAGCTCGAGCACCTCGCGCGCGTAGCCGGCGGCCGCCTGCGGAGAGCTCGAGGCCGGTGACCGTCGAAGCCGCGCCGGCGCGCCTCGTCGAGCAGCAGGCCGTGGCCGCAGCCGACGTCGAGCAGGCTGCCGGCAGGCACGTGGCGCCCGATCAGGTCGAGCAGGCGGCCGCGCGCGTCTCGCGCCGGCCGGCCTCCTCGCTCAGGTAGGCGTCGTCGGCCATCCCGCGGTAGAGCTCGGCCAGCTCGTCGCCGCTCGGCAGCGCCGGCTGGTGGACCGCTGCCGCAGTCGCAGGCAGGCGTAGAGATCGCCGTGCTGGCCGGGGTGGTGGTTCGTCGGCGCGACGAGCTCCGGGGTGAGCGAGCGGCGCCGCCCGGATGGCGCAGCTCGAGCGGTCCCTCGCAGATGCCGCACGCGCGACTCGGTCACTGGGCGGCGCACTCGTACCACGCCCGCCTGGGCGTGAGCTCGGGGCACGTGGTCCTAGACTGAGCGCCGTGCCGTCGCCCTGGATCTCCGTCGTCGTGCCCGCCTACAACGAGGAGTCGGGCATCGCCGCGACCGTCGGCCCGCCTCGGCGACTGGCTCGACGAGCGCGGCGGCGACTACGAGATCCTCGTCGTCGACAACGCCAGCGAGGACGCGCACCGCCGCGCCGCGTGGAGGCGCTCGGCGACGGCATCCGCGTCCGGCTGCTGCGCAACGAGCGCAACCGCGGCAAGGGCTATCTCGATGCGCCGCGGGATGCTCGAGGCGCGCGGCGAGCTGCGCCTGCACTGCGACGCCGACTGCGCCAGCTCCCTGCCCTCGCTCGCCGGCCATGCTCGAGCTGATCGAGGACCACGACGTGGTCGTGGGCTCGCGGCTCGGCGAGGGCGCGCGGCTCGGCCGCCGCCAGCCGCTGCGCCGGCGCATCGTCGGCCGCAGCTTCCAGCAGCTCTGCCGGCTGCTGCTGCGCGAGCCCACCAAGGACCTCTACTGCGGCTTCAAGCTCTGGCGCGCGCCCGCCGCCGTCGACGTCTACTCGCGCACGCGCCTCGAGGGCTGGACCTTCGACGCCGAGGTGCTGGCGATGGCCCGCGCGCTCGGCTACCGGGTCTGCGAGACCGGGATCGTCTGGACGGACCGCGAGGGCTCGCGCGTGCGGATGGCCCGGATCCTCGTGCCGGTGGTGCGCGAGCTGCTCGCCGCGCGCCGGCACGTCCGCCGCGAGGCGCGCCCGGGCCGGTCGGCGCACCCCGCGGCGGAGGTGGAGCCGCTCGTGCCGGAGGCCGCCGAGAGCGGCCCGTGAACGTGGCGGCCGAGCCCGCCGCCCGGCCGCGCGGCTCCGATCCGGCCGCTCGACCGCTTCGAGGCCGGCGCGCTGCTCGTGCTGTTCGCGCTCGCCTGCGCCCCGCTCGCCGGGCTGCTCCTGCGCGTATGGACCCAGGGCGGCGTGGTCACCGGCGGCGACGGCTTCCTCGTCGCCGACCCGCTCCAGTACCTGACCTGGCTGCGCGAGGCGGGCGAGCACGTGGCGCGTGGCCAACCTCTACGACCTCGACGACGGCCCGCGCTGCGTTCGTGCACCCGGGCGTGCTCCTGTCGGGACTGGCTCACCGGCTCGGGCTGGGCGTCGTGGCCGCCTACATGATCTGGAAGCCGGTCGCCGTGCTCGCGCTGTTCGCCGGCGCCGCTGGCGCTCACGCGCCGCTTCCTGGTTCGCCGCGACGACCGCCGGCTCGCGCTCGTGCTCGCGCTCTTCTTCGCCTCCCCCGTGGCCGCGCTCGTGGGCTGGGCCGGCATCGGCGGCAACGAGGTCGAAGTTCGACTTCGACTTCATCTCCGGCGAGCTGTGGCCGGGCACCTACCTGTGGGGCTACCTGTTCACGGCGATCGCGGTCGGGCTGATGCCGCTCGGGCTGCTCGCCTACGAGCGCGGCCGCGAGGTGGCGGCTCGCGGCGGCGCGCTCGCCGCGGCCGCCGCGCTGCGGCCTGATCGCGGCCTGGCTGCAGCCCTGGCAGGGCGCCACGCTCATCCTGGTGCTGGTGGCAGCCGAGCTGCTCAGCCTGCGGCGCGGGCGCAGCGCCGCCGGCGCGCTGCCGCCGACCTGGCCGCTGCCGGTCGCCGCGACCGCCGCCCCGCTCGTCTACTACTTCGTGCTGTCGCGCAGCGACCCGTCCTGGGAGCTCGCCGGCGTGGTCAACGACTTCCCGCGCTGGCCCTGGTGGGTCACGGTGCTCGGGCTGCTGCCGCTGGCTGCTCCCGGCCGCGTTCGCCTACCGGCTGCCGGCGCCCGACTTCGGCGCGCTGGCGCTGCGCGTCTGGCCGCTCGCCGGGCTCGTGGTCTTCTACCAGCCCGCCGGCACCGTTCCCGTTCCACGCCTTCCAGGGCCTGACGCCTGCCGCTGGCGGTGCTCGGCCGTGCTCGCGCTGCGCGCCTGGCTCGGCGAGCGCCGCATTCCCGCTCGCGCGCGGCCGTGGCGGCCGTGCTCCTCCTGTGCGTGGTCGGCACGGCGTACCGCGCCAACGAGCTGCGCGAGGCGGTCAACCTCGGCCGCCAGCCGTTCTTCCTGACCGACGTCCGAGCGCGACGCGCTGCGCCATCTCGAGAAGCGTCCCGAGCCCGGCGGCGTGCTGACCCCGGTCTACAGCGGCATCGCTGGTGCCGGCCTACACCGGCCGCGAGACCTGGATCGGCGCGGGCTCGTGGACGCCCGGACTTCGAGCAGCGCCGCCGGCTCACCGAGGCGCTCTTCGCGGGCCGGCTCGACCGCGCGCGCGGCGGGCGCGCTCGTCCGGCGCTCGGGCGCCGCCTTCCTCTACTCGGACTGCCACGGCCGCGCCGACATCGAGCCGCTCGTGCGAGCCCTTCACCGACCCGCCGCGGCGCTTCGGCTGCGCGGCGGTCTATCCGGTCCGGTGAGCGAACGACCCCCGCTTCGGGCGGCGCTGGCCGTCGGCCTCGTCGCGGGATCGACGCTGGCCCTCCAGGTGCTGCTCACCCGCATCTTCTCGGCCGCGCTCTTCTACCACTTCGCCTTCCTCGCGATCTCGCTGGCGCTGCTCGGCACCGGCGCGGGCGCGATCCTGCTCTACCTGCGCCCGGACTGGATCGAGCGGCCCACGCCCGAGCGGGCCCTGGCGCGGGTAACCGCGCTGTACGCGCGCGCTGCTGCTCGTCGCTCCCACGCTGCTCGTGCGCCTCGACTACTCGTTCGACCGCTTCGAGGTCGATCTGGACTTCTCCGTGACCCTGGCCCTGGCGGCGCTGCTCGCCGCCCTTCCGTTCCTCGCGGCCGGAGTGGTGATCGCGCTTGCGATCAAGACGTGGGTGGTTGGCGTGTCGCGCATCTACGCGTTCGACCTCGCCGGCGCCGGGCTCGGGGCGCTCGCGATCGTGCCACTGCTGTGGCTCGTCGATGCCCCGACACTGGTGGTCGCGCTCGGCGTGGTCGCGGGCGTGGCGGCCCTGCTCTTCGCGGGAGGCGCACGCCTCGAGCGCCGGCTCGCCGCACTCGTCTCGGCCGGCGCGCTGGTGCTCCTGGCGCTCTCTTCCGTCACCTCGCTGAACGAGCTGCCCGGGCCCTTCGACTTCACCCGCGAGCCGGTCGCCGAGCGCTGGACGCCGATCAGCAGGGTGGTCGCCTATCCGCCGGGCACGCGCGGCGGCGACGCGATCGTCTCGTACGACCAGGACGTGGCGCCGGTGCCGGGCCACAGGCCCGGCGAGCCGCTGCCGGACTGGCGCGACCTCGGGCTCGGCCCCCAGAGCATCGGCCACGAGCTGAGCGGGTCGGAGCGCGCGCTGATAATCGGAGGCGGCGGGGGGCGCGACGTCTACAACGCGCTCTCCTCCGGCAAGCGGCGGGTCGACGTGATCGAGCTGAACAGGGCGATTCGCGACATGGTCGACGAGGACCTCGCCCGTTGGTCCGGGCGGCCCTTCGAGCTTCCCGGCGTCACGGTGGCGATAGGCGACGGGCGTTCCACGCTCGCGGCTCGCGACACGCTCTACGACCAGATCCACATCGGCTTCACGAACACGCTCACGGCGGGCTCCGGCTCGGCGTACGCGCTGTCCGAGAACAACCTCTACACCGTCGAGGCCTTCGACGAGTACCTCGATCACCTGCAGCCTGGCGGGCTCCTCAGTGTCGTCGCGCCTCTATCGCTTCGCCGGTGACGAGGTGCTGCGCGCGACGGTGCTCGCGCTCACGGCGCTCGAGCGGCGCGGAGTCGAGGACCCCGAACGGCAGGTGATCGTGATGCTCGGCCGCGACACGCTGAACGCGTTCTTTGGGACCGTCCTCGTCGGCCGCGAGCCGTTCACCCCCGAGCAGCTCACGCGCGTGCGGTCGCTTGGCCCCGAGCGAACCCTCGGGGTGGTGTTCGCTCCCGGCTTCCCGCCCCGGCGCGAGTGGCGAGCGCTGGCCACGGCACAGAGCCCCGAGGCCTTCTGCGAGAGCTATCCGATCGACGTTTGTGCCCCGACGGACGACCGGCCGTTCTTCCTCAACCCCGTGCGGCTCGGCGACCTCGGCGAGGAGGCGCCCGCCGGCTCGACCTTCATCTCGCGCACACCGTTCCTCGTTCTGCTGGTGGCGCTCGGCATCCTGGTCGCGCTCTCGCTGCTCGCCTTCGTGCTGCCCCTACTGCTCGTCCGTAGCGCCGAGCGGCCGCCGGCCGGCTCTCTTGCCTTCTTCGCCGCGATCGGCCTTGGCTTCCTGATGCTCGAGGTCGTCCTGATCCAGCGCTTCGTCCTGTTCCTCGGCTTCCCCACGTACGCGCTGTCGGTGGTGCTGTTCGCGCTGCTCCTGTTCACAGGCGCCGGGGCCTGGCTGTCGGCCCGCCTGCGCGACGCGCAGCGGGGTCTGGTGCTCCTCCTGGGCGCCGCGACACTGCTCATCGTGGCGCTGGCGCTGGGCCTCCAGCCGCTGCTGCGAGCGCTCATCGAGCTGCCCTTCGCGGCCCGGGTGACGATCGCGGTCGTGATCCTGGCGCCGCTCGGCCTCCTGCTCGGCGTCGCGATGCCGGTCGGGCTGCGGCGGCTCTCCGCTCTCTATCCGGCGGGCGTGCCGTGGGCCTGGGGGATCAACGGTGTGACGTCGGTGCTCGCATCGGTGCTCGCGGTGTTCGTGGCAATCAACTGGGGCTTCACCGCCGCCACGCTGCTCGCCGCCGCCTGCTACGCGGCTGCCGCAGCCCACGCCGCGCTCGGCAGATGGCCGGAGGGCCGGCGGCCGGCGACTCGATCCCGCAAGACCGAGGCCACCTCCCCTGTCGGCTGACGGCACGATTCGGTCCACGCTGCCGGCGGCGGGGGCCGCTGTCCTTCTTGGCGGCCCGACCGCGCTCGCCTTCTTCTCAGGCGGGTTCTTCGACCGGCCGCGGCTGATCGCCGCCCTGGCGGCATGGGCGGTCGCGCTGGCTGCGGCGTTCACCGCTCCGCGTCCGCTTCCGGCATCGGCGCCCGGGCGAGTGGCGCTCGCCGGGCTGGCGGCGCTCTGCGCCTGGACGGCGCTCTCGCTCCTCTGGACGCCGGTGGCCGGCGCGACCGTGGACGACCTGCAGCGACTCTTGCTCTACCTCGGCTACGCGGCCGGCGGCGCGGCGCTGTTCGCGCAACCGTGGGTCGTCCGCGCGCTGGAGCCGGCGCTCGCGGCGGGGGCGCTGGTGGTCACCGGCTACGGGCTGTCCGAGCGGCTGCTGCCGGATCTCGTCGACCTCGACGCGAGCGTCACCGCCGGCGGCCGGCTCGAGCAGCCGCTGACGTACTGGAACGCGACCGGCGCGCTCGCGGCCGATCGGCCTCGTCCTCTGCGTCCGAATGGCCGGCGACCCACGCCGGCAGCCAGGGCTCCGCGCCGCGGCGGCCGCGGGCGCCGTGCCGCTCTCGGCCGGCGTCTACCTGAGCTTCTCGCGCGGGGCGCTCGCGGCGCTGGCGGTGGCGTTGGTCGTTTTGCTGGCGCTTGCGCCCGCAGGGCGCGCGCAGGCCCGCGCACTCGCCACGACGCTGGTGCCAGGCGCGACTGCCGCTGTACTCGCGGGCGCCCTACCCGCGGTGCGCGCGCTCGAGGGCGGTGACGGTTCCCGGCGAGTGCAGGGGCTCGCGATGCTCGTCGCGCTAGCGGTGCTTGCCGCTGCGGCGGCTCTGCTGACGCTGCGTGCCTCGCGATCCGAGGAACCGAATGTCCGCCTGCCGCTGGCCCGGCGCACCGCAGCGCTCGCGCTCGTCGGAGCGCTGCTGCTGGGCGGCGCGCTTGCCGCCGCCGCCCTCGAGGCGCAACCGGAGTCCCGCAGCCCCGCCTTCGGCGCTTCGGCCTCCCGGCTGGGCTCCGTCGACTCCAATCGGTACGCCTACTGGCGCGTCGCGCTCGGCACGTTCGCCGACCACCCGTTGCAGGGAATCGGCTCCGGGGCCTTCGTGGTCGACTGGCTCCAGGAGCGTGACGTGCTCGACCCGACACGCGAGCCTCACTCGCTCTATCTCGGCACGCTGGCCGAGCTCGGGCTCGTGGGCCTGGCGGCGCTGCTCGCGTTCCTCGGCGGCGTGGCGGTCGCCGCCAGGCGACTCTGGCGCGCCGACCCCGGGCTTGCCGCGGGCCCGATCGCCGGGCTCGCGGTCTGGGCGGTCCACACCGGCCTCGACTGGGACTGGGAGATGCCGGCCGTGACGCTCGTGGCGCTTGCGCTCGCGATGGCGCTGGTGGCCTGGAGCGAGCGGCCCGAGCCTATTCCGCGGGAACCGGAGGGCTGAGCTCCCGCCGACGGGCGTCGGCCGCTCGGGAGCGCGCCGGATCTATCTCACGCGTGACCTCGGCGAGCACGCCCCACGCGAGCACATTGTCCGGCTCTCGCTCGACCGCCTGCTCGACCAGCGCCCTACCCTCGGCGCGACTGCCGGCGCCGGCGAGCAGCGCGCCCTCGAGGAGCAGCGGGCGCGTGTCCGGGTCGAGAAGACGTGCCCGCTCGAACAGACGCTCGGCCTCGTCCACCTGCGCCGGGGAGGGATCGGGCAGCGCGGCGATCTCCTGGGCGCGCTCGGTCAGCACGACATTGCGCAGGCCGATCGATAAGTACGCGAGCGCGACGAGCGCGACCGCCGCCAGCCCGACCCGGGCGAGCACTCGCTAGACCTGGCCGAAGCGGCCGGGCCAGACCGGGCGCCGGGCATGTGACGAGCGGCGCAGGATGCGCGGCCAGGCGTCGAGCCGCTCGACCGGGCCTTCTCGCAGCGCGGCGTCAACCTCGCTCCGGAATCGCTCGCGGAAGACCTGGGCGTCGAAGCGGCTCGCGTTCTCGACACATGCGCGCGGATCGATCGCCGAGGGCGTCGAACTCGGATACCGCAGTCGGCCAGTTCATCCGCGCCGCCATCCCACCAGCACCCGGTCACGCCGTCCACGACGTTCTCCAAGCAGGCCCCCGGCGCCACGGGCGATCACCGGCCGGCCCGCGGCCTGAGCCTCGACAGCCGCGATGCCGAACTCCTCCCGCGCCGTGACCACGAGCGCGCGGCAGCTCGACAGCAGCCGGGCCGCATCTGCGTCACTGACGCGCCCGACGAAGTGCACGGTCGGCCCGGCGCGGCGCTCGAGTCGGCGCCTGTCCGGCCCGTCGCCCGCCACGACGAGCGGCAGCCTCAGCTTGCTGAACGCCTCGACCGCCAGCTCGATGTCCTTGTGCGAGACGAGTTCGGAGAGCACTAGGTAGTTCTCGCCGACAGGCCCAGGCGCGAAGCGTTCCGTGGCCACCGGCGGATACACGATGACCGAGTCGCGCCCGAAATAGCTGCGGATGCGGGCTTGCGTGGTGCGGGAGTTCGTGATGTAGCGGTCCACACGCTGAGCGGCGATCCAGTCCCACTCGCGCCAGCGCCGAAAGAGGCCGCGCAGAAACGCACGCGAGATAGGGTCACCGCGCTCAGCGATTGTGCGATGGCGCTCGTTCCAGGCGTACCGGAACGGGTTGTGGCAGTACGAAACGTGCACCGTCTGCTGGTCGCAGACGACGGCGTGCGCCCAGGCGCTCGAACTTGATACGACCAGGTCGTAGCCGGATAGATCGAACGACTCGATGGCCGTCGGATAGAGCGGCAGCAGCGCCCGGAAGGTGCGGGCGCTCGGACGGAGGCGCTGTAGGAACGAGGTGTGGATGCGGCGGTGCGCGAAGCGGCCCTCGGTGCCCTGCTCGTTGTAGACGGGCGTGAAGACGTCGGCGTCCGGCCAGAGGTTGCAGATCTCCAAGAAAACGCGATCCGCGCCGCGGACGCTCACCAGGAAGTCGTGGACCAGCGCGGTCTTTCGTGTCCCCTCCTCCGCACGCACCCGCGGGGAGTCTATGGGCGCACGCGCTGGGGCGTCGTCGAGCCAGCGCCGCGCACCTCTGCTACCAATATCCGCCGTGCGCGCCCGACCAAAGGCCCTGCTGATCTTCGTGTTGCTGGCCGCACTGGCCGTTCCGGGGACGGCGTTCGCCCAGAGCGCGGGCGACGAGCAGTATTCCGATCCTTTTGCGGGCGAGGACCAGCAGCAGCAGGAACAGCAGTCCGCGCCGCAGCCGGAGACGCCCGCGCAGCCCGCTCGAGCAGCCGGCCGAGACGGCTCCAACGGACGGCTCCGGTGAGGAGGCCGCCGCTCCCGCCCAGTCCAGCGACCCGAGCCTGCCGGTGACCGGGCTCCCGGCGCTCACGCTGCTCGCGCTCGGTGCGGGCATGCTGGCCACCGGCCTCCTCGTTCGGCGCCGAGCCTGAGCCGGCGCTCAGCTCGCCCCGGCGTGGCGGCGATCGCAGTCAGCTACTCCGGCCTGCTCGGCGGCGCCGAGCGCGTTCTGCTCGAGGTCGCCTCGGGGCTCGAGGAGCCGCCGCTGATCGCCTGCCCGCCGGGACCGCTCGCAGACGCCACACGCGAACGCGGGATCGGGGTGCTCGAGCTGCGCGAGCGCAGCCTCGAGCTGCGTCGCAGCCCCGCTGAGCGCGCGGCCGCGCTCGGCCGGCTCGCCGCTCAAACCGCCGAGCTGCGCGCGGTCTTTCGCTCGCTCCGCCCGCACACGGTCGTGGCGTGGGGCATGCGCGCCGGCCTGACTGCGTTTCCCGCGGCGGCGCCCGGCACCAGGCTCGTCCTCCAGCACAACGACCTGCTGCCCGGCCCGCTTATCGCTCGCGCGCTGCGGCGCCGCGCGCGCCAGGCCGAGCTGGTCGTGGTGCCCTCGCAGTGCGTCGCCCGCGACCTCGACCCGCGCTCCGAGCTCGGTGAGCGGCTGCGCGTGATCCACCCCGGTGTCGACCTCGAGCGCTTCCGGCCGGCGCCGGCTCGGGCCGAGGAGCAGCGGGTGCTGCTGCTGGGCGCGATCGAGCCCTGGAAGCGCCCCGACCTGGCGCTCGAGGCCGTCGCGCTCGCGGCGCGCGAGCTGCCGGAGCTGCGCCTGACGGTGGCCGGCGAGCCGCTCGGCGCCGAGGGCGAGCGCCTGCTTTCCGAGCTTCGCCGGCGCGCCGAGCGTCCCGACCTGCGCGACCGGGTCGAGCTCGCCGGCCGCGTGGACGATCCAGAGCGCCTGCTTGCCTCGGCCGCCTGTCTCCTCCACTGCGCCGAGCGCGAGCCCTACGGGATGGTCGTGGCCGAGGCGCTCGCGAGCGGCGTGCCGGTGGTGGCCCCCGACTCGTGTGGCCCAGCCGAGCTCGTCGATCCGGACTGCGGCCGCCTGTACCCGCCCGGCGACGCGGAGGCCGCGGCCCGCGCCCTGACGGGCGTCCTGAAGAGCCCTGCGGCGGGCGCCGCGGCCCGCGCCCGTGCCGAGCGCGACCTGGGCGTATCGGCGATGCGCGCCGCATACGCGCTGCTGCTCGGCGGCCGCCCAGGCGCGCGCCCGCCCGGCGCCGGCCTCGCGCTCGTGACCGTGCTCCACAACTCCGCGCCGGAGCTCGCGCGGCTGCTCGACTCGCTCGAGCGCCACCTGCCGGACGCCCAGCTCGTGGTGGTCGACTCGGGCTCCTCGGACGGCGGTGCCGAGCTCGCCCGCGGCTGGCGAGCCGGAAGGGCGGAGGTCGTGGTGCTAGGCGAGAACCAGGGCTTCGGGCGCGCGGCCGGCGCGGGTCTGCCGTTCGTACGCGAGCCCGTGACCGCGCTCGTCAACCCGCGATTGTCGAACTGCTCGACGCGTCGCTTGCGATGCTCGCCCGCGAGGCGCTGCGCGAGCCGGAGCGGCTGCTCGTACCAGAGGTGCTGCGCGCCGACGGCTCGCGCGAGGACAACGCCCAGCGCGAGCCGGGTAGCGCGGCGCTGCTGGCCCACGCGCTGCTGCCGGGCGGCGCGCTGCCGCCGCGGCTCGCGGCGGCCGTCGAGCCGTGGCGGGCGCGCGCGCCGCGCCGGGCCGGCTGGCCGGTGGCCTCCTGCCTTGTGGCCAGGACCGAGACATTGCGGCGGCTCGGGCCCTTCGACGAGCGCGTCTTCATGTACGGGGAGGACCTCGATCTCGGCCTGCGCGCGGCGGACGCCGGCATCGAGACGTGGTTCTGGCCGGCCGCACGCGTTCGGCACACCGGCGCGCACGCGAGCCGCGCGGCCTTCGGGGGCGAGCCGCTCGACCTGCTGGCGCGCCGGCGCCGCGAGGTCGTCCGCGAGCGACGCGGCCCCGGGCGCGCGCGCCGCGACGACCTGTTGCAGCTGCTCACCTTCGCCGACCGGCTCGCGCTCAAGCGCCTGAGCGGCCGCGACGCCGCACGGGAGCGGCGCCAGCTCGGCGCCCTGCTGCGCGCGCGGCGCGCGGACCGGCGATGAGCGCGCCGGTCGTCATCGACGCCCGAGCGGCGATCAGGCGCGAGACGGGCGGCGTCGAGCGCGTCGCCCAGGAGCTCGCGCGCCGCTTGCCCGAGCTGCGGCCGGGGCGCTACGAGACGCTCGCGCCGCGCCCGCGGCTCGCGCACGGGGCGGGTCATGCCTGGGAGCAGCTCGTGCTGCCCGTCGCCGCGCGCAGCGCTGCGCTCATACTCTGTCCGGCGCAACCTCGCGCCGCTCGCGTCGCGGCGCAACGTCGTCGTGATCCACGACGTGGCCGCGCTCGCCCACCCCGAGTGGTACAGCCGGGCCTACGTCGCCTGGCAGCGCGCGGCGCTACCCGCGATCGCGCGTCGCGCCCGCCTCGTCATCACGGTGTCCGAGTTCTCGCGTCGAGAGATCGCGGAGCGCCTCGGCGTCGACTCCCAGGTCGTCCCGAACGGCGTGTCGGAGAGCTTCTCGCCCAGCGCGGATCCCGGCCCGGCGGCAGAAGAGCTCGGCCTCGAGCGCCCCTACGTCCTTGCGCTGTCCACGCGCATCGCGCGCAAGAACGTCGGCGTCTTGAGGACCGCGGCGAGAGATGCTCGCGGAGCTCGGCATCGAGCTCGTGACGGCGGGCTCGGGCCGCTCCTACATGCACGCCGAACCGGCGCCGCCCGGGCGCCGGCTCGGGTACGTGCCGGAGCGGCTCCTGCCCGGCCTGTACGCCGGCGCCCGCGCACTCGCGATGCCGTCCGTGTACGAGGGCTTCGGCCTGCCGGCCCTCGAGGCGATGGCGAGCGGCACGCCGGTCGTGGCCGCGAACCGCGCCGCGCTGCCCGAGGTCTGCGGCGACGCCGCGCTGCTCGCGGACCCCGACGACCCCGGCGCCTTCGCCGCCGCGCTGCTGCGCGCGAGCGGCCCCGAGCACGACAGGCTCAGCGCCGCCGGCAGAGAGCGCGCGGCCGAGTTCAGCTGGACGCGCAGCGCCCGTCTGATCGACGCGGCGATCGGCGAGCTCCTCTGATCGCCCTGGCAAACTTCCCTGCAATGCTCGCCTCTGGCTCCACCCACGACGTGCTCAACCAGGCGCCTCCGATCGCGCCCTACAACGTCTTCGACGCGGACCTGCCGCTGCGCGAGGCGCTCGAGCGCGAGGGCGGCGGCTGGGGAGTCGACCGGCTGCGCGACACGGGCGAGCTCGCCGGCAGCGTCGAGGCGATCGAGCACTCCGAGCGAGCCGAGCGCAACGAGCCGCGCCTGCGCACGCATGACCGCTACGGCAACCGCATCGACGAGGTCGAGCTCGACCCGTCCTGGCACTGGTGCCTGCGCCAGGCGATCGAGCGCGAGATCCATTCGCTGCCGTGGAGGGATCCGCAGCCCGGTGCGCACGTCGTGCGCGCCGCGCTGATGTACACGTGGAGCCAGGTCAACTCGGGCGTGATGTGCCCCGTGTCGATGACCTACTCGGTCGTCCCCGCCCTGCGCGAGGAGCCGGAGCTCGCGGCCGAGTGGGAGCCGCTCCTGACGAAGCCGTCCTACGGCGACGGCGCGCTCGCCGGGATGGCGATGACCGAGAAGCAGGGCGGCTCGGACGTGCGCGCCAACACCACGCGCGCCGACGCCCTCGGCGACGGCAGCTACGAGCTGACCGGGCACAAGTGGTTCTGCTCCTATCCCTCCTGCGACGTCTTCCTCACGCTCGCCCAGACACCCGCCGGGCTGTCCTGCTTCCTGTTCGAGTCGAGCGATCCCGGCTTCCGCATCCAGCGCCTCAAGGACAAGCTCGGCACGCGCTCGCTGCCGTCCAGCGAGGTCGAGTTCGAGCGCGTCCGCGCGCGGCTCGTCGGCGAGGAGGGGCGCGGCGTGGCGACGATCATCCGGATGGTCAACCACACCCGGCTCGACTGCCTGATCGGCTCGGCGACCTCGATGCGCTGGGGCGTCGTCCAGGCCGTCCACCACACCCGCCACCGCGCGGCCTTCGGCCGCCGGCTGGCCGAGCAGCCGCTGATGCGGAACGTGCTCGCCGACCTCGCGATCGAGTCCGAGGCCGCCACCGCCGCCGCGATGCGCGTCGCGCGCGCCTACGACGAGGGCGACTCGGACTTCCGCCGGCTCGCCACCGCGGTGCTGAAGCACTGGGTCTGCAAGCGCGCGCCCTGGCACGCCACCGAGGCGCTCGAATGCCTCGGCGGCAACGGCTACGTCGAGGAGTCGGGCATGCCGCGCCTGCTGCGCGACTCGCCGCTCAACTCGATCTGGGAGGGCTCCGGCAACGTGTCCGCGCTCGACGTGCTGCGCGCGCTCGCCAAGGAGCCCGAGACGCTGCCGGCCTTCCTCGCGGAGTGCGAGCTCGCCCGCGGCGGCAACGCCTTGCTCGACGCGCAGCTCGACCGCCTGCGCGAGAGCACGCCCAGCGATCCCGAGTTCGAGGCGCGCCGCGTGGTCGGCGAGCTCGCGCTCGCCCTGCAGGCGAGCCTGCTGGTGCGGAACGCGCCGCCCGAGGTCTCGGACGCGTTCTGCGCGGGCCGGCTCGAGGGCGCCGGCGGCCGCGTCTTCGGGACGCTGCCGCCACAGGTCGACGCCGAGGCGATCATCGCCCGGGTGCTGCCGGCCTGACGCGCAGTTGAGCTCCGGCCGCTTCACCGTCATCGTGATCGCGGTCGCCGTGGTGGCGATCACCGCGGTGGTCGTGGCAAACGGCGGGCTGCCGTTCGGCGGCGACGACGACGAGCCCGCCTCGGAGGAGGCGGCGGCGGAGCCCGCCCCGGCCGATGAGCCCGAGCCCGAGGATCCGCAGGAGCTTGCCCGACAACCCCGACGAGGTGCGCGGCACGGACTCCTATGCGCTCACGCGGACGGCCAACTTCCGGGAGGCGATGCGGGTGCTCGACCGGCGCCGCCAGCAGGTCGAGGGCGAGTTCGAGAGCATCCGGGTCGCCCCCGGCCGCATCGACACCGTGATCGTGCACCCGGACGACCGCCGCACCAACATCCAGATCCGGCCCGATATGAAGATCGCCTTCGACTCGACGCACGACTTCCCCACGCAGGCGGACTTCCGCGACGACGGCCTGCGTGCGGGCATGCTCTCCGAGGTCGACACGACGGCCCTGCTGCGCTCGATCGACACCATCCGCCGCGGCAGCGCCGAACACGACGTCGATTACATCGTCGTCAGCCGCGACATCATCGACGGCCGCATCGATCAGGGCGCCTACATGCGCATCCGCACGCCGCGGCCGCGCAACTTCCTGAAGGAGCCGGGTGAGGAGCTGCGCGCTATCGGATGAGCCCGGCGACGCCCCCGCTGCGCGCCCTAGTCGTCGAAGCGGCCGTCGAACAGCCCGAACACGGCGCCCTGAGCGTCTTGGCCGACCACGAACTCGCCGCCCGGTACAGCGGTCTTCGGCACCAGGATCGTTCCCCCGGCCGCTGAGATCTTCTCGGCCGCCCCATCGAGATCGTTGTGGCCGAAGTAGACGAGCCAGTGCGGCGGCGCGCGGCTGACCCGGCGGCAGCGCCATCATGCCGGCGTTCAGGTCGTCGCCGAGGTAGATCCCCCAGTAGGGCGTCTCGGTGGCCTCGTTGAGCTCGATGCGCCAGCCGAAGAGAGCCGAGTAGAACGCGCTCGCCTGGTCGATGTCAGACGTGTTGAGCTGGGTCAGCGACAGCAGCCCGTGCCCGTTCACGAGCTCGGCGCCGATCTGGTCACCGGGCTGCCAGATGCAGAAGACAGCACCGGTGGGGTCCGCGATCACTGCCATGCGGCCGGCCTCCATCACATCGAAGGGCTCGGCGAACAGGGTTCCGCCGAGCTCGCGGACCTTGGCGGCGGTGGCGTCGGCGTCCTCGACCGTCACGTACGCGTTCCAGGCGGGCGGCTGGCCCTCCTGCTGGACCGTCGCCGAGTGCGCCGACTCGGCGACCGTCGATCAGGGCCATCGTGTAGACGCCGCCGCCGGGGAGGTCGAGGTCGTCGAGCTCCCAGCCGAAGAGGTCTGAGTAGAAGGCCTTTGCGGCGTCGGCGTCGGTGGTTGCGAGGTCGGCCCAGGAGAAGGCCCCGGGTGCATAGCTCTCTCGTTGTCCCATGCGGCGACAGTACCCCGGTCAGGCTGCGCCCGAACGGTCTCGGCGCACGAGCACGTTGAGTCCGTGCAGACGGTCGGGCAGCGGGCCGCTGAGGCGCAGCCAGGCGGGCCGCGGCGCGGCTCGCAGCGTCACGTCGAAGAAGTCCGCAGCGGCCCGGTCGAGCCAGCGCTGCTGGGCCGCCGCGGACGGCCGCGCCGGCGGCTTGCAGCCCGGCCGGCCGAAGGGGGCGTCGTCGTTTCCGCGGCGGCTGAGCGTGCGGTTGAAGTAGTTGTGGTTTGCCCGCGCGAGCTCTACGAGCTGGGCCGGGGCGCGCCGGGCCGGGCTCGCGACGGCCTGGCGGAAGTAGCCGCGTCCCATCAGCCCGGTGTCGCCGTCGCAGGTGGCGACCGCGACCGCGAACGGCACGCCCGCGGGCGGTGCCGTGCGCGCGAACACCGGCGTGAGCAGGAACAGCGCCCGCACCGGCCCGCGGCCCGCGGCGATCTGCGCGGGCGAGTGGTTCGTGGCCCGCTGGCGCGCCGCGCGCACCGAGCGGTGACCGCTCAGCGAGTGCCCGAGGAACCCGAGTCGCGCGAGGTCGATGCGACCCGCCAGCGGGATCGGGAAGCGCGGCGTGCCGCCGCCGGCCTCGCGCGCGACCGCGGCCAGCGTGCGGTTGACGATGCGCGGCCAGCGGCGGCGGTCGTTCGGCTCGCCCCAGCCGCCCGTGTAGGCGCCGTTCAGGTCCGGTGCGATCGCGGCGATCCCGCGCCGGGCGAGCGCCGCCACGACGTGCCGCAGCCCGAGGTCGTTGCGCTGCTCGCGGCGGAAGCAGGGCCAGGTCTCGCTGTCCGCCTCGCCGCTCGGGCAGCCCGTGCCGTGGCGGCCGTGGCCGACCACCACGAGCGGATGCGGCCCCGGGCCGGTCGGCACTCCGAGCGCTCCCCACAGGCGGATCGGCAGCGCTCCGAAGGGAGACGGGTCGGCCAGCTCCACGCGACCGAGGTCGTAGTCGCGGACCTGGGCCGGCACGGCGGCCGCCGTTGCGGGGAGGGCGAGCGCAGCGACCGCGGCGAACGCGCTCAGTACACGACGCCGGGCGCGCACGCCTGGCAGACGTCGCGCGTGAGCATGTAGCCCGGTGCGTGGTGACGGCCGCAGTAGCGGCAGGTCCGGCGCGCCGCCGCAAAACGCGCCTCGGCCCGAACCAGCACCGGCCCCAAATCGAGCTCGATGTTCGCCGGGGGCACGTGGACGACGTCTCGCAAACGCGGCTCGCAGTAGGACGGACTGGGCCAGATCACGTCGATCCAGCCGACGAAGACGCCGAGCGGCGAGACGATCGCGCCGATCCTGTCGTCCGGATCCCGCCACAGCCCCTCGCGCTCGGCGAGCCCGGCGGAGCTCAGCTCCTCCCTCATCATTGCCTGAGAGTCGCCCTCGGGTCGCACTCCTGACGAGCATGAGGCGCGCCGTCACGCCGGCGTTACGGCATCGCCGGGTCGCAGCTGCGGCGGCGCGGCCGGGCCCTCGCGCGGCTGGAGCCTCCGGCCGACGAAGGGCAGGTTGACGAAGCCCTCGACGCTCGCGTACAGCAGTCCGACCGTCGGCATCGAGCCGACGTCCTCGACCATGATCGAGCGCGGCGCCCAGCGCGGGTCGAACTTGGCGTTGAAGTCGCGCAGCGACTTGATCTGGAAGTACGGGTTGAGCACCTCGGCGATCTTCCTCGCGATGCGCTGCGCCGAGGCTCAGCTGTGCGCCCGTGTCGAACAGCCGCCCCCAGGCGGCGAAGTTCATCGACAGCCGCGTGAAGCCGCGCTCGCCGAGCGCGAGCGCCGCGTTCGCGATCAGGAACTCGGTCATGCCGTTGGGCGCGTCGGGATCGCGCTGCATCAGATCGAGCGACCAGCCGGGGTCCGGCCCGAAGCACGGCACGAGCCGCAGGAAGCCGAGCGGGTGCTCCTCGGACGTCGAACGCAACCGCCAGCAGGAAGTCGGGGTTCTCGCCGCGGACGCCGCCGCCGAGCTCCATCGTGAAACCGCGCTCGGGCGCCTTGCCGCGCCAGCGCTCGCGGATCCGTTCAGGTCCTCGACGAGCTGCGGCGACGCGTCGGTCTCGCGCATCAGGCGGAAGCGGTGCTCGCGCCCGACGCGCGTGACCGCGGAGCGCACGGACTTCATCGAGCTGCCCGACAGCGTGAACTCGTCGCAGGGGATGATCGCCTCGTCGCCGAGGTAGACCTCGAGGAAGCCGCGTGCGCGGTACAGCGTCGAGGTCCGACTCGCGCACGGCGAGGAACGCGACACGCCAGGCGCGCGCCGCGCAGAACTCGAGGAACTCGTCGAGCACGCGTGCCGGTCCGAGGCCGGCGGCGCCGATCGGGTCGGCCGCGACGAGCGCGTAGCCGCTCGTGTAGGTGTAGGCGATCATCGCGTCGCCGTCGCTCGCGAAGAAGTAGCTCTTGTCGGGGCGCAGCGCGAAGTAGTCGAGCGTGTCGGCGCCGTACAGGCGGACCAGCCGCGCGCGCCCGCTCGCGCTCGTCCTCGGTCGGAGCGTCGCGGCGCGCGACCGCGCGGAACAGGAGCAGCGAGCAAGATCAAGATGCCGGCGATGCCGAGCGCGAGCAGCGCCGCCGGGAAGAAGTCGCTCGAAGAAGCGGCCGCTGTACTCGTAGGGGCCGTCGAGCCCGACCAGGCCGGCGAACACCGCCTGCAGCACGCCGCCACGCTCGAGCGTCGTCCTCAACGTGCTCGCGCTCGAGCACGAGCGTGACGGCGCCGAAGCCGACGACCGCCACGAAGTAGGCGGGGACGAAGCGCAGCAGCGCCCCGACCGAGCCGGGGTCGGCCTTGCGCGGTGAAGGCGTCGCGCTTCCAGACGAGCAGCCCGACCAGCATCGCGAGCGAGTACGGCGACCACGATCGGATGCGGGCCCTTGACGACGTGCGCGACCGCCGCGACCGCGAACAGCGCGACCGCCAGCCTCCCACGCGCGCTGCTTGCCGCGCGCGAGCTGGCGGGCGAGCAGGATCAGCGCGAGGCCCGACCAGCACCGACGCCACGTGCCCGGCGACGCGGATCGACTCGTCGCCGACGCGTCGCGGCCAGCCCGAGGCGGTCGTGGACGCCCGGGAGCAGCGCGAGCAGGCAGCCGATCCCGCCCACGAGCGGTGAGCCCAGCCGAGCAGCCGCGCGTGGCCTGACGGTGCTCGCACGCGCCGCCGGCGCTGCGGGGTCTCGACCGCTGCGCGCCGCCGGCTGCTCGGGCTCGGGAGGCGCCGGGGAGCGCCATCGCGGCGGCCGTCGGCACGCCGCCCGAGGACAGGCCGGCGCGCGTCGTTCGCGGCGCCGTCCCGGGCTCGGGCCGCATCGTCGGGAACAGGATCACCTCGCGGATCGCCGCGGCGCCCGCGATCAGCATCACGAGCCGGTCGAGCCCGATCCCGAGGCCGCCGGTCGGCGGCAGGCCGTACTCGAGCGCCCGGATGTAGTCCTCGTCGAGGCCCTCGGCCTCCTCGTCCCCCGCCGCCTTGGCCGCCGCCTCGACCTCGAAGCGGGCGCGCTGATCGACCGCGTCGTTCAGCTCGGAGTAGGCGTTGGCGAGCTCGCGGCCGCCGATCACCGCCTCGAAGCGCTCGACGAGGTCAGGATCCGAGCGATGCGCGCGGGCGAGCGGCGAGACCTCGCGCGGGTAGTCGTAGACGAACGTCGGCGCGACCAGCGTGTGCCTCGCAGGTCTCGTCGTAGACCTCCGACATCAGCCGCCCGGCGCCCCAGCCCGACTCGTAGGGGACGCCGAACCTGTCGCAGATCGCGCGCGCCTCCTCGATCGGCATCGAGGGGTGCATCCGGACCCCGTTGACCTCCTCGATCAGGTCGGCCATCGTCACGCGCCGCCACGGCGGCGACAGGTCGCGTCGCCGATCTCCCGCCGCGGCCACCGCGGCCTCCGAGCAGATCGCCTCGACCAGATCCATCATGTCGTGGTAGTCCGCCAGCGCCTGGTAGGCCTCGAGCAGGGTGAACTCCGGGTTGTGGCGCGTGTCGAGGCCCTCGTTGCGGAACACGCGCCCGATCTCGAAGACCGCCTCGAAGCCGCCGACCACGAGCCGCTTGAGCGGCAGCTCGAGCGCTATCCGCAGGTACATGTCGATGTCGAGCGCGTTGTGGTGGGTGATGAAGGGACGCGCCGCTGCGCCGCCCGCCGCGGCGTCGAGCACCGGCGTCTCGACCTCGGTGAAGCCGCGCTCCGAGAGCGTCCGCCGCACCGAGGCGATCACCGCGGAGCGGATGTCGAAGATGCGCCGCGAGGCCGGGTTGACGATCAGGTCGAGGTAGCGCTCGCGCAGGCGCGTGTCGACGTCGGTGAGGCCCTTGTGCTTGTCGGGCAGCGCGCGCAGCGACTTGGTGAGCAGCCGCCACTCGCGCACCCTGATCGACAGCTCGCCCTTGCGCGTGCGCATGCCCGTGCCCGCGAGCCCGATCCAGTCGCCGCGGTCGAGGTCCGCGACGCCGTCGAGCACCCCGTCCGAGCGTGAGAAGAGAAGCTGGACGGTGCCGGTCTGGTCCTTCAGGTCGGCGAACACGAGGCCGCCGTGGCGCCGGATCAGCATCAGGCGGCCGGCCACGCGGAGCTCGTCGTGAGCCTCCCCGCCCGCCGCAAGCCCGTCGAGCTCGGCGCGCACCTGGGCGAGCGTGTGATCGCGGTCGTAGCCGTAGGCGGGTCCCTCCTCCGCCTCCAGGCGCTCCTGCTTTTGGAGCCGCTGCGCGCGCTCGCGGGCGACGAAATCGGGCTTCTCGCCCCCCGCCTGGCCAGGCCCCTCCATGCGGCGCATCCTGCAGCCCACCGGCTGTTCGGTCAAGCTCCCACGCGGTGGGGGACCGACTCGACGAGAAGCTCAACGTCGCCGACCCGCTCTCGAAGGCGGTCCAGGCCGAGGGGTCAGGGGCCGACTGGCTCGACGAGGCGCTCGGCGTGGCGGCCGTGGTCGGGCTCTTCTCGACCGCGCTCGTGACCTTCTACGGGCAGACCCGCATCCTCATGCGCATGTCCGCGGACGGCATGCTCCCGCCCGCCTTCGGGCGCGTGAGCGAACGCTTCAAGACGCCCGTCTTCACGACGATCGTGTGCGGCGGCGCCGGCGCGCTCGTCGCCGCGCTGGTGCCGATCGACGTGCTCGGGAACCTCGTCTCGATCGGGACGCTGCTGGCGTTCGTGCTCGTCTGCACGGGGGTGATGGTGCTGCGCCGCACGCATCCGGACGTCGAGCGCCCCTTCCGCGTGCCGTACGTCCACGTGGTCGCCTGCCTGGGGCTTGCTGAGCGCGCTCGGCGCTGATGGCGATGCTGCCGATCGATACCTGGATCCGGCTTGTGATCTGGCTCGTGATCGGGCTGACGATCTTCTTCACGTACGCGCGCACACACACGAACGAGAAGTTCGCGAGCCTGGCGCTCGAGGAGGACTGAGCGAGCTCAGCTCTCGGACTCTCGGCTGGGCGCGCCGGCGACCGTGTCCTGGAAGCGCTGGTAGCGGCGCGTGTGGCGCGCGTAGCGGTGCTCGGACTTGAGCCGCTTCCGGCTCCCCTCCGGGTAGCGGCGCCGCGCCCAGAACGAGTCGGGCTTCGCGAGCCGGATGGCGCCGATCACCGCTATCGGCAGGAACAGCATGCCGGCGACGCCCATGAAGATCTTCCCCTTCAGCACCGCGACCGCCGCGACCGCCAGCGAGACCAGCACGGCGAGGACGATCGTCGGGGCGCCCGAGTCTGTCGAGAAGGGCAGGAAGCCCATCAGGATCAGCCCACCCACGATCGCCGCGACGATCACGGCGTCCACCGAGCGGCGTCCCTCCTCCGCCCAGTAGACGTCCTCGAGCTGCAGCCAGAGCGCGTACTCGTCGAGCGTCAGCCCGGCGCCGATGCCGAACGCGGCGGCGGCCAGCTCGAACCAGGGGCTGTCGAGCTGCAGCGCCATCAGGAAGCCCGCGAACAGCATCAGCACGATCCCGAACACGAGGTGATGCACGTGCAGGCCGCCCTCCGTCTTGATGCTGCCCGGCCACCAGGTGACGTTCGGGCTCCTCATCAGGCGCGTGCTCACGCGGATCAGCAGGAACGAGACCAGCATCGCCCCGAGCAGGATCAGCCCCGCGCGCTCCCCCTCGGTGCTGAGCACGCTGTCGTTTTCGATCTCGAGGATGATCTCTGCGAGCTGCACGGGCGCTGCCTAGCGGCGGGTCGCCAGGGCCGCGCAGACCGCGGCCGCGACGACCAAGACCAGCCGAGTCCGTCGCATCGGGCGCCCGACGGTACAGCAGTTACAGTCCCCCACGCAACTGCCCGACTCGCAAAATGGGTTCCTCGGCCTACCGCAGCAGGACCACTGCCAGCGTCGTGATGCTCGTCATTGGCGCCGTGCTGCTGATCGCGGGCACGGTCGCCCTGTACGCGCGCGAGCAGATCGTCGACCGCGAGGCGTTCGCCAACCGAGCCATCGAGGCGCTCGACGACGACGCAGTGCGGACCGTCGTCGGGCGCGAGATCGTCATCTACCTCGCCGAGCGCGGCTCCGCCGACCTCGCGGCGGCACGACCGCTGCTCGAGTCGGTCGTCGACACGCTGATCCAGACGGAGCCCTTCCAGCGGGTCTTCCGTTCGGCCGCCCGGGAGGCGAACCGGGTCTTCTTCGTGCGCGACAAGGAGAACGTGCTGCTCGACCTCGGCGACGCGGCTCAGATCGTCGAGTTCGGGCTGCGCTCGGTATCGCCCAACCTCGCGAAGCAGCTGCCGGACGACCTGAAGCCCGACCTCCTCGCGCTGAAGGACAGCGAGGTCACCGGCACCACGCTGCGCGCGGCGGACAACATCCGCACGCTCGGAATCGTGCTGCCGCTGCTCGCGCTCCTGGTGCTGGTGGGCGCGGTGGCGGTCGCCCCCGATCGACGCGTCGCCGTGCTCAGGGCCGGCGTGGCGATCGGAGCGGCGGGCACGGTCCTGCTGGTGGGCCTGCTCGTGCTGGAGGCGCGCACGCTGGCGGGGGTCTACGGCGAGGATGAGTTGACGGACGACGAGGTCCGCAATGCCGTGGGCGGCCTCTTCGACGCGTTCCTCGGCGACCTTCTGACCTGGGCGCTGCTGCTCGCCCTGCTCGGCATCGCCGTCGCTGCCGCGGCGGCGGCGCTCGACCCGGAGGACGTCGAAGCGCCGACGCAGCGCCTGAGACGGCTCACGCAACGGCCGCGGGCCACCTGGGCGCGTGCTCTCCGCGGCGCCGCGGCGCTCGCGGCAGGCGTGCTGGCCGTGCTCGAGCCCACGCTCGCGCTCCAGATCGTCGCGGTGCTCGGAGGCGCGTATCTCGTCTTCCTCGGCATGTCCGAGCTGCTGCTCCTGCTGGCGCGCCCGGGCCAGACACGGGCGGAGGCCGAGCGCACGCGCGGGCGGGCGTTCGTCGCGGCCGGCGCCGCGGCGGTCCTCATCGTCGGGGCGCTCACGGCACTGGTCATCGTCGTCACGAGCAGCGCGCCGGAGCCGAGCATCGCCCAGCCGAGCGTTCAGCGCGGTGAGTGCAACGGCTCGTTCGCGCTCTGCGAGCTGCGCCTGAACGAGGCCGCCTGGGCCGGCACGCACAACTCGTTCTCCGCGTCGGACAGCCCCGGCTGGTTCATCGCGAACCAGCGCCACGACATGCGGCGCCAGCTTCAGGACGGCATCCGCCTCTTCCTGATCGACGCGCATTGGGGGATCGAGAACGCGGACGGGAGGGTGCGGACCGACTTCGCCACCGAGAAGCGCGACCGCAACAAGGTGGCGAAGAGCCTGCCGCCCGAGGTGCTCGCCTCAGCGGAGCGGCTGGCGGGCAGGGTTGGCGCCGGCGACCTCAAGGGCAAGCGCGAGGTCTGGCTCTGCCACACCGTCTGTGAGCTCGGCGCGACCAAGATGGTCGACCAGCTCGTCGAGGTCAGGGAGTTCCTCGAGGCGAACCGCGGCGAGGTCGTGATCCTCTTCATCGAGCCCTACGTGAGCCCCCAGGACATCGAGCGGGTGTTCAAGGAGTCAGGGCTGCTGCGCTACGTCGAGACGCTGGACCGCGACAGCCCGATGCCGACGCTCGGCGAGCTCGTGAGCCGCAACAAGCGCGTGATCGTGCTCACCGAGAAGGACGCCGACGGAACGGTGCCGTGGTACCTCGACGGCTTCTCGTTCGTGCAGGACACCCCGCTCGGCGCCACCAAGATCAAGCAGCTGAGCTGCGAACTCGAGCGCGGCGACGTCGACAGCCCGTTCCTGATGATCAACCACTGGGCCGACGTGTTCCCGCCGCGGAGCTCACCGAACGAGCCCTTCCAGACCGAGAAGCAGATCGTCGGGCGCGCCAAGAAGTGCCAGCGCAAACGCGGCGTCCCCGTGAGCCTGATCGCGGTCGACCACTACGAGCTGGGATCGCTGATCCCGGCCGTCGACGCCCTCAACGCCGAGCGGATTCAGGCGCTCCGGCGTCGCCAGGCCGCGGCCCGCGGCGGCTAGCCGGCGCGCAGTCCCTCGGCGTCGAGCTCCGCATCGGGCGGGCCCGCAACAAGCCTGTTGACGACCCACAGCCCCGCCCCGACCACAAGCAGGATCGCGGCGCGCAGGAACACGGAGGCGTCGTCAAGTGCGGTGTCCACGAGCAGCGCGACCGAGATCAGCGCACCGAGCACGGGGAAGACGGACGGCGCATGGAAGTGCTCGTGCTCGACCGACTCGCGGCGCAGCACGAGCACCGCGATGTTGACGATCGTGAAGACGGCGAGCAGCAGCACGACCGTCGTGTCGGCGAGCGTCGACAGGTCGCCGGTCGAGATCAGCACGATGGCGATCGCGGTCGTGAAGATGATCGCCGCCACGGGGGTGCGGCGGCTCGGCAGCGTGCGCGCGAAGACGCGCGCCACGATCCCCTGGTCCGCCATCCCGTAGACGATCCGCGAGGCCATGATCATGTTGATCAGCGCGCTGTTCGCGACCGCCATCAGCGCGATGAACGCGAACACGCGAGTCGAGATGCCGAGCGGGCCGACTTCGACGACCTCGAGCAGCGGCGCGTCCGACCCGGACAGCTGGTCTGTCGGCACGACGTATGAGGCCGTGAGCGTCACGAGCAGGTAGAGCACGCCTGCGATCGCAAGGCCGGTGAAGAGCGCGCGCGGGAAGGTGCGCGACGGCTGCTTCGTCTCCTCTGCGACGTTGACCGAATCCTCGAATCCGATCATGGCGTAGAAGGCGAGCGCGCTGCCGCCGACGATCGCCGCGACCACGCCCTCCCCCTCCTTGAACTCGAAGTTGCGCGAGAAGTCACCCGAGCTCTCGCCGAGCGCTGCGATGCCGATGACCACGATGAGCACGAGGCCGAAGACCTCGATCGCGGTGAGCACGAGGTTCACCTGGACCGACTCCGCGATCCCGCGCATGTTGATCGCCGCGACGATCAGGATCATCGCGATCGCGGCGAGCACCAGTGGCAGGTCGACGAACTCGGACAGGTAGTCGCCGGCGAAGGCGCGCGCGAGCGTGCTCGCGGAGGCGATTCCGGAGGACATGACAGCGAAGGCGACCATGAACGTGAAGAAGGGCGTCCGGAAGGCGCGCTGGCTGTAGAGCGCCGCGCCGGCCGCGCGCGGGTACTTCGACACGAGCTCGGCGTACGCAAAGGCCGTGAACAGCGCCAGGACGAAGGCCGCCATGAAGGCCGTCCAGATCGCGCCGCCGACCTCCGCACCGACCTCGCCGACGAGTGCGTAGATGCCGGCGCCGAGGATGTCCCCGACGATGAAGACGGTCAGCAGCCTGGGGCCGATCGCCCTCCGCAGGTTGGTCTGCTGCTCGCCCCCTCGCCGCTCGGCGGCGGTATCTGCGGTGGTCGCCTCCATTAGGAGCCGCTTATCCCCCGCGGACCGTCGTGAAACCGGCTGCTGATCGGGGCGCCGTCCCCGCGCCGGGGATACGGGTGTGGCCAGTCTGGTGCTGAGACCTGATCGAGACCAGCTTGGTACTGCGCTTTGCGGTACGTGCGAGCACACTCGTCCGCAAGCGAGCACAGGAGGACGCAGTGCGAAGGACTCGACTGCAACGACGCACCTCCACAGCCCTTTTGATCGCGGCGCTGGCCGCGGCGGCGGCGCTGGTCGGATTGGCATCCGCGGCACCCGGGGACCTCGACCCCTCGTTCGACTCGGATGGTCTCGTGAGCTCCGCGCCGGGATCCGGAACGGGCTCGTCCGCCGCAGCGCTCGTGCGCCTGCCGGGCGGCGCCCTCCAGGTGGCCGGCGGGGCAGCCGACGGTGCTCAGCTGAAGGCGATGCTCGCCCGCTTCACACCGAGCGGCGCGCCCGACCCGGGGTTCGCGGCGGGCGGCCCCGTCCTGATGGCGATCGGCGACGGCGGCGAGGCCGAGGCGCAGGCGCTCGCCCGCGACGGCGCCGGGCGGCTCGTGGTCGCCGGCTACGCGCGCGACGGCGGTGTCCTGAAGCTGTTCGTCGCACGGCTGAGCGCGGCTGGCGTGCCCGACTCGAGCTTCAACCTGCCCGGCGCCCAGCCTGGCGTTCGGCTGATCGAACCGCTGGCCGGCGCGACCGCGCTCGGCGCGTCCGGCCTCGCGCTCGACTCGCAGGGCCGGATCGTCGTCGCCGGCGCGGTCACGGCGGGCGGCAGGGAGCGTGCGTTCGTGGCGCGGCTGACCGGGGCCGGGGCGCTCGACGCGACCTTCAGCCCGTCCGGCTCGCCGCCCGGCGTGGCGCTGCCCGACTTCGCGGCGGCGCCGTCGTCGGAGGCGCTCGACGTGGCGATCGACAGCGCGGACCGGCCGGTGCTGGCCGGATCCGCGACGAACGCCGCCGGCGCCCGAGGGCTGCTCGCGGCGCGCCTGACGACGAGCGGCGCGCTCGACGGCAGCTTTGGCGGCGACGGCTTCACGCTCACGCCGCTCGGCGACGGCGGCGACCCGCGCGCGCTGGCGCTCGAGATAGTCGGCGGGAAGCCCACGCTCGCCGGCTCGGCGCTCGACGGCGGGGTGCGCAAGCTCGCGCTGGCCCGCTACACCGACGCCGGCGCACTCGACCGCGGCTTCAACGGAAGCGGCAGCCAGCTGTTCGCGATCGGCTCCGCGCGCGAGGCGGCCGGCCACGCCCTGACCGTCGACGCGAGCGGGCGGCTCGTGATCGCCGGCCACGTCGCGGACGGCGGCGAGACCAGGATGATGGTCGCGCGCGTCGGTGCGAACGGCGGCCTCGACTCCTCATTCGCGGGTGGCGGGATCGCCCTGACTCCGCGCGGCGAGGCCAACGGCATCGCCCTGCAGGACGACGGCAAGATCGTGACCGCCGGCCGCAGCGATCCGCGGCTCGGCAGTCCGAACGTGCTGCTGGCGCGCTACCTCGTCGCAAGCGAGCCGCCGGCGCCGCCCTCGACGCCCGAGTCTCCGCCCGCCGACGACGGCCCCGCGCCGCGGCTCGGCCCCTCCGCCGTGACCTTCGGCGAGCCCGCGCTGTTCACGGCCCCCGCGACGAGCGCGCGCGTCGTCGAGCGCCGCTGGGAGCTCGACGGAGACGGCGACTTCGACGACGCCGCCGGCGAGCGCCTGGTGCGCCACGCGTTCACGAAGCCCGGCCGCATCCGCGTCGGCCTGCGCACGCTGGACGCGTCCGGCCGGCGGCGCGAGTACGCGCAGGACGTGCTGGTCGACCGCCCGCTGATGTCGCAGCTCGTCTGGTCGCCGCTGAATCCGAAGCCGGGCCAGAAGGTGACCTTCAAGCTCGCGAACCTGCACGACAGCCACTCGCCCATCTCGCACTTCGCCTGGGACTTCGGTCGCCTCAAGCCGGTGCATCCACGCGTCCGGCTGGCGTTGCACGGCGTCCCCAATCGGCGCGGCCGGCGCGCGCTGTCGTCAGCCGGGCCCCCGCAGCTCGGCACGGCGGTGCTCGTCAGCAAGGGGAGCGACCTGACCGCGAAGAACACCTTCACGCGCACCTTCCCGCGCTCGGGCGTCTTTCCCGTGGCGGTCAGCGCCGTGACCGCGGACGGCGTCAAGACGACGACGCAGGCGGACGTGGCAGTCGGGACGGGAGTGACGCAGCTCGACCCGGATGACGACTCGGTGTCCGCGACCGAATGCGCGGAGGACGACGACGTCGCCTGCCCGCAGATCTCGGTGAGCGGCTACGAGCTGGAGGGCTTCCCGATCACGTTCAGCTCGCAGGCGCCCGAGACGCGGGCCGACTGCACGCCGCTCGTGGCAGGCCACGACAAGTACAAGCTGAGCGTCCAGCAGAAGCTCGACCTGGGCTACCCGGTCGGCCTGCCCGACGCCGGTGACCTCGGCAGCCAGTTCGGGCCGCAGGCCGGCGGCCAGGCTGTAGCACAGGCGAGCCAGGGCGGGCCATGCCTCGAGGAGCTCCTGAACGACTCGAAGCAGCTGTTCGAGAAGTCGAAGGCCAAGGTCACGCCGATCCAGTGGAACTTCGGCGACGGGACGAAGGCGCCGGCCCAGCTCGACAAGAACGGCACGGCGCCCGAGGTGCTCACGCACACCTACAAGTCGGGCGGGCTCTACAACGTCAGCCTCACGGCGCGCGTGACGAAGACGAGCGCCATCGTGCCCGGCTCGAGTCAGGGCGCGAGCGCCGCCAAGTCGTTCACCTCCACGTGGTACGTGAAGAAGACGATCAAGCTGAAGGTGACCGCCACCCACTGCGGGCCGGTGAAGCTGAACGGAGTCTCCGTCACGACGTCGGACCACTGCTTCATCAAGATCCCGCCGGCGCAGCCCGGCTCGGACGCCGTGGCCTCGAAGGGCGTCTGCTGCACCACCTACCGCCCCTTCGCGGGCGACCACCTGATCATGGGCGGCGTCAAGGTCGACGCTCGCTCGAACTGGATCGAGCCGCTCGTCCACCCGGGCAGCGCCAAGATCACGGCGATCACGCCGGGCGGCTGGGAGAGCGGCCTCTTCATCACCTTCCGCTGGGGCCCCGGCAACTACGAGAACGGCGGACTGCCGGACATCCTGCAGCTGCAGCCCGTGCATCCGGGCGACACGCTCAGCCTCCCCAAGGCCAAGTTCATCCCGGAGCTCGGGAAGAGCGCGATCGATCTGCCCTACGAGCCCTACAGCGGCGGCGGCAACCTGATCAGCGCCGGGCCGAACTCGGTGGCAGGCCTGAACGTGAAGGGCGGCCACTTCTACTTCTTCCCGGGCGCCAAGCCGGCGCTCGCGCGCCTCACGCTGAAGCTGCCCGAGGTCTTCACCGGCACGGGCGAGGTGTCGCTGAACCCGGTACAGGCCTCCGCGTCCGCGAACGACGAGGTCGACTTCACGATGCAGCTGCCCGACGCGTCGATCGGCCCGTTCGAGACGGAGGACGTCGAGATCAACCATCGCAAGGCGTCTTACGGCGGCGGCTGGTTCGGCGGCGGCACGATCCTGCTGTTCGGCGCCGGCCTCGACGCGCCCTACCTGCCCCCGGAGCAGTCGTCGATCACGTGCGGCAAGGGCGGTCCGTCCGGCTTCTCGCTCAGCGAGGGCGGCAGCTTCCAGCACGGCGGCGCCACTCTCAAGCTGCAGTCGGACCTGGCGACTCGGCGCCCTGGGTCGGTCTTCACTGCCTGGGGGTCTACGGCACCTCGAAGCCCTTCACGCTGCAGGGGAAGGTGGGCCTCCGCGTGCCGCCCAACGGCCCTATCGGAGTCAACGCCTGCTTCCTGATCGCGATCCTCGAGGGCGGCGACAAGGCCTCCGGTTGTGGCGCGAACAACTACGTCGCGCAGCAAACCGAGACCTGGTTACGGGCCGCGGGCAACGTGACGCTGTTCGACGACTGGGAGCTGGCAAACGCGCACTTCGACCTGCACAAGGGCAACAACCTCGTCAAGATCAAGTTCGGCGGCGGCTTCGACTGGGACCTCGTGATCGTGTCGGTGTCGGCGAGCGTCGAGGGGCTCGTCTACGTCGAGCCGGACTTCGCCTTCCAGTTCTACGGCAAGGGCGAGGTCTGCCTGCTCTTCATCTGCCCCAACATGCAGGGACTCGTCTCGTCGAAGGGCGTGGCGGGGTGCGCGTCGATCGCCGGCTTCGAGTACAACTGGGACACGGGCAGCGGCGACGTCTTCGGCGGCTGTGATCTGACCGAGCACCTCCGTCTACATCTCTCGCCATCTGCCCGCGCCGCTCGCTGCGATGAGCGTCGCGGAGCAGGGTGGCTTCACGCCACTCGGTGCGACCACGCGCACGCGCGTGCGCGTGCCGTCCGGGCGCCGGGCGATCTCGTTCGAGGTCGACGGCGCCGGCGGCGCGCCGCGCATCACCGTCACGGACCCGCGCGGGCGCAGGTACGTCGACGACGGCAGCCCGGTCACAGGGCACCCGGTCGGCCTCGCTCCTGCACCTCGAGCGCGCCCGCCGCAGCATCCTCACCGTGCGCGGGCGCCCGCCGGCCGGCGTCTGGACGATCGAGACGCAACCGGGCTCTCCCGCGATCCGCGCGCTGTCGACGCGGCGCGACCTGCCGCAGTCGCGCGTGCTCGCGCGCGTGCGCGGCCACGGCGCCGGGCGCCGGCTCGTGTACCGGGTCGCCCCGGTCCCGGGCCAGCGCGTGACCTTCTTCGAGGAGGGCCGCACGGTCGGCCGGCAGATCGGCGTGGCGACCGGCACCCACGGCGCGCTCCGCTTCCCGAAGGGCCACGGCACGGCCGGCAAGCGGCGGGTGTTCGCGATCGTCGAGCAGAACGGCATGCCGCGCCGCCGCGTCGCGCTCACGAGCTACGTCGCGCCGGCGCCGCCGCGCGTGCCCGCTCCCGGCGTCGTGCACGCGCGCGTGCGGCGCGCCGGGCTCGCGCTGAGCTGGCGCAGAGTGCCCGAGGCGGCGCGCTACAGGCTGACCGTGAAGGTCGGCGACGGCCGCGTGCTCACCCGCAGCGTCCGTGGCAGCTCGACGCGCGTCCCCTTCTACGACGCGCGCCTCGGCGCCCAGATCCGGGTGCGCGCCGAGGCGAAGGACGGGCGCACGAGCGCCGCGGCGCGGCTCCGCGTCAAGCCGAAGCTGACACGCCGGATCACGGTCAGGATCTGAGGCTCGCGGCCGGCCATCACTGGAGATACGAGCTGCACTCCGACGGGTCGCCCGACTGGAAGCCGCTGTACCACGCCGCCTCGCGCTGTTCGGGCGTGCCGTGATGGCCGGGGCTGCCGGAGTCGAAATCGCCGACCGCCAGCGCGGCGTCGAGCGCCTCCTGAAGGTCACCCTCCTCGAGCCGATTCTCCTCATAGGCGCTTGCCGCCCAGGTACCGGCGTAGCAGTCCGCCTGCAGTTCGAAGGCCATCGTCGGCAACGTGGCGCCGTACTCCTGAAAGATGCCGAGCTCGTCCTGAATCTGGTGGCCGTACTCGTGCGCCACGATGTATGCGACAGCGAAGTCGCCGACCGTCTGCCCGTATCCCTGCGAGCTCCCCGGGAGCGCCTCGTCGAGCGCACCGCTGTAGATGCCACTCGCGAACTGCTCTGAGATGTAGATCGTGTCGTCGGCCATGCAGTAGGCCGCGGCGCTGTCGCCGAGGGTGCCGCTCTCATCGCCGCACGCGCTGGCCGCGCTGCCGCCGGGGGGGATCCAGTAGTAGGCGACCCGAGGTTCCGATAGGCCCGACTCCTCGAACACGCCTGTCCAGTAGGTATCGACGTCCGTCGTTACGGCGGTCAGGAACTGCTCGATCGTCTCTGGCTCTTCGGCGTCAGTCGTGCCGAGGACGAGGTTCTGGGGTGCGGGCTCGGCCTCGGCGGAGCCGAGCAGCTGCCAGGCACCTGCAAGCGCGAGCGCCAGCAGCACTCCGGTGCCGGCGAGCAGCCGGCGGCGTTTCCGAGAATTCATGCGCGGAACCGTGGCTACCGGCGCTAAACGCCGTCTAAGGCTCGAGCGGATCCCTACGTGAGTAGCCGGCCTAGGTTCGCCAAGGTCTCGTCGACCGTGCGCGCGATCGCGCGCCGCACGACCGTGCGGTCGAGGATGCCCCGCCAGCCGGGCCGCGAGGAGTACTCGACCACGACGCGATAGTCGAGCTCGCCGCCGGACTCGTCGAAGTGACGCCGGTGGCGTGCGGCGGGAAGCCCGCGCTGCACGCTCGTGTACTCGACGAGTTTGCCCGGCTCGATGCGCTCGAGCGTCATGTCGAGCTCGACTTCGCGACCGAGCAGCCGCAGCGTTATCCGGGCCCGGTCGCCTGGATTGCGCCAGCGCGAGTCCGGATCGAGGCGCACGAAGCGCGGCCAGTACTCGGGCCAGCGGAGGGGATCGGTGATGTACGCGTAGCCGTCGGCGACCGAAACCGGGAAGCGCCGCTGAGACTCAATTCGAAGAGGCCTCATGTAACCGGTAGACGCCGGATGCGGCTCGATAATTCCGACGCGCGGCTATCCGGCGCCCGGCGCGGGAACGACCAGGACGGACGCCCGGGCCGACATCGTGCGAACGTACCAGCCTCGCATGCGACCTGTCGGACAGGGCTTGAAGCCGCTGCGGATCTGGCTCGTCGGCTTTGGCACGGTGGGTCAGTGGCTCGCCCGGGTGCTCGACCTGCAGGCGGCGCGGCTCGCGGCCCAGTACGGAGCCGCCGTGACCGTCGTCGGTCTCGCCAACGCGCGCGACGGGTTCATTCATGACCGGGACGGGCTCGATCTCGCGGCCGTGCTCGGGCTGGCCTCCAGCGGGAGATCGATCGCCGAGCTTCCCGGCGTCAGCCGATGGCCGAGCGCCCTCGAGGGGCTCCGCGCGACCGAGGCCGACCTCCTTGTCGAGGTCACAGCCAGCTCGTCCGCGGCCGGGGAGCCTGGCCTCGCGCACATGCGCGAGGCGCTCGAGCGAGCGATCCCGGTCGTGACCTCGAACAAGTGGCCCGTGGCGCTGCACGGAGTGGAGCTCGCGCGCCTCGCTCGCAGCCGCGGCGTTGCGTTTCGCGCCGAGTCGACGGTCATGTCCGGCACGCCGGTGCTCGGCGGGCTGGTCGACGGCCTGGCGGGAGCGGTCCCGATAGCGCTCCGCGGTCTGCTCAACGCGACCGCAAACTTCATTCTCTCTCGGATGAACGAAGGCAGGTCCTACGAGGACGCCCTCGCCGAGGCCCAGGCGGCGGGACTGGCCGAGCGCGACCCGGCTGCGGACGTCGAGGGCCAGGACACGGTGGCGAAGGTGATGATCCTGTCGAGCCTCGTCTTCGGCAGGCAGCTTCGAATCGATCAGGTTCCCTGCCGCGGGATCGTGGACATCCCTCGAGACGACTTCGACAAGGCGGGCGCGAAGTGGGGCGCGAGTCAAGCACGTGGCCACGCTCGAGTTCTCTGAGCCGGGCGGAGCGGGGACTGTGAGCGCCCGTGTCGCGCCCGAGCTCGTCGGGCCCGACGATCAGCTCGCAAATGTCGAGGGGACCACCAACGCGGTCGTGTGCCAGGCAAGTCCCGTCGGTGAGGTCACCATCACAGGACCCGGCGCTGGACCGGAGCTCGCCGGACAGGGCGTCCTCAGCGACCTGATCGCGGTCGCGCGAGGCCGCGCCATGCGCTGACGACCGGGCGCCTGTTCGCTACCGGAGCTGAGTCAGCGCCACCGAATCGGCGCCTGCCGGGAACCGCAGTTGGCCGGTCGCGTCGTTCGCGGCGCGCCAGACCGCATCGGCGACGTCGGACTCATGCGTCACCTTGGCCGGCTGCTCGAAATCGGACATGACGCGCTGCGCGTAGGGCGCGTATGCCTCGGGGATCAGGCCCTCCATGCGCGATGCTCCGTTGCTCGTGAACGCGGTCGTCGGGCCATAGCCGGGCTCGACCAGCTTCACCCTCACGTCGAATTCCTCGAGCTCGAGCGCGAGCGATGCGCTGAAGCCGTCGATGGCCGTCTTGCTCGCCGTGTAGACGCCGACCAACGGCATGCGAGCCAGGGTGGCGCTCGAGGTCACGTTCACGACCACGCCCGACCGCCGCTCGCGGAACTGCGGCAGCAGCGCCTGCGTCATGGCCATCACGCCGAAGGTGTTGGTCTCGAAGACCTCGCGCGTCGTCGCCATCGGTGTCGCCTCGAAGGCGCCCATGAGCCCGAGGCCCGCGTTGTTGACGAGCACGTCGACCGGCCCACTCGCCACGAGCGCAGCCGCGATCGAATCCGGTTTCGTGACATCGAGGGCGAGCACCCGTAGCCGCTCGGACTCGGGCAGCACGCCTTCGCGCGGGGTTCGCATCGTCGCGACCACGTTCCAGCCCTCGGCATGGAAGCGGCGCGCGGTCTCCAGGCCGTAACCAGAGGAGCAGCCGGTGATGAGCACGGTTTTCATGCCGCCGAAGGTACCGAGCGTCGGCCGGACTTTCTACCATGTAGAGTCCGTATTTTCTTAGCAAGAGTCCAGCATGAGCGACCCTCTCTCCGAAGTCATCGCGCTGCTTCGGCCGCGCACGGTGTTCTCGAAGCGCATCAGCGGCGCCGGGCGCTGGGCGGTCCGCTACTCGGAGTACGGCGAGCCGAGCTTCTGCACCGTGCTCGAAGGGAGCTGTCGTCTCGCCGTCGACGGTCATCCTGAGATCACGATCGAGGCGGGCGACTTCGTGCTGCTACCGGCCACGCCCGGCTTCACCATGTCGGGCTTCGAGCCGGCCACGCCCGAGCGCATCGATCCGAAGATCGCGTCGGCATCCACCGATGAGGTCCGCCACGGGAGGCCGGACGGACCGCCCGACGTTCGATTGCTCGGCGGCTACTTCGCGTTCGACTCTCCCGATGCTGCCCTGATCGGCTCATTGCTGCCGGCCGTGCTGCACGTCCAGGGCGCGGAGCGGCTGTCGCTCCTGGTGCGGCTCGTCGGCGAGGAGTCGAGCGAAGAGCGATCCGGACACGACTTCGTGCTGACGCGCCTTGTGGAGCTGCTGCTCGTCGAAGCGCTGCGATCGACACCCGACTGCGGACGCGCACCCCGGACTGTTGCGCGGGCTCGCCGACGCGCGACTGGCGCCGGCGATCCGGGAGATGCACAGCCAGGTCGCGCGTTCGTGGACGGTGTCCCAGCTCGCGCGAGCCGCCACTCTCTCGCGTTCCGCGTTCTTCGAGCGCTTCAATCGCACGGTCGGCCTGCCACCGATGGAGTACCTGCTCGCCTGGCGTATGGCGCTCGCCAAGGACCTGCTCCGCCGCCGGGAGCTCGCCCTGACCGAGGTCGCTGAACGCGTCGGCTACGGCTCGGCGAGCACCTTCAGCACGGCGTTCAGGCGCTACGTGGGCCAGCCGCCGGGTCGCTACGCGCGCGCCGCCTGAAGCGACCTCACTCGCCGGCGCTGAGGCTCGACGGGCGTGTGACGTGTGCAAGCGCGCGCGCTGCGGACGGCATGCGCCGCTCGCGCCACACGTGCCGCTCCTCGAAGGGCCAGGCGTAGATCGGGCTGCCGTCGCGAACGAGCTCGAGCACGCGCGGTTCGGCCAGCTCATCGGCGGACCACTCGTACAGAAGCTGGAGGCGCGGCACGATCACCGCGTAGTCGAGCACCCGGCCGAGCCGCTGCTCGGCAGCGATGTAGCGCTCGACGTCGAGCTCGAGTGGATAGCGGTCCGGGAGCACGCGCCCGAGTGAGAGAAACGCTCCCGCCATCCCGAGCCGCGGGTCGCCGAGCAGGCGACCGACCGGAGCCAATCGCCCCAGCGCCAGCCGCGGCGCCGCATTCAATGCATGCGCATACAGCACACGTGCGAGCGCGACGTTCATGAAGAAGCGCTCCGGCGCGCTCTCCGCTTCGGCGAGCTCCCGGTGCTGCAAGTAGGCGCCGACGATGCTCGCGTTGTGCGCTCGATACCAGTTGCGACCGGTCGGCCTCGCGCCGAACTCCAGCCAGAGCCGCACGGCCTGCGACGACGGCTCGCCGGGCAATTCGCCCAGTAGCCCGATCGTTTCGCACCCGTCCCGCAGCAGCCGCTCGTTGACCGCCCGCCACCACACGCTCCCCGGGGGCGTTGCGTCCAGCGCGTTGAGCACACCCCGGCGCGCCTGCCAGTGCATGAACGACAGCGCTGCACGCCGGAACGGCAGATGTCGCGGTGCGTGGCCCGTCGGCCCGTGAAAGACCCGCCCCATCAATGCAAGGCGCGCCGCCGGCTCGTCGCGTGCCGCCGCGACCTGCGCCTCAGCCCGGGCGAGCGCGCTCGCGAGGTCGCTCATCGGTCGCCATGGCCGCTTCCCACCCTAGGGAGGGCCCGCTGGGTTGGCAACTTCGCCGGTAACAGACCAGGGTCCGCCCGCCAGGGCGGCAGCACCCCGGATGAGGCCTCCGCTGCCGCTGGGCGCTACATGGCGGACGTCAAGCAGGTCGTCGTCTCGCCAACCTGACCCTCCCGCCCACTGGAGGCCCCGCGCTCCCTCCGCGGGGTCTCCAGTCAGGTGATGGGAATCAGCATGTCCGCGAGCTCGAAGCGTTCACCGCGCGCGGGCAGCGGAGGAGTCCAGTCCGGCTGACGGGAGCGGTACGAGGCGGGGTCGGCGTCGATGATCCCGATCAGCACCTCGGCCACGATCCGGCCGCCCACGGGTCCGAGGCGTTCGCCGTCGCCTCTGTGCTTGGCCTCGCTCAGGACGTAGAGCCAGAGCGGAGTCTCGCTCCATCCGGCGGGACCGAGCGTTGACTCGTCGGGGCTGAGCGGCGTCTCGCCCATCGCGCGCGCGACGCTCTCCCCGGAAGGAAGGCCGTACGCGTGACCGCGTTGGAGGTCGCGGCCGGCGAGCGAGCGATGGGCCTCGGCCTCGACCTCGCCCGTGATCGCTTGCGGGAGCGCGATCAGCGAGGACGCCAGCGTGCCGTCGATCAACTTCGCGCGCTGCGCCGGAGGTCGGCCGGGAACGTCGAACAGCCGATCCCAGTCGATGGCGCGCTCGGCGGGGACCGGCCGGAAGCCGAGCAGATCCGGGAAGAGGCGCAGAGCCCCCGACCGCGAGTTGAGCTCGAAGGCGTCCCGAACCTGGCTGTGGCCGTAGCGGAAGGCGGCGTCCGCGAACTCGAGCGGTATCCGCGGCGAGCGACCCGGCCGGTAGTGCCGAGGGCCCTCGCTCTGGATCTCGGCGATGAGCTCCTGGCCCACCAAGCGCGGGAGGTAATCGTTGACGATCACCCACTGGTACAGCCAGGAGACCAGGCGACGTGCCTCCTCGAAGATCGCCGGCCCCGGTGTTATCGCCTTGCGCCTGAGGTGGTCGACCACGCAGTTGTGCAGGCCCAGCATCGCCAGGTGCAGTTGCGAGACGAAGATGTGGGTGTCATTGCGCGGATCGCCGATCAGCGCGATGCCCTCGCTGTTGCGCGGCACGTCGGCCTCATCACCCGCGTCGTTTCGGCCGAGCAGCAGCTTGGCCGGATCGTCACGCTGATACAGGAAAGGGTGGCCGATCGGGCCGTCTCCGTAGATGGCTTCGAGGTTGGCGCGCGGCCTGCGGAAGTTCTCGGTGCGTTCACCTGCCGCTCGGTGGGCCAGAGGGCTCCGGTCGGCCGTGATGTCATGCGCGACCAGCTGGCCGAAGAACGGCCAGCCCGCGGCGACCCCGACGGCGTCGGGGCAGCCGTCACCCGCGTCGCAGATGCTCCCCGGGCCCGCCAGCTCCAGCAGCCGCTCCTCATCCCCCGGGATGGGCGGCAGATCCGGGAACAGCCGCTCGTACCTCCCAGCTGCGTCATCGAGTGGCGCGTCGGTGGAGCGAGACGGCGCGAGGCAACTTCCGCGGCCGGACTCGACCGGGAGCTGTGCGGTCTTGGTGGCCATGACCTCAGGGTACGACGCCCCGCAGGCCGGCGGTGGGCCCGCCCAGCGCGTCCGCGACCAGCTCTTCGACGGAGTTGGTGTGGTTGGTTCAGCGGTTGCCGGCGCTCGCGGGATGGGCGATCGCCGTGGCGAGCGGCACGGCGCCTGCGGTTGACTCATGCCGCTCCGCGAGGCGGCGACGGACCGTGCGCACGAGCAGATAGGGCGACACGAGGATCGCCCCGGCGAGCGCGACGAGGGCCGCGACCGCGATCAGCGCGACCACGATGACCGCGATCAGGGCGAAACCCGGCACGAGTAGGAGGAGAAGCGCCCCGAGAAAGACGGGGACGGCAGTCCATTCGGTCGCGTAACTCATTGATCCACCACCCTTTGGCTCGATTGCGGTGCGTACGGCATGGCGGCAGGGTCGCGCAGCGGGGCATGCCCTCGCATCGGCCAGCACGCCAGCCTGACTGGCTAGTCGCTAGGCGGCGAGGTCGCTGGCCGCGACGCGGCTGAGCTGGTTGCGCGAGCTGATGTCGAGCTTCTGAAAGACCTTGCGCAGGTGGTACTGAACCGTGCGGGGGCTGATGAACAGCTGTGCGCCGATCTCTGGGTTGGAGAGACCTTCCTTGGCGAGCCGCGCGATGTGTGCCTCCTGAGGGGTGAGCACAGAGCGCACGTCGTCGCTGCGCTTCCGCGCGGTCTCACCCGTGGCAAGGAGTTCGTGCCGGGCGCGCTCCGCAAATCCCTCGGCCCCGATGCCGCTGAACATCTCGTGAGCGGTTCGGAGTTGCTCACGCGCGTCGACCCGCCGGTTCTCGCGGCGCAGCCACTCGCCATACAGGAGCCGGGCCCGGGCGAGGTGGACCACGCCACGGGTGCGTTCGAGCCGCTCGACCGCCTCGCGGTAGAGGGACTCCGCGTCTCGGCCGTCGCTCAGCAGCGCGCGTGAGCCCGCCTCGATGCCGAGCGCCCAATCGGTGCCGCTCGCCTGCGTACGCGCGCTCAGGCGATCGAGCGCAGCGGAGCTCGCGTCCGTCGCGCCGCTGCGGACGCCTGCCTCGATCAGCTCCACGAGAGACGACCCGAATATCCCGATGTCGTCTTGCTCGCAACCTCGCTGGGCGGCGTCGAGTGCCTCGCCGTAGCGGCCGCAGCCGTTGTACAGCAGCGCTGTGACCCACCCAGGGCGCGCAGCCCCATGCCCTCGCCCCTCTTCTTCCCCTCGAGCCTCGCAGCCTCGATCACCTCGAGCCCCTCGGCCTCATTGCCGCGCCACGCGGTCATCATCAGCGACGCGTACTTGAGCGGTGCCATGCCGGTCGCCTGGGTGATCGCGTCGGCCTCCGCGATCAGCGCCGAAGCGGCGCCGAACTCTCCCGCTTGGACGTGTAGGGCCGCTCGATATGTGGCCGCGACCGGGAGCACGCTGACCGCACCCCTCTCCCTTGCAACCCGCAGCCCGCCCGTCGCGAGCACGTACCAGAGCTCGTCGTCCCAGAGGTCCTGGGCCAGGCGACACCCCAGCCCCAGCCAACGCACGTCCCGTTCGGTCAATCGCCTCCACGTCCCGGAACTCGTCGAGCGCCTTCCGGAGCGGCGGCCAGACTGGCCGAGTAGCCCTCGATGAACCTCGTCGCCAGGCCGTCGAGGAGCAGATCGATCGCGCGCGGCTGCTCGGCCGCCGGGGCAGCGTGAGCGGCCTCGGCGGCCTCGCGCACGCCCGGCCCGTCACCGAGGCGACCCGCGAACATCGCCGCCGCCATCGCCTCCAGATGCGTCTCGCGAGCCATCGCCGTGTCGAGCGGTTCGAGGCGCCGGGCGGCATCGAGCAAGGGGGCCGGAGCGTTGCTGCCGCGCGTGCGCGCGAAGGTGATCTCCGCGCGCAACCGCTCCAGCCACGCGCGCTGAAACTCGTCGAGCGGAGCGAGCTCGGCGGCCGCCAGCAGGTCGAGCGCCGCGTCCGCTGCCGCAGCGTCGAACTTCGCCTGCGCGGCAGCCAGCGTGCGCCTGCCCCTCTCCGCCGGATCGGGTGTCAGCTCCGCCGCGCGCGCCAGGAACGCCGCAGCCGCGGCGGCGCCCCCACGGGACCGCGCCCGGTCGGCCGAGCGCTCCAACTCGGCGGCGACCTCCTCGTCAACACCCACCGCCGCGTGAGCGCGATGCCACGCCCTGCGATCGGGATCCGTATCCCCATCGGTCGTCTCCGCCAGCGCCCGATGCGCGTCGCGCCGCTCGGAAGGGGCCGCCGCCCGGTACACCGCGGATCGCACCAGCGGATGCCGGAAACGGACACGGGCTCCGATCTCGACGAGCTGCGCGTCTTCTGCCGGGGCGAGCGAGCTCCTGTCGATGCCGAGCGCCTCAGCCGCGCGCCAGATGAGCGTGGCGTCACCCAACGGCTCGGCCGCGGCCAGCAGCAGCAACCGCTGCGTCGCCTCAGGCAGTTCGCCGGCGCGCTGGTGGTACTGCTCCTCGAGGTGGCGCGGGAGGTCCGTCGCCGGGAGGAGCTCGAAGCCCCCCGCCAGCTCCGCTGCGCTCATGCTCCGCGGCAGATCGAGCAGAGCGAGCGGGTTGCCACGGGTTTCCGCGACGATGCGATCGCGGACGCGGTCGTCGATCCGACCCGGAACGGCGCTCATGAGCAGGGTGCGCGCATCCTCCTCCGCGAGGCCACGTAGCCGCAGCTCGGGCAGACCGTCGAAGTCGTGCCTCGTGCTCGGCTCGCGGATGGCGGCCACGATCGCGACCGAGTCCGCCTGGAGCCGTCGCGCCACAAATCCCAGGATCATTCCTGAGGCGGCGTCGAGCCAGTGAGCGTCCTCCACGAGACAAAGCAGCGGGCGCTCCTCGGACGCGGCAGACAGCAGGCCGAGCACGGCCAGACCGACCAGGAACCGGTCCGGCACGTCACCCGGTGCGAGTCCCAAGGCGACGTTCAGCGCGTTGTGCTGGGGCGGCGGGAGCGCGTCGAGCCTGTCGAGCACCGGCGCGCAGAGCTGATGGATCCCGGAGAACGGGAGCTCCATCTCCGCCTCCACGCCCGCGACCTGCGCCACACGGAATCCCGAGGCCTGCCGAGCGAGATGCCTGAGCAGCGCCGTCTTTCCGATGCCTGCCTCGCCGCGCATGACCAGCACGGCGCTCTGACCTTCGCGCACGTGTGCCAGTAGCCGGTCGAGTACTTCGCGCTCGCTGGTCCGGTCAAGGAACGCGGACGCAAGAGGGAGGGCCATCTCGCGGGAGAACGCTAACCGACCCGTGACGCACGGTGGTGCACAACTCGGATGGCATCCGGCGGCGTAGATTCCCAACATGGCCCAAACACAGTCGCCAGACCTCCAGAGCCGGTGCGACCTGCTGCGGTCGCTGCATCGCCCGGGCGACCCCCTCCTGCTTCCGAACGCCTGGGACGTGGCCACCGCGAGAGCTGTGGTCGCGGCTGGGTTTCCGGTGGTGGCCACCACCAGCGGCGGCGTGGCCGCCGCACTCGGCTATGCGGACCACGAGGGTGCGCCGGGCGACGAGATGCTCGCCGCCGCCGCGCGGATCGCAGGAGGCGTCGACGTGCCCGTGACGGTCGACGCCGAGGCCGGCTACGGCATGGAGCCGGCCGAGCTGGTGGCTGAGCTGCGCAGCATGGGCGCGGCCGGCTGCAACCTCGAAGACAGTGACTACGCCGCCGGCGGCCTGCGCGATCTCGAAAGGCACGCGGAGTGGCTCAGGATGGTTCGCCAGGCCGCGTCGGATGACGGCTACCCGCTCGTGATCAACGCCCGGATCGACGTCTTCCTGGGCCCTCTCCTCGCCGGCGCCGGACCCGGAACTCAGAAGGAGCTCGTTCCCGAGGCGCTGCGGCGCGCGAACGCCTACCTCGAGGCCGGGGTCGACTGCGTGTTCCCGATCGTTCTCTGGGAGACGGACGCGCTGCGTCGCTTCACCTCGGAGGCCCGCGGCCCGGTGAACGTCGTACGCCTGCCGCAGACACCGTCGGTTGCCGAGCTGGCCGCGCTGGGCGTGGCCCGAGTGAGCTGGGGAATTCTCCTGTTCGGCGCCGCGATGGGTCGCTTCGAGGAGCAGCTCGCCTCGCTTCGGGAGTGAGAACGGCCCGCGACCAGCCAGTCAGGCTGGCCAGCTGGCCGATGCGAGGGCGCCCCGTCTACGTGATCCTCGCTGCATGACAAACGCAACGCTGTCGCTCTCGCCGGTCCTGCACGAGATCCACGTGAGCGTCGTCAGCCCCGAGGAGGCATCGCTCGGCGTGGCCGAGCTCTGGTCGGGCGACCGGCTCATCGGCTTCACGCTCATCGAGGACGGCGACCTCACAGTGCGGCTCGGGCCCAGCCCCGACGGCGTGGTGCTCGGAGTTCACTCCCTGGCCGAAGCCCTTGCGGAGGCCAACCGCCTCCTCGCCCTCTACTGAACACACAGACGAAAGGAACCACAATGAAGATCGTTGTTATTGGCGGAACCGGCCTGATCGGGTCGAAGTTGGTCGAGAAGTTGGGGAATGACGGCCAGGAGGCGCTGGCAGCGGCGCCCAACACCGGCGTCAACACGCTCACGGGCGAGGGGCTCGCGGAGGCCCTCGAGGGCGCCCAGGTCGTCGTCGACGTCGCGAACGCCCCCGCGTGGAGCGACGCGGAGGTGCTCGACTTCTTCCAGACGTCCACCGGCAACCTGCTCGCCGCTGAGGCAGCCGCCGGCGTCGGGCATCACGTGGCGCTGTCGGTCGTCGGCGCCGAGCGGCTCACCGAGAGCGGCTACATGCGGGCGAAGGTCGCTCAGGAGGACCTGGTCAAGGCAGGGCCGATCCCCTACACGATCGTCCGGGCAACGCAGTTCTTCGAGTTCATCGGCCGCATCGCCGATTCGGGCGCGGACGGCGACACAATCCGGCTGTCGCCGGCCCTCGTTCAGCCCGAGGCAGCTGCTGACGTCTCCAGCACCTTGGCCGACGTCGCCGTCGGCGCACCCCTGAACGACACGGTCGAGCTGGCGGGTCCGGAGGCGGTGCGCCTCGACGAGCTCGCACAGCGGTTCCTGAAAGCAAACGGCGACTCGCGACAGGTCACGGCCGACGTTCACGCCCGCTACTTCGGCGCCGAGCTGGACGACAACTCGCTCACCCCCGGGGACGACGCCCGCATCGCCCCGACCCACTTCGAGGACTGGCTCAGCCAGTCAGCCAAGTAACCGAACCCCAACCGAAGGGAGCTCCCATGAAGCCCACCATCGTTCTCGTCCACGGCGCCTTCGCCGAGTCCTCGAGCTGGGACGCCGTCATCGATCCGCTGCTCGACGCCGGACACCCGGTGATCGCCGCCGCCAATCCACTGCGTAGCGTGGCATCGGACGCCGCCGCCGTCGCGGACGTCGTCCGCGCGGTCGACGGGCCCGTCGTGCTCGCCGCCCACTCCTACGGCGGCATGGTGATCTCCAACGTCCCCGCCGACTCCGGCGAGATCGTCGGGCTCGTCTACGCCAATGGGTTCGCTCCGGAGCCCGGTGAGCACTGCTTCCAGCTCGCGGGCATGTTCCCGGGCAGCATGCTCGGCGAGGAGACGTCGCGGCCGGTGCCGCGGAGCGACGGAACGACCGACCTGTACGTCGCTCTGGACAGCTTCAACGACGTCTTCTGCCAGGACGTGCCCGCGTCGCAAGCCGCGCTGATGGCAACAACGCAGCGCCCCGCGACGCAGGAGGCGCTGACCGAAGCGTCGGGCGAGCCGCTCTGGCGCGAGGTCCCCTCGTGGTTCCTGATCGGCGAAGAGGACCGCATCATCCCCGCCCAGCTCCAGCGCTACATGGCCGAGCGCGCCGGCGCTCGCCGCACCATCGAGATCCCGGGCGCATCGCACGCGATCACCGTCTCGCGTCCCGAGGAGACGGCACAGCTCATCATCGAGGCGTCCGCGGTTAACGCGGCTGCCTGACCCCGTCAGCAGCACCCCGCCGGGCCTGGTGGCGCCGATCGTGGCGATCACCGAGAGCGTCGGCGGGGTGCTGCCAGTCCGGCTGAGTCAGTCGAGAACCGAGTCGACCACGATCTGATCCCGGCCGAGGAAGAAGATCCCGGGATCGGTCTCGAAGCCGAGGCTGGGATTGTCCCGCAACGTCGAGGAGCGGATGCTGAGGACGCCGCTGCGGTCGTTGCTGACGAAGAAAACCGCGCCGCCGCCCTCGCGCGCGCGGTTGCGGGCCATCCTCGTGCCGGCGATCAGTACGCGGAAGTCGTTGCCGTCCGCGTAGACGGCCCCGCCCGAGCCGCCGCCGGGCATGCCCGGGCGCGCGGGGTTGGCGCCGCGGCCGATCGCGCGGTTGCCGGTGAAGACGCTGTTGTAGATCGACCACGAGACGCCGATGCTGCTCAGCGCAGCGCCGTTGCTGCAGACCCCACGCGTGAACGTGCTGCGAACGACGGTCACGGGCTGCCCGTGGTGCTGCGACAGGGCGCGGACGGCGCCTCCGCCGAGGTCCGGGCCGGTGGCGTCACAGCGGTTGCCCACGAACGTCGAGCCGACGATCTTGAGCCGGCCGCCGCGCGCGAAGATCGCACCACCCCCGCCGCCATCGAACGTCGCGCCGGTCGCGTCTCCGTCGGCGAAGGTCAGGTTCTGCACCACGAGGCGAGGCGTCGCCTGGTCGTCACAATGCGACGTGGTCCAGGTCTGCCGCTGGTCGCACGTGTTCTGGTAGAGGATGCGGCGCCGGCCGCCGCCGCTGAGCGTGACGAGACCGCGGCCGTCGAGGACGACGCGACGGCTCGTGTTGACCACCTTCGCGGTCTGCCTCATCTCGATCCGCACCGGGCCTGGCCCGCAGCGGAACCTGATGACCCCGCCCTTTGCCACGGCTCGCACGACCGCGCGGGAGGTGCAGCTCCGCGGCGTGCCGGAGCCGACCCAGCGGTCGGGATGCGACGTGTCGACCGCCCGCGCCTCGCGCGGCACCGCAACCGGCGCCGCGCCCGCTGACGCCGGCACGATGAGTGCTCCGGCGAGCGCCAGACAAAGAAAGACGCGCGGGGCCCCGGCCGCGTGCAGGTGGTGCTGTGCTGTTCTGCTGAGATAGGTTCGGGCCATCCGGATTCGATGATCGCGGGCGCGCACACCATCATCTTCGCCGACGACGCCGAGCGAGCGCGGGCGTTTTTTCGCGACGTCCTCGGGTTCGAGGCGGTCGATGCCGGCGACGGCTGGCTGATCTTCGCCCTGCCACCGGGCGAAGTCGCGGTCCACCCCGGTTCGGGCTGGGACCGCGGGCCCGGACAGCACGCGCTGTTCCTGATGTGCCATGACATCGAACAGACCGTGGAGGAGCTCAAGGAGAAGGGTGTCGAGTTCGTCTCGCCGATCGAGGACGAGGGCTGGGGGCGGATCGCGCAGCTCAAGATCCCCGGCGCGGGCACGATCGGCGTGTACGAGCCCCGCCATCCAAGCCCGCTCGAGGAGTTCGCGCCGAGCGACTGAAGCGCGCGCCGGCACCGCGACGCGCACTAGACTCGCCGGCCATCGCCGACCGCAAACAGATCGCTCGCGACTCATATGCCGCGTTTGCAGCCGGCGACCGGCGCTTCTACGAGGAGCGCCTGAGCGATGACTTCGTCTTCTCGGCGCCACCGGACCCAGAGCTCGACCGGGACGGCTACTTCGAGCGTTGCTGGCCCGGCGCCGGCCGCGGCCAGGACTTCGAGCTCGTCCGGCTGATCGAGGCGGGCGACGAGGTGGTCATCACATATGAGACCGACACCGCGGGCGGCGGGCGGGGGCGGAACACGGAGATTCTCACCTTCGACGACGAGGACAGGATCGTCCGTACCGAGGTCTACTTCGGCTGGAACCTCGACTAGCCGCCGTGCGCGAGCTACGGGCTGGACTCTGGCACTGGCAGGCGCCGCACCCGGGCTGGACGCCCGGCCAGCGCTGGCCGCAGGCGGTGTCGTCGTACGCGATCGACGACGGCGAGCGCCTGCTGTTCTTCGACCCGCTGGCCGTGCCGGACGAGCTGCTCGCGCTCGCGCCGGAACGCGAGCCGGTGATCGTGCTCACCGCGCCCTGGCACGAGCGCGACACGCAGGCGCTCGTCGAGCGGCTCGGCGCCGCCGTGTTCGCTCCGCTTCCCGATACCGCGCAGGACCTCGTCGACAAATACGGCATCACCGCCGAACAGGCCGGTGACGGCAGCCCGGACCTGCGGTGGCTTCGGGGAGGCGACGAGAACGTCCACTGGTATGGGGCCGGCAGCCGGCTTCCGGCGGGGATCGAGGCACACGCGGACCGCGAAGACAACGACCTCGTGCTGTGGAAGGAGAGCGTCGGCGCGGTCATCGTGGGCGACTCGCTCGCCGACTTCGGAACAGGTCTTGCGCTGAACGAGTGGTTGCGCGGCGGCGTCACCCGCGAGCAGGTCGTCGAGAGGCTGCGGCCGCTGCTCGATCTGCCAGTCGAGGTCGTGTGCGCGGCGCACGGAGCACCGACAGACCGCGCTGCGCTCGAGCGCGCGCTGTCCCTCCGTTAGCTGTAGTGGCGGCAGGTGCGCGCGGACCCAACGAGAAAGCCATGGGTGTGCCCTACGTCTACCTGCTGAGGTGTGCCGACGACAGCCTCTACTGCGGCTGGACGACCGACCTTTCTCGCCGGCTGGCGGCGCACCAGGCCGGCACCGCGAGCCGCTACACGCGGAGCCGTCTACCGGTGGAGGTGGCCAAGGTCTTCCCGGTCGCTGATCGCTCAGCCGCGCTTCGCGAGGAGGCTCGCATCAAGCGGCTCTCACGTGCGGCCAAGCTGAGTCTCGTGCGGGACACGCTCTAGCAGCGAGCCCTGCGCCCCCTAGCTCGAGCCGACCTCCAGGAACGCCTCGTAGCGCTTGACCTCGCGCTCCGCGCGGGCCCGCTCCTCAGAGTCCTCCTCGGCGCTCTCGACGGCCTCGCGCGCCTCCTGCAGCCGCGACTCGAAGGCGCTGCGGTCGATGTCGTCCGGCGAGATCGCGTCCTCGACCAGCACCAGCGCGCGGTTGTCGACGACCTGCAGGTAGCCCTCGCCCTGGGCGAAGCGCACGACGTCCGACTCTGACTTGTACAGCCGCAACTCGGTCGGCTCGAGGATCGCCATCAGCGGCGCGTGGTGCGCGAGGATGCCGATCGAGCCCGTCGTCGTGCGGGTCGAGACCATCTCCACCTCGTCCGCGAAGACCTGACCCTCCGGGGTCAGGACCTCGACGGGGAAGCTAGTTCTCGCCATCGTCCTCGCCGTTCTCGGAGCCGGACTCCTGCTCGTCGGAGCCGGAGCCGTTCTCCTCCTCGGAGCCGCTGTCCTCTGCCTCGGCCTGCTCCTCCGCGTCGGCGCCGCGCGTCGCCTCCACGACCTCGTCGATCGTGCCCTTCATCAGGAAGGCGCGCTCGGGGATGTCGTCGTGCTTGCCGTCGATGATCTCCCTGAAGGAGCGCACGGTCTCCTCGACCGGCACGTACTTGCCGTCGAGGCCGGTGAAGGCCGTGGCCACGAAGAACGGCTGCGACAGGAAGCGCTCGACCTTGCGGGCGCGCTGCACGGTCAGCCGGTCCTCGTCCGAGAGCTCGTCGATGCCGAGGATGGCGATGATGTCCTGCAGCTCCTTGTAGCGCTGCAGGATCTCGCGCACGGCGTTCGCGACCTGGAAGTGCTCCTCGCCGACGATGTCCGCCTTGAGGATCGTCGAGGTCGAGTCGAGCGGGTCGACGGCCGGGTAGATGCCCTTCTCGGAGATCGACCGCGACAGCGTCGTGGTCGAGTTGAGGTGGGCGAACACCGACGCGGGCGCCGGGTCGGTGAGGTCGTCGGCCGGCACGTAGATCGCCTGCACCGAGGTGACCGAGCCCTGGCGGGTCGAGGTGATCCGCTCCTGGAGCTGGCCCATCTCGGTCTCGAGCGTGGGCTGGTAGCCGACCTGCGAGGGCATCCGGCCGAGCAGCGCCGACACCTCCGAGCCCGCCTGCACGAAGCGGAAGATGTTGTCGATGAAGAGCAGCACGTCCTGGCCGCCCTGCTCGCGGAAGTACTCCGCCATCGTCAGGCCGGAGAGCGCGACGCGCATGCGCGCGCCGGGCGGCTCGTTCATCTGGCCGAACACGAGCATGGTCTTGTCGATCACGCCCGACTCGGTCATCTCGAGCCAGAGGTCGTTGCCCTCGCGCGAGCGCTCGCCCACGCCGCAGAAGGCGGACAGGCCGCCGTGCTCCTGGGCGATGTTGTGGATCAGCTCCTGGATCAGCACCGTCTTGCCGACGCCGGCGCCGCCGAACAGGCCGACCTTGCCTCCCTTGGCGTAGGGGGCGAGCAGGTCGACGACCTTGATGCCGGTCTCGAGGATCTCGCGGGTCGGCGTCAGGTCCTCGACGCTCGGCGCCGGGCGGTGGATCGGCCAGCGCTCCTCCGCCTCGACGGGATCCCGCGTCCGTCGATCGGGTCGCCGAGCAGGTTGAAGATGCGTCCGAGCACGACGTCGCCGACGGGCACCGTGATCGGGCCGCCCGTGTCGACCACCTTGGTGCCGCGCGCGAGCCCGTCGGTGGCGTCCATCGCGACCGCACGGATGCGGTCGTCGCCCAGGTGCTGCTGCACCTCGAGCACGAGACGGGTGGCGTTGTCCTCCTCGGCGGCCACCTCGAGCTCTATCTCGAGAGCGTTGTAGATCTCGGGGAGGTCGCCGTCGGGGAAGGCGACCTCGACGACGACGCCCTGCACCTCCTCGACGGTCCCGACGTTGCCCTCGGTCTCGCTCTGCTGCTCGGTGGGCTGGGTTGCGGCTTCCATTCAGTCTCCTAGTCGGTCCCTATCGAAGTCCCTCGGCCCCGGCGACGACCTCCATGATCTCCTGCGTGATCTCGGCCTGGCGCTGCCGGTTGGCCGCCAGGGTCAGGTCGTCGATGAGCTCTCCGGCGTTGTCGGATGCGTTGCGCATGGCGCTCATGCGGGCGCCGTGCTCGGACGCCGTCGACTCGAGCAGCGCCCTGTAGATCGAAATCTCCACGTAGTCGGGCACGAGCCGCGCGAGGATCTCCTCGGGGTCGGGCTCGTAGATCCAGAGCGCGCGCGAGTCGGACTCGTCCTCGTCGGGCTCCTCCTCGTCCACGTCGATCACGTCGGCCTGCTGGAGCGGCAGGAGCGTCTCCTCCCGCACCTCCTGGTTGACCGGGGAGATGTAGCCGTTGTAGATGATCTCGACCCGGTCGACCTTGCCGTCCACGTAGGCCGCGGCCATGCCGTCGCCGATCGTGCGCGCGTCGGCGAACGCGGGCCGGTCGGTGAAGCCCGTCCACGAGCCGCCCAGCTCGAGCTGGCGGAACTCGAGCGAGGAGACCCCGCGCCGGCCGACGGCGTACCAGAGGACGTTCTTGCCGTCCCGCTTGAGCTCGGCGGCGCGCCGGTTGCCGGCGCGCACGATCTGCGAGTTGAACGGGCCGGCGAGGCCGCGGTCGCCCGTGATCAGGAGGATGCCGACGGTCTCGACGTTCTCGCGGTCCTGGAGGATCGGCAGGTTCGGGATGTTGTCGGCCGCGTGCGACGCGCGCGCGGTCATCCGGCGCAGCGCGTCGGCGTACGGCCTCAGGTGCTCGATCCGCTGCTCCGCCCTCCGCAGGCGCGCGGCGGAGATCATCTCCATCGCGCGCGTGATCTTGCGGACGTTCTGGACAGAGCCGATGCGGCTCCGGATGTCCTTCAGGTTCGCCATCGCCTAGGCGGGTGCCGCCTCCTGCTCGGGCGCCTCCTGGGCGCTCTCGTCCGACTCGGCGGCCTCGCCGCCCTCCTCGTCGCCGGAGTCGCTCTCGCTCCGATCTTCGCGCTCGCGACGGATGCGGTCGGACTCGCCCTCCTCGATCGGGTTGCCCTCGGCGTCGAAGTCAGGCCCGAAGTCGTCGATCGCCTCGGCGATCGCGTCCCTCAGCTCGCCCTCGATCGAGTCGTCCCAATTGCCCTCGCGCAGCTTGTCCATCAGCTCCTGGTGCTCGGAGTGCAGGCGCTGCAGCATCGACTCGTGGAAGTCCTTCACGCGCTCGACCTTGATGCGGTCGAGGAAGCCGCCCGTGCCGGAGTAGATCGCCGCCACCTGGTCCTCGATCGCCCAGGGGCTGCGCTCGTCCTGGTTCAGCGCCTCGACGAGCCGCGCGCCGCGGCTGAGCGTCGCCTGCGTGTCGGCGTCGAGGTCCGAGCCGAACTGGGCGAACGCCTCGAGCTCGCGGTACTGGGAGAGCTCGAGCCGGAGCCGGCCGGCCACCTTGCGCATCGGCGTGGTCTGCGCCGAGCCGCCGACGCGCGACACCGAGATGCCCACGTTGATGGCCGGGCGCACGCCCGAGCGGAACAGGTCGGCCTCGAGGAAGATCTGGCCGTCCGTGATCGAGATGACGTTCGTCGGGATGTAGGCCGACACGTCGCCGGCCTGCGTCTCGATGATCGGCAGCGCCGTGAAGGAACCGCCGCCGAGCTCGTCGTTCAGCTTGACCGACCGCTCGAGCAGGCGGGAGTGCAGATAGAAGACGTCACCCGGGTAGGCCTCGCGGCCTGGCGGGCGCCGCAGCAACAGCGACATCTGCCGGTACGCGTAGGCGTGCTTCGTCAGGTCGTCGTAGATCGCGAGGGCGTGCTGGCCGTTGTAGAGGAAGTGCTCGGCCATGGCGGCGCCGGCGTAGGGGGCGAGGTACTTGATCGGGGCGGCCTCGTCGGCGGGAGCGGCGACGATGATCGTGTGGTCGAGCGCGCCGGCATCCTCGAGCTGCTGCGCCACCTCCACGACCGTCGACATGCGCTGGCCGATCGCGACGTAGATGCAGACGAGGTCCTGGCCCTTGTTGTTGATGATCGTGTCGATGCAGATCGACGTCTTGCCGGTCTGGCGGTCCCCGATGATCAGCTCGCGCTGGCCGCGGCCGACGTTCGTCATCGCGTCGATCGGCTTGATGCCGGTCAGCATCGGCTCCTTCACCGGCTGGCGCTGGACCACTCCCGGCGCCTTGAACTCGACCGGCCGAGTCTCCTCCGTGTTGATGTCGCCCTTGCCGTCGAGCGGGTTGCCGAGCGGGTCGACGATGCGCCCGAGCAGCGCCTCGCCCACGGGCACCTCCAGCAGGCGGCCGGTGCGCTTGACCTGATCGCCCTCCTCGATCCTGTCCCACTCGCCGAACAGCACGGCGCCGACGTTGTCGGACTCGAGGTTGAGCGCGAGCCCGGTCACGTCGTGCGGAAGCTCGAGCAGCTCGCTCGACATGCAGTTGTCGAGCCCATGCACACGCGAGATGCCGTCGGCAATCGACAGGACCGTGCCCACCTCGGACAGGTCCGCGCCGCCGTCCTCTAGCCCCTCGATGCGCTGCTTGAGGATGCTGGTGATCTCGTCTGGCTTGATCTGCACTTCGAAGTCTCCTTAGCCGCGCCCCGCCGCTTCCGGCCGCCCGGGCCACTTGCTTGCGTAGCTGTTCGAGTCTGTTGCGCACGGTTGCGTCGAGGACAAGATTGCCAACGCTCACCCTGAGCCCGCCGAGCACGTCGGGATCGACGCTGCTCGACAGCTCGACGCGCCGTCCGGTCTGCTTCTCGATCTCGCGGCCGATGTCCTCGACGATGCCCTGGTCGAGCTCAACGGCGCTCGTGACGCTCACCGGCAGCAGCCTGTTCTCCTCCGCCCACATCGAGTCGAACTCGCGCCGGATCCGGAACAGGGCCGGCATCCGGTGGCGCTCGGCGAGCAGCTCGAGGAAGTTGAAGAGCCGCGGGTCTGCGTCGTCGACGATCTGCCCGATCCCCTTCTTCTTCTCCTCGGACGAGAAGTACGGTGAGAACAGGAAGACCTGCAGATTGCGGTTCTCGTCGAGCGCGTCGGCGAACTCGCCGAGCTCCTCGTGCACGCGGTCGAGGGCGTCGTTCTCCTTCGCCGCCTCGAAGAGCGCACGCGAGTAGACCTCGGCGATCTCTTCCATCTAGTTCCGGGACCCTTCCTCGCCCGCCAGCGTCGAGAAGTCGACCTCCTTGAGGGCGTCCTCGATCAGGCGCCGGTGATCCTCAGGCGTCAGCGACTTGCGTGTGACCTTCTCGGTCGCGATCACCGTTAGGTTCGCGACCTCCTTGCGGATTTCGTCGAGCGCGCGGCGGGTCTCCGCCTCGATGTCGCGCCGGGTGGCCGCGAGCAGCTCCTCGCGCTGCTTGCTCGCGTCCGCCTTGGCGCTGTCGGCAAGTGAGTCGGCTGCCTTGCGCGCGCGCATGGTTATCTCCTCCGCCTGCTCGCGAGCCTCCTTGAGGCGGGCGCGGTACTCGTCGAGCAGGCCGTCCGCCTCCTGCTTCGCCCGCGCCGCGTCGTCGAGCGACTTCTCGATCGTCACGCGGCGCCTGTCGAGCGCCTCCGCGATCCGCGGAAAGGCGAGCTTGTTGAGGAGGTAAAGGGTCGTCCCGAACGCGAGCAGCGTCCAGATCATCAGCCCGACGTTCGGGCTGACGAGGAAGCTGCCGCCCTCCTCCTCGGCGCCCTCGGTGCTCTCCTGGGCGATCAGGAGGAAGCTCGCGATGTCCCCGATGAAGTCCATCCGCGGCCTAGAGGAAGAACGCGATCAGGCCGAAGATGAAGGCATAGAAGACGATCGCCTCGGTCAGGGCGAACCCGAGCCACTGGATGCTCGTGATCTCCTCACGCATCTCGGGCTGGCGCGTGACCGACTCGATCACCTTGCCGAAGATGTACCCGACGCCGATGCCCGGTCCGATCGTCCCGAGTCCGGCGCCCACTCCGAGCGCGATCGCCTTCAGGCCGTCCGTAGGGTCGGCCGCCTGGGCGATTGGGAGTAGCACTGCAAGGTCCATGGATCCTCCTTAGTGGCCTCCGGCGCTTGCCTCGCCGAAGTAGATAGACGTGAGCGTGGCGAAGATGAAGGCCTGCAGGGTGGCCACCAGCCCCACCTCGAAGATGAAGAACGCGACCGCCAGGGGCAACGTGATCCAGCCGAGCGCGGTGATGCCCAGCAACACCGCCAGCCCGCCGCCCATGAACAGGATGAGCAAGTGGCCGGCGAGGATGTTCGCGAACAGTCGGACTGAGAGCGAAATGATCCGCACGAACTGCGAGATCACCTCGATGATGAAGATCGGCACCGCCGCGGCACCCGAGACGCCGGCCGGCAGCCAGCCCTTCAGGTACTTGACGAATCCGTGCCGGCGGATGCCCTCCACCTGGTAGATGAAGAAGACGGTCAGGGTGAGGACGAGCGGGATCGACAGGTTCGCGGTCGCGGCGTAGAGCGCGAAGGCCGGGAAGTCGATTCCGAAGATGTCGATCGTCTCGTGGTCGTTCGTCGGCAGTGGGATGTAGCCGAGGACGTTCGAGAACCAGATGAAGAAGAAGAGCGTGGCCACGAACGGGAACCACTTCGCGGTGGTCTCCGCGTCCATGTTGTTGCGCGTGATCTGGTTGTAGGTCAGGTCGTACGCGCCCTCGACGATCACCTGCGTGCGGTTCGGCTTCTGCTGCATGCGCCTGGCGACGTAGACCATGGCCCCTACGGTCGCCACGCAGGTGAGGAACAGGTAAAGCACGGCCTTGTTGATCGAGAGGTCGAGCGAGCCGATCTTGAGCTCGATCCAGGGCGTGAGCCGGAACTCCTCCTGCGGCTGGAACTCCTCGTTCTCGCCGTCGCTCCCGAAGATCAGGTACAGCAGGATCCCGACACCGATGTAGATGGCGAGGAAGATCAGGACCTTGCTGCGCGTGCTGAGCCCGCCGCCCGACTCGCGCGGCTGCTCGGCGGTGGCAGCGGAAGTGGTCAAGGCCGCTCCTGCTCGAAGGGTCGGGTCATCAGCTGTGAGGTGAAGTAGAAGGTGAAGAGGGTGATCGACAGGATCGCGGCGGACAGTCCGGCCTCGCGCTCGCTCAGCCCGACCACGAAGATCGAGCCGGCGACGATCCAGCCGCGCGCGATCATAGAGCCGGTCATGAGTCCCGCGACGGTTCGTGGGTCGCCGGACTCCTGAGCGCGCTTCGTGAGTCCCGCGGCGATCAGCCGCTGGACGATCCAGCCGAACGCCGCGCCCGCCCAGCCGAGCAGCGGCAGGCCCGCGGCGATGAAGATCGGCAGCGCGAGCGCGAGC
>CAWFBT010000010.1:0-78045 GCA_963814095.1 uncultured Thermoleophilaceae bacterium | reverse complement strand
CAGAGCTGTAGCGACTTCGCCACGAGGAACTCCTCGACGCCGTAGCGACCCAGCTCGCGGCCGTGTCCCGACTGCTTGTAGCCGCCGAACGGAGCCAGCGGGTTGAAGGCGCCGCCGTTGATCTCGACCTGGCCCGTGCGGATGCGCGCGGCCACCCGCTTGGCGCGCTCCTCGTCCGCCGACCAGACGCCGCCGGCGAGGCCGTAGATCGTGTCGTTGGCGATCCGGACGGCATCCTCCTCGTCCTCGTACGGCATGATCGCGAGCACCGGCCCGAAGATCTCCTCCTGGGCGATCGTCATGTCGCTCGTGACATCGGAGAAGACGGTCGGGCGCACGTAGTAGCCCTCGTCGAGGCCCTCGGGCGACTCGGCGCCGCCGGTCACGAGCCGGGCCCCCTCGGCCTGTCCCTTCTCGATGTAGCCGCGCACGCGCTCGAGCTGCGCCTCGGACACGAGCGGCCCGAGCATCGTCCCCTCGGTGAACGGGTCGCCCGGAGCGAACGACTCGGCCACGACGGCGGCGATCCGCTCGGCCTGCTCGAGCTTGGCGCGCGGGACGAGCATGCGCGTGAGGGCGCTGCAGGTCTGGCCGGAGTTCAGGTAGCACTTCGCCACTCCGTCGGTCACCGCCTGCTCGAGATCGGCGTCGTCGAGAATCACGTTCGGCGACTTGCCGCCGAGCTCGAGCGAGACGGGCTTCACGTCCCGGGCCGCCAGCTCCGACACGCGCCGCCCGGCGCGCGTCGAGCCGGTGAACGAGATCAGGTCCGTCTCGGGATGGGCGACGAGGGCCTCCCCCACCACCGGCCCCGTCCCGGTCACGAGGTTGAGGACGCCCGCGGGCAGGCCGACCTCGTCGCAGACCTCAGCGAGCACGAACGCATTGAGCGGCACGACCTCGCTCGGCTTGAGCGCGACCGTGCAGCCGGCGGTGAGCGCCGGCGCCACCTTGTTCGCGATCTGGTGGAGCGGATAGTTCCAGGGCGTGATCGCGGCGACGACGCCCGCCGGCTCGCGCACGATCAGCGAGTTGCCGACCTCCTCCTCCCAGGCGATCTCCTCGACGAGCTCGGGCTGCGATGAGAACGTGACCGACGGCAGGCCCGCCTGGATCATGCGGGAGAGCGTGATCGGCATGCCGAGCTCGCTGGAGATGAGCGCGGCGAGCTCGTCGCCGCGCTCGGCCAGCTTGGCGCCGATGGCGGAGCAGAGCTGCGCGCGCTCGTAGGGAGAAACAGCGGCCCAGTCGTCGAAGGCGGCGCGCGCCGCCAGCACGGCCCGGTCGGCGTCCTCGGGCGTTCCCTCGGGCACCCGCGCGATCACGGCTCCGGTGGCCGGGTTCAGCACGTCGATCGTCCCCTCGCCCGCGGGCTCGACCCACTTCCCTCCGATGTAGAGGCGGTCGCGGACAATCGGTTCGGTGGCGGTGGCCATGTGGTCTCCTAGGCGGTTGCGGTGGCGGCGGCGGGACTCGCCGCCACGATCGCCTCGCCCGTGCGGTGGGCGAGGGCCATGATCGTGATCATCGGGTTGGTGCCCGACGAGGTCGGGAAGGCGCTTGCGTCGCCGATCCAGACGCCGGGCGTGTCGTGCAGCTCGCCCCAGGGGCCGGCAACGCTCGTCTGCGGGTCGCTGCCCATGCGGCAGGTGCCCATCTGGTGGGCCGCGAAAAGCTTGAAGCCCCCGGCGCGCAGCGGCACGCGCTCGAGCCGCTCGAGGTAGCGCTCGACGTCGTCGCCGACGCGCCACTGCGGCAGGCCGGCCGCGAGCGCCGCGATCTCGCGCGCGCCCGCCGCCACGTGCAGCCGCACCTGCGCGGCCAGCGCGCGGTGGGTGTTCGCGACGTCGAGCGGGTCGTCGAGCGAGTACATGGGCAGCGCCTGGCCGTCTGCGTCGATCGTGACGCGCCCGCCGCCGTGGTCGCGCACGAGGCCGATGAACGTGGCCCCGTAGCGCAGCTGCTGCATCAGCCGCTTGTGCGTCTCGCCGCCCGCAAACGGCGTGGCCGAGGCGGCCGTGCCCGGCGCGTACTGGGTCGACTCGATCAGGAAGCCGTGGCCATCCTCGACGTTCGCGAACTCGTCCACGAGGGCCGCCTGCGGCGCACCCCACCAGGCGCGCTGGTCGTCGAGGTAGCTGCCCGTCGTCGCCGTGCAGGGGTGCAGGCGCAGGTTGTGGCCGACCGCCGGACCGCCGATGCCGGAGCGCAGCAGCAGCGCCGGAGACTCGAGCGCGCCACAGGCCACCACGACACGCGGCGCGCGGATGCTCACGCGCGCGCTGCGGCCGGTCTCGGGGTCGCTGTAGACCGCCCCGACGCCCGCGGCGCGCCCGCCCTCCGTGAGGATGCGCTCGGCGAAGCAGCGCACGATCACCTCGGCGCCGTGCGCCACGGCGTCCGCGAGGTAGGTCTTGGCGGTCGACTGCTTGGCGCCCGTCTGGTCCCCGAAGCCGATGAAGCCGGCCGTCTCGGGCGTGTAGCGCGACTCGTCGACGTTGCGGGTGATCGTCTTGAACGACCAGCCGAGCGCGTCGGCGCCGCGCTTCATCGACTCCTGGGTCCCGTTGAGGTGGGAGCAGCGGTCGGTGACGCTGAGCCGCTCCCAGACGGCGTCGAGATGGCGGTCGAACTCCGCCGTGTCGAGCCCCTCGAGGCCGTGCTCGCGCGCCCACTGCTCGCGCACCCAGGGCTTCGTGCGCAGGCAGTTGGTCCAGTTGATCGTCGTGCCGCCGCCGAAGCTCGAGCCGGCGTAGAGCGACACGTTCATGTCGGCCGTCGGGTTGGGGCCGCCGCGCCAGTAGAGGTTCTGGTAGGCCCAGAGCTCGTACTGGTTGAAGTCGGACTCGTCGAAGAGGCCGCCCATGTCGAGCAGCAGGACGCGCTGGCCCGCCCGCGCGAGCGCCGCCGCGATCACGCCGCCGCCGGCGCCCGTGCCGACGATCACGGCGTCCGCCTCGAGCTGCGCGTCGTCTCCCTCCGGAACGAGCGGGGTCAGCGACCGCGGTGCCGGCTGCGGCAGCCCGCTCGGGCCCGGGTATCCGAACGTGTCCCAGAAGGCGTTGCGGCCGGTCTGCGGGTCGGGCATCCCGTAGGCGAGGAACAGGCCGAGCGTCATCAGCGCCGCACCGCCCGCGGCGGCGTCCGGCCCGAGCGCCTGCAGGTTGCGCAGGAGCTGCTCGCGCGAGCGGCGCGAGGCGCCGAGGAAGCCCATCCGGGCGAGCCCGTCGAGCAGCTGCTCGAGGCCCTCGCGTTGCAGCGGCGGAAGGCCCGCGATCGCCTCGGCGAGTGCAGCGGGGGCCCCGACGTCGCTCCCCGAGCGGGACCAGAAGCCATCCGGATCGTCGGCGCGCTCGAGCGGCGGGCAGACCGTGTCGCAGATCGCGCGCATCACATCGCGCCGGATGTCGTTCATCTTGGTGCCTCCTCCGGGACGGCCACGCCTCGTTCGAGCCTATTGTCGCTCCGAAGGTCGGTCAACACCCCGTTGATTTTTCTCGGCACCGCGTTTAGGTTGGCGGCAGATGGACGGCGCGCTCGGCACGACGTCGCTGGGGGGTGTGTGACTGTCGAGCGCGCCGCTCCGTCCTCCCCACGCCGGCGCGGGCCGGCCAAGGGCGACCTGAAGGAGCAGGCCATCCTCGAGACCTGCGAGCGGCTCCTGTGCGAGCGCCCGCTGGGCGACATCACGGTCGACGAGCTGGCCGCCGGGGCCGGCATCTCACGCCCCTCGTTCTACTTCTACTTCGAGTCCAAGGACGCTGTGCTGCAGGCGCTCGTCGAGGGCATCACGGACGAGATGTACCGCGAGTCGGAGCGCTGGCTCGAGCGCAGCGACGACCCGCCCGCCGAGATCGCGCTGCGCTCGATCGAGGCGAGCGCGCGCCTCTGGCGGGAGCACGGCCCGGTGCTGCGTGCGGCCAACCAGACCTGGGGGGCGGTGCCCGGTATGCGGGCCTTCTGGGAGAACATGATGGGCCGCTTCGTGGAGCAGTCGGCGCGCACGATCCGTGACGAGCGCAGGGCCGGGGACGCGCCTGGCGGCCCCGATCCGGAGTCGCTCGCCAAGGCGCTCATCTGGATGAACGAACGCTGCTTCTACACGAGCTCCCTGGGGCTCGGCCCCGCCCTGTCGGAAGAGGAGCTCGTGCCGACGCTGACGGCGATCTGGCTGCGCGCGATCTACGGCGACGTCACGCTTCCAGGAGAAGCGTGACCGGCCCGTCATTCGTCAGTGAGACCTGCATGCGCGCGCCGAACACGCCACCCGCGGCTCCCAGCGTCTCGCGCACCCGCTCGTAGAGCGGCTCCGCCTGATCGGGCGGCGCCGCATCGACGAAGCTCGGCCGGTTGCCCTTGCGCGCATCGCCGTAGAGCGTGAACTGACTCACGCACAGGAGCTCGCCGCCCGCCTGCCCGACGTCGAGGTTCATCTTGCCCTGCGCGTCCTCGAAGATCCTGAGCGCGAGCAGCTTGCGGGCGATGCGGTCCGCCTGCTCGGGGCCGTCCCCGCGGTGCACCCCCAGCAGCACGAGCAGGCCCGGCCCGATGCGCGCGTGCTCGCGGCCGTCGATGCTGACGGCCGCCTCGCTCACGCGCTGCACGAGCGCGCGCACTCTCAGCCGAGCTGCTCTTCGAGGACGCGGCGCTGCGTCGGGAGCGCCTCGTCGTGGCGGGCGCGGCCCGCGTCGGTCAGGCAGGCGAAGATGCCACGCCGGTCGTTCGAGCAGATCACGCGCGAGACCAGCCCCTCCCCCTCGAGCCGGCCGATCAGGCGCGACAGAGCGCTCTGGCTCAGGTGCACCGAGTCGGCGAGCTCCTGCATGCGGCGCTGATCCTTGTCGGCCTCCGCGAGCCGGTCGAGCACCTCGAACTCGCTGACTCCGAGGCCGTGCTCAGTCTGGAGCGCTCGCTCGAGCGCGCCGCTCACACGCGCGTGACTGTCGAGCAGCTCGTGCCAGCGCGCACTTTGAGTCCCCTTGCCGGTGACGGCCATGACCCTGCGAGGGTACCGAACGCGGTCAAATATTGCTCTTAACAAAAGATGTACGAACATTAGATGCACATGCATGTACTGTTCGACGATGGCTTCCCCCCACGTCAGTGAAAGCGGATCCGCCGCCCTCCCCGCCCCCCAACAGAGCCAGGAATGGGACGCGCGCCTGTGGGGTGCGCTCGTGGTGCTCTGCGGGGTGCTCTTCCTCGATGGGCTCGACGTCTCGATGGTCGGCGTCGCCCTCCCGTCGATTGGCGCGGATCTGGACCTCTCGACCTCGACGCTGCAGTGGGTCGTGTCGGGCTACGTGCTCGGCTACGGCGGCCTGCTGCTGCTCGGCGGGCGCTTCGCGGACCTGCTCGGGCGGCGACGCGTGCTGCTCGCCGCGCTGGCGGTCTTCACGGCCGCGTCGGTCGTCGGCGGGCTCGTCGACGACGGCACGCTGCTCGTCATCACCCGTTTCCTCAAGGGCGCGGCGGCTGCCTTCACGGCGCCGGCGAGCCTCTCGATCATCACGACGACCTTCGCGGAGGGCCCGGCGCGCAACCGCGCGCTCGCGATCTACACGGCCTGCGGCGCGAGCGGCTTCTCGCTCGGACTCGTGTTCGGCGGCCTCCTGACCGAGCTGGGCTGGCGCTGGACCTTCCTGCTGCCGGTGCCGATCGCGCTGGCACTGCTGGTGGCGGCCCCGCGCGTGCTCGCGAAGGACGCCCCGGCAGAGGGGCCGCGGCGCGGCTTCGACTTCGCCGGCGCGGCCACGATCACCGCGGCGATGCTGCTGCTCGTGCGGACCGTCGTAGAGGCGCCCGAGGCGGGCTGGGGCGCCGTCGAGACGGTCGGCGGCTTCGCCGTCGCGGCGCTGCTGCTCGCGGCCTTCGTCGCGATCGAGCAGCGCTCCGCGAGTCCGCTCGTGCGGCTCGGCATCCTGCGCTCGGGCTCACTCGTCAGGGCCAACCTGGGCATGGCGGCCGTCTTCGGCGCGTACGTGGCGTTCCAGTTCGTCGGCACCCTGTACCTGCAGCAGATGCTGGGCTGGTCGCCGGTCGAGACCGCGCTCGCGTTCCTGCCAGGCGGCCTGCTGGTGGCCCTCGGCGCACCGCGAATCGGCCCGCTCGTGGATAGGTTCGGCACCGCCAGGATCATCCTGGTGGGGGCGATCTCATTCGTGATCGGCTATGCGCTGTTCCTGCGGATCGGCGAGTCGCTGTCGTACGCAACGGTGTTCCTGCCGAGCATGATCCTGGTCGGGCTCGGGTTCGCGCTCTGCTTCCCGTCGCTCAACATCCAGGCGACCGCGGGCGTCGCCAACCACGAGCAGGGGCTTGCGTCCGGACTCGTCAACACGTCGTTCCAGGTGGGCGGCGCGATCGGCCTCGCGATCGTCACGGCCGTCGTGAGCGCGAACACGACCGGCACCGACGGGGCCTCGATGCTCGACGGGTTCCGGCCCGGGATCGCGGTCGTCACGGCAATCGCGGCGCTCGGCGTGGCCGTGGCAGCGGTGGGCGTGCTGCGCGAATCCCGTGAGCGCGCGACGGCGGCCGTCGAGGCCGTCCCGGAGCGCTAGGCCGCGTAGGACGCAAGACGGACGGCGGCCACTGACATCATCACGCCGGTGGCCGCCGTCGACGCCGTCGAGACCTACCTGGACGGGCTGCCCGCGCTGAGGGCGCGGCGGCTCGCCCACGGCGAGTGGGGCATCACGATCCCGGGCGACGAGCTCGGCGGCGAGCCGCTCGACGTCGGGCTGCGGATCGCGGACGGGCTGCTCCGCGTCCAGGCCGTGCCGCTCCACGCTGCGGACGCGCTCGACCCCTGGATGCTGCTCTGGTGGAACCGCCAGACGCGCATGGTGCGCTTCGGCTGCAGCCGCGCGCGCGACATCTGGATCCACGCGGACGTGCCGGCGCCGGCGGTGGACGAGCGGGCGCTCGACCGCCTGCTGGGCCTGGTCGCCGAGGCGGCCGTGGCGGTGCGCTCGCACGCCGCCGCTCAGGCCACGGCTACGCCGCCTGCAGACGCTCCCTGAAGGCCTGGTAGTCCTTGCGGTCGGGGCGCATGTGCGCCGCGAGCGCCGCGTGACGGCTCGCCTCGGCGCGCCGTCCCGTCTTCTCGAGCGAGCGCCCCAGGCAGAAGTGGGCGTAGTCGTTGACCGGATAGCGCTCGACCAAGGCGGCGAACTCCTCGGCGGCCTGCTCGAAGCGCGAGGAGCGGAAGTAGGCGCGGCCGAGGGCCTCGCGGATCGAGCCCTTGTCGGGCTCGAGCTCGCGTGCCCGCTCGAGCGGTACGGCGGCCGCCATGAAGTCACCCCGCTCGAGCAGCTCGCTGCCCTTCTGGAAGAGGTCATATGCGCTCTCGCTCATGGCCTGCCCTCTACGGTACTGCGCCCACCGGCGCTCGTCCTCAGCACCTGCACCACGTCGAGGATCGCCCCCGCGATCTCGGCCTTCGGGGCGCGCGCCACGGCTCGCTCAGCGTCGGCCAGCACGATCGTGACCTCGTTCTGGTCGGCGTCGAAGCCGATGTCCGAGCGCGATATGTCGTTCACGACGACGGCGTCGAGGCCCTTGCGCGCAAGCTTGTCGCGGCCGCGCTCGACGGCGCCCTCGCCGTGCTCGGCGGCGAAGCCGACGAGCGTCTGGCCGGCGCGCCGCTCGCCCGCCAGCGCGGCCAGTATGTCGGTGGTCGGCTCGAGCTCGATGACGAGACCGTCGCGGTCCTTCTTCGCGATCTTGGCGGCGTCGGGGCTCGCCGGGCGGAAGTCCGCCGGCGCGGCTGCCATCACGAGCACGTCCGCTGCGCCGAACTCGGCTCGCAGCGCGGCCTCGAGCTCGGCCGCGGTCCCCACGGCCAGCGCGCGGACGCCGGCCGGGATGGGCAGCGACACGTTCGCGCCCACGAGCGTGACCTCGGCGCCGCGCCGGGCCGCCTCGTGCGCCACGGCGATGCCCATCCGCCCCGAGGAGCGGTTGCCCACGTAGCGCACCGAGTCGATCGGCTCACGCGTGCCGCCGGCCGACACGAGCACGCGCAGGCCGTCGAGTGGGCCGCCCACGGCGAGCGTCGCCTCGAGCGCCTCGAGGATCTCGGCGGGCTCGGCGAGCCTGCCCAGCCCCCACTCGCCGCGCGACGCGAGGCTGCCCGCGCCCGGCGCGACGATGCGCGCGCCGCGCTCGCCGAGCAGCTCGAGGTTGCGCTGGGTGGCGGGGTGCTCGTACATGCGGGTGTTCATCGCCGGCGCCACCACCAGCGGGGCGCCGGACGCGAGCGCGGAGCTCGTGAGCAGGTTGTCGGCGAGCCCCTGGGCGAGCTTCGCGATCGTGTTGGCGGAGGCGGGCGCGACGCAGAGGACGTCGGCGCGCGTCGCCAGCTCGAGGTGCGAGATCGGCGCGTGCTCGGGAAGCGGGTCGCCCGGATAGCTGCCGCGCGCCGGGTCGGACTCGAATTCGTCGACGAGCACGGGCGCACCCGTGACGGCCTCGAAGGTGGCGCGGCCCACGAACTCGAGGCTGGTGCGGGTTTGCACCACGCGCACGGCGTGGCCGGCCTTGGTGGCCAGGCGTACCAACTCGACCGCCTTGTACGCGGCGATCCCGCCGGTCACACCGAGCAGGACGCGCGCCACCGCTGCCGCCTACCGGTAGCGGTACTTGATCTTGCCCGCGGCGATCTCCTCGAGGGAGATCTTGAGGTAGTTCTTCGAGCCCGTCTCCACCATCGGCGGCGGGTACTCGTCGAAGGTTCCCTCACCGAGGTTGTGGTAGTACGAGTTGATCTGGCGCGCGCGCTTGGCGGACACCAGGACGCAGGCGTAGTGGGAGTCGACCTGGTCGAGCAGCTTGTCTAGTCGAGGCTTGATCACGCCGACGACATGGTAGCGACCAGCGCCGTGAGCTCCTGCAAAGCGCGTTCCAGGTCGTCGTTCACGATCCGGTGATCGAACTCCGAGGCGGCCTCGAGCTCAGCGCGTGCGGCGCCGAGCCGGCGCTCGATCTGCTCGGGCGTGTCGGCGGCGCGCCGGCGCAGACGCTCCTCCAGCGCCTCGAACGACGGCGGCTCGATGAAGATCCGCACCGCCTCCGGCAGCGTCTCGCGCACCTGGCGCGCCCCCTGCAGGTCGATCTCGAGGACGATCCCGCGCGCGGGCCGTGCGAGCTCCGTGCGCAGCGTCCCGTAGCGGTTTCCGGCGTAAACGGCATGCTCGACGAACTCCCCCGCGGCGACCCTGCGATCGAAGTCCCCATCACTCAGGAAGTGGTAGTCGATCCCGTTGCGCTCGCCCTCACGGGGGCTGCGGGTGGTGGCCGAGACGGACAGCTCGAGGCCCGGGAACCCGCTCCAGAAGCGCCTTTATGAGGGTGCCCTTACCGACCCCGGAGGGCCCCGTCACCACCAGGATCGGGGTGCTCTGCTCGGCTATCGGCGCAGGTACGAGACGAGCTCGTTGCGCTGCCGCTCGGAGAGGCCGCCGATCGTCTTGCTGGGCGAGATGCGGCAGTGGGTGAGAATGCGGTTGACCTTCACGCGGCCGTACTTCGGGACCGCCAGCAGCAGGTCGAAGACCTTGGCCGTGGCGAGGTACTCGGGCGGGTCCAGGAGCAGCCCGTGGATCTGCGCGCGACCCGCCTTCAGATCGCGCTTGAGGCGCGCCCGGCGAGTGCGGATCTCGTTGGCTCGCTTGAGTGCATCCATCCGCTGGGTCAGCGAGCGCTCGGGTGCCAGGCCCGCGGTTTGAGACTTCGCGGGCGAGTGGGGAGCGGCCGGCATGGGCGGCGATAGTACACGCTTGATCGGGCCCCGCGGGCCGTCAGACGCAAAAAAACGGCGAATTCGGCTGGACCTCGACCTGAGCTTCAGGCAGCTTTGGGGTGGTTAAGCGTTTTCCCAATGTTTGCAGGGGTTTTCACCTGGGGTGCCTCGGCCGTCATCCAGGCAAGTGTGAACATCCCGCTATCTCCGAAAAAATGTCGGTGGGGAATCACCCGTTTGGGTCACCCCTACCTCGGGAGGTGGGGCAGCGCCGCGATCTGCCACTCCGCGGGCCTCGAGCGCGGCGAGCTCGGCGGCGATCCGGCGGCCCGCGCCCGGGTCTCGGAAGCTCTCAGTCCCGACGGCGACCCCCGTGGCTCCGGCCGACAGGAAGTCGAGCGCGTCGCGCCCGCTCTGGATGCCCCCCATGCCGATCACCGGGATCGTCACGCGCGCCGCGACGGCATAGACCTGCTGCAGCGCGATCGCACGCACGGCAGCGCCCGAGACCCCGCCGCTGCCGCCGCCGAGCCAGTGGCCGCGGCCGTCCGGATCGAGGGCCATGCCCTTGAGCGTGTTGATCAGCGACACGGCATCGGCGCCCGCCTCCTGCGCCGCGGCCGCCACCGCCTCGGGCTCGCTCGCGTTCGGCGTCAGCTTCACGATCAGCGGCCGCTCGGAGAGCGGGCGCACGCGCTCCAGCGCGCGGGCGGTCTCGGCCGGGTCGGCGCCCATCACGAGCCCGGTCTCGACGTTGGGGCAGGAGACGTTCAGCTCGATCATCGCCACCTCGGGACGCTGCGCGACCGCCTCGACGAGCGTCGCGAGCTCGTCGCGGCTGAAGCCCATCACGGAGACGATGAGCGGGACGGGCAGCTCGGCGAGCTCCGGCAGGTCGGAGGCGAGAAAGCCCTCGAGGCCCTTGTTCGGGAGCCCGATCGAGTTGATCAGCCCCGCCGGCGTCTCCCACAGGCGCGGCGGCGGGTTGCCCTCTCGCGGCGCGACGGTGATCGTCTTCGAGACGAACGCGTGGAAGGGGAAGCGCTCGAGCAGCGCGTCGCCGAAGGCGCGCCGCGCGGCGATGGCGTCGAAGGTGCCGGACCCGTTCAGGACTGGGCCGCGCAGCGGCACCCCGCACAGCTCCATCAGTGTCCCGCCCCCGGGAAGAGGGCGCTCTCGAGCCGCTCGGCGTTCAGCACCGGGCCGTCCACGCACAGGCGCAGGTAGCCGTCGCGGGTCGGCACGACGCAGCCGAAGCAGGCCCCGAAGCCGCACGCCATGCCGGACTCGAGCGCGAGCTGCGCCGGCGTCTCGCGCTCGGCGCACAGCGCCCTGACGGCCTCGAGCATCGGCGGCGGCCCGCAGGCGAAGACGTGCGCCGCCGGGTCGGCGTCGAGCTCCTCGCGAAGCAGCTCCGTGACGAATGCCTGGCGGCCGACCGAGCCGTCGTCCGTCACGACGGCGGGCTCGCCCATGAACAGGGCCGCGGCCTGGGCGTGCCCCGCAGTGCGGAAGCCGAGCAGGACGCGCGCCTCCTGCCGGGCCCGCACGAGCTGCTCCTCGAGGCAGAGCAGCGGCGCGACGCCGATGCCGCCGCCGACGAGCAGCGCCCTGCCGGCGCGGGCCTCGAGGTCGAAGCCGAGCCCGAGCGGACCAACGAGCGCGAGACCCTCGCCGGGCGCGAGTACCGACAGACAGCCCGTCCCTGGCCCCACCACCTCCAGCAGGAAGTCGAGCGCGACACCGCCGTCGCTCACGCGTGCGCGCGCGTAGGAGAACGCACGCGGCAGGTAGGGCCGCTCGCCCTCCCGGCCGCCCCAGCCACGCTCCGAGCTCAGCATGTAGAACTGCCCGGGCTGGGGCTCCGGGCCGGTCGCGTCCTCGGCTCCGATCAGGTGATAGGAGCCCAGCCGCTCGACGCCCGAGACGCGCGCGACGCGCCGCTCGGGCGGCGCGAGCGTGCGCTCCATCAGGCCCTCCGCGGCGTCTCGGCGGAGATCTCGCCCGGCATGCCCGCGCGCCCTGCGTGCAGCTCCTGCAGCGAGATCACGGAGGTCTCGCCCGCCCGCTGGGCGCGGATCGCGCGCTGCGCCGCGCTCGCACCGGACATCGTCGTGATGCACGGGATCCCGCGCCCGATGGCCGCCCGGCGGATCTCGTAGCCGTCGGCGCGCGCTCCCGAGCCGGTCGGGGTGTTGACGACGAGGTCGACCTCGTCCGCCTCGATCCGCTCGACGACATTGGGCGAGCCCTCCGACAGCTTCCTGATGCGCTCGACGGGCACGCCCATGCGCCGGATCGCCGTGGCGGTCCCGCCGGTGGCGAGCACGCGAAAGCCCATGTCGTGGAAGGCCGCGGCGATCTGGGTGGCGGCGGGCTTGTCGCCGTCGGTGACGGAGATGAAGACGGTGCCGGAGCCGGGCAGCTCCGCGCCCGCGGCGGCCTGCGCCTTGCCGAAGGCGGCCGGGTAGTCGGAGGCCACGCCCATCACCTCGCCGGTCGACTTCATCTCGGGGCCGAGCAGGGCGTCGGCCCGCGGGAAGCGCCCGAACGGCAGCACCGCCTCCTTGACCGACACGTGGGGCGGGTTGCGCGGGATGTCGAGCTCGAGCTCCGCGAGCCGCTCGCCCAGCATCAGCCGGCAGGCGATCTTGGCGAGCGGCACCCCGATTGCCTTGGAGACGAACGGCACCGTGCGCGAGGCGCGCGGGTTCGCTTCGATCACGTACAGCTCCTCGTCGCCGTAGACCGCGAACTGGATGTTGATCAGACCCACGACGCCGAGTCGCAGCGCGATCGCGGCCGTCGCCTCCTCGACCTGGCTGAGCATCTCCGGGCCGAGCGACATCGCCGGGATCACGCAGGCCGAGTCGCCGGAGTGGACGCCCGCCTCCTCGACGTGCTGCATGATCGCGCCGATCTGGACGGTTTCGCCGTCGCAGAGTGCGTCCACGTCGACCTCGATGGCGTTCTCGAGGAAGCGGTCGAGGAAGATGGTTCGCTCGGCCCCGTCTCCGTTGGTGCGGTGCAGGTAGTCGGCGAGCGCGTCGCGCGAGTAACAGATCTCCATGGCGCGGCCGCCGAGCACGTAGCTCGGGCGCACGAGCAGCGGATAGCCGACGTCCGCGGCCACTTCGAGCGCCTCTCTGGGCGAGTCGGCCGTGGCGTAGGGCGGACCCTTCAGGCCGAGCTCGTCGAGCAGGGTGCCGAAGCTCGGCCTGTCCTCGGCGAGATGGATCGACTCGACGGGCGTGCCGAGCAACGGGACTCCTGCCTCGGCGAGCCCGGCAGCCAGCTTGAGCGGAGTCTGGCCGCCGAACTGGACGATCACGCCCTCGGGGTCCTCGATCTCGATCACGCCGAGCACGTCTTCGAGCGTGAGCGGCTCGAAGTAGAGCCGGTCCGAGGTGTCGTAGTCGGTCGAGACCGTCTCCGGGTTGCAGTTGATCATCACCGCGTCACGGCCCGACGCGCGCACCGTCATCGCTGCGTGGACGCAGCAATAGTCGAACTCGATGCCCTGCCCGATGCGGTTCGGACCGCTGCCCAGGATCACGACCGAGGGCGCGTCGCCGCGGCGCACCTCGTGAACCGCCCGGCGCTCCCAGCCCGAGTAGTAGTAGGGCGTCTCCGCCTCGAACTCGGCCGCGCACGTGTCGACCGACTTGAACGACCGCGCCAGGCCGGCCTGCGGGTCCTCGCCGCGGGCGAGCGCCGCGAGCTCCGCCATGAACCAGGGGTCGATGCCGGTTGCCGCGGACAGCTCGGCCTCGCTGTGGCCGCGCCGGGTCGCCTCGAATAGCAGCTCGTAGCGGTCGTGGGAGGGTGTTCTGAGCGCGCCGAGCAGGTCGTCTGGGAAGCCCGGGGTCACGTCCAGCTCGCGCGAGCGCATCGCCTTCACGAAGGCCTGCTTGAACGTGCGCCCGATCGACATCGCCTCGCCCACCGACTGCATCGAGGTGTGCAGGCGGCCGTCCGCGCCTGGGAACTTCTCGAAGGCGAAGCGGGGCCACTTGACGACGACGTAGTCGATGGTCGGCTCGAAGCTCGCCGGCGTCTTGCGCGTGATGTCGTTGTCGATCTCCTCGAGCGCGTAGCCGACCGCCAGCCGGGCGGCGATCTTTGCGATCGGGAAGCCGGTGGCCTTCGAGGCGAGCGCAGACGAGCGCGACACGCGCGGGTTCATCTCGATGACGACGATTTCAGCGCTCTGCGGGTTGACGGCGAACTGGATGTTCGAGCCGCCGGTCTCGACCCCGACCGCGCGGATCACTGCGATCGCCTGGTCGCGCAGCTTCTGGTAGAGCGGATCGCTGAGCGTCTGTTGCGGCGCGACCGTGACGCTGTCGCCCGTGTGCACGCCCATCGGGTCGACGTTCTCGATCGAGCAGACGATCACGACGTTGTCGCGCCGGTCGCGCATCACCTCGAGCTCGAACTCGCCCCAGCCGATCACCGACTCCTCGACCAGCACCTGGCCGATCGGGCTCGCCGCCAGCCCCTCGGCCACGACCTGGCGGTACTCGGTCTCGGTGTGGGCGATCCCGCCGCCCGCGCCGCCCATCGTGAAACCGGGTCGCACGATCGCCGGCAGCCCGATATCAGGCAGAGCGCGCTCGGCCTCGCGCATCGCGCGCACGACGGCGCTGCGCGGCACGCGCAGCCCGGCGCGCTCCATGGTGGCCCGGAACAGCTCGCGGTCCTCGGCGCGGCGGATGGCGTCGTAGTCGGCGCCGATCAGCTCCACGCGATGCCTCGCGAGCGTGCCGTCCTCGGAGAGCTGGCGGGCGAGGTCGAGCGCGGTGCCGCCGCCGAGCGTCGGCAGCAGGGCGTCGGGGCGCTCGCGCTCGATCACCCTCGCGACCGAGCCGGGCAGCAGTGGCTCGATGTAGGTGGCGGTGGCGAACTCCGGGTCGGTCATGATCGTCGCCGGGTTCGAGTTCACGAGCACGACCTCGTAGCCCTCCTCGAGCAGCACCTTGCAGGCCTGCGCGCCCGAGTAGTCGAACTCGGCCGCCTGGCCGATCACGATCGGGCCGGAGCCGAGCACGAGGATCTTCTTGATGTCGTCGCGCCTAGGCACGGGCCGCCTCCAGCGCGTCCTCGTACGAGCGGAACGCCGCCCCGCGGACGAGCCTGCCGTCGCGGCACCAGTAGACGAGGTAGACGTCCTCCTCCACGCTCGCGCCGCTCAGCGCGCCCCTGGGCGGTGGAGCGGGCGTGCGCGACGACGGCGTTGCCGATCGCCTCCACCGAGCGGATGTGCACCTCGCCGGCGCCGAACACCTCAGCACGGTCGCGGTAGTAGTGCTCGAGTCCCTCGCGCCCACGGTAGGTCACGCGCTCGGCGACGATGATGGGCTTCCATTCCAGATCCGACACGAAGAAGTCGTCGAAAGCCTCGAGTAGCTCTTCGCCTCCTCCTCGGTTATGGAGCGTCGAGCATCCGTCTCACCAGGTCCTCCCCTTCGCTCACGCGGCCAGCCGCTCCAGGAAGCGGTCGAAGAGATGCACCGCGTCGTGCGGCCCCGGGCCCGCCTCGGGGTGGTACTGGACCGTCGAGCCGGGCACGTCGCGCAGCACGAGCCCCTCGACGGTGCGGTCGTAGAGGTTCAGCTGCTGCAGCTCTGCGGTGCCGAAGTCCGTCTCCCAGCGCACCGGCTCGTCGCCGTCGATCGTCCGCTCGCCGCCGGGGCCGAGCACCGCGAAGCCGTGGTTCTGTGAGGTGATCTCGATCCTGCCTGTCTCGAGGTCCTTGACCGGGTGGTTCGCGCCGCGGTGGCCGAACGGCAGCTTGAAGGTCTCGAGCCCGACCGCGCGGCACAGCAGCTGGTGGCCGAGGCAGATGCCCCAGACGGGGACCTTGCCGACGACCTCGCGCACGGTGTCGACGACGTAGCCGAGCGCGGCCGGGTCGCCCGGGCCGTTGGCGAGGAAGATCGCGTCGGGCTCGCGAGCGAGCAGCTCGTCGGCGGGCGTCGTGCACGGGTGCAGCTCGAGGTGCACGCCGCGCTCGCGCAGGTTGCGCACGATCGAGCTCTTGATGCCCGTGTCGATGCCGATCACGCGCGGGCCGTCGCCGTCGAGGACCTGGGCCTCGGCCGGCGTGACCTCGCGGGCCAGGTCGCGCCCGCTCATCGACGGCTCGGCCATCACCCGCTCGCGGGCCTCGGACTCGGGCACGCGCGCGTCGAAGACGCCGCCGCGCATCGCGCCCCGGTCGCGGATGTGGCGAACGAGCGCGCGCGTGTCGACGCCGCTGAGGGCCGGGATGCCGCAGTCGGCGAGCCAGGTGAGCCAGCCGCCCTCGGCATGCGGGGCGTCCTCGCGGTCGATGCCCTCGCGCATGATCACCGCGCGCGCGTGGATGCGGTCCGACTCCATGTGCTGGGCAGCGACGCCGTAGTTGCCGATCAGCGGGTAGGTGAAGACGATGATCTGGCCGGCGTAGCTCGGGTCGGTGACCGCCTCCTGGTAGCCCGACATGGCCGTGTTGAAGACGACCTCGCCGGTGCTCGCCCCCGACGCCCCAACCGCCTCGCCGTCGAAGCGGCTGCCGTCCTCGAGCAGCAGGTAAGCCTCGGCCACGGTCAGGCCACCGCCCCGAGCGCGAACGAGCGCTCCCTGTAGGCGACGGCGCCGTCGGCGATCGTCATGCGCACGCGGCCGGTGAGCCGGCGGCCGGCAAAAGCCGAGTTCTCGGAGCGGCTCTCGTAACCCGCCTCCCCGACCTCCCACTCGGCGTCGAGGTCGGCGAGGCAGACGTTCGCTACCGCGCCCGGCGCGAGCGACGGCGTGAGAAGCCCGAACGGCTCGCCGCCAGCGGTCATGCGCTCGACGAGCAGGCCCAGCTCGACCAGGCCGGGCAGCACGAGGCCGGTGTGGAGGGCCGCGAAGGCGGTCTCGAGGCCCGTGACGCCCATCGGCGCGAGCTCAAAGGGCTGCTCCTTCTCCTCGGGCGCGTGCGGGGCGTGGTCCGTCGCGACGCAGTCGATCGCACCCGAGCGCAGCGCCTCGATCAGCGCCTCCCGGTCGGCGGGCGAGCGCAGCGGCGGGTTCATCTTCATGTTCGTGTCGAGGCCGCGGACGTCCTCGTCGGTCAGGAGCAGATGATGCGGCGACGCCTCGCAGGTGACGAGCGTGCCCGCGGCCTTGGCGCGCATGATCGCCTCGACCGTCTCGCGGGCCGAGACGTGCTGGACGTGAATGCGGCCCTCCTCGAAGCGCGCGAGCTGACAGTCGCGAGCGACCATCGTGGACTCGGAGACCGACGGGATCCCGGCCACGCCGAGCAGCGCCGACACCTCGCCCTCGTGCATGACCCCGTCCGCCGACAGCGACGGGTCCTCCTCGTGCAGCGCGAGCATGCGGCCCGCGAGCCGCTGGTACTGGAGCGCCTTGCGCATCACGCCGGCAGAGCGCACGGGCAGCCCGTCGTCGGTGAAGCCGGCCGCGCCCACCTCGGCGAGCTCGGCCATCTCGGTCAGCTCCTCGCCGCGCTGCCCGACGGTGATCGCCGCCAGGAAGCCGGTCGGAATCCGCGCCTCGGCGCGCGCGCGCTCGCGCAGCGAGCGCAGCACCGGGGCGGAGTCGACCACCGGCTCGGTGTTGGGCTGGGCAAGGATCGCGCAGTAGCCGCCGGCCGCCGCCGCGCGCGTGCCCGAGTCGACGTCCTCCTCGTCCTCGCGCCCGGGCGTGCGCAGGTGGACGTGCGGGTCGACGAAGGCGGGGAACGCGTGCAGGCCCTCGGCGTCGACCACCTCGGCCCCCTCCGGCGCGGGAAGGCCGTCGCCGAGCTCGGCGATGCGCCCGTCGCGGATCAGCAGATCGGCGGCGCCGTCGAGCCCGGCGCGCGGGTCGAGCAGTCGCGCGCCGCGCAGGAGGACCGTCGCCGGAGGCGAGCCGGCGCGGTCGAGCTCCACGGCCGGGCGGCCGCCGTGCGGAGCGGGGGCCGGGTTCATGCGGGCTGCGGCTCCGACTCGAGCGCGGCGCGAGCGCCGCTGGGGACGCCGCGGCCCGCCAGGAGCTCGTACAGGACCGCCATGCGGACGACCACGCCGGACTCGACCTGTTCCGTGATCAGCGCCTGCGGCGAGTCGATCACCTCGGCGGACAGCTCGACGCCGCGGTTGACGGGACCCGGGTGCATCAGCAGCTGGTTCGGGCCCAGGCGGCGGCCGTCGATCTGGTAGCGCGCCGCGTACTCGCGCAGCGAGGGGACGAAGCTGCCCTGCATGCGCTCGCGCTGCATCCGCAGCGCGTACACGACGTCCGCGCCCGGCAGCTCGTCGAGCGTGTAGCGCACCTCGCAGCCGAGCGACTCGATGCCGCGCGGGATCAGCGTCGGCGGCCCGCAGACGGTCACCTGGCAGCCCATGCGCGTGAAGGCCAGCACGTTCGAGCGCGCCACGCGGCTGTGGAGGACGTCGCCGACGATCCAGACGCCGAGCCCCTCGAGCGAGCCGACGCGGCGCTTGAGCGTGTAGAGGTCGAGCAGGGCCTGGGTCGGGTGCTCGTGCTTTCCGTCACCCGCGTTGATGACCGACGCTCGCGTCCAGCGCGCGACGAGCCCGGCGGCCCCCGCGTGAGGCGTGCGGACCACGATCGCCGCCGGGTCGTACGCGGACAGGGTCTGCACCGTGTCCTTCAGCGACTCGCCCTTCTCCACCGCCGAGCCGCTCGCCTTGACCGTCACGAGGTCGGCCGAGAGCCGCTTGGCCGCCAGCTCGAAGCTCGACTGGGTGCGCGTGCTCGCCTCGTAGAAGAGGTTGATGACCGTCCGGCCACGCAGCGTCGGGACCTTCTTGATCTCGCGACCCGAGACCTCCGCGAAGCTCTCGGCGCGGCCGAGGATGCGCTCGATGTCCTCGCGCGAGAGGTCGTCCACCGTCAGGAGATGCCTATGCATGCTGTGCCTCCGCTATGTCCACCTCGTCGACCCCGTCGAGCTCCTCGACCCGCACGTTGACCCGCTCCTCGCGCGACGTGGGCAGGTTCTTGCCCACGTAGTCCGGCCGGATCGGCAGCTCGCGGTGGCCGCGGTCGGCGAGCACCGCCAGCTGGACGCGCCGCGGCCGGCCGTAGTCGAAGAGCGCGTCGATCGCCGCGCGCACCGTGCGGCCCGTGTAGAGGACGTCGTCGACCAGCACGATCGTCATGTCCTCGACCGGGAAGTCGATGTGCGATGCGTGCACGACCGGCTGGTAGTCGGGGCCGCGGATGCCCACGTCGTCGCGATAGAAGCTGATGTCGATGTCCCCGAGCGGGACCGGCTCGCCGACGAGCTCCGCCACGAGGTCGCGCAGGCGCGCGCCCAGCACGGCGCCGCGACGGTGAATCCCAACGACCGCAACTCCCTCGCCGCCCGTGTTCTCGACGATCTCGTGTGCGATCCGCACCAGCGTGCGCCGCACGTCCTCGCGGTCGAGGACCGTCTTCTCCTGCACTTCGAACCGCCCCTTCTGGCCTCTCTGGACCTGGTTAAAGGAACCTGTTGGCGAGACTACCAGCGGTCGCCGACGACCATGCCGCGCAAGCCTCCGGGCGGGCAGCTAATCTCGGAACAGATGAACGCCGAGCGAGCACAGGCATACGGCCGCCTCATGGAGGTCGTCACCGCCGAGGGGCCCGAGGCCCTCAAGCCCGACGAGCGCACCATGCTGCGCGAGGCCGCCGACGCCCTCTTCTTCTGCGAGGACATCTCGCTCGACGAGGAGGCGCGCGAGGCCCTCGCCCAGATCGGCGATCTCACCGGCACGCTCGTGGGCTCGGAGCGCTGGGACGCAGCGCGCGCCGAGATGGTCCTCCAGGACCTCGAGGCCTGCGGGCCGGCACAGCTCGTCCGGCTGGGCGACTAGGCGCTCGGCTCGGCCACCGGCTGCGGCGGGCTCTCCGACGCCCGCACCAGCACCGGCGCGCCCCGCTCCGGGAAGGGAACCTCGACGCGGTCGAAGTCGCGCGGGACGACGACGTTCTCGAAGCCGGTGCGCGCCTCCTCGCGCACCTGACCGCCCGAGTAGCGCGGCGAGATGTGCGTGAGCGCGAGCATCTCGACGCCCGCTGAGGCGGCGAGCGCGGCGGCGCCGGCCGCCGTCGAGTGGCGTGTCTCGCGAGCGCGCTCTGCGTCCTCCTCCATGAAGGTCGCCTCGTGGACGAGCAGATCAGCCTCCCAGGCGACGAGCCGGGTCATGTCGCAGGGCGCCGTGTCGCCGGTGAGCACCACCTTGCGCCCGCGCCGTTCCTCGCCCATCACCTGATCGGGCCGCACGCCGCCGACCGTCTCGCCGCGCTGGAGGCGGCCGAAGTCGGGGCCGGGGGCCACGCCCAGCTCGCGCGCGCGGTCCGGGTCGAAGACGCCCGGCCGAGGCTCCTCCACGAACGCGTAGCCGAGTCCGACGCCGCCGTGGTCCACCTCGAAGGCGGCGATCCGGTAGCCGTCCCGCTCGAGCTCGTCGTTCGGCTCCAGCTCGACGAGCGCAAGCGGGAACGTCAGCCGCCCGACGACGGGCCGCAGCTGCTCGAACAGGCGCCGCAACCCGCGCGGCCCGTAGACGGTGAGCTCACGCTCGCGCTGGCGCAGCGCGAACGTCTTCAGCATCCCCGGCAGGCCGAGCACATGATCGGCGTGGAAATGGGTGATCAGGAGCTCCTCCAGCTCCACCAGCCCGACCGAGCGCATCAGCTGGCGCTGGGTGCCCTCGCCGCAGTCGACGAGCAGCCGGTCGCCGCCGCGCCGTACGAGCGTGGCGGGCAGGCCGCGGCGCGGGCTCGGCGACGAGCCGGCGGTGCCGAGGAAGAGCACGTCGAGGTCCATGGGCCTTCCTATGTTGCCGGGTCAGAGCTCGACGAGCTCGAAACTGACCTCGCCGCCCTCGACCCGCGCCATCCCCATCGTGTGCCGCGGTGCCCGCCGCCGCTCCGTCGGGCTGCCGGGATTGAAGATCTGAAAGCCGTCGCCTGCGCGCTCGTGCAGCGGCATGTGCGAGTGCCCGAAGACGAGCGCCTCGGCAGCGGCGCCGAAGCGAGCCCGCATGCGCGCGAGCCTGCCGCTACGCGGGCCGGCGTCGTGCAGCATCGCGATGCGGGCGCCGCCGGCCTCGACGACCCGCTCGGCCGGAAGCAGCTCTCGCAGCTCGGCGCTGTCCACGTTGCCGTGAACGCCCACGAGCGGCGGGCCGATCGACTCGAGCGCGCGCAGCACGGGCGCGGTCGAGAAGTCGCCCGCGTGCAGGAGCAGGTCGGCCTCCGCGATCCGGCGCACGCACTCGTCCGGCAGCCGGCGGGCGCCGCGCGGCAGGTGGGTGTCGGAGATGACCGCGATCAGCATCGGCGCTGGGCGGAGCAAGGCGCGGCTTGCCCGCGGGGGCTCGGCGCGCTTAGGCTAACCGCCGCATGCGCGCGCTTGCGGTGGTGCCGCTCAAGCCGGACTCGGCCGCAGTCATCGACATCGAGGAGCCCACGCCGGGCCCTGGCGATCTTCTCGTCGACGGCCTCGCGCTGGGCGTCTGCGGCACGGATCGCGAGATCGCGGCGGGCGACTACGGCTGGGCGCCGCCGGGACATGAGCGGCTCGTGATAGGCCACGAGTCGCTCGGGCGCGTCCGCGAGGCGCCCGCGGACAGCGGATTCGAGGCCGGTGACCTCGTCGTCGGCGTCGTCCGGCGGCCCGACCCGGTGCCCTGCGGCGCGTGCGCGCGCGGGGAGTTCGACATGTGCCGCAACGGCGAGTACACCGAGCGCGGCATCAAGCAGATCGACGGCTTCGGCTCCGAGCGCTGGACCGTCGAGGCCGACTACGCCATGAAGCTCGACCCGGGACTCGACAACGTCGGCGTCCTGATGGAGCCGACCACGATCCTCGCCAAAGCCTGGGACCACATCGACCGGATCGGCTCGCGCGCCTACTTCGCGCCGGAGCGCGCGCTCGTGACCGGCGCCGGGACGATCGGCCTGCTCGCGGCGCTGCTCGGCGTCCAGCGCGGACTCGAGGTGCACGTCCTCGATCGCGTCGAGGAGGGCATCAAGCCGGAGCTGGTGCACGCGCTCGGCGCCACCTACCACGCCACCGACGTCGAGACGATCGAGAAGGTCGCTCCGCCCGACATCGTGGTCGAGGCGACCGGCGTGCCGCAGCTCGTCTTCGACGTCATGCAGCACAACGCGCGCGCGGCCGTGGTGTGCCTGACGGGCGTCTCCCCCACCGGCCGCGACCTCAGCATCGACGCGGGTCAGCTCGGCCGCGACCTCGTGCTCGAGAACGACGTGATCTTCGGCTCCGTGAACGCGAACCTGAGCCACTACGAGCTGGCCGCCCGGGCGCTCGCGAGCGCGGAGCTCGGCTGGCTCGAGCGGATGATCACCCGGCGCGTGCCGCTGGAGCGCTTCGCGGAGGCGCTCGACTCGCGGCCCGAGGACGTCAAGGTCGTCCTCGACCTGCAGGCCTGACAGGCGACGTCCTGTTCGTGCTGCGCTTCGCGCCGGAGACGCGCGGCAGGGAACTCGAGGAGATGTAGCCTTGCGGGCCCGGCGCCCGTAGCTCAGTGGATAGAGCGCTCGCCTCCGGAGCGAGAGGTCGCAGGTTCAAATCCTGCCGGGCGCGTCCGAAGAAGTCCCGCTACGTCGGGCTTTTTCATTCTCCGCAGCGAGGAAGCCGGTTTGGGTGAGTGACGGCAGAACCGGACCGTTGCCGACGTTGATACAGAAGGTCAGGCGCGCCGATCCGCGGCGCTCCCAGGGAACGGAGTCGGTATGTCACGGAAATTCTCCCTTTCATCGCGGCTGCATGCCGCGCTGGTCGCGGTCGCGACCGCGCTGGTGGTTGCGGCGCCCGCCGAAGCGCAAGCGGTGAGGGGAGGCAAGCTGTTCGCGACTGGCGGCACCGTGGACGTCGTCGTACAGCAGGGTGGCATCACCGGGTACACCAGCCGGCTCTTCCTGCTGCGCCCGGACGGGACCCGCGACAACATCGCCCTCAACACGGACGTGGGCAAGCATGTGACGCTTGGGCCATTCGCTGCGGGCCGGGAGCTCGTGTTCGGGATCACCCTGCTCAAAGGCGGCCCAACTTTCTTCATGGGCCCAGCGAGCCGGAACCCGGACGGCATCGCACACGCCGTCGTCACGGAGACCGGCGTGGGCACGTTCCTGGTCGGCTTCGAGGACATGTTCGACGGCGGCGATCGAGACTACGACGACAACATCTTCCAGTTCACCGGCAACCTGGCGCCGATCCTGCCTCCTCCCGCGGACGGCCAAACCCCTACAAGTCCCACGGAGACTCCAAACGCGAAGTCCAACGTGCGGCCGCTGAAGATCCGTGAGGCCCGGCGCCGATTGCCGAAGGTGCTGCGCAAGCAGTACGGCAGGCGGTTCACAAGGCGCCGCGGACCTCTCACGAGGTCCTGCTCCCGACTAGCGACCGAGAAGGTGCGCTGCCGGGTTCGCTGGAACACCAGGCGCCATCGCTATTCGGGCAGCGCAACGATGTGGAAGGAACAGGATGATCGGAACTCGATCCTCTTCACCACGTCGATCCGTCGAACGCTTCGAGCTTCGGCCTGAGGGCCGTCGGGGCGCGTAGCAGCCGGTCCGCTCAGGGACCCCTCCACCCCACGAGCCGCACCGTGTCCCGCGCGGCGTCCTCCGCGCCGGCCATCGCCACCGCCGCGATCACGAACAGGCCTAGTGTGAGCATGATCGGAGTCCGCCGCCAGGCCAGCATCAGCGCCGTCGCCGCCGCGACCAGCTCGAGGCTCAGGACCAGGTTCGCCGCCTGGCCCGACCACTCCCTGGAGAGCAGCACGGCTTCACCGGCGAGCGCGCCTGCGAGCAGCGCGATGCTGACCGCGCGCGCGACCATGTCGCCGTCCCTCCACAGCGCTCCGACGAGCCCGAAGAGGGCGCCGGCCGTGCCCGCAACGAGCGACCAGCCGATCGAGACCGGCACGACATAGCCCACCGCGGGCGGGCCTTCGAGCGCGAGGCTCAGGAAGTACCAGCAGCACGTACCGAGCACGAGGGCGGCAGCGCCCGCGAGCGCTCCACGCAGGCGCGAGTTCGCGAGCGCCCCGAGTCCCCACGCTGCCGCCAGCCACGGCGCTCCCAGAGCCTTCGCCGTGGCGCCGGCGGTGGCGAGATCATCCCCGCGCGGCAGCTCCCAGCCCACCCGCACGAGCGCCCGCCCGCCCACGCCCAGGACCAGGGCGGCGACGAGGGTGAGAAGGACGAGGCGGTAACCGCGCACATCTCAGATTGTGGCGGACGATCAGCGAGCGCCGCTGAAGAACTCCCGGCTGCCTCGCTCTCCGAAGAGGATGTAGAGCACCACGAAAGCGATGATGATGCTCCACAGGGCCTGGCCTCTGGTCACCCCGTCCAGGGCGATGAAGGAGTAGATCCCGCCGGTTCCTCTCAGCCGAGCCGCGCCAGGTACCACTCCCAGGCCCGCCGAGGCCGTCGTCGAGCGGCACGCGCGGCTCCCAGCCAAGCTCGCTCCGGATCGCCGTCGAGTCGAGGAACTGGCGGTCGATCTCCGCGTGCGGCACGCCCGCGCCGCGGACGTCCGGGTCGACTTCGCGACCCGATACCGCGATCAGCCTGCGCACCAGCTCGAGCACGGACACTCCCCTCCCCCAGCCGGCGTTCCAGGCACGGCCGCGCATCTCCGGCCGGTCCAACGAGGCCGCGATCGTGAGATAGGCCTGGACGGCATCGTCGACGTAGAGGTAGTCGCGCTCGGGCGTGCCGTCCGAGCGGACTACGGGCCGCTCGCCGCGGACGAGCGCACGGGCCGTGTCGGGCACGAGCCGGGACCAGTTGACGTCGCCCGGGCCGTAGACGTTGGCGAAGCGCGTGACCGCCACCGGCAGCGCGTAGGTGGCGGCATAGGAGCGCGCGATCAGGTCGACGCAGGCCTTCGAGACGTCGTACGGATAGGTCGCCCGCAGCGCGAAGTCCTCGCGGTAGGGCAGCTCGTCGTGAGCGCCGTAGGCCTTGTCGGTCGACGCCACGACGATCCGCTCGACGGCTCGCGTCGCCGAGCGAGCGGCAGGCCTCGAGCAGCGCGTAGGTCCCGCGGATGTTGGCGTCGAAGGTCGAGAGCGGAGACCGCAGCGCCGTGCCGACGATCGTCTGCGCCCCGAGGTGGTACACGCTGCTGACCTCGTGCTCGTTCAGCACGCGGACGAGCGCCTCGTAGTCGCCGAGGTCGGCCAGCGCCACGATGCAGCGGCCCTCGATGCCGTCGGTCACGAAGCGGGCGCCCGGATCGGCGTCGCGGCGCAGCGCCACGACCGTCTCCCCGCCGTCGAGCAGCCGCTCCGCGAGCGCAGAGCCGATGAAGCCCTGCGCTCCCGTGACGAGGGTGCTCAGACCCCGCCGGCGACCGCTGGGAGGATCGTCACCTCGTCGCCGTCCTCGACACCCGTCTCGAGGCCGTCCAGGAAGCGGATGTCCTCGCCGCCCACGTAGACGTTGACGAAGCGGCGCAGGTCGCCGTCCTCCGCGATCCGCTCGCGCAGGCCGTCATAGCGCTCGTAGAGCCCGTCGAGCACCTCGCCGACCGTGGTCGCGCCGTCGACCGAGGTCTCCGAGTCGCCGCTCGTGATGCTCCGCAGCTGGGTTGGGATCTTGACCGTGACCGACATCGGGGATCGGGCAGATTACACCGCGCCGACGGTGTCTCCGGCAAGGGCCTCCTCGAAGGCGTCGACGGATGCGTCGATCTCGTGCATCTCGAAGGTGCCGCGCACCGCGTCGAGCGTCTTGAGTCCGTCTCCGGTGATCACCGCGACGACCCGCTCATCCCGCCCGATGTCGCCGCGCTCGGCGAGCTTCCGGAGCGTGGCGGCGGTGACGCCGCCGGCGGTCTCGGTGAAGATGCCGGTCGTCTGGGCGAGCAGGCTTATGCCCTCCCGGATCTCGTCGTCGGTCACCGAGTCCACGGAGCCGCCCGAGCGCCGCGCCAGGTCGAGCGCGTACGGCCCGTCGGCCGGATTCCCGATCGCAAGCGACTTGGCGATCGTGTCCGGCTTGACCGGGCGGCAGAAGTCCTTGCCGTCCTCGAAGGCCTGCGCGACCGGCGAGCAGCCGGCTGCCTGAGCGCCGTTGAACGTCGGGAGGTCGCCCTCGATCAGTCCGACCTCGCGCCACTCGTCGAAGCCGCGCGCGATCTTCGTGAACAGCGAGCCGGACGCGATCGGCGCGACCACGCGGTCCGGCAGCTCGAAGCCGAGTTGTTCGGCGATCTCGAACGCGATCGTCTTCGATCCCTCCGCGTAGTAGGGCCGGACGTTGACGTTGACGAAGGCCCAGTCGCGCTCGCCCGACAGCTCGGTGCAGAGCCTGTTGACGTCGTCGTAGGTGCCGCGCACGGCCACCAGATGGGTGCCGTAGACCCCGGTGGCGAGCACCTTCTGCTCCTCGAGGTCGGCCGGGATGAACACGTACGAGTCGAGCCCGGCTGCCGCGGAGTGTGCCGCGACGGCGTTGGCCAGGTTGCCCGTCGACGGGCAGGCGACGACCTCGTAGCCGAGCTCCTGCGCCTTGGCCACGGCGATCGCCACGACCCGGTCCTTGAAGGAGTGGGTCGGGTTGGCGGTGTCGTTCTTGATGTAGAGCTCGCCGATCCCGAGCGCCTCGGCGAGCCGCGGCGCGCGCTGGAGCGGCGTCAGGCCGACCGGAAGGCCGGGCGCCGGCGGACCCTCGAACGGCAGGAAGTCCGAGTAGCGCCAGATCGTCTGCGGGCCGGCCTGGATGCGCCGCTTGACCGAGGCGGCGTCGAGGCCGCTCAGGTCGTACGCGACCTCGAGCGGGCCGAAGCAGCGCTCGCACACGTAGCGAGCGTCGAGCGGGTAGGTCTCATGACATTCCTTGCATTGGAGCGCCTGAACGGGCATTGCTGTCCTTTCCCTGTGAAAAAGCCTCCGCCGCTGCTGTGACGACGGAGGCTCGAGAAAGCGCTCCTGTCACATCTGCCGGATCAACGATCCGATGGACTTGGCACCTTTCCTCCGGTCCTCACGGACCAGCGGCGGTTGCCGGGGCTTCACAGGGCCATGTCCCTCCACCCCTCTCGATGCAACGGCTATGTCTGGCGGCGGAGGATACCAGTGCGCCGAAGTAGAATGAAGGGCGTGAACGTGCTGGACGACCCGCTCAGACCCGATGCCGAGCCTCCCGAAGCCCCGTCTCAGGCGTTCCGCACGCGCGCGGGCTGATTCCGCGCTCTCAACCGCGCCGACCGAGCCCAGCGTCGAGGTCGTCGAGGCGCATGGCCTGCGCTGGCTCAACATCGAGCGGCCGCGGCCGATCGACCGGGCCTGGCTGGAAGAGCACTTCGACTTCCACCCGCTCGACTACGAGGACGTTCTCTCGCGCAACCAGCGCCCGAAGATCGACGAGTACGACGACTACCTGTTCATCGTCCTGTACTTCCCGGTCTTCGACAAGACGGTCGGGCGGCTGAACGCGGCCGAGCTCGACATCTTCATCGGCCCCGACTACCTGATCACGCTGCCGAACGAGCCGATCCCGCCCGTCGAGTATCTGTTCGAGCGCTGCCGCTCGAGCGAGGACGTGCGCGACGCCCTCTTCTCGAAGGGCTCGGGCTCCCTGCTCTACAAGATCGTCGACGACTCGTTCGACTACTGCTTCCCGATGCTGCGCAAGATCGGCAACAAGCTCGAGCGGCTCGAGGAGGACATCTTCGAGGGGCGCTCCGAGGAGGTCGTGCGCGACATCTCCAACTCGAAGCAGGAGATCATCAACTTCCGCAAGATCATCCGCCCGCAGCGCGCGGTTCTGCGCGACCTCGAGCGGACGAAGCAGCGCTACCTCCCCGAGGACCTCGAGGTCTACTTCGACGACATCGTCGACGCGTCCGAGCGCATCTGGGACATGCTCGAGAACTACAAGGAGGTCGTCGAGGCGCTCGAGGTCACAAACGAATCGGTGCTCTCGCACCGGGTCAACGAGGTGCTGCGCTTCCTGACGGCGATCAGCGTCGTCGTGCTGCCGCTGACCTTCATCGCGAGCATCTGGGGCATGAACGTGCACGTGCCCGGCGAGGGCGAGTCGGCCCCGTTCTGGATGATCATCGCCGGGATGGTCGTGCTGCTCCTCGGGATGGTCGGGTACTTCCGCAAGCGCGGCTGGCTCTAGCGCTCAGGTCAGCGGGCGCTCGCCGGCACGGCGAACGCGCAGCCACAGGTAGCCGTAGCCGTCGAGCTCGACGTCGAGTGTGCCGTCCGCGTTGGGAGTGTGCTCGCGCTGCTCGAGCAGGTCGTCGATCGCCACCCGCTCGCCCCTGGTGATGCCGAGGTCGAGGGTGGCTCGCGCCTTCGTCGCGGACAGGTTGTGCACCGCCGCGACCCGCGAGCCCTGCCAGTCACAGCGATGCGCGAACAGCTGGCCCGCGGTCGTCTCGATCAGCGTGCTCGCCCCCCAGCCGAACTCGGGGGTCTCCTTGCGGCGGCGGATCAGCCGCTCGAGGAAGTTCAGCAGCGAGTCGTCGTCGCGGCGCTGGGCGGCCACGTTCACGTTCTTGGGGCCGAAGCGCCCGCTCCGCATCGGCCGCACGAGCTCCCTCGCGGCCGCGCTCGAGAAGCCCCCGTTCCTGGCGTCCGACCACTGCATCGGCACGCGGACGCTCATCCGATCGGGGATCGAGAGGTTCTCGCCCATGCCGATCTCGTCGCCCATGAAGATCACGGGGGTGCCCGGCAGCGAGAGCATCAGGCTCCAGGCCATGCGCAGGCGGGGCCCGTCGCCGCCGAGCATCGTGGCGGTGCGCCGGCGCAGGCCGTGCCCGTACAGCTGCATCTCCTTGCGGGGACCGAAGGCCTTGAAGACCTCCTTGCGCTGCGACTCGGTGAGCTTGTCGAGGCTGAGCTCGTCGTGGTTGCGCAGGAACGTCGCCCAGCAGTTGTCGGGCGGAGCGGTCGGGAGCGTGCGGATCACCGCCTCGAGCGGCTCGGCATCCTCACGGGCGAGCGACAGCCACAGGTTCTGGTTGATGAGAAAGGCGAACTGGGCGTTCAGCTGGTCGCCGTCCTCGTCACCGAAGTAGCGCGCGAGCGCCTTCAGCTCCGCATTCACCTCGCCGAGCAGCAGCGTCTCACCGCGGCGGCGGGTGGCGAAGGCACGCAGGCTGCGCAGGAAGCCGTGCGGGTCATCCTCCATCCGCTCCTGCATGCCCTCGGTCTCGAGCAGGAACGGCACGGCGTCCATCCGGAAGCCGGCAACCCCGAGCTGCAGCCAGAAGCCAACGATTCGGTGGATCTCGTCCTGAACGGCGGGGTTCGCGACATTCAGGTCCGGCTGAAAGCGGTAGAAGCGGTGCAGGTAGTACTGGCCCGATTCGGGGTCGCGCTCCCAGTTGCTCGTCTCCTTGTCGGGGAAGGCGATCCCCGCCGGCTCCTCGGCGGGCTCGTCGCGCCAGACGTAGTAGGAGCGGAAGCGCGAGCCGGGCTCGGCGCGGGCGGCCTCGAACCACGGATGCTCGTCCGAGGTGTGATTCACGACGAGGTCGACGATCACCTTGATGCCGCGGTCGTTGGCGGTGCGCACGAGCTCGACGAACTGGCCGAGGTTGCCGAGCCGCGGATCGACCCCGTAGTAGTCCGTGATGTCGTAGCCGTCGTCGCGGTTCGGCGACGGGTAGAACGGCATGAGCCAGAGACAGGTGACGCCCAGGCCGGCGAGGTAGTCGATCTGGCGAATCACTCCCTCGAGGTCGCCGATCCCGTCGCCGTTCGTGTCGAGGAACGTCTCGACGTCGAGGCAGTAGATGACCGCGTTCTTCCACCACAGGTCGCTCGTGTGGTCGAGGCGCACCGGTCAGCCTCCGAGCTTCGGGAGGACGTGCTCGCCGAACGCGTCGATGAAGCGCTCCTGCTCGCGGCCGACGTGATGGAGGTAGATCTCGTCGAAGCCGAGCTCGGCAAGCTCCTGCAGCACCTCGACGTGGCGCGCGGGATCGGCCGAGACCAGCACGGTGTCGCGCATTGCCTCGGGGCTCACGTGCTCCGCGGCGATGTCGAACTGCTCGACGGTCGCGAGGTCCCAGCACAGCGGCGGCGCGAACACGTTCGTGCGCCACTGATCGTGGGCGATCTCGAGCGCGCTGTCCTCGTCCGGCGCCCAGGCGAGGTGGACCTGCACGGCGAGCCGCTTGCCCGCACCGCCGTTGTCCCTGAAGGCCGCGATCATGCGCTCGAGCTTGTCGGGCGGCTGGTTGACCGTCACGAGCCCGTCCGCCCACTCGCCCACCCAGGCGGCTGTCTCGACGCTCACCGCCGGGCCGATCAGTGCGGGGGGCTCGGGCGGCAGGGTCCACAGCCGGGCGCGGTCGACCACCACGCGGCCGTGGTGGTTCACGACCTCGCCGGCGAACAGGGCGCGGATGACGTCGACGCACTCGCGCAGGCGCGCGTTGCGCTCGGCCTTGGAGGGCCAGCGTTCGCCCGTGATGTGCTCGTTGGACGCCTCGCCGCTGCCCAGCGCCACCCACAGGCGGCCCGGGTACATCTGGGACAGGGAGGCAGCGGCCTGGGCCACTATCGCCGGGTGGTAGCGCTGGCCGGGGGCGTTCACGACTCCGAACGTCAGGCTCGTGGCCTCGAGCGCTGCTCCCAGAAATGACCAGGCAAAGCCGGATTCGCCCTGGCGCTCGCTCCACGGCGAGAAGTGATCGGAGGACATCGCCGCCGCGAAGCCCGCCTCCTCGGCATGGCGCACCGCACTGAGCAGCTCGCGCGGGGGGATCTGCTCGTGCGAGCAGTGAAAGCCGATTCGGGTCACGCGACGGTCTCATACCCCGCGTGACCCGCGTCTATCCGGCGATCAGAGCCAGCCGTCCCCGAGCTTCTCCGCGAGCCGGTCGCGCGCGCGGTAGAGCCGGCTCATCACAGAGCCGACCGGGATGCCGAGCGTGCGCGCCGCCTCGTCGTAGGTCATGCCGGCGACGTCGACGGCCGCGACCACGTCGCGATGGTGGTCGGGCAGCCCGGACACCGCGCCGTAGACCTCGCCTGCGAGCGCGGCCAGCACGGGGTCGCCGGTGACCCGATGGTCGGGCGGGTCGACCTCGTCGGCCGGCAGCCGCCTGCGCTCGCGCGACGACTCGGAGCGGCGGTGGTCGGTCGTGACGTTGCGCAGCGTCCGCGCCAGGTAGGCGAAGCTGTCGGCGTTGCGCACGCGACGCGGCCGGGCGAGTACGCGCAGGTAGGTCTCCTGCACGAGGTCCTCGGCGACGTGCGGCGATCCGCACAGCGACCACGCGAGCCGGTAGAGCCGGGTCAGATGGGACGCTGCCTCGTCGGGGTGGAGGGTGCGCGTGGGGGCAAACGCGCGCGGCGGGGCCAGAGCGGCGTCGCCGCTCATCGGGGCCAGGGAAAGCGGGGGCATTTTGTCTTCCTTGAAACGCTGGGGGGAGTCCGTCTCTCTCCCAACAGGGTCCTCCCGACTACCCCATTCGGCAAGCGAAGTCGTTGATGGCGCTGATAACTTGGGTCGATGCTCGATGTCGCACGTTTGCGGGTGTTTCGCGAAGTAGCGGCACGAGGCTCCTTCACAGCGGCCGCAAACGCGCTCCACTACAGCCAACCGGCCGTCTCGCACCACGTCGCGCGGCTCGAGGAGGAACTGGGCGTCCAGCTGCTCGTCCGCCAGCCGCGCGGGCTGTCTGTCACCCCTGCGGGTGAACAGGTCCTGCGCCATGCCGACGCCGTTCTCGACCGCCTCGACGAGGCCGAGCGCGAGCTCGGCGACCTGGCCGCCGCGGCCACCGCGACGGTCCGCCTGGCCGCCTTTCCGAGCGCGGCCACGACGCTCGTGCCGGAGACCGTCGCCGCGCTCGCCCGCCGCTACCCGGAGATCACGCTCGACGTGGTCCAGGCGGACCCGGACGAGTCGCTGCCGGCGCTGCGCGACGGCGTCCACGACATCGCGCTCACGTACGACTACCCGGTGATGGACCGCGAGCCCGAGCTGGAGCTCGAGTACGAGCTGCTCTTCGAGGATCATCTGCTGGTGGCGCTCCCGATTGGTCACGCCCTCGCCGAGGAGGAGAGCATCGATATCGCAGCGCTCGCGGACGAGACCTGGGTCGCGCCCAATCCCTGCCTGTGCAGGGACGCCGTCGAGGCCACCTGCGAGCTGCGCGGATTCAAGCCGAATGTGGTGTCGCAGACGAACGACTACCTGGCGATGCAGGGCCTCGTCGCGCTCGGCGTCGGGATCGCGCTGATCCCGCGGCTGGCGCTCAGCGCCGGCGTGCGGGACGGCGTCGTGCTGCGCCCGCTCGAAGACCCGCCGCTCGTCCGCACCACCTCGATCGTGCGCCGCTCGAACGGCCACCAGCCGCTCGCCGCCGAGCCGCTGCGCGGAATCCTGCGCGACATCGTGCCGACGCTCGGGGCGTCGGGCCTGCGGCTGCGCCGCGCCGAGCCGGTCTAGGCCACGGCGCGGGCCTCGTGCGGTTAGGGTGCCGGGTCGCGATGGACGAGACGATCTTCAAGGCCTACGACGTCCGCGGCATCTACCCGGACCAGATGGACGAGGAGCTCGCGTACCGGATCGGTCGCGGCTTCGCGCGCGTGCTCTCGCAGCTCCAGGACGTGCCGGTCACGGACCTGCGCGTGGCGCTCGGGCACGACATGCGGCTGTCCGCGCCCGGGATGTCCGAGGCCTACGGACGCGGCATCAGCGACGAGGGCGCCGACGTGCTCGACATCGGCATGGTCGGCACGGAGATGCTCTACTGGACGGTCGGCTCGCGCGAGCTCGATGGGGGCCTGATGTGCACGGCGTCGCACAACCCCGCCGCCTACACGGGGGCGAAGCTCGTCAAGCGCGGCGCGCTCGCGCTCTCGGGCGACTCGGGCATCGGCGAGCTGAAGGAGATCGTGAGCGCCGGGGAGCCGGGGCCGGCGGCCGACCCGCCCGGTGAGCTCTCCCAGGACGACGTCGCGGACGCGTTCCGCGAGGCCGCGCTCGGCTACATCGATCCCTCTCAGGTCAAGCCGGCCAAGGTCGTCGTCGACGGGGGCAACGGCATGGCCGGCCCGATGGTGGGCCCGCTGCTCGACTCCCTGCCGATCGAGCAGGAGCGCACCTACTGGGAGCCGGACGGCACCTTCCCCGACCACGAGCCGAACCCGCTCCTCGAGGAGAACCGCCGCTTCATCATCGAGCGGGTCCGCGAGACGGGCGCCGACCTCGGGATCGCCTGGGACGGCGACGCGGACCGCTGCTTCTTCATCGACGACACAGGAGAGTTCGTCGCCGGGGACTTCCTCACCGCGCTGCTCGCTCAGTCGATCCTGCGCAAGGAGCCGGGCGCGACGATCCTCTACGACGTGCGCGCCTCACGCGCCGTCCGCGATCTGGTCGAGGCGGAGGGCGGGAGCGCCGAGGTCAACCGGGTCGGGCACGCGTTCTTCAAGACGCGCATGCGCGACACAGGGGCCGCCTTCGGCGGCGAGGTGTCCGGGCACTACTACTTCCGCGACTTCTACTGCGCCGACTCCGGCACGCTGCCCGCGCTGCTGCTGCTCGAGCTGCTGTCCGTCGAGGGCAGCCGGCTCAGCGAGCTGCTGGAGCCGCTCCGCTCCAAGTACTTCATCTCCGGCGAGATCAACTCGGAGGTCGAGGACCAGGACGGCAAGATGGACGAGCTGGCCGAGCGCTACTCGGACGGCGAGGTGAGCTGGCTGGACGGCATCTCGGTCGACTACGAGGACTGGCACTTCAACGTGCGGCCCTCGAACACCGAGCCGCTGCTGCGGCTCAACCTGGAGTCGGTGAGGTCGGAGGAGCACATGCAGGAGAAGCGCGACGAGGTTCTTGCGCTGATCCGCTCCTGATCCCGTTGCGGATCAACGTCAGCGCGATGCCGATCCCGAGCCCCGCCAGCCCGCCGAGCGCTCCCCAGCCGAGCGGCCCGAGCTCCGGCTGGGCGCTCCCCGCCCCGCGCCCGCGCACGGGCAGCCCGCGGTCGTCGGGGATCGCGCGCCGGAACGCCTTGGCGTAGCCGGTGGCGAGCGCCGCGGCCGTGTCCGCGTCCGGCGCCTCGACCGTGAAGGCGAGGTCGAGCCGCGATGTGATCTCCGCGCGCGAGTGCTCGCGCATCCAGTCGGTGGTCGTGCGCTTTACGCCGGAGAGGGCGATCGCGCGCTCCAGGACGCGATCGCTGCGCGCGAGCTCGAGACCCCCGTCGCCACCCATGTCGGAAGGGACCTGGATCACGAAGGAGCGCGCCCGGTAGTCGCGTTCCTGGGTCGCCGCGAAGCCCGCCGCGGCGAGCGCGCCGATCAGCGTGCAGGCGACAATCAGCTTCACCGACGTGATCTTGACGGAACCGGCGCACGCGCGGTCCGATCTGGGTACGGTGGCTCGACCTGAACTGGGAGGTCAGGTCCGCATGCAGGGTGCGTTCAGAGTCTCGATAGCCGTCTTGGTGGTCGCGGGAGCAGCTCCCGCGACCGTGTCTGCGCAGCTCCTCGACGTCCCGCCCGTGCGGGTGCCGTCGGTTTCCGTGCCGCCCGTGGCGCTGCCGGCGCCGCTGCCGCAGGTCTCGACCCCTCCGGTATCCACCCCGCCGGTCACGGTGCCCGGCGTGCGCGTGGACGCGCCGCTGCCGTCGCCGCCGCAGGTACAGGCGCCGGCGCCGTCCCTGCCTCGCCCGGCAGCGCCGGTGGTCGACTCGGCGCCCGCGCCCGCCGCTCCGGACCGGCCGGCCGGCACCGCCACCGCCCCCACCCCTCCTCTGGCCAGGCGCCCACCGGGGCCGTCGCCGCTGCCGGCACGCCGAGCGCTTCCCCGGCGCGCGGCGGACGTGTCGCGCGCGCGGCGGCGGTCCGCGGCGGGCGCGGCGTGCTCGGCACACGCTTCCGGTCGCGGCACCGGCTCGTCAGGGCCCTGAGCGCCTGCGTGACAGGCCTTCCCGCGAGGCAGGAGCGGCTGCTCGTCCTGCGCTACGGCGTGGGCGCCGCCGCGGCCCACCCGGATCGCGCGGTGGCGAGCGCGCTCGCGCTCTCGCGCGGCGAGTACGCGGCGCTGCGCGGCAGGGCGCTGCGCGGAATCGTGCACGACGCACGGGCGGGCGGCTGCGGCGCAGGCGCGCCGGGCTCGACCGGTCCCGCGATTGCGTACGGCGACGCCGGCGAGCTTCGTGCCGTGCCGGCGCTCTCGCGCGCGGGCTCCGTGGCGCCCGGCGACGCCGAGATCGCCGTGCGCGGCGAGCGGGCGTCGGGCGGCTCGGGAGCTGGGGGCGACGACAGCGAGGGGTTCGCCACGCCGCTTGCGCTCGGGGCGGAGGAGGCGCGCGGGTCGCTGCTCGGCGCGCTGATGCTGGTGGGTGCGCTGGGCCTGCTGGCCGTGATCGCCGTGCGCGCGCTGCGCTCGAGCGTCAGGCGCTGAGCGGCTCGGCGGCGCCGCGCTCGACGGCCGCCTCGCGCTCCCCGATCAGCCGGCTTGCCTCGCGGTAGCGCGAGCGGTCGCCGTGCGTGGCTGCGGCGGCAAGGTCCGCGTACGCGCCCGCCGCCGCGCGCAGCGACTCCATGAGCGAATCGGCCTCCCCCTCGATCGCCGGCGAGCTCTCGATGCTGTCCGCGGCGTCGCGATAGCTTGCCTCGAGCTCACGCGCAGCACGGGCCTGGTCGGGCGCGCGCCGGGCCCCGGCCAGCTCGCGGCGGCCGATCCGGCGCTCCGCGCGGAGCTTGTCCATCACGTCGGTCACCGCCCGCGTGCCCTCCCCCACGCTGGCGAGCGTCGCCGGGCGCGCGCCCCGCAGGGCGATCGTCGAGGCGATCGCCTCGCACTCGCGCAGGCGATCCGGAGCGACCCGCCGGCGCGCGTGGCAGATCACGAGCAGCGAGCCGTCGCTCGTCGGCGCCAGGAACGCGACAGCCGCGAGCCCCGGTTCCGGCTCGAGGCCCGAGTAGCGCCACGCCTCGAGCCTGCCGAGGCTGACCTCCGTGCGCTGCGTCGCCTCTGCGCTCAACCGCTTGTCGAGCTCGTCCGCGTCCTCGACCCTGCCCGCCACCAGGCCCGTGCCGCTCTCACCGAGCGGCGCGGCTGCGACGGGCGCGGAGAGCGCGATCGACGGCTCGCGGTCGACCATCGTGCCGCCCCAGCCGTCGGGCAGCTGCACGGACAGCGCACCGCTGGAGAGCTGTGTGGCGCCGTCCTTCTCCTCAACCAGCTTGGCGAGCAGCAGGCCGCCGATCACGCAGGCCGCCAGCCCCACGACGACCCCGAGGGCGCGCACGCTCGGCTGCGAGCGCACTCGCGGACCGATCAGCGCGGGCATGCGGAGCTGCGGCTTCCGCGGCCTGGGGATCTGCGGCCGCGGCACGGCGGGCAGGCGAAGGTGCGGGCGCGGGATCGATGGAAGGCGAAGCGATGGCCGGGGCAGGCTGGGCCTCGGCAGGCTCGGGAGGCTGAAGGCGGGCTTGCGCGAACGGGCCGGCTCCGGCGCGGGCTTGCGCGCGGGCGCGGCTCCGGCGCGGGCTTGCGCGAACGGGCCGGCTCCGGCGCGGGCTGTGCGCGCGGGCGCCGGCTTCGGCGCGGGCTTGCGCGAACGGGCCGGCTCCGGCGCGGGCTCGGGGTGCGGCGGCCCCGACGCGCTCGGAGCCTTCCGCCGCTGGACCGGCCTGGGTGGCTTGGGCGGCTGCGGCTGCGCCGCGGCCGGAGCCTCCGGCGGCACGCGGACGAACTCGGTGCCGCCGCCGGGGCGCTGGCGGATCTGCAGCCCGAGGGCCTTGACCGCGGCGATGATGAAGTCCCTGGGCCCCGCGTAGCGCCGCTCGGGATCGGTCGCGGTGGCCCGCGCGATCACCATCTCGACCTGTTTGGGCAGCCCCGAGCTGACCGGCCGGTCGAGCACCGCACGCAGCAGCACGCCGAGCGAGTACACGTTGCTGCGCGCGCCGATCGGCTTACCCGCGCGCTCCTCCGGTGAGCGGAAGGCGGCCTCGGGATCGCCCGGGCGGAGTGTCCGCGGCATCAGCTCGAGCGGCACGCCCGTGTCGGCGAGGACCGCGCCGCGCTCAGCGCTGAAGTGGATGCGCCCCGGCCTCAGGTCACGTGCGACGAGCCCGGCGCGGCGCAACGCCTCGACCGCCGCCGCGACGCTGTAGACGATCCGCACGCCGTCCTTGCGCGAGACCTCCCCGGCGGCGAGCAGCTCGGCGAGCGTCGGGTCGTCCAGGCGCTGCAGCTGGATGCGCAGCCGTCCGGCGCCATCCCTCACCACGCGGGCCGGCACCAGGCTGGGCTGGTTGATCGACACCCGCGCGCGGATGGCGTGAGCGAGCTTCTCCGCGCGGGCGTCAGACATCAGCCGGAGTCGTCGAAGTAGACGGGGGGCGACGGATCGGGCTGCGGGGGCGTGGGCGGCGGAGCCGGCCGCGGCTGCGCCGGCGTCACGGGGACCGGTGGCGGTGTGTAGGCCGGCTGGGACGGGGGCGCCGGCGCGGCCGGTGCGGGCGCTGCGGGCGCCGGGGGCGGCGCCGCAGAAGCCTTGGGCGTCGCGGCCCGGCGCTTGGCGCGGCTTCGGGCGCGCGGGCGCGAGCGCCGGCAGGCCGTGCGCTTGGCCGAGCTGGGAGGTCGTCGTCTCAGCCGCCGGCTTCGTCGCGGGGATAACGGGCACGACCGGATCGTCCGCCTGCGGCTCGCCGCCCGCGCGGGCGACCACGAAGGAGAGCCCGAGCGCCAGCACGCAGGCGCTTCCGATCGCGGCTTTTCTCAGTCGGCCGGGCATCTCACTCCTGCCGCTGCGCGGGGATAGAGGCAGCCGTCGGTGCGCTTGGGCACCCGCCCGCGCCGGATCTGGAAGCGCGTGTACTTGCCGATCTGGTCGCCGCGCCGGACGAGCACGGAGAGGCTCGTGCCCGCCGGCAGGAAGCGCTCGAGCGAGCGGAAGCGGACGGGCTTGCGCGCGCTCAGCTTCGTGAGACGGTCGTCCGGGCAGCGGGCGCCGCGGCAGCGGACGACGACCTGTGCGCCGGCGGGCGCGCGCACGCTGAGCGTCTGCACGCGGGCCCCGTTGCGCACAACCTCGCCGGCGAGCCGCACCACCGGGAAGGGAGTCATCAGCTTCATGAAGGGCGCCTGCGGGGTCACGTCCGGACCGGCGCCGGTCCCGGTGCTCGGGCGGTCGGGGGCGCGGACGGTGATCGCGCGGGCCCGGGTGCTGCTCGCTCCGTCGGCGTCAGTCACCCGCAGCGCGACCGAGTGACGGCCGGCGCTCGTGAACATCCCGCTCACCGAGCTGCCCGACGCGTCGTCGAAGTCGCCGTCGCCGTCCAGGTCCCAGGCCTGCTCGACGAGCGGTCCCTCGGCGTCCTCCGAGGTCGAGACGAGCGTGACCTGCTCTCCGGCAACCACCTCGCCCGGTGACACCGTGAAGGAGACCCCGGGTGGCGCGTTGACCCTGATGCGCCGCGTCAGCTCCGCGCTCACGCCGCTGCCGTCCAGAACTCGCAGCCGCACGACATGCTCTCCGCCGCTCGGGAAGGTGTGCTGCACGTTCTCTCCGCTCGCGTCGAAGAGCCCGTTCGCGTCGAAGTCCCAGTCGAACGAGCTGATCGAGTAGCCGGGCACCGCGCTCGCCGTCGAGGCGAAGCTCGCCGGGCGCCCCGCCACCGGGGGCACGGGCGTGAAGATGAACGAGGCGACGGGCGGCGGCAGCACGGTCACCGGCTTGCTGATCTCTGCCGGACCGGTGCCGTCGGTTACGGTCAGCGTGACCGTCGCGATGCCCGGAGAGCCGAAGGTGTGCTCGACTGTCTGGCCGGCCGCGGTTCCGTCGGCGAAGGACCAGACGGTGGTGCTGATCGTGTCGCCCTCGGACGGCACTGAGGTCGAGCTGAAGCTCACCGGCACGCCCGCCACAACGAGGCTCGGCACCGTGAAGTCGGCGCTCGGCTGCGCCGCCGACGGTGCTGCCGCGGCAAGCGTCAGCACGAGCGTCAACAGCCCTGAGATCGGCACAGCTCTGGAGAACCCGTGGACCACGTCCGTATGAAGAACGGATGAAAGGTGGCCCTACTTGCGCGCTAGTGTCGAAACGGCGATGGATGCTCGCACGACACCTGACGATCCCTTCGCCCCGGCCGCCGAGGTGGGCATCCACCGCCTCGCGATCCCGACCCCGTTCGCGGTCGGCCGGGTCAACGTGTACCTGATCGAGGACGACCCGCTGACGCTCGTGGACGCGGGGCCGAACTCCGGGACATCGTTCGACGTCCTGCAGCGTGGAATCGCCGAGCTCGGTCACCGGCTCGAGGACATCGAGCTCGTGATCCTGACCCACCAGCACATCGACCACCTGGGCCTCGTGTCGCTCGTCGCACGCCATGCCGGCGCGGAGGTCGCGGCGCTCGACGTGGCGGTGCCGTTCGTCGAGAACTACTCGAGCGAGGCCCAGGCAGACGACGACTTCGCCTACGACATGATGCTGCGCCACGGCATCCCCCCGGACGTGGCCAGCGCCCTGCGCTCCGTCACGCGGGCGTACCGAGCCTGGGGAGCGCCCGCCGAGATCACGCGCGTCTTGAGTGACGGCGACGAGATGCGCTTCCGCGACCGCGTGCTCGAGGTCCATCACCGGCCCGGTCACAGCCCGAGCGACACGCTTTTTCACGACCGCGAGCGCAGGATGTTGATCGCGGGCGATCACCTGCTGCCGCATATCTCCTCGAACCCGTTGATGACCCGCCCGCTGGACGGCTCGGGCGAGCGCCCGCAGTCGCTCGTCATCTATCTCGACTCGATGAGTACGACCCGCGAGATGGACCTCGACCTGGTGCTGCCCGGCCACGGTGACCCGATCGCGGACCATCGCGCGCTGATCGACGAGCGCTTCTCGCTGCACGAGCGCCGGGCGGCCAAGATCGAGCGCCTGATCGCCGAGCGGCCGCGCTCCGCGCACGAGCTGGCGCAGGCGCTGTGGGGCAACATCGCGGTCACGCAGGCCTATCTGACGCTCTCCGAGATCCTCGGACACGTGGACGTGCTGACGAATGCAGGAGCGGTGCGTGAGGTCGATCGGGACGGCGTGAGCGTCTTCGAAGCGGCCTGAGGCCGCTCAGCTCGCCGTCTGGACGCGGAACTTGTCGTTCCCGCCCGGATCGAAGCTCGGCCGGTAGTCGAGCCTCGTGGCCTCCTCGAGGCGCGCCTGGCAGCTCTCACAGCGCCAGTAGTAGACGAGCACGCCGCGCCGGAAGTCGTAGTGCGAGTCGAACGTCCGGTAGGTGTCGTGGGTGCAGGCCATTCGATGTGTCAACGGCCGGGGTGGCCCGGGCTTTCCGCGGGTCGTACGAATGCAGTCCGGGCGCTACGCGTCAGCGCGCGTAGCGCGGGTTCTTCTTGTGGTGGGGCTTGTACTTCGGGCAGTCCGTGGCGTAGCCGTAGCGGGAGCTATGCGCGCTCTTCTTGCCGCGCTTGCCCTCCTTGTGCTGCTTGCAGGCCGGCTTGCTGCCGTACTGATGGTTGCCCGAGTCACCGCCCGAGTGGCCGCCGCGTGCCGCTGCGCTCAGCACGATGCCGCCCGCAAGGACGACCGCCGACAGGCACACGGCGACGATCTTGGAAACTGGTCCCACGAGTCGAATGTAGCCCTGAAAACGTGGGGGATCCAGGCGGTTCAACCCTTTTTCAGCCTCAGCGATCGCCGGACTCCGGAAGCGTCACCTCGAGGCTGCTCGCCGCCCGCTGCCACCTGGCTGGGCGCTCACCGCGGAGGGCGTCGCGGGTCGCCACCGAGAGCTCCCCGAGCGGGTTCAGCGCCGCAGTGCGACGCGCCGCGGGCCGCGGGTCGAGCCCTGCACGGGCCCGCGCCACGGCCAGCGCCTGGACGAGCGCCCAGTTGTCCGGATCGTTTCGAAGTGCCTCCTCGAGATCCTGCGCCGCGGCGCCGTAGCGGGCGTCCTGCAGCTCGCACCATGCCCTCACGTGGTACGGCGCGGCCCGTGATCCCAGGGCGTCCACGGCGGCGTCGGCCTCCGAGGCGGCGTCGGCGCAGTCCCCGGCCGCGAGGCTGTCGAGCGAACGCTCGTAGTGGGCCTCGGAGACGGCGAGCCGCGCAGGCAGGATCGCGACCGCCAGGCAGGCGGCCACGCCCGCGCAGCGCAGCGCGATCTGGCCCACCCGGATCCCGCCGCGGGCGGCGGGCTGGTCCGCCTCCTGACGAGGGCGCTCCTGACGCGATCGCGCGAGCGCCGCGCCACCGAAGGCGAACAGCCAGATCGTGACCGCGGGCATCTCCCAGTTCCAGTCGACCGCCGACGCGAGCGCCCACGCCACCCCCGCCCCGAGCAGCGCGGCGAACAGCGCTCGGTTCGGCCCCCGCGCCCGCGCGGCGAAGCCGCCGAGCAGCACGACCAGGCAGACGAGCAGCAGGGCCAAGCCCACGATGCCGAGCTCGCCGAGGGTCTCCAGGTAGAGCGAATGCCCGTCGTGGATGTCGAGCGCCGACTCTCGGTCTCGTGTCCAATCGGCCTCGTAGCTGCCCGCGCCGTCACCGCGGAGCGGCTCGCGCTCGAGCGCGGCGACGGAGACCTCCCAGTGGTCGCGGCGGCCGTTGTCGCTGCCGCTGAGCAGGCGCGACGAGCCGGAGTCACCGACCCGTGCGTCGTCGGAGTTGAAGTCCCGGTACTTGTCCGCGACCACGTCGGGGACGTGCAGGGCGGCCGACGCCGCGAGGGCGACGACGACGGTCGCGACGCCCGCGCCGATCAGCGCGGTCCGGCGCAGGTGCGACGGCATGCTGAAGCGCTCGAACCCGGAGTCGAGACGCAGCGTCACGGCGCGAATGGCGCCGGCCGCCAGCATGCAACCGAGCACGATGAGCGCGGTCCTGTGGCCCGTGGCGATCGTGTCGGGCGCGAACCTCGGCTTCGACGTCAGCTCGCTCGCCGGGTTGATCGCCATCAGCGTGACGATCGTCGGCGGCACCGTGGCGAGCGCGCCCGCGAGGAGGCCGCGCGGCCGGCCCACGACGACGTACACCGCGACCCCGGCGAGCGTCGCCCAGGTCGCGCCGCGCGAGAACGTGTAATAGAGCGTGGCTGTGAGGAGCGGGACGGCCGCCGCGCCTGCCACGCGAGCCGTCCAGTGGTCGCGCGAGGCACAGGCGAGGTGCCCGCAGAGGATCACGCCGAGCCCGGCGAGCAGGCCGAGCGTGTTCCAATAGTCGAGCGGGTACGAGAGGCGGCTCGGCTGCAGCTCGCCGATGCCGCTGATCAGGTCCGGCATCGTGCGCGACAGGAACGCCACCGCGCACACTCCGAAGCTCCCGGCGGCGAGCGCATACGCCATCCAGCGCACCCGGCGCGCCGAGAACGGGAGACTCCCGAAGAGCGCGAGCGCGAGCAGGTAGGCGAGCACGCGGACGTACTCGGGAACCGCCCGCGCCGGCGAATCCGACCATTCCGTTGACGCGAGCACCCACGCCGCGAAGCAGCTGAGCGCGACGATGGCGACCAGCACGCCGGCGCTCACGCCCTCGAGCGGCCGCCGGCCGATCGCGATGCGCAGCGCGACCAGGAGCGCGAGCTGCGCCGCCACCAGCGCCGGCGCGCCCGGGAAATAGCCGCCGCTCTGGAACGAGAAGTAGATCGTGAGGAGCGCGGGCAGGAGCGCGGCGGCGATCAGGGCTGCCGCGGCAGGGGCGTTCGCGGTGGTCCGATTCTCGCTTGGCATCCCCCTATCAACGCGCCTCGCTCTCTTCCACGCGCGCGCAAGGCGGGCATCCGCTCAAAAGGATGAAAAAGAAATGAGCAACCCCAGCCGTTGGTCCAGTGCGTCAGGAATGGGTCCGGCGCGCGCTCTCTGCACACCATGAGGGGATTTCTTTGTCATGAACAGCGTCGTGATCGTCGCTGACAGCTCTTTTGTCGTCGAGACCATCCGGATGGCTCTGAAGAACACCGCCCGGCTCAAGATGCTCGGCAAGGTCGACGGCCGCGGTTCGATCCGCCGGCCGATCGCCCAGTCGCAGCCCGACATCGTCCTCGTCGACGAGATGCAGAACTCGGAGCACGCGCTGGAGCGCATCCGCGAGTGCCGGGAGGAGGCCCCCGCGGCAACCATCCTGCTGCTCACGATGCGGATGGATGACGACTGGGTCGGCCGTGCGCTCGGCGCCGGTGTCGACGCGTGCATCTCGAAGTCAGCGCACCTGCCGAGCCTCGGCACGCTGATCCGCGAGATCGTGAACCGCAACATCGTCTGCGCCCTGCCGGCCGCAGTGGTCGAGGGAGCCCAGCCGCTCTCAGCGAACGAGGATCTGACCGCGCGCGAGCGCGAGATCCTCACGCTCGTCGCGGACGGCCTCACGAACGCCACGATCGGCAAGCAGCTGTGGGTGACCGAGCAGACGGTGAAGTTCCACCTGTCGAACATCTACCGCAAGCTCGGCGTGTCGAACCGCACCGAGGCGAGCCGCTTCGTGCACACGAGCGCGCCCGGGCGTCCGCGCCCGCGCCTGGTTCCCGCGCCGGAGCCCGCCGCGGCGGTCACTGCGCTGTCGGCCTGACGCCCGTCAGACGGCGAGCGTGTCCAGCAGGCGCTCGGCGGCGTCCGCCGCCTGCTCCCACTCGCGCGGCCGCCGCAGCTCGACCATCGGCAACGCGCTGAGCTGGACGAGCACGTTCGGGTCGCGCGGAGCCAGACGCACCGCGCGGCACGAGGCGAGCGCCGCGGGCCGCCACGCCACGGGCACGCGGACGACCGTCGGCACATCGCCCCATGCGAGGCGGATGAAGCCCCGCAGCGGCACACTCGCCGGCACGGCGCCGATCAGCATCCGGTAACGCCTCCGGGGTGGTGCCCCGATCGGCTCCCCCACCCCGAAGCCACGCGCAGCGCCCTCGCGCAGGTCGATGGCGCGCGGGCCGGCGAGCGCACGGCACTCCTCGTCGACCACGAGCACGTCGTCGACCAGCACCCGGTGGCCGCTCAGGGCAAGCCAGGCGAGCAGGGTGCTCTTCCCGGCGCCCTTGGCGCCCATCACCGCCCAGGCGCCGTCGCCGAGCACGACGGCTCCGGCGTGAAAGCTCTCGCGGCCGCGGCGTTGCGAGCCGAAGGCCGCCACCGGACCGAGGTGGGGGTGCACGAGCTCGCCGGCCGCGGCACGGCGACGCAGGGTGAACATCACGTCGCCTCGCGCCCAGTCCACGTCGGCGCTGCCGCCGAAGGGCAGGCGCAGGCGCGCGCTGTCCTCTGAGATCTGCTCGGGTTCACCCGAGTCGAACCCGAGCTGCGCGGCGAGGCGAAGCGCCGGCCAGTCGGGTTCAGCCGGCACCAGGAGGGGGTGCGCGGCCTCGACTCCCTCGAGCCGGAATCCGTACGCGCCGCGGGGAGGGGCGGTCATCCTCGGCCTCAGAGACGGACGAGGTTGGGAACTCCGCTCCCCGGCGTAATCCCACGGAAGTCGACCACGAGGGGCGCCCGCTCGAGGACGAGGTCGACGTCGAGGCCGGGATGGGCCGTTACGACGACGGCGACGTCGCACTCGTGGAGCGCGTCCTCCAGCGACACGGACGCGAGCCCGAACTCCGGGAGCTCCGGAACGTGATCGTCGTGGTAGACGATCTCGGCGCCGGCGTCCCCGAGCAGCTGGATGATTTTGAGGGCGGGCGATTCGCGCATGTCGCCGACGCCCGCCTTGTAGGAGACGCCCAGGAGCGCCACGCGCGAGCCGCGAACCGGCTTGGCGTGCTCGTTCAGGGCGCGGCCCACCTTGTCCGCGCAGAAGCGCGGCATGGCCTGGTTGACCTCGCCCGCGAGCTCGATGAAGTCGGTGGGCGAGCCGAACTCGCGCGCTCGCCAGGACAGGTAGAAGGGATCGACGGGAAGGCAGTGGCCGCCCATGCCGGGCCCGGGGTCGAAGCGCATGAACCCGTACGGCTTGGTGGACGCCGCGTTCACGACCTCCCAGATGTCGATGCCCATGCGGTCGCAGAGCATCGCGAGCTCGTTGACGAGCGCGATGTTCACCGACCGGAAGACGTTCTCGAGCAGCTTGGTCAGCTCGGCCACCTCCGGCGTCGAGACCGGGACGACGTGGTCGCAGATCTCCGAGTAGAGAGCGACGGCACGCTCGCGACAGGCCTCGGTGAGCCCGCCGACGACCTTCGGGGTGTTGCGCATCGTGTAGTCGGTGCGGCCCGGGTCGACGCGCTCCGGGGAGAAGGCGAGGCTGAACTCGATGCCGGCCGCGAGGCCCGCCTCCTCCAGCAGCGGGACGAGCCGCTCGCGGGTGGTGCCCGGGTAGGTCGTCGACTCCAGCACCACGAGCTGGTCACGCTGAAGCACGCCGGCGATCGCCTTGGTGGCCGCAACCAGCGGGCCCAGATCCGGCTCGCGGTTGCGTGTCAGCGGCGTCGGCACCGCGATGATGACCGCCTCGCAGCGCGACAGCTCGGCCACGCGCAGCGTCGGGAAGAAGCTGTCCGCCATCGCGGCGAGCCGCTCGGGCGAGACATCCTCGATATAGCTCTCCCCAGCCTTCAGGGCGCCGATCTTGCGCGGGTCGACGTCGACCCCCACCACGTTGTGGCCCGCTTCGCAAAAGGAGACCGCGAGCGGCAGGCCCACGTACCCGAGTCCGACGATTCCGACGTTCATGGAACGAGCCTAAGCCGGGCCGGCCAGCACCGGACTGCCCGATCGGCTAGGTCAGGGCCGCTGTTTGGCGGTGTGACGGGTGAGGCCCGTGAAGCGCGGGAAGGCGCCCGGGTTGCGAATGCGGTCGATCCGTGCGCGCCGGCCCCCGGCTCGTGTGCGACGAGCGGCCTTTCTGCGCGCCCCCGCCTGTGCGCGGGCCGCGGGCCCGGAGCGTGCAGCGCCCGTGGCCCTGGCGACACCGGTTCCCGCGACCGCCGCGAGCATGTCGGCCTGCAGCTCTGTCTGCGTGAGCGCCCGGTCATACACGCGAATCTCGTCGAGCCGGCCTGCGAACCACTCCGGCCAGACGCCATTGCCCCCGAAGCGCAGGGCGCCGGTGCTGTTGACGAGCGTGCCGGTGAGCGTGCGTGACGCAACCTGGTTGGCGCCGACGAACAGCCTCAGCGTCGTCCCGTCCCACGTCAGCGCGAGGTGCGACCAGGTGTTGAGTGGAAGGGCCGCGTTGCCGTTCGAGAAGAGGTCGCCGCTGGTGAACAGGTGGCCGGACGGCCGGGCGATGTCGTTGCTGGCGTACAGCGCGTAGACGAGCTGGCCAGGCTGCTCCTTGAGCAACACCGTCCTCCACGCGCTGCCGAGCGCGCTCGGGTTCACCCACGCCTCGAGTGTCGCCCGGTTCGACAGGTCGAGCGACGCGCTGTCGGGCACGGTCACCCAGTCGTTGACGCCGTCGAAGGTCAGCGCCGAGCCGAAGCGCCCAGAGGTTGTCCGAGTCGCGCCCGCGATCGTCCCGTTGTTGCCGCGCCCCGAGGCGTCCACGACCGACGGGCCGCTCGCCTCATCGAATCCCCAGGCGCCAACCGGCGCGGTGCCGGCCGGGGGCGCGCTCGCGACGTTCAAGGTCACGCTCACCGTCTTCGGCGATCCCGACGCCCCCGCCGCGGTCACGGTGATCGTGCCGGTGTACGTGCCGGGTGCGAGACCTGTGATGTTGGCCGTAGCCGATAGGGCGCCGGGCGCGGTGCCGCCCGCGGGCGAGATGCTGAGCCACGGCTGGTCATCCGATGCGCTGTAGGTGAGGGTGCCTCCGCCGCCGTTTGTGACGTTGACCGTCTGGGCCGCCGGATTGGCTCCTCCCTGGGTGCCGCTGAAGGAGAGCGTGGCCGGGGCGACGGCCAAGACCGGAGTCGACGGGTTGACCGTGAGGGTCACATCGATTGTCTTCGGCGAGCCGCTCACGCCCGCCGCGCTGACGCTTATCTGCGTCGTGTACGTGCCCGGTGCCAGGCCGGCGATCGACGGTGTGGCGGTAACGGTGCTCGGTGCCGTGCCGCTGGCGGGGCTGAGCGAGAGCCAGGAGGCCGACTCGGTGGCGTTCCAGTTGATCGTCCCTCCGCCGGTGTTCGTCACGTCGAAGCTCTGCGCCGACGGGTTCGCGCCGCCCTGGGTGGCGGTGAACGCCATGGTCGTGCGCGAGACGGCGAGCACCGGCGGCGCCGGGTTCACCGTGAGTGACACGTCGACCGTCTTCGGCGAGCCCGTGGCACCGGCGGCCGTCACGGTCACCTGTGTCGTGTACGTGCCGGGCGCCAGGCCGGCGATCGAAGGCGTCACCGCGATGCTCCCGGGCGCCGTGCCGCTCTGCGGGCTGACTGACAGCCAGGGCACGGACTCGCTCGCCGTCCAGTCGAGGCTGCCGCCGCCGGTGTTGGTCACCGCGATGTTCTGGGCCGGCGGGCCTGCACCGCCCTGCGTCGCCGTGAAGGACATCGTGCCCGGCGAGACCGTCAGGGCCGGTTGGGGCGGCGGGCCGCCGCAGCTGACAGGAGCGTTCATGTCGGCCTGCAGCTGCGCCTGGGTCAGCGCGCGGTCGTACACGCGGATCTCATCGAGGCTGCCTGCGAACCACTCCGCCCAGACGCTGTTGCCGCCGAACCGCAGCGCGCCCGCGCTGGGGACGATCGAGCCGCCGAGCGCCCTCGAGCCCACCTGATTGCCGTTCACGAACAGCCGCTGGGTGGTCCCGTCCCAGGTCATCGCCAGGTGCGACCACGTGTTCAGCGCGAGCGGCGCAGTGCCGTTCGTGAACAGGTCGCCCGTGGTGAACAGGTGCCCCGCCGGGCGACTCAGGTCGTTGTTCGCGTACAGCGCGTAGACGAGCTGGCCAGGCTGCTCCTTCAGCATGACGGTGCGCCAGGCGCTGCCGAGCGCGCTCGGGTTGACCCATGCCTCGAGCGTGGCGCGTGAGGTCAGGTCCAGCGAGGCGCTGTCAGCCACCGTGACCATGTCGTTGACGCCGTCGAAGCTCAGCGCAGACCCGAACTTGCCCGAGCTGGTCCGCGCGGCGCCGCTGATGGAGCCAGTGTTGCCGCGGCCAGACGCGTCGTGACCGACGCGCCGTTCGCCTCGTCGAAGCCCCAGGCGCCGACCAGGTTCGCGCCGGGGGCGCAGACGGCCTCGGCGTAGTTGGCGCGGTAGGTGGCGGGTGTGGTCCCGGCGATCACGTTATGCGCGGCGGCGCCGCCGTCCGACCACGAGCTGAAGTTGTAGGTCTTGCCGCCCGCCTCCTGCTGCGGAGGCGCGATCAGCCCGACGGTCGACCCCTGGATGGCCGTCCGCGTGAACGGGCCGGCCTGTTCCTCGCTGCCGACCGACAGCTGCAGGCCCGCCGGCTCGGTCTCGAACGTGAGGTTCACGGTCTTCGGGTCGAGCCGGCGTGAGACCGTGCTGCTGAGACCGCCGTCGGTCGCCTTCAGCTCGAGCGACAAGTACGACGGATACGGGTGGTCAGGCGCGTCGAACGACCCCGAGGGGCCGGAGAAGGTCTCGATCTCGTGCTCGTGGCAGTTGTTCGGGACGAGCGCCGAGCAGTGGTTGAGGATGACGGTCCAGCTGAGCCCGCTGTCCGGTACCGACCCGCCGCCCGCGCGCGTGGCCGAGCCGGAGAAGCCGATCTCGTCGTCGACCGCCCAGGTCGTCCCCGCGACCGGCGTCGCGATCGTCGGCGTCGGGGGCGAGCCCACGTTGATCGTGGCCGTGTCGATGTCCTCGAGACCGCTCGGGTCGCGCACCCGCAGCCGTGCCTGGTGGTTGCCCGTCTGCGTGTAGGTGAAGCTCGCCTGGGCGGACGTCGAGTCGTCGAAGGCGCCGTCGCTGTCGAGGTCCCAGGCGTAGCTGAGCGCGTCGTTGTCGGGATCAGTCGAGCCGCTCCCGTCGAAGTTGACCGTCAGCGGCGCCTGGCCGCTCGTGGGCGTCGCTGCCGCGTTGGCGCTCGGCGCGTGGTTGCCCGCGAGCGAGCGGACCCGCCGGATGGTTCCCCCGTCGAAGTCGGCGTAGTAGATGTCCCCGCCCGGGCCGACCTGGATGTCCACCGGGTTGGCGGCCTGGTTGATGAACACCTGCCGATTGGCGGGATCCGGGAGGCCGTTCGAGCCCGCGAACATCACCCAGATGCAGTCGCGCGTGTTGTCGGCGAAGAACAGCGCGTTGTTGTAGGCGCTCGGGAACGTGCCGCCGTTGTAGAAGGCGAGGCCCGCAATGGCGGAGCCGCCGGTCGGGCAGGTCTCCGTAGAGACCCGGTCACCGTGGTTGTAGGTGTAGACCGGCTGGCTGTGGGCCGCCGCGCCGGCCGAATAGAGGTTCTCGCAGATGTTGAGGTTCAGGTTGTCGTACGACGACATCCGCCCGTTGCCCTCGTAGCAGGGCCAGCCGAAGTTCTCGACCGGCGCGGCCGCGCTCTGCACGCGGTTGATCTCCTCCCACGAGTTCCAGCCGACGTCGCCGAGCCAGAGGTCGTTCGTCCCCGGGCGCATCGTGAAGCGGAACGGGTTGCGCAGGCCGTTGGCGATGATCCGGCGCAGGTTGGCGTCCGCACTGCCCGCGTTCGGGTTGTCGGGCATCGCGGCGCCGGTGTCCGGGTTGACGCGCAGGACGGTCCCGTCGAGGCTCGTCGGGTCGGCACTCGTCCTCAGGTCCTGGCTGCGCAGGGCGCCGCCCTCGGCCGTGGGCGGGTCCATGCTCCCTCCCACCCCTCCGGGCGGATCGCCACACGGGTTGACGGGGCTGCCGTCCTGGCCGTAGTCCGGGAAGTTGAAGCTCGCGCCGTCCCCGGCGCTCACGTAGAGCGCGCCATCGGCGCCGAAGGCCACGGTGCCAACCGAATGGCTCGGGTACTGCTGGCACCAGTCCTCGATCAGGACCTGCTCGACGCCGCCGGCGCTCAGCTTCGAGAGCCGGCCGGTGACGACACAGCCGTCGCCCGTCGCCCCCGGAGGCGTCGGGCAGCCATCGCCCCAGCGCGGCGCCGTGCCGCCGGGCATGGCGTCGTGCGTGTAGAGGGCGTAGACGAACGGCCGGCCTGTCGTGAACTGCGGGTCGACCGCCAGGCCCAGGAGGCCGCGGTCCCAGAAGTTGTGGACCTTGGTGCTGAGGTCGGCGAAGACCGCCGCGGTCGGGTCGTTGACGTTGTCAAAGACCTTGATGACGCCCGACTTCTCGGCCACGAAGACCCTGCCGTCCGGCGCAAAGCGCACCGCGGTGGGGTTCGTGAGACCGCTCCAGAGGACCGTCTCCTCGAACCCGGGCGGCACCACGTCGAGCGCGGCGAGATCAACCGACGGCAGTCCCGGCTCGAGCGCGTCGGGGCCGAGGCGGGTCTGAGCGCCGGCGGCGGGAGCAAGGGCTCCCAGCAGGCATAGACATGCGAGCAGCAGAATCCGTGCGAGTCCGGGCCGAACCACGTGACCGAACCTATGCCTGGGTTCCGGCCGGGGCAACGAACTGTGGCCGAAGTTGGTCCCGGCTGCCCTAGGCGGCGAGCGCGCCGAGCCGGCTCGACTCGAGCTGCTGCTGCTTCACGTCGAGGATGATGTCGTCGAGCGACTTGGTCGGCTCCCAGGCAAGGGCGCTGCGGATCTTGCCGATGTCCGGCACGCGACGGTGCATGTCCTCGAAGCCCTCCTCGTACGCCTCGTCGTACGGGACGTACTCGATCGGGGCATCGGACCCGACGAGCTCGCGGACCCTCGTCGCGAGGCCCCTGATCGTGATCTCGGCCTCGCTGCCGATGTTGAAGACCTCGCCGTAGAGATCGTCGCGCTCCATCAGCGTGGCGAGCGCGCGCACGACGTCGTGCACGTGGCCGAAGCAGCGGCTCTGCGTGCCGTCGCCGAAGACGGTGATCGGCTGTCCGGCCAGCGCCTGACGAACGAAGTTGGGAACCACCATGCCGTAGCGGCCCGTCTGGCGCGGGCCGACGGTGTTGAACATCCGCCCGATGACGGTGGGAAGCCCCTTCTCCTTCCAATAGGCGAGCGCGAGGAACTCGTCGATCGCCTTGGAGCAGGCGTACGACCAGCGGCCCTTGAAGGTCGGGCCGAGCAGGAGGTCGCCGTCTTCGCGGAAGGGCAGGGCTGTGCTCTTGCCGTAGACCTCGCTCGTCGAGGCCACGAAGACCGGCTTCTTCTTCTTGCTGGCGGCGGAGAGAACGACCTCGGTGGTGTGGACGTTGTTCTCGATCGTGCGCACCGGGCTCTCGACGATCAGCTCGACGCCGACCGCGGCGGCCAGGTGGTAGACGACGTCCGCGGAATCGACGAGCTCGCCCACGACCGGTGCGTTGTTGCACGACTCGATCGTGTACTCGAACGCCGGGTTCGACTTCAGGTGCCGGACGTTGTCGATGGCGCCCGTCGACAGGTCGTCGAGGGCGTGGACGCGATGGCCGCGGCTGAGAAGCTCGTCGGCCAGGTGTGAGCCCACGAAGCCCGCGCCGCCCGTGATGAGTATGCGCATGGGCTCAACCTATGCCGAGACCATCCTCGCGGGCACTATGCGCCCGTATAGGTTGGCTCTCTACTTCGAGGGCGCCACGAACCAGCCGAACCGCTCGTTCAGCCGGCGCACGAACGGCACGCGCACGAGGATCCCCTTGACACGCTCGCGACGGGCCTTGCCGGCCCAGTAGCGCCGCCAGTACTCCGCCTTCTCCTTGGGGATCGCGGAGTAGTACGGGCCGCCCGTGTGGTGAACCCTGAGGTCCGCCAAGACAGCCGCCTTGTAGCCGAGGCGCTGGATGTCCTCGATGTAGGCGGCGTCCTCGAGCCAGAAGACCTCGTTCTTCTTCTCCTGGAAGCCACCCGCACGCTTGTTCAGGTCCCGCGACGTCATCGCACAGCCACCGCCGGCCGGGCCCGTGAGCAGGCGCACGCCATTCTCCTCGACGAGCGTGTACTCATGCGGGCGCACCTGATGGCGAAACCGCGACGCCTCGTCGTTCGGGTCATCCTCCAGATCGGCCGCCAGGAAACCGACCTTGGGCAGCTTGACGAACGCGTCGCGCAGCACCGCGTCCCAGCCGGCCGGCGCAGCGACCACGTCGTCGTCGAGCTCGACCATGTACGGCGAGGTCGTTTCGCGGAAGGCGCGCGCGTACCCGTTCTGGCCGACGTTCTCGGAGCTCGTGATCGTGCGGATGCGCGGGTCGTTCAGCGATGCCAGGTAGTCCCCGGTGCCGTCCGTCGAGGCGTTGTCCCAGATCACGATCTCGCGCGTGGCGTCGGATGTGTTGCTGAGCACGTTGTCCACGCACTTCTGCAGGAGATGCAGGCGATTGTGCGTCAGGACGACGACGGCGATTCCGTCGTCGGACGAGCCGGAGTTCCCGGGAAGCTGTTCCATGCTGCGATCGTAGGGCCGTTCGGAGCCGTCATCGGGGTGACCCCTAGTCGAACGGCTAGATGGTTTGCAGGATCCGCCGCGCCGCGCCGGTACGTCAACTGCGATGGCCACAACCGCCAGACGCGTCGGCGTCGTCATCCGGACGCTGAACGAGAGCGAGCTGATCGCCACCTGCCTGGCGAGGCTCGAGCGCCAGGATGTCCCCAGCCCCGGCGGCTCGGGCTAGCTCAGGCGCGTCGGCATCAGCGCTCGGCGGCAGCGGCCGCGGGCGCGATGGGCGGGGTGGCACCGCGCCTGCGACGAAGCACCCCGCGCACCTCGGCGGCGATCTCCGGCACACGCCAAGCGGCCAGGCCCGCGTACGCGACCGCGCCGACCGCCACGCAGATGAACAGGCGCAGCGCTGGCGGCACGCCGGCGTCCACCAGTGAGACTCGGACCGCGAGCACGATGGCGCACATGACGAAGCCCGCCTGGAACACGCCCGCCAGCGCTCGGAAGAACACCATCGGCGACACCCCGAGGCAGCGGGCGGCGAGAACGGTCTGGTACGGCTCGATGAGCGTGGTCGAGATCGCGTAGGCAACCGCGACACCGACCACTCCCCACTCGAGGCCGACGCTGAACGCGATGAGATGAGAGGTCGTGAGGATGAGCGAGAACAGGAACATCGTGCGGGTCCGGTCGCGCGCCATCAGCACGTCGTAGTTGAGGGCCTGGATCGCCTGGATGATGCCCACCCACGCGAGGACCTGCACCACCGGGACCGCCTCCGTCCACTGCTTGCCGAGGATGACCGGGACGAAATCAGGGGCCACGACGACCAGGCCTCCGAGCATCGGCACCGTCACGACGGCGATGATGCGGCCGACCCGCGCCCAGGTGGCCGCGATGCGCTCGGGCTCGTCCTGAATGCGCGAGAAGGCCGGTGAGAAGACCCGCTGAAGCGGACCGCCGATTTTGCTGGCCGGCACCAGCATCGTGTTGTAGGCGACCGCGTAGGTTCCGAGCGCCGTGGTGCCGAGGAAGCGGCCGATCAGGAAGCGGTCCCCGTTCACCTGGAGGTAGTAGAGGATGCGCTGGCCCAGCATGTAGATGCTGAATCCGCCCAGGTCGAGCAGGCTCGCCTTCGAGAACATGAAGCGCGGGTACCAGGACGAGCGCAGCCACACGAGCAGGGTGGTCACGATCGCTCCCGCGATGAACTGGGCGATGATCGCCCAGGCGCCCGCGCCCGTGGCGGCGAGCGTCACACCGCAGGCCGCGCCGACGAGCGAGCCCGCCAGGCCCAGCAACTCGGTCTGACGGAAGTCCATCTCGCGCATCATCAGCGTGAGCTGTGTCGCGCCGAGCGCAGTGATGATGAAGCTTCCGGAGAGCGCCATCAGGAGCGGCTTCGCCTCGGGCTGGCCGTACAGATCGGCGATCGGCCCGGCCAGGGCGACTCCCAGGATGGTGAACAGGACCCCGCTCCCGGCCGTGACCCAGAATGCCGTGTTCTTGTCCTGCTCGCTCAGGCTCGGGCGCTGGATGAGCGCCGCACCGAGCGCAAGGTCCGAGAAGATCATCACCAGGCTCGCGAACACGATCGCGAGGGCCGCCAGGCCGTACTCGTCCGGCGTGAGCAACCGGGCGACCAGGATCGCCGCGATTGCGCGCGTGATGTGGAAGACCACCTGTGACGCGGCGACCCAGGCCAGGCCGCGCATCACCCGCGCGCGCAGATCCGGGACTCCGTGGGGCAATTCCTGCGTCACTCCAGCCGACTGTATGACGGCACGGCGCGACTGAGCCTGGACTGTCGGCCAGGGTGCTGAAGGGCGGCTCTGGCTACGTTGGCGGCATGTGCGGCATCGCAGGAGCCTTCCGGCTGGACGGACGCGGCGAGCCGCCCCTTCCCGAGCAGGTCCTCAGGGCCATGACCGACGTCATGGCGTATCGCGGCCCCGACGACGCCGGATTCGTGGCCGGCGACGGCTGCTCGCTGGGCGCGAGACGGCTCTCGATCGTGGACGTCGATGGCGGCCACCAGCCGTTCGCGAGCGAGCGTGAGCGCGTGTGGGCCGCCCAGAACGGCGAGATCTACAACCACGACGCCCTCCGCAGTGAGCTCCGCGCCCGCGGCCACGTCCTGCGCAGCCGCTGTGACACCGAGGTGCTCCCGCACCTGTACGAGGAGCACGGGCCGGACCTGGCGGAGCGACTGCGAGGGATGTTCGCCGTCGCCGCCTGGGACCGCGCCGAGCGGCGCGGCGTCCTGATCCGAGATCGGCTCGGCATCAAGCCGCTCTACTACGCGGTCACAGGCGACGTCGTCGTGTTCGGCTCAGAGCTCAAGTGCGTTCTCGCGAGCGGCCTCGTCAGCGACGAGCTCGACCCCGAGGCGATCGCGGCCTACCTGATGCTCGGTCACGTGCCCGGGCCGATGACGCCTCTTCGCGACGTCCGCAAGCTCGAGGCGGGCGAACGGCTCGTCGTGGGCGATGGCGAGCTGCGCGTCGAGCGCTGGTGGCGCTACCCCGCGCCCGATCCGGACCCCAGCCATAGCGCCGAGGAGTGGGCGCAGATAGTGCTCGACAAGCTCGACGAGTCTGTCCGGCTGCGGCTGATGAGCGACGTGCCGCTCGGCGCGATGCTGAGCGGCGGCCTCGACTCCAGCCTGATCGTCGCCCTGATGGCGCGCCACATGTCTGAGCCGCTCAAGACCTTCGCGGTCGGCTTCGCCGGCGAGGACTCGGAGCTCCCCGACGCGCGCCGGGTCGCCGACGAGCTGGGCGCCGAGCACCACGAGCTCGAGGTGCGCATGCGGACCGAGCCAGGCGACCTCAGCCGTCTTGTCTGGCATCTCGACGAGCCGCTGGCCGACCTCTCGTCGCTCGGTTTCCTGCCGCTCTGCGAGCTCGCGCGGCGTGACGTGACTGTCGCCCTCACCGGCCAGGGCGCCGACGAGCTCTTCGGCGGCTATCGAAAGCACCGCGTCGCTTCGCTCGCCGGCAGCTGGCAGCGGCTGCCCGGCGCGGCTCGTCGCGGAGCGACCGCCACACTGCGTCGCGCCCCCGGGCGAGCGGGGAGACTCGCCGACGCCCTCGACGCAACCGACCCGGCCGCCCGCCTGATCGCCTCGAGCGGATACGTCTACGACGACATCCGAAGCGACCTCTTCTCCGGCGCGCTCGCGGAGCACTCGGGCGCCGCGCACGCGGTTCTCGAAGGCAAGCTCACCGGCGCGCCGAACGCCGCACCGCTCGAAGCGGCGCTCTACCTGGACGCGAGGCTCGGCCTGGTCGACGACATGCTCACCTACTTCGACCGCGCCTCGATGGCCTGCTCGCTCGAGGTGCGCGTCCCGTTCCTCGACCACGAGCTCGTCGAGCTCTGCGCGCGCATCCCGGGCGGACACAAGGTGCGCCGGCTCCAGGGCAAGCACGTCCTGCGGCTCGCGGCCCGCGGCAAGGTCCCGGACTTCGTGCTGTCGAAGCGCAAGCGCGGCTTCTTCAACGAGGCGGTCGGGAGCTGGGCGGAGGCCGCCGGGGGGAGCCTGATCAACGACGTTCTGCTCAACCAGAACCCGGCGTACGAGCGCATCCTCGACCGGAACGCGGTCGAACGTGCGGTGTCCGACCTCCGTGCCGGCCGTGGCAATCCGAAGCTCGTGCTCGCACTGGTGATGCTCGAGCTGTGGCTCGGCGAGTACCTGCCGCGCGCGCTCTCGCCGTCCAGCGTGCCGATCGCCGCGTGAGCTCGATGCGCTACGCGGTCGTCACACCTGCTCGAAACGAGGAGCGCAACATCGGCCGGCTCGGTACCGCGCTGGCCGCTCAGACGCTGCGGCCGGTTGCCTGGGTCGTCGTCGACGACGCCTCGGTGGACGCCACGCCGGCGATCCTCGCCGAGCTCGCGGACGAGCACTCGTGGGTGCGCGCGCTGACGCGCCCCGCCGCGGATCCGCACGAGCGTATGGCCGACGGGCGGCGCAAGGCGCGCGACCTCGACGGCTTCCTGCTCGGCACGCGCTCGCTCGAGGAGCCGGTCGACGTGATCGTCAAGGTGGACGCCGACATCGACTTCGACCCAGATTTCTTCGAGGAGCTGATCGGCCGCTTCGCAGCCGACGAGCTACTTGGGATCGCGAGCGGCACGTGCTACGAGCTCGAGGACGGGGTCTGGATGCGGCGCACCAAGGCCGAGACGACGGTCTGGGGGGCGACCCGTGCCTACCGGAGCGAGTGTCTCGCGGACCTCGAGGCACTCGAGCCCTGCATGGGCTGGGACGGCCTCGACGAGATCAGCGTGCAGCTGCGCGGCATGCGGACGACCACCTTCGTGGACCTGCCGTTCCGCCACCACCGCCCCGAGGGCGGGCGCGAGCTCAGCTCGCTGCATCAGGGCGACGCCCTCGGGCGCGCTGCCTGGTACATGGGCTACCGGCCCACCTACCTGACGCTGCGGGCGCTCTACCGCGCGCGTCAGGAGCCCGCCGCGATCGGCATGTTGTGGGGCTACTTCGGCGCCGCGGGCAGGCGTGCACCCCGCTGTCCCGACGAGCGCCTGACGAACGCCCTTCGGGAGCGGCAGCGCCTGCGGACCACGCTGCGGCGCGGCGCTCCGCGGTCCTGAGCTATCGGCGGACGCGCAGCGTGCGCGACCGAGCGATCTTCACGACGCCCTTGGGTCCGACAGCGACGATCCTGACGCGGTAGTGACCCCGCCTCAGGTGCCGCGCCTTGAGGCGCGTGACGGGCCGCCGCTCCATGCCGAGGGCGCGCATCCGAACTCGACGAGGCCGATGGGCACGCCGCACTCGCATCACCCGGACCGAGACGCGGGCGGGCCTGGACAGGACGACCCGTAGCCGAGCGCGCGAGGGGCAGTGGCGTCGCGCGTGCTTGCAGATCACCCGCGGACGAAGACGCAGAGACAGGAACCTGAGCCGCCGCTTGCCCTTGCCGGCGCCCGGGGACGTGGGCTGCCTCAGGCCGGGACCGGGAGTCGGGCCGGCTCCGAACTCATACGCACCGGCGTCGGGAGTGCCGAGGCGCAGCCAGCCGTCGCGATCGGTCCGCGGCGCGTACTCCGGGCTGCCGGCGTCGATCGCGGGTGAGCCGGCGCGCAAGTGGAAGTCCCCTGCGGAGGGGTTGACCCACCTGTACGCAGCGGTTGCCCCGGCGTTGCACGCCGGCGGGAAACACGACACGGCCGGGTTCACGGCCTTGTCGGACGGCCCGCACGACTTGCCGACGTTGTTGCGGTAGGTCACACCCGGCAGACAGGACCAGCCACCCCCGATGTTGTTGGCCCAGACCCCGGAGTACGGGCCGGCACCGATGTTGTCGAGGATCACGGAGTTCTCGAACGTGTTGTTGACCACGCGGACGTTCTCGAACTTGTCGTTGCTCCAGTAGAGCCCGTAGTAGTGCCAGCCCGAGCCGTTGACGGAGTGACCGAAGACGTTGTTCTCGAGCGTGATGTTGCCGTAGGGCTGCTGGCCCCACCAGTCGCCGCGCAGGATGAACAGGTCCATCGTCGCGCAGTTGGTGAAGGTCGAGTTGCGGATCGTCAGCCCGGGCGTCTGGGAGAAGACGCACTCGTTGTGGACCTCGGCGCCCTGTTGGATCACGTCGTGGAATACGACGTTGTCGAAAACAACGTTCATGGGGGCCGTGTCGTTGGTCCCACCCAGGACGGCGCCCTTCTGGTCCACGACGTTGCCGATGCGGCCGTTCATGAACGTCATGTTCCTGCCGCCGGGCTCCCCGTGGTTCTCCAACACAGCGGTGGACGGCGTGCCCCCGCCCGCATCGAGGTTGAGCCCGTCGAAGGTCACGTTGGATGCGTTGTTGTCGAGCTTGCGGATCACGTTGCCGGGCGCGCCGACGAACGTGACTCGCTTGGAGCCGCTCGGCACGACCTGCGCGGCGTAGGTGCCCGCCTCGATGCGTACGACGTCGCCGTCCGCGCTCTGGCCGTAGGCGTATTCGAGGCTCGCGCACGGCGAAGACAGGCAGTCACCGCTGTTGGCACCGCCTGGCGCCACGCGGCGATCGGCCGCACACGCCGATGCAGCAGTCAACAGCAAAAACAGGGCGGCAAGGCTCGCCGCCCGCGAAAAGAGTTCCCCCACGACCGTGGCAACTTAGCTGATGCGACGGTCGCAGGGCCTGCCCCTCGGGCGGTGTGGCTCATCCTCGACGTTGGACTAGGGACCTACGGGCGTGCACGACCTACGCTGGCGGCATGGATCTCGCTCGCCATGCAGGCGTCCTGTGGCGCTACCGCTGGGTGACCGTCGGTGGCGTCGTGCTCGGCATCCTGCTGGCGGTGTTCGCCTCGTACAAGGTCACGACGAGCGGCCTCGAGCCGCGCGGGTCGTCCACCTACAGCAGCGAGTCACAGCTCCTCGTGACACAGGTCGGCTTCCCCGAGGGGCGCTCGGTGCTGCCGACGCCGCCCCCTGCGGACGGTCTCACCCCACAGCCCGCCGAGAACGAGAAGGAGCTTGAGTTCGCCGACCCGAGCCGCTTCATGACGCTCGCGGACCTCTACAGCACCCTTATCGTCTCCGACGAGGCTCGAGGCCTGATCCCGGAGAAGCCGTCCGCCACTCAGATCATCGCGAGCCCGCTGCCCGCCGTGTCCGGTGTGCCGGTGCTCCCGATCATCCAGCTTACGACCACGGCGGGTACGGCGGCCGGGGCCCAGGCGCTCAACACGCATACCGCCGACGCGCTCCGCCAGCTGCTGAAGGATCGGCAGGCCAAGGCCGACATCACGCCCGACGAGAGCGTTCAGATCCAGACGGTCAATGCCCCATCGGCGGGAACCCTCACGGGCCGTCCCTCCCACGCGGGCTCGATCCTCGCGCTCCTGCTCTGCCTGATCGGCACCGTCGCGCTCGACGCATCTGCTCGAGATGCTTCGCACGCGGCGTGAGGGCGACACCCTCGAGAGCGTCGATCTCGACTGGGTGCTCGACGAGGACGTCGACGAGGCGCCGGACGCGGACGAAGCGGCGGCAGGCCGAGGAGCAATCGTCCTGCCCGCCTTCCGGAGCCGGCCGGACCGGTGACACCGCCGGCCCTCGTGGAGACGGCCGACCCGGCCGCCACGGGGTTCGACGGCCGGCCCGAGCGCCGGCTCTGGATCTTCCTGGCGCTGTCGCTGCTGCTGATCGGCGCGCTGGTCGTGGTGGACGGCCAGGCAAACCTCGTGCTCGGCGTCGCGGTCGCCGGCCTCGTGCTCGTCTCCTACCAGCGCGTGCTGCTTGCATGGCCAACGCTGCTCGGGGCAATCCTCGTCGTGATCCTGTTCGTGCCGATCCGGCGCTACACGGTCAGCGGCAACCTGCCCTTCGAGCTCGAGCCGTACCGGATCGTGATCGCGCTCGTCCTCGCCTGCTGGTTCTGCGCGCTCGCCGCCGACCCGCGCGTTCGCTGGCGCCGCACGGGCTTCGAGGTTCCGCTCGGCGCGCTCCTCCTGTCGATGCTCCTGTCGATGGCCGCCAACGTCGAACGCGTGAGCGCGGTCAGCTCGCTTGTCGTCAAGAACTTCACGTTCTTCCTGAGCTATCTGCTCGTCATCTACTTCGTCGTCAGCGTCGTGCGCTCACGGCGCGACCTCGACCGCATGCTCGCGCTGCTGGTCGGCGGCGGGACGATCGTCGCGCTGGCGGCTCTCATCGAATGGCGAACCGGCACGAACTTCTTCGGCTGGTACAGCCATGTGGTTCCGTTCCTCAACTACGTCGACGAGGGAGTCGCCCAGATGCGCGGCACGGGGATCCGAGCGCGCGCATCCGCGCAGCATCCAATCGCCCTGAGCGCCGCGCTGGTGCTCCTGCTGCCGATCGCGGTCTACCTGTACCAGCGCCACCGGAACAGGATCTGGCTCGCCTGCCGCCGCCCTCCTCACCCTCGGCGCGCTCTCCACCGGCTCTCGTACCGGCATGGTCATGCTCATCGGCGTCGGCCTCGGCTTCCTGTGCATCAAGCCGCGTGAGAGCGTCCGGATGATCCCTTGGCTCCTGCCGATGCTCGTGGTCGTACAGGTCGTCATGCCGGGCACGCTCGGCACGATGAAATCGATCCTGAATCCGAGCTACGTGATCGAGGAGCAGTCCTACGATCAGGGGGCAACGGCCGGGCGGATCGCCGACATCGGTCCCGCGCTCGACCGATGGGCCACGAAGCCCCTGCTCGGCTCGGGCTTCGGGACGACGGTCGCCGACCCCAACGCGCCGAAGGAGAGCGAGCAGCAGATCCTCGACAATCAGTGGCTCGGCACGCTTCTCCAGGTCGGTGCGCTTGGAGCGCTATCGCTGCTCTGGCTGTTCGGCCTGGCGATCGCGCGACTGGCCCGAAGAGCCCGGGCCGCCACCGGAGCCGACGGCTGGCTCAGTGCAGCGCTGGCGACGTCGGTGCTGTCCTTCGCGCTCGGCATGCTCACCTTCGATGCGTTCGCGTTCATCCAGGTGACCTTCTTCGCGTTCGTGATCATCGGCTTCGGAGCAGTCGTTCTACGCTCGCCGGCACCGGCGAAGGTCAGGTCTCTGCACGCCGCGGTTCGGCTGCCCGGCTAGAACTCGTAGGCGCCCGCGTCCGGCGCGCCGTTCCGGGCCTTGCCGTCGCGGTCGAGCGGCGGTGCGTACTGGGCGCTGCCCGCGTCGATCGCAGGTGAGCCCGCGAGTAGATGGAAGTCCTCGGCCGCGGGGTTTGCCCACTTGTACGGAGCGGTGATGAGCGAGCTGCAGGCCGGCGGGCCGCATGAGGACACGGGGCTGACCGCCTTGTCGCTCGCGTCGCAGACCTTCCCGACGTTGTTGCGGTAGGTCACGCCCGTGAGGCAGGACCAGCCGCCGCCGACGTTGTTGGCCCACACCCCCGACCACGGCCCCGAGCCGTTGTTGTCGAGGATCACGCTGTTCTCGAACGTGTTGTTGACGACCCTGGCATTGCGCAGGCCGGCGCCGTTCGACCAGTACACGCCGTAGTAGTGCCAGCCGCTGCCGTTGCGCGAGTGGCCGAACACGTTGTTCTCGAGGGTCACGTCGCCGTAGGGCGGCTGCCCCCACCAGTCGCCGCGCACGATGAACAGGTCCATGGTCGCGCAGTTCGTGAAGGTCGAGTTGCGGAGCGTGAGACCGGGGGCCTGGGAGAAGATGCACTCGTTGTGCACCTCGGCGCCGACCTGCCGGACGTCGTGGAAGACGACGTTGTCGATCAGAAGGTTCGTGGACGCCGGGTTCTCCGAGCCGCCGAGCATCGCGCCCTTCTCGTCGACGACGTTTCCGACCCGCGAGTTCTTCAGGGTCACGTTCTGGCGGCCGCCGGACTCGAACACCGCCCCGCTCGTCTGGGTGCCCTGCGCGTCGAGGTCGAGGCCGTCGAAGGTGATGTTGTCGGCCTGGTTCATCAGCTGGCGCAGCTTCGCGCAGTGCCGTGTCTCGGATCGAACAGTCACGCGCTTGGTGCCTGAAGGTGTCGTCCAGGACCCGGGACGGTCCGTCAACGAAACCGAACGCGACTTGCCGTGCAGCCCGCATGCGAGCTCGATCACGTCGCCGGCCTGCGCCTGGTTGTAGGCAGCGCTGATGTCACCCCCAGCCGCCACACGAATCACCCCGCTCGTGGGCGGCGTCATGTCCACGGTCCAGGTCCGCGACGCCGGCGACGCGTCGGTGTTGCCCGCCCCGTCGGTGGCGCGCACGTCGAAGGTGTGCGACCCGTTGGCGAGACCGGAATAGGACCTCGGCGACGTGCAGGCACCCCAGGCGCCCGCGTCGAGGCGGCACTGGAAGCTCGAACCCGCCTCGCTCGAGCTGAAGCCGAGACTCGCCGAAGCGCTCGTCACGGTGCCCGACGGGCCCGAGTCGATCGTCGTGTTCGGAGCCGTCGTGTCCGGCGGCGGCGGCACATTCACCGTCCACGTCCGCGACGCCGGCGACCCATCGGTGTTGCCCGCCCCGTCGGTCGCGCGCACGTCAAAGGTGTGCGACCCGTTGGCGAGACCGGAATAGGACCTCGGCGACGTGCAGGCACCCCAGGCGCCCGCGTCGAGGCGGCACTGGAAGCTCGAACCCGCCTCGCTCGAGCTGAACCCGAGACTCGCCGACCCGCTCGTCACGGTGCCCGACGGGCCCGAGTCGATCGTCGTCTGCGGAGCAGTCGTGTCCGGCGGCGGCGGCACATTCACCGTCCACGTCCGCGACGCCGGCGACCCATCGGTATTGCCCGCCCCGTCGGTCGCCCGCACGTCAAAGGTGTGCGAGCCGTCGCCTAGGCCGGCGTAGTCCCGGGGCGAGCCGCACGAAGACCACGCGCCGCCGTCAACGCGGCAGCTGAAAGTCGATCCCGACTCTGACGAGTTGAACGAGAAGCTCGCCGAGCCTGTCGCGACCGTCCCGGACGGGCCCGAGTCGATCGTCGTCTGCGGAGGTGTCGTATCGGCGGGGGGCGGCGGCGGCGGAACGTCGACGGTCCATGCCTGCGAGGCGGGCGATGCGTCGGTGTTACCGGCCGCGTCTGTCGCCCGGACGTCGAACGTATGCGAGCCGTTTGCGAGGGCGAAGTACGCCTTCGGTGAGCTGCACGCCTCCCAGGCGCCGCCGTCCCGGCGGCACTGGAAGGTCGAGCCGGCCTCGGACGAGCTGAACGCGAAGCTGGCCGAGCCGGCGCGGACCGTCCCGGAGGGGCCGGAGAGGACGGATGTCTCCGGAGGCGCCGTGTCAATCGGCGGTGGGACGACCAGCCTCCGCTTTCTGCGCTGCGGCTTGCGCGGATCCGTCCCCGACAGAAGCTCGAGCGCGTCGGACGAGCCATCGGTGTCGGTGTCGCTCCGGCGCGGCTTCGTGTGCGACTGGTGGACCTCGAAGCCATCGCGAAGGCCGTCCCCATCGGTGTCGGGGTGGCTGGGGTTGGTGCGTGTCTTGCGCACCTCGATTCGATCGCCTAGACCGTCGCGATCGGTGTCGGCGCGCCGCGGGTCGGTGTGCGTCCTGCGCACCTCGATCCGGTCGCCTAGACCGTCGCGATCGGTGTCGGCGCGATGTGGGCTCGTATGGGTCTTCCGCAGCTCCACGCGGTTCGAGAGCCCGTCGTCATCACGGTCTCGAGGCCGGCTTTCGGAGACGGCTGGGACTCCCAGGCCAAGCGCGGTTAGAACAGTGAGCGCCTGGACCAAACGGCGGTGCGATGTCTCGGGCCAGATCGAGACGATCGGGAGGGACGGCATGTATCCCTCATCGGAGGGACAGGCGTACCCTTCAGCCCAGGTCGATCAGCCTGGACACTTGGTCCTCGGTTGTCCGTCCAGGCGGCTCTCAGCCCACTGCCCGTGACTTGACTCCGGCATAGACCAGCGTGCCGTAGTGAAGCCGTGGCTCGCGTCCCGCATCGCGCGAGAGGTTCTCGCGCAGGATCGGCTCGAAGCCCTCCAGGTGGCGCTCGACGTCCTCCAGTGCGAGCCGGATCGGGTGCCCCACGTCCTCCGGGTGCCTGCGGACGTCATCGGCGTCGCTCAGATCCTGGCCCAGGACCAGGGTTCCGCCAGGACGGAGTAGGCCGGTGACCACCTCGAGACATCGGTCGGCGTCCCGCACGTGGTCCAGCACGTTGATCATCACGAGCGTGTCGAAGCTCCCCGCCTCGAACGGCAGCTCCTCGATCGGGTGTGCGTCTGTCTCGATGCGGCCGGCTCGGTGAGCCGTGGCCAGCCAGCGATCGCGAAAGCTCAAATAGGTCTCGATGAGGGGATCGCTGCAGACGACTCGCCCCGCCGAGCGCCCGGGCAGGATCACCCGGGTGTTCGTGTATGGACCGCAGCCGACCTCGATGTAGTCGCCGAGCTCCTCCGGGAGGAACCCGTACTGGTCGAACTGGTCCGCCCACCAGTGATTCCAGTCATCGCCCCACGCCCGATGCCACCCGGACGCGCGCAGGACCGGCTTCAACACGGGCCACGCGACCCGTCGCCAGCCCCGGCGCTGCTGCGACGTGACCCAGAGCTCGCGCTCCCACGCCTGCGCCTCGAGCCAGCGGTCTCGGCTCACGCTGCGAACGGACAGGGTCTCCGTTCCGGTGTCTTCAAAGTCGGGGCGAGCCACTCCCTCACGGTAGGGCGAGCGCGTTCGCGGCACACTGGACGATTGACCAGACCCGGCACTCACAGCTACGCGGCCACCGGCGGTGCTTCGCTCGCGCCGACAGCCTGCGAGTAGACGCCGGCCAGGCCGTGTGCGGCGGCGTCCCACGACAGCCGGTCGCGATCAGCGAGCGAGCGACCCCGCATGCGCTCGAGCAGCGAACGGTCTCGCGCCAGCAGGCCGAGGTGATCGGTGAGTGTGGTGACGTCTCCCGCCTCGTGGATGAGTCCATGGACCATGTGCTCGGCGTATGCCCCGGCCGCGTCGCTCACCGCGAGGACGCATCCGCTCGCCTGCGCCTCGTACGTGACCAGGGCGCTGCCCTCGTTCAAGCTCGGCAGCAGCAGGACATCGGAGCTCCGCATGAGGGCCGTCAGGTCCGGGTCAAAGCCTCGCTCCTCGAGCCCGGGCTGCTCAAGGAGATCACCGAGGTAGGCTCGGAAGCGCGGTTCGATTCGACCGCACAAGACGAGGCGAGCCTCGCTGCCGATGCCTGAATCCGCCCAGGCACGCAGTGCCAGATGGAGCCCCTTCGCCGGCTCGCCCCGCCCGGCGAACAACACCGTGAAGGGCCGCTCTCCGCGAGGCTCGCTGGGTGGTGTGAAGCGCGTCAGGTCACAGCCGAAGCGATGCAGCGCGATCCGCTCGGCGGGCACCCCGTTGGCGGCGAAGGTGCGCGCAGCGTGCTCCGAGGGGACGAGCACGCGATCGACCGCCGCGTACTCGGCCTGCTCGCGGGCCACCAGCTGATCCGAATGGCCGTGCACGTCATCGGGCCCGAGCGGCAGGCCGAGCTCCTCGTGCAGCTCGCTCACCGTCGCGATGGCGTGAGCGGTGTGGGTGCTCGGAGCCTGGCGGAGCACGGGTAGGTTCTGCGCGCGAGCGCTCCGTGCGGTCTGGAGGGTCGCCTGCGGCCAGCAATGGACGACGTCGAACGACGTGCCCCTGCGCCTGATCAGACCGGCCACGCGCCGGTCGTGCCACGCATAGGCACGAAGCGAGCCAGTCCGATCGCGCCCGAGCGCTCTGTGCGGGACGCGCCGGCCGGCCGCGCTCAGCGTGAGCGTGCACGGCACTCCCGGGTCCTCAGCCAGACTTGTCGCGGCCACATGCACGTCGAGCCCCAGCCTGGCGAGGCTGCGCACCTGCTCGAGCGCCGTTGTCCCGATCCCGGCCTTGCCCAGCGTGTCGGGAAACGAGTAGAGGACCCGTGGAGCTGACACCGTGTACCGAAGGTAACCGGGCTAGGGGTCGATCGCGACGTTCATGTCGGCGCTGATCTCAGCCGCGGTCTGCGGGCGGCCGTATATCCGCACCTCGTCGATGCGTCCGTTGAACCACTGACTCGCGAGGCTGTTGCCGCCGATGCGCAGTGGTCCGGTGCTGCTCGCGATCGGTCCGGTTGACGCGGCAGTCGCCACCTGCGCGCCGTTCACGAAGAGCCGGGTGGTGGCGCCGTCCCAGGTCATGGCCAGATGCGACCACACGTCGACCGGCAGCGCGGAGCTACCCGATGTGAGCACGTCGGAGCTGCCAAGCCGGCGCCCGGCCGGCCGGTTGAGGTCGCTGTTCGCATACAGCGCGTAGGAGGGCACGCTCGGGCGCTCCTTCATCATCACCGTGCGCCAGGTGCTCAGCACCGACGGGCGCACCCAGGCCGAGATGGTCAGGCCGTTGGCGGGCGCCAGGTCGGCTGCGTTCGCGACCGTCACCCAGTCGTTGACGCCATCGAACGTCAGCGCCCGGCCGTAGCGCCCCGAGCTGGTGCGACTGGCGCCGGAGATCGTGGCCGAGTGGCTGCCCCACTCGTCGTCCGTCGACGACCCGAGGAGCTCGTTGAAGCCGAAGGCCGCGACGCGCGCCAGGTTCGAGACGTTGACCGTGCGAGCGCTCGAGGTCGTGACGTTGCCCGCAGCGTCCCGCGCAACCGCGGTCAGCGTGTGGCTGCCGTTGGTGGCGGTCGTCGTGTCCCACGAGATCGAGTACGGGCTGCTGGTGTCGGCACTCCCGAGGTTCGCGCCGTCGAGCAGGAACTGCACGTTCTGAACCCCGATGTTGTCGGAGGCGCTCGCCGTGACGCTGACGGAGGCCGACACGGTCGCTCCGTTGGCGGGCGCGGTGAGCGACACGCTGGGCGCTGCCAGGTCGCCGGTCGCCTGGTTCGACGCCGCGCCGGCGTTGCCCGCACCGTCCGCCGCGACGACCTTGTAGTAATAGGTCCCGGCGGCGAGGCCGGTGTTCTGGTAGCTCGTGCCGCTCTCCACCGTGGCGATGCGGTTGGCGGCGGATGGCGTGAAGTTGGACGTCGTCGAGCGGTGGACGCGGTACTCCGTGACGCCGATGTTGTCGTTCGCCGCGGACCAGTTGAGGTTGATCTGGCTGGCCGACTGACGGGTCGCCGTGAGGTTGGCCGGCGCGGAAGGAGCCTGCGTGTCGACCGCCGCCCCTACCTTCACGATCTTGCCGACGGACGGCACGCCCTGATCGTTGATCAGGAAGACCATGTACATGCCGGGCGGAGCCACGTTGCCGTTGGTCGGCCCGCCGAGCTGCACGCTTCCCGAGCCCGCCGTGACCGGCAGGTTCATGAAGCGTTGATCCATGTCGAGGTTGTGCGTGACCGAGCCCATGCGCACGAGCGACGCAGACTGGATGCGCGCCGCATCCGGCGTGCCCAGCGTGAACTGCTGGCCGTAGTTGAGCGTGGACGGTCCGCTCGTGATCGTCGGGCGCGGGCCCTTGAAGAGGTACGGCGGCGAGTAGATCTCACCGCTCTTCTCGTTGTGCGCCGTGCCGAAGGCGCCGCCGCCGGCGAGCAGGACCCGCGCGTCGGGCAGCAGGATCGCCGACGAGTGGTAGAGGCGCGGCCGCCGGTTGGAGGCCATCGTCGTCCACGTGTTGGTGTCCGGATTCCACATCTCGGCCGCGAGGACGCCCGTGCGGCGATCGACGCCGTCGGTGCTCGTCTGGCCACCGGTCGCCAGCACCTTGCCGTCGGGCAGCACGGTGAGGGTGTGGTACGAGCGCCGGTACTTCATCGGCGCGACCTCCTGCCAAGCCGGCGATGCCGCCGTCATGTCGATCGCCGCGGCGCGGTTCGTCGTCGCCCGGCCGGGGAACTCCGGATCGGACCAGGTTCCCGACTTGAGGATCTTGCCGGGCCGGTACATGACCGCGCTGTGGCCGTCGATCGGGCTCTGGCCGACCACCGACCACTGGTTCGTGTTCAGGTCGAAGGTGCGTGTGGTGGTGTCCGGGCCCGCGTCGAAGAGCTTGCCGTTCGGCAGCAGGAACATGAACGGGTAGAGCGGCATGCGCCGGGATGCCTGCGGCAGGTCGGTCCAGGCGTTCGTCGCCGGGTTGTAGATCGACGGGAGCGTGTTGGAGGCGTCCGTGAGCGGCACGCTCATGCCCGGCTCCTTGAGCGTGATGTTGTCGCCCGACACCACGAAGGCGCGGCCGTCGGGCAGCTGGGTCACGGTCGGATACCAGCGCGCAACGCTCATGTCGGCGCCCTGGGCCCAGGTGCCCGTCTGCGGGTTGAAGAGGATCGTGTCCTTGATGCCCTCGTAGGCCTGCACGTGGCCGCCGACCACCAAGAGGCGACCGTCGCCGATCGTGATCTGGCCGGCGCAGAACAGGTTGAGGCCGGTCGGAATCGCGGCGAAGGACTCGGTTGCGGGATCCCACAGATGCTCGGAGTTGAGAGCGGCCTCGAAGCCGTCCCACGCGGCGATGCGCCCGTTCGACGTGAGCGACATGCTCGTTGGGACGATCGGCCAGTCCTTGGGCGCGCCGAAGCTGCCGATCGCGTCCGGGCCTGGATCGGGCGGCGGCGCCGGGGTGCCCACGACGACGGGGCGCCCGAGGTCGTCACCCAGCTCGGCGGCGCTGAGGGCGCGGTTGTAGACGCGCACCTCGTCGATGAGGCCACGGAAGTGCTCGCCCCAAACGTGGTTGGCGCCGAAGGTGAGCGGGCCGTCCGTCGCGCTCAGATCGCCCTCGTGGGGAAGCGTTCCGGCCAGGGTGCCGTTGACGAACAGGCGCAGGTTGTTGCCGTCATAGGTCGCCGCCAGGTGCGTCCACTTGCCGGCATCGAGCTCGCTGGTCCCAAGCGCGCCGGAGACGCCGCCCAGGTAGACGCTCGGAACGTCGGTCTCGCCGTTCGCGTAGAGCGCGTAGGCGCTGTGGCCGGAAGACTCCTTGAAGATGACCGTGCGCCAGTCCGTCGCGGCCTCCGGCTTTACCCAGGCCTCGAGCGTCATCCCGGTCGTCAGGTCGATAGAGGCGCTGTCCGGCACGGTCACGAGATCGTCGTCGCCGTCGAAGGACAGGGCCCGGCCGAAGCGACCGCTGCCGGTCCGCTCGGGCCCGTCGACCACGCCGTCGTTGCCGCCGCTCTCGTCGACGACGCTGGTGCCGACAGGCTCCTCGAAGCCGTACGAGGCGACGGCGTGCGATGCGCCGGCCACGACGGTCTCGGTCGCGCGCACGGCCGCGCTGGTGCCCCCGCTGCCGTCGAGCGCCGTGACGTCGACGTCTAGGCGGTCACCGGGGTCGCCGTTGCCGGGCTGCGCGAGATCGAGCGTCCGGGCGGTGGCGCCGCCGATGGCGCTTCCGTTGCGGAACCACTGGTAGCGGTAGGTCAGCGCGTCGCCATCGGCATCGCTGAAGCCGCTGGCGGTCGCCGCGACGATGTCGTCGCTCGACGGAGCCGCCGGCTTGATCTTCACCGTTCCGGTCGCCGGGGCCGAGTTGGCCACGGTGGCGTTGGCGCTTGCCGCGTCGCTCGTCGCGCCGCTGTTGTCCCTCGCTGTCACGTCGACGCGGATGGCGTCGCCCCGGTCGCCGTTGCCCGCCTGGGCCAGGTTGAGGGTCGACGTCGTCGCGCCGCTGATGGCCGTGCCGTTGCGGAACCAGCGGTACTGGTAGGTGATGGGATTCCCGTCCGGGTCGCGGTAGCCGCTCGGCGTCGCGGTGATCGTGTCGGCCGTCTTCGGCGCGGCGGGCGACAGGGCGACCGTGCCCTCGACGGGTGTCGAGTTGGTGCCGTTGATGGTCCTGCTGCCGCGCGCGACCGGGCTCGTGCCGCCGGCCGGGTCGACCGCCGAGATATCGACCGCGATCACGTCGCCCAGGTCGCCGTTGCCGGGCTGCGAGAGGTCGAGCGTGCGCGAGGTCGCGCCGCTGATCGCCGTCCCGTTTCGGAACCACTGGTAGCGGTAGGTAAGCGTGTCGTTGTCGATGTCCGCGAAGCCGTTGGCGTCGGCCTTCGCCACGTCGTTGGTGGACGGGGACGTCGGGCGGACGCTCGCGGTGCCGGCCGTCGGCGCCGTGTTGGCGACCGTCACGGACTGGGCAACCGGATCGCTCGCGGCACCGCGGCCGTCACTGGCATACACCTCGGCGCGCACGATGTCGCCGCGATCACCGTTGCCGGCCGAGGCGAGGTTGAGCGAGTTGGAGGTCGCGCCCGCAATCTCCTGGCCGTTGCGGAACCAGCGGTAGTGGTAGGTCAGCGGATCGCCGTCGGGGTCGCTGAACCCGCTGGGCGTGGCGGTCACGACCTGGTTGGTCCTCGGCGCGGCCGGGGCGATCGACACGGTCCCACCCACCGGCGGGCGGTCGGTCCCGGCGCCGTAGCCGATCTGAACGCGCTGGAGTGTCGGCGTCACGCGACCCGAGGAGCTCGTGAGCCTCGCTCGGTATTGGATGAAGCGCGCGGCCGGGCTGGCGATCGCTCCGCCGGTGCCGACAGCCTGCCACCCGGACCAGGTCGTGCCCGGCGTCGCCGCGGCGCCGGAACGCGTCTCATAGGTGATGCCCGTGCCAGTCGGCACTGTCGAGGCCGCGGTCAGAGTCGTCCAGGTCCTGGCACCGGGACCGCTGTCAAGGACGCGGGACGTGAACAGACCGGTGGTTCCGTAGCCGCCCATGCGCAGCCAATGGACCTTCGTGCTCGCGCCGAACAGGCCGAAGTCGCTGATCGCTGGGCGCAGCGGCCCGTCGAGCGTCTCGCTGTGATTGTGCGTCGCGACGTTGACCCCATCGACGAAGAAGTCGACCCTCGTGGGCGTCCACTCGATACGGAAGCGGTGCGCCGCCCCGAGCGTCACGCCCGGCAGCGGCGTGTCGATCTCGGGCAGCCCGCCACCCGCGACGCTGGACGCGTAGAGCTGGAAGGGATCGCCGTCGACGCCGGTGCTGAAAGCGGCGAAGGGCGCCTGCGTCAGGTCGGTGCCGAACCCGACGGCCTGATCGTTCACGGGCCGGAACGCGGCGGAGAACTCGATCACGCGCGGCGGGTCGTAGAAGCCGGTGGTGTGCGCGACGGCGTCGTCGGCCAGCAGCACTCCCCCACCGAGCACGACCGATCCGCCCGCATCGAAGGCCCGCATCGTCCACGGAGCCGACAACGAAGTGCCGTCGAAGTTCTCGGCCACGGTCGGCTGGAGCTGAACCTCGCCGTCGAGGGCGTCGAGGCTGTCGCCCGCGAGCGTCGCGCTCTGGCTACCCGCGGCGAACTCGGCGGTCCGCGAGTCGACGAGCGCTCCGGGGGCCGTGCTGAACGTGGCCGGTGCGCCCGCCGGCGCGCTCGCCGTGTTGCCGGCGCTGTCGGACGAGCGAACCCGGAAGTTGTAGGTCGTGTTCGGCTGCAGCCCGCCGAGCTCGAGGCTGTGGTCGGTGACCTGGGCGCTGTCGGCCTTCTCGCTGCCGAGCGAGGTGGTGCGGCCGTACTCGACCACCGACGTGGACGGCTCATCGGTCGTCCACTTGACCGTGGCGTGGCCCTCGGCGTCGGCAGTGGCGGCCACCCCGCTGATCGCCGGAGCGGTCGTGTCGTTCGCGTAAGTGGCCTCGTAGTTCCCGGCCTTGCCGTCGAAGACGACGTAGTCGACGCCCTTGACCGTGCGGCGATTCCACGAGGCCGGCTGGCCGTCGCGCGTGAGCTTGGACAGCGGGCCGGTCGCGGAGCGGGCCGGCAGCATCGCCTGCAGGCCGCGCGCCTTCGCGCTCGTGCTGACCGAGAAGTTCAGGCGCCCGCCGCTGTAGCTGATGTTGCCGAAGGACGAGCCGTTGCGGCCGTCGAGCCAGTTCAGCATCTGTGCCGAAGAGACGACCGGCACGCCGCGGTTCTGAGCGTCCGAGACGAGGTCGTTCAGTCGCCGGTGATCGCCGTAGTCGGCGTGCAGGATGACCGTGAAGACGCCCCAGTAGTCCTTCGATCCGAGTGCGTTGTCGAGCAGCGTGTGGATCTGCGTCGTCGTCGGCAGGACACCGTTGGCCTCGTCCGACACCTGCGTCGTCGCCTGATAGGTGTCGATCATCGTGCCGTCGAGGTCGGCGAAGCGCTGCGGGAATCCCGAGCCCGTCATCAGGCCCGGCTTGCGCAGCCAGGAGTTCGGGCCCATGAAGTAGTAGTTCGTGTCGAAGCGGATTCCGTGGCTGCGCTCGACCTTCGCCTGCGTGGCCCAGTCGCTCCAGGGGATGCAGTGGGTCCGGTTCGACACGGGCGGCTTGACGCTCGGCCATGACGACTCGAACTGGCCCAGCTGGGAGTTGTAGTTGTTCTCGAGGGATGCGGGCGTGTAGTCCTGCGCAGCCGCGTGGACACGTGGAGCCCGATCTCGAAGCCGTCGTCCTCGAAGGCCTTCGCCTGGGCATCCGTGAGCGGCGTGTCCGGGTACAAGTACGCGCTGGCGCGCGGGCACTCCCAGTCGGCGACCGAGCAGCCGGGCGGATCGGTGGCCTTCAGGCGGTTCAGGTACGGGATGACGCCACCGGTGGCATGGTCGTCGGGAGTGAGCACGACGGCGGCCTTCTTGCCGCGCGGCAGGTACCAGAGCCTCGGCAGCGGCGCCTTGTCGAGGTTCATCTCCGTGATCAGGTTCGCCAGCAGGCGCTGCTGCTCGTCCGCCTGCGGGACGTCGAAGCGCGCCGGGTCGACCCAGTCGGGCTGGACGTCGCCTTCCTTCGCGCCGTAGAAGAGATCGGTCGCGCGGATCCAGCTCGCCGAGCTGTCGCGCTTCTGCCCGGCCCAGGCCGGGTTGCCCTGGCGCGTGTAGACGACGGAGCGGGCGAGGTCGTAGGTGAATGCTGCCGCCTGGCCGCCGCCGCTGCCGACACCGCGCAGGGTGACCGCCGGGTTGGAGGTCTGCGTGACCGCGTCCGAGAACAGCGTCGCGATCGCGCTCGCGCCGTTGAGGCCGTAGCGGTCGGCGGTGCCGTGGAACTGAAGCGTCTGATCGTCGATGCCCGCGCCGGACGCGCTCCCCTGGTCGACCTTCATGTAGCCGTTGGCGAGCGTGCCGCCGGCGTCGCTGAGGCCGAGCAGACCCGCGAGCTTCTTGTCCGGGCGCATCGCGATCAGGTTGCCCCCGCCCTGCACCCAGGTGGTCAACGCCGCGACCTCGGCGTCGGTCACCGACCCCGCGCCAAGGATCACGACCTGCTTGCCGCTGAGCATCCCCGCGGTCACCGGACCGTCCTCCACGCTGAACGCGTTCAGGCCCTCTCCGCGCAGGATCTCCGCGTAGTAGCGGCCGAACGGGTCGGACGGCGAGCTCACCACGAGAATCGGCCCGCCGGGCCCCTCGCTCGGCGACGGCGTGCTCGTGCTGAACGACCACGTCTTGTCGGCCGCCATCGGGTTACCGGCCACGTCGGCCACGCCGCCGGCGCCGCCCTTCAGCGTGACCGTGTAGCTGGTCGCAGAGGCAAGTTGCGCCTGCGGGTCGAGCGTCGCCGTACGCGTCTGATCGTTGTACGTGACCGCTGCGGGCACGGCGGCGCCGTCCTCATCGCGCAGGCTGAAGTTCTGGCCCGTGACCGTCGCCCCGCCCAGCGGCTCGTCGAAGCTCGCGGTCACGTTGACGGCGCGGTCGACGTCTGTGGCGTTCGCCGCCGGCGTGTTCTCCGTGACGGCCGGGCCGCGCGTGTCGGGCGGCACCGTCTGCGCGAAGACCGCGTCGACCCAGTAGTTGCTGGCGTTGAAGGTCGTGTCGGGGTATGCGCTCTGGCCGTAGCGGTAGACGCCGTTGCCGCCCTCGACCCCGTTGGCGAGCGCCTTCAGCGGCGGGTTGTCCACGCCCTGGGCGAAGTAGCCCTGGTCGAGCGGGAAGTAGCCGCTGCCCGAGTGGTAGGAGGTGACGTAGGTCGTGTCCTTGACGATCGGCACCGGGTTGGGCAGCTCGACGGTCTGCCAGCCCTCGGCCGTCTCGTTGGTGAACGTCGCCGCCGCGAGCAGCTGGCCACTCGTCGACCAGAGATGCCCGACGTGCCGGCCCGTGTTGTTCGACTGCTTGTAGAAGCGCAGCGAGGTGATGTAGCCGTCCTCGCTCGAGCGGAACTTCATCCCGACCTCGAGCGGCTGCTCCTGAGACGCCTGCCCCGTCGGACCCTGGTTCGGCTTGAAGACCGTGCACGGGCAGCTCCCCGAGGTGCTGAAGCTCCACACCTCGTCCGCCGCCAGGCGGTTGCCGGCGACGTCAGTGACGCCCGCGGCGCCGCTCAGGACGGTTGCCGTGTAGTCCTTGCCGCGCTGCAGGGGTGCCTGCGGCGTCAGGGTGATCTTGCGGGCTGCGGAGTCGTAGCTGACCGTGGCGACGACGGGCGCGCCCGTGCCGTCCTCGAGCGTGACCGAACCGCTGTTCACCGTGCTCGGGTTGAGCGGCTCGTCGAATGTGGCCGTGACATTGGCGGACTCGGCGACGCCGGTTGCGCCGCGGCTCGGCGACACGCTCAGGACGCCCGGTGCCCTCGAGTCAGAGCCGCTGCCCCGGTTGAACGACACGTCCACCCAGTAGTTCGTGGCGCCGAAGGTCTCCGTCGGGAAGCCGCCCGCCCCGTAGCGATAGACGCCGTTGCCGCCGGCGACCTGGTCGGCCAGTGCGTGCAGCGGCGGACGGTCGACCCCGCTCGAGAAGGCGCCCGGGCTGAACGCGTGGCGACCGCTGCTCGAGTGGTAGGAGACGACGTAGGTGGTGTCCTTCGTGACGGCGACGGGCACGGGCAGCGTCTCCTGCTGCCAGCCAGAAGCGGTCTCGTGCGTGAACGCGACCTCGCCGAGCTGCTGGCCGCCTGCGGTCCACAGATGCCCCACGTGAGCGCCCGTGTTGTCCGCGTGCTTGTAGAAGCGCAGCGCAGTCACGAAGCCGTCCTCATCGGCGCGGAACTTCATGCCGACCTCGAGGGGATCGCCTGACGAGGATCCGCTCAGCGGGGCCTGGCCGGGATCGAAGACCGTGCACGGACACGCTGCCGGAGTGCTGAAGCTCCATGACCTGTCGGCCGCGAGCGGGTTGCCCGCGCTGTCGGTGACGCCGCTCGTACCGCCGCGGACCGTGACCGTGTAGGTGTTGCCGTTCTGCAGCGCCGACTGTGGGCTCAGGGTCGCCTTGCGTGCCTGAGCGTCATAGGTGATCGCCGCGTTGACGAGATTGCCCGCGCCGTCACGCAGCGTGAAGGTGGCCGGGGTGATCGTCGACGCCTGCATCGGCTCGTCGAAGCTGACCGTCGCCTGGGTGGAGAGGCCGGCGCCGCTCGTGCCGTCGGCCGGAGTGACTCCGGTTATCTCAGGCGCGCGTGTGTCCGAGGGCGGAGTGCGCGTGAAGACCGCGTCGACCCAGTAGCTCGTCGCGTTCCAGCTGTCGGTCGGGAAGCCGCTGGCGCCGTACTTGTAGACACCGTTGCCGCCGCTCTCGGACGACGCCGGGGCGTGAAGCGGTGCGCGGTGCATGCCGAGGTTGAGCGCGCCCGGGCTGAATCCGAAGTAGCCGTTCGCCGAGTGGTACGAGACGACGTAGGTGGTGTCGCGCGTGACCGGGACCGGCGAGGCCAGCGCGGCCTCCTGCCAGCCGGATGCCGTCTCGTTCGTGAACTCGGCCTCGCCGAGCTGTTGCCCGCTCGCCGACCAGATGTGCCCCACGTGCCGGCCCGTGTTGTTGGGCTGCTTGTAGAAGCGCAGCGCGGTGATGAAGCCGTCCTCGTCGGACTGCAGCTTCACCCCCACCTCGAGCGGCTGGTCCTGAGTCGCGTCCCCCAGCGGAGCGTCGCTCGGCGCGAACAGCGTGCACGGGCATGCCGGCGCCTGCGCCTGTGCACCCGCGGGTGCGAGGAGCACGAAAAGCGCGATCAGGAACGCCGGCAGCAACAACCGAGGGGGGCACATCGCACTTCCGAAGCTAGGTGAGCAAACCCCGGCCCGCACGCCATTCCGGCCGAATATGGACCGTGCCAATTGCGTCAAATTCATGGTCTCGACCTCGCGCCCGGCAGAGCGGGCGTTCTCGCCCAGGCGAGACTCGGGAAGCGCTCAAGCGCCCATTCCGTTCCGAGCGCCAGCCCGTACGCGGCCATCGGGACGCACACGAGCTCGAGCCGGAACGCACTGAAAATCGGAACGACGAGGATGTAGGCGACGCCGGCCAGCGCGGCCGCCTGCAGGAAGGTGGTGGCCGGGCTGCGCTTGTTTCCCCAACCCAGGAGGAACAGCAGAGCCAGACCTGCGACGAGGAACCCGGCGCTGTACCAGGCGCCGTCGCGCACGTGACCGCCGTCCGCCTGGAGCAGGTCGACGAACGCACCCGGATAGCGGTCGGCGATGAAGCCCCACGAGTTGTCAGCCGACGGCTGGATCCCGTTGAGCATCGTCGCGAGCAGATCCTGGAGCGGCAGCGAGAAGATCAGGAGGGCGGGTAGCGCGGCGGCGACGGCGGTGCCGAGCAAGAGCCCGGAATCCTTCGACCTCTGATTGAGGGTGACACCGAGCGCGCCGATGATCGGGATCCAGACGCTGTCGCGTGTGAACGAGAGCAGCACGATCGCCGCCACCCATGGCAGCAGCCAGCGCCGGCCGCGGTCGAGGGACAGCAGGCCGAACACGAACGCGGCCGTCTGGAGCGCCACGCCCCAGCTGTCCGTGAGCGGGAAGCCCGAGTGGTGGCGCAGCGCGGGCAGAGCGATGGTCGCGGCAGCGACCGCGGCCGCGACCGGAAGACTGAAGCGCAGCAAGAGCAGCGCGAAGATCGCCAGGATCGCTGCGACGTAGCCCGCGACCGAGATGTCGAGGATCGCACGGTCGCCGGCGACCGGCTCCAGTGCGGCAGCGGCGGCGGGAACCGTGATCCGCCGCTCGTAGAACTTGGCGTTGTAGGCGACCCACTCCGGATCGCCCGACCTGTCGGGGTCGAGCCGCCCGAGCTCCGCGCCGAGCGGGCCCTGGAAGGCCTGCTCGAGGGCGACCGAGCGGTCCGTGCCCTGGAGCTCGAGCGAACGCGCCTGGTAGAAGAGGCCATCCGGCGTCCAGCGCACGGGATCGCTGAGCGTCCCGGCCATGGTGAGCAGCGCGGTGGCCGCCAGTGCGGCGGCGACGAGCAGCGTGAGTCCTGCCTTTCGCATTCCCACCGATCTTCGTGGCGGCCTGCCGTGCGCGAACCCCCCGGACGGCTAGCCTTTGCCTCGGTCGACAGGGCTAGATTGGGTGCCGTGAAATCGGCTCCGGTACCTGCCTCAGATCCCGTGTCTAACCCTCAAGTCGAAGGTGAGCCTAAGGTTGACGTGGTGATCGTCAGCTATCGCAGCGCACGAACGCTGCGCGGCTGCGTCGAGCCGCTGTCCGCCCTCCCGGGCGTGCGCGTGACGGTGGTCGACAACGCCTCTCCCGACGACAGCCTCGAGGTGATCGCGGACCTGCCCGTCGATGCGGTCCGCTCCGAGCGCAACGGCGGCTTCTCCTACGGCTGCAACCTCGGCGCGCGGCGCGGCGATGCCCCGTTCATCCTCTTTCTCAACCCGGACGCCCGCATGGAGGCCGGCACGCTCGAGAAGCTCGTAGCGGTGCTCCGCGACGATCCCGGCGCCGGGCTCGTGGCCCCCCGGATCGTCGACGACGAAGGCCGGCTCCTTTGGAGCCTGCGGCGCTTCCCGCGCCAGAGCTCGACATTTGGCCTCGCGCTGTTCGCTCATCGCCTGTGGCCGCACTCGCGCTGGAGCGACGAGCTCGTCCGCGATCCGGACGCCTACGAGCGCCCGGGCACGCCGGAGTGGGTATCGGGCGCCTGCATGCTGGTGCGCCGGAGCGTCTTCGAGCAGCTGGGCGGCTTCGACGAGGGCTTCTTCCTCTACTGCGAGGACACGGACCTCTGCCGGCGCATCTGGGATTCCGGGCACACGGTGCGCTTCGAGCCGGCCGCGGAGATCCTCCACGTCGAGGGCAGCTCCTCGGGCGCGGGTGAGACGCAGCCGATCCTTGCGCAGAGCCGCGTGCGCTACGCGCGCAAGCACATGAGCAGAAGCGGGGCCTTCGCGCAGACCGCCGGGGTCGCGCTCGGCGAGCTCGTCCGGGTCGCCGCCACCTGCTGGAAGCCGGCGCTGCGACGCGGACACATCGCCGCGCTCCGGGCCGCGCTCGCCCAGCGCGCCGCCTGAGGCGGCCGCCGGGCGTCAGGCCGCGCGGCTGAGCCGCGCGGCGCCCAACTCGGTGAGGAACCCCCGCACCTCACCGGTCAGAGCGTCCTTGCCGGGCAGGGCGCGGTTGGCGTCCGCCACGGCCTCGGACCCGACGCCGGCGATCACGTCGGCGAGTGCGTCCGTGTCCTCCACGAGCGTGACCATTCCGCCCGCGGCGAGCCGGCGAGCGAGCTCCAGCTGATGGTCGTCCACGTGCTCGCCGAGCTCCGCCCGGCGCGGCACGACGATCGGACGGTGTCCGCACCTGCGAGCCAGGACGATCGATCCAACCCCGGCATGGCAGACGAACACGCGCGCCGCCTCGGCCCGCTCGGCCAGCGCGTCGAACGACGTGTAGTCCACCCACTCGCCGCCCGCGCCGTCCGGGACCTTCGAGGTCCCGTAC
>CAWFBT010000009.1:0-29553 GCA_963814095.1 uncultured Thermoleophilaceae bacterium | reverse complement strand
AGGAGGCGCTCGGGCCGCTCGACATCCTCGTCAACAACGCCGCGGTCGAGGTCTGCTCGAGCTTCGATGGCCTCCGCGACGACGAGATCGAGCGCATCGTCCAGGTCAACCTCACGGCTCCACTCGTGCTGAGTCGCGACGCGGCTGCCCGGATGTGCGAGCGCGGCGGCGGCCAGATCGTGTTGGTCTCGTCGCTGTCCGGCTACGCCGGCACGGCCTTTCAGAGCCCGTACGCGGCGACCAAGGGAGCGCTCATCGCGCTCGGCCGCAGCCTCCGCGCCGAGTACATCCACAGTCCGGTGCGCTTCTCGGTGGTGTCGCCGGGCTCCGTCGCCGGGCGCGGGATCTTCGCGCGCGGACTGGCCGAGGGCATCCGCGTGCCGCGTGCGCTGCGGCTCAGCACTCCACAGGCGGTTGCTCGCAGCGTCGTGGAGGCGATCCGAACGGACGCGCCCGAGTCGATCGTGTACCCGGGAGCGATCCGGCCTGGGCTGGTTCTCGGCCTCGTCGCGCCGCGTCTCGCCGAGCGGCTCAACGAGCGGCTCGGCCTCGGGCGGATGTTCCGCCCTGTCGCGGAGACGCGCGGGACCCTACGATCTCGCTGTGTCGTCCCAGCAAGCCGCGGCCCCGGCAGCCAGGACCAGCTTCTTCGGACGTGAGCGCGAGCTCGCGCACGTACGCGAGCTCGTAACGCGGGAGCCGCTCGTCACGATCACCGGCCTCGGCGGCGCCGGCAAGACGCGCCTGGCGACCGAGGCGACCAGCCGCTTGAACGGCGGCGACGTGCGCTGGTGCATCCTGACCGCGCTCGACTCGGACGACGCGGTGGCCGGGGCGGTGGCGGATTCACTCGGGCGCGACGGCGGCGCCGACACCGTCGTCGAGGCGCTCAACGAGCGTCCGCGACTGCTCGTGCTCGACAACTGCGAGCACGTGATCGCGGGCGCGGCCGAGCTCGCCGACCGGATCCTGGCCCGCTGCCCCGACGCCCGGCTCCTCGCCACGAGCCGCGAGCCGCTCGTCGTGGATGGTGAGCAGGTGCTCCGGCTCGGGCCGCTCGGCCTGCCGGAGGGCGAGGCACTCGAGGCGCTCGAGCGCTCGGAGGCGGTCGCGCTGTTCGTCGACCGCGCACGAGCCGCCCGCTGGGACTTCGCCCTCGATGCGAACAACGCCGAGCCGGTGGCCCGCATCTGCCGCCGGCTCGACGGACTGCCGCTCGCGATCGAGCTCGCCGCGGCGCGCAGCCGCGCGCTCTCGCCGGCGGAGATCGCCGGCCTGCTCGACGAGCGCTTTCGGCTGCTCACGCGCGCGCGCTCGCGCGAGGGCGAGCGCCACCGGACGCTGCGGGCGACGATCGACTGGTCATACCGGCTGCTCACCGAACCGGAGCGGCTCGCGTTCGGCCGCCTGGCTGTGTTCGCCGGCCGCTTCGACCTCGACGCCGCGGCCGCCGTCTGCACCGGCTGCGGCGTCTTGCCGAACGAGATGCTCGACCTGCTCGACCGGCTCGTGCAGCGCTCGCTGCTCGTGGCGAGCGATGAGCGGGGGACGACCTTCTACTTGATGCTCGAGTCCCTCCGTCACTACGGGCTCGAGCGGCTGGCCGAGCGCGGAGACGAGCAGCGCGTGCGCGAGTTGCACGCCGACCATTACCTGACGCTCGCCGACGGCATGCGGCGCGACGCGGAGGCGCTCTGGACGAAGGACATGCTGCGCGTCGGGATCCGTTCCTTCGACGAGGTGCGCGCCGCCGCGCTCTGGTCGATCCGCAACGACGACTCGCACGAGCGCGCCTTCCGGCTGGTCGCGGCGCTGTGGCCACTCTGCCCATCGCTGCATGCCGCCGAGATCGCCTCGCTGTGCGGGCAGGCGCTCGAACGCTGGCCCGGCGCCGATGACCAGCTCGCCGAGGAGGCGCTGGGCGCCGCCGCGGTTGCGGAGTTCGCGGCCGGGCAGCCCGAGCGCGCGTTGCGCTACTCCGACCGCGCGATTGCGGCGGAACGCGACGATGGCCCGCCCGCGGCGCTTGCGCGCCGGGCCCTTGCGCTCGTCACGTACGGCTTTCTCGGCGAGGTCGACCCGGGCCTCGAGCGGATCGACGACGCCGTGCACGCCGCCTACGCAGTGGGCAAGCCCGCGGTGGCACTCGAGATGTCGGTGCTGCGCACACAGGCGCTGGCGGCCGCGGGCCGCTACGGCGACGCGGTGGCGACCGGCGAGGCCGCGCGCCGCGAGGCGGAGCGCATGGAGAGCCCGTACATGCTCGCCTGGGTGCTCTACACGCTCGGGACCGTCTTCAAGTCGGGCGGCGATGGGCGCGCCCAGGCCTGTCTCGAGGAGAGCCTGAGGCTCGCCGGGGCGAGCGAGTTCTTCCTGATTCGCGGCAGCAGCATGCGCCAGCTGGCGGCACTCGCCGCCGCGGACGGCCGTGATCACGAGGCGGCGCGCCTGCTCGTGTCCGCCTATGACCACTTCGCCTCGACCGGCGACCGCTCCCAGCGCTGGGACGTGTTGAGGACGAGCGCGCCGCTGCTTGCCCGCGGCGGCCGCCGTGACCTCGCCGCCCGGGTGCTCGCGGGCGCGACGGCGGATCGCCGCGCGCGGCAGCCGGCGCCGCTCGAGGCGCAGGGGCTCGCCGACCTGGGCGCCGAGCTTGCCGATGAGCTGCGCGCGGCGTCGCTCGCGCCGCCGTTGCTGGAGGACGTCGGCCCGGCCGTGGTCGGCGAGTTGCGAGCGATCGAGGCGCCACCCGTGGCGGCGGCGGTCGCCGCGCCGCAGGCTCCGGCGCCGGCGGGCGAGGCCTTCCGCTGTGAGGGTGAGCTGTGGCGGCTGTCCTACGCTGGCGTGGACGCTCACCTGCCCGATCTCAAGGGCCTCCACGACATCGCGCGCCTGCTGGCCGCGCCCGGCGAGGAGGTCCACTGCTTGGAGCTCGCAGCCGGCCCGGCCCGCGCGCCCGCTGCGCCGGCGGCGGACGACAGCCTGGGCGCGCAGGGGCACGCCGGCGAGCATCTCGACGAGCAGGCGAAGGCGGAGTTCAAGCGCCGCATCAGCGACCTGCGCGAGCAGGTCGAGCTGGCCGAGGCGGCGGGCGACCTGGTGCGCGCCGAGCGCGCGCGAGAGGAGCTCGACAGCGTGACGGAGTCGCTCGCGTCCGCGTTCGGGCTGGGGGGAAGGGCGCGCCGGGCCGGCGATCCCGCCGAGCGCGCACGCTCGGCGGTCACGTGGCGCATTCGCAGCGCCGTGTCGAAGGTCGAGGCGGCCCATCCAGGGCTTGGGGCACACCTGCGTGCCTCGGTGCGCACGGGCACCTTCTGCTCGTACCAGCCCGAGCGCCCGCTTCGCTGGACCCTCTGAGGCGCGCGCTCACAGTGTGAGGCCCGCCCTCACGCCCTGGTCTCGATCACCCGACCAGGAGTTACCTCATGGCCTCGCGCAGAATGCTCATTGCCGCAGTCGCCGCGTTCGTGGCGGTCGCGATCGTCGCCGGACCGGCCCAGGCCCGGTCGCTCGGGATAGCGGAGGCCGGCGAGCTGGCGCAGGCTGCCGTCGCCGACCGGACCGACGAGCTCATCTGCGTCCGCGCCGTCGAAAGGTCAAAGCGTCCCTCGCCGCGGCGGGTCCTGTGTCTCGTGGGACACGCGCCCCAGGGCGACTCGATCTGCCGCACGCTCGTCGACGTGCGCAGCGGACGTGGAGCAGCCGCCCTCGCGCGTGCGAGGATCGTGCGCCTCGAGGTCTGCGCGCCGCGTCCCGCCTGAGGCGCAGCAGGGCCGGGGCGCAGGTCGCTATGCGACCGCGGTCTTCCCGGCCTCCTCGGGTTGCGTCGGCTCCGCCGAGGTGATGCCCGGGCGAATCGGCAGCAGGTCGAGCAGCGTGAGCGGCTGCCCGCAGCCGTTGCACCAGGTCACGCGCGCGAGACCGTCGAGATCGACGACGTCGTTGCATGATGGACAGCGGTAGTGCGCCATGTGCTGAATTGCACTAGGGATCCGGGCGTTCCGCCATGGGGTCGGGACCCCATTTCCCCCTGCTCAGCACGATTTCGGTCGAGCCCTGAGCACACACCCTCAGCGCAGGTAGATCGGGTTCGAGAGGATCCACGTGCGCTCGCGCCCGTGCGCCCGGCGCAGCGCCTCGACTCGGTAGACGCCTGGTTCCTCGACCTCGTGGTCGAGCAGGGACGCCTCGGCGGTGGCGATCTCCACCCCGTCGCGCAGGAGCCGCAGGCGCGCGGGGAGCGGCGCGCGCACGCGCAGCGTGCGTCGGCCGGCAGCGCCCTCGCTGCCCATGTCGAGGTCGTCGGCCTCGAAGCGGAAGCCACGTGCGGGGGCGATCGCGTCGACCGCGATGTAGCAGCGCCCTGCCCGCAGCGCGTCGAAGACCTGCTCGCGGTCGTGCTCGAGCGCGCGCGTGGGCGCCTGCTTGGTGAGGACGTGCGTGCGGATGAAGCGAAACGAGCGCTTGTACGCCATCAGGCGCAGCGGCACCACGGGCCCCACTCGCTTGCCGATCTGATGGGCGTCGAGCCCGCCGATCGCCACCACCGGACGCGTGAGGCAGAGCCGGTCCCACGCCTCCACGTTGCGCGCCGGCGGGTGGTCGAGGAGGCGCTGCGGCGCAACGACGAAGCGCAGGGCGTCGGCGAGGCTGCCGAGCGCCTCGGCGCTGTCGGTGACGAAGCTCCACAGCTCGACGCCGTGCAGCCACTCGCTCTCGAGGTCGTCGAACGGCATGCCCTCGCCCGCTCGCTTGAAGCGCCGCGAGCCGCGCGACCATGGGTGCGCCGCGAAGCCGATCCCGCCCGCCTCGGTCACCGCCCGGCAGATCCCGTCCGCATCGAGGCCCTCGTGATCGATCGGCGAATCGATTCCAAAGGCGAGCAGGTGGTTGCGCCGCCGCGGCGAGACCTCGACGCCGGCCAGCAGCAGGACGTCGCCGTACCAGCCCTCCTCGCCACGCCGCCTCGCCTCGAGCGTGTCGTGATCGGTGAGCAGGACGACGTCCGCCCGCGCGCGCCGGCCCGCGCGCGCGATCTGCTTCACGGTGCCGGTGCCGTCCGAGTAGATGGAATGCAGATGGACGACGCAGGCCAGGTCGTGCATCCGCGCCCGCCTAGTCGAGGTCGCGCCGGACCAGGAGCGCCGCCGCCGGCGCGAAGGCCGCGCCGATCCAGGCGAGCATCGCGAGCAGAGCCAGACCCGGCGCCAGGATGTCGATGTCGCTCGGCAGGCCCGCGTCCTCAGGCGGCACGTCGGTGATGCCGATCGGCAGCGCGCTGAACGGGCTGAAGCGGCCGACCTCGGGGAGCAGCGAGGTCACGAGCGGATCGACGGCGAAGCCGATCACGAGCAGCCCCACCACCGCCACCACCTGGTTGCGTACGAGCGCGCCCAGGCCGACGCCGAAGGCGCCGAGCAATGCGGCCACCACCGCGTTGCGAGCGATCTGCTCGATCAGCTCGCCGGCATCCGGGGTGGGGAGGTCGCGGATGGTGAGGATCAGGAGGCCGACGATGGTGATCGCGATCGAGATCAGCAGCGAGAGGACGAGGCCGGCCGCGGCGAACGCGATCGTCTTGGCCGCGAGGAAGCGCAGCCGGTCCGGGGCGGCGAGCAGCGAGCTCGTGATCGTGTGGTGGCGCCACTCTCCGGTGATCCCGACCACCGCCAGGATCATGATGAACAGGCTGCTCGTGTCGGAGCTGAAGACGTCGGTGAGCACCTCGTCGCGGCTCGGCTCGGTCAGGATCGACACGAGCACGGTGATCAGGAGCGAGGTTCCGACCGCGGCGGCCGTCAGCGCCAGGAAGGTGCGCGTGGTGCGGAGCTTGAGCAGCTCTGCGCGCAGGAGCGGCGTCACGCGCTCTCCTCCGTTCGCTGCTCGGTGAGCTCGAAGAACGCCTCTTCGAGTGAGCGCGTCTGCGCGACCAGCTCGCGCAGCACCACGCGGTGCTCGGCGGCCACCTCGCCGACCGCCTCCGGGTTCGTGTCGTGCACGAGCAACAGGTCGTCGGAGGGCGCATCGACGGCGATGTCGCGCTCGCGCAGGAGCCCGGCCAGGCGCGCCGCATCGGCCGAGCGCACGCGCGTGACTGGCTCACCGCCGCCCCCGAGCACGCGGTCGATCGGGCCGCTCGCGCGCAGCACGCCCTTGGCGATCACGACCACGTCGTCGACGCTCTGCTCGACCTCGGAGAGCAGGTGGCTCGAAACGAGCACGGCGCGTCCGCGCGCCGCCTGGGCGCGCAACAGGTCGCGTACCCAGCGAATGCCCGGTGGGTCGAGTCCGTTGGTCGGCTCGTCGAGGATCAGGACGTCGGGGTCGCCGAGCAGCGCGGCAGCGATCGCGAGCCGCTGGCGCATGCCCATCGAGTAGCCCTTGACACGCCGGTCCGCCGCGGCGGTCAGGCCCACCTGGTCGAGCAGCTCGGTCACGCGCTCGGCTGGGTGCTCGCCCGCGGCCGCCAGCACGCGCAGGTGATTGCGCCCCGAGCGTCCGGGATGAAAAGACGCGTTCTCGAGCACGGCGCCCACCTGGCTGCTCGGATGCTCGAGGTCCTGATAGCGGCTGCCGTTGATGGTGCCGTTGCCGCGGTCGGCATGGATGAGGCCGAGCAGCATGCGCAACGTGGTCGACTTGCCCGCGCCGTTCGGACCCAAGAAGCCTGTCACCCGGCCGGCCGCTACCTCGAACGACATGTCCGAAACCGCCTGCACCTTGCCGAAGCGCTTGCTGAGCCCGTCTATCTCGATCGCCGTGTCACTCGCCATGAGCGCAGCACGCTACCCAACGTCTCCGGACGTCGGATGAGCCCAGCCTCGACTGGGTAACTTTGCGGTGTGAGCGACACAGAGACCTTCGGCGCCCGTTCCACTCTCGACGCCGGCGGCGAGCAGCTCGAGATCTTCCGGCTCGATGCGCTCGCGGGCGACTACGACATCGAGCACCTGCCGTACTCGCTCAAGATCCTGCTCGAGAACCTGCTTCGCCACGGCCAGGACGAGGGTGCCAAGGCCGTGGCCGGCTGGGATCCGGCTGCCGAACCGTCGATCGAGATCGCGTACACGCCCGCGCGCGTGTTGATGCAGGACTTCACGGGCGTCCCCGCGATCGTCGACCTGGCCGCGATGCGCGACGCCATGGACGAGCTCGGAGGGGATCCCAAGCGGATCAACCCGCTCGTCCCGGTCGAGCTCGTCATCGATCACTCGATTCAGGTCGACGTCTTCGCCGAGCGGCTCGCCTTTCAGCGCAACGCCGAGCTCGAGTTCGAGCGCAACAAGGAGCGCTACGCCTTCCTGCGCTGGGGGCAGAGCGCCTTCGACAACTTCTCGGTCGTACCGCCGAACACCGGCATCTGCCACCAGGTGAACCTCGAGTACCTGGCCCGCGTGGTCGAGTCGCGCGACGGCCAGGCCTTCCCCGACACGCTGGTCGGCACCGACTCGCACACGACGATGGTCAACGGGCTGGGCGTGCTCGGCTGGGGTGTCGGCGGCATCGAGGCCGAGGCGGCGATGCTCGGCCAGCCGGTTTCGATGCTGATCCCGCAGGTGGTCGGCTTCAGGCTGTCCGGCGCGCTCCCCGAGGGCTCGACCGCCACCGACCTCGTCCTCACCGTCACGCAGCTCTTGCGCGAGCGCGGGGTGGTCGGCAAGTTCGTCGAGTTCCACGGACCGGGTCTGCCGAACCTGCCGCTCGCCGACCGCGCGACCATCGGGAACATGTCCCCGGAGATGGGCGCGACGTGCGCCATCTTCCCGGTCGATGGCGAGACGCTCCGCTACCTCGAGTTCTCCGGGCGCGCGCCGGAGCGGCTCGAGCTGGTCGAGGCCTACACGCGCGAGCAGGGCCTGTTCCATGACGAAAGCTCGCCCGAGGCGAACTACTCGGACCACCTCGAGCTCGACCTCGGCGACGTCCAGCCCTCGCTCGCCGGCCCGCGCCGCCCGCAGGACCGGGTGGCGCTCTCCGCGGCGGCCGAGGACTTCGTGGCCGAGCTGCACGAGTACACGGGCAAGGAGGCGCTGACAGGCTACGACGAGGCGGCCGCGGAGAGCTTCCCCGCGTCCGACCCCGCGACCAACAACGGCGGTGGCGAACCAAAGAAGCCCGGGCACAGCCACCCCGAGCCGGGCACCGCGCACCCCGAGCGCGAGGCCGGCTTCGGCCACGGCTCCGTCGTCATCGCAGCGATCACGAGCTGTACGAACACCTCGAACCCGTCGGTGATGCTCGGCGCCGGGCTGCTCGCGAAGAAGGCCGTCGAGGCCGGGCTCGAGCGCATGCCCTGGGTCAAGACTTCGCTGGCGCCCGGCTCCAAGGTCGTCACCGACTACCTCGAGCGCGCCGAGCTGATCGAGCCGCTGTCCCGGCTCGGCTTCGATCTCGTCGGCTACGGCTGCACCACCTGCATCGGGAACTCCGGGCCGCTGCCGGAGGAGATCTCGAAGGAGATCGAGGAGCGCGACCTGGTCGTGGCGAGCGTCCTGTCGGGCAACCGGAACTTCGAGGGCCGCATCCACCCCGAGGTGAAGATGAACTACCTCGCCTCGCCGCCGCTTTGCGTGGCCTACGCGCTCGCCGGCCGGATGGACCTCGACATCGTCGAAGAGCCGCTCCAGGGCGACACCTACCTGCGCGACATCTGGCCGACCCAGGCCGAGGTCAACGAGGCGATCGAGTCCGCGATCGAGTCGGACATGTTCCGCAAGAGCTACGGCGAGGTCTTCGAGGGCGACGAGAACTGGAACGCGCTCGACGTGCCCGAGGGCGATCGGTACGTCTGGGACGAGCAGTCGACCTACGTCAAGCAGCCGCCCTACTTCGAGGGCATGCCGGCCGACGCGCCCGATGGCTTCGACCAGATCGAGGGCGCGCGCGTGATCGCGCTGCTCGGCGACAGCGTCACCACCGACCACATCTCGCCGGCCGGCGCAATCAAGAAGGACTCGCCCGCCGGCAAGTACCTGATCGAGCACGACGTCGAGGCGCGCGACTTCAACTCATACGGCTCCCGGCGAGGCAACCACGAGGTGATGATCCGCGGCACCTTCGCGAACATCCGCCTCCGCAACCTGCTCGCGCCGGGCACCGAGGGCGGCTGGACGATCCGCGACGGCGAGCAGGAGACGATCTACGACGCGGCCGTCGCCTACTCGGACGGGGACACGCCTCTGTGCGTGCTGGCCGGCAAGGAGTACGGCTCCGGCTCGTCGCGCGACTGGGCCGCCAAGGGCCCGCGCCTGCTCGGGGTGCGCTTCGTGATCGCCGAGTCATACGAGCGCATCCACCGCTCGAACCTCGTGGGCATGGGCGTGCTCCCGCTTCAGTTCCCCGACGGCGAGTCGGTCGAGTCGCTCGGCCTGAAGGGTGACGAGACGTTCGACCTCGCGCCGCTCGAGGAGGGCGCCCGCGAGCTCCACGTGACCGCCACGCCCGCCGCCGGGGGAGATCCGATCGAGTTCGACGCACGCGTGCGCATCGACACGCCCAACGAGTGGGAGTACTACCGCCACGACGGGATCCTCCACTTCGTGCTGCGCGGGTTGCTGAAGGACTGAGGCGTGAGACGTGTGACGCACTTCACATGCGGCACGCTTGACAATTGATTGGTCTATCAATAATGTTGCTCACACGATGTCACCGAAGACCAAGCAGAAGGCCGTGATGCGCGCCAGCTCGGATGAACGGCGCGAGCAGGTGATCCAGGCCGCTGTGCACGAGTTCGCCGAGCACGGCTTCCGTGCAACAAGCACGAGCGCGATCGCCAAGCGGGCCGGCATCTCGCAGCCGTACATCTACGCGCTGTTCCCGAACAAGCACGAGCTCTTCCTCGCGACGCACGCGTACGTGGTCGGACACATTCGCGACGCGTTCACAGAGGCGGCGCGTGGGCTGGACGATCCTGAGGACAGGCTCCATGCGATGGGGAAGGCGTATATGACCCTGCTCGAGGAGCGTGACGAGATCCTGGTCCAGATGCAGTCGCACGCCGCGGCGGCCGACCCGGTGCTCCGCGACGTGGTCCGGCGGGAGTTCATTGGCCTGATCGAGCACGTGGAGCGCGTCTCCGGCGTCCCGCGCATGAAGGCGCTCGACTTCGTGGCCTGCGGGATGCTCCTGAACGTCATCGCGGCACTCGATCTTCCCGACGAGTACCTGCCGATCCAGGTTGACCAGGTCCTCGCGAGTTAGGCCGATCGGACCCCTTTTTTTTCGGCGCGAACTGATAGATCAATCAATCACTTAGGAGGAGACATGGAACGCACACGCAGCATCTGGACGCTCGCGATCGTCTCGGTCGCGCTCTTCATGGTCACGCTCGACAACCTCGTGGTCACGAACGCCCTCGTGAGCATTCGCGAGGACTTCGGTGCAACGCTCGAGGAGCTCGAGTGGACGGTCAACGCGTACACCCTGAGCTTCGCGGTGCTCCTCCTGACCGGTGCCGCGCTGGGCGACCGGCTCGGCCGCAAGCGGATGTTCGCCGTGGGTATTTCGATATTCACAGTCGCGTCCGCCGCTGCGGCGCTCGCCTCGTCGACCGAGGCGCTGATCGGCGCTCGCGCCCTGCAGGGCCTGGGCGCGGCGATCGTCACGCCGCTGACCCTGACGCTTCTCAGCGAGGCCTTCAGTGAGAACCGTCGCGGGCTCGCGCTCGGCATCTGGTCGGGCGTATCAGGCCTCGGCGTGGCGCTCGGCCCGGTGGTGGGCGGTGCTGTCGTCGAGGGCTTCTCGTGGCAGTGGATCTTCTGGCTGAACGTCCCGATCGGGATCGCGCTGGTGCCCACGGCGATCGCGATGCTGCGCGAGAGCCACGGGCCGAACCGGGCGCTCGACGTACCGGGCCTCGCCCTGGCGAGCGCCGGGCTGCTGGGAGTCGTGCTCGGCATCGTGCGCGCTCAGGCGCTCGGGTGGACGAGCGCGTTCGTGCTCACCTCGATCGGTGTCGGGATCGCGTTCCTGGTGGCGTTCGTCGCGTGGGAGCTGCGCGCCAAGGCGCCGATGCTGCCGATGCGCTTCTTCCGCAACCGCGGCTTCGCCGCGACCAACGGGGTCTCGCTGGCGATGTTCTTCGGCAGCTTCGGGGCAATCTTCCTGCTCGCGCAGTTCTTCCAGGCGGCGCAGGGCTATTCGCCGCTCGAGGCGGGCCTGCGCACGCTCCCGTGGACGGCGATGCCGATCTTCGTCGCGCCGGTCGCGGGGCTGCTGTCCGACCGGATCGGGCCGCGGCCGTTGATGGTGGCGGGCCTGGCGCTCCAGGCGGCCGGTCTCGCTTGGCTGGCGGCCGTGACCGAGCCAACCGTGGCCTACGGCGCGCTCGTCCCGGGCTTCGTGGCGGCCGGCACCGGCATGGCGCTCGTCTTCGCGCCCGCCGCGAACGCGGTGCTCAGCTCCGTGCGGCACGACGAGGCCGGCCAGGCATCGGGTGCCACCAACGCCATCCGCGAGGTAGGCGGCGTGCTCGGCGTGGCCGTGCTCGCCACGGTGTTCGCGCACTCGGGCTCGTTCGTCTCACCGGACGCGTTCGTCGACGGCCTCGTGCCGGCGGTATGGGTCGGCGCGTCGGTGCTCGCCGTCGGGGCGCTGATCGCCCTGCTGATCCCGGCGCGTCCGAGCGCGGCTCAGGCGGAGGTCGGCTCGAGCACGACCACCGGAATGACCCTGGAGCCCGCCCGCTCGTCGTAGGTGGCGTAGCCCGCGTAATAGTCGACGGCCTCGTCCCAGAGCCGCTCGCGCTCCTCTCCCTCGGCCTCACGGGCTACGTACTCGCCCGTGAGGCCACCGGCGGCGGTGAAGCGCACGCGCGGGTCGGCACGCAGGTTGTGGAGCCAGCTCGGGTGGTGCGGCGCGCCGCCCTTGGACGCGATCAGCACCACGCGCTCGCCCTCGCGCAGATAGAGCAGCGGCGTCGTCCTGGGCTCACCGCTGCGCGCGCCGATCGTCTCGAGCAGTCCCACCTGCTGGCCGACCGTCACGTGCACGCGCCCGCGCGAGCGCCGCAGCAGGATCCGGTCGACCGGGGTGGCCACGTGGACGTAGAACCAGCTGCCCGGCTTCGATCGGATGAAGCTCTCGAGGCGACGCTCGACGGCGTTCAGCTTGCGGCGGCGCGGCTGGGTCGTGCTCACACGACGACGCTAACCGCTCCGCAGGCGCCACGCTAGGGTCCCGCCGGTGCTCGACGTCCAGGAGCTCCGCCAGCGCTTCCCGGCCCTCGCGTCGGGCGCGGCCTACCTCGACGGTCCCGGCGGGTCGCAGGCGCCGCAGGAGGTGCTCGACGCCGTCGACGGCTACCTGCGCAGCTCGAACGCGAACCTCGGCGGGGCCTTTCCGACCTCGGCGGCCTCGGACGAGCTGATCGAGCGCAGCCGCCAGGCCGCCGCCGAGTTCACCGGCGGCGACCCGGCCGGGATCGCGTTCGGCGCCAACATGACGACGCTCAACTTCCTGCTCGCGCACGCGCTCAGCCGCACGCTCGAGCCCGGCGACGAGATCGTGGTGACGGCGCTCGATCACGACGCCAACGTGTCGCCCTGGCTGCTCGTCGCGCAGGACCGCGACCTCGTCGTGCGAACCGCGCCCATACGCGCCGATGACGTGACGCTCGACATCGACGGCCTCGAGGCGCTGATCGGAGAGCGCACGCGAGTGGTCGCCTTCACGCTTGCCTCCAACGCCGTCGGCTCGATCCCGGACGCCGCCCGCATCGCCGCCGCGGCGCACCGCGTCGGCGCCCTCGCCTGGGCGGACGGGGTCCACCTTGCGCCGCACCGTCGCCTGCGTGCCGGGGAGCTCGGCCTCGACGTGCTGCTCTGCTCGCCCTACAAGTTCTTCGGCCCGCACCTCGGCGTGGCGGCGATCAGACCCGAGCTGGCCGCGAGCCTGCCCGCCGATCGCGTGCGCCCCGCCGAGCAGGAGCCGCCCGGCCACCGCTTCGAAACGGGGACCCAGTCACATGAGGCGATCGCCGGCGCGGTGGCGGCGATCGACTACCTGCGCTCGCTCGGCGACGGTGACCTCGACGCGGCCTTCGAGCGCATCGAGGGCTACGAGACGGACCTCGCCAAGCGCTTCCTCGCGGGCCTGCCGGACAGCGTCACGCTGTACGGCATCCCCGCGGTCGAGGGGCGCACGCCGACCTTCTGCTTCAACGTCGAGGGCCGTCGGCCGCGCGAGGTGGCGGAGGCGCTCGGCGAGCGCGGCGTCTACGTCTGGGACGGCAACTACTACGCGCTCGAGCCGATGCGCGCGCTGGGCCTCGAGGACGGGGGCGCGGTCCGGGCCGGCTTCCTCCACTACACGACCGAGGACGAGGTCGACCGCCTGCTCGAGGCGCTCGCCGAGCTCTAGATGTCCTCGCCGCCGAGCCGGTCCTCGACGGCGCGCACCTTGTCGTCGAGCGTCTGGTCGGGTCGATCGCGGCGCTCGTCGAGCTTCAGGACCGTGTAGACGCGCGGCACGCCCTGGTCGAAGGGCAGCGCGTGCAGCTCGCCCACGACGCTGAGGATGTCCTCCGTCGAGCCCTCGAGCGAGGTGCCCATCGCGTGCATCCGGAAGCGGACGCGATCCTGCAGGGCGAGCCGGCGCTGGATCTCGGCTATGTAGCCGCTTGCGCTGACGTCGCTGCGGCCGAGGGCGAGGATGGTCAGATCGGCGGTCGCCATCGCTAGCGAAGGCTACGCCCGAGCAGCGCCTGGCGACGAAGCAGCGGCGCCGCGCGATAGCGCTCCTCGTGGCGCTCCGCCCAGAGTCCGTCGAGGACGGCGAGCACGTGGGGAAGGCCGATCGCCTCGCTCCAGGCGACCGGCCCGCGCGGATGCGAGAGGCCGAGCTCGAGCCCCGTGTCGACGTCATCCGCCGAGCCGACCCCCTCGCCGATCGCAAAGGCGGCCTCGTTGACGAGCTGAGCGGCGATGCGGCCGAGCACCAGGCCCGGGGCGTCCTCGACCCACTCGCAGACGAAGCCGAGCCCGCCGAAGAAGCCCTCGGCCGCCTCGGCGACGAAGCCAGGCGTCGTCGGCAGCCGCGTGAGCTCGACGAGCGGCGGGTCGCCGAGCGGCGGCACGAGGTGAAAGCCGGCGGCGGACGGCTCACCGCGAGCGGCCAGGCTGCGGCCCGCGCACAGGGCCACCAGCGGCGCCCCGCCGGGCGGCGAGGGGTCGGGCTCGAGGCCCGCGTCGACAACGAGCTCCGCCGGCGCGCCCTCGCGCAGCTCGATGCCGGCCTCGCGGGCACGCTCGCGCACCAGCTCAGCGACGGCCCCATCCCCGAGCACGGCAACGGGGTCAGGTCTTGCATTCGAGCGTTCGGGCGGTCCGGGATCGGGCGGGCGGTAGGAGCCGTCCTCGGCGTACTCGTACCAGCCGCGCCCGGTCTTGCGACCGAGCCGGCCCGCCGCAACCATGCGCGCCTGCAGCGGGCTCGGGCGCCAGCGCGGCTCGCCGAAGGAGAGATCGGTGAACGACTTGGCGACCGCGAAGCCGACGTCGATGCCGACCAGGTCCATCAGCTCGAACGGCCCCATCCGGAAGCCGCCGCCCAGCCGGCAGATGCGGTCGATCTGCTCGTGGCCCGCCACGCGCTCCTGCAGCAGCCGCAGCGCCTCGCCGTTGAAGGGCCGGCCGCAGCGGTTGACGAGGAACCCGGGGCCGTCGGCGGCCACGATCACCTGCTTGCCCATCGCCTCGGCGGTCGCGCGCGCCACGTCGAAGGCGCGCTCGCCGGTCTGGTCGGCGCGGATCAGCTCGACCAGCCGCATCAGCGGCGGCGGGTTGAAGAAGTGCATCCCGACGACGTTCTCAGGGCGCGCAGCCGCGCCGGCCAGCGACGTGACCGTGATCGACGAGGTGTTGGTGGCGAGCACCGCCTCGGCCGCACACACCTCGGACAGCTGCGCGAACAGCTCGCGCTTCAGCTCGGCACGCTCGGGCGCCGCTTCGATCACGAGCTCGCACGGGGCGAGCTCGCCGAGCGCCGCCACGGGCTCGAGCCGCGCCGCAGCGTCCTCGCCGGCGCGGCCCTTCTCGACCCACTTGGCGAGCCCGCGGCGCACGGCGAACGAGCCGCGCTCGAGCGCCTCGTCGACCGGGTCGTAGAGCAGCGTGCGCATGCCCGCGGCCGCGCCGAGCTGCGCGATCCCGGCTCCCATCGTGCCCGCGCCGACGACGCCGAGCGTGTCCGGTCTCACCGCCCGCGGAACTCCGGCTTGCGCTTCTCGATGAAGGCGTTCATGCCCTCGACGCGGTCCTCGGTCGCCATGGCGAGCTCGTACAGGCGCCGTTCCTGCGACATGCCGGCGCCGAGCGGTGTCTCGTCGGCGGCGAGCACGGCCTGCTTTCCGAAGCGCACGGCGAGCGGCGGGCGGCGCGTCACCACGTCGGCGAGCTCGAGCGCCGCGTCGAGCCAGTCCTTCTTGCCGGCGACCGAGTTGACAAGCCCGTACGAGCGCGCCTCCACGGCCCCGATCCGCCGCCCGGTCAGCACGAGCTCCATCGCGCGCTGCTTCCCGATCACGCGAGTGAGGCGCTGCGTCCCGCCGCCGCCGGGGATGATCCCGAGCAGGATCTCGGGCTGGCCGAACTCGGCGGTCTCGGACGCCACGATCATGTCGCAGGCGAGCGCGAGCTCGCAGCCGCCGCCGAGCGCGAAGCCCGACACCGCGGCGACGAGCGGCGTGCGCACCCCCGCGAGGCGGTCCCAGAAGCGGGCCGACGGGGCGGTGACGGTCTCGACGAGCGTGCGCGTGGCCATTGCCTTGATGTCGGCGCCCGCCGCGAACCAATCGTCGCTGCCGGCGATCACGATGCAGCGGATCTCCTCGTCCTCGTCCCAGCGCTCGCAGAGCGCCGCGAGCTCCTCCATCAGCTCCGGCGACAGCGCGTTGCGCGCGTCGGGCCGGTTGAGCCGGGCGAGCCCGACGGCGCCGCGGGTCTCGGCGACTACGAGCGCCGAAGCACCCGGCTCGGCCGGGTGCGCAGGGGGTCCCATCATCACGGAACCAGCGCGTTCACGCCGGTGACGGCGCGGCCGATGATCAGCTTCTGGATCTGCGAGGTGCCCTCGTAGAGCGTGGTCACGCGGGCGTCGCGCAGGTAGCGCTCGACCGGGTAGTCGTCGACGTAGCCCGACCCGCCGTGGACCTGGATGGCGTTGTTGGCGCAGCGCACGGCGGCCTCGGTGGCGTACAGCTTCGCCATCGAGGTCTCCGTGGTGCTCGGCTTGCCCTTGTCCTTCGTCCAACCCGCCTTCCAGACGAGGAAGCGCGCCGCCTCGGTCTCGACGACCATGTCCGCGATCAGCTCCTGGACGAGCTGGAAGGACGCGATCGGGCGGTCGAACTGGGTGCGCTCCTTCGAGTAGGCGACCGACGCGTCGACGGAGCCCTGGCAGATGCCGACGCAGCCCGCCGCCACGCTGTAGCGCCCCGAGTCGAGCGCCGACATCGCGATCTTGAAGCCGTCGCCGACCTCGCCCATCAGGGCCGAGTCCGGGACCTCGATGCCGTCGAGCCCGAGCGACGCCGTGTCCGAGCCCTTGAGGCCGAGCTTGCCGTGGATCTCCTGGCTGGAGAAGCCCTCGCTGTCGGTCGGCACGAGGAAGCACGCGATGCCGCGATGCTTCAGCTCGGGATCGGTCTGGGCGAAGACCATCGCGAGCTTCGAGTAGTTGCCGAGCGAGATCCACATCTTGTTGCCGTTGATGCGCCAGCCCCCGTCGATCTTCTCGGCGCGCGTCTTCAGGTTGGACGCGTCCGAGCCGGTGTCGGGCTCGGTCAGGCCAAAGCAGCCGAGCGCCTCGCCGGAGCAGAGCTTGGGGAGCCACTCCTGCTTCTGCTCCTCGTCGCCCCAGCGCACGATCGAGGAGCACACGAGCGACGTCACCACCGAGACGACCGTGCGCATCGCCGAGCAGCCGCGCCCGATCTCCTCGACTATCAGACCGTAGGTCCGATAGTCGACGCCGCGGCCGCCGTACTCCTCCGGCACGATCGCGCCAAGGAAGCCCATGTCGGCGATCTTCTGCACGAGCTCGGTGTCGAAGTGCTCGTTGCGGTCGTTGTCGCGGGCCCTGGGGACGATCTCGCCGTCCGCGAAATCGCGAGCGGTCTCACGGATGAGCCGCTGTTCGTCTGTCAGTTCGAAGTCGATCATTGGGGATGATTCTGCAAGATGGGCGTTCAGATGTCCGAACGAGAGTCCTGGGAGCTCGCCGAAGGCGACGAGATCGCCCAGGGTCGCTCGGTCCTGAGGCTGCTTGGCGGGGGGCGTCGCTACGAGGCCTACCTCGTCTGGGACGAGCGCATGCTCGCCTCGATGGTCGCCAAGCTGATCCGGCCGGATCAGGCTGAGGAGGGGCTGGCTCTGCGCGCACTCCGGCGCGAGGCGGAGGCGCTGCACGCGCTCGCGCACCCCGTGATCCTGCGCGGCTTCGACGCGGTGCTCGATCCGCCGCACCCGCACGTGCTCGTGGAGCATCTCGAGGGTCCGACGCTGCGCGAGCTGCTGAACGGTGGGCGGACGCTGCCGGCCGAACGGGTGCGAACGCTCGGAATGAGCGTCGCCTCCGCCCTGCACTACATGGCGGGCGAGGGCTGGCTGCACCTGGATCTGAAGCCGAGCAACATCCTGATGGGCGCCCCGCCGCGGGTGATCGACCTCTCGCTCGCGCGCACCTGCGAGCGTGCCGCACGCGTGCGCGAGCCGATCGGGACCAACGCCTACATGGCGCCCGAGCAGTGCGAGCCGAACGGCGAGCTGTCGCCCGCGACCGACGTGTGGGGCCTGGGCGCCACGCTGTACCAGGCGCTGGCGGGCTGGCGACCGTTCCCGAAGCCGATACCGGACGAGCGCTTCCCGCAGCTCCACGAGGAGGTGCGGCTCCTCCCGGACACCGTGCCGCGCGACCTGTCCGCCGCGGTGCTCGACTGCCTGCGGCCCGATCCGGCGCAGCGGCCGAGCGCCGTCCAGCTCTTCGAGCGGCTGGCGGCTACGCCGCCGAGTTCTCGATGACGGCGGCCAGCCCCTGGCCGACGCCGATGCACATGGTGGCCACGCCGTAGCGGCCGCCGCGCCTGCGCAGCTCGTGGACGAGCGTCCCGATCAGGCGGGCGCCGGAGCAGCCGAGCGGGTGGCCGATCGCGATCGCGCCGCCGTTCACGTTGAGGCGGTCGTGCGAGAAACCGAGCTCGCGCATCGAGGCGAGCACCTGCGAGGCGAACGCCTCGTTGAGCTCGACGAGGTCGATGTCGGAGGGGGAGAGGCCGGCGCGTGCGAGCGCCCTGCGGGTCGCCGGGATCGGCCCGATGCCCATGTAGGAGGGATCGACGCCGGCGGCCGCGCTCGCCACGATCCGGGCGAGCGGCTCACGGCCGAGGCGCTGCGCCTCCTCGTCGCTCGTGACGACGAGGCAGGCGGCGCCGTCGTTTATCTGCGACGAGTTGCCCGCGGTGACGCTGCCGCCCTCGCGGAAGACCGGCCGCAGCTTCGCAAGCCGCGCCAGCGACGTGTCGGGGCGCGGCCCCTCGTCCGCGTGCACCGTGACCGGATCGCCCTTCGGCTGCGGGACGTCGACCGTCACGAGCTCGTTGTCGAGGCGGCCCGCCTCCGCGGCAGCCACCGCGCGCCGGTGCGACTCGAGCGCGAACGCGTCCTGGTCCTCGCGCGAGACGTCGTAGCGCTCGGCCACGTTCTCTGCCGTCTCACCCATCGAGTCCGTGTGGCCCCGCTCCTCCATGCGCGGGTTCGTGAAGCGCCAGCCGATCGTCGTGTCGGCGACCTCCGGGTTGCCGCGCGGAAAGCCGCGCTCCGCCTTCAGCATCGCGAGCGGCGCGCGCGACATCGACTCGACGCCGCCGGCCAGCACGAGCTCCGCCTCGCCGAGCCGAACCTGGCGCGCGGCCTGGACGACGGCCTCGAGCCCTGATGCGCACAGCCGGTTGACGGTCACGCCCGGCACCTCCGGCGGCAGCCCGGCGAGCAGGCCCGCCATGCGCGCCACGTTGCGGTTGTCCTCCCCCGCCTGATTCGTGCAGCCCATGAAGACCTCGTCGACTGCAGCGGGATCGAGGCCGTTGCGCTCGACCGCCGCCGCGACCACGCGGGCGGCCAGGTCATCGGGGCGCACGGCTGACAGGACGCCCGCGTAGCGGCCGATCGGAGTGCGCAGCGCGTCCACGATCACGGCATCCGGCATGGCCCGTGAGCGTACACTCGCCCATGATGGACGAGTTCGGGGTGTTCGTCCTCGGGATGGGGGCGGTCGTGTTCGCGATCTTCCTCGCGATCGGAAAGTGGTACCCGGGGAGCGGCGCGGAGCAGGTCGACTGGCGGCCCACCCGCTCGCCCGAGCTGGAGGCCGAGCTCGAGGTCGACGACATCGACCAGATGCTCGAGGCCCAGAATGCGCGCCGGCGGGCGAGCGGCCGGCCCGAGCTGACCGAGGACGACGTCCACGCCCAGGTGGCGGAGGACGAGCGCTGGCGCGACGAGCTGCGGCGCCGCGCGCGCGGCGAGGGCTGAGTGGCACGCGTCCTGATCGTCGGCTGCGGCTGCCGCGGCCGCTCACTGGCGGCCGCGCTGATCGCCGACGGTCACGCGGTGCGCGGCACCACGCGCGATCCCGAGCGGAGCGCTGCGATCGAGAAGAGCGGCATCGAGGCGGTGGTGGCCGACCCGGACCGGCTCGGCTCGCTCATGCAGTCGCTCGCGGGGGTGAGCGCCGTCTGCTGGCTGATGGGCGGCGCCGACGATGCGGCCGTCAACGGCGAGCGCCTCGAGACGCTGACCGAGCGGCTCGTCGACACCCACGTGCGCGGGCTCGTCTACGAGGCCGCCGGCACGGCCCGCCCAGACAGCCTCCGAGCCGGGAAGGAGATCGTGAGGCGCGCGGGCACCACCTGGCACATGCCGGTCGAGGTCGTGACGGACGACCCGGCCGACCACGACGCGTGGCTCGCCTCGATGCGCGCGGCCGTCGGCCGCATCCTCTGAGCGCTCAGAGGTCGGTGCCGAGCAGGCCCGCGACGACGAGCGCGAGCGACGCGAGCGTGAGGATCACCGCCACGACCATGAGCACCCGCCAGGCGAGCCCGCTCGCGACCTGGCGTGAGCTCGGGGTGGGCTCCGGGGCGGCCGGCGGCTCGGGCTCGTGCGCGGCGACCACGGCCAGCTCCACCGGGGCGGGCGCGGGGGCGAGGGACGGCAGGGCCGCCGGGGCAACCGCCGCGTCCACCATCAGCGTGTCCGTTGCCTGCACGAGCCTCCGCTCGTGCTCGACGCAGCGGGAGCAATTGCGCAGGTGCACGTCGAGGCGGGCGGCTCCGCGCTCCTCGAGCTCGCCGTCGAGCCGGTCCGAGATGAGCCGCTCGGCGCGCTCGCACCAGCCGCTGGCCGTGAGCGGCTGCAGCGTGCGGCGCAGGGCTTTGCGCGCGCGGGCGAGCGCCTCAGCGAGGTCGTCCGCTCCGATTCCAAGCTCGCCCGCCACCTCGGCGCGCGACCGGCCGGCAAGCGCGACGAGCGCCAGCGCGCGCGTTTCACGCTCGTCCAAGCCCGGCAGCGCCACCGCCACGGCTCCGGCAGCCGACGCGGCGTGAACGGGACCCGCGGGCCGGGTAGGAACCGGTCGAAGCGGCGCATGCTCCATCGAAGGCGGAGAATAGACCGCGCGCGGCCGTCGGGCGTCTAGGGTTGATACCCGACCAGGATTCGAGAGTTTTCAGGGAGAAGAGATGAGCGATTACGCGAAGGACGTACTTGTCGACACGCAATGGGTCGAGAATCACCTCAGCGACGACTCGGTTCGCATCGTGGAGGTCGACGAGAACCCGGCGCTCTACGCGGAGGCGCACATCCCCGGCGCCATCGGCTTCGACTGGAAGAAGGACCTCCAGGATCAGGTCAAGCGCGACTTCCTCGGGCCGGCCGAGTTCGGCGAGCTGCTCGGCAGCCGCGGCATCTCAAATGAGCACACGATCGTCCTCTACGGCGATCGCAACAACTGGTTCGCCGCCTACACATACTGGTATCTCAAGTACTACGGCCACGACAACGTCAAGCTCATGAACGGCCCGCGCGAGAAGTGGATCTCGGAGGGGCGGCCGACGAGCAGCGACAAGCCGAGCTACGAGCCGCAGCAATTCGGCGCGGAGCCGGGCGACGACGCGATCCGCGCCTTCCGCGACGAGGTGCACGACGCGCTCAACACGAGCACCAGGCTCGTGGACGTGCGCTCGCCCCAGGAGTTCTCCGGCGAGCTGATCGCGATGGCGGGCTACGAGCAGGAGGGCGCCCAGCGCTCGGGCCACATCCCGGGCGCCTCGTCGGTGCCTTGGGCGCAGGCGGTGCAGGAGGACGGCACCTTCAAGCCGGCCGACGACCTGCGCGAGCTCTACACGGCGAAGAAGGTCATCGACGGCTCGGACCCCGTGATCGCCTACTGCCGCATCGGCGAGCGCTCGGCGCACACCTGGTTCGTGCTGCACGAGCTGCTCGGCCACGACAACGTGAAGAACTACGACGGCTCGTGGACCGAGTGGGGCAACATGGTCGCCGTCCCCATCGAAAAGGACGTTTAGAGACCATCCGGGGGCTCGCCCCGAGCGCCGAAGCAGCCGGCTCGGCCGGCTGCGCAGGGTTCAGGTCACCCCGGCGGCACCTGGCTGGCCTCAGAGGAGCGGGGCGAGCCGCTCCAGAAGCGACTGCACGATCCGTGCGGTCGCTCCCCAGACCAGGTGGCCGTCGACCGTGTAGGTCGGCGTCCTGATCGGCACTCCCTTGCGCACGAGCCGCTTCATCTCGTGGCCGCGCACGAGATCGGCGAGCGAGAACTCGAGGATGCGTGCCACCTCGCTCTCCTGCGGGGTCCAGACGTGCTCGTGCTGGATGCGCCCGACGAACGGAAAGATCCGGTAGCTGGTCACGAAGGTGCCGACCGGCGGGAGCGCGCCCATCAGCTCCACGTCGTCCGGTTCGAGGCCAATCTCCTCGTGCGCCTCGCGCAGGGCCGTCTCGCGCAGGTCCTCGTCCGGGTGGTCCTGGCGGCCGCCCGGGAATGAGATCTCGCCCGCGTGGCGGCGCAGGTCGGCTCGCCGCTCGGTGAACACCGCGCGCAGGTCGGGATAGAGCGGCACGAGCACGGCGGCGTCCTTGGTGCCCGGGGCGTCCATCGCCGCGGCCGCCTCGGGCGTCAGGAGCAGCTCCCTCACGCGCCTATTATCGGACGGTCATGATCGAGCGCGTTCACGAGGCGATGTTCCACTGGTACCGGCGCGTGGGCCGCGCGTCGCCCGGGGCGCAGGCGCTCGAGCCGCCGGGGGTGGTCGCCGCGGTGGTCCCGGCAACGCCGGAGCGGGCGGTGGCGAACGCGGTTCTCTTCAGGAGTCCCGAGGAGCTGGAGGCGGCCTACGACGAGGTCGCCGCCGCCTACGCCGAGATCGGCGCCAAATGGACCGTCTGGGTGCAGCCCGAGGGCCGCGAGGCGGCGACCGCGCTGCTCGCGGAACGCGGCCACGTTCTCGACGCCGACCCGGCGGCGATGGGACGCACGCTCGCCGAGCCGCCGCCGCGCCCGCCGGCTGATGCGCTCGAGGACTGGACGGCGCGCGGCGAGCTCGCCGACGCCGGGCGCATCAACGACCGCTCCTACACGTTCGGCACCGACTCCTGGAGCCGCGCGCTCGAGGGGCTTGCGCTCGACGACGTCCACATCTACGTCGAGCGCCGCGGCGGCGAGCCGGTGGCGACGCTGATGATCGTCGACAGCCACGGGCACAGCGAGGTGCAGATGGTGGCCGTGGTACCGGAGGCGCGCGGCGCCGGGCTGGCGGGCAAGCTGCTCGCCCACGGGCTCGCGGACGCGGCCGAGCGCGGCAGCGAGAGCGTGACGCTGATCGCGACCAAGCTCGGCTATCCGGTCTACCGGAGGCTTGGCTTCGAGGACGTCGGGGTCTTCGAGATGTGGGAGCGCCGGGCGGACTAGCTCAGACGAGCTCGACGCGCTCGTCGAACATGACCTCACCCTCGAGTGTCCGGTGCACCGGGCACTTGGCGGCGATCTGCATGAGCCGCTCGCGCTGTTCCTCGGGCAGCTCCTTGGAGAGGCTGACCGTCATCTGAAAGCGAGTGGGCGAGCCGCGGTGGGCGGGCTCGTAGTCGACGTCGACGGTGATGTCGCCAACGTCCCAGCCCTTGCGCGCGGCGTACATCTCCATCGTCACGGCGGTGCAGGAGGCGAGGCTCGCGGCGAGCAGCTCCTGAGGGCTCGGGGCGCTGTCCTCGCCGCCCTGGTCCTTCGGCTCGTCCGCGCTGAGCTCGTGCCCGCGGACCTTGACCTGCTGGCGCAGCCGGTCGCCGACGCGGTTGGAGATCGCTCTCATCCTCTTCCCTCGAATAGCTCGGGCTCCGGCTCGTCGGCGAAGCGCGCCATCGCGAACAGCGCGTCCGACAACCGGTTCAGATAGGTGAGGACGGTGTCGCCGGCGAGCTCGCCCTCCTGTTGGAGCTGGGCCACGCGCCGCTCGGCGCGGCGCACGGCGGTGCGCGCGACGTCGAGCCGCGCGGACAGCTCGGTGCCCCCCGGGATCACGAACTTCGGCGGCAGGTCGACCCGCTCCATGTAGCGGTCGATGTCGCTCTCGAGCCGGTCGATCATGTCCTGCGTGACGCGCGAGACGCCCTCCTCGAGGCGATCGGTCGCCTCGGGCGCCGTGGCGAGCTCGGCGCCGGCTATGAACAGCTCGCCCTGCAGGCGCAGGATGTCCTCATAGAGCTCGCCGCCGCGCTCGGCCGCGGCGCGCGCCAGTCCGAGGGCGGAGCCCGCCTCGTCCACCGAGCCGTAGGCCTCGGGTCTGCCCGCGAACTTCGCGACGCGGCCTCCGTACCAGAGGCCGGTCGTGCCGTCGTCGCCCTTCCGTGTGTAGATCTTGACCAAGGCGGATGATGCTACCCGCGCCTGCGCCCGCCCTCGGTGGCGGCCGCGCCGCCGGGCGCTAGGTCCAGGAGCCCGTGCGCAGCAACAGCTCGAGCTCGCGCTCGCTCTCGAGAGCGGCGGCGCGGGCCAGCCGCCAGCGTCCGGGAGTGGTCCGCCGAGCGGCCGCCGCGAGCGTCCCGTAAGCGGCCTCGGCATGGCCAAGACGGGCGGCCAGCTGCCGCTCGGCCTGCGTGGCGGCGCGGGCGGCGATCTTCGCCTCGGCGCGGCCGTACGCCGCCCCCAGGCCCGCGGCCGCCGCGGCCTGGCCGCGCGCGTCGGCTGCCCCGTCCAGGCGCCTGCGCAGTGACACCCGGCGTGCGTCCAGGCGGTCGATTGCCGTCGTCACCACTGGCGGGCGCTCGGTCGGCTTCGCGGCCGGCCCGGACACCACCTTCGCGGGCGGCGGTCGATCGTCGGACATCATGGCGTTGCCCGTGACGAACCCTGCGGCCGCGCTCGCCGCGAGCGCCAGGGCGGCCCACGCGGGGACGCGCTTCAGCAGCCGTCTGCTCGTGAGCGTCACGCGGGCCCTGGCCCGGTGGGCGGGCCCGGGCTCAGAGCTGCGGACCGGCGCCGGGGTGCGGCGAGGCTTCTTCGGGACGGGCCTCCTCGCGGGCTCCCGAATGACCGGGATTGGCACTTGCAGGCCCAGGGCGTCGGCGGCGGCGCGGACAAGCGTGGCGGCTGAGGGCTCGCGCTGCCCCGGGTTCTTTGCCATGCCCGAGGCGACTACGGCGTCGAGCTCGCTCGGCAGGCTCGGATCGCGCTCGGACGGTCGCGGCGGCGGCTCGGTGAGGTGCGCGTGCAGCAGGAGGAGAGGGCGCTGGTACGGGAAGGCCGGAGCGCCCGTCAGGCACTCGACGAGCATCGAGGTCAGCGAGTAGACGTTGCTCGCCGGCCCGGGCGGCTCGCCGCGGATCTCCTCGGGCGACCGGTAGGCCGCGTCCTGCACGGTGCTCGTCAGTTGGCAGGCGCGCCCCCGGGGTGTGCCGATCCCGAAATCGGTCAGGAAGACATGCGACTCGTCGCCGGGCTGCACGACTATCGAGCTAGGCGAGAGCGCTCGGTGAATCAGGCCCTTGTGGCGCGCCGCTTCGAGCGCGCCCGCCACCTGGCCGAGGATCCGGAGCGCGTGCGTCGGCTCGAGCCGTCCGGCCGCGAGCAGGTCGGCGAGCGTGCCCGCACCGTGCGGAAGAGCCTGCATGTGAAGGCGCTGGCCGCCGTCGACGGAGCGCAGCAGCCCGAGGACATTGGGGTGATTGACGGCGCGGCGCAGCACCACAAGCCGGCCCACCCGCCTACGCAGCTCGCGGTCGTCCCTGAGCGGCTGCGCCAGCACGTCCAGGGTCGTCCGTCCGCCGTGGCGGTCGGTGGCTTCGGCGAGCGTGTTCAGGCCCTGACGCCGGCAGACGATGCGCTCGACCCGATACCCGTCGACGCGCGTGCCCACGTCGACATTCGTCTGGGCGTGCCGCCCCGGAGTTCCGCGACGCCGCGGCATCAGCCCGACTCCCAGAACTCGGTCGTCGGCGGCGGCGCGGGGGCCGGCGCCGGGGCCGGGACAGGAGCCGGGGGCGGCGCGGCCGCGGGCACCGGAGGAGCTGCCGGGGGCGGAGCCGGGGGCGGCGGCGGCGCGGGCGTCAGATTCGAAGGCGGGGCGACGGGCGCCTGGACTGGCTCGGGTGCCGGTGGTGGCTTCGGCGGCGTCCGCAGGGCGGGCAACTCACGCGCTGGCGCGAGCCTGAGTTCGCGGCCGCTCGCTACCGGCTGGCTCGATGTCGGGTCCGCGTCCGGAACGGCTGCCCTGCCGGGTTGATCGGCGAGGCCGGCGGCGAAGAAAGACGCCCCGAAGACCACGGCGCAAGCGCAAGCTATGGCCGTCACAGGGCCAGGTCTCATGGCGCGGGACACTGGGTTCCAGCGTAAACGCGACCCTGTACCCAAGCAACAAGGCGACGGCTGAAAGGTCACAGTCGCTCCGCATTGGAGCGTCCGTGCAGTCGGCAGGCCGCCCCCGCGCGGGAAAGCAAAACCCAGCAGAGCAGGGATTGTGGGTCCGCAGCGGTCTGGGCACTCAGCTCGCGGAGGTCAGGCGCGCCTGCTCTGGTCCTCGGCTCGATTGGCGCGTTGGCCGTTGTCGCTGCGCCGGAGTGCAGGCCGCCGGGCGTGCGCCCGTGGTCAGGTCGACCGGCTGGGCGGCTTGTAACCCGCGGCGGTCCGAACACTCGACGGGCGCCACTTCGTGCCGCCGAGCTGGCTGGGCACACCCTCTTCGTTGAGCGTGTCCGCGATCGCCTGCAGCGTCATGCCGTCGGCGCGCATGCTCGCGATCCGCTTGCGGATCGCGTCCCAGTTCGGCCTCGCAGCGCCCGCCGAGCGGCGCTTGGCGCGCGTGGACGCGAGGCGCTTGCGCGTGCGCTCGGACAGGCGGTCGTCCATCCCCGCGACCGAGGCGAGCGCGCGGGCGGTCGTGTGGGCTCCCGGTTCCGCGGTGTCCAGGTCGAGTTCGAGGGCAATGAGGCGGACCTTGTTGCCCTCGAGCGACCGGACGATGGTGCCGAGCTCGGTGACCGAGCGGCTCAGGCGCTGCAGCTCCGTCACGACAAGGCAGGATGCGTCGCCCGCCGCGATCCGCTCGATCAGGAACGACAGGCCGGCGCGATCGAGGGCCTGGCCATCCTTGGGCTCGCGCTCGCGTACGACCTTGACCACCTCGATCCCGTGCGTAGCGCAGTAGCGCTCGATGGCAAGCCGCTGCTCGGCCAGGTCTCTCGTTCCCTGCCCCGCGTGCGCCGCGGTGGTGGCGTAGCCGAACGCGCGCACGGGGGCGGGCTCCGGCGCCTCGGGCGCCGGCGCCCCGGCACCCAGGCCGATCGCGCGGCTGCCCGCCTCGGTGGCCGAGTCGAGCCCGACGTCGAGCGCGACCAGCCGCACCCGGCCCTGTTCGAGCCGCTCGAGGATCGTCTCGAGCTGCGCCGTACTGCGGGTGAGCCGCTCGAGGTCGCTGACGATGAGGCAGGAGGCCTCGCCCGAGTCGATCCGGTCGAGCAATCGCAGGAGTCCCGGCTGATCGGCGTCCTCGGCGCCGTCGGCTTGGTGGTCGCGCGCGATGTCGACGAGACGCAGGTTGAGGCGCTCGCAGGCGCGTTCGATTGCCTCCAGCTGACCCTCGATGCCCGGCCCGTCGAGCGGCTCGCCGGACGCGACACTTGCGTATCCCAGCGCCGATGTCGATCGGGGGCCAGTTGAGCGACCCGTGGGCGTCATGGCTCACGTACCAGCGTACCGGCACCCACTCGTCAGGCGAGCGGGCTGAACACGAGCCCCGTTGGCACCTTTGGGTAGAAGTAGGTCGACTTCGGGGGCATCGATTCGCCTGCCTCGGCGACTTCGCGCACCTGCTCGACCGGCGTCGCGCGCATGAAGAAGCCGGCGTCGACGGCCCCGGACTCCACCCGGTCGATGGCGTCCTCGAGGCTCTTCGAGTAGTCGAGCCCGCGCAGGTGCGAGATGTCGTCTTCCGACATTCCAAGCGCGCCGCGCAGCACGATCGCCTCGAGCACCGCGGTGTCCAGCCGGCGATACGGGTCGGGCATCCCGGCGAGCGCCAGGTCGGCGATCGACTGGTCCTTGAGCGTCACGCGGTAGGGCTGCTTCTGGAAGCTGTCCATGTAGCCGAACGCGACCGGCCCGTCCTCGCGCGGCTCGAGCTGCTCGGTGGACGCCAGCTGCTCGACATCGAAGTCGCGCTTGACCGCATCGCGGATCGCGAGTTGCTTGGGGGTGTCGTCCTTCAGGCCCGTCAGCAGGCGGTGGGTGGGAAAGACGAGCAGGCCCGGGTCGGAGAGGGAGCAGAGCAGCATCAGCACGTAGCGGTGATCGCCCTCGCCGCCGATCTCCTCCGCGTATACGCGCGCCGTCTCATAGCGGTGGTGGCCGTCCGCGATCAGGAGCTCGGCGCTTGCGAGCGCGTCCTGCAGGGAGCCGATCTCCTCGGTGACCCGCCAGAGGGTGTTGAGCGTGCCCTCGTGGTCGGCAACCGCCGCGAAGGGCTCACCCGCCGTGGCCCGCTCGAGCGCGACGGTCGCGGCGCCATCCCGGTCGGCGAACAGGCTGAAGATGGGGGAGAGGTTCGCGCGCGTCGCGCGCGTGAGGCGGAGCCGGTCCTCCTTGGGCCCGGGGTGGGTGCGCTCGTGCGGCCGGATACGGCCCGGGCCGTAGTCCTCCACGCGCACACGGGCGAAGAAGCCGGTCCTCGCACGCGCCGAGCCGTCGGGCCCCGTGTACTCCTGGCGAAGCGCCCACATGGCGGGCTCGTCCTCGCGCACGAGGACGCCCGCGTCGAGCCATTCCCGCAGCGTCGCGGCCGCGTGCTCGTAGCGGTCGCCGCCTCCGGGCGGGGGCTCAGGCAGGTCGACCTCGACGACGTTGCGCGGGCTGCGCGCGACGAGCTCGGCGCGCAGCTCCTCGTCGATCACGTCGTAGGGAGGGGCGATCACGTCCTCGAGCGGCCCCGCCACCGAGGGCTCGTAGCGGAGAGTGCGGAGCGGCTGGACGTCGGCCATCGGGACGGGCCACCCTACCCGACGCTGCCTCGATCTCCCGCCGCCACGGTTACACTCGCCGGCGACGGGGTGTGGCGCAACCTGGTAGCGCGCCGCCTTTGGGTGGCGGAGGTTCCCGGTTCAAATCCGGGCACCCCGATCCTCATGGCAGAGACCCATGCCGGCGAGCGCCCGGGCGGGCGCGTCAAGCCGATCCTCCTGGCGGCTCTGATGGCGTTCCTGGCGCTCAACGTCTGGACCGGCAGCCCGCTGCTGGCGCTCTGGATCGGGTCGCGCATCCAGGGTGAGGAGAGCCAGCCGTCGATGGGGGCGTTCGCCGCTGTGATCGTCTGCCTGATCGCATTCAGCTGGGGGCTCTACCAGCTGCTGAAGCTCACCATGGGCGCGTACCAGGAGGCGACCGGAACCCAGCCGACCGTTCGTACCCATGCCCCGTGGCTGCGCAGCATGCGCGCCGAGCGGCCCGAGCACGGCCGCGGCGCAGCCCGGATCTCCGGGGCCGAGAAGATCGTGGTGGTCAGCGTGATCCTCGCGGCGGTCGTCTTCGAGGTCTGGTTCTTCTTCTTCTCGGGCTCGTCGATCGGCGCGGGCTGACCTCGTCAGCTGCCGACGGCGGGCCTAGGCTTTGCGTGGTATCCGCCCCGGTAGCTCAGTTGGACAGAGCGGCGGCCTTCTAAGCCGCGGGTCGCAGGTTCGAATCCTGCCCGGGGCATATGCGACGCACGGCAGTCGAATGAAAAATCCTGCAAGCGAGCGGTTCTGCCGGTCAGCGCATAGGCCGCTGGATGCGAGGAGATGCGAGCGAATGCACCATCGGCGGCGCTCGAGGTCGCATATTGGTCGCATCGAATGCTCGCCCAGGCAATCCGTACGAAGACTGCTGACTGTCGCACCGGAAGCGTCAACGGCCGGGCACTGAACTTATCGTGGTCCCGGATCGCCGGACGAATGGAACGGTGATCGTCCGCCGGCACGGCACCCAGGCCCGTCGGCGACTTCGTCGGTGTCTGCCGGA
>CAWFBT010000008.1:0-120856 GCA_963814095.1 uncultured Thermoleophilaceae bacterium | reverse complement strand
ACTGCGTCGACACGTCAGTCGAGGCTAGCGGGCGGCGTAGCGGGTGAGGACGACTCCAGAGTTGAAGGCCTGGCTGCCGGTCAGGGTCAGGCGGGGAACGTTCTCGGCGTCCTCGAACAGCCGCGCCCCGCGCCCGACCACGACCGGGTACGTGAACAGCCGGTACTCGTCGACGAGGCCGGCGGCGATCAGCGAGTGCACCAGCCGGATGCTGCCGGTCGCAACGATGTCCTTGCCCGGCTCCTCCTTCAGCCGCCGGACCTCGTCCTCCCCGGAGAGGACGGTGCTCCCCTCCCACTGCGGGTCGGTCATGGTGCTCGAGACGACGTACTTCGAGACCCGGTTCAGGTACTCGGAGACGCCTGTCTCGTCGTCGGTCTGGTGCGGCCAGTAGCCGCGCATCTCCTCGAACGTGACGCGCCCGAACAGGACGGCGTCGGCGTTCTCCTGCTGCTCACGCAGCGCGGCGATGATGTCCGACTGGTCGACCTCCTCGTCACCGGCGGGCGAGAACCAGCCCTCGCTTGCGTCGATCACGCCGTCGAGCGTGACGTTCTCCGTCACCACGAGCTGTCTCATACCGGGTGAGACCGGCTCAGGCGACGATTTTCACCGCGCTCGAGAAGCCGGTGCCGAGCGTGCTCTGCACGCCCATGTGGAGCAGGCCGAGCGCCTCGAGCTCGCGTGCACGCTTCTCCGGGCCGGCGTCGATCGCGTTGAGCCCGCCGTCGCGCGCCAGCTCGGCGACGGAGCCCTTCGCCTGCTCGTCGTCGCCGGCGATCAGGACGTCCAGCTTCTGACCGGAGACCTCCCCCTCGCGCAGCGTTGTGGCGAAGGTGGTGTTGAAGGCCTTGACGAAGCGGGCGTCGGGCGCGAGGGCTCCGAGCTCGGCGGTGGCCGACGAATCGGGCGGCACCACGAGGTCGTCGAAGGTCTCGTTCACGGGATTGGTGATGTCGACGACCACCTTCCCGGCGAGCTGATCCCGCGTGCTCCTCGACGAACGAGCGCGCGTCCGGGTAGTAGACGGCGAGCACGACCACGTCGCCCTCGATCCGAGCGTCCGCGTCGGCGGCCGCCGCAGAGCCCTCGCCGCCGATGTCGGAGATGACCGCCTGCGCCTTCTCGGCCTCCTTGCCGACGACGGTCAGATCGTGTCCGCCGGCGATGACGCGGCTGCCGATTCCACGAGCCATGTTGCCCGTGCCGATGATCGTGACGTCCATCAGGTGCTTCCTCTCGCTCGGGTGGTGGCTACCGGATATCCGGATCGCGGGCGTGCTACGCCACGCGGATCAGCCGCAGCCCGAGCCGCCCGACCGCTCGTGCCTGGTTGGCAAGCACGACCACGGCGACCCGCTGTTCAGGGCTCACGGCGGCGAAGCTGCGAAAGCCGCCGGTCCCGCCCTCGTGACAGAGCAGGGCGAAGGGCAGCCGGCCGCGAGGCGGCAGCAGCAGCCAGCCGAGCCCGACGTGCGCGGCGCCGAGCCGGGAGCGGGGCCGGTGAGTCTCGCGCGCCGCGACGGCCAGCGGCCGCTCCGAGCCGTCGGCGTGCAGGCGAAGGAACGCGAGCAGGTCGGCCGCGGTCGAGCGCAGTCCGCCCGCACCAGCGAGCGCGGCCAGGTCCCAGTGCGGGGTGGGGCTGCCGCCCCGGGTATGCCCCGCTGCAAGGCGCCCTCCGTCGACCTCCGTGCCGGTGTCGCGCATGCCGAGCGGGCGGCAGATGCGCTGCTGCACCAGCTCGTCGTAGCTGGTTCCCGCCCGGCGGGCGAGCAGGTGCCCGAGCAGCCCGACAGCGTAGTTCGAATAGCGGGCGCGGCGCTCGGGGGCCCGGCGCGGGCGCGTCCGCGGGATCGCCCGCTCGAGCCGCGCGGCGTCCCAGTCCGCGTAGGGGTTGCGGCGCCGCGTGGTCAGCGCCGGCAGCAGCAGGCCGCGCGGCAGGGAGGGGAGCCCGGAGCGGTGCGAGGCGAGATCCGCCAGCGTGATCTCACGGCCGCGCGACGGCAGCTCGACGCCCGGCGGCAGGTGCAGGGAGACGCGATCGTCGATGCCGACGAGCCCGTCGCGCGCCATGTCGGCGAGCAGGGTGGCCGTGAACACCTTCGTGATCGAGCCGATCTCGAAGATCGAGCGGGCGCCGGCCGGAAGCTCGCCGCGCTCCCATAGGCCGATCTCGTCCCCGCCGCTCCAGGCGCCCACGACGACGCCGGTGCGCGACACGTGCGTGCGCGCCAGGACACGCCCCACCCGGTCGCTGAATCCGCTCACACGGCGACGTCTTCGAGCGTCCGCTCGAGGTAGCGCTCGACGTCGCCCGCCTTGAGCACGTCCTCGAGCCAGGCGCGCCGCTCGAAGTCGATCACCTCGAGCTCCCACACGCAGGCCATCCCGCTGCCGTCCGCCGCTGCGAGCGCGCCGGGATCGTCCTGCGGCGAGGCGTAGGCGCGCATGTGGATCTCGTTGTCGTTCGCCCACCAGTAGACGAGGCCAAGCCCGGCGCTCGCGGCGTCATGGGCGATCGTGAAGCCAACGGCGCCTTCGGGGACCACCTCCGCGGCGGCGCTCGCGGTGGCCTCGAGCAGCTCCGGCCGAGCCGGCCCATCGACTCCGATGCCGTAGTGCTTGAGCCTCCCGTCGCGCCTTACAAAGCTGATCTGGCGCGGTTCGTATGCCATGCGCGACAAGGTACTCTGCGGCGCCATGGCGGACCTCGGCCGGATCGGCATCTGGATTCCCCGCACGGCGGGCACCGACGCCGTGCCCGAGATCGAGGAGCTCGGCTACGGAGCGCTCTGGCTCGGCGTCAGCCCGTCGCTCGAACAGACGCGGCCGTTCCTCGAGCAGTCGAGCAGGATGACCATCGCCACCGGCATCCTCAACGTCTGGCATCACGAGCCCGAGGACGTCGCGGCGGGCCATGCAGAGCTGCAGCGCGAGTTCGACGGCCGCTTCGTACTCGGGATCGGCATCGGGCATCCCGAGGCCACGGAGGAGTACACGAAGCCGCTCACGACGATGCGTGAGTACTTCGACGGCCTCGACGCGGCCGACCCGCCGGTGCCGCGCGAGGAGCGCCTGGCCGCCGCCCTCGGCCCGAAGATGTTGGACCTCTCCGCCGAGCGCTCGCTCGGGGCGCATCCGTACTTCACGCCGGTCGAGCACACCCGCAGCGCGCGCGAGCGGCTCGGGGAGGGACCGCTGCTGGCGCCCGAGGTCACGGTGGTGGTCGAGCCGGACGTCGAGACCGCACGCGGGCATGGCCGCGAGTTCGCCACGCGCTACCTCGAGCGCACCAACTACCGCAACAGCCTGCTGCGGCTCGGCTTCGACGAGTCCGAATTCGAGGGCGGCGGCAGCGACCGCCTGATCGACGCCGTCGTGCCGCACGGGTCGGCGGAGCAGGTGGCCGAGGCGGTCCGCGCCCATCTCGACGCCGGGGCGGATCACGTCTGCGTGCAGCCGGTGGGCCACGGCCCGGCGCCTGTCGAGGACTACCGGGCGTTGGCTCGCGAGTTGCTGTAGGTCGGTCTCGGGCTGGCGCTGGGGAGGGGGAGTGTTGGCGCGGCCCGGATCGCGCCCAGACCGTCTGGTCGAACATCGTTCGGCCGCGGCCCGCCAGCGATGCTTACGTTGCCGACTTGATGTCGCTGGGGGACCTTAAGTCGGCAAGGAAGGGAGGGTTCGCATGCCCGGCCCCGTGGCCCGCCGACAGACGTTCGCCCATCTGCCTGGAACGCCGATCATCGTTCGACGCGGCGGTACGCCTAGACGATCGACCGCGCCAGCAGCTCCATCGGATGCAGCACCGGCAGGCGGCGCCCGAGCCGCTCGGTGTGCGCTGTGATCTGGAGCGCGCAGCCGGGGTTTGCCGCGGCGACGGCCTCGGCCCCTGTGTCGAGCAGGTTGCGCGCCTTGCGCTCGCCGAGCTCGGCGGCCGGCTCCGGCTTAACGAGGTTGTAGATGCCGGCTGAGCCGCAGCAGAGCTCCCACTCCGCGGGCTCGACCAGCTCGAGCTCGGGGATCCCACGGAGCAGCTCGCGCGGCTGGGTGCGGACCCCCTGAGCGTGCGCGAGGTGGCAGGCGTCGTGGTAGGCGATCTTCATGGCAACGGGGCTGCGCGTGGCGCGCGGCTCGACCTCGGCAAGGAACTCCGTCACGTCGCGGACCTTGTCCGAGAAGGCCTGCGCGCGCTCGGCCCAATCGGGCTCGTCGCGCAGCACGTGGCCGTAGTCCTTCATCGCGGAGCCGCAGCCCGCCGCGTTGACGATCACGGTCTCGTAGCCCTCGAGCTCCTCGATCGTGCTCTTCGCAAGCGCGCGCGCTTCCGGATCCGCGCCCGCGTGGAGCGGCAGTGCGCCGCAGCAGCGCGGCCGCCGCGGGGCGTGGACCTCGAAGCCCTCGGCCGCGAGCACGCGGGCCGTCGCCTCGTTGACGTCCCCGAAGAAGACTCGCTGCACGCATCCCTGAAGCAGTGCGACGGTGCCGCGCTGCTCGCCGCGGGCCTCGAAGCGCTCCGGCAGGCGCTCGAGCGAGCGCCGCAGCGGCGTGTCGGGTGCGAGCGCCATCAGCGTGGCCAGCTTGGGCAGCCGGCTGCGTACGCGCGGTCGCCGCGCGATGCGGTCGAGGCCGAGCGCCCGAGCGGCCGCAAGGCCCGGGGCTGAGGCGCGCAGCCTGCCGGGACGCGTGACGAGCTCGAACACGAGCCGCCGGTGCGCCCGCTCTGCACGCGGGCGCTCGAAGTTGCGCTCGATCTGCGCGCGCGCGTCCTCGAGCAGCTTGTCGTACTGGACGCCCGACGGACAGGCGGTCACGCAGGCCATGCAGCCGAGACAGCGGTCGATGTGCTCGACGAGCGGTGGCGAGATCGCCTCGTGGCCCTCCTTCATCAGGACGATCCGCCCACGCGGCGAGTCCATCTCCTCGCCCCAGAGCGTGTACGTCGGGCAGGTGGGCAGGCAGAAGCCGCAGTGGACGCAGTCGTCGATCAGCTCGAGCTGCGGAGCACGGATGTCGTCGTAGCCGCTCACAGCCCTCCCGCGAACACCCCGGGGCTGCACACGCCCGCGGGATCGAAGTGCTCCTTCACGCGCCGCATGAGCGCGAGCAGCGCCGGATCGACGGGACCCCAGGGGTCGACTTCGAGCGCCGGCGGGCGGTCGAGGACGACGCACGGGGAGGGGCTCAGCATGCGGCGCAGCGACTCGATCTGCTCGCGGCTCGGCTCAGGCAGCGACACCCAGGAGAGGCCGAGCACGGCGCGTCCCACCAGCGAGCCGTCCGCGTCCTCGGTGGCACGGATCAGCGCGGGCAGGTGGGTCGGAAGGGAGGAGACGCGCAGCACGGCCGCGTCTGCGCCCTCGCCGCGCTGGCGAGCACGCTGCCCGGCCCAGAGCTCCTCGTCGTCTTCCTCGATCTCGGTTCCGAGCCCCGCCTCGCGCAGGAGCCGCTCGGCCAGCTCCGCCTGCGGCCGCGGCGCGGCGCCCGCGAACCGGATCAGGAGCGACCCGGCGCCGTCCGCCCAGCACACGTCGAAGCCGCTGTGCTCGAGCGGCGCGCGCGCGACGCTGATGAGCGCGCGCCCGAGCTCGTCCGCGTCGCCCGCATGGCCGATGGCCGTGGCGCTGTGCGGCTGGAGCGGGTGCAGCCGCACCGAGATCTCGACGATCGCGCCGAGCGTGCCGAGCGAGCCCGCGAACAGCTTCGCGAGGTCGTATCCCGCGACGTTCTTGATCACCTTGCCACCGCTTTTGGCGAGCGTGCCGTCCGAGAGCGCGACGCGCACGCCGACGACCAGGTCGCGCACGCCGCCGTAGCGGCCGCGCAGCGGGCCGGAGTCCGCGGTGGCGACGACGCCGCCGATGGTCGCGCCGCCCGGGTCGGGCGGGTCGATGGCGAGCATCTGCCCCTCCTCGGCAAAGGCCTCCTGTGCCCGCGCAAGCGGGACGCCCGCCTCGAGCACCGCGGTGAGGTCGCCGGCGTTGTGCTCGATGATGCGATCGAGGCCGCCGGTCGGCAGCTCGAGCGCGTCCTCAGCCCCGGCGGCGCCCCAGCGATGCTTCGTCGCACCGCCGCTGAAGCGGACCGGCTGGCCCGCCGCGCCCGCGCTCTTCAGCGCCTGCGCGAGCTCCTCGCGGGTGGCCGGCGCACCGCTCACCGCCATCAGAAGCGCTCCGCCAGCCCGGCCTTCTCGAGCGGATGCTCCCGGTATGGCCCGGGCACCTCGCCACACAGCCGCGGCGTCGGCATCACCTTGCCGGGATTGGCCCGCTGCTCCGGGTCGAACGCGCAGCGCAGGCGCTGGAAAGCGGACAGGTCGGACTCGTTGAACATGTCCGGCATGTAGCGCTTCTTGTCGACGCCCACGCCGTGCTCGCCGGTGATCGAGCCGCCCGCATCCACGCAGGTCTTGACGATCAGACCGGCGAGCTCCTCGGCGCGCTCGGCCTCGCCGGGATTGGCGCCGTCGTAGCAGACGAGCGGGTGCAGGTTGCCGTCGCCCGCGTGGAACACGTTCGCCACGCGCAGGTCGTGCTCGCTCGCAAGCTCGTCGATCCGCGCGAGCACCTCCGCGAGCCGCGTGCGCGGGATCACGCTGTCCTGCACGTAGTAGTTCGGTGCTATCCGGCCCATGGCGGCAAAGGCCGCCTTGCGGGTGCGCCAGATCAGCTCGCGCTCGGTCTCGTCGCGCGCGACGCGCACCGAGTCGGCGCCTGCGCCCTCGCACATGGAGACGACCTGCTCGAAGCGCGTCTCGCACTCGGCCTCCGAGCCGTCCAGCTCGACGACCAGCGCGGCTCCCGCGTCGAGCGGGTAGCCGGCGCCGGTGGCTCCCTCGGCGGCCCTGATCGAGAGGTTGTCCATCATCTCGATGGCCCCCGGGACGATGCCGGCCGAGACGATCTCGGAAACGACCTCACCGGCCTGCACGGTCGAGCCGAAGAACGCCACCAGCGTGCGCACGGCCTCCGGCTTCGGCACCACGCGCAGCCAGATGCGCGTGGCCACGCCGAGCGTCCCCTCGGAGCCGACGAACGCGCCCAGCAGGTCGTAGCCGGGGTGGTCGACCTCGGGCCCGCCGAGCGTCAGCTCGGAGCCGTCTGGCAGCACCAGATCGAGCCCGGTCACGTAGTTGGTGGTGAAGCCGTACTTGAAGCAGTGCGCTCCGCCGGAGTTCTCGGCCACGTTGCCGCCGATCGTGCAGACGATCTGGCTCGAGGGATCGGGGGGGTAGAAGTGAGTCGGGCCGACCGCCTGCGACACGGCGATGTTCGTGACGCCCGGCTCGACGAGCACGCGCCCGTTGTCGAGATCGACCTCCAGAATCCGGCGCAGCCGCGAGAGCCCGATCAGGACGCCGCCCTCGACCGGCGTCGCGCCTCCCGACAGCCCGGAGCCCGCGCCGCGCGCCACCCACGGCAGCTCGGCCTCGTGGCAGGCGCGTACGGCGGCCGCGACCTCTCCGGCCGAGCCGGGCAGCACCACCACGCCCGGCTGAACGGCGTACTGCAGCAGGCCGTCCGACGCGTACGTCGCGAGTTGGTGCTCGTGCGTGATGACGTGCTCTGTGCCCGCAATCTCCGCGAGCCGGCTCGTCAGGTCGCTCAGACGACCATCCACTCCAGCACCGGGGTTGACTGTAGGTAGACGAGCACGCACATGAGCAGGATCAGCAGGAGACTCCACCCGAGCACCTTACGGAACAGGTCTCCCTCCTTGCCCGCCAACCCCACCGCGGCCGCGCCGATGGCGAGGTTTTGCGGCGAGATCATCTTCCCGAGCACGCCGCCGGAGCTGTTCGCGGCGGCCATCAGCGTGGGCGAGAGGTCGGCGTCCTGCGCGGCGGTCACCTGCAGCGCCCCGAAGAGCGCGTTCGAGGAGGTGTCGGATCCGGTCACCGCCACGCCGAGCCAGCCGATCGCGGCCGAGAAGAACGCGAAAATCCCGCCGGCGCCTGCGACCCAGAGCCCGAGCGTGATGGTCTGGCCGGACTGGTTCATCACGTACGCGAGCGCGAGCACGGCGGCCACGGTGAGGATTGCCCACTTGAGCTGGTCGAGCGTGGCGCCCGCCACCTTCAGGGCGCGGCCGGGCCTGAGGCCGAGGACCGCCATCGTGATCAGGCCCGAGATCAGCATCAGCGTGCCGGCCGCCGGCAGCCAGTTGAGGTTGTAGGTCATGCTCGACAGGGCCTCGCCGTCCGGGCTCCGCACGTCGAGCCCTGGCCATTCGAAGGTCGTCGTCCAGGGCGACTCGGCCATCCAGTCCTTGATCGCGGCGATCTGGGCGATCGAGAAAACGGCGATGATGATCAGGTAGGGCGCGTAGGCCTTGAAGACGTCGGAGGGAGGGTCCTTCTTGGTGTCGTCGCGGCGCGCGATCTCGCGCTCCATCGCGGGATCGTGCACCGAGCCGCCGGCCACCGCGGGGCGCTCGATGCGGCCACTGATCTCAGCCTTGATCGTCTCGCCCGGCGTCCAGATCCGCAGCAGGGCCACGATCGCGCCGGTGGCCACGAGCGAGGCAACGATGTCGGTCAGCTCGACCGAGATGTAGTTCGAGCAGGCGAACTGGGCGATCGCGAACGCGAGGCCGCCGACTACGGCGACCGGCCAGGCCTGGCGGATGCCGCGGCGGCCGTCGACCATGCCGATCAGGATCAGCGGGACGATCAGGGCGAGGAACGGCGTCTGACGCCCGACCATCGCGCCGAGGTCGCCCTTGTCGAGGCCGGTGACCTCGGACAGGGTCGTGATCGGGACAGCGATCGCGCCGAAGGCGACCGGGGCGGTGTTGGCGACGAGCGCGATCGAGGCGGCCTTGATCGGCTTGAAGCCGAGCGCGATCAGCATCACCGAGGTGATGGCGACGGGCGTGCCGAAGCCGGCGAGCGCCTCCATGAGCGCTCCGAAGCAGAAGGCGACGATCACGGCCTGGACGCGCTGGTCCTCCGAGATCGCCCCGAAGGAGCGCCGCAGGACCGCGAAGTGCCCGGTCTCGACGGTCATGTTGTAGACCCAGATCGCCGTGACGACGATCCACATGATCGGGAAGAGCCCGAAGGCGGCGCCCTCGGTGGCCGACAGGGCCGTCTGGCCGAAGGGCATGCCGTAGACGGCGAGCGCCACGATGATCGCGACGAGCAGCGACAGCAGCGCTGCCCACTGGGCCTTCATCTTCACGCCCCCGAGCAGCACGAAGAGTGTCACCAGGGGGAGCACCGCGAAGATCGAGGTGAGCCCGAGTGAACTGGAAACCGGGTCGAAATCCTGCGTGTACACGGCTGTGACCTCCCTCGCTGACCCTTCTCTCCCTAGCTGGCGGGTTCCCCAAACCCCGTCTTCGGGAAACTCCAAGGCGTGCGGTTGGGACTATTCGTCACCTGTCTGGGCGACACGCTCTTCCCCGCGGTCGGTCAGTCGGTCGTCCGCCTGCTCGAGCGGCTCGGGCACCAGGTGGAGTTCCCCGAGGAGCAGACCTGCTGCGGGCAGATGCATCTCAACTCGGGCTACCGAGACGAGGGGATGCGGCTCGCTGAGCGGCTCGGCCGCGTGTTCGCCGGCTACGAGGCGGTCGTGACGCCCTCCGCGTCGTGCGCGGGGATGCTGCGCGAGCAGCTCGGCGATGAGGCGCCGCCGGTGTACGAGCTGTCAGAGCTGCTCGTCGACGTGCTCGACGTCGAGGACGTAGGCGCCTACTACCCCCACCGGGTGACCTACCACCCGACCTGTCACTCGCTGCGCGAGCTGCGGCTCGGGGGGCGCCCGGAGCGGCTGCTCGGCGCCGTGCGCGGAATCGATCTCGTCGAGCTGCCCGACGCGACCGAGTGCTGCGGCTTCGGCGGGACCTTCGCGGTGAAGAACGCCGACGTCTCGACCGCGATGCTCTCGGACAAGCTGCGCGCCGTGCTCGACACGAAGGCCGAGGTGGTCTGCGCCGTCGACTCGTCCTGCCTGATGCAGATCGGCGGCGGCCTGTCGCGCGGGCGCACCGGCGTGCGCACCGTCCACCTCGCCGAGATCCTCGCCTCCACGAGTGAGGAGCCCACCCAGTGAGCTTCCCCGCCGCGGCGCGCCGCTCACTGGCCGACACGCAGCTGCGCGCGAACCTTGCGCGCGCGACCACGACGATCCGCGACAAGCGCGCCCGTGTCGTGGGCGAGCTGCCGGACTGGGAGGAGCTGCGGGCGGCCGGCGCCGCTGCCAAGGACCATGCCCTGCTCGATCTGGATGCCCAGCTCGAGCGACTCGAGCAGGCGGTGAGCGCGGCGGGCGGCCGGGTGCACTGGGCGGCCGACGCGCACGAGGCGTGCGCGATCGTCGCGGACGTGGCCCGTTCTCACGACCTCAGTGAGGTGGTGAAGGTCAAGTCGATCGCGTCCGACGAGATCAAGCTCAACGAAGCGCTGGCGGCCAGCGGGATCCACGCGCTCGAGACGGATCTCGCCGAGCTGATCATCCAGCTCGGCGACGACTCGCAGTCGCACATCCTCGTCCCGGCTATCCACAAGAACCGCGCCGAGATCCGCGACCTTTTCCGCAGCGCGCTCGACCTGCCGGACCTCCCGGACGACCCGCCCGCGCTCACCGAGGCGGCGCGCCTGCACCTGCGCTCGCACTTCCTCCGGGCGCGGATGGGCGTGAGCGGCGCGAACTTCGCGATCGCGGAGACCGGCACCGTCTGCGTCGTCGAGTCGGAGGGCAACGGGCGCATGTGCACAACACTCCCGGACGTCCTCGTGACGATCATGGGCGTCGAGAAGGTCCTGCCGGCGTGGCGCGACATGGAGGTGTTCCTGCAACTGCTCCCGCGCTCCTCGACGGGCGAGCGCATGAACCCATACACGTCGTTCTGGACCGGCGTGCGCCAGGGCGACGGCCCGCGCGAGTTCCACCTGGTCCTGCTCGACAACGGCCGCACCCGCGCGCTCGCGGACGAGCTCGGGCGCCAGGCGCTGCGCTGCATCCGCTGCAGCGCCTGCCTGAACGTCTGTCCCGTCTACGCCAGGGTCGGCGGACACGCCTACGAGTCCGTCTATCCGGGCCCGATCGGGGCGATACTCACGCCGCAGCTGAAGGGAATGGACGCGGCCGGCTCGCTGCCGTACGCGTCGTCCCTGTGCGGCGCCTGCGCCGACGTGTGTCCGGTGAACATCGAGATCCCGCGCCTGCTCACGCACCTGCGTGCGCGCGAGCGCGCCGAGGCGGGCCCGCTCGACCCAGAGCTGCTCTCGATGAAGGCCCTGTACGGCGTGTTCTCCTCACGCCAGCGCTACGAGCGTGCACAGCGGCTGGCCCGCACGGCCGCGAGGCCGCTCACGCGCCGCGGCCGCATAACGCGCGCACCGGGCCCGCTCGCCGGCTGGACGAGCTCGCGCGACCTGCCGGCTCCCGCCCGCGAGAGCTTCCGCGACTGGTGGCGGCGCACGCGCGGCGGCGGCGGCACGGCGCAGCGCGTGGCCGCGCCGCCGGCGCCCGCGCGCCCGCAGCTTCACGAGGCCGAGCCTGCGCGGCGGGGCTCGGCCCGCGAGACCGTGCTCGCTCGCATCCGGGCCGCGATCGACGGCTCCGAGCCGCCGGGCGAGCGCCCGCGCGACTACCGCACGGAGGACTCGCGCTCGCCCGAGGAGATCGTCGCGCTGTTCGCCGAGCGTGTCGCCGAGTACCGCGCGACGGTGCACCGGACGAGCGCGGACGGCGTCGCAGCGCTGGTCGCGTCGATCTGCGCCGAGAATGGCGTCGAGCGGCTCGGGCTGGCGCCGGACGCGCCGCCCGAATGGCGCCCGGAAGGGATCGAGCTCGTGGAGGACGACGGCCTCGGCGCGCTCGAGCTCGACGGCCTCGGCGGCTCCCTCACCGGTTGTGCTGTCGCGATCGCCGAGACGGGCAGCTTCGTGCTCGACGGCGGCCCCGGCCAGGGACGGCGCGCCCTCTCGCTCGTTCCCGACCTGCACGTCTGCGTCGTCGCCGAGCAGCAGGTGGTCGGGCTCGTCCCCGAGGCGGTGGCGCGGCTCGAGCAGCCCGTTCGCGAGGGACGCCCGCTGACCTTCGTCTCCGGCCCGTCGGCCACTTCGGACATCGAGCTGGACCGGGTCGAGGGCGTGCACGGTCCGCGCGTCCTGCACGTCTTGCTGGTGGGCGACTAGCCGCCGATGCGCACCGTCTATCTCGGCACGTCAGCGTTCGCCGCCGAGGTGCTCGACCGGCTCGCGTCCACCGCCCACCGGCCCAGCCTCGTGGTCACGCGCCCCGACCGCCCGCGCGGCCGCGGGCGCAAGGTCGCCGCGCCGCCCGTGGCCGAGTCGGCCCGCCTGCTCGGGATTGAGCTGATCCAGCCGGAGCAACTGAACGACGAGGGGACCAGGGCCGCCATCGCGGCCGTCGAGCCCGAGGTCGTCTGCATCTGCGCCTACGGCGCGCTCATCAAGGAGCCGCTGTTGTCGGAGCACGAGATGCTCAACGTGCACCCGTCGCTGCTGCCGCGCTGGCGCGGCGCGGCGCCGATCGAGCGCGCCATCGAGGCGGGTGACGACGAGACCGGCGTGACCATCATGCGCCCGACCGCCGAGCTCGATGCCGGGCCGCTCTGCCTCCAGCGCTCGGAGCCGATCCGCCTCCACGACGACTATGGCTCGCTCTCCGCGCGGCTCGCCGGACTGGGCGGCGAGCTGCTCATCGAGGCGCTCGACCTGCGCCCGCCGCTGCGCGAGCAGCCCGCCGAGGGGGCGACCTACGCCGAGAAGATCAGGCGCGCCGACCGCGTACTCGACCCGGGGCTGATGCCGGACGAGCTCGAACGCCGCGTGCGCGCGCTGACGCCGCACATCGGGGCGTTCGTCGAGCTGCCCTGGGACGAGCCGCTCGGGGTGCTGCGGGCGGCCGTCGCACCCGGGGAGAATCCCGCGCCCGGCGGGCTGGCGGAGCGCGACGGGCGGCTCCTCTACGGCGCCGCGGGCGGCGCGCTCGAGCTGCTCGAGGTGCACCCCGCGGGCAAGCGCACCATGACCGCGGCCGACTGGCTCCGAGGCAACTCCGCCCGGCTCGGCTAGCGTTGCCTCTGGGTAGAACGAATGCCAACGGTGGAAAACGAGCGGATCGACCTGGGGCCGGAGTGCCCGTCATGCGGCGAGCCATGGCTGCGGGCCACCAACCTCGCGGCCCGCTATCGCTGCGTCTCCTGCCTGCACCGCTTCGAGCTTCGGTCCGAGTGCCCGAACTGCGGTGCCCACTCCACGATCGCCCGCATGTCCGACACGGCGAACGTGATCTGCCGCAACTGCGGCGGCAGCATGCTGCAGGCCATATAGGGTCAGGTCTTGCATTCCAGCATTCGCCGGACGCTTCGCGCCCGGCGTGCTGGAATGCAAGACCTGCCCTCAGAGCTTCGCCGAGCGCATCAGGACCTTCAGCGGGCGCTCGCGCGGGAGCAGTGAGACGACCACCTTCGTGCGGACGCGCTTGCGCCGCTCGAGCACACGCGTGCCGGGTGAGGTCGAGTCGAGTCGCAGCCAGACGCGGCCGGGACGGCGGACGTTCATGTCGCCCGTCAGCAGCGTGAGGAAGGGGCCGGCGCCGGTGCGCTGGCTGTCCGGCAGCGTGACCGCCGCGCTCAGGAGGCCCGCCCGCGGGACCCTGAGCAGCAGGTTTGCGCCGTCGCTGCGCCGGCGCCGGTCGACGTTCAGCAGCCGCAGCCGCCGGCGTGCCTTGGCGCGCGCGTCCTCGTCGAAGTCCTCATCGAACTCGTCGCCCTCACCGAAGTCATCGAACCAGTCGTCCTCCCAGTCCATCCCCAGCCCGCCGCCGTCGGGATCCTGCGACTCGTCGCCGAGCCCGTCGGCGTCGACGTCCGGCTCGACCGCGGCGTCGAAGAGCAGCTCGACGCCGGTCCCCCCGTCGGCGCCGCATGGCGCGCACGGTGTGGTGAGGGACTGCACGGCCCCGTCCGGGCGCGGGCGCGAGCGGACACCGACGTCGACCTCGCCGGCCCGGTACAGGATCCCAACCGAGTCACCCTGCTGGACCGGGAGGCGCAGGCCCTCGACCTGCTCGAGTGCACCGGCCGGCGAGGTCACGGGCAGTGGGGCGGAGGCGACCACGCTCACCCCGACACCGTCGCCCTCGGGCCGCAGAACCGCGACCCGGGCGGGCTCGTTGCCGGAGATTCGCTTTGCGAACGCTGCGGCCTCGACGAGGACGCCGTCCTCGGGCGCCTCGAGGTCGGCTCCGCGCAGGGCGAATTGGCGGAAGCCGACCCCGGTCCCGCCGGGGCAGGCCTGGCACGCGTACCGCTCAGGCGCCGCGGAGCTGTCGGGCGACCCGAGATAGGTGGCCGCCTCGGCGCGGGGGGCGCCGATCAGTAGGGCCGGTAGCAGCGCCGCCGCGAGCGCGAGGAGGGAGCGTGTAGCCATGTCCCTTCATTCGCGCATGACGGCGAATCGGCTCACTCGGGTGGAGCCGCCGCCACCTCTACCGGGATCCCGTTGAGCACGGCGTTGCCGGACAGCGGGTCCACAAGCCCCTCGTCGGCGAGGACGTTGCTGTTCACGCCCGCGTGGGCCGTCGCGACGCCCAGGCGGACACCGTCCTCGTCGTGGCCCCAGCCGTGCGGGATCGAGATGACGCCCGGCATGATGCCGTCGGTCAGCTCGACCGGCGCCTCGACCTCGCCGGCCGTCGAGCGCACGAGCGCGCGGCCGCCGTCCGACAGCCCGAGCCGCTCCGCGTCGTCGGGGTGGATGTGGAGCGTGCAGCGGTCCTTGCCCTTCACAAGCGCAGGCAGGTTGTGCATCCAGGAGTTGTTCGAGCGCAACTGGCGGCGGCCGATCAGCACCATGCCGCCGTTCCGCTCGCGGGCGAGCGCGCCGCGGAGGCGCTCGACGTCCGCGGCGATCGGTTCCGGCATCAGCTCGACCTTGCCTGACGGCGTGCGCAGCATGTCCGGCAGGCGCGGCTCGAGCGGGCCGAGGTCGATGCCGTGCGGGTGCCGCTCGAGCGTGTCGAGCGTCAGCCCGTCTGGATCGGCGCCGAAGCCGTCGCCGTAGGGCCCGACACGCAGCATCAGGTCGATGATCCGCTCCGGCCCGTTACGCGGCTCGAGGGCGGCCAGCAACTCGCCGGCGTCGCGGCCCGCCACGCGCGAGCCCGGGCGCCGAGAGCTCGCGCTGGATGAGCGTCTGGACGACCATCGAGTCGAGCGCGTCGACGTCCGTGTGCGCGCCCTGGCCCACCACGATGCCCGCCAGGCGCAGGAACGTCCGCCACTCCGGCGGCATCGAGGGCTCGAACACCGGCGGCGAGTAGCGCGCCACGTTGCGCGCCGCCAGCTGGTAGAGCGCGATGTCGTAGTGCGACTTCTCGAGCGGCTCGGGGCCGGGAAGGATCACGTCCGCGTGGCGGGTCGTCTCGTTGACGTAGATGTCGATGGCGAGCATGAACTCGAGCCCCTCGACCGCGCGCGTGAGCCGCTCGGAGTTGGGGGTCGAGACAAGCGGGTTGCCGGCGATCGTCACCAGAGCGCGGATCTGGCCCTCGCCCGGCGTGTCGATCTCCTCCGCCAGCACAGCCGCCGGCAACTCGCCGTACGCCTCCGGCAGCCCGCGCACACGGCTCGCCCAGCGCCCGAAGCGCACGCCCTTGCCGGTGCCGCCCGGGCCCGCCGAGTTCCTCTGGCCGGCGGCCGCGCGCGTGAACATGGCGCCGCCCTCGCGGTCGAGGTTGCCGGTCAGAACGTTGAGGACGTCTACGAGCCAGCTCGCGAGCGTGCCGAACTCCTGCGTGCAGGTCCCCATGCGGGCATAGACGGCGGCGCGCTCGGCCGCGGCGAGCTCGCGCGCCATGCGCCGGATCTCGGTCGCCTCGATCCCGCACGGGCCGGCCACCGCCTCGGGCGGGAACTCGCGCACGAGCGCGCGCAGCTCCTCGAGCCCGTTCAGGTGGCCCGTGGCCGCCCCGGGGTCGTCGAGTCCCTCCTCGACGAGCGTGCACGCGATCCCGGCGAGCAGCAGGGCGTCCGCCCCCGGCCTGATGAAGTGGTGCTCGTCGGCCTCCTCGGCGGTGCGCGTGCGGCGCGGGTCGACCACGACCACCTTCCCGCCGCGCTCGCGGATCGCGCGCAGGCGGCCGCGCATGTCGGGCGCGGTGAGCAGGCTGCCGTTCGAAACGAGCGGGTTGGCGCCGAGCAGCAGCAGGTGCTCACAGCGATCGACGTCCGGGATCGGGATCGAGAGCATCGTCCCGAACATGTGGCCCGCCGAGACCTGCTTCGGCATCTGGTCGACGGTGGAGGCGCTGTAGAGGTTCTGCGAGCCGAGCATCCGCATCAGGGCGGGCGCGTAGAGGATCGCCGAGAGGTTGTGGGCGTTCGGGTTGCCCAGGTAGACGCCGACCGAGTTGCGCCCGTGCTCGGCAAGGATGGGCGAGAGGCGGCGGTCGATCTCCTCGAACGCCTCATCCCAGCTCGCCTCGACGAGCTCACCGTCGCGGCGGATGAGCGGCGTCGTCAGCCGGTCTCGATCCTCGTGAAGCTGCTTGATGCCATACGCCTTCGGGCAGATGAAGCCGCGGCTGAAGACGTCCGCGGCGTCGCCCTTGACGGCCACCACCTCGCGCCCCTCGGTCTCTATCTCGAGCCCGCAGGTGGCTTCGCAGAATGGACAGGTGCGGTAGTGGGTCGCCATGTGGAGATGCTAACCCGGCGCGCGGAGCTCGATCCAGAGCGCCTTCGACGCGCACACGAAGCGCCCCGACGAGTCGAACAGCGCGGCCGCCGCCTCGCGCTTGCGGCCGTCGACGCCGAGCGGCCAGGAGACGATCGAATGCTGCTCGCCGACCCGCACCGAGCAGCCGCGCCGCGCGGTCATGCGCGCGAGCACCATCGCCGGCCCCTCGCCGAAGTTGGCGACCGGCGCGCTCGTCGGGCAGTCGAGCGCCGCCCACACATACTCGGGCCGGACGTTGCCGTCAGTCGCGGCGAGCGACTCGTCCGGTACCCAGCGCGCCCCGAAGAGCCCGTCGCGACCGGGCAGCTCGACCGGGAAGACGCGCAGCCCGTCGCCGCGGTCGCGCTCGGGGCCGCACACGAAACAGGTCGGGAAGGGGTGGTCGGCGGCCCAGCGCTCGTAGCCGGCGTGCTCGGCGCGCTCGATCTCCTCCGGCGCGACCGGTTCGGGCACGTCCAAGACCAGCTCGGCGGGCTGCGCTTCTGCGATCAGCCTGTCGCCATCGCGCAATTCGATGCGCCGGCCGTCCGCAACAGGCGCGAGCGGCTGCTCGAGCGGGGGCGGGCTGCGCAGCGTCACCTCGACCACCTCGGCATCGACCCGCTGAGCGAGCACGCCGCACGTGTAGCCGCCGTTGGCCGACCCTGGCGGGCCGTTGTGGCGGGCCGAGATGCGGAGCTCGTCAGTCACCTACGGCGGCGCGCGGGAGCGAGTCGAGCGCCTCCCGAAGGTTGCCGACCGTCTGGAAGTCCAGCCCGAGCAGGTGGTCGTGGCGGTGCCGCACGACCCCGTCCTCGTCGACGATGATCACGGCACGCTTGGTTCCGACCACGGGAGCGTGCGCGCCGTAGGCCTTGGCGACCGCCCCGTCCTCGTCCGCCAGCAGCGGCACGTTCAGGCTGTGCTTGTCGGAGAAGCCCCGGTGCGACTCGACGCTCTGCGACGAGATGCCGACGACGGTGGCGTCCAGCGCGCCGAACGCCTCGGCGTTGTCGCGGTAGGAGCAGAACTGCTTCGTGCACACCGTCGTGTTGTCGCCGGGATAGAAGAGCAGGACCACGCGCTCGCCGTGATGGTCGGACAGCTTGAACGGGCCGTCCGTGCCCTCCAGCTCGAAGTCGGGCGCCGGCTCGCCCTCCTGCGGGTGCTTGGCCATCAGCTGAGGATACGCGGGCTCAGGTGCGCCGGTAGAGCAGCAGGAGCGCGGCGGCCAATGTGGCCGCTGCGCCGGTGAAGGCGATCTCGACCTGGAGCACGCGGTCGTCGAATTCGACGAGCAGCAGGAAGGCGACGAAGGCCGCGGCCGCGAGCAGCCACGACACCGAGGCCTGAGCCGTCCGGCCATGCGCGAGCAGGGCCTGATTCAGCGTCGCAGCCGCGAGGTAGAGCCCCATCCCGAGCGCCACCAGCACGAGACCGCCGCGCTCGTAGTCGAACTCGCCGCCGAACAGCAGGTCCATCACCCAGGGCCCGAGCACGAGCATCACGAGCGCCACGCTGCCCGCGAAGCCGGCGATCGCGATCAGCGTGAGATTGACGCTGCGCTTGAAGGGATCGCTTTCGCCGCCGGCGCGCAGGCGGGTGAGGTGGGGGAGGATCGAGGTCTGCACCGCCTGGAAGAGCTGCAGCGGCGCCCGCGCGATCAACAGCACGTTGAAGACGATGCCGGCGAGCGCCGCCCCGCGGGCGCCCTCCTCGCTCGCCTCGATCAGCAGCGGTCCGGCGTTGAGGAAGGTCTGCTCGCAGACCATGATGAGCAGCACCGCGGCGGCGAACCCGGTGCCGCGCGCGAGCGTGAACTCGGGCTCCCGAGCGGACGGTTCGTCACGGGCTGCCGCGTCGAGCTGGGCGGGCACGGGCTCGTCGGGGTCGGCGCGCGCCGCCGGGGAGAGCCGCCGCGCGAGCGCCGGCGGCACCACCGCGAGCGACACGATCGGCGCCGCGGCCATCCCGAGCGCCACGGCCGTCTGGCCCTCCGCGATCCCGATCGCCACCGCGAGCGCGAACAGGCAGCGCGAGCTTGCCTCCATGAGGACGAGCCCGCCGTAGAGGCCGAACTGGTGGTGCCCGGCGAGGTAGCCGCGCGCGAAGTAGCTCGCCGCGTAGGCGAGCACCGCCACGACGAGCACCCAGTAGAGCGCGCTCGAGCCGCCCAGCAGGTCGTCCTGGATCGGGCCGCGGAGCGCAAGCGCCACGACCGCGAACGCCACGCCGAGGGCGAGCTGGATCGTGGCCGCCACGCGCAGGTGGTGGCTGCCTTCGATGCCGCGTGCGCCGTGGTCGGCGATCGTCCTCGAGAGCAGCTGCTCGACCGGCCGGTAGAGCACGGAAACCGTGATGAAGATCGCCGACCACAGCAGCGTGATGCGCCCGTACTCGTCCTCGGTGAGGGAGTGCGAGGCGAGCGCGAAGTAGGCGAACGTGACGAGCCCGGTGACGCCGATGCCGACCGAGAGGACGGCGGCGCCGCGCCCGAATGACGATTGCGATCCGGGGGCTCGCCCCCCCGGACCCCCGTCGGCACCTGGCCGGCCGCGCTGCCCGTTCGCTCTACTTGGCGACGTTGACAAGAAGCATGGTCCACGGGAACGGCGAGCGGGCCTCCTCGACCGTCCCGTAGCGCGAGAGCAGCGAGACGAACGCCCGCTTGGACCAATGGTTCACGTGGCCCGGCGTGTTGCCGAGGTCGCGCAGGTAGGCGCCCCGCGCCATGTTGAGCCCGCGCCAGAGCGGCTCGCGCGGGACGGACACGAGCAGGTGGCGGCGCGCCACGCGCGCCATCTCGGTCACCGTCGCCTCCGGGTCCGGGACGTGCTCGAGTACCTCGACCGCCGCCGCGAGGTCGAACTCGTCGTTCTCGAACGACAGCCGCGTGGCCTCCTCGGCGCGGAACTCGAGGTTGTCGCGCGAGCGCTTCTCCCACTCGGCGCGCAGCTTCGGGTCGTCGAGGTCGATGCCGACGATGCGGCCGCCGTCGAGCCGCTCGGCCCATTCGACCGTCAGCACGCCCTCGCCGCAGCCGACGTCGAGCACGGACCCCGGGGCGGCCTTCGCCCACAGCTCGTCGAGCGTCGAGTGGAAGCCGGTCATCAGCCGCTTGACGACGGGGTTCTGGGAGCCGTACTTGTCGAAGGTGTTGCCGGTGGGGACCTCCGCCGTGGTGCTGCTCACAGCTTCACGGCCTCCCGCTCCTCCGTCTTGCCGGTGGCGCGTCCTGCCTGGGCGCCGGTGGTCGGTGCCTGGCCGGTCTCGGAAGCGCCGGGCTCGTAGTGCGAGGGCTCGACGCCCAGGTGCAGCTCGACCCGCCGCACGCGTTCGAGGATGCGCTGCTGGAGCACGCGCGAGCCGGCCAGGATGTCGCCCAGCACGCCGAGCGCCGCGAACTGCACGGCGACGATGAACAGCGTCGATCCGAGGATGAGCGACTGTACGTGGCCGTCGGTCTTGCCCTGCACGACGAACACGCCGAAGCGGATCCACAGGACCGTTCCCGCCAGGGCCGTCAGGATCGCCGCGGCGAGGAACACGCGCAGCGGCTCGTAGAGCGCGTAGATGCGGAAGATCGAGGAGGTGTTGCGGCGCACGTACGACCACATCGACGGGAACAGGCGCGAGTCGCGCGTCTGCTCGTTGGTCCGGATCGGGACGTGGTCGATCGCGATGGTCTGCTTGCCCGCCTGGATGATCGACTCGAGCGTGTACGTGAACTTCGAGACGACCTGGACCTGCAGCGCGGCCTCGCGATTGTAGGAGCGGAAGCCCGAGGTGGTGTCCGGCACGTTCGTGCCGGAGGCGCGCCTGACAACGGCGCTGCCGAGCCGCTGGAGGCGCTTCTTCAGCGGCGAGAAGTGCTCGATCTGGTCCGTCTCGCGGTCGCCGATCACCATGTCGGCCTCGCCGGCGAGGATCGGCGCGACCAGCTTCGGGATGTCGCCGCCGAAGTACTGGTTGTCGGCGTCGGTGTTGACGATCACGTCGGCGCCGAGCTTCAGCGATGCGTCCAGGCCGGCCTGGAAGGCGGCGGCGAGCCCCTTGTTGTTGGTGAGCCGCACGATGTGGTCGACCCCGTGTGCGCGCGCGACCTCGACGGTGCGGTCGTCAGAGCCGTCGTCGATGATCAGCCACTCGACGGCGTCCACGCCCGGCACCGCACGCGGAAGGTCCGCGAGGGTCTCTGGAAGCGTGTGCTCCTCGTCGTAGCAGGGGATCTGGATGATCAGCTTCATGCGCCGCCCGTAGCGTAGACGGACCACAGGAGGTTCACGCCTTCCTTACACCCCATTCACAGAGGGGGCGCGGCGGGGGCCTAGCGTCGCCGCAAGATGGCGAAGCTGCTTGCCGCCTGCCTGGCGCTAGCCGCCCTTTCGCTTCTGCTCCCGTCGGAGCCGAGCTACGACCCGTTCGCCTGGCTCGTCTGGGGGCGCGAGATCGCCCACGGCCATCTCGACACCACCGGTGGCTCCTCGTGGAAGCCGCTGCCGGTCGCCTTCACGATCCTGTTCGCCCCGTTCTCGCGCGTCGACGACGCGATCCCGGTCGCCCTCTGGATGCTGGTCGCGCGCACCGGTGCGCTGCTCGCGCTCGCAATGGCGTTCCGGCTCGCTTCGAGACTCGCCGGCGGGGGCGTCACGGGCGCGCTCGGGGGCGTGGTGGCCGCGGTGACGCTGGCGGTGCTGCCGGACTGGCTCCAGTTCAGCGCGCACGGCAGCGAGGCTCCGTGGGCCGTCGCGCTCATGTTCTGGGCGATCGAGCGCCACCTCGACGGGCGCCGCGACCACGCCTTCGTGCTGGGCGTGCTCGCCTGCCTGCTGCGCCCCGAGCTCGTCCCGTTCCTCGGCGTCTACACGGTCTGGCTCTGGTGGGCGGAGCCACGGCTGCGCCTTCTGGTCGTGGGATCCGCGCTCGTGTCGGCCGTGGTCTGGCTCGTGCCCGAGTGGATCGGCGCGGGCAACCCGCTCGACGGCGCGAAGCAGGCCACCGGGGAGCCGATCTGGAGCCTCTCGCGTGAGGACCGGCCCTGGCTGGCCGCGCTCGACCTCGCCCACGACCACGCCGGTCTGCTGGTCGAGCTGCTCGCCGTTTCGGCCGTCGTCTGGGCGCTCTCAGCTCGCCGGCTCGCGACGCTCCTGATCACCGCCGTGGTGGTCGCAGAAGCGGCGCTGTTCGTGGTCATGACCCAGGCGGGCTTCTCGGGCAACCCGCGCTACGTGCTGCCTGCGCTCGCCCTCATCTGCGTGCTCGCGGGGGTCGGCACGGCCCGCATTCTCGCGGCCGCCGGCGGCCTCACCGCGCGTCGGTCACCTGCGCTCGGTGCAGCCGCCGCTGCGGTTGTGCTGGCGATCGTCGCCGTGCCGTTCGCGAACGAGCGGTCGGAGCTGATGGAGCGGGAGCTACGCCAGATAGGGGTGCGCATGGACCTGCACCGCGACCTTGCCGGCGCGGTCGACCGGCTGGGCGGTCCCGCCGCGGTGAGCGCCGTCGGGACGGCGACGGCGAACCGCGCCTACCACAGCCACCTCGCGTGGGAGCTCAAGGTGCCGATCAGCGTGGTCGAGGCTGTGGGTGCGCACCGGCTCGTCTTCCGCTCGTGGCGGGTGCTGAGCGCCGGCCGCGTCTACACGACAGGTCGGGCGAGGGTCCGCCGGACGGTCCTGCGGCTGGGCGATTGGCGGGTCGTCAAGCGCGATCGGATCAGGTTCCCGCTCGCGCGTGCGCAGGCCCCGGGCGAAGATCCCGTTTACAGCAAGTTTGCAGGGAATTAACAGACTGGGGCGAGGCGGGTAGATCGGGGCGAACCGGGAGACACCGGCTCGCAACGCGACGTTCACGGGACGGCAACACCTCTGCTAGCCTGCGCTCCTCTCCGCGGGTTTTCGAATGTGCCGAACGCCGCGGAAATGCAGCACTTCGAACCCGGCCGCGATGGAGCCACGCCCACGATGACCCACGTTCTCGCTTATCTGGACCCCGGCAGCGGGAGCATGATCCTGCAGATCATCGCGGGAGGTCTTGCCGCAGTCGCCGTGACAGCGAAGCTCTACTGGAACCGCATCCTCAGGTTCCTCCGTATCCGCAAGGACGAGGCCCGAAGCGGGCAAGCCCGACACGCCGCAGAGCACAGACGCCGCCTGAGGACGCCGCATCGCGGGTGAGGGCCCGCCCGCAGCGTCTACCATTCCCGCCGCTCATGGGCCCCACCACTGATACCTCGACGCTCGAACCCGGCTCGTTCCGCGACCCGGAGAGCCGCGTCTTCTACTCCGGCGACGACGTCTATCGCGCGCTTTCGGCCGACGGCCTGAGCGACTTCGAAGCGGTCAAGGCGAGCGGTCTGCTCGACGACGGCCGCGTGGTCGCGACCGAGCGCGTGGAGGACATGAGCGCTCTCAAGGGGCTGCTCGTGCACGAGCCCGCCGCCGTGCTCCGGCACGAGCGCATCCCGTTCGTCTCGTACCCGTACGAGTGGACCTACTCGATGCTGAAGGATGCCGCGCTCCTGCAGCTCGACCTGCTGCTCGACGCGCTCGACCACGATCTCGTCCTCAAGGACTCGACGCCCTACAACGTCCAGTTCAAGGGCGCCCGGCCGGTGTTCGTCGACGTCGGATCGTTCGAGCGGCTGCGCGAGGGCGAGCCGTGGATCGGCTATCGCCAGTTCTGCATGCTCTACCTGTATCCGCTGCTCCTGCAGTCCGCGAAGGGCGTCCCCTTCCACCCCTGGCTGCGCGGCGCAATCGACGGCATCACGCCCCCGCAGATGCGCGACCTGATGTCGTTCCGCGACCGCTTCCGCAAGGGCGTCTTCACGAACGTCTTCCTGCACGCGAAGCTCGAGGCGCGCTACGCGGACCGTCCCGGGCAGGTCAAGCAAGAGGTCAAGCGGGTCTTCAAGAAGGAGCTGTTCGTCGCGAACGTGCGCAAGATGCGCAAGCTCGTCGACCGGCTCCAGTGGGATCCGCCGCAGGGCGTCTGGACCGCCTACGGCGAGCGCAACAGCTACACGGACGACGACGCGCGGCGCAAGGACGAGTTCGTGCGCGAGGTAGCCGGCTCGCGCGAGTGGCCGCTCGTCTGGGACATCGGCGCGAACAACGGCCGCTACTCGCGCATCGCGGCCGAGGGCGCCCGCACCGTGCTGGCCGTCGACGCCGACCAGGGCCCCGTTGAGCTGCTCTATCGCGACCTCAGGGCCGAGGGAAACGAGCAGATCCTCACGCTTGCGATGAACCTGGCCGACCCCTCGCCGGGCCTCGGCTGGCGCGGGCTCGAGCGCCGGGCGTTGCCGGAGCGCGGCAAGCCGGATCTGGTGCTCGCGCTGGCGCTCATCCACCACGTCGCGATCAGCGCGAACGTGCCCGTGCGCGAGTTCATGGACTGGCTGGCCTCGCTGGGAAGCGCGCTCGTGATCGAGTTCCCCACGCGCGAGGATCCGATGGTGCAGAAGCTGCTCGCGCCCAAGCGCGACGGCCTCCATCCCGACTACGAGCTCAGCTTCTTCGAGCGCTGCCTGGCCGAGGCGTTCGAGATCGAGCGCTCCGAGCGCCTCGAGTCGGACACGCGCGTCCTGTACTACGCCCGGCCCAAGACCGGATGAGCACCGCCGAAGCTCCGGTGCAGCAACCGGAGCCCGGCACCGGCCGGAGCCTCGTGAAGGAGGCCGCGTGGTCGTATCTCAACCTCGCGGTGCTGTGGTGCTTCGCGGTCGCCCAGCCGCTCTTCGACCTGCTCAAGGACAACCCCGAGTTCTTCGCCGCGCGCGGCTCGGCGGGCTTCGACATCATCTCCTTCTCGGTGCTGCTGGTGGTGTTGCCGCCGGCGCTGCTACTCGCGCTGGAGCTGCTCGTCGGCCTCGCCGGCAGGGGCCCGCGCCGCATCGCACATGTGGTCCTGATCGCCGGGCTCGTGACGCTGATCGCTGTCCAGGCGCTGAAGAAGCTGATCGACGCCTCCGACCTCGTGCTCATCATCGGCTCGGTGGCGATCGGCGTGGCGGCCGCGCTTCTGTGGCTGCGCGCCGAGCCGGTCCGCTCCTTCCTCAACATCCTGTCGCCGGCCCCGATCGTGTTCCTGGCGCTGTTCCTGTTCAGCGGCTCGATCTCGGAGCTCGCGTTCCCGAACGAGGCGAGCGCGCGCACGATCGGCGGCGTCACGCAGTCGCCGATCGTCGTCGTGCTGCTCGACGAGCTGCCGGTCAACACGCTGCTCGACGCGGACGGCAAGCTCGACAAGGAGCGCTACCCGGGCTTCGCGGAGCTCGCCGACAACTCCACCTGGTTCGAGAACGCCTACACGATCTACGACTCGACCGAGCGCGCGCAGCCGGCGATCATGGACGGCAACCTGCCCGAGCAGGACCACCAGCCGATCTCGGGCGACCACCCGAACAGCATCTTCTCGCTGTTCGGCAAGACGCATCGGATGAACGTCTCAGAGGAGGCGACCTCCGTGTGCTCGCGCGACATCTGCACGGACGAGCGCCTCGACGAGTCGTATCCCGACCGGATCTCCTCGATGAGCGAGGACCTCGGCCTCGTGTGGCTGCACGTGGTCGCGCCGCCGGATGTGGAGACCGACCTCACGAGCGTCTCGGAGAACTGGGGCAACTTCGGCGGCGCGGGCGACGACGAGGAGGCGGCGCCCAAGGTCCAGGGAGGCACGCGCGTAGGCCGCGTCGCGCGCCGCAACCTGAACGGCGGGCGGCCCGTGCGCTTCCAGGAGTGGATCGACAACATCGAGCCGGGCCGGCGCCCGAGCCTCAACTTCAAGCACACGCTGCTGCCGCACGTGCCCTGGCAGTACCTGCCCTCCGGCGACCGCTACCGGCGCCAGCCGAACGACGCGATTGAGGGCCTCTCGAGTCAGTCCTTCGAGGACCAGGGCCAGCTCGACGTCCTGTTCCAGCGGCACGCGCTCCAGACGATGTTCGCCGACCTGCAGCTCCAGAAGCTCTGGAAGAAGCTGAAGTCCAACGGCATGTGGGACGAATCCCTGATCGTCGTGGCCGCGGACCACGGCGTCGCGTTCCCGCTCGGCCGCGTCGAGCGCCGGCGCCTGCGCCGCGACACCGCGGCCGAGATCGCGCCGATCCCGCTGTTCATCAAGGCGCCGGGCCAGACAGAGCCGAAGGTCGACGACGCCTACGTCGAGACGATCGACATCCTGCCGACGATCTTCGACATCCTGAACCTCGACCCGCGCGTCGAGATGGACGGCAAGTCGGCCTATAGCGACGAGGTGCAGAACCGCGACGAGCTGCGCTTCCTGATCCGCAACACGTTCGACACGCTCCGCATCCCGGCCGCCCGGTTCGAGGCAGAGCAGCGCGAGGTGCTGGCCCGCAACGACCGCTTGATCGGGCGCGGCTCAGACGGCCCCGAGCGCATGTACCGGCTCGGGCCGAACCAGGAGCTGATCGGGAAGCCCGCCTCAGCCGCCGGCCCGCCGCTGGACGTCGATCTGGTCTACGCCGGCGACTACGGGCGCGTGAACCCGGAGAGCGGCCTCGTACCGACCCACGTGGTGGGACGCGTGAACGGCCCCGACCGTCATCCGCGCGACATCGCCGTGGCGGTCAACGGCAAGATCGTGGCCGTGGGCAACACCTTCGACCTCGCGATCGGCAACGAGGGCGAGCTCGTCTCGGTGATGGTGCCGGAGTCGGCGTTCCGCAAGGGGCGGAATCAGGGTCGAGGTGCTGTCGGTGGAGTGATTCGTCCTCGGGCGGGCTTGGCAGGGTCGGAACGAACGACGGGTTGCGCTCAGGCGTCGCCGGAGGGCTCGGTCGCGACGCGGCTGCCGCCAGAGATCATCGATTGAAGGGTTTGGGGGGCTATTGCCCCTACAACCGTTCAATCACGCGACCGCGCGCGCGTCGCTGGTGCGTTGACGTTGATTATTGCCGTCAACCGACCACGCATCGTCGAAGTGGCGGCACCCGCGATCCCCTCCTTCATAGCCGTCGTTCAGCCGCTGCTGCCGCGGCGCCCGACCTGGCGGCGCCCTACAGCTCCGCCAAGCACTTCTCCACGTCGCCGAGGATGTCCTCGGTGTCCGGGTTGACCTCCGGCTCCACGAACAGCAGCGCCGCGCCGATCTGCTCGGCGCCCTCGCCGTCGCCCTCGAACTGGGCGGCCTCGGCCTCTCCGGCCGTGAGATAGAACCTGATGTGGGTGCCGGTCGCGGCGCCGCCGAGCTCGATCTCGTCATCGCCGTCGAGGCGCGCGTCGATGCCGTTCTGGTCGGCGATGCAGGACAGCGCCACGGCGCGCGTGTCGGAGTCGTCGCCGACGGGCGCGGCGTCGTTGGAGCCGCATCCTGCGACCAGCAGGAGCAGCGCGAGAACCAGCAGGAGCAGGCGCTTCACGGCCGCGCAGGGTAGTGGATGGCAGGGCCCGCTCAGCGGAGCGGACGGGTCTTCCGCCACAGCTTCTGGACGGTCCGGAAGACCGGCTTACGCTGATTCGTCTCCTCGATGAGGCTCTTGTTGTTCCAGGGCGGGGTCGCCCAATCGGCGGGCGCTCCGCCCTGCCAGGTCGGGTCGACGCGGAAGTCGCGCAGCGCCCAGTGGATCGAGCCGTAGATGTACGGCTTCGAGGCGTGCACGGCGATGTGGTCGGTGACGAACTTGCGCTGGTACTCGTAGCTTCCAGGCTGCTCCACGGGTCCCGAGCGGGACCCCTCGGCGCCGAACTCGGTGATCACGAGCGGCAGCTCGGGGTTGGCCGCGTGCAGCGAGTCGAGGTAACCGGGCAGCTCGTCGAGCGTCGTCGGCCCGCGCACCAGGTCGGCCTTGAACGAGTCGTACCAGCCGAAGTATTCGTTCACGCCGAGCAGGTCCAGATAGCTGTAGGACGGGTCGGTCAGCGGCTCGCCCACACGCGACTGACGATCGATCGCGAGCAGGTGGGTGTCGTCCATCTCGCGGATCTCCGCGGAGGCGTCGCGGATGTAGCTCTGCAGTCCCGAGCCGAAGATCCCGAGCTCCGAGCGGTTGCCGGCGGGCTCGTTCGCGAGCGACCAGGTGAGGATCGACGCGTGGTTCATGTTGTTGCGGACGGTCAGCAGCGCCGCACGCTCGGCGGCCGGCATCACACGGCCGAAGAAGTCGTTCGGCACCTGGTAGACCGGCGCGTCCACCCAGTAGAGGATCCCGAGCCGGTCGAACATCTCGATGAAGGCCGGGTGCAGCGGATAGTGCGAGCGCGTGACCGTCGCGCCGAGGTTGCGGAGGCGGTTGACGAGCAGCTCGCGGGTGCGCTGGCTGAGCGCGCCGCCCTCCTTGGCGTCGTCCTCGTGGATGCTGGCCCCGCGCAGGTTGAGCCGCTTGCCGTTGAGCAGCAGCCTGCCGCCGCGGGCCTCGAGCTTCTTGACGCCGAACGGCACGCGGTAGCTCGACCTGCGCTCGCCCTCGAGGTAGGCGGACACGGTCAGGTCGTATAGCGCGGGCCGCCCCGGCTGCCAGAGCGACGGCTTCTTGATCTCGAACGAGTGCTCGAGCTCGCGGGTCGATTTGCCGGCGACCGTCTCCGCATCCATCACCATCCGCTGGCCGGCGACGTTCAGGACGAGCGTCACGTCGCGGTCGCGCGAGCTGATGTTGCGGACCTTGGTGAGGACCTCGACCTTGGCTGGGCCGCTCAGCTTGCGCAGGCGCGGCTGCACGAGCACGCTCTCGACGTCGATCGTGTCGACGTGGCGGACGTAGACCTCGCGCAGCAGCCCGCCGAAGTTCCACCAGCCGCCGGTGCCATAGCCGTTGACCGCGGCCGGGCGCCAGTGCGTGAGGTCGGTGCGGCCGCGCAGCGACGAGACCTGGACGACGAGCGTGTTACGGCCCTTGCGGATGCCGGTGAGGTCGGGCTCGAACGGGAAGTAGCCGACCTGGCCGCCGATCTCCTTGCCGTTCAGCCACACCTGCGTGCGGTAGTTCGAGCCTTCGAAGCGGACCTTCCAGAGCTCGAGCTTGCGCAACATCGCCGTCTTGGCGAGCGGCACCTTGAACTCCTTCCGGTACCAGCCGACGGAGGAGTAGTTGAACTGCGTGTCCTGGCCGTTCCAGTTGTGCGGAACGGTGATCTCGGACCAGCCCGTGAGGTCGCGCTGCGCGTACCAGCCCTCGTTGACTCCCACCTGCGCGTCGTCCTGTCGGAAGTACCAGGTGCCGCCGAGCAGCTGTCGGTCGACCTGGCCCTCGCGGATCAGCGGCTTGCCGCCCGGCTTCTCGACCTTGAGTGCGGGCGGCGGCGCGGCGGGTGGCGGCTGCTCCGGCGCGGGCTGGCCTGTCGGCGGCCCGGGCGTCCCGCCCTGCGCGTTTGCGATCGCAGGCAGGGCCGCGAGCGCGGCTAGGCAGGCCAGGGTGACGAGTCGAGAGAGGCGCACGGACGAACGGGGGAAGCGACGCTGCAGGGTAGCGCCCGCTCCCGGCGGTAACACCGCACGCGGGCGCGGGTTGCGCTGCAAAGGGCGGCGGGATGGGCGGGCACCCTGATTCCGCTTCGGTTCACGCGGGTACGACTGCTACCGTGATGCCCCGCGACTGGCGTCCCCGGGCCGGTCGGCCTGCGCCAAAAAATGCCCCTCATGGGCGCGCTCGCCGGAAGAGGGCGGGCCCCGATCTTTAGTCCATGAATCGACGTTTCGCGCTCATCCAAGCACTGGTCTCGCTCGTCGCCCTGGCGGCGGTCGTCTGGTGGGCGACCAAGCAGGAGGCGCCCGAGCTTCCAAGCGGCGCGGAGGCGGTCGCGTGGCTTGTCGCCGCGCTGGTGATCTACGGGGTCGCCACGCTCGTGCGCGGCGAGCGCTGGCATCGCATCCTCGTGATCACCGGCGTGAACGCCCGGCGGCGCGACTGCTACGGCCTCACCTGCGTCGGCTACATGGGGAACAACGTGCTCCCCGCGCGGGCCGGCGAGGTCCTGCGAGTGGTGCTGCTCGCCCCGCGCTGCGACGCCTCCAAGCGCGCGGTGGCCGGCTCGGTCGTCGCGGAGCGCATGCTCGACGTGGTCGCGCTGGCGATCATCTTCGTGATCACCGTCTACGGCGTGCTCGGCTCCGACGTGCTGCCGACAAGCCATCCGATCCTGATGGCCGGGATCATCGGGCTCGTCCTGCTGGCGCTGGCGGGAGTCATCTGGATCCTCCGCCGCCACCACTTCTTCGAGCGCGTGCGCGACTGGCTGCGCCCGATCGCCGACTCGCCGCGCGCCCTCCTGAGCGTCAGCGGCGTGGTGCTCCTGATCGGCACCTTCGTGCTCTGGTCGCTCGAGGCGGCCGTCTACCTCGCGGTTGCCCGCTCGGTCGAGCTCGACATCAGCATGACCGGCGCCCTCTACCTGGTGGCGCTCACCAACTTCGTCGCCGCGCTGCCGGCCGCACCCGGCTCGATCGGCACGTTCGACGCGGCGGTCGCCTGGGGCGCCAAGCGGCTCGGCGCGACCGGCTCGGCAGCCGTGTCGTACCTCATCATGCTGCGCTTCGTGCTCTACGTGCCGATCACGGTGGTCGGCTTCGTCATCCTCGTCGTCGGCTACGGCGGCTGGGCCAAGCTGCGCGAGGCGCTGCGCACCGAGCGTGAGGTGATCGAGGCGGGCCCGCCGCAGCCGCGCCCGGCCCAGCCGAAGCCCACGTCCCAGCCGTCCGGCGCCGAGGCGCCCACCGCGTAGCACCCGCCGCGATGCGGGTGTCCGCCGCACAGCTCCGACTCCTGCGTCCGCGGGAGGTCGCGTCCCCGCCCGCATCGGGTGCGTCTCATAACGGGGCGGGCCAGGCGGCCGGCGGGCGTGCCCGCGACCGCCACGGCGTCCAGATCGCATGGATCATGGCGGGCTGCCTCGCGATCGCGGCCATCACACTCCTGTGGCCGTCGACCCCCACCTACGACCCGTGGGCATGGATCCTCTGGGGCCGCGAGATCACCCAGTTCGACCTGGTCACAGAGGGCGGCCCGTCGTGGAAGCCGTTCCCGATCCTGTTCACCACGCCGTTCGCGCTCTTTGGCGACGACCTCGCTCCCTACCTGTGGCTGTGGCTCGCGCGCGCCGGCGGGCTGTTCGGCTGCGTGATGGCCTACCGCGTCGCCAACCGGCTCGTCGGCGGCCGCATCTATGGCGTGCTCGCGGGCGTGTCCGCCTTCGCGGCGCTGTTCGCGAGCAACAAGTACGTGCGCGACGCGGCGCTCGGCAACTCGGAGCCGCTGCTCGCCGCGGTCGTGCTGTGGGCGTTCGAGCGCCACCTCGACGGCCGCCGCGATCACGCCCTATACCTCGGCGTGGCGGCGGCGCTGCTGCGGCCCGAGGCGTGGCCCTTCCTCGCGCTCTACGGCCTCTGGCTGTGGTTCGCCGAACCGCGCCTGCGGTTGCGCATGGTCGGCTTCGCCGTGCTGATCCCGTCGCTGTGGTTCCTGCCCGAGTGGTGGGGCGCGGGCGATCCGTTCCGCGCGGGCGCGCGAGCCAACGCTCCGAACCCGGGCAGCGCCGCGTTCGCGGAGTCGCCCGCCGTCGAGCTCTTCAAGCGCTTCTCGGAGAGCACGATCGCCCCGGTCGAGCTCGGCACGCTGATCGCGGTCGTGGTGGCGATCGTCGCCTGGGTGCGAAGACGGGCGCAGGGCGCCGTGCTGGCGCTCGCCATCCTCGGCTTCTCGTGGTTCGCGCTCGTGGCGGCGATGACCGAGGCGGGCTTCGCGGGCAACCAGCGCTATCTGATGGTCACGACCGCGGCCGTGTCGGTGCTCGGCGGCGTCGGTGCGGTGCGTCTCTTGCAGGGCGTCGAGTGGGCCGGCCTGCGTGTGTTCGGCACCGCGCGCGCCGGCGCGATCGCGGCGGGCGTCGCGTTCGTCGCCGGCATTGCGATCGCCTCGCCCACGATCGTCGCGAAGGCCGACAACACGGCGCGCGTCGAGGGCGGGCTCGAGCACGAGGCCTACCTCTGGCACGACCTCAAGGCGCTCATCGACGAGAACGGCGGAGACCGGCGGCTGCTCGCCTGCGGCGGCATCTTCAGTGGCCCCTTCCAGACTCAGATGGTCGCCTACGAGCTCGGTGTCCACGGCATCAACGTCGGCTGGAAGGAGACGCCGCCGCCCGGCGTCGTCTTCCGTACCCGCACCGTCCCGGACGGGCCGCTCGTGACCAAGCCGACCGACGATCGCTACCGGCTCGTCGATCAGCACGGCAAGTGGCGGCTCCTGACCGTCCCGCCGGAGGGCAATCCGCCCGACGGCTGCCCGGCTGCGAGCCCCGCCGCCCCGACCGCTCCGGCGCCGTTCGGCTCCGGCCTCCCGACGCAGCCCATACGCCGAGTTGGCCAGGACTGACTCACTACGATCCGACCCGCCCGTGGCAAGCGTCGCATCCCCACGCACCCGAGCGCTGCCGAAGCTCGGCTCGCTTCCCGGCAGCTTCGTGCTGCCGGCGCTCGTGCTGTTCGGTCTGTTCGTCATCTCGCTCTACCTGCGCACGAACTCGCTCGGCGAGTCGCTCTGGATGGACGAGGGCCTGTCGATCGGGATCGCCTCGCAGCCGTTGTTCGACATCCCGAGCGTCCTGCGCGTGGACGGCTCGCCGCCGCTCTACTACATGCTGCTGTCGGCGTGGATGGACGTCTTCGGCGACGGTCCTGCCGAGACCCAGGGGCTGTCCGTTGCGATCTCGCTGCTCGCGATCCCCGGCGGCCTGTGGGCCGGCTGGAGCCTGTTCGGCCGCCGCGCCGGGCTGATCTGCGCCGCGCTCTGCGCGGTCAATCCGTTCCTCACCGCGTACGCGCAGGAGACCCGCATGTACGCGCTCATGCTGGTCCTGTCGCTGCTCGCGACCGCGGCCTTCCTGCACGTCTTCGCGTTCGGGCGCCGCAAGTACCTGCCGGTCTTCGCCGTGCTGCTCGCTGCGATGCTCTACACCCACAACTGGGGGCTCTTCCTGGGAGCCGGCCTGGCGTGCGCGCTCGTTCCGTGCTGGTACGTGTCCGAGGTGCGCTCGAGCTTCTGGAAGGACGCGCTGCTCGGCTTCGGCGGCGCGGGCCTGCTCTACCTGCCCTGGGTGCCGACGCTCCTGCATCAGATCCAGCACACCGGCGCGCCCTGGCTCAACCCGCCGAACTTCGGCGCCCCCGTGCAGATCTCGAAGTCGCTCCTGGGGGGCGGGACGCCGACCGTCGCGCTCGTGCTCGCCGGCGGCTCGGGGCTGGTGGCGATCCTGCAGCGGCGCGTCGAGGACAAGGAGCGCACCGCGCTGATCGCCGGCGCCGTGACCGTGCTCGGCACGCTCGCGATCGCCTGGCTCGTGTCGCAGGTGTCGCCCGCCTGGACGACCCGCTACCTCGGCGTGCTGCTCGGACCGATGCTGCTGATCGCCGCGCTCGGGCTCTCGCGCGCGGGCGTGCTCGGGCTCGCAGCGCTCGCGATCATCTTCGTGATCTGGGCGATCCCGCGCTCCTACGGGCTCGAGAACAAGTCGAACGCGGCCGACCTGCGCAAGGCCGTCGTGAACGACAACCTGCTGCGCCGGAACGACCTCGTCATCTCGATGCAGCCCGAGCAGGGGCCGCTGCTCGCCTACCACCTGGAGAGGCTCGGAGGACGCGCCTGACCTGCAGTTCGCGAGCCCGCTCGGGCCCGTCGAGAACGACCGCGTGATGGACTGGACCGACGGCGGCGAGCGCATGGAGGACTCCACCGTCGCGAAAAACCTGGAGCCGCTCATTGATAACCTGCCCGTCGGCGGGCGGGTCCTCATCGTCCACCCTGTCACGCAGCGTTCTGACGACTGGGATGCGCCTTGGACAGAGCTCGTCCGGCGCCGATCCGCCCAGTGGGGCGCGGCGCTCGCGCAGGATCCCCGCCTCGAGCGAGTTGCAGTCGTTCCCCCCAACTACCGCCGCGCCACCCGCATCGGAGTGCGCGGCGTGATCTATGAGAAGACCGAGAGCTGATGAGTGAGAACAACGACCTGAAGCCGCAACCCCCTGCCAATCTCGCCCGCCCGGACATGCGCGACAAGCCGACGGTGATCGTCGGCGGCGGACCGGCCGGGCTCACGGCCGGCTACATGCTCGCCAAGCAGGGGCTGCCGGTGATCGTGCTCGAGTCCGAGGACCAGGTCGGCGGCATCGCCAAGACCGCGGTCCGCGACGGCTACCGCTTCGACCTCGGCGGGCACCGCTTCTTCACCAAGGTCAAGGAGGTCGACGACCTCTGGCACGAGATCATGAAGGAGGAGTTCCTCGAGCGGCCGCGCATGTCGCGCATCTACTGGCGCTCGCCAAGCGGCGAGGGGAAGTTCCTCGACTACCCGCTGCGCGGGCCGGACGTGATGAAGAAGCTCGGGCCGGTCGACCTCACCAAGGCGCTGTTCTCGTACCTGTGGGCGGCGGTCAAGCCGAAGGGCAAGGAGGACAACTTCGAGCAGTGGGTCTCGAACCGCTTCGGGCGCTGGCTCTTCAACCAGTTCTTCAAGTCCTACACGGAGAAGGTGTGGGGCGTCCCGACCTCCGAGATCCGCGCCGACTGGGCAGCCCAGCGCATCAAGAACCTCTCGTTCTTCCGCGCCGCCTGGTCGGCCTTCTTCGGCAACAAGGACAACAAGGTCACCTCGCTCATCTCCAAGTTCAACTACCCGCGCTTCGGCCCCGGCCAGATGTGGGAGCAGATGACCGAGGACATCCGCGCGCTCGGCGGACAGGTGCTCCTGAACCATCCCGTCACGAAGCTCGAGTTCGACGGCGACCGCTGCGTGCGCGTGCACGCGGGCGACAAGGTCTTCGAGCCGTCGGCCGTGATCTCGTCGCTGCCGCTGCGGAACACCGTCGGCATGGCCGATCCGCACCCGAACCCCGAGGTGATCGCGGCGGCCAAGGGGCTCCGCTACCGCGACTTCCTCACCGTGGCGGTCGTGATCAACGGTGACGACCTGTTCCCGGACAACTGGATCTACATCCACGACCCGAACGTGAACGTCGGCCGCATCCAGAACTTCCGTTCCTGGAGCCCGTGGATGGTGCCGGACCCGTCGAAGGCGTGCGTCGGCCTCGAGTTCTTCTGCTTCGCCGGCGACGAGCTCTGGGAGACCGACGACCAGGAGCTCGTGCAGCTCGGCATGCGCGAGCTCGAGCAGCTCGGTCTCGCGAAGACGGACCAGCTCGAGTTCGGCTTCGTCGAGCGCGTGCCCAAGGCCTATCCGATGTACGACCCCGACTACTCGGAGCGCGTCCACGCGATCCGTTCCTGGCTGGACGGGCTCGACAACTTCATCCAGGTCGGCCGCAACGGGCTGCACCGCTACAACAACTCGGACCACTCCTCGCTGACCGCGATGCGTGCCGTCGACAACCTCGTCAAGGGAACCGACCACGACATCTGGGCGGTCAACGCCGAGTCGGCGTACCACGAGGAGCAGACCCAGGACGACCAGCAGCCGTACATCGAGGCTCCGGAGACGGAGTCCATGAAGGAACCGCTGCACCGTTAGGCCGTGAGCGGTGGCGCGCTTGCCCTCGCGCTGGGCGCCGCCTTCCTGCATGCCGGCTGGAACGTCCTGCTCGCCGGCTCGCGCGACACCGCCGCCGTGCACGGGCGGCCTGCTCGTCTGGGGAGTGGTGCTGCTCGCGCCGTTCGCGCTGGTGTTCGGCGACGTGTCGGCGGACGCCGCGCCGTACATCGCGGCGTCGGCGGCTTCTGGAGCTCGGCTACTTCTGGCTGCTCGCCCGGGCCTACCGCGAGGGGGCGCTGTCGGTCGTGTATCCGGTCGCGCGCGGTGTGGCTCCGGTGTTGGTGCTGATCGTGGGCGCGCTTGGGCTGGGGAAGGGGGTGGGGTGGCTTGCCGGCGTGGGTGTGCTCGCCGTCGGCGCCGGGGTGCTGCTCCTCTACCGGCCCGACTTGATGTCGCTGGACGACCACAAGTCGGGTTTGTTGCGACGAGACGTCGGATTCGGCCTCGCGATCGCGGCGTTCATCGCGGCCTACACGCTCGTCGACGCCGAGGGCGTCGAGCACGCCGATCCGCTCGCCTACCTGGCGCTCGTCATCGCCCCCTGTGCAGTCCTCTTTCCAGCTGTCGTCGGGCAGAGGCCGGACCTGGGTGCACGCAGCGCACTGACCGCGGCAGCAACCCTCGGCGCCTACCTGATGGTGCTCGCCGCGCTGCAACTCGCACCACCCGCCGCGGTCGCCGCTGTAAGGGAGAGCAGCATCGTCATCGCCGCCCTGCTCGCGGCGGTCTTCCTCCACGAGCGGCTCACGCCTCAGAAGCTCGCCGGCGCCATCACCGTCGTCGCCGGCGTCGTCGCGATCGCCTACTCGTAGTACGGGAGCGGGCCGCCGGCCAGCTCGAGCACGTGCTGGTAGAGCTCCTCGGAGAGCTTCTTGTTCTTCTTCTCGATGTCGAAGAACTCGTGCGGGTCCTGGCGCAGGTCGTACATGGTGCGCTCGTTGCCCTGGTTGTCGCCGATCAGCACGTAGTCGTCCGTGCGGATGAAGAAGCGGTTGTACATGCCGCCGTAGTGGACCTCGCGCTTCTCGGGCGGGGCCTCGCCGTCCATGATCGCCGCGAGGTTCGTGCCCTCCATCCAGCCCGGCGGATCGATGCCCAGCATCGACAGCAAGGTCGGCCCGACGTCGTGCGTCGAGGCGAAGAACTGGGTGACCTCGCCGGCGGCCTTGTTGTCGGGCGTCACGAGGATCATCGGCACCTGTGCGAGCTCCGGGTGGAGCTGCGAGGGCACCTTGCCCGTGTAGCCCCGCTCGCCAAGCAGATAGCCGTGGTCGGACAGCAGCACGATCATGGTGTTCTCGTCGAGGCCGAGCTCGTAGAAGCGGTCCATGAAATGCCCGAGCCAGCGGTCCGTCATGGTCACCTCGCCCGCGTAGATCGCGTGCAGGCGGCGGAACAGCTCCGGCGAGAAGTTGTGGGCGAAGCCGTAGTTGGTGACTCCGATCTCCTGGCCGTTGTAGGCCGGGTCGGAGTACAGGTCGATGTACTCGCGCGGCGGGCTCCAGGGCTCGTGCGGGTCGAAGGAGTCGACGACCATCGCGAACGGCTGCCGGCGCTGGGCCCGCTCGAGCGCGCCCGCGGCGTCCTTGTAGACGCGCGCCGCGCAGGTCTCCTCCTCGTCCTCGCCGCGGCCCGTGTTGGCGAGGTACTTGCGCATGCCGGGCATGTAGCGGTCGTCGCGCATGAACGGCGGCACCCACTTCTTGACCAGCTCGATCGAGACCGTCTCGGGGTCGCGGTAGTAGCCCGCCTGGCCGACGATCGTGCGCCAGTGATCCCAGGTCTTGCGGAACGGCTCGTACGCGTTCGTGAAGGCGAGGTGCGGATTGTCGCTCACCTGGACAGTCCAGTAGCCCTCGTCCTTCAGCACCTTGTTCCAGGTGTTCTCGTCGCCCTCGATTGGGAGCCAGCCGGGGCTCGGGCCGAGCTCCGGATTGGGGACGAAGTTGCGGTACGGGAAGATCCGCCGCGACGTGAAGATCGAGCGCCGCGCCGGGATCGTGACCATCGCCTCCGGGAAGGCGCGGTTGAAGCGCAGACCGCGTGCGGCGAGCGCATCGACGTTGGGCGTCTGGATCTGCGGCGAGCCGTATGCGCCGACGTGGTCGGGCCGCAGGCTGTCGATGATCAGCACGAGAATGTTCGGCCGCCCGTCGCCACGCCCTGCGGCGTTCGTGCTGCAGCCCACGTTGGGTAGCAGAGCGGCGCCGGCAGCCCCCGCGGCGCCGGCCTGCAACAGCCGCCGGCGGCTCAGGCGCGTATTCATCGCCGCTGGAGGGTAGCTGCCAGGTCTGCCGCTACGAGAACGGCGCCGGCTCGGTCGCCTTGGGGATCCGGATCACCGGAGGCCCATAGGCCTGGCGGCAGCGATCGAGCCGGTGGACGCGCACGGTCGGGCCGGGTCGCTCGTACTCTGGCGGGTAGCTGTTGTAGGAGAGGTCGAAGCTGAACGGCACCGGGTCGGCGCCCTCGTCGTAGGGGCTGAACTCGGAGACGACCCGTGATTCGCGTCCGAGCCGCCGGTAGTAGGCACGCGCGTCGGGGTCGCCCGTCTCGAGGGCGCGCTCCTGCACGGTGTTGACGGTCATCACGAGGCAGTAGCCGTAGAGGCGGTAGTCGTCGATCACCCCGGGCCCGAGCACCGAGTGGAAGGCGGAGGCGCGCACGCCTCCATCCGGGCGCGCGAACAGGCCCGGCTTGTACTGGACACAGACGCGGCGCCCGCCCTCGTCGGCGTAGGACCAGCCGGGCTCGGTCCAATCGCTGCGCTGCGGGCAGCGCGTGAGCCAGGGCGGATTCGTGCCCTCGGGCGTCGAGCGGAACCAGCGCCCGGGCACCGCCGGCTCGACCGCCACGCGCAGCTCGGGCGGATAGCGCTCGTCGAGCCAGGCGCGCGCCTCGCTGAGCGTGTCCTCGCGCCCCAGCACCTGGGCGCTGCGCACGTCGGCCGCGAGCGGCTGCAGGAGGACGATTGCCGTGATGGCGGCGAGCACGGCGGCCGCGGCAGCGGGCCGCAACGGCCGCCGCCGCGCGTCGGCGAGGGCGCGCGCCACGAGATCGGCGAGCGAGGCCACGCCGACCGCGCCGAGCATGGCGAGCGCCGGGTAGGCGGGCAGGAGCCAGCGCCCGAAGTAGCGCGACTGCGTCGCCAGGTAGACGAACAGCGCGAGCGGCAGCGCGATCAGGATCAGCCCGCGGACGAGCCGGCGGCGCAGCTCCACGACGGCGCCCACGAGCGCAGCCGCCAGCGCGGCCCAGCCGAGGCCCCACGTGAGGCTGTCGAGGTAGTAGCCCGCAGCCGCCCGACTCCTGCCCGGCCTTGGCGTCATTGGCAGCCACGTCCGCCTGGTCGCGCAGATCGGTCCACCACCGATCGAGCGAGCCGAACACGTACGGGTTCAGCAGGGCGAACACGAGCGCCGCCAGCGCGCCGCCGAGCGCCAGCCCGCCGAGTGCGCGCAGCCGGTCGGCGCGCAGGCGCGCGAGCGCGGCGATGCCGAGCGGCAGCAGCACGAGCCCGGCCGTGTACTTGAACGAGATCGCGAGGCCGGCGGCCGCGCCGGCGAGCGCGTAGTCGCGCGTGCGGCCCTCGTCGGCCGCGCGCGCGGCGAACAGGAGCGCGAGCGCCACCCCGGTGAGCGCTCCCACGTCGGTCACGGCGACACGCGAGTAGGCGACCGGCAGGAACGCGAACGAGAGCAGCGCCGCCGCCACCAGCCCCTCCCGCACGCCCCAGAGCCGGCGCGCCGCCCAGTAGGTCGCGAGCACGCCGACCATGCACAGAAGCGCGGCCAGCACGCGCGCCGCGATCCAGATCTCGGTCGGGTCCTTGGCGAACTGCTCCGTGACGTTCGCAAACGGCAGGTCGAACAGGAAGCCGAGCGGGCCGTACATCACCCGCAGCAGGCCGTACACGAGGTACGTGTAGGCGGCCGGGTTCTGGTAGTAGCCGGGATCGAAGTCCTGCCAGAACATCTCCACGGCCCGGTTCGCGAAGTGGGAGCCCTCGTCGACGGAGTAGACGAACGGCAGCCCGTAGTCGATGTTCCAGAGCCGCAGAGCGAGGCCGCTCAGCAGGATCAGCGCCAGGATCAGGCGATGCACGCGGCCGCAGGCTAACTGACGTGCATGCCGCCACCCGCGGCCCGGGCGCCCGGAGGGCCGCTGGTAATGTTGACTCGCCGGTCAACCAACACTCGCAAAGGCGCTCCCAATGCCAGATATCACCCTCACAGAGCGCGACGCGCAACACCTCCTTCGGGCCATCGAGCTGGCCGGCCGGGCGCGTGGGCAGACGAGCCCGAACCCGATCGTCGGCGCCGTGATCGTCAAGTCGGGGCGCGTGATCGGCGAGGGTGTGACGCAGCCGCCGGGCGAGGCGCATGCCGAGCGGATGGCGCTCGGCGACTGCGCCGAGGACCCGGCCGGCGCGACGATGTACATCTCGCTCGAGCCCTGCTGCCACACGGGCCGCACGCCGCCCTGCACCGAAGCGATCGTCGAGGCCGGCATCGCGCGCGTCGTGATCGCGTCAGACGACCCGACGCCCAAGGCCGCCGGGCGCGGCCCGGGCATCCTCCGAGACGAGGGTCTGGACGTGAGCTTCGTCGACGGCGAGATCGGCGCGACGGCGCGGATGCTGAACCAGCCATTCCGCAAGCACGCGCGCGTCGGGCGCCCGCTCGTCGTCTTCAAGTCCGCGATGACGCTCGACGGCAAGGTCGCGACCAGCAGCGGCGACTCGCAGTGGATCTCTGGCGAGTCAAGCCGCGCGCGGGCGCACCGCTGGCGCGCGGAGTCGGACGCCGTGGCCGTCGGGATCGGCACCGCGCTCGCCGACGACCCGCGCCTGACCGCGCGCATCGAGGGCGTCGCCCGCCAGCCGCGCCGGGTCGTGTTCGACTCTGAGGCGCGCCTGCCGCTCGACTCGCAGCTGGTCCGAGGCGTGGCCGAGGTCCCGCTGACGGTCGTCTGCTCACGCGCGGCCAAGCGCACCGCGATGGAGGCGCTCGAGAGCGCGGACGTCGACGTGATCGTCGCGACCGGCGAGAACGAGGCGGCCCGCGTCGCGCACGCGCTGGACGAGCTCGGTCAGCGCGACGTCCAGTCGCTCCTGCTCGAGGGCGGCCCTCACCTTGCGGGCGCCTTCCTCGAGGCGGGCGAGATCGACGAGGCGCGCATGTTCGTTGCCCCGCTGCTGCTCGGCGGTACCAAGGCGAAGACGGCCGTCGAGGGCATCGGCATCGAAGAGATCGCCGCGGCCCAGCGCCCGATGGCGGTCGAGACCGAGCGCATCGACGACGACGTCCTGATCATCGCCCGCTTCCGGGATTGGTGACGTGTTCACGGGGCTCGTGGCCAGCACCGGGACGGTCGAGTCGCTCGAGCGAGACGGCGGCGGCGTGCGCCTGCGCGTTCGCAGCGAGCTCGCCGGTGAGCTCGGCCCAGGCGACTCGGTGGCCGTCAACGGGGTCTGCCTGACAGCCGTCGAGCCCGACCCGGACGGCTTCTCGGCCGACGTCATGGAGGAGACGCTCCGGCGCAGCTCGCTCGGGCCGCTCGCCACGGGCGACGCGGTCAACCTGGAGCTGCCGCTGCGTGCCGGCGACCGGCTCGGCGGGCACATCGTTCAGGGCCACGTCGACGGCACCGGCGAGGTCCACTCGGTGCGCGCGGAAGGGCTCTCCAGCGTGGTCCGGATCGCAGCGCCGGCCGACCTGCTGCGCTACGTCGTCGAGAAGGGGTCGATCGCCGTCGAGGGCGTGTCCCTTACCGTTTCCGCTGTCGACGAAGAGGCGTTCGAGGTCTCGCTCATCCCCGAGACGCTCGAGCGCACCACGCTCGGCGCCGCGGCGCCGGGCAGGACGGTCAACCTGGAGGTCGATGTGCTGGCCAAGTACGTGGAGAAATCGATCCGATCGCACTCGGCCGAGCCGAGTGCTCCCGGCAGGTGAAGGTATGACGAATCCCCCGTTCAGCAGCGTCGAGGAGGCGATCGAGGACATCCGGGCGGGCCGCATGGTCGTCGTCTGCGACGCCGAGGACCGCGAGAACGAGGGCGACCTCACGCTCGCCGCGCAGTTCGCCACGCCCGAGGCGATCAACTTCATGGCGACCCACGGGCGCGGCCTGATCTGCCTGGCGCTCACGGGTGAGCGCTGTGAAGAGCTCGGGCTCGATCTGATGGCGGCGAAGAACGAGTCGGCCTTCCAGACGGCGTTCACCGTGTCGGTGGAGGCGCGCGAAGGCATCACGACCGGTATCTCGGCGCACGACCGTGCGCACACGGTCCAGGTCGCGATCGACCCTGCCGCGCGGCCGCAGGACCTCGTCCAGCCGGGGCACATCTTCCCGCTCAAGGCAAAGGCCGGCGGCGTCCTCGAGCGCACCGGGCAGACCGAGGCCGCCGTCGATCTCGCGCGGCTGGCGGGCCTCAACCCGTCGGGCGTGATCTGCGAGGTGATGAACGACGACGGCACGATGGCCCGCGTGCCCGACCTCGAGCGCTACTGCGCGAAGCACGGGCTGAAGATGATCACGGTCGCCGACCTGATCGCGTATCGGCGCCGCAACGACAAGCTGATCGAGCGCGTCGTCGAGGCCCAGCTGCCCACCAAGTTCGGCGACTTCCGCGTCGTCGGCTTCCGCTCGCTCGTCGACGACAAGCACCACGTCGCGATGGTCAAGGGCGAGATCGACGCGCAGCAGGACGTGCTCGTGCGCGTGCACTCCGAGTGCCTCACCGGCGACGTCTTCCACTCGCTGCGCTGCGACTGCGGCCAGCAGCTCGAGGACGCGCTGGCCCGCATCGAGGAGGAGGGGCGCGGCGTGCTTCTCTATCTCGCCCAGGAGGGGCGCGGCATCGGCCTGCTCAACAAGCTGCGGGCCTACCGGCTCCAGGAGGAGGGGCGCGACACCGTCGACGCCAACCTCGAGCTCGGGCTGCCGGCCGACCTGCGCGACTACGGCATCGGCGCGCAGATCCTCGTCGACCTCGGGCTCAGCTCGATCCGCCTGCTCACGAACAACCCGAAGAAGATCGTGGGGCTCGAGGGCTACGGGCTCGCGGTGACGGACCAGGTGCCGATCCAGCACGCCGCCAACGAGCACAACGTCGCCTACCTGCGCGCGAAGAAGGAGAAGCTCGGGCATCTGCTCCATCACCAGGGCCTCGCGCTCGACGAGGAGATGATCCACGAGGAGCGCGTGCTCGACCGTGAACGGGCGGCAGCCGAGGACGCCGACATCTACGGCCAGGGCCCCGCGCCAGCACCGCGGCGGCGGCCGGCGCAGTGAGCGACGTTTACGCCGCCTGCGTGGGTGGCTTCTACGAGGACCTGGCGGCGCGTCTGGTCGAAGGCGCCCGGCGCGTCTTCGACGAGGCGGCGGTAGGTGTCGACGTGCACGAGGTGCCAGGTGCGTACGAGCTGCCGCTGGCCGCGAAGTACTGCGTGGAGTCGGGCCGCTACGCCGGGGTCGCATGCCTCGGCGCGGTCATCCGAGGCGAGACCGACCACTACGAGTACGTCTGCTCCGCGGCCGCGAGCGGGATCGCGCGCGTGTCGCTCGAAAGCGGCGTGCCCTGCTCCTTCGGCGTGCTCACGGTGGAGTCGATGGAGCAGGCCCTCGCGCGCGTCGGGGGCGGCGTCCGGCACCAGGGCGAGGACGCCGCGCGCGCCGTGCTGCGCATGGCTCAGGTGAGACGAGAGCTCTCTTGATCAACCTCTACTCGGACACCCAGACGCGGCCGACCGCCGCGATGCGAGAGGCGATCGCCTCAGCCGAGGTGGCCGACGAGCAACGCCGTCAGGACCCCACGACGCTGCGCCTCGAGGAGCGCGTGGCGGAGCTGCTCGGGCACGAGGCCGCCGTCTTCATGCCGAGCGGAACGATGTGCAACCAGATCTCGTTCCGGCTGCACGCGCGGCCCGGCGGCGACGAGATGATCCTCGACCGGAGCGCCCACCCGATCATCGCCGAGGCAGGTGGGCCGGCGATGAACGCGTCGCTCATGATCCACGCGCTCGACGGCGAGCGGGGCGTCTTCACGCCCGAGCAGCTGCGCGCTGCGATCCGTCCCGAGAGCCGCTACCTGCCGCGCTCGCGGCTCGTGTCGGTCGAGCAGACGACCAACATGGGCGGCGGCCGCGTGTGGCCGCTCGAGACCCTGCGCGAGGTCGTCGAGGTGGCGCGCGAGCACGACCTGCGCGCTCACATGGACGGCGCGCGGCTGATGAACGCGGTCGTCGCGGCCGAGGTGCCCGCGGACGCGTACGCGGCGATGTTCGATACGGCGTGGATCGACTTCACGAAGGGGCTTGGCGCGCCCGTCGGCGCGGTGCTCGCGGGCTCGCCCGAGCTGATGGCCGAGGCATGGCGCTGGAAGCAGATGATGGGCGGCGCGTTTCGCCAATCGGGCATCGTGGCGGCCGGCTGCCTTCACGCGCTCGAACACCATGTCGAGCGTCTTGCCGACGACCACGAGAACGCGCGCGTGCTCGCGGAGGGGCTGAGCGCGCTCGGTTTCGAGGTCGTCCCACCGGAGACGAACATCGTGATCTTCAGCGCGCCGGACGGCTTCAGGGAGCGCATGCTCGAGCGCGAGGTGCAGCTGAGCGACACTCCGGACGGGCGCCTGCGGGCGGTCACGCACCTCGATGTGGAGCGCGCCCAGGTCGATGAGGCGCTCGAGCGCGCGCGGGCTGTTGCCTAGCGACGTTGCTACCCTCACGCGCCGTGGCAAAGGTCTGTTACTCGTGTCGAAAGGGCCCTGCATTCGGGAATAGCCGCAGCCATTCGATGGTTGCGACGAAGCGCCGCTTCAACCCGAATCTCCAGAAGGTCCGCATCTCGGTCGGGGGCACTCCCCGGCGCGAGTACGTCTGCACGCGCTGCCTCAAGGCCGGCAAGGTCACCAAGGCCGCCTGACGCACGTGGCGGTAACCCGCCCGGCCTCTGGTGTACAAAGCTCACGTGCCTGACGAGAGTCTTGTCCGCTTCAGCCGCGTCGTGACCGCCGCGCTGGCGGAGCTGGAGTCGCGCCGCCAAGAGGTAAACGACCTCAACGTGTTCCCGGTCGCCGACGGCGACACCGGGGACAACATGGCGCTCACGCTGCGCGCCGTCATCGAGGAGCTCGGCTCGATGAACGGCCAGCCGCTCGACCAGGTCGGCCGCGACGAGATCGTCAGCGCGGTCGCGCGCGCGGCGCTGCTCGGCGCGCGCGGCAACAGCGGAGTGATTCTCTCGCAGATCGTCCGCGGCGCAGCCGAGGAGCTCGCCTCACGCCCGGGCGAGCTCGTGGACCCGATCCTCGTGTCGGCCGCGTTCGCGCGCGCCGCCGACGCCGCCTACGCCTCGGTGCGCGACCCGGCCGAGGGCACCATGCTGTCCGCCGTGCGCGCGATGGCGAGCCGTGTGGCGCACGACCTGGCGCACATGGACAGGACCCGGCTCGGCCCCGACGCGAGCGCCGCCGAGCAGGACGAGCTGCTCGCCGAGGTGCTCGAGAACGCGCTCGAGGCGGGCAAGGAGGCTGTCGAGCGCGGCCCCGAGCAGCTCGCGGTGCTGCGCGAGTCGGGTGTCGTCGACGCCGGCGCGTACGGGTTGACCGTGATCATCGCCGGCTGCCTCGCCGCGCTGCGCGGAGACGCCGCTCCCGAGCTCGAGCACCAGTACGCGCCGGCCGTGCTGCACCGGCCGGAGCACGAGTCGTCGAGCTTCCGCTACTGCACGAACTTCGCGGTCACCGGCAAGGGCCTCGACGCGGGCCGCTTCACGCCGCTGCTCGAGCGCCTCGGCGACTCGGTGCTGGTCGTCGGCGACGACCGCACGCTGCGCGTGCACGTGCACACGGACGAGCCGGACGCCGCGGTCGGCCTCTTCGAGGCGGTCGGCGAGGTCTCGCGCTTCGACGTCGCCGACATGCACGAGCAGGTGGCCGAGCGCTCGGCGCGCCTCTCCGACGTCGCGCCCGGCGTGACACCCACCTGCGCGGTGGTGGCCGTCGCGAGCGGCAGGGGCGTACAGCGCCTCTACGAGGAGCTGGGGGTGCTGGTGGTCGACGGCGGGCCGACCATGAACCCGTCCACCTACGAGCTGCTCGCGGGCATCCACGCCGCCGACGGGCACGAGGTGCTCGTGCTCCCCAACAGCGCGAACGTGATCCTCGCCGCCGAGAAGGCCTCCGGCCTGTCCGACAAGCCGGCACGCGTGGTGCCCACAACCGCTCCGCAGGAGGGCCTCGCGGCGCTGCTCGCCTTCGACTCGAGCCGCAGCTGCGGAGACAACCTGCGCGCCGTCACCGAGGCGGCGGCGCAGCTCGGCGTGGGCGGAGTCGCACCGGCGGCTCGCGACGACGCGCAGGGCCGCTTCGGCCCCGGGGACGCGGTCGGCTACGTGGGCGGGGAGCTCGTGGCCTGGGGGGACCCGGCTGCCACGCTCGCCACGATCCTCGAGCGGATCAGCGCGGACGCGGAGCTCGTGACCTGCCTGGCCGGCGCCAACCCGCCGCTCGGCCGCGACGACGTCGAGGCGCGCGTGCCCGACGGCGTCGAGCTCGAGTACCACGAGGGCGGCCAGCCGGCCTGGTGGTGGCTGCTCGCAGCGGAGTAGCCGGCGAGCTGCCGACTCGTTTCGCAGCCACGGACGAGCTGACCCCGGAGGACCTCCGCGGCGCGGGGCTGCGCTCGCTGCCGCGGCCGAGTCGGCTGCGCGAGCCGGTCTCGCTGCCAGGCAAGGCAGGCAAGGCGCTCGCCGGGCTCGGCATCGAGACCGTCGGCGACCTGCTCGAGCACCTGCCGCACGCCCACCGCGACCGCCGCGACGTGCGGCTCGCCGGCGAGCTCGGGGTGGGCGAGGAGGGGACCGTCGCCGTCACGGTTCGAAGCGTCACCGTCAAGTCGATGCGCGACCGCCGCCGCAAGCGCGTTGAGGCGCGTGTCGTGGATGAGAGCGGGCCGCTCGTGGCGGTCTGGTTCAACCAGCCCTGGATCGCGCGCCAGTTGGGCGAGGGCGCCGCCGTGCTTCTGCACGGCAAGCTGCGCCGCCGCGGCGAGCTATGGGTCACCGAGCACGAGCTGCTGGGAGCAGGTGAGGCGCCCGTCCACACGGTCGGGCTCGTGCCCGTCCATCCCGCCAGCGAGGGCATCAGCGCGGGGCGGCTGCGCCAACTCGTCTGGGACGACTACAGGGCGGTCTACGACACGATCGAGCCGCTGCCCGGCCGCCTGCGGGCACGCGAGCGGCTCGGCGAGCGCGCGGCTGCACTGTCGGCGGCGCATTTCCCCGACCGCGAGGAGGACGAGCGCGCCGCACGCCACAGGCTCGCGTTCGAGGAGCTCTTCCTGCTGCAGCTCGCCGTGGCCGGGCGCAGGCGCTCACGCCGTGAGGGACGCCGGGCGCGACCGCTCGCGCCGCGCGGCGTGGTGGTGGACCGCTGGCGCTGGTCGCTCCCGTTCGAGCTCACCGGCGACCAGGTGCGCGCGATCACCGAGGTCGACGAGGACCTCGCCGCCGAGCGCCCGATGCAGCGGCTCCTCATGGGCGAGGTGGGCACCGGCAAGACGGTCGTGGCGCTGGCGGCGATGCTGCGCGCGGTCGAGAACGGCGCCCAGGCGGCGCTGATGGCGCCCACGGAGACGCTCGCCGAGCAGCACCACCGCACGCTCGATGCGCTGCTCGGCGGGCCGCTTCCCGTCGAGCTGCTCACCGGCTCGACGCCTGCAGCGCGCCGGCGGGACCTGCTCGCGCGGCTCGCGGATGGCCAGCTCCAACTCGTGGTCGGCACGCATGCGTTGATCGAGGACACGGTCGAGTTCCGCGACCTGGCGCTCGTGGTCGTCGACGAGCAGCACCGCTTTGGCGTGCGCCAGCGAGCGGCGCTCGACGCCAAGGCCCCCGACGGTCTGGCGCCGCACGCCCTCCATATGACGGCCACGCCGATTCCGCGCACGCTCTCGCTCACCGCCTACGGCGACCTCGACGCGAGCGTGCTGCGCGAGCTCCCGAGTGGCCGCCGCCCCGTCGAGACGCATGTGGTCGACGGCGCCCGGGCGCGAGCGCGCGCATACGAGCGCATCCGCGAGGAGATCGCCGCAGGGCGCCAGTGCTTCGTCGTCTGCCCGCTCGTCGAAGAGTCGGAGGCACTCCAGGCGAAGGCCGCGACCGTGGAGTTCGAGCGCCTGCGCGCCGGCGAGTTCCGCGACCTGCGCGTCGAGCTGATCCACGGTCAGCTGCCCTCGAAGCAGAAGGCGGCGGCGATGGAGGCGTTCGCGGACGGAGAGGCCGACGTGCTCGTGGCCACCAGCGTGGTCGAGGTCGGGATCGACGTCCCCAACGCGACGGTGATGCTGATCGAAGCGGCCGAGCGCTATGGCCTCTCGCAGCTCCACCAGCTGCGCGGGCGGGTGGGCCGCGGTCCCCACCAGTCGCTGTGCATCCTGTTCGGCGATCCCAAGCTGCCGCGGCTCGAGGCGATCGCGAGCGAGAGCGACGGCTTCCGGCTCGCCGAGATCGACCTCGAACTGCGCGGCGCCGGCGACGTGCTCGGCACGCGCCAGCATGGCCTGCCGGAGTTCCGCGTCGCGCAGCTGCCCGAGGACATCGAGCTGCTCGTGCGCGCGCGCGACCGTGCGGACGAGATCGTGGTCGCCGACCCCGGCCTCAGCGAGCCCGAGCACGCGCTGCTGCGCGAGGCCGTCGTCGCGCGCTTCGGACCCGAGCTCGACCCGATCCCGGCATGAGGATCGTCGCGGGCGAGTTCAAGGGCCGGCGGCTGCGCATGCCGCGCGGCGCGCCGACGCGGCCGACGGCCGACCGCGTGCGCGAGGCGCTCTTCTCGATGCTCGGCGACGTCACGGGCGCGCGCGTGCTCGACCTCTACGCCGGCTCAGGGGCGCTCGGGATAGAGGCGCTCTCCCGGGGCGCGGTCTCCGCCGTCTTCGTCGAGCGCGACGCTCGCGCCGCCGCCGCGATCCAGGCAAATCTCGACACGGTCGGCGCCGAGGCGGAGGTCAGTCGCCAAGACGCGCTGGCCTTCGTGGGGCGCGACGGGCGCTCTTACGACCTCGTCTTCTGCGACCCGCCATATGATTCCGGGCCTCGCATCGCCCGGCAGCTCGCCGAGAGGCTGCCGGCCTTGCTCTCGACCGACGCACGGATCGTGACCGAATCAGACAAGCGCAACCCGCTCGAGCTCCCTTTCCCGCTCCTCCGCGAGCGGACCTACGGCGATACCCGAATCGCGATCCATGGCCGCTGAGAAAAACGGTGGCACCGCCGTCTGCCCGGGCTCGTACGACCCGGTGACTTTCGGGCACCTCGACATCATCGGGAGGGCCGCTCACGTGTTCGACCATGTCGTGGTGGGAGTCGTGGACCAGCCGGTGCGCAAGAGCAAGACGCTGTTCCCCGCCGAGGAGCGCGTGGGATTCATCACCACAGAGGTCGCGGAATACGGGAATGTGCAGGTAAAAACCTTTGATAACCTGCTCGTCGACTTCGCTCGTGAGCACGGGGCAAAGGCGATAGTCAAGGGCCTGCGGGCGATCTCGGACTTCGAATACGAGTTCGAGATGAACCAGCTGAACCGCAAGCTGGCCCCAGACATCGAGAGCATCTATCTGATGAGCGCCCCCCAATTCAGCTTCCTGAGCTCCAGCGGAGTCAAGGAACTTGCAATGTTTGGGGGCGACGTCAACGGCCTGGTACCCGACGCGGTGGCGGCCCGATTGCAGGAAGAACTGAAGCGGTAGAGAACTGAGGAACCGCGCATGGACGTACTAGTCCTGATTGACAAGCTCGACGACACGATTCACAACGCCAAGCCCGTGCCGCTCACGGATCAGGTGCGCGTGGACAAAGAGGAGGTCTACGACATCCTCGACCAGATGCGCGCGACGATCCCCGAGGAGATCAAGCAGGCGCGCTGGATCGTGAAGGAGCGGCAGGAGATGCTCGCCGAGGCGAAGCGCGAGTCGGAGCGCATCATCAAGGAGGCGCGCGAGGAGCAGATTCGCCTGATCTCCGAGGAAGAGGTCGTCAAGCAGGCCGAGCGCCAGGCCGACGAGATCATCGAGGACGCGCGTGCGCGCGAGCGCGAGATCCGCCTGGGCGCCGAGGACTACGCGGACGACATCCTCAACACGCTCGAGGTCAACCTGACGAAGTTCATCGCGGCCGTGCAGCGCGGGCGCGACCGGCTGCAGGGCCGCGAGCACGAAGAGGCCGAGGTCGGCCAGCCCTAGCGGCGATTGAAGAGTTTGCGGGGCTGGGCCCCTAGAACTCTTCAATCAGCGCCGGGCAATGCGTATCCGGCCCTTCTTTGCTCTCGCGGTAGCCTCGGCGCCATGCCCAAGTACCTCCACACCTGCTATCGCATCGGCGATATCGATCGGTCGGTCGCCTTCTACAAGAAGATCGGCTTCGAAGAGTCTTGGCGGATGCCGATCGGGGACGAGGCCGTCAACGTCTTCATGGCCCTACCTGGCGAGGATCCGGTGCTCGAGCTCACCTACAACCACGGGGTGGACTCGTACGACGTCGGGACCGGCTACAACCACATCGCGCTCGCGGTCGAGGACCTCGATGGGACGCTCGCCAGGCTGGCGGAGGACGGGATCGAGCCGGAGAAGCCGCCGTACCGGCCCGGAGGCCGCTCGGAGGGGCCGTTCATCGCCTTTGTCAGGGATCCGGATCAGTACCGCGTCGAGCTGATCGGGCAGGGCTAACCTGGCCCGTATGGGCCAGCGCACCGAGATCCTCGACGTAGACAGGCTGGGCCTCAGCTCCGGCGAGGGGCGGAGGTTCGAGCTCGACGTGCCCGTGGGCGGCTTCGACTTCGGCGGGCAGCGCTATGAGCTGCCGGACGAGGTCGTCGAGGCGCTGCTGAACGTCGACCACACGACGGCCGGCTACTCGCTGCGCCTGCGCTTCGACGCGGCGCTGTCCGGCCCGTGCATGCGCTGCCTCGAGCATGCGGGGCACGTGGTGCACGTGGACGCGCGCGAGGTCGATCAGCCTGGCGGGGGTGAGGACCTGCGCTCTCCCTACCTGAGCGAGGGCATGCTCGACCTCACTGCCTGGGCGCGCGACGCGCTCGCACTGGCGCTGCCGGTGCAGATCCTGTGCCGCGAGGACTGCCGCGGGCTGTGTCCGTTGTGCGGCGCGAACCTCAACGACGAGCCCGGCCACGAGCACGAGCGCGAGCCGGACGAGCGCTGGGCTGCGCTGCGAGAGCTGAAGCTCGACTGAGGCCCGAGGCGGCCGGCCCGGCCGGCTGTTCAGGGTTCCGGCTACACTGGTCCGCTGCTCATGGCCGTTCCCAAGCAGAGACAGTCTCACTCGCGCACGCACAAGCGTCGCTCCCAGCACAAGGTCAGTCCGCCTGGCCTGCGGTTCTGCCCGCGCTGCCACGCGCCGCGCCTGCCGCACCGCGTCTGCCCCAACTGCGGCACCTACGCCGGCCGTGAGGTCGTCGTGCAGCAGCAGGGCGCCGACGACGAGTAGCCCGCGTGATCGCGGTCGACGCTAACGGCGCCGACAAGGGACCTGTCGCCGTCGCCGAGGGTGTCGGCCGCGCCGGCCTGCCCGTGCTGCTGTTCGGCCCGGCGGCCGAGGTCACCGGACCCGCAGGACCGCATGCGGAGGTAATAGACGCCCCCGAGACCATCAAGGCGGGCGAGGAGGCGGTGGCGGCCGTGCGCTCGAAGCGCGACGCCTCGATCGTCCAGGCCGCCCGTGCGGTGGGCGACGGCCGCGCCGAGGCGCTCGTCTCGGCCGGCTCGACCGGGCCCACGCTCGCGGCCGCGACGATCTCGATCAAGCGCCTGCGCGGCGTCTTTCGGCCGGCGCTCGCGGTGCTGTTGCCGGTGCCTGGCGGCCCGGTGCTGCTGCTGGACGCCGGCGCGAGCGTCGAGGTGCGCCCCGAGCACCTGGTGCAGTTCGCCTACATGGGCGCCTGCTTCATGGAGGCCGTGGTGGGCGTGGAGCGCCCGAAGGTCGGCCTCCTGTCGGTCGGCGAGGAGTCCGGGAAGGGCACGCCCGACGTGCTCACCGCGCACGCACGGCTGGCGGAGGGCGAGCTCAACTTCGTCGGCAACCTCGAGGGCTTCGATCTGCCGCACGCGAGCGCCCAGGTGCTCGTGGCGGACGGCTTCACCGGAAACATCGCGCTGAAGGTCCTCGAGGGCACCGTCCGGGCCCTGTCGGCCGAGATCCGCTCGCGCATCCGCTCAGGGATCGGCTCGAGCCTCGGCGGGCTCCTGATACGCGGCAAGCTCGCCGGCGTGCGCGACGATCTCGACCCGGAGCTCGTGGGCGGGGCGATCCTGCTCGGCCTGCGCAAGCCGGTCGTCGTTGCGCACGGCAGCTTCGGCCCTGTCGGGATCGAGCACGCCGTCAAGCTGGCCCGCTCCGCCGTCGACGAGGACATGGTCGGGCGCACCGCGACTGCGCTCGATCGTGCCGGTGTCTTGCGGTCCGCGCCCGCTGGTAGCGTCGCCGCTCCATGACCCGAGAGGAGGTTCTCGAGCGCATCCGCGAGCACTTGGCGACCGAGCTGGAGGTCGATCCCGAGCGCATCGGCGAGGGCACCCGCTTCCGCGAGGACCTCGAGGCCGACTCGCTCGACCTGGTCGAGCTCGTGGTCGAGCTCGAGGACAACTACGGTGTCCGTATTCCCGACGAGGAGGCGGCAAGGATCGTCACGGTCGGACAGGCCGCTGACTACGTCGCCGCCCATGCCGCGGAGATCGAGACCTGAATCGCTCGAAGACCTGCTGGGCGAGCTGCCGGACGACCTTCGCCGGCAGGCCTTCACCCACGCATCCTGGGTCGGTCAGCGCGCCGACTCGTACGAGCGGCTCGCCTTCCTGGGAGACGTCGTCCTGAGCCTCGCCGTCTCGACGCATCTCTACCCGCGCTTCGAGAGCTACGGGGCGGGGCGGCTCACCAAGGTGCGCGCCCAGGCGGTGAGCGGGCCGTCGTGCGCGCGCGTCGCGCTCGGCCTCGGGGTGCCGGACGGGCTGCGCGCCGTCGCGCCGGAGGGGACCACGGGCCGCAGCGCCGAGATGCTCGTGGGCTCCGAGCGGGTGCTCGCGTCGGTGTGCGAGGCCGTCATCGGCGCCTCCTACCTCGCCTTCGGCTTCGACCGCACGTCCCCCGCCGTGGTCGAGTCCTTCGAGCGCGAGATCGAGGAGGCGCTCGAGCACCCGGTGGACTACAAGTCGGTGCTCCAGGAGCGTCTTGCTCGGCGCGCCGAGGTCGTGAGCTATCGCACCGTCTCCGAGGAGGGCCCCGCCCACGACCGCTCTTTCATCGCCATCGCCGAGGTCGCGGGGGAGGAGCTTGGCCGCGGGGAGGGAAAGACGAAGAAGGGCGCTGAGCAGGAGGCTGCTCTCCAAGCTCTCGACGCCCTCGAGGAGGCCGCCCCCTAGTGCATCTGAGCTCGATCTCGATGAAGGGCTTCAAGTCCTTCCCGCAGCGAACCAAGCTCGAGTTCGGCACCGGCGTGTCCGTGATCGTCGGCCCGAACGGCTCGGGCAAGTCGAACATCACCGATGCAGTGCTGTGGGCGCTCGGCGAGCAATCCCCGCTGGCGGTGCGCGGGCAGCTGATGAAGGACGTGATCTTCGCGGGCGGACATGGGGTCACCGGCTCGGGCGCCGCCGAGGTCGAGGTCGTGATCGACAACTCGGACGGCCGCCTCGACGCGAACTTCGCCGAGATCTCGATCGTGCGCCGGCTGGCACGCGACGGAGAGGGCGAGTACCGCCTGAACGGCGCGCGCTGCCGGCTCGTCGACGTCATCGAAGTGCTGTCCGACTCCGGGCTCGGCAAGGAGATGCACTCGGTCGTCTCGCAGGGCAAGGTCGAGCAGATCGTCATGTCTCGTCCCCGCGAGCGCCGGCTGCTGATCGAGGAGGCGGCGGGGCTCGGCAAGCACCGCAAGCGCCGCCGGCGGGCCCAGCTCAAGCTGGAGCGCACGGAGGAGAACCTCTCGCGCGCGCTCGACGTGGAGCGCGAGGCGCGCTCGCGGCTGCGGCCACTCAAGCGCCAGGCCGAGGCCGCCGAGCTGCACGAGCGGCTCGAGCGCCAGACGAACGAGGCGCGCTACGTGCTCTCCCAGGACGCTGCGCGCGCCGCCCGCACGGCGCTGGCGGAAGCCGAGGAGCGCGCCGTCGCGGCGCGTGCCGAGCGCGACGAGGCCGAGCGCCTGCTCGCGGAGGTGGCGCGCCGCCGCGAACAGGCGGAGGAGGCCTTCGCGACCCAGTCGCGCACACGCGAGCGGCTGCAGGCGCGCCTGTACGCCGCGCGCTCCGCGACGGACCGCGTCGCCATGCGGCTCGAGCGCGTGCGCGAGCAGGGCGCGGCGGCCGCCGAGCGGCGCGAGCGCCGCCTGCGTCAGCTCGAGCTGCTCGAGCAGCAGGCCGTCGCCGACGCCGAGCTCGCGGCGCGCGAGGAGGGGCCAGAGCAGCGCATCGCGGCGATCGAGCAGGAGCTCGCCTCGCTCGACGCGGACCGCGCGCAGCGGCTCGAGCGCGAGCTGGCCGGGCTCGAGCAGGAGCTCGCCGCGGCACGCGTGACGCTTGGCTCGTTGCAGGAGGCCGCCGAAGTCCGGCGCGGCGCGCTCGCGGAGGCAGAGGAGCGGGCAGTCGCCGCGCGCGCGGCCCGGCGCGACGCCGAGCGGGCTGCCGAGGCAGCCCGGGCTGCCGCGGCGCGGGTCGGCGCGGAGCTGGCGGCGGTCAACCAGTTCGTCCGCCGCGCGGCGGGTGCCCCGGAGGGCGCCAGGCCGCTCGCCGAGCGGCTGCACGTCGACTCCGGATACGAGCTCGCTCTAGCGGCGGTGCTGGGGCCGCGGCTCACGGCATCCGTGGTAGACGACCTCGAGGCGGGCGAGCGCCTGCTCGACGCTGCGGGGCGCGACGGGGCGAGCGCCCTGATCGACTCCGGCGCCGCGCCGGCGCAGGGCCCGGCTGGACCGACGGGCACAGAGCGGCTCGCCGACCGGGTTCGCCCGGAGCCCGAGGTGGCGGCGCTTGCCGCGCGGCTGCTCGAGGGCGTCTGGGTCGTGGGCTCGCTCGACTCGCTGCCGAACGACTTCACCGGCGTGGCGGTCACGCGTGCAGGACGACTGTTCGACGCCCGCAGCGGCGAGCTCAGCCAGGCGCCGGCGGGCGGCTCCGAGCGTCTCCTCGAGGAGCTCGGCCGCCGCGACGAGCTCGTGGGCGCGTCCGAGCGCGCCGCCGGCGAGGAGAGCGCCGCCCAGACGGCGCTCGAACTGGCCGGCGCGGCGGTGGCTGAGGCCGATACAGGACGCGAGGAGGCGGAGAACACGCTTCGCGGCGCCCTGCGCGAGCAGGCCGAGGCGGAGGAGAACGCGAGCCGGGCGGAATGGATCATCGCGCGCCGGCGCGAGACGCCCGACGACGGCCCGGAGGCAGTGCGTCGCGCGGAGCTGACGGGCGACCTGCGCGCCGAGCAGCGGCTCGCGGAGCGAATCTCCCGCGAGCGTGAGGAGCGCGGGCGCGCGCTCGCGGCGCTGCGCAGCGGCGCCGAGCGAGACCTTGCGCTCGGCCAGGACGCCGAGCGCGCTGCTACCGCGCTCGAGGGCGCCCGCGACGCGCTCGTCGCGGCGCGCGACGCCGTGCAGGCGGAGCTCGACGCCGGAGCCGCGGCGGGCGAGGAGACGGCCGCCGCGCTCAAGGACTGCGCCCACGAGGAGGCGGAGCTGCAGGGAAGGCTCAAGCGCGCCAGCGAGGCCGTGACCGCCACCGAGGTCGCGGCGCAACAGGTGCGCGACGCCGCCGCCGAGGCCGAGCGCGAGCTGAACGACCATGCGAAGCGGCTCGGCCTGCCGCCCGAGCCCGCCGGCGAGGCGCTGCCCGCCGAGGAGCGCGAGGCGCTGTTCGCCCGCGTCGAGCGCCTGCAGCGCCGGCGGGAGCAGCTCGGCCCGGTCAACCCGCTGGCCAAGCAGGAGTACGACGAGGCGGTCGCGCACGTCGAGGAGCTCGAGACGCAGCGCGGCGACCTCGAGACCGCCCTCGCCGAGCTCGAGGGCCTCATCAAGGAGACCGACCGGCGCATTCGCGAGGCCTTCGAGGAGACCTTCGAGGCCGCGGCGAAGAACTTCGAGGACGTCGTCGAGCACCTCTTCCCGGGCGGCCGCGGCCGGCTACGGCTGGTACAGGCCGAGGTGGGACCGCGCCCGGTGGTCGGCGGCGAGCCGCTGCCGGACGCGCCCGAGCAGGAGGAGCCCGAGGCGGACGAGGACGAGCAGCCGGACGCGGGAGTCGAGATAGAGGTCACACCGCCCGGCAAGTCGACGAAACGGCTGTCGCTGCTTTCCGGCGGAGAGAAGTCACTCGTCGCGCTCGCGTTCATGTTCGCGGTCTTCCTGGCGCGACCGTGCCCGTTCTACATCCTCGACGAGGTCGAGGCGGCGCTCGACGACATCAACATCGACCGCTTCCTCCAGCTCGTGAAGCGCTACTCGGACCGCGCCCAGTTCATCGTCGTGACCCACCAGAAGCGCACCATGGATGCAGCCGACACCCTCTACGGCGTCAGCATGGGCGGTGACGGCATCTCGCGCGTCGTGTCGCGCAAGCTGTCCGGCCGTCCGCTGCCGGAGCACGAGGCGCCGGCAGCGGACGAAGCGGCTGCCTGAGCCTCAGCGCACGCGGTAGATCCGGTACATGCCGAGCCGGTTGTGCTCGCCGAAGAAGCACACCATCGCGTAGCGCCCACGACGACCGAAGCTCACCTCGTTGTCGTTGGTCGAGCCCGGGCTGATCAGCCCCTGAACGTCGACGGGCTCGCCCGCGACCACACGCCCGAGGGCGCGCTCGTTCGTGCCGCGCAAGGCTCGGTTGACCTGGCGTCCGCTCACGCCAGGACGTAGCGGGAACGCGATCGCGAAGTGGAAGGCCGTGCCGGCGTTCTCAACACGGATGCGGCCATTGCGGGGCAAGGTCTTGGGTCCCCTGAAGCCGTAGTCGATCATGCTGATCCGCCCGTCGGGCCTTGGCGCCTGCGCGCCGTTCGGTGCGCCGGTCGTGAAGGACGAGAGCGCCGTTGACCTGCCCTGTCCCACGGCCGCGACATACGTGGTGTTCGGCCGCAGATCGACGGTGACCGCCTTCCCGGATGCCGCCGTCGCCTCGAGGAACACCTGGCCGAGCGCCCTCACGGAGCCGGGGTCCGATAGGGATTGGCGCAGCTCATCGACCGTCACGCCCGCCCGCAACGTGGCGAGGTTGAACTCGCCCCGCCCGTCGAACGTGAAGCGCGTGGGACCCGCTCCGATTGGGCCGGAGGGATCCAGGACGACGTTCCCGCCCGACGCGCTCACCGCCACGGTCGGGACGGACGACTGGGCGGCCGCGAGCGTCACGGGAACGCCCACGAGCACAACCGCTCCGATGACCAGCATGACTCTCCGCACCTGACGCCTCCTCGGTAGCTGGCGGGTCCCCGCAACGAGACTCGCCCGAGGCGCCGGTCCTGTCAAGTACAGCGTCCACGGAGCGGTTGCCGGGCGCGTCTATGCTCGCGGGCCGATGGCCCGCACCTGGCACGAGCTCTTCCTGACCGGCGAGGACGCGCCGGCGCCCGCAGCGGAGCCGGACACCGACACCGAGCGCCGCGGCTTCTTCCGGCGCCTGCGCGACAACATGTCGAAGACGCGCCAGGCGCTCGGCGCCGAGCTGCAGGCGACCGTCTTCCAGTCGCTCGACGACGAGGCATTCGAGCACCTCGAGGAGACCCTCATCTACGCCGACGTCGGCGCGCCCACCACCGCGAAGATCGTTGAGAAGCTGGAGCTCGAGGCCGAGAGCGGCGAGCTCCAGGGCGGGGAGGACCTGTCGCGTCGCCTGCGCGAGCTGCTCGCGGACACCGCCCGGCTCGACGGCGACACGATCGACCTCACGCTCTCGCCGACGGTCATCCTCGTCGTCGGCGTCAACGGCAGCGGCAAGACGACGACGATCGGCAAGATCGCCTGGCACCTCCAGCAGGAGCTCGGCCGCTCGGTGCTGATCGCGGCGGGCGACACCTTCCGGGCGGCGGCGGCCGAGCAGCTCGCGCTCTGGGCCGAGCGGGCCGGCTGCGAGCTGGTCCGCGGGGAGTCCGGCTCCGACCCGGGGGCGGTCATGTTCGACGCGATCGAGGCCGCCAAGGCGCGCGGCCGGGACGTGGTCATCTGCGACACCGCCGGGCGCCTTCACACCCAGCAGCACCTGATGGACGAGCTGCGCAAGGTGCGCAAGGTGATCGCCGCGCAAGCGCCGGGCGCGCCGCACGAGACGCTGCTGACGATCGACGCCACCACCGGCCAGAACGGGCTGCGCCAGGCGATGCTGTTCCGCGAGGCCGTCGACGTGACCGGCATCGCGCTCACGAAGCTCGACGGCACCGCCAAGGGCGGCATCGCGCTCGCCATCGCCCAGGAGCTCGGTGTTCCCGTCAAGCTGATCGGCATCGGCGAGGCGCTCGAGGACCTGCGGCCGTTCGACCCCGACGACTTCGCGCGAGCGATACTCGAGCCATGAGCGGCACTCGAGGCGACGGGACACGGGTCGTGAAGGCCGGGCTGCCGGAGCCCGGCCAGGGAGAGCCGTTCCTGCCGGGCCCCGTCTTTGCCGCGCCGTTCCACTTCAGTGGCGATCCGTACGAGGCTCCGTACAGCTACACCCGCTACGGCAACCCGACCTGGACCCGCCTCGAGGAAGCGCTCGGCGAGCTCGAGGAGGCAGACGCCGTCCTGTTCGCCTCGGGGATGGCCACGGCCGCCGCGCTCCTTCTGACGCTGACGAAGCCGGGCGACGCCATCGCCATGGACGAGGGCTGCTATCACGGCGTCCGGCGCTTGGCGGAGACCCACCTCGGGCCGCGCGGCGTCGAGCTGCGGGTGGCTCCGCCCGCCGAGCTGGCGTCGGTGGTCGACGGTGCCACGCTGCTCTGGCTCGAGAGCCCCTCCAACCCGAAGCTCGAGGTCTACGACCTCGCGGAGCTGTCCCAGGCAGCCACTGCCGCCGGCGCGCGGACGGTCGTCGACAACACCACCGCTGGACCGCTCCTGCAGCGCCCGCTCGACCTTGGCGCGGACGTGGCGCTCACGAGCGCCACCAAGCAGATCAGCGGCCACGGCGACCTGATGCTCGGCTACCTCACGACCCGCGACGAGGAGCTGGCCGGGCAGATGCGGGACTGGCGCCGCGACGCCGGTGCGATCCCCGGCCCGTTCGAGGCGTGGCTCGCCCACCGCTCGCTCGCGACGCTCGCGCTGCGGCTGGAGCGCAGCTGCGACAACGCGCTGGCGATAGCGCGGCTGCTGGCGGCACGCGACGACGTCGTGTCGGTCCGCTACCCGGGCCTGAGCGGCGACCCCGGCCACGAGGTGGCGCGGCGCCAGATGCGCGGCTACGGCGCGGTCGTCTCATTCGACGTCGGCAGCGAGGAGCGCGCCGAGCGCTTCCTGGCGACGGCGGAGCTCGTCTTCGACGCCACCAGCTTCGGAGTCGTCCATACGACCGCCGAGCGACGCGCACGCTGGGGCGGCGACGACGTGCCGCCCGGCTTCATCCGGCTCTCAGCAGGCTGCGAGGACACCGCCGACCTGCTCGCCGACGTGGAGCGCGCACTCAACGAGGGATGAGCGGCCCGCTGCTCGTGACCGGAGCCAGCGGCTACCTCGGCCGCGCGCTCCTCGCGAGCTCGGAGCCGCCCGTGATCGCCACCCGGCTCAGCTCGGCGGAGGCCGCCGGCCCGGCGCTCGAATGGCTGCGCGTCGACGTCCGCGACGCCGCTGCCGTCGACGAGCTCTTCGAGCGCGTACGGCCCGCGGCGGTGATCCACACCGCCTACCTCCAGAAGGGCCCCGACGCCTGGGACACGAACGTGGCCGGATCGGCGCACGTGGCGGCCGCCGCGAGCCGCGCCGGGGCACGGCTCGTGCACATCTCGACGGACCTCGTCTTCGACGGAGATGGCACGCGCCCGTACCGCGAGGACGACGAACCGGTGCCGCTCAGCGACTACGGCCGCTCGAAGCTCGCGTCGGAGCGCGAGGTGCAGGCGGCGCACCCACACGCCCTGGTTGTGCGGACCTCGCTGATGATCGGCGGCGCCGAGCCGGGCCCGCAGGAGCGCCTCGTGGCCGCCGCGGCGGCGGGCGAGTCGGACATCGAGTTCTTCGACGACGAATGGCGCTCGCCGGTGCTGGTGGACGACCTGGCGGCCGCGCTCGTCGAGCTCGCCCACCGCCCAGAGAGCGGGCTCCTTCACCTCGGCGGCCCCGAGGCGGTGAGCCGCTTCGAGCTCGCCGGCACGATCGCCGCGGCCCACGGGCTGCCGGCGGAGCGGCTGCGCCGCGGCCGGCTCGCCGGCTCGGGCCTCGAGCGGCCCGCCTACTGCGTGCTCGATTCGAGCCGCGCCCACGCCCTGCTGCGGACGCCGATCCGCGGCGTGAGCGAACTCGGTCCGCTCGCGGCGGGTCAGGCCCGTCCCTAGGATCACAAGCAGATGGACGACTGGGTCTGGTGGATGATCGCCGCGGGGGTCTTCGCGATCGGCGAGATCGCGACGCTCGGCTTCTTCCTCGGCCCGATCGCAATCGCCGCGGTCGCGGCCGCCATCGTCGGGCTCGCGGGCGCCGGGCTGGCGGTTCAGTGGATCGTGTTCATCGCGGTGTCGCTGGCGTCACTGCTCGTGCTGCGGCCGATAGCGAAGCGCCACCTGCGCACGCCGACGAAGCTGCGGACCGGGACCGCCGCGCTCGTCGGCAGGCCGGCCGTGGTGCTCGAACGCGTCGACCGCGACGGCGGGCAGATCAAGCTCGCGGGCGAGGTCTGGACGGCCCGTGCCTACGATGACGACGAGGCGTTCGAAGCAGGCGCCCGCGTCGAAGTAATGAAGATCGACGGCGCCACAGCGCTGGTCGCCGAATAGGAGGAACAAGCGCCATATGGCTGCCCTGATCGTGCTCATCGTCGTCGCGGTGGTCGTGCTGTTCACGCTCTCGCGCGGAATCCGGATCGTGCCCCAGGCGCGCGCCGGGATCGTCGAGCGGCTCGGCCGCTACCACCGCACCCTGGACGCCGGGCTCGGGCTCATCGTCCCCTACGTCGACCGGGTCAAGCCGCTGCTCGACCTGCGCGAGCAGGTCGTCTCGTTCCCGCCCCAGCCGGTGATCACAGAGGACAACCTGACGGTGTCGATCGACTCCGTCATCTACTTCCAGGTCACGGATCCGAAGGCCGCCACCTACGAGATCGCCGACTACATCGTCGCGATCGAGCAGCTCACCGTGACCACGCTGCGCAACGTGGCCGGCGGCATGACGCTCGAGGACACGCTCACCTCGCGCGACAACATCAACACCGCGCTGCGCGTGGTGCTGGACGAGGCCACCGGCCGCTGGGGCATCCGCGTCAACCGCGTCGAGCTGAAGGCGATCGACCCGCCGGTGACGATCCAGGAGGCGATGGAGAAGCAGATGCGGGCCGAGCGCGACAAGCGGGCGGCGATCCTGACGGCCGAGGGCGTCAAGCAGTCGCAGATCCTCACGGCGGAGGGTGAGAAGCAGTCGTCGATCCTGCGCGCCGAGGGCCAGAGGCAGTCGGAGATCCTGCACGCCGAGGGTCAGTCGAAGGCGATCGAGCAGGTCTTCGACGCGATCCACCGCGGCGACGCCGACCCCAAGCTGCTCGCCTACCAGTACCTGCAGACGCTGCCGCAGATCGCCAAGGGCGAGTCGAACAAGGTCTGGATCATCCCGAGCGAGGTGACGCAGGCGCTCGCCAACATCGGCTCGATCATCCCGAAGCCGGACGCCGACGGGCCGCCTCCGCCGGCTCCGCCCACACCGCGCTAGGCGGGTCCTCTAGCCTCTTTCGTTCATGTTCGACGCCCTCTCAGACAGGCTTCAGGATGCGCTCGGCGACGTTCGCTCGCGCGGCCAGCTGACCGAGGAGGACGTGAACAAGGCGATGCGCCAGGTGCGCCTCGCTCTGCTCGAGGCGGACGTCAACTTCAAGGTCGTCAAGGAGTTCACCTCGGCCGTAAAGGAGCGGGCGCTCGGGCAGGACGTGCTCAGCTCGCTGAACCCGGGCCAGCAGGTCGTGAAGATCGTCGCCGACGAGCTGACCGAGCTGATGGGCGGCGCGGGACGTGACCTCGCCCTGGCGCGCCCGGGGCCGACCGTGATCCTGATGGCGGGCCTGCAGGGCTCGGGCAAGACGACCGCCTGCGGCAAGCTCGCGCGCCACCTGCGCGAGGAGCACGGCATGGACGTGGCCGTGGCGGCCTGCGACGTCTACCGGCCCGCCGCGGTCGACCAGTTGGTCAAGGTCGGCGCCCAGGCCGGCGCGACCGTCTACGAGCAGGGAACCGGGCGCAACCCGGTCGACATCGCGGAGTGGGCGCTCGACCAGGCCAAGCGCGACCGCCGCGATGCGCTCATCATCGACACGAGCGGCCGGCTGCACATCGATCAGGAGCTCATGCAGGAGCTTGCCGACGTCAAGAAGCGCACCAAGCCGCACAACGTGCTGCTCGTGATCGACGCGATGACCGGCCAGGACGCGGTCAACGTCGCCGAGCAGTTCGCCGAGACGGCCAACTTCGACGGCGTCGTCCTCACCAAGCTGGACGGCGACTCGCGGGGCGGCGCGGCGCTGTCGGTGAAGGCGGTCACCGGCAAGCCGATCCTGTACGCGTCGACGGGCGAGAAGCTCGGCGACTTCGAGCGCTTCCACCCGGATCGAATGGCGCAGCGGATCCTCGGCATGGGCGACGTGATGACGCTCGTCGAGAAGGCCGAGCGCCAAATGGACGAGCGCCAGGCGCAGGAGCTCGAGAAGAAGATCCGCAAGGAGCAGTTCACGCTCGATGACTTCCTCGAGCAGATGCAGCAGGTCCGCAAGATGGGGCCGCTCGGCTCGCTCTTGAAGATGATGCCGGGTATGGGTCAGCAGCTCGGCGGCCTCAACGTCGACGAGAAGGAGCTCGACCGGCTGGAGGCGATCATCCGCTCGATGACGCCCGAGGAGCGGGCCAACCCGACGATGATCGACGGCTCGCGCCGGCGCAGGATCGCGCGCGGCTCGGGGACCTCGGTGCAGGCGGTGTCGCACCTCGTCAAGCAGTTCGGTCAGATGAAGAAGCTGATGAAGCAGATCGCGAAGGGCCGGATGCCGAACCTGCAGCAACTCGCCGGCGGTCGCTAACCTCTTCCGGCCTATGTCCGTACGAGTCCGCCTCACCCGCGTGGGGAGCAAGAAGAATCCGATCTGGCGCGTCGTCGTCGCCGACCAGCGCTCGCCGCGCGACGGCCGCTTCATCGAGACGATCGGCCACTACAACCCGCAGACCGAGCCCTCGACGATCCGCATCGACGAGGAGCGCTTCCAGCACTGGGTCGCCCGCGGGGCGCAGCCGACCGGCACGGTCAAGCAGCTGATGAAGGCGCAGGCCAAGGGACTCACCGCGGACCCGAAGACCTCGGCCGCGGTTGCCGCCGCGAGCCCGGCCACCGCCGCTCCGGTGGCGATGGAGGCGGCGACGCCGCCGTCGCAGGTCGAGCAGGCCGCCGAGGCGGAGCAGCCGGCTGAGCCGGCCGCGCCTGATGCCGCGCCGGAGGCCGAGGCGCCCGAGGCCGACGTAGCCGAGGCGGTCGAGGCGCACGAGGCGGAGGCTGCCGAGGTCACCGGAGCCGCCGCGGACGCCACTGCGCCCGAGGGTGTCGAGGCTGCTCCCGCCGAGGAGGCGGAGGCCGCCGAGGGCGGCAACTCCGGCTCGTAGTAGGTGGACGAGCTTCTCACCTACCTCGCCCGGTCGCTCGTCGACAGTCCGGACGAGGTGAGCGTCGAGTCGTTCGAGGAGCCCGATGGGACGGTCGTGCTCGAGCTGCACGTCGGGCAGGACGACGCCGGCAAGGTGATCGGCCGCGGCGGCCGGACCGTGGCGGCGCTGCGGACCGTGATCAAGGCGTCCGCCGTCCGCCAGGGAACCCGCGTACTGGTCGACGTCGTCGATTGACGCTCGTCACCGCCGGGCGGGTCGGGAAGCCGCACGGCCTGGACGGCAGTTTCTACGTGGAGGGCCCGCAGCACCCGCTCCCCGAGGGGGCGGAGCTGATGCTCGGCTCGGAAGCGCGGGTCATCGAGCGACGTGCGGGCACCGACGAGCGCCCGCTGATCCGGCTCTCGGGCCTCGACGACCCTGGCGCCGTCCGCGGCGAGACGATGCTGATCGAGGACGAGCTCGCCGACGACGAGTGGCTCGCCGCCGACCTGACCCGCTGCAGCGTGGTGGGCCTCGGCCCGGTCGCGCGGGTGATCGAAGGGCCGTCCTGCAGCCTGCTCGAGCTGGACGACGGCACGCTCGTCCCGCTCGTGTCCGACGCGATCGAGAGCATCGATCTCGATGCTCGCGAGATCCGCGTGAACCGGGAGTTCCTCGGGTGAACATCGACGTGCTGACGCTCTTTCCGGACTGGTTCGAGTGGTTCAGGAGCCAGCGCCACGTGACGAATGCGCTCGAGCGCGGGCACGAGCTGTCCTTTGTCGACCTGCGCGCCACGACCCCGCTCAAGGCCGGCCAGGTCGACGACACGCCCTACGGCGGCGGCGCCGGCATGGTCATCAGGGTGGACGTCGTCGAGGCCGCGCTCAGGGATCGCTACGACGCCGACCCGCTCGAGCTGCGCCGGCAGCGGCGGGTTGTGGCGCTCGCTCCAGGAGGGCGGCAGTTCGACGAGGGGCTGGCCCAGGAGCTGGCGGCGGAGCCGGCGTTGACGCTGCTGTGCGGTCGCTACGAGGGCTTCGACGAGCGCGTCCACGAACAGCTCGCCAGCGACGTGGTCTCGATCGGACCGTACGTCCTATCTGGCGGCGAGCTGGCGGCCATGGTCGTCTGCGACGCCGTGATCCGGAAGCTCCCCGGGGCGCTTGGGCACGAGGAGAGCGCCGTCGAGGAGTCGTTCAGCGAGGCGCTCGAGGGTGCGCCCGAGTACCCGCACTACACGCGCCCCTACGACTGGCACGGGCACACGGTCCCCGAGGTGCTGCTGTCGGGGGACCACGCGCGGGTGCACGATTGGCGTCGCGAGCGCAGCCGCGAACGAGCCCGGCCGGACGCACCCTGAGGTCCGGAGAGCTTCGCTACCATTGCCCCTCACGCGCGACGGCTCCCGGGAGGTCGCGCTTTCTTGTGCCTCCCGACCCGGACCGCCGCGACGGAATCCCACTCACTCATGCCCGGACTCATCGACAGCATCGAGCGCGCTCAGCTGCGACGCGTCCCCGCTTTCCAGGCGGGCGACCGCGTCCGCGTCCACTTCCAGGTGGTCGAGGGCCAGCGGCGCCGTACTCAGGTGTTCGAGGGCGTGGTGATCAAGCGCCAGGGCAGCGGCGTACGCGAGACGTTCACGGTGCGCAAGCAGTCGTTCGGAGTGGGCGTGGAGCGGACGTTCCCGTTGCATTCGCCGAAGATCGAGCGCATCGAGGTGGCCGCCCGCGGCGACGTGCGGCGCGCCAAGCTCTACTACCTGCGTGACCGGGTCGGCCGCGCCTCGCGCGTCCGCGAGCGCCGCTGGACTGGGCAGCCCGAGCAGTTCGAGACGGGCGCGATGCCGGCGGACGACGCGCCGCGCCCCGGCGAGGAGGAGCTGGCGGAGCAGGTGGCGGTCGAGCAGGCCGAGGCCGAGGCGGCCGCCGCCGAGGGCGGAGCAGAGGCCGCGCCCGCCGGCGAGGCGCCCGCGGCTGATGCGCCCGAGGGCGGCGGGGGGCGGGAGGCTGCCGAGGCGTCGGAGGCGCCCGATGAGCCGGAGGCGGCCGGCGCGCCAGAAACGGCCAGTGAGCCGGAGGCGGCCGGCGAGCCAGAGACGGCCAGTGAGCCGGAGGCGTCGGAGGATGCCGAGGCGCCTGAGCCGGCCGGTGAGCCGGCGGCTGAGGCCGCGGGCACGCCGGAGGCGAGCGCTGACGCCGAGCCGTCTGCCGACGGGCAGACCGCCGAAGACAGTGAGGCCGAGCCCAGCGGCGAAAAGTCGTAGGGCGGCTCCAGAAGCCTCGTGAGGCGGAGGATGGCTCGCACGAAGGAAAAGAGCACTCGTGGCTCGCTCATCGAACTGGTCACGATCGTCGCGGTCGCGCTGGGCTTGGCGCTCGGTATCCAGGCCTTTCTCGTCAAGCCGTTCCGGATCCCGAGCGAGTCGATGGTCCCGACGCTCGAGATCGGCCAGCGGGTGCTGGTCGACCGGGTGAGCTTCCGCTTCGGCGACCCGGATCGCGGTGACATCGTCGTCTTCAAGCCTCCGGCCGGCGCCGACACCAACAGCTGCGGTGTCCAGCATCCGGGCGACACGTCCTGCCCGGAGCCGACCGAGGACCGCTCCGACACGAACTTCATCAAGCGCGTCATCGGGGAGCCCGGCGACCGTCTGAAGGTGATCGACGGCGCGGCCTACATCAACGGCCGCAAGCTGGACGAGCCCTACGCGCGGCTCGACTCGGAATGTGGCATCTGCAATCTCCCCGGTGAGATCACCGTGCCGGACGGCATGTATTTCATGATGGGCGACAATCGCGGCGCGTCCGCCGACAGCCGCGAGTGGGGGCCGGTCCCCAAGAAGTGGATGATCGGCAAGGCCTTCATGACGTACTGGCCGCCCAACAGGATCGGCTTCTTCTAGGCCCGCGAATCGCGCTCCGCGGGATGTCGCGGGCCGTTCCGCCGTGCGCGGTCCTATGATCGGCCGCGATCTTGGGGACCACGGAGCCTGACGAGACGACGCCGAACGATCCGCCGGCGGCGGAGGGCGCGAAGACCGCCGCCCGGACGGACGGCGCCAAGGCCGCCCGGCGCCGCGCGCGCGCCAAGCGCCGCGCCGGCACGGGCCGTCGGCTGTTCGCATTCGATCGCGAGCTCGGCTGCCGTTTCGTCGCGGGCGCTGACGAGGCCGGCCGGGGCTCGCTCGCCGGACCGCTGGTCGCCGCCGCCGTGCTGTTCGACCTCGAGCGGCTGACCCTGTCGGACCGGCGCGCACTGTCGAAGCTGAACGACTCCAAGCAGCACACCGCGGAAGGCCGCGAGGAGCTCTATCCGATCGTCATGCGCGCGGCCGCGCGCTCGCTGATCGTGTCGCGCTGCGTTCGCGGCATCGACGAGCGCGGCCTGCACAACACGAACCTCGAGGCGCTCCGCACCTCCCTGCTCGGCGTCGCGCGGCCGGGGACGATGTGCCTCGTGGACGGCTTCAACGTGCCCGCCTTCGGCCACGAGCAGCGCGCCGTGATCGACGGCGACTGCCGCAGCGCCGCGATCGCCGCGGCCTCGGTGCTGGCCAAGGTGAGCCGTGACCGCTACATGCGCCGCGCGGCCGAGCGCCATCCCGGCTGGGACTTCGAGACGAACGTCGGCTATTCGACGCCCGAGCATCGGGCGGCGATCGCGGCAATGGGCGTGTCGCCGCTGCACCGGATGTCGTTCCAGTCGATCGCATACACACAGCTGGCGCTGGAGGGGTAGCGGCCGGAGCCCCTGGGCGTTCCGGTCGCCGCGGGGAGCTGCGTCGGGGCGGCAAGGAGGGCCGGCAAGCCACTCAAAACGCCCCCTCGAGGTGTTCCAGCTCGATCAGTCGCCCCGAGCCGTCCAGCGTGATACCCACCGCGTCGAAGCGGATCTCTGCGGGCGAACCCGAGCCGAGCCGGTCGTGGGCATCCGCGAGCCAGATGCGCGCCATCGCCCGGACCTGGCGGCGCTTGCGCACGCCGATCGAATCGAGCGGCCCGTAGGGGCGCGGCGAGCCGAGCGGCCCGGCCCTCGCGCTGACGATGCGCGTCTTGACCTCGCAGAAGACGACCCTCCGTTCATCCCTTGCGACCAGGTCGAGCTCGCCGTGGCGGGTGCGGAAGTTGCGGTCGACGATCTCGAGGCCTCGCGCCTCGAGATGCCGGGCGGCGAGCTCCTCGCCGCTCGCGCCGAGAGCGCGGCGGTGATCGTCGCCACGGACGGCACTCATGCCCGCCGCTCCCAGCCGCCCAGCGCCCTGCGCACGACGTGGCCATCGACCTCGAGCCGTCCGAGGGCAGCCCGGATCTCCGCGGCGCCGCGCCCGGTGCGCTCCGCGATCGAGTCGATCGAGTCGCTCTGCTCGGCGGCGTCGAGCACCTCGCGCAGGACGGGGTCCTCAGGCAGGGGTGCCCGGACGACGCTCGCAGGCGGGCGCCGCACGTCAACGCCGAACAGCTCGTCGAGCACGTCCTCCGTCCCGGTGATCGGCACGGCGCCGTCGCGGAGCAGCCCGTTGGTGCCGTGCGCGAAGCGCGAGGTCACGCGGCCCGGCACCGCGGCGACGGAGCGGCCCAGGTCGCGCGCGAAGTCGGAGGTGATCAGGCTGCCGCTCGGCTGCGCCGCCTCGACCACCACCGTCATCCGCGCGAGCCCGGCCATGATCCGGTTGCGGGCCGGGAACGCCCACAGGAAGGGCGCCGTCCCGGGCGGAAGCTCCGACAGCACGACCCCGGCGGCCCGTATCCGCTCGTGCAGCGAGCGGTGCCGCCGCGGGTAGGCCACGTCGGGCCCGCAGGCCAACACGGCCAGCGGCAGGCCGCGACCGTCGAGACAGCCGCGGTGCGCCGTAGCGTCGATGCCGAGCGCCAGGCCGCTGACCACCGGCACGCCCGACGCGCCGAGCCCGCGGCCGAGCGAGTAGGCGACCTCCGCGCCGTACGGGCTCGCCCGGCGGGTGCCGACCACCGCCACGGCCGGCTCGTCCCGGAGCGCCACGAGCGCGTCGGGCCGCCCGGCTCCGAAGAGGACGGCGGGCGGGTCGTCGAGCTCGCCGAGCAGCGCCGGGTAGGCGTGGGCGTGCGCGCAGACGGCGAGCGCTCCGGGCAGGTCGAGCCGCTCGCGCTCGGCGTCCGCGTCAAAGGACTCGAGGAAGGCGAGCGCCTCGCCGATCCGGCGCCCTGCAGCGGCGGCGAGCAGCTGGTCCTCGGGCAGGGCCAGGAGGCCGGCCACGCGCCGGCCGCGTCGCTGTGTGAGCAGGCCCGCGATGCGCGGCGCCAGATGGGCGATCAGGAGGCTCCGCCGGAGGCAGGGGTCGCAGACGTCGATCACGCCGCCAGCGCCTCCCAGCTGTCGACGCGGTAGGCGAGCGCCTCGTCCAGGTCGCGCGCGGCGACCGTGTCGCGCCCGTCGAGGTCCGCGATCGTCCGCGCCACGCGCAGCACGCGGTCATGCCCGCGGCCGCTCAGGTCGATGCGGCTGCGCACGGCGAGCAGCCGCGCGGCGAGCTCACCGTCGAGCGGCACCTGGCGGCGGGTGAGCCTGCCGTCCATGTCTCCGTTGCACAGTGCCCGTGCGCCGCGCAGCCGCTCGCGCTGGCGGCTGCGGGCGGCCACCACCCGGGCAAGCACGTCCGTCGAGGAGACACAGTTGTCGTGCGCGTCGCCGACAAGCTCGACCGCCGGAACGCGCTCGACCTGGCAGACGAGGTCGATGCGGTCGACGAGCGGCCCGCTCAGCCGGCGCCGGTAGCGCGACAGCTGGCCGGGCTCGCAGTCGCAACGGTCCGCGGGCCGCGCGCAGGGACAGCGGTTGCACGCCGCCACCACGATCGCGTTGGCGGGAAACTCGAGCGTGCGCTGACCGCGCATCACCTCGACGCGCCCTTCCTCGAGCGGCTGGCGCAGCGCGTCGACCGCCGTGCGGCTGAACTCGGGCAGCTCGTCGAGGAAGAGGACGCCCCGGTGCGCGAGGGTGATCTCGCCGGGCATCGGGCGCGCCCCGCCGCCCACGAGCCCCTGCGGCGAGATCGTGTGGTGGGGAGCGCGGAACGGGCGCTCGCCCGCCAGCCTGCCGCTGCCGATGCCGGCGACGCTGTGCACCTGGGTGATCTCGAGGGCCTCCTCGAAGGTGGGCGGCGGCAGGATCCCCGGTAGGCGGCGCGCGAGCATGGTCTTGCCCGCGCCGGGCGGGCCGACCATGAGCAGATTGTGTCCGCCCGCCGCGGCGATCTCGAGCGCGCGCTTGGCGTCGGACTGGCCGCGGACGTCGGCCAGGTCGACCGCGTTCTCGGCGTGCGCGCGAGCGGGCAGCGCGGGATCGACCGGGTCCGGGTCCCAGCGCCCGTGGAACAGGTCGGCGAGCCGGGCGAGCGAGGGGACTCCGCTTACGGCCACGCCTTCGACGAGCGCCGCCTCGGGCGCGTTGGCGGACGGCACGAGCAGGCGCGAATGGCCCGCGGCGCGGGCGCCGAGCGCTGCCGCCAGCGCGCCGCGGATCGGGCGGATCTCACCCGACAGCGACAGCTCACCCGCCAGCGCGCAGCCCGCGAGCGCCTCGGCGGGCACGCGCTCCGTAGCGACCAGCAGCGCCACCGCGATCGCCAGATCGAAGCTCGCGCCGGCTTTGCGCACGTGCGCGGGCGCGAGGTTGACCGTGATGCGCTGCTGCGGAAAGCCGAGCTCCGAGTTGAGCAGCGCCGCGCGCACGCGCTCGCGGGACTCGCGCACGGCCCTATCCGGCAGGCCGACGAGCGTGAAGGTCGGCAGGCCGCGGCGGACGTCGACCTCCACGGTGATCTGGTGGCTGCGGATGCCCTCGAGGGCGAAGGTGCTGACTGCGGCGAGCACGGCAGGCCACGCTAGGGCGGGCCGCGTTACGCGTGGGGACGCTCGAGTAACAAGTGAGCGAAAACCGGCGCGGCCCTATGCTCGGCAAGGCGATGAGCGACCCCGAACGCACCCCGCGCGTCCTCTCGATCGCCGGCTCCGACTCCGGCGGCGGGGCGGGCATCCAGGCCGACCTGAAGGCTTTCGCGCGCTGCGGCGTGCACGGCATGACGGCGATCACTGCCGTGACGGCCCAGAACACGCGCGCGGTCACGGCGGTCTACCCACTGCCGCCAGAGGCGATCGTCGAGCAGGTCAGGGCGGTCGCCGAGGACATCGGCGTCGACGCCGTCAAGATCGGCATGCTCGGGACCGCGGAGACGATCGAGACGGTCGCCGGCGCGCTCGACCTCGTGCTCGGAGCACCCGTGGTTCTCGACCCCGTGATGATCGCCGAGAGCGGCGCGCGCCTGCTCGACGAGAGCGCGCTCGACGCGCTGCGCGCCAAGCTGCTCCCAAAGGTGACGGTCGTGACGCCCAACCTGCCCGAGGCGCGCGTCCTGGCCGGCGAGGACGCGGATCCGGTGACGCTCGCCGAGGCGATCCACTCGCTGGGGGCGGCCGTGGTGGTGGTGACCGGCGGCCACCGGGAAGAGGCGACCGACGTCTTCTTCGACGGCGAGCGGCTCGTCGAGATCCCGGGAGAGCGCTACGCGGACGGGGCGGCGCACGGCTCGGGCTGCACGCACTCGTCGGCGCTGGCGGCGGGCCTGGCGCTCGGGTTCGAGCCACTCGAGGCGGCCGAGCGCGCGAAGCAGATCGCCGCCGAGGCGGTCAGGGACGGCCTGCGCGACGTCGGCGAGGGGGCCGGCCCGGTTGACGCAATCGGCCTCGCGGAGCGGCGAGCCGGGCGCACCGCCGTGCCATAATCGGTCCCCCCCGCCGCGAGTGGCGGCATGGCGACGTCAAAGCCCCGGAGGAGAGACCGATCAAGTTCCTGCGCATGAAGCCCGGACACGGCGAGGTGTTGCTCGCCGAGGGCGATCCGCGTGTGGAGGAGGACGAGGAGCGCCTGATCCGCGAGTTCAGGCGCCAGCTCGACGAGGGCATGTGGGCCGCTGTCCCAACCACTCACCCGGGCAGCGGGCGCCGCGAGGCGCAGCTCGTCAAGGACTTCGCCGACGTCCCGATCGAGGCCGAGCGCGTGATCTTCTTCCCGCGCGCCTCGGGGGGCTGACGAACCGATGCTGTTCGCCCTGCTCGCACTCGCCCTGATCGCGCTCGTGCTGGCGGCCCCGCTGATCGTGAACGCGATCGAGCGCCGCCGCGCTGTGCGCGCGCCGCGGCGACGCGCCAACGGCGGGCTCGAGGAGCTCGCGCGCTACGACCCCGGCCGCGAGCGCCGTGCCGAGCAACGTGCCCGCGAGCTGCTGCGCTCGTGCGTGAACGAAGAGGAATGGTCGATGTACCGCGACCTGGGCTTCATCCGGGTCGCGGGTCGGCACGCGCGTCGCGATTCGGACAAGCAGAGCGGACCCGCGTACGCCTACCTCGTCTACCCGCACAAGCCGATCGTGGCCTACGTGCCGGCGAGCGGCCAGCTGCTGAGCGAGTACTGCGTCGAGTTTCCAGACCTGACCGGAGGCGGCGGGCGCCAGCGCCTCCCTGCCTCGGATGACGTGCTCGCCAAGTGGATGGCCCTCACCTCGGACGAGGATCGCGTGATCCGGCGCGCCAACCTGCATCTCGTGGGACGTCAGCACGACCCCGCCCGCGTCCGCCGCGATCTCTGGCGGCTCGCGGAGTGGGAGCGCCGGCGCGGCAGCCGGCCCGAGATTCAGCAGAAGAGCCGTTGAGCGCGGACCTGCGCAGGCGCAGCCGGGTCATCCTCGACGGCCCGGACCGAGCCCAGGCGCGCGCTTACCTGAAGGGCATCGGCTTCGACGACGACGCCCTGCAGCGGCCGATCGTCGGCATCGCCAACACCTGGACCGAGACGATGCCCTGCAACTTCCACCTGCGCCGCCTGGCCGAACGCGTCAAGGACGGCGTGCGCGCGGCCGGCGGCACGCCGATGGAGTTCAACACCGTCGCGATCTCGGACGGCATCACGATGGGCACGGAGGGCATGCGCTCCTCGCTCGTCAGCCGCGAGGTGATCGCCGACTCGATCGAGCTGGTCGCGCGCGGGCACATGTTCGATGCCCTCGTCACGCTGTCGGGTTGCGACAAGACGATCCCCGGCTGCGTGATGGCCCTCGCTCGCCTGAGCGATGTGCCGAGCCTGATGCTCTACGGCGGCTCGATCGCGCCCGGGCGCTGGCGCGGCAGGGACGTGACGATCCAGGACGTCTTCGAGGGCATCGGCGCCCACGCCGCCGGTGACCTGAGCGACGACGACCTGCTCGACCTCGAGAACCACGCGAGCCCGGGCGCCGGTGCGTGCGGGGGCCAGTTCACCGCCAACACGATGGCGATGGCCTTCGAGGTGCTCGGCATCTCGCCGATGGGCAGCTCGATGGTGCCCGCCGAGGATGGCAAGAAGGGACAGGTCGCGGAGGACTGCGGCCGGCTCGTGCTCGAGGTGCTCGAGCAGGGCCGCACGCCGCGGCAGATCATCACCCGCGACTCGCTCGAGAACGCGATCGCCGCCGGCGCCATGTCGGGCGGCTCCACCAACCTCGTCCTGCACCTGCTCGCCGTGGCCCACGAGGCGGGCGTCGAGCTGGACATCGAGGACTTCGACCGGATCGCCTGGCAGACGCCCCTCCTGTGCGACCTGAAGCCGGGCGGCCGCTACGTGGCGACCGACCTCTACCGGGCGGGCGGCGTGCCGCTCGTGATCCGCCGCCTCGACGAGGCCGGCCTGCTGCACCGCGACGCCCTGACGGTGACCGGCCAGACGATCGGCGAGGTGGCGGCGGCGGCCGAGGAGACCGAGGGCCAGGACGTGGTGCGCACGCCCGACGCGGCACTGAAGCCGAATGGCGGCTTCGCGATCCTGCGCGGCAACCTCGCGCCCGAAGGCTGCGTGGTGAAGCTGTCCGGGCACGACCGACTCGAGCACCGCGGCCCGGCGCGCGTCTTCGAGTGCGAGGAGGACGCCTTCCGCGCCGTCATCGACAAGTCGATCGAGCCCCGCGAGGTCGTCGTGATCCGCAACGAGGGCCCGAGCGGCGGCCCGGGCATGCGCGAGATGCTGCATGTGACGGCCGCGCTCGTCGGCGAGGGGCTCGGCGACTCGGTCGCGCTGCTCACCGACGGGCGCTTCTCCGGCGCCACGCACGGTTTCATGGCCGGCCACGTGGCCCCGGAGGCGCGCCACGGCGGTCCGATCGCGGCGGTGCGCGACGGCGACACCATCGTGTTCGACGTGGCGGCGCGCGAGCTGAACGTCGAGCTCAGCGATGCCGAGATAGCCGAGCGAGTGGATGCCTACGAGCAGCCGGCGCCGAAGTACAACGGAGGCGTACTCGGCAAGTACGCCAAGCACGTCGGCTCGGCGTCGGCCGGCGCCATAACGACCTAGGCGGCGGCGCGAGCCCCCGGATGGCATCGGCGCGTCAGGCGGCCTGCGACTCGCCCGCTGCCGTCTCGCCCTCGCGGGCGCGTCCGGTCTCGGCGAGGAAGTCCAGCACGAGCTCGTTGAAGGTCGACGGGCGCTCGACCATCGGGACGTGCCCGGTCGCTCGCATCACGACCTTGCGCGAGTCCGGGATCAGCCGCTCGAACTCGTGCGCGTCGCGCACGGGGATGATCGAGTCGTTCTCGCCCCAGACGATCAGCGTCGGCTGGCGTATGTCGGGCAGGCGGTCGCGGAAGTCGTAGTTGAGGTTGGCGCGCAGGGCGTCCAGGAAGCCCGGCTTGCCGGCGCCCTTGAAGAAGCCCTCGTAGGCCAGGTCGGCCTTGAGGCGGCTTGGATAGCGCGCTACCAGCGCGAGCGTGTGGTGGCGGGAGCGCGGCCGGGCGGCGATCGAGCGGTCGAGGCTCGCCGTGCCGTGCGACGCGAGCGCCCTCATCACGCGCCCGACCGTCATGACCGGCATCTTCGCGGCGTCGGCGCTTGCAATCCCTGCCGCGGAGACCAGCACGAGCTGGTCGATCCGCTCGGGGAACTGGATCGCGACCTCCGCGGCCACGAAGCCGCCCATCGAGTTGCCGATCATGTCGACCTTGCCGAGCTCGAGCTGCTCGCAGAGCGCGTTCACGTAGCGGCCGTAGCCCGAGATCGTGATCTGATCGCGCGGCATCGGGGTGAGGCCGTGACCGGGCAGGTCGGGAGCGATCACGCGCCGCTCCTGGGCGAGACGCGGGATGTTCTCGAGCCAGTTCTGCCACTGACCGGCGAGCCCGTGGACGAGCACGATCGGCTCGCGGTCGCCACCTCCGACGTCCACGTAGTTGACGGGGGTCCCGTCGATCTCGACCTTGTGCAGGTGCGCCGGCCAGTCGATCGCGCGCCAATCGGGGGACGCCGTGGTCCCATACTCCGCGTCCGCGTCGCGGGCCCTGCGGTAGCGAGCGGGCGCGGGGGGGAGATAGAACTGCGCCATGGCTTTCTAGGGTACGGCGAAATGGCAAAGATCGCGCTGGACATCGACTCGACCCTGCACCCCTACTGGGATCTCCTCCAGCGGGTGGTGCTGGAGCGCTACGGGATCGAGCTGCCGTACGAGGAGCAGCGCGACTGGGGCATCAGCCAGCTCGAGCGCGATGCCGTCATCCACTGCGTGGAGGAGACGCACTCGGACGAGAACATCGCGGCGGGTGTGCCCTACCCGGATGCGGTGGAGACCGTCCGGGGCTGGCACGAGCAGGGCCACTGGATCCACGTGACGAGCCATCGCCGCATGAGCACGTTCCCGGCGACGGAGTCGTGGCTCGACGCCATCGGCATGCCCTACCACGACCTGCACTGCTCATTCGACAAGGTCTCGCGCTGCGTCGAGCTGGGGATCGACGTCCTGGTCGACGACAGCCCGGTCAACATCACGAGGGCAAAGGAGGCCGGGATCGTGCCCGCGACCATCGTCCACCCGTGGAACGAGGAGCTCGTGGGGCGTGACGGCGTGATCGGTGCCCCCGACTGGAACGGGCTGCGGCTCCAGCTCGACCCAGTTCTGGAGCGCATCGGAAGCTGATCACACGGCGGCCGGTGCGGCCTGCTTGAATCGGGCAGTCATGGCTGAACGTGTGCGCACGACCCTGTCGGTACGCGAGCGCGGGCCGACCGTCGAGTCGCTCGTGCCGGCAGAGGCACTGAAGAACCACCTGCCGGGGATCGAGCCCGACCGGCGACTGAACGACTGGGGTCGCTCCGAGCGGATCGAGGGGATCTTCGACCAAACCCTGGTCGAGTTCTTCTACCGCTACTGGTTCCGCACCGAGGTGGAGGGGATCGAGAACGTGCCGGCGAGCGGCGGAGCGCTGCTCGTCTCGAATCACTCGGGCGCGCTGCCGCCCGACGCCGCGATGCTCGCCAAGGCGATCCGCGAGGAGCACCCGCATCCGCGCCCGCTCAACATCACGGTCGAGCACTTCTTCAAGGGCTACCCCGGCTTCAGCACGCTGTTGCCGAAGATCGGCTGCGTGGCGGCGCACCCGGCGAACGTGCACCGGCTGCTGCACGACGAGGAGCAGCTCGTGCTCGTCTTTCCCGAGGGGCGCAAGGGGACCGCGAAGCTCTACAAGGACCGCTACCGGCTGCGCCGCTTCGGCCGCGGTGGGTTCGTCGAGGCGGCCATGCGGGCTGGGACGCCGATCGTGCCGGCGTGCGTCGTGGGCGCCGAGGAGGCGGCGCCGATCTTCGCGCAGGTCGGCCTCCTGAAGCGCGTCACCGGGCTGCTCTACTTCCCGATCACGCCGACCTTCCCGCACTTCGGGCTGCTGGGCATGCTCGGCTACCTGCCCGCCAAGTTCAAGCTTCGCTTCCTCGAGCCGATCGAGTTCGGCCCGGGCGACTCGCACGAGGACAAGGCGCTCGTCCAGACGGTCGCCCAGGAGGTGCGGGCGCGGATCCAGGAAAACCTCTGGGACATGCTCGCGAAGCGGAAGTCGGTCTGGTTCGGGTAGTCATGGACTCGCGCCGCATACTCGTGACCGGGCTCTCCACCTACTGGGGCGGGCGGCTCGCGCAGGCGCTCGAGGCCTTCCCGGAGGTCGAGGCGGTGATCGGGGTCGACAACGAGGAGCCGTCGGTCGAGCTCGAGCGGACCGAGTACGTGAAGGTGGGGGCGCAGCACGCGCTCCTGCGGCGCGTGGTGGAGGCCGCGGAAATCGACACCGTCGTGGACACGCGGCTGGTCGTCGACTCGAACACGACCTCGTCCTCGAAGGCCCACGAGAACAACGTGATCGGGACGATGAACATCCTCGCCGCATGCAGCGGGCCCGACTCGCCGGTGCGCAAGGTGGTCTTCAAGTCCTCGACGCACTACTACGGCTGCGAGCAGGACGACCCCGCCTTCTTCGACGAGGCGATGCGCCGGCCGCACCCGCCGCGCACCGGCATCGAGCGGGACATCGTCGAGGCGGAGGCCTCGCTGGGAGAGTTCGCCGAGCGCAACCCCGAGGCCACGGTCACGGTGCTGCGCTTCGCGAACGTGCTGGGTCCGGACGTGCGCACGTCGCACATCGACCTGTTCTCGCTGCCCGCGGTGCCGATGATCCTCGGCTTCGACCCGCGCTACCAGTTCGTTCACGAGGACGACGTCTTCCACGCGCTGGAGCACGCCGTCCGGAACAGCACGCCCGGCCTGTTCAACGTCGCCGGCGACGGCGTGCTCGCTCTCAGCGAGGTCGCCGGGCTGCTCGGCAAGCCCTATGCACCGGTGTTGCCGCCGTGGGGAACGAGCATCGCCACCGCGGTGCTGCGGCGGGTGGGCATCCGGATTCCGCCCGAGGCGATGAACCAGCTGCGCTATGGGCGCGGGGTCGACAACCGCCGCTACAAGGCGGCCGGCTTCCACTACCAGCACACGAGCCGCGAGGCGGTCCTGAAGCTCGGCGAGTACATGCGCCTGCACCCGGTGGTACGCGGCGCGCAGGAGCGCTATCGCTACGAGCGCGAGGTCGAGGAGTTCCTGCGCTGGAGCCCGCACGTCCGGCGCTCGAACAGCGGCCAGGCGGCCGCGCTCAGCCGCGCGCAGATCTCCGAGCTGCAGCGGTTGCTGGCGAGCCTCAGCGCCGAGGACGACGGCGGTCCCAGCGATGAGGAGCGGCTCACCGCCGCCGAGGACCGGTCCCGCCAGGCCGAGCTCGCCGCCGCGAAGGCGACCGAGCGTTCCAAGAAGGCCGAGCGCCGCGCCGCCGAAGCCGCGCTGAAGGCGACCGAGCGTGCCAAGAAGGCGGAGCGGCGCGCCCGTCAGGCGGCCGAGGACGCGGTCGAGCGCGCATCGCGCGCGGCACAGGCGCCCCGGCCGCAGGAGCCCGCGCCATCCCGGCCGGTCGACCACTACGACGAACTCGCGGCCGAGGAGGTGATCGCGCTGCTCGCCTCGCTCGAGCGCGACGACCTCGGCGCGCTGCGCGACTACGAGCGCGAACACGCCAATCGCGAACGCGTGATCAGCGCCATCGACTCGGTCCTGGCTCGCAACTGATGGAGATCGAGGTCGACCCCCAGCCGCGCATCGACACGCTCGTCACCGATGCCGCGAGCGGCGAGCAGCGCCGGCGCACCGAGTACCTGGGGACCGTCTGGATCGACGGCCGCGCGGAGGCGGCCGGGATCACGATGCGCAGGCTCGGGGCGCCGGGCATCTCGTCGACCCGCAAGGACGTCGGCTTCTACGTGCCAGACAGCCTTGCCTACCGCCGCGACGCGCTCGACGGAGCGCAACTGTCGGTCAGCGCCGCGGTGCAGGCGAGCGGCGACCAGGGAGCGGTGCTGGAGGCAACCGCCGGCTTCCTCGACGACCCCTCGGGCGTCCCCGCGTGGGTGCACCTGCAGCTGCAGGCGTTCATGAACTGGCCCTGCGCGATCGCGTACCGGATCGTTGCGCTGACGTCGCCGGCCGCGATCGCCCCCTGAATCAACTCTTGCGCGACGGCTATGCGCAAGAGCGCTCTCATTTGTGGGAGAACGCCGGAACGGTCCCTACACTGATTTGCGTCCCGGCATGAGGCACAAGTCCTTCATCCTTGTGGCGGTTCTCCTCCTGTTACTGGTCGGCGGAGCCGTGGCTGCCTACGCGTACGACACGTCGCGTGAGGATCGCATCGCCGAAGGCGTGACCGTGGCCGGCACCGACGTCGGCGGGATGACGACCAGCGAGGCGCGCCAGGTGCTGGTGCGCGACCTCAAGGAGCCGCTCGAGCAGCCGATCGCCGTCGTCTACGAGGGCAAGCGCTTCAACCTCTCCGCCGAGGACGCCGGCGTGACCGCGGACGTCGGCGGCATGGTCGACGAAGCGATCGCGAAGAGCCGTGAGGGCAACATCATCAGCCGCGTCACGCGCGACCTCACCGGCGGTGAGGAGAGGGTCCAGGTTTCGGCGCGGGTGAGCTACTCCGAGGACTCGGTCAACAAGCTGGTCAGGCGCGTCAAGCGCCGGCTCGACCGGCCGGCCAAGGACGCCGAGGTCAGCTTCCCGTCGCTCGAGGAGGTCAAGGAGCAGACCGGCCTCCGCGTCAAGCGCAAGGTGCTCAAGCAGCGGATCGCGCAGGCGCTGACGGTGCCGGGCGTCGGCCGCAGGGTCAAGGCGACGGTGGCCGTGGTCCAGCCGAAGGTGACCCAGGCGGACCTCGCCAACAAGTACCCGATCATGCTCGTGGCCGACCGCAGCGCCTTCCAGCTGCGGCTCTACAAGGATCTCCAGCTGCAGAAGCAGTACACGGTCGCGGTCGGGGCCCTCGGCTTCGACACCCCGGCTGGGCTCTACCACATCCAGAACAAGGCGGTGGATCCCGCCTGGACCGTCCCGAACAGCGACTGGGCGGGCTCCCTCGCCGGCACGGTCGTGCCCGGCGGCACGGCCGAGAACCCGCTCAAGGCCCGCTGGCTCGGCATCTACGACGGCGCGGGCATCCACGGCACCGACCAGACCTACTCGCTCGGCAGCGCCGCCTCGCACGGCTGCATCCGGATGGCGATCCCGGACGTGATCGAGCTGTACGACCAGGTCCCGGTCGGCGCGCCCATCTACATCGCGTAGTGCGCGAGGCGCCGGGCGGTGCCCGGCGCGGAGCGATGGTCTCGCCGCGGCTAGCGGACCGCCGATCTCGGGCACCGGGATCTCCTCCCAGCCGCGCTCCTCGAGGGAGGCTTGCCGGCCCGTGTGTCGAATGCAGAGCGTGCCGATGAAGACGCCCCGCTCGCGCTTTCGCAGTACCGCGTACCACATGGTCGACGCGTCGCTCGGGCCCTGGATCTGGTGCCAGGGCTTGACCGGCTTGTCGTGGTCGTCGACGAGGTCGGCCTCCGCCAGCTGAGTGCGAGTCGCCACTCGACCGTCCTCTGTGTTGACGAAGAAGACACCCACTCCCGTTGAGGCTAACTGGGCAACAGCCCTTGAGCGCTTCGACGGCTGGCAGCGCGCGCACGGCATGGGGGAGAAGACCCGCCGTGCCTACGGCGCCGACCTCGCGCAGCTCGCCGGTTGGGCGGCCGAGCGTGGCCTCGGCCCGGATGAGCTCGGGCATCGCGAGCTGCGTCATTTCGCGGGGGTAGTGTCCGAGCGCGGCGCGGCGAAGTCGACGGTCGCGCGCAAGCTCGCCGCGATCCGCACCTTCTACCGGCAGCTTGTCGAGCGCGGGGAGCTCTCCGCCAACCCGGCCGACCTCGTGTCGAGCCCGAAGAAGGACAAGTACCTGCCGCGCGTGCTGAAGCCGGGCGAGGTGAGCGATCTGCTCGAGCGCATCCCGGCGTCGTCCCCGCTCGACCTGCGCGACCGCGCGATGCTCGAGCTCGCCTACGCCGCCGGCCTGCGCGCCGAGGAGCTCGTGAATCTCGACCTGACGGGGGTGGACCCTGACGGCGAGCAGGTGCGCGTCGACGGCAAGGGCGGCCGCACCCGCGTGGTCCCAGCCGGCGAGCACGCCTGGAAGGCGCTCGAGCGGTATCTGGCGCGCGGGCGGCCCGCGCTCGCCGCAGACAGCGCGGCGCTCTTCCTCTCGAAGAGCGGACGCCGCCTGTCGACCTCGGATGTCCGGCGCCGGTTGCGGCTTCAGGCCCGCCGCGCCGGCATCACTCCGCACACGCTGCGCCATTCGTTCGCGACCCATCTACTCGAGGGAGGTGCCGATTTGCGGGCGATCCAAGAGCTGCTCGGGCACGCCTCCATCGGCACGACCCAGACGTACACTCGGGTAGAGTCGAGACGCCTCAAGTCCGTCTACGCGCGCTCGCATCCCCGGGCGTGATCAAGGCCCGTTAATGGAGAGCAACCTCAAGGCGATCGAGCTCAAGGACCTCTGGCGTCGCTACAAGGACGACCAGGACGAGCAGGCGCGCGAGCGCCTGGTGCTCGCCTATGCGCCGCTCGTCAAGTACGTGGCCGGCCGCATGTCGAGCGGGCTGCCCTCGCACGTTGAGGAGGCGGACCTGATCTCGTACGGCCTGCTCGGCCTGATCTCGGCGATCAAGCGCTTCGAGCCCGAGCGCGAGATCAAGTTCGAGACCTTCGCGATCACGCGCATCAAGGGCTCGATCATCGACGAGTTGCGTTCGCTCGACTGGGTACCGCGCTCCGTGCGCACCAAGGCGCGCGAGATCGAGAAGATGAACGCGAAGCTCGAGCATCAGCTGCACCGGGCGCCCACCGACCAGGAGATGTCCGCGGGGCTCGGCGTCACCGTCGACGAGTTCCAGGAGTCGCTCGTCCGCATCTCGAACTCGTCGGTGGTCGCGCTCGACGAGCTCTGGACGGTCTCCGACTCCTCCGGCGACCAGGTGTCGCTGCTCGACACGATCCAGGATCCGCAGGCGCTCGACCCGGCCGCGGAGATGGACACGACGGAGATGAAGGACCGGCTGGCCGACGCGATCGCACGGCTGCCGGAGCGGGAGAAGCTCGTGGTCGCCCTCTACTACTACGAGAACCTGACCCTGCGCGAGATCGGCGAGGTCCTCGGGGTGACCGAGTCGCGCGTGTCGCAGCTCCATACGAAGGCCGTGCTGCGACTCAAGTCGCGACTGCAGGGTGACCCGCTCGCCGACGCCGAGTGAGGGCGAGCGAGGCCTGAGATCGATGCTGCGGCGCCCGAGCCACCGTCAGCGTGACGAGCTGCGCGCGCTGGCGAGCAGGCAGGCGGCCGTGGCGGAGATCGGCCGGCGCGCGCTCGCGAGCGATGATCTCGACGACATCCTCAGGGCCGCCGTCGAGACGGCCCGCAGCGAGCTCCGCACGGACTACGCGTCCGTCCTCGAGCTGACGAGCGACGGGCGCAGCCTGCACGTTCGGGCCACCGCCGGCTTCCCGGACGACATGCTCGGAGGGGTGCTGCGGGCCGACGCCGAGGAGCTCTCGCGCATCGCGCTCGACCGCGACGAGCCGCTGTCGATCGGCGACTTCACCGAGGAGCCCGATTTCGTGCCCTCGGCCGTCCAGCGCGAGCTGGGCGTGACGAGCGCCCTCGTGGCGCCGATCGGGATCTCGGGCCGCCACTTCGGTGTGCTCGGCGTCTACGCGCGCGAACCGCGCCCGTACGAGGCCGAGGACGTCAACTTCATCCGCGCGCTCGCGAGCACCATCGGGCTGGCTGCCGAGCGCAGCCACCACGAGAGCCGCGTGCGCGACAGCGAGGCGCGCTTCCGCGAGCTCGCGGACACGACCCCCGCGCTCATGTGGATGACCGACCCCGACGCACACGTGACGTTCGTCAACGAGGGCTGGCTGCGCTTCACGGGCCGCACCCTCGGCGAGGAGCTCGGCGACACCTTCGGCCTCAGCGCACACCCCGACGACCGCACCGAGCTGCTGTCGCGCTGGCGCGACGCTTTCCGGCGCCGCGAGGAGCTGCGCTTCGAGTACCGCCTCATGCACGCTCCCACCGGGGCCTACCGCTGGGTGCTCGAGGTGGGAATGCCGCGCTTCGCCGACGGTGTCTTCGCGGGCTACGTCGGGACGACGACCGACATCCACGAGCGCCGCTCCATGGAGGAGGCGCTGCGCGAGTCGGAGGCCGGCTTCCGCGATCTCGCCGACAGCGCCCCAGTGATGATCTGGACGACGGACACGCGCGGGCTCGTGACGTTCGTGAACGAGGGCTGGATGCGTTTCACGGGCACGACGCTCGCCGAGGAGCTCGGCTCGAGCTGGGCGCTCGGCGTCCACCCGGAGGACGTGGAGCAGATGCTCGCCTCCTGGCACGAGTCGCTCGCCGGACTCGAGATCTGGGAGTACGAGTACCGCCTGATGAGCCACACCGGCGAGTACCGCTGGGTTGTGGACCGCGGGGTCCCCCGCTACGAGGGCGGCAGCTTCGTGGGCTACGTCGGCGCCGCCGTCGACATCCACGAGCGCATCCTGATGCAGCAGCAGCTGCGCGAGGTCTACGAGATCGAGCACACGATCGCCGAGACGCTCCAGCGCAGCCTGCTGCCGGAGCGCCTGCCGGAGATCGAGGGTCTCCGGCTCGTACCGCGCTACCTGCCCGCCGGCGAGGCGATCGGCGGCGACTGGTACGACGCGCTCGAGCGCATGGACGGGCGGGTCGCACTGATCGTCGGCGACGTGGTGGGGCACGGGCTGCGCGCCGCGGCGACCATGGGGCAGCTGCGCAACGCGTTCCGGGCCTACGGGCTGATCGAGTCCTCGCCGGCCGAGGTGATGGCGCGCGTCAACCGGCTCGTGATGAGCGGCGAGGACGCCATGGCGACCGTGCTCTACATCGTGCTCGACCGCGAGACGGGCGAGGTCACCTACAGCGCGGCGGGCCACCCGCCGCCGCTCGTGCTCGCTCCGGACGGCGCGCATTTCCTCGAGGGCGGGCGTTCGATGCCGATCGGGGCGGCCGACCCGGCCGTGTTCCGCGAGGCGACCGGCGTGGTGCCGCCGGGATCGACGCTCCTGCTCTACACCGACGGCCTCGTGGAGCGCCGCGGCGTGCCGCTCGAGGACAGTCTCGAGCGACTCGCCGAGGCGGCGGGCGAGGCCGAGGACGACCTCGAGAAGCTCTGTGAGCGCGTCCTCGGCGCGGTGCTGCCCCGGCGCGACCCGAGCGACGACGTGGCCCTGCTGGCGGTGCGCCTGTCGGCGGTCAGCGGCCAAGCACTGCGGCTGTCACTGCCGGCCGAGCCGGAGTCGCTCGCACTCCTGCGGCGCCGGCTCGAGCGCTTTCTGCACGCGGCGGGCGCCGACGAGCTCGAGTCCTACGAGATCATGCTCACGGTCTGCGAGGCCGCCGGCAACGCGATCGAGCACGCCTACGGCCCCGGCGACGCCAGCTTCGACGTGGAGGCGGCGCTGGTCGCGGACGAGCTCATCGCGAGCGTCCGCGACAGCGGGCATTGGCGCGACCGGCGCGGCGAGCATCGCGGCCGCGGCATCAAGATCATCATGGGGCTGATGGACGACGTGAACATCGAGAGCCAGAACGGCGGCACACTCGTGACGATGCGGAGGCGCCTGGCGCACGCCAGGGCCGCGTGACCGCTCCCGTCGAGATAGCCGTCGAGCGCCACGGCGGCACGCTCGTCGCCCACGTGACCGGCGAGGTCGACATGACGAACGCGAGCCACGTGCGCGACCAGCTGCTCGACTCGGTGCCCAACGACGCGCTCGGTCTCGTGATCGACCTGAACGAGTGCCGCTACCTCGATTCCGGCGGCATCGAGGTGATCTTCGACCTCGCCCGCAGGCTCCGCCGGCGCCGCCAGGAGCTGCGCGTCGTGGTGCCGCTCGGCTCGCCCCTGACGCGGGTTCTCGAGCTCACCGAGGTGGCGACCGCGGCGCCGATCCACGAGACCGTGGACTCGGCCCTCGCAGGGTAGGCTGAGCAGTCCGCACGCGGTTAAGGGAGAGGAGACGTAAATGGCGCACGAGTCGCCGAAGAGGATCCGCAACGTGGCCTTGGTGGGCCACCGGGGCAGCGGGAAGACGTCCGTTAACGAGGCGCTCCTGTTCAGCGCGGGTGCGATCAACCGCCTTGGCTCGGTGGCAGATGGAACCACGGTCTCCGACTCGGCGACCGACGAGAAGGCGCGCGCGATGTCGATCTCCGCGAGCCTGTCGTCGTTTCGCTGGGACGACCGCAAGATCAACCTGATCGACACCCCGGGCGAGCCGAGCTTCGTGGCCGACGCCCTGGCCGCGCTGCGCGTCGTCGAGGGTGCCGTCTTCGTGGTCAACGGCGTGATGGGCGTCGAGGTCACCACGACCCGGCTCTGGGAGCGCGCGTCGGAGCTCGGGCTCGCGCGGATCGTCTTCGTGAACATGCTCGACCGTGAGCGCGCCGACTTCTTCCGCAGCCTCGAGTCGCTCAAGGAGGCCTTCGGGCCGCACGTCGTGGCCACCGAGATCCCGATCGGCGCCGAGCACGAGCTGCAGGGCGTGGTCGACCTCATCGACATGAAGGCCTACCGCTATGACGGCGACGACCGCGAGAACTGCGAGGAGATCGAGATCCCCGAGGAGCTGCGCGCGCAGGCTCAGGAGTATCGCGAGAAGCTGATGGACGAGGTCGCCGAGGTCTCGGATGCGCTAATGGAGCGCTACCTCGAGGGCGAGGAGATCTCGCACGAGGAGACTGTCTCGGCGCTCAAAACGGGCGTGACCGAAGGCAAGCTGTTCCCGGTCACCTGCGGCGCCGCGACCCGCAACCTCGGCATCAACCGGCTGCTCGACGCCTTCGTCGAGGACCTGCCCTCACCGGCTAAGCGCGGGCCCATCGACATGGACGGCGTGACCCTCGAGCCGGACGAGTCGAAGGACATGGTCGCGTTCGTCTTCAAGACGCTCGCCGACCCGTACGCCGGCCGCGTGAATCTCTTCCGGGTCTACCAGGGCGTGCTGGGGCACGACATCCAGGTCTTCAACACCCGGGCCCACGTCAAGGAGCGCATCGGCCAGCTGCTCGTGCCGCAGGGCAAGGAGACCGAGCAGGCCGACGAGTTCGGCCCCGGCGACATCGGCGCCGTGGCGAAGCTCAAGGAGACGCACGCGGGTGACGTCCTCGCCGAGAAGGACGAGGAGATGCCGCTCGCGCTGCCCGAGATGCCGCGCCCCGTGATGGCGTTCGCGATCGAGGCGAAGGCGAAGGGCGACGAGGAGAAGATGGGGCAGGCCCTGCGCAGGCTGCAGGAGGAGGACCCCACGATCGACTTCCACCGCGATCTGCAGACCGGCGAGCAGATCCTCGCCGGCATCACGCAGATCCACGTGGAGGTGATCGTCGACCGCATGAAGGAGCGCTTCGGCGCCGAGGTCGAGCTGCACCCGCCGCACGTGCCCTACCGGGAGGCGATCAAGTCGAGCGCCAAGGCACACGCGCGCTACAAGAAGCAGACCGGCGGCCGCGGGCAGTTCGCGGACTGCCACATCCAGATCGAGCCATTCGCCGAGGGCGACTTCGAGTTCGTCAACGCCATCAAGGGCGGCGTTATCCCGGGTGGCTTCATACCGGCCGTCGAGAAGGGTGTCCAGGAGGCCATGCGCACCGGCACGATCGCGGGCTTCCCCGTCCGCGGCGTGCGCGTGACGGTGTTCGACGGCCAGCACCACTCGGTCGACTCGTCGGAGATGGCGTTCAAGATCGCCGGCTCGATGGCGTTCAAGGACGCGATGGAGAGCGCCCAGCCGACGCTGATGGAGCCGATCATGACCGTCACGGTCACGGTGCCCGAGGAGTACGTCGGCGACGTGATCGGCGACCTCAACTCGCGCCGCGGCCGGCCGCTCGGAATGGAGCCGCGCGGAGCGGTGACCGAGGTCAAGGCCGAGGTCCCGATGGCCGAGCTGCTCGAGTACGCACCCGACCTGCGCGCGATCACCGGCGGCCAGGGCGAGTACGCGATGGACCTGGCGCGCTACGAGGAGGTGCCGGGCCACGTGGCCCAGCAGGTCGTCCAGCGGACGCAGGAGGAGGAGGCCGTCAAGGCCTGACCCGGTCCCCCCACCCCTATAGTCGGGGCCCGTGAAGAAGGAGCTCAGGCCGGTCCACGACATCGTGAACTGCGATGTCTGCGGCCGCACCATTCTCAAGGGGGAAAGGGTCGAGTGGTATCTCGCGCCCGGCGGGCACCGCCACCAGGTGTGCGACCTGTGCGCGGTCCGGGCGCGCCACCACGGCTGGATCCGCGAGTCCGCCGCCGATGAGATGCCGGCGCGGCCGGCGCGCAACGAATCCGGCGGCGTGCTGGGCCGGCTGCGGCGCCGGCGGCCGACCGACCCGGCCCGCACGGAGCGGGTGGAGCCGGGGCTCGCCGAGCAGGAGGCAATGTACGGCTCAGCCGAGGGTGCCGAGCCGAGTGAGCACGCCGGCGAGGAGGCGCCGTCGCAGCCCCGCGAGCGCCCGCGCACTCGCCCGAAGGACCCGCGGCACGTGCGCGCGGTTCCGACGACCGCCGAGGGCAAGGTCGATCGCGCGCTCGAGCTCTTCAACCGATCCGGGCACCAGCGCACGATCGCGGGCCTCGCACGCACGCTCGGACCGGCGTGGGTGAGCGCGCAGCCCGATACGGCCCAGCCGAGCGCCGTGTCGCTGCTCGTCGCATGGGAGCTCTCCTGGTACCGCTACCGGGTCGACCTCGGTGACGAGGGCGATCCGGTCGAGATGCTCGACAAGGGCGACGAGATGGACCAGATCGACGAGTCGCTGCGCGACTGGAACGCCGCCCTTGACGACCAGGGCCGGGTCGTGGCCGGCCAGGCGCTCCGCGGCGAGTGAAGGTAGTCGTCCACGTCGACGGCGGGGCGCGCGGGAATCCCGGGCCGGCCGCCGTGGCCGCCGTGGCCTCCTCGCCCGACGGTGACGAGCTGGGCGAGCGCAACGACTTCATCGGGGAGGCGACCAACAACGTCGCCGAGTACCGGGCGCTCCTGCTCGGCCTGGAGCTCGCCCGCGAGCTCGGTGCGACGGAGGTCGAGGTGGTGAACGACTCGGAGCTCGTCGCCCGCCAGATCGGCGGCGAGTACAAGGTCAAGCACGCGGGACTGAGGCCGCTCTACCTCGAGGCGATGCGGGCGCTGCGGGACTTCGAGAGCTGGGCCGTTCGCCCCGTGCGCCGCGAGCACAACGCTCGCGCGGACGAACTCGTCAACGAGGCCCTCGACCGCGCGCTCGGGTAACCTCGCCGCGCTCGCGCAATTCCCCGGCCCACCCCCTTTGGAGGGGCATGAACAAGTCGTTGACCGCTGCCTTGATCTGCGCCGCCCTGCTGGCGGTCGCCGCGCCCGCGAGTGCCGGGATCGTGCCGGGGGTGGCGGTGGACGGGCCGTCCGCTGACATTCAGGGTGCGGCGCCTCGCATCGACGTGGCGCCGGACGGCAGCGCCGCGCTCGTGTACCTGAAGCAGGTCGGAGGCGTGAACCACGTGTTCGTGTCGAGCTTCGTCAACGGAACCTGGGGCGCGCCTGTCGACGTGGACCCCGGGCTGGCGGTGGCCGCGGATCAGCCGCGCATCGCGGTGGCCGACGGCGGCAAGGTCGTCGTGACCTACAAGAAGGGCGCTGGCGCGGTTGTCGCTCAGGTGCGGCCGGCGGGCGGCGCCGCGTTCGGGGCTTCCGCTGATCTCGCTCCCGCCGGCGCCCACGCCGAGGTGGACCTGGCCGGCAACGGAAACGGCTATGCGGCCGGCAGGAACAACAACGACATCTTCGCTCAGCGGCTCGATGGGACGACCTGGACGCCGGTCACGCCGCCCGTCCTGGACAAGGTGCCCACCGAGGAGGCCGGCGTGGGCAACAACGAGGCCAGGGTCGCCACTGCGCCCGACGGCGCTTCCGGAGTCGTCACCTGGGCCGAGACGGTGGCCATGCCGGCAACGGAGGCCGAGGTGTACGCCCGCAGGCTCACCGGCACGACGGCCGGCCCCGTCGGCGCGGGTGCCCACATCGCCACGACGCTTCCCGGTGCCGATCCGTACGGTCCGATGCTTCTCCCGAGCGCGGATCAGCCGGACGTCGACATCGACGCCGGCGGCACCGCATGGGTGGTCTTCCGTCAGAACATCACCTACGGCGGCGCGGCGAAGCACCGGGCGTTCAGCCGTCCCTTCGTGGGCGACGCCTTTGGCGGCGCGCAACTCATAGACGCCATGCCCGAGGTGCCGACCGAGGGACGCGATCTCACGCGCATCGACGTCAACGGCGCCGGCCAGGGCCTCGTCACGCATCACGGCAACATGACGAACCCCTTCGAGTGGGCGAGCCTGGCCGGCGGGACCTGGACCAAGGGCGGCCTCGTCGAGACCGCCGCGAACGGCGCCGTGCCGCAGGGCAGCCCGGCCATCGGCGAGAACGGCTCGGGGCTCATCTCCTACAACTTCAAGGGCGGGGCGGCCGAACCGGTGGTGAACCGTGCCAAGACCACGCTCGGCGCGCTCGGCGCCGTGCAGACGCTCTCCAATCCCGCCTTCGGCGACGTGAGCGGATCGCCTGACGCCGCGGCCGGGGCCGGCGCCTTCGCGGCCGTGACCTTCCCGCAGACATCGGGCACCAACCGCACGATCGTCGCCGCGGTCGTCGATCTGCCGCAGCCGCCTCAGCAGCCGACCAACCCGCCCGCCGACACCACCGCCCCCGACGTCACAGGCCTGCGGCTCAGCCGCAAGCGCTTCCGGCTGGGGTCGGCGCTGCCGTCGGCGGCCGCCGTCGGCACGGGCACCGTGATCCGCTTCAGGCTCTCCGAGGCCGCCTCGGTGCGTCTCACGTTCAGCCGGGCGCTGCCCGGGCGCCGGGTGAGGGGCGCCTGCCGCAAGCAGACGCGCCGCAACCGCGGCCGGCGCCGCTGCACGCGCTTCGTGAACGTGCGGGGCGCCGCGATCACGCGTTCGCTCGGCGCGGGCGCGCGCCGGATCAACTTCGCCGGCCGCATCTCGCGGCGCAAGAGCCTCAAGCCGGCCGCCTACCGCCTCACGGTGGTGGGGCGCGACCAGGCGGGCAACGCATCGCGGCCGGATCGGGCGCGCTTCACGCTGCTGAAGAAGAAGAAGCGCCGGCGCGGGCCGCGCTGAGGCCTCAGAGCAGCAGCAGCACGATCACCGCGATCGCGGCGAGCAGCCCCAGCACGGCGAGCAGCTGTGATGCCCAGAGCGGGACGGGCCGCCGCGGCTTCCCGCCCTGCGGCACGCCGAGCAGGTTGCCCGCGGGCTCCTCCTGAGAGGGCGGCTCGAGCTCATGCTCGCGCGGGGTGCCACCGATCCGAACGGTCCTCACTCCGGGCTTCGCGCGGCCGGTCCGTGGGGGCTGCGGCTCCGGCTCGGCGGGACGGGTGGGGGCGGGCCGCGCCGGCACGCGCCTGACGGTGGGCCTCGGCTCGGCGCTCGCCAGCGGGGTCGTCTTCGCAGGCTCCGTCGGGGGCTGCCCGCCCTCGGGAGTGGGTGTGGGCTGTGCGCTCTGTGGGCGCGGGCGCTCGGGCCGGCGGCGCACCGTGCCGCCGCCAGGGCTGCTCCGCTCCGCGAGCGCGGTTCGAGCGCGTGACATCCAAGCGTTCCGCTCCTGGCGCGCGGAGTCGCGCGCCCGCACCGCGGCGTCGCGCTCCTGCTCGACCGCCGCGCGTCCCCGCAGGGCGGCGTCGCGCTCGCTCTCGATGCGCTTGGTCTCGGCGAGCGCCGCCGAGCTCGCCGCCACCGCCGCGTCGCGTTCCTTCGAGAGATCGGATAGCCGCTCGGCGTTATCGGCCTCGGCGGCCGCGGCGGAATTACGGGCCGCCTCGAGCTCCGCCTTGACCTCGGTCACGGCCTCGCGCTCGCCGCCCAGGCGCTGCTGCAGCTCCTCGACGCGGGCGGCATGCGTGGTCCGGAGCCGCTCCAGCTCGCGAGCCAGGCGCTCGCCCTCCTCGCGAGCCGCGCTCAGCTCGAGCTCGATCTCCGCACGCGGGCGCCCCGCCGCAAGCAGCTCGGCGGAGGGGCGCGACGGGTCGTCCGTGGGTGCGGCACGGCCGCCTGACGGCAGTGGCAGCTCGACCGCCAGATCCGGTCCCAGCGCCAGCTCGGCGCTGTCCGCCTGCAGCGGCTCTCCCTGCCAGGGGAAGGCGGCGATCCACTCGTCGCCGTCGTCGGCAGCCCAGGGCTTGTGCTCGAGCAGGGCGAGCAGGCGCCGGTGGCGGCCATCGACCTGGATGTCGAGCGTCGGCCGCAGGAAGCGGTGTCCGCGCAGCCCCGACCAGCGGCCCGTGATCTCGAGCCGGTCGTCAGAGACCCAGCCGAAGCGCTCGACCTCGAACGTCACCTGCGGCGTCGCCGCCGCGGCGGATGCCTTGGATCCCCTTGAGACAGCCAACGGTCGCAGAGTAACGGCAGCCCGAGGAATCGGCGCACGCCTGGGCGCGATCGTGTTACCTGGGAGGCACTCAGGGAGCACTCAGGACGTACAACCGCGGGAACGCCCAGCTCGCTCGTCGTCCTTCCGCCGCAGTTGACGTCGAACCAGTCGGCCGGGCTCCCGACTTCGAGCCGTTCGGGGTGCGCGAAGTCGGTCGCTCCGTAGCCTCTGGCAAGCTCCCCGGCAATGCCGGGGAGCGCGACCAGGCGGCGCTTTATCCAGGGGGGCGCGGCCGCGCTCGCGGCCGCGCCCGCCGTCGCCTTCCTGGAGAAGGGGGGCCGGCGCCGGCCCGACGGCCCCAACGTCGTCCTCGTCATCGTGGACACGCTGCGCGCCGATCACGTCTTCGGCAAGCGGGCCCGCACACCCAACATCGACGCGCTCGCCCGCGAGGGGATCAGCTTCACGCGCTGCTTCCCGGAGGCGATGCCGACGATCCCCGCGCGGCGCTCGATCCTGAGCGGCCGGCGTACGTTCCCATTCCGCAACTGGCACCCGTACCCCGGCCTGATCGGCGAACCCGGCTGGGCGCCGCTCGAGAGCCCCGCGATCTCGTTCACGACCACGCTGCGGCGCGCCGGCTACTGGACGGCGTACGTCACCGACAACACGGCCGTCGGCTTCTCGCCGCCCTGGGCGGCGTACCGGCGCAGCCTCAACCACTTCGTCCGCAGGGGCGGTCAGTACGGCGGGACGTCGGCCGGCGTGTCCGACGCGGAGCTGCGCCACTGGCTGCCGCCGGCGCTCGAGGACCCCGAGACGCGCGACCGCGTGCGGCGCTACCTCGCGAACGGGCGCTACTCCCACGACGAGACCAACTCGTTCGCCGCGCGCGTCTTCAAGGACGCCTCGCACGTGCTGCGGACGGCCGCGCGGCGACGCGAGCCGTTCGCGCTCGTCGTCGACACGTTCGAGCCGCACGAGCCGTGGACGCCGCCGCGCCGCTACATCGACATGTACGGCGATCCGGACTACCGCGGCCCGGAGCCGGCACGCCCCTACTACGCGCCGGTGTCGAGGTACCTGAGCGGCTCAGAGCTCGTGCTCGTCGATCGCATGAAGGCGCTCTACGCGGCCGAGGTCACCATGACCGACCGCTGGCTCGGCGTCTTCCTCGAGCGCCTGCACGACCTGCGGCTCGAGCGCGAGACGGCGATCGTGCTCGTCTCGGACCACGGCTTCTTCGTGGGCGACCACGGCCTGACCGGGAAGCAGTCGACGCGCCTCCACCCCGAGCTGATCCACGTGCCGCTGATCGTGGTCCACCCCGAGCGCCGCAAGGCCGGGCAGACGCGACGCTGGTTTGCTTCGACCCACGACGTCGCTCCCACGCTCGTCTCGATGGCCGGCCTGCCCGTGCCGGAGGCCATGGACGGCGTCGACCTGTCGCGCTTCTTCGACGGACGGAAGGTGCCCGAGCGCGACTACGCCTGGGGCGGCTACGGCAACAGCTTCTTCGCGCGCACAGAGCGCTGGAAGGCCTTCGGGCGCAACTACGGGGACGAGCTGCACCTGTACGACCCGCGCCGCGACCCGCGCGAAACGCGCGACCTGGTGCGCGCGAACCCAGGCAAGGCGCGCGAGCTCTTCGGCGAGGTGCGCGCCCGGGCCGGAGGGACGCTGCCGTACTACCCGGGGACGATCTGAGGGAGTAGCTTGCGACTCGATGGCCACCGAGCTGGCGCACGCGCTGCGGCTCGACACGTCCGTCGAGCTGCCCGCCGGGAGCTACCGCCTGGGTGAGCCGGGCGAGGAGCGCGCGGTCACGCTCGCACGGGTCGCGGATCGGCCGCTGGCCCGTCACGAACGCCCAGGCGCGCCGCTTCGTCGCGGGCGCCGGCATGCCGGTGAGCCCGGACCTCGCCGCTCGTCTCGAGGCGCCCGCACTCGCCGAGCACCCGGTCACCGGCCTGTCGCTGCACGACGCCGAGGCGTTCTGCGCGTGGGCGCAGGACGAGCTCGGCAGGCCGGTGCGGCTGCCGAGCGGCGACGAATGGGAGGCGCTCGCGCGCGGGGCGGACGGCCGCACCTGGCCCTGGGGCGACAGCTTCTACGCCGACCGCTGCGCCTGCGACGAATCCGGCTGGGGCTGGACCGTGCCCGTGACGGCGCACCCCGAGGGGGCCGGTCCGTTCGGCTCCGAGCAGCAGGCCGGCAACGTCTGGGAGTGGGTCGCGGACCGCACTTCCGACGCCTGGGGTGTCGTGCGCGGCGGCTCGTGGCTCGACCACGAATGGGGCGTGCGCGCGTCGCGCGCGCTGTCCGCCGATCCCGCGCGCGGGACCGAGACGACCGGCTTCCGGCTCGCATTCGACGAGAGGAGAGACGCATGACAGGAGCACGAGCGCCACAGCGGGCCGAGCTGATGGCGGCGCTGGGCGACGTCTACGACCCCTGCTGCGCCGACCGCGGCATCAGCATCGTCGACATGGGCGTGGTCGGGGACGTGCGCGCAGACGGCGCGCACGTGAGCGTCGACCTGGTGCCGACCACGGGCTGGTGCCCGTTCGTGGCGAGCATGTCGAGCGCGATCCCGGACCGCCTGAAGCAGCTCGACGGCGTGGAGAGCGTCGACGTCCAGGTCGTGTGGGAGCCCGTGTGGACGATGGAGCGGCTCTCGCCGGCGGCGCGCGCGAAGCTCGCGATGCCGCTCGAGGAGCTGGAGCCCTACCGCGAGCGCCGGCTCGCGCAAACCGAAGGAGCCTAGATCCATGGCGATCGACACCCAGTCACAGCAGGCCGAGGCGCGCGAGCGCAAGGTGTCCGCGTTCGTCTTCGACTGCGTCTGCCACATCTTCAACTTCGACAAGCAGAACGCGCTCGGCCCGCCCGGCGAGCTCTTCGACGAGCACCTGTACGCCTTCCACACGCTGCTCACCCGCGAGGGCGAGCGCGTGCTCTCGCGCGAGGAGTTCTTCCGCGAGTGGAGCGTCGACGAGATCTACGACATGGTCATCGAGGGCTCCGACACCGACATGATCGTTGCGCAGCCGCTGCCGCTGACCGACCTCTTCCACGACGGGCTGTCGGCCTGGGAGAAGTGCGCCGAGATGGCGAAGCGCCATCCCGACCGGGCGATCTTCTGGGGCTCCGTCAATCCGCTCGAAGGCAAGAAGGCGCTCGACCTGATGGAGATCCAGGTCAAGGAGTTCGGCGCCCGCGCGTTCAAGTTCTACAACGTCCGCTACGACTACGGCCGGCCCTTCCCGTGGCGCATGGACGATCCTCGCGTGGCCTTCCCGGTGTTCGAGAAGGCGCAGGAGCTCGGCGTCAACCTGATCGGCGTCCACAAGGGCGTGCCGCTCGGCCCGCAGCCGGTCGAGCACACGCGCACGTTCGACATGGACGGCGCGGCGGCCAACTTCCCCGACATCAACTTCGTGATCTTCCACGTCGGCCTGCCGTGGCTCGACGAGGTGCTGTGGCAGATCGTGCGCTACCCGAACCTGTACGCCTCGATCGCCGCGACGGTCAATTTCATCGCCCGCCAGCCGCGCGTCTTCGCGGAGACGCTCGGAAAGATGATGTGGTGGTGCGGGGAGGACAAGATCATCTACGGCGGCGAGTCGCCGATCTGGCACCCGCAGTGGGCGCTCGAGGAGTTCTGGAACTTCGAGCTGCCACGGGACATCGTCGAGGAGCGCGGCTATCCCCAGCTCACCGAGCAGTCCAAGCGCAAGATCCTCGGCGAGAACCTGGCGCGGCTGCACGGCATCGACGTGGAGGCAAGGAAGGCCGAGCTCCGGTGAGTGAGCGCAACGTCCTCGGCGGCGAGCTCGAGCCCTGTGGCGGCGATCCCGTCACCGGCTTCTACCGCGACGGTTGCTGCCGCAGCGGCGCCGAGGACGTCGGCAGCCACACGATCTGCGCCGTCGTCACGGCGGAGTTCCTCGAGCACCAGCGCAGCATCGGCAACGACCTGTCGACGCCGATGCCGCAGTACCGCTTCCCGGGGCTGGCGCCCGGCGACCGCTGGTGCGTGACCGCGCTCAACTGGTGGCGCGCCTACGAGGACGGCGTCGCGGCCTACGTCGTCCTGGCGGCCACGAACGAGCGCGCGCTCGAGCTCGTGCCGTTCGAGGCGCTCGAGGAGCACGCCGTCGACGTGCCGGCGGATCCCGGCCCGCTATCCGACTGAGCGGCCGTTGCGGGCGCAGGCCGCGGCGCGCTCGAGCAGCAGCCTGCGCTCGGGCGCGTTGTCGGTGAGCGACGCCGCGCGCTCGAACTCCTCCTGCGCCTCCTGCAGGCGGCCGAGCTTGAAGAGCAGGTCGCCGCGCACGCTCGGCAGCAGGTGGTAGCTCTCGAGCTGCGGCTCCGCCGCCAGCTCGTCGACCACCTCGAGCGCGCGTTCGGGGCCGAACGCCATGCCGAGCGCGACCGCCCGGTTCAGGTCGATCACGGGTGAGGGCGACAGCTCGGCGAGCGCGTCATAGAGCGCGAGGATGCGCGGCCAGTTGGTGTCCTCGGCGACGCGGGCCTGGGCGTGGCAGGCGGCGATCGACGCCTGCAGGGCGTATGGCCCGAGCCCGCCGCCGAGCTCCTCGGCGCGCCCGAGCGCGGTGAGCCCGCGCCCGATCAGCATGTAGTCCCAGCGCGAGCGGTCCTGGTCGAGCAGCAGGATCGGCTCACCCGACGGGCCCACACGGGCGCGGTAGCGCGACGCCTGGATCTCCATCAGCGCCACCAGCCCGTGCACCTCGGGCTCGTCGGGAGCGAGCGCCGCGATGATGCGCCCCAGCCGCATGGCCTCCGCGCTGAGGTGCGGACGGATCCAGTCGTCGCCTCCCGTGGCCTGATAGCCCTCGTTGAAGATGAAGTAGACGACCTCGAGCACCGACGAGAGCCGCTCGGCGAGCTCGTCGCGCGCGGGGACCTCGAACGGAACCTTGGTCTCGGCGAGCGTCCGCTTGGCGCGCACTATCCGCTGCGCGACCGTCGACTCCGAGACGAGGAAGGCGCGCGCGATCTCGGGCGTGGTCAGGCCGCCGAGCAGGCGCAGCGTGAGCGCCACGCGCGCCTCGCGCGACAGCACGGGGTGGCAGGTGGTGAAGATGAGGCGCAGGACGTCGTCGCCGACGTCGTCGATCGCTGCGTCCCAGTCAGCCGCGGCGAGGGCCTGCCGGATCTCGCAGCTCGCGACCGAGCTCCTCCTGCTTTCGCTCGAGCACCTCGCTGCGCCGCAGCCGGTCGATCGCGCGGTGCTTGGCCGTGGCCATGAGCCAGGCGCCCGGGTTGTCCGGGACGCCTGACTCCGGCCACTGCTCGAGCGCGGCGACCAGCGCGTCGTGCGCGAGGTCCTCGGCGAGGCCGACGTCGCGCACGATCCGGGCGAGCCCGCCGATGAGGCGCGCGGACTCGATCCGCCAGACGGCCTCGATCGCGCGACCGACGTCGGGCTCACCCATGCGACTACTGGTTGCGGGCCACTTCGTCGCGAAGCCGCTGGTCGGTCTCGCGGATCTCGGGCGTGAGCTCGCCGAAGTCGTCGATCTCGAAGACCTGGCGGATCTCGATCTCGGACTCCTCGTCCATCGGGTTGGGGCAGCGCTTGACCCACTCGATCGCCTCTTCCTTCGACTTGACGTCGAAGATCCAGAAGCCGGCGACGAGCTCCTTGGTCTCGGTGAACGGGCCGTCGATCACCGTGCGCTTGTCGCCCGAGAACCTGATCCGCGCTCCCTTGGCGCTCGGGTGCAGGCCCTCGCCGGCGAGCATCACACCCGCCTTCACGAGCTCCTCGTTGTACTTCTGCATCTGCTCGAGCAGCTCCTGGCTCGGCATCTCGCCTGCCTCGGACTGGTCGGTTGCCTTGACCAGGATCATGAAACGCATTGGATGACTCCTCGGTTCGGGGGCTTTCAATTGGGCGTCGAACGAGTCCAGTGAAAATCGACACGGACCTGAAATTCTTTCGCGGTAGGGTGCTGCGCCGCATACCCCCACAGGAGGAGATTCACGATGGATTGGAAGCTCGAGCTGGTCGCGGTCCCCGTCTCGGACGTCGACGCGGCCAAGGCCTTCTACGTCGACAAGGTCGGCTTCAACGCGGACCACGACCACCGTATCAGCGACGAGATCCGCTTCGTGCAGCTCACGCCGCCCGGGCTCGGCCTGCTCGATCGCGATCGGCACTGGCATCACCGAGGCCGCACCGGGGGCGGCCCAGGGCCTGCAGCTGGTCGTCGAAGACGCCGAGGCGGCCCGCCGCCATCTGAAAGAGCGCGGCGTCGACGCGAGCGATGTGCAGAGCTTCCCCTGGGGCGACTTCGTCTTCTTCCGCGACCCGGACGGGAACGGCTGGGCGGTGCAGGCGATGTCGTCGAGCGGCTGAGGATGCGGCGCGTCAACATCGCCGATCCCGAGTTCCGCTACGACCCGGACGAGGATCCGGAGGGCTTCAAGGCCGGCATGTTCCGTCCCGGCCCCGACCTGGGCGCGAAGGACACGGGAATGAGCGTCTACGAGCTGCCGCCCGGCCAGGCGATCTGCCCGTACCACTACGAGTACGGCGAGGACGAGTGGGTCGTCGTGCTCGCCGGGCGGCCGTCCGTCCGCACGCCCGAGGGCACCGAGGAGCTCGCGCCGTGGGACGCCGTCTTCTTCCCCAAGGGGCCCGATGGCGCGCACCAGATCCGCAACGACAGCGACGAGCCGGCCCGCGTGCTGATGTGGTCGACGATCGTCTACCCGTCGGCCACGGCCTATCCGGACAGCGACAAGGTCGGGGTCTGGACCGGCATCCGCGCCGAGGACGTGATGGTCAAGCGCTCGAGCGGGGTCGACTACTACGACGGCGAGTCCGGCGGCTAGCCCTAGGACTCGACGATGATCACGAGCAGCGTCGCCAGCGCCAGCACCGACGCCGCGAAGGTCAGGGCCAGCACCAACCCGGTCGTTCACGCCGGCGTAGCCGCCGCGCTCCAGAGCGCTCTCGACCTGGCGCTGGCGGTAGCGCGCCGACGAACAGCGTCAGCGCCAGCAGTGCGTAGCCGCAGCCCAGCAGCACGTACGGGGTGCGCGCGCCGTCGACCAGCTGGGGCACCACGCCGCCGACGGCGACCGAGGTTGCGGCGGACGCGATCCCTGAGCGCCACCAGGCGAGCCAGGTGCGCTCGGCCGCGAGCCGGGTGCGGCGAGTGGCGTCGACGTCGGCGGGCTCGTTCACAGCGCGGATAGTCTCAGCGAGGCGATGTCCGTGTCGACCGCCAGCCTGCATCGACCTCGACGGCGGCACGTTCCTGATGGGCTCGGAGGACCCCGGCGGCTTCCCGGAGGACGGCGAGGGGCCTGTGCGCGAGGTGGCCGTCGAGCGATTCCGGATCGCCGCGCACGCGGTCACGAACGACGAGTTCGCCGCATTCGTCGCGGCCGCCGGGCACCGCACGACCGCCGAGCGCTTCGGCTGGTCGTTCGTCTTCGCCGGCCTGCTGCCTGCACGACTTCCCGCCCACCCGCGCGGTCGCGCAGGCGCAGTGGTGGCGCCAGGTCGAGGGGGCGGACTGGCGCCGGCCCGAGGGCCCGGGGTCGTCGATCGACGAGCGCGGCGATCACCCGTCGTGCACGTCTCCTGGACCGACGCGCGCGCGTACTGCCGCTGGGCGGGCCTGCGACTGCCGACCGAGGTCGAGTGGGAGTACGCCGCGCGCGGCGGGCTCGAGCAGAAGCGCTACCCGTGGGGCGACGAGCTGACGCCCGCGGGCCGGCACCGCTGCAACATCTGGCAGGGGAGCTTCCCCGACCACAACACCTGCGAGGACGGGTACTACGGGACCGGCCCGGTCGACTCCTTCGAGGCCAACGGCTTCGGGCTCTTCAACACGTCGGGCAACGCCTGGGAGTGGTGCGCGGACTGGTTCGACGCGGCGGCGGAGCCCGGCCCGGGACGCGGCAAGGTGATCCGCGGCGGCTCCTACCTGTGCCACGAGTCCTACTGCAACCGCTACCGGGTTGCGGCGCGCAGCCGCAACACGCCGACAGCAGCACGGGTCACATGGGGTTTCGGGTGGCGGCGGACTGAGCCGCGCCATCCCCGAGCCGCACCCCCACCGAGCCCAGCGGGCCGAGCTCGCGCTCACGACGGTCTGACCGAGCTCGACGTCACGGCGCGTGAGCTGCCGCGCGAGCGCCGCCGTGAGGCGAGGATGCACGCCGTCCATCCTGGGCGAATACCCGGACCCGCCCGCTAGGGTGCCGGACTGGTGAGCCTGGTCGCGGGCTGGATCCCGTCCGAGCACACAATCGTGCTCGCCGGCCTCGGGGCGGCCGGCGTGCTGATCGCGTGCGTGCTCGTCGCCACTCGCGACGCGTGGATCACACCGCTCAAGGCGCACCGCAACCTCGTCCGGCGCGGCGTGATCGGCGCCGTCGTCGTGGTGGTCGTGGCGCTCGGCATCGCGCACCTGAACGACCTCGAGGAGCTGGTCGAGCGCGTCGAGCGCGGCGATCCGCGTGTGGCTCGCCGTGGGTGCGGGCGCCGAGATCGTCTCGTTCGGCGGCTACGTGGTGCTCACCTACGTGGTCCATCGCCCGCGCGCGCCGCGGCTCGACTGGGCGATCGCCACTGAGCTCACGCTCGCCGGGGTCGTGGCCACGCGGGTCTTCTCCGCCGGCGGCGCGGGCGGGATCGCGTTCACCGGCTGGGCGCTCCACCGCCTCGGCATGGGCGTGCGGGTCGCGGCACGCCAGCTGACCGCCTTCATGATCGTGCTCTACTCGGTCTACATCGCCGCGCTGTTCATCGGCGGCATCGTCGTCGTGACCGGCGTGCTGCCGGACGTCCCGACCCTGCTGGGCGTGATCGCCACGGCGGTGGGCGGCCTGGTCACCGTCCTCGCGTTCGCTCTCGTCCGGATACCCGGCGACCTCGAGCGGCGCGTAGAGGGGCTCGCGCACCGCAAGGGCTGGGTCGGGCGGCTCGCCGCCCGGCTTGCGACCGTGCCGCAGGTGGCGGGCACCGGCGCCCGGCTCGCGCTCTCGATCGTGCGCGAACAGCCGACCGTGCTGCTGTGGTCGCTCGTCTGGTGGGCATTCGACGTCGCCACCCTGTGGGCGACCTTCCACGCCTTCGGCGAACCGCCCGCCACCGGCACGCTCGTGCTCTGCTACTTCCTCGGCCAGATGGGCAACCTCCTACCGCTGCCGGGCGGGGTCGGCGGCGCGGAGGGAGGAATGGTCGGCGCGTTCGCGGCGTCGGGCGTGGACGCCGGTCTCGCGCTGCTCGCGGTCGTGAGCTACCAGCTGATCTCGACCTACCTGCCCGCGCTGCCGGGCCTCGCGAGCTACCTCGATCTGCGCCGCCGGATGCGCAGCTGGGGGGCCGGCGAGGACGCCCCGTTAGACGCGATTGAGGCCCCGCCTTCCGGGTAACGACGTGGGGCAGGCAATCAGGAGGTGACAGCCACATGGCCAAGGATCACGGTCCGAGCGTGAAGGACGACAAGCAGTACGAGGGTCTGCGCAAGAAGGGCATGAGCAAGGGCCGCGCAGCGGCGATTGCCAACACGCCCGACGCGTCGAGCAAGGGCGGCAAGAAGTCGGGCAGCGGCGGCAGCAGCCGCAGCAGCAAGAGCAGCGGCAGCGGCAGTGGCGGCAACCGGGCTCAGAAGCAGGCCGCCGGCCGCAAGGGCGGCAAGGCCGCCGCGAAGAGCAGCTAACCGCTTCCGTGAAGCAGCTCTAGCCGTCGAGCTCGGCACGGCGCGGCGGATCGGCACCCGCCCGTGTACAGGTGACGGCCGCGACGCGGCAGGCGAAGCGCGTCGCCTCGGCGAGCTCGTCGCTGTCGCCGAGCTCGGCGCGGCCGTGCCCGCGCGAGCACCAGTCGGCGAGGAACGCGCCCATGAAGGCGTCGCCCGCGCCGATCGTGTCGACGACCTCCACTTGCGGAGCCTCGACCGCGACGACGTCGTCTCTGCTCACGACGAGCGCTCCCTCGGCGCCGAGCGTGACGAGCGCGACGGCGCCGGCGTGTCCAAGCAGCTCGCGGGCGGCGTCCGCCGGCGCGCGCCCCGGCAGCAGCCACTCGAGATCGTCATCGCTCACCTTCAGCACGTCGGCGCGGCGGAGGATGCGCCCGAGCCGCTGCGCGGTAGGCGGCCGGATCGTCGATCGCGGCCGGGCGGCAGTTCGGGTCGAGCGCCACGAGCGTGTCGTCGCCGACCTGGCCGGCGATCCGCTCGAGGGTGCTCGCAATCGGCTCGAACACGAGCCCGAGCGTCCCGACGTATAGCGCCTCGGGGCGCTCGGGAAGCGCCGCCCTGGCCGCCTCGAGCGTCAACCCCGGGGCGGAGGTCCCGGCCGCGTAGAAGCGGTAGGCCGCATGGCCGGACCCGTCGAGCTCGACGAGCGCCAGCGTGGTGGGCGCGTCGGTCGCGACGACGGTCTCGATGCCGACGCCGTCCGCCTCGAGCTCGCTCCGCAGCCGCATGCCGAAGCCGTCGCTCGAGAGCCGCCCGAGGTAGGCCACCGGCTGTTCGAGCCGTCCGATGCTGCGCGCGACGTTGTACGGCCCGCCGCCCGGATGGCCGACGAGCTCGCCGCCCGGGCCGGCCACGACGTCGATAAGGGCCTCGCCGGCTACGACGATCAATCGCGGACCCGCATATCCGCCGGAAACGTAGCGGCAGCGCGCTGCTTCGGTCCCATCGTGCCGACTTAGTGTCGTACAGCGACATCAAGTCGGGCCGGTGGAGAGCGCCCGGCGTGGGCGCATCCCTCACTAGGTAAGAACCCGATGGCGCCCGTCCTCGCCCCGCGCTACCTTGGACCGGGCTCGCATGCCCGCTGGCATGGAATTCCGCATCCTCGGCCCGCTCGAGGTCCTCGAAGAGGGCCAGGCGCTCACCCTGGGCGGCAGCAAGCAGCGAGCGCTCCTCGCGCTGCTCCTCACACACTCCAACGAGACGCTCAGCAGCGAGCGCCTGATCGACGAGCTCTGGGGCGAGCGCCCGCCGGCCACCGCGGCCAAGACCGTTCAGGTGCACGTCTCGCGGCTGCGAAAGACGCTCGCCGCCGACGACGTGGTCCTGACGCGCGACCACGGCTACGAGCTGCGGGTGGAGCCCGACCGAGTAGACGCGAACCGCTTCGAGCGGCTTGTCGCCGAGGGCCGCGACGGCGCCTTCGGGGCCGACCCGGAGGGCGCCATCGAGCTGCTCGAGCGCGCGCTGGCTCTGTGGCGCGGACGCCCGTTCGCCGACCTCGAGGAGCCGTTCGCACAGCGAGAGGGTGCGCGGCTCGAGGACGTCCGCGTGAGCGCGCTCGAGCGGCTGTTCGAGGCGAAGATGGAGCTCGCCCGCCACGCCGAGGTGGTGAGCCCGCTCGAGGCGCTGATAGCGGAGCACCCCTACCGCGAGCGGCTGCACGCGCAGCTGATGCTCGCGCTGTACCGCGCCGACCGGCAGGCGGACGCGCTCCAGGCCTACCAGAACGCGCGCAGGCGGCTCGTCGAGGACCTCGGCATCGAGCCCGGCGCGCAGCTGCGCGAGCTCGAGCAATCCGTGCTCGCTCAGGACCCCGCGCTGGCGCTGCCGGTCGCCGCCGTTCCCGAGCCCGCGCTCCCGATGCCGCCGGCCGAGGAGCATCCGGCGCCTCAGCCGGCGCCGAGCGCGCGCCGGCTCGTGAGCATCGTCTTCGCCGACCTGGTCGGCTCGACCGGTCTCGCGGAGCGGCTCGACCCGGAGTCGATGCACGACCTGCTCGATCGCTTCATGGACCGCTGCAGCACGGCAATCGAGCGGCATGGGGGTTCGGTCGAGGGGTTCGCAGGCGACGCGGTCATCGGTGTGTTCGGCCAGACGGAGGTGCACGAGGACGACGCGCTGCGGGCCGTACGCGCCGCGCTCGAGCTGCGCGAGGCGGGGGCGGAGCTGAGCGCCGAGCTCGAGCGCGAGCGCGGCGTCGGTATAGCACTGAGGGTGGGCGTCGAGTCGGGCGAGGTGTTCGTGAGCGCCGGTGCCCGGCGCCGGTCGTTCGCGGCGGGGGACGCGTTCAACGTCGCCTCCCGGCTCCAGGGCGCGGCGGCGGAGGGCGAGATCCTGCTTGGCGAGAACGTCCACGAGCTGGTTCGAGGTTCGGTGAGCGCCGAGCCGCTCGAGCCGCTCGCGCTCAAGGGCCGTGACGCGACGGTCCGGGCCTGGCGGCTCGTCGCGCTCGAGGTCGATCACCCGGTGCGGGTGGCGCCGCCGGGCAGCCGCTTCGTCAACCGCGAGCGCGAGCTCGGCGAGCTGACGGCGGCGTTCGCGCGCGTACAGACGGGCGCCGCATGCCACGCGGTCACGGTCGTCGGCCCGCCCGGCATCGGCAAGTCACGGCTTACGCGCGAGTTGCTCGACCGGCTCGCCGACGGAGGCCAGCGTGGCCGTCGGGCGCTGCCGCTCCTACGGTGACCCGGGCGGCTACGGACCGCTCGCCGAGATCGTGCAGACGCTCGGGGGGGACGAGCCACGGGCCTGGGTGGAGGACTCCCTCGACGCACAGCCGGCACAGCTCGTGCTGAGCGCCATCGGCCTGTCCGACGAGCCCGCCCAGGCCGAGGAGGCCTCGTGGGCGGTGCGAAAGCTCTTCGAGCACGTCGCGTCAGAGCGCCCGCTGGTGGCCGTCGTCGATGACGTCCAGTGGGCGGAGCCGAGCCTCCTGGACCTGCTCGAGTACGTCGTCGCCTTCGCCAGCGAGCACCCGATCCTGCTCGTCTGCCTGGCGCGCCCGGAGTTCGTCGAGATGCGGCCCGCCTGGGCGGCGCCGATGTCCACGCGCACGCTGTTCGCGCTCGACGCGCTTCCGGAGGACGAGGCGCGCGCGCTCGTCGAGAGCGCCGGGGCCGAGGAGCTCGGCACCGACACGGCGGCGCGCATCGTGGAGCTCGCCGAGGGCAATCCGCTCTTCCTCGAGCAGCTTGCGGCGATCGGTGCGGAGGGGGGAGACGCCCCGCTGCCCTCGACCATCCAGGCGGTGCTGGCGGCGCGCATCGCCCGGCTCGATCCGGCTGAGCGGTCGGTGCTGGAGCACGCCTCGATACAGGGCCGGAGCTTCGAGGCGGGCGCGCTCGCAGCGCTCCTCGGGGAGCCCGGTCCGCCTGCCATCTCCACCGAGCTCGTCGCGCTCGTCCAGAAGCAGCTGATCCGTCCCGACCGCTCCTCGGCGCCCGGCGAGGACGTGTTCCGTTTCGCGCACGCGCTCATCCGCGAGGCCGCCTACCACGGCCTCCCGAAGCAGCGCCGCGCCGAGCTCCACGAGGCGCTCGCGCGGCGCTTGGCCGCCGGGTCGGACGAGCTCGTCGGCTACCACCTGGGCGAGGCGCACCGGAACCTGATGCGAGCTCGGCGTGAAGGAGACGAGCCTCGGGGCCGAGGCGGCCGAGCGACTGGCCGCCGCGCGCCGGCACAGCGCTCATCCGCGGCGACGCTCCCGAGGGCGGCGCGCCTGCTCGAGCGCGCCGAGGCGCTCCTCACGCCGGGAGCGGCGGCGCACGACGAGCTGCTGCCGTCGCTCGGAGCCGCGCTCTTCGAGGCGGGCCGAGTGGAGGACGCCGCTCGAGTGCTCGACGAGGCGATCGAGCGGGCGCCGGACGCTCGCCTGCGGGCACGCGCGCAGATCGAGCGCGAGCTCGTGCGTCTCGAGCTGGAACCCGGCGCGGGAAGCGAGCAGGGTCTGGCGGCGGCGGAAGCGGCGCAGGCCGTCCTGGGGCGCGCGGGGGACGACCACGGCGTGGCGCGCGCAGGCCTGTTGCGCGGCCAGCTGGCGTGGCGCTCGGGCCACGTGGCCGAGGCGGATGCCGCTTGGCGCGACGCGGCTGAGCGCGCGAGCCGCGCCGGCGCTCAGCGCGAGGTCTTCGAGCTCGTTGGGTGGCGCGCGCTTGGCGCGGCGCTCGGCCCGACGCCGGTCGACGAGGCGATCGAGCTCTGCGACGGACTCCGCGCGTCCGTCCGCTCGAGCCCGCTGGCGACGGCGTCGACGCTCAACCCGCTCGCCCTGCTGCAGGCGATGAAGGGAGACTTCGCGACGAGTGACCAGCTGCTGGTGCAGGCGAGCGAGCTGCTGGACGAGCTGGGCGGCTTTGGGGCGGGCGTCTCCCACCTGGAGGCATTCGCCCGCCTGCTCGCCGGCAGGCCCGAGCTCGTCGAGGAGCGCCTGCGCGCGGACGTCGAGACGCTCTCCGATATGAGCGAGGGCAGCGTGCTCGCCACCACCACGGCGCTGCTCGCGCAGGCCGTCTATGACCAGGGCCGAGCCGACGAGGCAGGCGAGCTTGCCCTGCGGGCAGCCGCCGGTGCCGCCGCGGAGGACACGCTGACGCAGGCGATCTGGCGCGCTGTGCAGGCGAGGGCGCTCGCTCGACGCGGCGCCTGCGAGGAGGCTGAAGCGCTGATCCGTGAGGCGCTCGCGCTCGTCGAGCCGACCGACTTGCTCTCCCAGCGTGGTGATGCGATGCTCGCCCTGGCCGAAGTGCTGCGAGCGTGTGAGCGGCACGACGAGGCCGAGCGTGCAATCCGGGACGGACTCGCGATGTACGAGCTCAAGGGCAACCAAACCGCGGCCGAACGGTCGCGATCGCTTCTCGCGGAGCCACCACAAGGGGGTTGATGCCAGTCATGGTCAGGCCGAACTTCCAGGCGGTGAACATCATCGGGAACGAAGTGGTGGTGACCGGGGAATCGGACCCGGAGGAGTTCGAAGACGTGATCAGCATCCGCGTGGTGCTCGTCCAGGAGAGCGTCACGGACGGTGGGAACGCCAACCTCGAGCAAAACCGGAGGAGGGCGGCGCTCGACCCAAGCTGGAGCGTCAGCTTCCCGCTCGGCGGCTTCAAACCCGGCCCCGCCGTTGCCTTCGGCATCCAGACCCACAGGGAGAACTTCCTCACGCTCACCTGGGCCGAGTCGATGACCATCGGGAACTGACCCGGACCGTGGCCGGCCACGGGGCGCGCGCGCCGCGCGGCCAAGCCGCGGCGGCTCCCCGCGACCCCCCGCACGGCCGCTTTGGCCGGATGTTCCCCCGCCTGCCGGAATGCGAGGCCGGGCCTGACGAGCTGGAACTGCTCTACGCCCACCTGGAGCGGCAGCAGGGCAAGGCGCCCCAGAACGCCTTCGTCCCGGCCGGATACACCTACCTCGGCCAGTTCATCGATCACGACATCACCTTCGACCCGATGTCGAAGCTCGACGACGTCAACGACCCGCATTCGCTCGTCAACTTCCGCACCCCGCGGCTCGACCTCGACAGCCTCTACGGCGGTGGTCCGAGCGACCAGCCGTTCCTCTACGACTGGGCGCAGTCGGGCGAGCGGGGCGGCACGAAGCTGCTGGTGGGCGGCCCCGGCCCGCTGGATGATCCCGCCCCGGCGGACCTTCCCCGCAACCAGCAGGGAAGGGCGCTGATCGGCGACCCCCGCAACGACGAGCACGTGATCATCTCGCAGCTCCACCTCCTCTTCATCCGCTTTCACAACGCGGTCGTGGACCACCTGCGTGAAGCGAATCACCCCGACGACGGGCTGTTCGATGAGGCGCAGCGCATCGTGCGCCGGCACTACCAGTGGATGGTCACGCACGAGTACCTGCCCAAGGTCGTCGGCGCGAAGCTGGCGAAGGTTCGCCGGCGGTACTACAGGTGGAGGCGCGAGCCGTTCATACCGGTCGAGTTCTCGGGGGCCGCCTTCCGCTTCGGGCACAGCATGGCGCGCGCCCAGTACAACGTTCGCGCGAAGCGGCCCGACGAGCTCGAGCAACCCAAGGCGCTGTCGCTGTTCGACCATCTCAAGGGCAACAGCTGGCTGGCGGCCAACCGAGTGCTTCGATGGGATCTGTTCTTCGACCTCAAGGCGCTGGGTGCGGAGCTCTCGGCTCAGCCGAGCCTCGCGATCGACACTTCGATCGCAGCGCCCCTGTACAAGCTGCCGGACGGCAAGGGCGCTCTGCCTCGTCTCAACCTGCTTCGCGGCCGCGCCCTCGCCCTGCCATCCGGGCAGAGCGTGGCGGGGAGGATGCGGACCCGGAAGCTCGGCGAAGACGAGCTGCTACCCGACGGCGACATCGCGGGCCGGGCCCGCGACCTGCTGCTGCGCTCCACGCCGCTCTGGTACTACGTCCTCTGCGAGGCGGCCGGGACGCTCGAGAACGGTCAGCCCACCAGGGACTCGCACCTCGGCCCCGTCGGCGGCCGCATTGTCGCCGAGGTCCTCGTCGGCCTGCTCGAAGGTGACCCGACCTCGTACCTGAATGCGCCCGAGCCCTGGGAGCCGCACGAGCTCGGCATCGGCCCGGAGTTCGGGATGATCGACCTGATCGAGTTCGCCGGGGCGGCACCCGGCTAGTCGCTGCGATGACTTTCGGCGCTCGCGCCCGTCATACAGACCGAGCGACCATGCCTGACGACCAACAGCAGATACGCACACTGATCCAGCGCTGGGCCGAGGCGGTGCACGCCACCGACCTCGACACGGTGCTGGCCGACCATTCCGACGACATCGTGATGTTCGACGTCCCCCCGCCCGACGACGGCGTCCGCGGCATCGAGGCGTACCGCGAGACCTGGCCGCCGTTCTTCGTGTGGCAGGCGCGTGGCGCCTCGTTCGAGATCGTCGAGCTCGAGGTCAGCGCGGGCGAGGACGTGGCCTACGCCTACGCGCTCCTGCGTTGCGGGATGCCGAAGGAGCTCGCCGAGCGGCCCGAGCGGCGGCTGCGCCTCACCCTCGGCCTGCGCAGGCAGGCCGGGCGCTGGGTCGTGGCGCACGAGCACCATTCGTACCCGCTCGACTGACCCCAGCGGAATATCCTGCGTCCGGTCGTCGTCCTGAATGCGATGTACCGCTACGAGCAAACCAACTGGGCCCGCCGGCTGATGCGGATGTCGGGGACCGTCCGTCCGATCTCCTGGTTCTACGCCCGCGCTCTGCACCACATCGACCACGTGATCTACCGGCTCACCCGCGGCCGCGCCACGTTCACGTCGTGGGTGGCGGGGCTGCCGGTGCTGATGCTCACGACGACGGGCGCCAGGAGCGGCCGGCGTCGGACGCTGCCGGTGCTGGGCGTGCCCCACGACGGCGGCCTCGTGGTGATCGCCTCCAACTACGGGCAGGACCACAACCCGGCCTGGTACTACAACCTGCGCGCCCACCCCGAGGCCAGCATCAGCTTCGAAGGCGAGCACCGCGACGTCGTGGCACGCGAGCTGAGCGGCGAGGAACGGGAGCACTGGTACGCGCGCGGGGTGGAGATCTATCCGGGCTGGACGTCGTACCGCAAGCGCGCGGCTCACCGCACGATCCCGGTGATCGAGCTGCAACCTGCTTGACAGACGCAGCGGTAAGTGGCAGCTTACCGTTCGTGCCGACTTACCAAACGGACGGGCTGACGGCACTCGGCGACCCGACCCGGCGGGCGATCTTCGAGCGCCTCGCGGACGAGCCGCGCTCCGTCGGCGAGCTGGCCGGCGAGCTGCCGGTCAGCCGGCCCGCCGTCTCGCAGCACCTCAAGGTGCTGAAGGAGGCGGGGCTCGTGCTGGATCGGCCGGCCGGCACCCGGCGCATCTACCAACTCGACCCAGGCGGGGTCGGCGCGCTGCGCGCCTACCTCGACCACTTCTGGGACCAGGCCCTGGCGGGCTACAAGCGGGCCGTCGAAGGGCAGACCAAGGAGAGCTCATGAGCACGCAGGCATCGGACACGTCCGTCCGTCACTCGATCGTCGTCGAGGCGCCGCTCGAGCGCGCGTTCTCCGTCTTCACCGATGGCTTCGGCAGCTTCAAGCCGCCCGAGCACAACCTGCTCGACGCGCCGCTTGCGGAGACGGTGTTCGAGCCACGGGTCGGCGGCCACATCTACGACCGCGCCATTGATGGGAGCGAGTGTCGCTGGGCGCGCGTGCTGGTCTACGAGCCGCCGAATCGGGTCGTCTTCAGCTGGGACATCAGCCCCCGCTGGCAGCTCGAGCCCGACCCAGACAAGACGAGCGAGGTCGAGGTGCGCTTCGTCGCGGAGGGACCGGAGCGCACCCGCGTCGAGCTCGAGCACCGCAACCTGGACCGGCACGGCGAAGGGTGGGAGTCGGAGCGCGACGGCGTCGCCGCCGACGACGGCTGGCCCCTCTATCTCGATCGGTTCGCCGAGCAGGCGACGCACTAGATCGAACCGAGAACGGCCCGGCTGCGTAACCCAGGAGGCAACGCAAGCTCCGATTGGAGGCATCATGCGTAAGGCGCGCCTTGCGGCGCTGATGCTGGTCCTGCCGGCACTGCTGATTGCTGCGGCCCCCGCGCTGTCCAAGCGCAAGAGCGTCGAGGTGGACGACAACTACTTCGTCCATGACGGCTCTCCGCGCACAGTCACCGTGAAGAAGAACGACACGGTCGTCTGGGAGTGGGAGGGAAGCAACCCGCACAACGTGACCGTCACGCGCGGGCCGGCGAAGTTCAACTCGAAGACGAAGACGTCGGGGAGCTATTCGAAGAAGCTGACGCGGCGGGGCACGTACAGGATCCTCTGCACCGTCCACGCGCCCACGATGCGGATGAAGCTCAAGGTCGAGTAGCCGCCGCGGCGGCCGCCTCCCTGAGGTACTGGTGCACGAAGGCGATCGCCATGCTGCCCTCGCCGACCGCGGCGGCCACGCGCTTGACCGGGCCCTGGCGCACGTCGCCGCAGGCGAAGACGCCCGGGACGCTCGTCTCGAGGAGATAGGGATCACGCTCGAGCGTCCAGCGTCCCGTGGCGCGCATCTCGGTCCCGGTCAGGACGAAGCCGCGCTGGTCGACGGCGATCTCGGCCGGTAGCCATCCCGTCTCGGCATCGGCGCCGATGAAGATGAACAGCCCGCCTGACTCGAGCCGAGAGGTGGCTCCGGTTGCGACCTCGCGAACGTCGATCGCCTCGAGCGACTGGTCGCCGTGCACGGCCGCAATCTCGGTCGCGACCAGTGTCCGTATGTTCGGCTGCCTGGCCAGCTGATCGATCAGGTAGCGCGACATGCTCTTCTCGAGCCGGTCGCTCCGGCACAGGACGGTGACGCTGCGCGCGTGGGTCGAGAAGAACAGCGCGGCCTGGCCGGCGGAGTTGCCGGCACCCACGATCTGGACGTCGAGCCCATGGGTCTGGGGAGCCTCGCTACGGGCGGCGCCGTAGAAGATGCCCTTCCCGGCGAGGCGGTCGAACCCATCGATCGTGAGCCGCCGCCAGTCGACCCCGCAGGCGAGGATGATGGTCTGTGCCCCCAGGACGTCGCCGCCGTCCAGGTACACCTGCCGGGCCGTCGGGTCGATCCGTGCGATCGATCGGGTCACGAGGATCTCGGCGCCGAGCCGGCGCGCCTGCCGGAGCGCGCGGCTCGCAAGCTCGTCGCCCGAGACGCCGGACGGGAAGCCGAGGTAGTTCTCGATCCGCGAGGAGGTCCCCGCTTGGCCGCCGGGCGCCTCGCGCTCGATCACGAGCGTGCTCAGGCCCTCCGAAGCGCCGTAGACCGCGGCGGCGAGGCCAGCCGGTCCCGCCCCGACGATCACGGTGTCGTAGTTCGCGGCCGTCGGCTCGGTGCCGAGGCCGAGCAGCTCCGCCACGCGCCGGAGCTGCGGCCGGACGACGGTCTTACCGTCGATGATCCGGATGGCGGGCAGGTCGGGCTCGGCAGGCAGCGGGCCGCCCCAGCGGCCGTCCGCATCATCGGAGCCCGGCACGAGCCATTCGAAGCTGACCTGGTTGCGGTCGAGGAAGCGGCGCAGGCCGGCGGACCACGGGTCGAAGCGGTGGCCGATCACGATCGCGCGCGGAGCGGGTGGCTCGGCCGCGATCCCCTGGAGTCCGGCCGCCCCTCCCATCCGATGCGCCGCGAGCTTGCCCACCTGGCTGGCGATCTCCGGCTCGACAGCGGCCAGGGCGTGATAGTCGTGCGGCCCGATGCGCATCACCCGTGACGGCTCGGCCGCGCGGAACCCCACCGGGAACACGGTGCCGAGCACGATGGGAACCTCGCCGAACACGTCTCCCGGCAGCCGCTCGCCGAGCACCCGCTCGATCCCGTCGACCAGGCGGGTCGGCTCGATGCGCCCCGCGAGCACCGCGAACAGCGCGCGCTCGTCGCCCTCGTTGGCGGCGTACTCGCCGGAGGCGAGGCTGACGTCAGCCGACGCCCGCGAGAGCCGCTCGCGCTGGGCATCGTCGAGCTCGGAGAAGAGCTCGACGGCGGCTAGTTCCTCGGGCGTGACCACGTCGCCTCACGCTATCCGGTCGGCCCTTGCCGACCGAAGGGTCGCGCCCTCAGAGCGCCTCTACGGCCGTCCCGTTGTGCAGCGTCGCGATCGTGGCCTTCTCGAACCACGCCGGCGCGGTGGACGCCATCTCGCCCCAGTTGGCCGTCTCCTGCCAATGGTTGGCGATGCCGGCAGATGACGCGTAGCGCTCATCGACCACGAAGATCGTGTTGCCGGTCGGCTCCGAGCTCGGGTCCATCGGGTTCGACAGCTCCGGCCCCTTGGAGATGCTGTAGTCGAGCAGCGCCACATCGCCCTCGCGCGAGTGTCCCTTCATGAACTCCCCGTGGCTCGCGAAGAGGCGATCCCCCTCGGCCACGTCTTTGTGTAGATCCTCGAAACCCCCCTGCGAGGCGTCTCCGTAGCGTGCGAGTAGACCTGCCGGGGGAGGGCGTGTCAAGCCGCGACCCAGCGCCCGCCGCAGCGAGGACGGCCGCTACAGTCGGGGATCAATAGTCGCTCGCTGATCAGATGCTGTCCTTACACGCGCGGCCCTAGGAACGGAGACGGGGCATGAGCTCCAGCAGGAAGCGCAAGGGCCGGCAAGAGGCCGAAGGCCGCAGGGAGGGCAGAGCCAAGCTCCTGCGGCAGGTTCGGCGCCGCTTCAGCGAACACGCCGCGCAGGCCGCCCGCGCGGCGCCCCGGAAGCGGAAGTAGGGGACCGGATATGCCTGACCCCGAAGGGCGCCGACTCGAGCAGCTGCGGACGGAGGCTCGCTACCACCGCCAGCGCTTGGACCTGTATCGCGCGCGCCTCTACGGAGGGCGGGCCCTGAGCGTGGCTCGGCTCGAAGAGTTCCAGCGCGCCGCCGATGCCGCCGCCGACCGGCTTGATCAGGCAGAGGAGAAGATCCCCGCCCGGCCGCGCGCGGACGCGGCCGGTTCTTAAGGCGCGCGGCTTCCGCTTCCGGCGCCGGAAGCCACGTACATGTCCCGCGACCGGGCATCCTGACTGGATGGCAGTCGGCACGGTGGACCAGAGGCGCCTGTTTCGTCTTCTATGGCTGTCCATTGCGGCGGCTGTCGCGACGATCTCACTCAAGACCGTCGCGTGGCTCCTCACGGGGTCGGTCGGCCTGCTGTCGGACGCCGCCGAGTCCGTCGTCAACCTGGTCGCGGCCGTCATCGGTCTGCTCGCGTTGCGCTGGGCGATAAAGCCCGCCGATGAGGAGCACGCTTACGGCCACGCCAAGGCTGAGTACTTCTCTGCCGGCGTTGAGGGGGCGCTGATCCTCGTCGCCGCCATCGGCATCGCTGTGACGGCGATCGATCGCCTGCTCGACCCGCAGCCAATCGACGATGTCGGCGTCGGCCTGGCGGTCTCCGCGGTCGCGTCGTCGATCAACCTGGGCGTCGGCTACATGTTGCTGCGCGCGGGCCGGCGCGGGCGTTCGATCATCCTCGAGGCCGATGGCAAGCACCTGATCACCGACGTCGTGACATCTGTGGGCGTCATCGTCGGTGTGGCCGGGGTGGCGCTCACCGGATGGGAGCGGCTGGACCCGCTGATCGGGTTGGCCGTCGGCGCCAACATCCTGCTCGCGGGCGCCGGACTCATCCGGCGTTCAGGGGCCGGGCTGATGGACCGCGCTCTCAGTGAGCCGGAGGTCCGCCAGATCGACGAGATCCTCGAGCCGTTCCGGCGTGACGGTGTCGCGTTCCACGCGCTTCGAACTCGCCAGGCCGGCTCGCAGGCCTTCATGTCGGTGCACGTGGTCGTTCCCGGCAGCTGGAGCGTCCAGCGCGGACACAACATGGCCGAGGCGATTGAGACGGAGCTCCGCGCCCGCCTTCCATACCTCACGGTGCTCACGCATCTCGAGCCCGCCGAGGACCCACGATCATTCGACGACGCCACACTCGACCGGCGAACGTGATGGCGTCGTCAGCGCAGAGAGCTGAATGCGGCTCGCATCTCGCTGGAGAAGAGCTCCGGCTCCTCCCAGGCGGCGAAGTGGCCGCCCCTGTCGACCTCGTTGAAGTAGGCGAGCCCGGGGTAGACCGCCTCGGCCCAGCTGCGCGGGGTGGCCCAGATCTCGCCGGGGAATGTCGTGAAGCCGACCGGAACCGAGACCGCAGGGGGAGGCTGGCCGCTCGCAAGCGCTGCGGCCAGCGCTCGTGCGTCCTCCCAGTACGACCGGGCCGACGAGGCGCCGGTGCCGGTCAGCCAGTACAGCGTGATGTTGTCGATGATGGTGTCCCGGGTGAGATTGCCCACGGGCTCGCCGTCGACGAACGCGCGGGAGATCTTGTAGTAGCTGTCCGTGTCGTGGTCGAGCAACCAGGCCGCCAGCGCGACGGGCGAATCCAGCAGGGCGTAGCTGATCGTCTGCGGCCGCGTTGCCATCTCGAGGAAGTAGCCGAAGCCGTCCTCCCTGAACGTGGCGACCGCCTCGCCCGCTGCGCGTTCCTGTTCGGATTCCTTGGGCAGTTGATCGCCGATTGCGAGCACCGCCGTGAGCAGGTTCAGGTGGTAGCCGGCCAAACCCTCGACCGCCTGGCGGCCCATCAGGTCCGTGACGAGGGCACCCACGTCGCCGCCCTGGGCGACGTAGCGGGTGTAGCCGAGGCGGTGCATCAGCTCCGCCCACGCGCGTGCGGTGCGGCTGGCGTCCCAGCCGAGCTCGGCCGGCTCGCCGGAGAACCCGTAACCGGGCAGTGACGGCAGCACCAGGTGGAATGCGTCCTCGGGCGTGCCGCCGTGAGCGGTCGGGTCGGTCAGCGGGCCGACGGTCTCCAGCAGCTCGACGACCGAGCCGGGCCAGCCATGCGTCATGATCAGCGGCAACGCATTCTCATGCCGCGACCTGACGTGGATGAAGTGGATCTCGACCCCGTCGATCTCGGTCGTGAACTGCGGCAGCGCGTTGAGTCTCGCCTCGCACGCGCGCCAGTCGTAGTCGGTCGTCCAGTAGCTGGCGAGCGCCTGCATCGTCGCCAGCTGCACGCCCTGCGAGCGATCGGCGACGAGCTCGGTGGACGGCCAGCGCGTCGCGGCGATGCGGCGGCGCAGCTCAGCAAGCTGTTCCTCCGGAACATCGATCCGGAACGGGCGGATGGCTGTTGCTTCGGCGGCGATGGACATGAAGGCGCGCTCCTCGGTTTGCTGACGGCCGGGAGCCTCGCCCTCTTGTCAGCGCGTCGCCCCCGTGAACATCCTGGTCCCCTCCCTGGTCTGCGCTGGGTCGGGAACCCTCGCCACACTAACCCGCGCCGGAGGGCCTAGCAACGAATGGCACCGGATCGTGGTCGTTCCACTCTTGGCCGTAGCGATCGATGAAGGCCGCCAAGTCGAGTACGCAATCGTACGGAAGGCGGCATGCGAGCCAAGCACCCACTACGGCAAGGAGGCACAGCCAGATGCGAGCAGCGGTATTCGAAGCACCGGGATCAATCAGCGTCACCGAACGTCCCGACGCGGTCATCAAGGAGCCGACCGACGCCGTCGTCCGGGTCGTCCTGTCCTGTGTCTGCGGATCGGACCTCTGGTACTACCGCGGCGATTCGGAGTTTGAGCCGGGACCGATTGGCCACGAGTTCATCGGCGTGGTCGAAGAGGTCGGCCCCGACGTTGAGAACATCGACACGGGCGAGCTCGTCATCTCACCGTTTGCCTTCAGCGACGGCACATGCCCACACTGCCGGCACGGCATCACCAGCGCCTGCTCCTCCGGTGGCTTTTACCCGAGCAACGGGGACGGCGGCCAGGGCGAGGCGGTACGCGTTCCGCTGGCCGACGGGACCCTGGTCTCGGTGCCGGGGTCGGGTCATTCCGATCAAGCGCTTCGTTCGCTGCTCACGCTCTCCGACGTGTTCTGCACCGGCCACCACGCCGCCGTCTGCGCAAACGTTCAGCCGGGCAGAATCGTCGCCGTGGTCGGCGACGGAGCGGTCGGTCTCTCGGCCGTTCTTGCCGCCAATCGCATCGGCGCCGAGCGGATCATCGCCCTGAGCCGCCACGACGACCGTCAGCAGATGGCCCGCGACTTCGGCGCCACAGACATCGTGGCCGAGCGTGGCGAGGCGGCGACGGAGGCGATCATGGAGATGACCGACGGCGTCGGAGTCGACGCGGCAATGGAATGCGTCGGGACCGCTCAGGCGATGGAGACGGCCTTCGCCATCTCGCGCCCGGGCTCGACAGTCGGCTACGTCGGCGTGCCGCACGGGGTCGAGCCGCCGATGAGCGAGATGTTCTTTCACAACAAGGGCCTTCAGGGAGGCTCCGCGCCTGTCAGGGCATACATCCCCGAGCTCCTCGACGACGTGCTCGAGGACCGGTTCGATCCCGGGCGCGTCTTCGATTTCGAGACTGACCTCGACGGCGTCGGCGAGGGCTACGCGGCCATGGACGAGCGTCGCGCCATCAAGTCCCTGCTCGACGTGAGCTCGGTCTGATGGACCGGCCGGTCGTGGGTTCAAACGATCAAGACAAGGAGCAGGATGGAAACGCGCAGTTTGGGCAGCGGGGGTCTCGAGGTTTCGACGCTCGGGCTCGGATGCATGGGGCTGAGCTTCGGCTACGGCCCGGCAACGGACAAGGAAGACGGAATCGGGCTGATCCGGCGCGCGCACGAGCTTGGAGTCACGTTCTTCGACACGGCCGAGACGTACGGCCCGTTCACGAATGAGGAGCTTGTCGGGGAGGCGCTGGCCCCGATCCGCGACCAGGTCGTGATCGCAACCAAGTTCGGCTTCGAGGAGGGAAACTCACAAAAGGGCCAGGACAGTCGGCCGGAGCGCATCCGCACCGTGGCCGAGGAGTCGCTGCGGCGCCTTCAGACCGACCGGATCGATCTCTTCTACCAACACCGTGTCGATCAGAACGTGCCAATGGAGGAGGTCGCCGGCACGGTCAAGGAGCTGATCGCCGAAGGAAAGGTCGGCCATTTCGGTCTCTCGGAGGCCGGCGCGGAGACGATCCGACGCGCCCATGCAGTGCAACCGGTGACCGCGCTGCAGAGCGAGTACTCGCTGTGGTGGCGTGAACCGGAAGCCAAGGTCCTCCCCACCCTCGAGGAGCTCGGCATCGGCCTCGTCCCATACAGCCCACTCGGCAAGGGGTTTCTGACCGGCGCCATCGACGCCTCGACAGAATTCGCCGAGGGCGATTTCCGTCGCGTCGGGCCTCGCTTCTCGGCAGAGGCCCGCTCGGCCAACCAAGAGCTCGTCGACCTTCTGGCCGAGATCGCGGCGGAAAAGGACGTCACGCCGGCGCAACTGGCGCTGGCCTGGTTGCTGGCTCAGCGGCCGTGGATCGTGCCAATCCCGGGCACGACCAAGGTGCACCGCCTCGAGGAGAACGTCGGGGCCGCTGAGGTCGAGCTCGTCGCCGACGACCTGGCCCGGATCGAGGGCGTCCTATCGCGGATCAAGATCGAAGGCGAGCGCTACCCCGCCGCGATGCAAGCCCGAATCGACCGATAAGCCGGCGGCCCGCCTCCGGGTCTTGGAGGGATGGCGGGCGAGGCGGCTCAGCTCATCGGCGGCGAAGGTGCGGGTAGTCGCACCGCGACGCAGAGGCCCCCGGCGGGGCGGGGGGTGAGGGTCACGGTTCCGCCGTGTGCTTGGGTGATGCTTTTGACGATTGCCAGGCCGAGGCCGACACCTGCGTGCTCGGTGCGTATGCGTCCGGGGCCGCGAAGAAACGGCTCGCCAAGCGTGGAAACCAACTGTGGGGTGAGCGTCTCGCCGGTGTTCTCGACAGTGAGCACGACGCTCTTGGGGTGAACGCTGGTCGTGACCCACACGGTGCCCTGTTCAGGCAGGTTGTGGACGATCGCGTTGTGCACGAGGTTCGTAGTCATCTGCAGCAGGAGCGCGCGTGAGCCGATGGTGTGGGTCACGTCGCCGGAGGTCTCGATGGTGAGGCCGCGTTTTTCTGCGAGGGGGAGGAGCGTTTCGGTGGCTTCTTCCGCCATGAGGGACAGGTCGATGTGTTCGCGGGTGAAGGACCGCTGGTCGGTGCGGCTGAGCAGGAGCAATGCTTCAGTGAGGTCGATCGCTCGGGTGTTGACGGCGTGGAGGCGATCGACAAGTTCGCCGTTGTCGCGGTTCGGATCGTTGCGGGCCACGTCGAGAAGGGTCTGCGTGACCGCCAGCGGGGTGCGCAGCTCGTGTGAGGCATTGGCAGCGAATCTCTGCTGTTCGGCGACCTGTGCTTCGAGGCGCGCGAGCATGGTGTCGAAGGCGTCGGCGAGTTCGCGGAACTCGTCTTTGCGGCCTTCCAGCTGGATTCGGTGGGAGAGGGAGCCGGTCGCGGCCATCCGTGTGGCGTTTGTGATGCGAGTCAGGGGGGCGAGCATGTGGCCGGCGAGAAGCCACCCTCCCAGGAGACTGAACACCAGCAGGAACGCCAACATGATGGCCGCCTTCGGAGCGAAAGCGTCCAGGAGGTCGGAGCGGGTGGGACTGAAGCCGCCGGGTGTGAAGCCGCCGGGTCCTCTTAGGACCTCCTGGTCGGGTACGTAGCGCAGGAGGAACACCCACACGACGGCGAGCAGCAAGACGCCGGCGAGCATGAGGAATCCGGCGTAGCTGAGGGTGAGCTTGAGGCGAACGCTCAAACCAGGCGCTCTATCCACGATCTCCTCCCTCACGCCCGGTGCCGGGCGCTGTGTCGATGCGGTACCCGACGCCGGCCACGGTGGCGATGATCCAGGGTTCGCCGAGCCGTTTGCGCAGTGCCGAGACCGTGATGCGCACGGCGTTGGTGAACGGGTCTGCGTTCTCATCCCATGCTCGCTCCAAGAGCTCTTCGGCGCTGACGACACCGCCTTCGGCAGTGACGAGCACTTCGAGCACTGCGAACTGCTTGCGGGTCAGCGCAACGTAGCGGCCGTCGCGGTAGACCTCGCGGCGGAACGGATCCAGCCGCAGACCTGCGATCTCCCGCACAGGCGGCCGGTTGTGGGCGCGCCTGCGGTCGAGCGCTCTGAGACGAAGCACGAGCTCTTGGAGCTCGAACGGCTTCGTGAGGTAGTCGTCGGCGCCGAGCTCGAACCCGGAGGCCTTGTCGTCGAGCCGGTCGGCAGCGGTGAGCATGAGGATCGGCATGCCGCTGCCGGAGGCGACGATGCGGTTGGCGATCTCGTCACCGGTAGGTCCGGGAATGTCTCGGTCGAGGACGGCGATGTCGTAGGCATTGACGCTCAGCAGCTCCAGAGCGGTGTCGCCGTCGCCGGCGATGTCTGCCGCGATCGCTTCCAGGCGTAGGCCATCGCGGATGGCTTCCGCCATATAGGGCTCGTCCTCAACGAGCAGCACGCGCATGCTCCGATGCTAGGGCTGGCGCATATCGTCGGCATATCGAAAACCACATACGTGCCGGCAACGCCGCGCTGCCTTGACTGGAGGCGTGACCCACAGCGAACCAGCACGAACAACGACCCGTCGAATTCGGATTCGCAGGATCCGGATCGCCGGCCTGCTAGTCGTCATCGCGGCGATCGCCGCAGCCCTCGGCTACCAGTGGCTGGCATCCTCGTCCTCGACGGCCTCATCACCCCTCGATGTCCTTCGCGGTGAGCACCGAGGTGCGCTTGGCGAGGCTGAGAGTGCCGTCCCCGACGGCACGACGGTCTTTGACGAGATTCCGGGTGTAGCCAACCTCGATCCCGATCTGCTCGGTGCCCTGCGCCAAGCTGCAACTGATGCCGCCGACGACGGGGTCGGGTTCTTCGTCGACAGTGGCTGGCGTTCCCCGGAGTACCAGGATCAGCTCTTTCGCGAGGCGGTCTCGAAGTACGGATCCGAACAGGAAGCCGCCCGCTGGGTGGCCACCGCGGAGACGTCTGCTCACGTGTCGGGGGACGCGGTCGACGTTGGGCCCGATGCCACGGCGTGGCTCTCCGAGCACGGCGCCGATTACGGGCTGTGCCAGATCTACGGCAACGAACCCTGGCACTACGAACTGCGCCCCGAAGCCATCGATCAGGGCTGTCCGCCCATGTATGCCGACCCCACCCAGGACCCGAGGATGCAGCAGTGACGAGCACGCTCAGGAAGCTGCGGCCGCTGGCCACCCTTGCCATGGTCGCCCTGATCGGGGCGGGCTGTTCGAACGCGTCTGATCGCACTAGGACCGGCAACGACGCCGCCGCCAATCAGGAGCAGGCGGTGAAGTTCGCCGAGTGCATGCGCGACAACGGCGTCAGCCTAAGACGAGCTACCTGCGGAGCCGAGAGCTGATCGACTTCACAATGGTCGCGCCCGTGGTCGGCTTGAAGGCCAGCTTGACCTTGACCTTGACCGAGCGCTTGCTCTTGAGCAGGCGCTTGCCCGCCTTGGTCGGTTTCAGCGTGAGCGTGACTGCGCCCGCCTTGGTCGCCGTCTTGCTGCCCTTGGCGAGCAGCTTCTTGCCCTTGGTCGCCTTGCCCGTCACCACGCCGGGGCCGTTGACCCTGGCAGCGACGAGGAGCTTGCCCCGGTGAGGACTAAGCACCGGACCGAGGCTCAGCTTCGCGGGCACTACCGGAGCCGTGGGGTTCGGCGCACCGAGACCTTGGGCGACGCCGTTGCCAATCAGGGTCTCGCAGCTAGTGAACGGTGGCAGGAGCGTATCGAGCGGATGTGCATCGACCCGAGCCGTGTCAACGTCATCGCCGCAGGCAACGTTGTCGGCCGACCCGTTTTCGACGTTGACCGTATCGCTGCCGGACTTCGTATCCACCGTGACCGACTCATCGGCCGAATGTGGGCCGACTGTCACCGTGTCGTTGCCTGAATCCGTAGAGATGCCGATCGCGGTTGGCGGACCGCCCGTGAGGCGCGTGCATGTCACCTGACGCGGGTTGTCCTGTGAGCAAGACAACTGGCCGCTGTCGGGCACCGGGACCGGGCTCGGCTGCTCGGCGATGAGCAGCAGCGGCTCGGCCGGATTGCCGGCGTTATTGACGATGCGGATGGAGGAACCGACCTTCGTGAGCGTAATGTCGTCCGCGAACTGCGCCGCGTAGTCAGAGACGGCGATATTCGTGCCGAACGCCTGCACCTGAGCGGCGTTTGCGGAAGCAGGAATCGCGAGCATTGCACAAGCGGCCACCGCCCCTAGGATTGTTTTTCTGAGCACGCGAGTCCTTTGTTTCGTTGAGAAGCCAGGCGCGCGCCTCAGCAGGTTCAGCGCGGGAGGCGGATGGTCAGCGCGTTCTTGCGGTCACTGACCCCGCCGAGGTCACTGTGGTAATGAGAGCTCAGCCGTGCTCTCTTTCCCGGCCTGGCGACCGGGGCTGGTTCGCCAACCTTGGTCCCAGAGACGAGCTCGGGCAGACCGATCATGGCCGACTCGCCGACGGGGCATCCCACCTGCTTCTGACGAATGAGGCCGATCTGTCCGTGAATCCGCCAACGGTTCTTGTAGCGGCCCGTCTTCGGGCCGAAGAAGGTGATGCGTGAATCCACATCCCATTTGGCGCCCTTCAGCGAGAACGTCTCGGTGAAGCTAATGGGGCCTATGCAACTGCTAGACGTTTGATGGCTCCGAGTCACGGTCCCGTCCGCGATCCTGTAGACGACCTGGATCTGGTTGCCGAGGACCTTGACCCGCTCGCGCTTCAGCTTGAGATCGGGAATCCGCCAGCGATCGGTGGTCGTGCTACTTGGGCTGGCCGGCGTGGGCACGGGAGCGCAGCCACCGCAAGGGCTGGACTGCCCGGCAGGTTCCCCCGGGTAGAAGTCATAGGTGGAGCCCGTCACGCTCCCCTTGAGAAACCCGGGCCACTTGTAATTCGCAGACTGAGCGGCATTAGCGGAAGCGGGGATGGCGAGCATCGCGCAAGCGACCACTGCTCCTAGGACTGTCCTTCGCACTGCCGATCCTTTCAGAGAGGGAAGGGCCGAACAGAGGACGAACTTCTCCTCTGTCCGGCGATTTCCGAGTCTGGTCCGTTTTCAGCTCTCGTCGTGCTCGACGGCCATGCTCTTGACCTGAAGCGACCCAAGGGGCCGGATTTCGGCCGATAGTGGCCGAGTGAGGCGCAGCCATTCCAACATGTTCGAACGGGCCTCAGAAAGTGCAGATTTGCAAGGAGAACCCGAAAAGCGGCTGATGGGATTCGAACCCACGACCTTCTGCATGGCAAGCAGAGCGCGGGGGAGGGGGTCGGTCAGAACCTGCCTGCAAACAGCAGGTTTCTCGCCCGCCTGCGGCGAGGTGGGTGTCTAGGGTTTCACGCCGATTTACGGCGGTTTGAGGACTGAATGAGGACTGAGCAGGACGGTACGCGGGCGTCCGAGCCTCGATCCGTTGGGGCAGCCATTTGGCGGTGCCGCCGGCCGCCTGCTTCCTTCGCACAAGCGGGGAGCGTGGCAGGGGCGAGTTGGCAGCCGGTGGATGGCTGCATCTCGTCCCACGCAACAGTCAGCGGCGACGGAGCCGAGACGCGCCCG
>CAWFBT010000007.1:0-131030 GCA_963814095.1 uncultured Thermoleophilaceae bacterium | reverse complement strand
CGACCTCACTCCATCGCGCCATGCGCGGTACGTTCGCACGTGGTGCATTTAGCCTTCAGCTCGATGCCGGAGCCGCCGCTGCTGATGGCCGTGCCCAACGTGAGCGAGGGCCGGGACCTCGCCGCGCTCGAGGCGATCGAGCGCTCGCTCGCGCCGGCTCGCTTTCTCGACCTGCACACCGATCCCGACCATCACCGCGCGGTGTTCACGCTCGCGGCGCCGCAGGGCGAGCTGGCGCCCGCGCTCCTGAACCTCGCCAGGGCGGCGATCGAGCGGATCGACGTCTCGGCCCATGACGGCATCCACCCGCACGTGGGCGCGCTCGACGTGATGCCGGTCGTGTACCTGGACGACGAGCGTCGCGGCGCCGCCTGCGCCGAGGTGCTGACCGCCGCCGGACTCGTGGGGGAGGAGCTCGGAGTGCCGGTGTTCCTGTACGGCGAGCTGGCGACGCGGCCGGAGCAGCGTGAGCGCGCCGACATCCGTCGCGGCGGCCCGGCGGCGCTCAGACAGCGAATCGAGTCGGGCGAGCTCGTCCCGGACTACGGCCCGCGCCGCGCCCACCCGACGGCCGGCGCAGTGCTCGCGTCGGCGCGGCCGCCGCTGATCGCGTTCAACGTCGACCTCGCCAGCGACGACGTCGAGCTCGCAAAGTCGATCGCCGCTGAGCTGCGCGAGTCGGGCGGCGGCCTGCCGGGCGTGAGGGCGCTCGGCCTCTATCTCGAAGAGCGTGGGCGCGCCCAGGTGTCGACCAACGTTCACGATCATCGGGCGGTGCCGCTGCGCGAGCTCGTCGAGCGGGTCCGCGAACGCGCGCCGGTCGCCGAGGCGGAGCTGATCGGGCTCGCTCCGCGGGCTGCCTTCGAGGGCTTTCCCGAGGACGTTCCGCTGCGCGGCTTCGATCCCGAGCGCCATCTGATCGAGGATGCGCTCGCGGCCATCCGGTAACGTCGATCCGCCCATGGCCCAGACGAAGCGCAAGCGAACCCGCAAGCACCGCGGCACTCCCGCCGGGACGATCGAGCGCGCCGGTAAGACCGGCCGCTCTCAGACGCGCGGGGACGCGAAGCAGATCGCGCGCCAGCGGCGCGGCGCGCGCTTCGACAAGCCGCCAACCTGGCGGGCCGCCGTCAACCGCGCGGCCATCGCGGCGGTGGTCTTCGGCGTGCTGCTGGTGGTGCTGTTCAAGAGGCCGCCGGGCGCGGGTGCGGTGCTGGCGGCGCTCATGTTCCTGCTCTACATCCCGCTCGGTTTCGCAACCGACACGATGATCCACCGCTACCGCCTGCGCAAGAAGGCACAGAGCGGCTAGCCATGGACGTGCGCATGTTCACCGTCGGCCCGGTGGCCGAGAACAGCTTCATCTTCCGCCGCGACGGCAGCGACCGTGCCCTGATCGTCGACCCGGGCGACGAGGCCGACAAGCTGCTCGGCGCGCTCGACTCACTCGGCGTGACGCTCGACGGGATCCTCATCACGCACACCCACTTCGATCACATCGGCGCCGTCGCCGAGGTGGCGCGGGCGACCGGCGCCGAGGTCTGGGTCCCCGAGATCGAGGCGTTCGTGCTCGAGGACATCAACCGCTTCGTGCCCTGGCCAGGCTTCGGCCCCTTCGAGAACCACAAGGCCGAGCACACGCTCAAGGGCGGCGAGCAGCTCGAGCTCGCCGGCTTCGAGATCGACGTGCTGAACACGCCCGGGCACAGCCCCGGGCATGTGACCTTCTCGATCCCGGACGAATCGGCGGTCTTCTCGGGCGACGTGCTCTTCCAGCAGTCGATTGGGCGAACCGACCTGCCGCACGGCGATCACGACACGCTGATGGAGTCGATCCGGATGCTGGTCGACACGCTGCCGCCCGAGACCGCCGTCTACCCGGGCCACATGGGCCTCACGAGCCTCGGCGCGGAGCGCGCGAGCAACCCCTTCCTCGCCGAGCTGGCGAGGTGAGCGGGAAGCTCCAGGCGCCGCGCGGAACCCAGGACGTCCCGCCGGCAGTCGCACGCCGCCGCCTGCGGCTCATGCGCCTGGCCGAGGAGATCCTCGGCCGTGCCGGCTACGAGCCCTTCGAGACGCCGGTGTTCGAGGACACCGAGCTGTTCGCGCGGGGGGTGGGGGAGTCGACCGACATCGTCCAGAAGGAGATGTTCACCTTCGAGGACAAGGCCGGCCGCTCGCTGACGCTGCGTCCCGAGGCGACGGCGGCTTTCTGCCGCGCCTACGTCGAGCACGGCATGCACAAGCTGGCGCAGCCGGTCAAGCTCTGGACCTGGGGTCCCTTCTTTCGCCACGAGGCGCCTCAGGCGGGCCGCTTCCGCCAGTTCACGCAGCTGAACGTCGAGGCGCTCGGCTCCGACGACCCGAGCATCGACGCCGAGCTGATCCTGCTGCTGTGCGAGCTGGTCGAGCGGTCCGGCGCCGGTCCGGCGCGCGTACGCATCTCGAGCCTCGGCACGCCGGAGACGCGCGCGGACTACGTCGATGAGCTGCGCGCGTACCTACGCGCGCGCGAGGACGAGCTCTCCGATGAGGTGCGCGCGCGCCTCGAGCAGAACCCGCTGCGCGCGTTCGACGCCGACCACGAGGGAACGAGGGCCGTGATGGCCGCCGCGCCTCGCCTGCTCGACCGGCTCGACCCCGACGATGCCGCGCACTTCGCCGAGGTGCGCGCGCTGCTCGACGCCGCCGGCCTCGAGTACGAGCTCGACTCCGCGCTGGTGCGCGGCCTCGACTACTACACGCGCACGGTGTTCGAGCTCGAGTCGCCGCGCCTCGGCGCGCAGGCGGCGCTCGGTGGCGGCGGCCGCTACGACCGGCTGATCGAGCAGCTCGGCGGTCCGTCCACGCCGGGGGTCGGCTGGGCGGCGGGCATCGAGCGCATCCTGCTCGCATCCGAGCTCGAGCCGGCCGCCGAGGAGCGCGTCTACATCGCGCTCGCGAAGCCGAATACGGTTGCGACGGCGTTCGCGCTGGCGCAGCGGCTGCGCGACGAAGGCATCCGCGTCGAGATCGAGCAGGCGGGCCGTTCGATGAAAGGCCAGCTGAAGCAGGCCGACCGCATCGGCGCGCGCACCACCGTGATCCTCGGCGACGCCATCGACGTCAAGGACATGGCGAGCGGCGAGCAGCGCGAGGCGGCCGACGCGGACGAGGCGGTCGCGCTCGTCAGGGAGGCACTCACTTGAGGCTGCCGCGCCCGAACGAGTACCGCGACCACTGGGCGGGCGAGCTGCGAGCGGACGACGTCGGCGAGGAGCTCCTCGTGGCCGGCTGGGTGCACCGCCGCCGAGACCACGGCGGGCTCATCTTCATCGACCTGCGCGATCGCACCGGCCTGCTGCAGCTCGTCTTCCGCCCGGAGGAGGCCCCGGAGGCGCACGCTGCCGCCGGCGGCCTGCGCGGCGAGGACGTGATCAGCGCGAAGGGCAAGCTCATTCGCCGCGACGAGAGCGCGGTCAACCCCGACCTTCCCACCGGCGAGGTCGAGCTCGTGGTTTCGGAGCTCGACAAGCTCGCCGACGCCGAGACGCCGCCTTTCCAGATCGACGAGGACGACCCGGTGGGCGAGGAGCTGCGGCTTCGCTACCGCTACCTCGACCTGCGCAAGGAGGCCATGCGCGATCGCATGATCCTCCGCCACGACGTCGTCAAGGAGATCCGCGACTCGCTCTCGGAGGAGGGCTTCCTCGAGATCGAGACGCCGATCATGACCCGCTCGACGCCCGAGGGGGCGCGCGACTTCCTCGTGCCGAGCCGGCTCGTGCGCGGTTCCTGGTACGCGCTTCCGCAGTCGCCCCAGCTCTTCAAGCAGCTGCTGATGATGGGCGGGATGGAGCGCTACTTTCAGATCGCGCGCTGCTTCCGCGACGAGGACTTCCGCGCCGACCGCCAGCCCGAGTTCACGCAGCTCGACGTGGAGATGGCGTTCGTCGAGGAGGAGGACGTCCACGACACCGTCGACCGCCTGCTGCAGCGGGTGCTCGCGGTCGGCGGCATCGAGGTGTCGCTCCCGATCGAGCGCATTACCTACGACGACGCGCTGCTGCGCTACGGCTCGGATCGGCCCGACCGGCGGCTGGGAGTCGAGATCGAGGACCTGTCCGATGTGTTCGGCGGGAGCGAGTTCAAGGTGTTCGCCGGGGCGGTGGAGTCGGGCGGCGTCGTGCGCGCGATCAAGGCCGGCGGCGAGTGGCCGCGCAGCCGCTTCGACGCGCTCACCGAGCAGGCCCAGTCGCTCGGCGCGAAGGGCCTCGCCTGGGCGGTCGTCGAGGAAGACGGCGGCTGGCGCTCGCCCATCGCGAAGTTCCTCTCGGACGACGAGATCCGCGCGGCCACCGAGCGGCTCGGCGCGATGCCCGGCGAGGCGGTCCTGATCGTCGCCGACGCGGCGGCCGTGGCCGCCAAGGTGCTCGGCGTGCTGCGCCCCGAGGTGGCGCAGGCGCAGCCGCAGGGCCACGACATCTTCTGGGTAGTCGACTTCCCGATGTTCGAGTGGAACGACGACGATGGGCGCTTCGACGCGCTCCACCATCCCTTCACGAGCCCGACCGGCGACCTCGACGCCGACCCGGCAACCTGGCGCAGCCGCGCCTACGACGTCGTGCTGGACGGCTGGGAGCTCGGCGGCGGCTCGATCCGAATCTCGACGCCCGAGGTCCAGCAGAAGGTCTTCGATGCGCTCGGCATCGGGCCGGAGGAGGCGCGCGAGCGCTTCGGATTTCTGCTCGAGGCGCTCACCTACGGCGCGCCGCCGCACGGCGGGATCGCCTTCGGGATCGACCGCATGGTGGCGCTGCTCGCCGGCGCTCCGTCGATCCGCGACGTGATCGCCTTCCCGAAGGCCGCGAGCGGCGTCGACCCGCTGACCGGCGCGCCCGCAACCGTCGATGCCCGCCAGCTCAGGGAGCTGGGGATCAGGGTGGACCAGCCGCCGCCTAGGGAGTCGGCCTGAAGATCGGGCCGCGGTCGATCACCGGCTGCAGCAGCTCCTGATCGAAGTCGTCCTCGAGCTTCTTCGCCATTTGGCCCGGGTAGCCGAGCCGCTCGCGCACGTCCGCGCTCAGGAAGTAGCCGCCCGCTACGGCGGTCGTGAGCGCCTCGAAGAGCGGCGGGTCCTCGGCCTCGAGGCGTTTGACCTCGGCGCCGGGATCGGACCCGCGCGCCGCGGCGGTCAGCTCCGCGAGCGGCTCCTCGAGGTCGGCTCGAACCGCCAGCACCTCGTCGAGCAGGGCGCCGGTCGCGCCGGCTTGGCTCGCCGATGGCATTCCGTCGGCCTCCGGGATCAGTGCGTCCGCCAGGGCGGTGAGCGTCTCGCGGTCGATTGCACTCATTGCGGAAGCACCCGGCTCGGCCGGGTGCGCACCGACGGTCTCATGCGGCGACCTGCTGCTCGCGGCGTGCCTCCACGAGATGCTCGGCCGAGCGCAACGCGAGCGCGGCGATCGTGGCGGTCGGGTTCATCCCGGACGACGTCGGCCACACCGAGCCGTCGAAGATGAACAGGTTGGGCACGTCGTGGCAGCGGCCCCAGCGGTCGACGACGGAGCCGGCCGGGTCGTCGCCCATCTTGCAGGTGCCGAGGATGTGCCAACCGGTGGCCTCGATGAACGGCGCGATGATCACGTCATAGGCACCGGCGGCGAGCAGCGACTCGCGCGCCCGTTCGCGGTGGAACGCCATCAGGGTCTGGGAGTTCTCCGAGTTGAGGTAGTCGATCTTCACGCCGGGGATGCCGAACGCATCCGGGTTGGCGCGGTCGAGCGTGACCCGATTGGACTCCTCCGGCAGGTCCTCGGCGATGATCCCCCACATCGCCGAGTGACCCAGCCGGCGCCTCACCTCGCGGTGAAAGCTCTCCCCCCAAACGGCGTTCTCCTGGCCCCAGGGATAGGACCGCGTCATCGACAGCGGCCCGCCCGTGGGCTGCAGGCCCCACTTGGCTCCGCGGACGAAGCCGCGCGACTCGTCCGTCTCGTAGAACTCGAGCGAGTGGATGTGCTGGCCCCACACGCCCTGCCAGCTCTCCAGGTCCTCGTCGAAGAGCCCCGTGACGGTGCCGAAGGGGTGCAGCATCAGCCGCTTGCCGACCAGGCCCGACGAGTTGGCCAGCCCCTCGTCGTCCGTACCCGACAGGAACAGCAGCCGCGGCGTGCCGATCCCGTTGGCGCACAGGATCGTGATGCCGGCGCGCTGGACCTGCTCGTTGCCGTCCGAGTCGAGGTACTCGGCGCCCTCGACGAGCCCGTCGCCGCCCACGAGCAGCCGGCGCACACGCGAGCGGATGCGCAGCTCGACCCCGGCCTTCTGGTTGATGGGCCAGTAGGTGCGGTCGACGGTGGCCTTGGCGCCGTCGGCGCAGCCCCACAGGCAGGTGGCGCGCTGGACGCAGGCGTTCAGCGCGCCGTACCGCTGCGTGGCGATCGCGTTCGGACCGGGCCACCAGTGCCAGCCGAGCTCGTTATGCGCCCGCGCGACGCGCCGGCCCATGGGCGAGAGCGGGACGGGCGGCATCGGCGGCCCCTCACCCGGCGGGAAGGCCGTGTCGTTCGGGTGGCCCGAGACGCCCCAGTCCTTCTCCACGCGCACGTAGTAGGGCTCGAGCTCCTCGTAGGTGAGCGGCCAATCATCAGCCACGCCGTCCAGCGACCGCACCCGGAAGTCGGAGGGCAGGTTGCGCTGCCAGTGCGCCGCGTACACGACCGACCCGCCACCGACGCCGTTCCACATCAGCGCGGTGATGTCGGAGTCCGAGTCGTCGATCGGGTAGTCGCCCGGCCCCTGGCGGGCGTTCGGGTCCCAGGCCCAGTACTGCCCCGAGGTCAGCTCGAAGTCGGGGTGCGCCGAGCGCGCACGCTCGTAGTCCGGCCAGTCGCCCTGCTCGAGGCAGACGACCGACATGCCCGCCTCGGCGAGTCGCTTGGCGGTGACGGCGCCGGACGGGCCGGCGCCGATGATCAGCACATCCGGGTCGGGCATCAATACGGGTACTCGACGGGCGTCCGCTGCACGCCGATCCAGCGCCGCTCGGTGAACTCCTCGAGGTTGGCCTCGCCACCCGACCGCCCGCCGAGGCCAGACTGGCCGACGCCGCCGAAGGGCACGTGCGCCTCGTCGAGCGGGGTGGCGTCGTTCACGTGCACCATTCCCGAGCGAACGCCCTCGGCGAACGACAGCCCCCGCTCGATGGAGCCGCTGAGGACCGAGTTGACGAGCCCGTAGGGCGTGTCGTTGACGAGCGCGAGCGCGTCCGCGTCGTCGTCGAACGCGAGCACGGGCGCCACCGGGGCGAAGACCTCCTCCGTCCAGACCGGCATCTCGGTCGTCACGTCGACGACCACGGTCGGGCGATAGAAGAGCCCGTCGTGGGTGCCGCCCTCGACGACCCGCGCGCCCATTGCGACAGAGTCCTCGAGGATCTTGTGGCCGCGCTCGAGCTGGCCCTCGGAGATCATCGGTCCGAGCCCGACCTCACCCGAGCTCGGGTCGCCCACCTTGATGCCGCGGGCGCGCTCGGCCATGCGCTCGACGTAGCCGTCGAAGAGGCTGCGGGCCACGAGGTGGCGGCTCGCCGTGATGCAGGTCTGGCCCGAGTAGTGGAAGGCGGACCAGGCGCCGAGCATGCTCGCCTCGTCGACATCGGCGTCGTCGAGCACGACGTAGGCGTTGTTGCCGCCGAGCTCGAGCGAGACGCGCTTGAAGTCGCCCGCGGCCTGGATCGCGATCTCGCGCCCGACAGCCGACGAGCCCGTGAAGTGGATCATGTTCACGTCCGGGTGGGCCACGAGCTTGCGTCCGGTGTCGTCGTCGCCTGGAAGGGCCTGGAAGACGCCGGGCGGGGCACCCGCGTCCGCGAACAGCTCGGCCATCAGCAGCGCGCCCGTGAGCGGAGTCTCGGGCGCCGGCTTGAGCACCACCGTGTTGCCGAGCGCGAGCGCGGGGGCGACGACGCGGAAGCCGAGCACGACCGGGAAGTTCCAGGGCGTGATCGCGGCGACGACCCCGACCGGCAGGCGCTGGATCAGGCTCAGCTTGCCGGTGTTGTGAGAGGGGAGGACCTCGGCGGTGGCGCGCGAGGTGAGCGCGGCCGCCTCGTACAGCTCGTTCTGCGACGCGCCGACCTCATAGTCCGCCTTGCCGGGGATGCCGCCCGTCTCGCGCACGATCAGCGCGGCGATCTCCGCGCTGCGGTCCTCGAGCAGGCGCGCCACGCGCCGCAGCAGGCCCGCGCGCTCGTCGTAGCCGAGCGCCGCCCAGCCGGGCTGCGCATCCTTCGCCGCGCGGACCGCTCGGTCGACATCGGCCTCGGACGCGACGCCCGCCTGTGCCAGCTCCTCGCCCGTCGCCTTGTCCGTGACGGGCGCGCGGCGCCCGCCCTCGGGCTCGCTGAACTCCCCGTCGACGAAGATCCTGCCGGCCCAGGGCCCCTGTGCAACCTCCGTTGCCATTGGCCGACACCTCCTTCCCCGGTTATCGTTTTCCGCGACGCTATTGCCGGTGGTCTCGCGATGTCAAGCCAATGCGCTGAAAACGTTTTCCGAGAGCTGGAGGAGCGCTGACCAGGCAGCGCTCAACGGGCTCGCTCGCGCACGTCGCCGAGGCGGCGGGCGTCTCGATCGCGACCGCGTCGCGCGTGTTGGGCGGCTCGGACCACCCGGTCTCGGAGGCCACCCGGGCGCGCGTGCTCGAAGCCGCGCGTGAGCTCGGCTACTCGCCGAGCGCGCTCGCGCGGGCGCTCGTCACGCGCCGCAGCCGCATCATCGGCGTGATGGTGGGGGACATCCAGGACGCCTACTTCGCGGAGATCACGCGTGGCGTCGAGGACGTGGCCGGGCGCGCCGGCTACATGACGATCGTCTGCAACGCCGACCGCCGCACCGAGGTCGAAGTCGCGCAGCTCGGCGTGCTGTGCGACTACCACGCCGAGGGCATCGTGTTCGCCGGCAGCGGGCACATCGAGGATCCGCAGGGCGCTGAGCTGGCGGCAGCGGTCGAGCGCGCAGGAGACCGCGGGATCAGCGTGCTCGCGCTCGCCACACGCGACTTCGACTGCCCTCACATCGTGGCCGACAACCGCTCCGCCGCCTATGACATCACCGACTACGTGCTCTCGCTCGGCCACCGCCAGATCGCCTTCATCGGCGGTCCGCCGGGCCTCTACGCGAGCCGGGACCGGCTCGACGGCTATCGCGAGGCGATGCGCGACGCCGACGCCGAGCCGCTCGTGGTCGAGGGCGACTTCTCGTACGAGCGCGGCTACGCCGCCACGCTCCAGATGATCGCCGAGGCGGCGCCGCCCGAGGCGATCGTCGGCGCGAACGACGAGACCGCGGTCGGCGCCCTGGCCGCGCTGCGCCAGGCGCGCGTCGAGGTCCCGGGACGGATCTCGGTGGCGGGCATGACCGACACGCGGCTCGCCCGCTTCAGCGACATGACGACCGTGAGCGTGCCGATGTACCAGTTCGGCGCGGCCGCGGCGCGGCGCATCGTCGTGCGTGAGGAGTCGCAGCCCGAGACCGTGCTGCCGCACCGGGTGGTGCCGCGCTCGACGACCGCGCGCCGCCGCACGCCGGCCCGCGCTACGAGCTCTCCGCGAAGCTCCGCCTGACCGTCGCCATCAGCTCCGCGGCGGAGAGCTCTGCGTTGGCGGGGTTGATCACCTCGACCTCGATGGGGCCTTCGTAGCCCGTGGCGTCGAGCTGCCCGCGCAGGCGCGGCAGGTCGATCACGCCGTCGCCCATCATGCCGCGGCCGGCCAGCAGGTCGGGCGTCGGCACGAGCCAGTCGGAGACGTGGTAGGCGAAGACGCGCTCGCCGGCCCGTTCGAGCTGCCGCTCGAGCTCCGGGTCCCACCAGACGTGGTACGCGTCGACGACGACGCCCACGGCCGCGGCGTCGAAGCGATCGGCCAGGTCGAGCGCCTGTGCGAGCGTCACGACCACCGAACGCTCGCCGATCATCATCGGGTGGAGTGGCTCGATGCCGAGTCGGACACCGTGCTCGGTCGCGTACGGGGCGAGCGTCTCGATTCCGTCGAGGACCTGCCTGCGCGCCGCCCCGAGGTCGCCGTCCGGGGCCGGCCCGCAGACGAGCACGAGCAGGTCGGTCCCGACGGCGGCCGCCTCGTCGACCGCCGCGCGGTTGTCAGCGTCACGCTCGCGCCGCTCGGCGGCGCTCGGCGCCGGGAAGAAGCCGCCGCGGCAGAGGCTCGACGCGCGCAGGCCCGCCGCGCGGATGCGCTCGCCCGCGCCCGGCACGAGCTTGTGGCGCCAGGGGGCGATCCAGCCGATCCCGGCGCCGGCGCAGGCCTCGATGACCTGATCCAGGTCGAGGTGGTCGGCTGTGATCTGGTTGAAGGAGAGCCGGGCGAGGTCGGCGCTCACTGATCGACCCCGGCCAGCGCGAGCAGGCGCCGCATGCGCTCGCAGGCGAGCGGCGGGTCCGCGAGCAGGCCGGCGCGGTCGGCGAGCCGCAGCAGCTCGGCGAGGTGGGCGAGCGTGCGCGCGCTCTGCTGCCCGCCGAGCATGTGGAAGTGGCGTTGGTGGCCGTTCAGCCAGGCGAGGAAGACCAGCCCGGTCTTGTAGTGGTAGGTGGGCGTGGCGAACAGCTTGCGCGCGAGTGGCTCCGTGGGCGCGAGCAGCTCGGCGAAGCGGACGCCGTCGCCGGCGTCGAGTGCCTGCAGCGCGGCCGAGGCGGCCGGCGCGATCGCGTCGAAGATGCCGAGCAGCGCGTCGCTGCCCGCCGCGATCAGGGCCGGGTAGTTGAAGTCGTCGCCCGTGTAGAGGCGCACACCCTCCGGCAGCGCATCGCGCAGGCGCTGCTCGAGCTCGTCGTCGAGCAGCGACAGCTTGACGCCGTCGACGCGCTCGGCGTTCTCGGCGATCAGGTCGCTCACGACCGTGAGCGCGTCGTACGCGTCGCCCGCGCCCCAGTAGCCGGCGAGCGCCGGGTCGAACATCTCGCCGAGCCAGTGCAGGATCACCGGCCGGCTCGCTCGCTCGAGCACCGCGTCGTACACGCTGCGGTAGTCGGCCGGGCCGCTCGCCACGGCGGCCAGCGCGCGGCTCGCCATCACGATCGGTTGACAGTCCTGCTCCTCGACAAAGGCGCACTGCTCGAGGTAGGCGTCGCGGATCTGGCCGAGCGACGCAGCCTGGCCGGCCGGCAGCTGGTCGGTGCCGGCGCCGGCGGCGAGCTGCCCGCCCGACTCACTCGCCGCGGCCGCCGAGCGCGCGATCAGCTCGCGCGCCTCGGGCCAGCCGAGGCCCATGCCGCGCTGGGCCGTGTCCATCGCCTCGGCCACGCCGAGGCCCCACGACCACAGGTGGCGGCGGTAGGCGAGCGTCGCGTCCCAGTCGATCGCCGCGCCCGCCGAGTCGCCGCCCGCGAGCGGGTCGGCCACGACGTGCGCGGCCGCGATGAAGGTGCGCGAGCGAAGCGGCTCGCGCGGGCGCTCGAACTCGGCAGGCGCGCCGGGCACGAACTGCTCGAGCGTCCCGTCGCCACGGGGTAGCAGGAGCGCGGCCGCGGACGACACGCTCATGCCGGCAGCTCCGGGACCGCGAGCATGCGCCGCTCTCGCCACGACTGCTCCGCGAGCTCGGCGAGTTGGATCCCGCGCGCGCCCTCGAACAGGTCCCACGGGAACGGCTCGCCCTGCACGACGTGCCGGAGGAACAGCTCCCACTGGACCTTGAAGCCGTTGTCGTACTCCTGCTCGCCGGGAGCCTCGCGCCAGCCGGCGCGGAAGTCGATCGGGTTCGCCACATCCGGGTTCCAGGTGGCGCGCGGCGTCGCGTCGCGCGTCTGGATGCGGCACTCGCGCAGCCCCGCGACGGCGCTGCCCTCGGTGCCGTCGACCTGCAGCTCGAACAGCTCGTCGCGGTCTACGCGCACGCACCAGGAGGCGTTGATCTGCGCGACGATGCCGCCCTCGAGCTCGAACGTCGCGTAGGCGGCGTCCTCGGCGGTGGCCTCATACGGGTTGCCCTGCTCGTCGGCGCGCTCGCCGATGTGCGTGGCGGCCAGCGTGTAGACGCCGCGCACGGGCCCGAACAGATCGTCGAGCACGTAGCGCCAGTGCGGCAGCATGTCCGCCAGGATGCCGCCACCGTCCTCGGCGCGATAGTTCCACGACGGCCGCTGGGCGGGCGGCTCCGGCCCCTCGAACACCCAATAGCCGAACTCCCCGCGCACGGACAGGATCCGCCCGAAGAACCCGGAGTCGATCAACGTGCGCAGCTTGCGCAGGCCCGGAAGGAAGAGCTTGTCCTGCACGACCCCGTGCTTGACGCCGGCGTCGCGGGCGAGGCGCGCGAGCCGAAGCGCCGTGTCGAGCGAGTCCGCGGACGGCTTCTCGCAGTAGACGTGCTTGCCCGCCCGGATCGCCCGTTCCATCCCCGCGGCGCGGGCGGCCGTCGCCGCGGCGTCGAAGTAGATCTCGCAGGATGGGTCGGCAAGCGCCTCGTCGACGCTGGTCGTGAAGCGCTCGAGGCCGTGCTCCTCGGCCAGCGCGCGCAGCTTCGCCTCGCTGCGTCCGACGAGCAGCGGCTCGGGCCAGATCGGCCGGCCGTCCGGCCCCTGCACGCCGCCCTGCTCGCGGATCGCGAGGATCGAGCGCACGAGGTGCTGGTTCGTGCCCATGCGCCCGGTGACGCCGTTCATGGCGATCCCGACCACCCGCATCCCGTCCTTCGGGGCGGCCGCGGCTGTGGATGCGTCGACGCTCATCGCTTGCCGGAAAACGTTTACCCACCCGACCCTAGCCAGCGCCGGCGGACCCTGTCAAGGCGGTAGCCGAGCGCCGCGCTTGGTGGTAGCCTCGGCCAAGGCCCGAGCCTGTACGCCAGCCAGTCGTACAAGTTGAGCCGAACACCACCGGGACGGGAGTCCCACTCGTGACCGGGCCGTGGCCCCTCGCGGAGGACCCCCACGCTTGCTCCAAACAGCAGGCCCAACTCTCGATGGCAGCGGCAGGCTGGGGCCAGCCTTTGTCAGGCGGCTGCAAACCGGCGCATCCCGGCGTCATCGGCGGCGGGATGTGCAGAGCACGATCCCGCCGCCTCTTCCTTGGGCTGCTTGGTTTTCGCTCGCCTGACAAAGGCTGGCGCGCCGGTTCGAAGCGTCCAACTTTCTCCTCAGGTTCGTCTTCCGCGCGGTAGCGTTGGCTCATCTTGCGTTCGTTTGCAGAACACCTCGAAGCCCCGTCCGGACGGGGCGTTCTCGCTGACACGCCCCACGCGGGCGTGGCCGGAGGCGCGCCCTGCGGCGACGTGCTGCGCGTGAGCGTGCGGGTCGAGGGTGAGCGCATCGCCGAGGCGGGCTTCGACGCCGAGGGCTGCGGTGCGCTGACGGCGGCCGGAAGCGTCGTCGTCGAGCTGGTCGAGGGAGAGGCCTTCCTCGATGCCGCGCGCGTCGGGCCCGACGAGGTCGACGCCGCGCTGGGCGGGCTCGTGCCCCCGAAGCGCCACGTCGCCGAGCTCGCGGCCGACGCGCTCCATCGTGCGCTCGGGGCCGTCGCCAGGGCCGGGCTGCCGCGCCTCGAGGGCAATCCGCGCCGCACGCTCGTCGCGATGAGCGGCGGCGTCGACAGCGCGGTCGCGGCCCAGCTTGCCCTGGACGCGGGCGACGAGGTCGTGGCGGTGACCCTCGAGCTGTGGTCGGACCCGGCGACTGACGGCGAGCGGAGCTGCTGCTCGCCGCAGGCTGTGCTCGGCGCGCGCCTGCTCGCTCACGGGATGGGACTGCCGCACGTGACGCTCGATCTGCGTGAGCGTTTTCGCGCCGAGGTGGTGGACGGCTTCGTCGCGGGCTACGCGGCCGGGCGCACCCCCAATCCCTGCGTGCGCTGCAACGGCGAGGTGCGCTTCGACGCGATGCTCGAGCTCGCCGGCACGCTCGGTGCGGCACGGCTCGCCACCGGGCACTACGCGCGCATCGCGCGGGACGAGCGCGGACCGCTCGTGCGCGGCGCCGTCGACGAGTCCAAGGACCAGAGCTACATGCTGGCGCGGCTCGATCCGGAGCTGCTCGACCGGCTGACGTTCCCGCTCGGCGCGCTGACCAAGGACGCCGTCCGCGGACTGGCGCGCGAGGCCGGGTTGCCGGTGGCGGACAAGCGCGAGAGCCAGGACCTGTGCTTCGTTGCCGGCCTCGGCGGGCGCGCCTTCCTGCAGCGCCACGGCGGGCCGCGCCTGCGGCGCCCCGGCGAGATCGTCGACCGGAGCGGCACGGTGCTCGGCCGCCACGACGGTCAGCACAACTTCACGGTCGGCCAGCGGCGTGGGGTGGGGGTCGCGTCACCGAACCCGCTCTACGTGCTCGAGCGCGACGCGGAGAGCAATCGCGTCGTCGTCGGGCCGAGGGAGGCACTCGCCACGACACGTGTGGCACTCGAGGAGGCCTGCCTTCACCGGACGGCCGCCGACGTGCAGACGGTGCGGCTGCGCTATCACGCCAGCCCGCTCCCCTGCACGGTCGCACCAGCCGGCGAGGGACGGCTCGTCGTCGAGCTCGCCGAGGCGGCCGACGCGATCGCGCCCGGGCAGCTCGCCTGCCTCATGAGTGAAGACGCAGTCGTGGGGTACGGGACGATCGGGGAACCGCTGTGAATCAGGCTGCCGAGCGAGAGCTCATCGAGCTCGAGGCGCCGCTCTCCGGCGACTTTCAGGCGGTCGTTCGCCTGATCATCGGAGGCATCGCTGAGCGTGTCGATTTCGCGTTCGAGGAAATCGACGATCTACAACTCGCCGTGGAGCGGCTGCTTGCCGAGGCGGGTCAGGTCGGCAGCGTGAGCCTCTCCTTCGAGATCGTCGAGGACGGCATTCGCGCGCGCGTGGGCCCACTGTCGACGAGCGCCATCGCGGAGGCCCTCGCCGACGGCGACGGGCGGCCCGGCGTGCTGACGCTGCGGCGCATCCTTCAGACGGTTGTGGACTCGTTCGGCGTCGAGACGGTCGATGACGGCCGGGTGGTCGTCCGCCTCGTCAAGCGCAAGGGCATCGTGTGAACGTGCCACAGCGCCGTAACGACGTGTCCGGCGAAAAGGCACGGGAAGAGGACCGTGAGCTGCTCCGCCGCTATCACGACCGCGGCGACATGACGGCGCGCGAGGAGCTGATCGAGCGTCACCTGCCGCTCGTGCGCTCGCTCGCCCGCCGCTACGCCGGCCGCGGCGAGGCGCTCGAGGACATCGAGCAGGTCGGCGCGATCGGCCTGATCAAGGCGATCGACCGCTTCGAGCTGGCGCGCGAGGTCTCGCTAGCCACCTATGCGACGCCGAACGTGGTCGGCGAGATCAAGCGTCACTTCCGCGACAAGGGCTGGGCGATACGCGTGCCGCGCGCCCTGCAGGAGCTGAACGCCTCGATGTCGGGGGCGATCGAGCGCCTCACCGCCCGGCTCGGGCGCTCGCCCAGCATCGGTGAGATCGCCGAGGAGCTCAAGACCTCGCCGGAGGAGGTGCTCGAGGCGATGGAGGTCGGGTCCGCCTACTCGACCGTGTCGCTCTCGACCGGCCCGGGCGGCGAGGAGGACCTCGACCCGCTCGAGACGATCGGCGGCGAGGACGAGGGCTTCGAGCGCTCCGAGCAGCGCGCCGCGCTCGAGCCGGCACTCGACAGGCTGCCTCCGCGCGAGCGCGAGATCCTTCGTATGCGCTTCGAGGAGGGCCTCCCGCAGACCCAGATCGCTCAGCGCGTGGGGCTCTCCCAGATGCACGTCTCGCGCCTGATTCGCAAGTCGTTGCAGGTTATGCGCGAAGAACTTCTGCGCATCCCTCCGGGCGCCGCCGGCTGAGGCCGGGCCCCGTTAAGCGCAGATTTGGTTTTTGTTGCACCTCGTCTTAATGAGGGACCGCGTGGGTACATTGCAGCGCGGCGGGCACCCTGCTCGCCCTATGCAAATTTGGAGGGAAGACTTAATGGGGAAGCACGGTAGACGTGCGCTGGTGCTGCTCCTCGCCGCCCTCTCGCTCTTCGTGATCGCCGCCTGTGGCGACGACGACGACAGCGGAGACAGCGGCGGTGGCAGCGGCGGCGGCGGCAAGAGCGGCGGCTCTGTAACGATTTCGCAGACGTCGCAGCCTGACCACCTTGATCCGGCGCTCACCTACACGGTGAACGGCATCGAGCCGCTGTGGCTCGTGTACACGCCGCTCATCACCTATCCGCACAAGCCTGCGCCTGAGGGCTCTGAGCTGATTCCCGGACTCGCCGAGGCGCTGCCCGACGTGTCCGAGGACGGCAAGACGTACAAGCTGAAGCTGCGCGAGGGCCTCAAGTACTCCGATGGCTCGGCGGTCAAGGCCTCCGACTTCGAGCACGCCATCAAGCGCGTTCTCAATCTCGAGTCGGGTGGTTCGGCGTTCTTCCTCGGTATTGACGGCGCGCAGGACTACGTCGACGCCGGCGAGTGCGAGGGCGACATCAAGGGCATCGTCACCGACGACAAGACCGGTGACATCACGATCAACCTGACCGAGCCCGACGGCTCGTTCTCCCACGTGCTCGGCATGTGGTTCGCCGCTCCGGTGCCGGGCGACACGCCCTGCAAGGAGATGACGGAGGATCCGCCTCCGGGCGTCGGTACCTACATGGTCACCGAGTCGGTCCCGAACCGGCAGTTCGTGCTCGAGAAGAACCCGAACTTCCCGGACCTCGGCCCGGACATCCCCGAGGCCAAGATCGACAAGATCACGACCAAGATCGTCAAGTCGGCCCAGCGCCAGACTCAGGACGTGATCTCGGGCGAGCTCGACTACATGCAGGATCCGCCCCCGGCCGACCTCAAGCCTGAGGTCAAGGCCGAGTACTCGGATCGCTACCGCGAGCAGACGGCGGCATCCACGTACTACTTCTTCATGAACACGAGGCTCCCGCCGTTCGACGATCCGAAGGTTCGTGAGGCGGTCAACCTGGGCGTCGACAAGCCCGCCCTGGCCCGCATCTTCGCGGGCGAGCTGGCACCGGGCTGCTCGTTCCTGCCGCCCGGCCTGCCGGGCTACGACAAGGCGCTCGACGTCGAGGACTGCCCGGCGGGCAACCCGAACGAGCCGCCTGACCTCGAGACGGCGCGGCAGATGATCAAGGACGCCGGCGTGGACGGCATGGAAGTGACCGTCTACGGCAACAACGACGATCCGACCGACAAGGTCACCGAGGCGTACGCCGACATGCTCAACCAGATGGGCTTCAAGGCGACGCCGAAGATCCTCGACGGCGGCGTCTACTTCCAGACCATCGGAAGCGCCAAGACGAAGGCCCAGACGGGCTTCCTGAACTGGTTCCAGGACTTCCCCCACCCGAAGAACTTCTTCTTCCTGGTGGACGGCAAGTCGATCCAGCCGACGAACAGCCAGAACCCGGGCAACGTTGACGACCCGGACATCACCAAGGGCATCGCCGAGCTGAACCTGGAGCCGGAGATCACCGACGAGGTGGCCGCCCGAGTGGGAGGAGCTCAACAAGGAGCTCGTCGAAAGGGACTACATCGTGCCTTACGGCCACCGGAAGCTGAGCACGTTCTTCTCGGAGCGCATGGACTTCGAGAACTGCTCGCTCTTCCATCCGGTGTACTTCAACGACTACTCGAGCTGGTGCCTGAAGTAGGAACCCGCTCGTAACACGCGAACCCCGGCGGGGACGGTGCTTGCGCACCACCCCGCTGGGGTAGTGTGTTTCGCGAGGGGAGGGCCTACGGGCATCTGATGGCCACCGAGCCAGCACTCGAACAGACACTTCAGGGCCCCGCGGCCTGGGAGCAGGAGGCCGAGCGCGAGCACGTGCACGGCGTGGGGCCATGGCGGCTCGGGCTGAGGCGCCTGCGCCGCAACAAGGTCGCGATCGCGTTCGGTGTGCTCTTCGTCCTGCTCGTGCTCGCCTGCGTGGCGGCGCCGCTGTGGGCCGACAACGTGGCCAAGACCACGTCGACCGAGAATCACCTCTCCGACACCATCACGGTCGACGGCGAGAAGGTGAACGTCGTCGCACTCGACGGCGTGCCGATCGGGCCGCAGTGGCTCAAGGCCGACGGCAAGTTCTTCCTCGGTGCCGATCCCAACGGACGCGACATCATGGTCCGGCTCCTGTACGGAGGCCGCAACTCGCTCCTGATCGGAATCGCGGCGGCCTTCATGACGACGGTCCTGTCGATCTTCTTCGGCGTGATCGCCGGCTACTTCAGGGGGTGGTCGGACTCCATCATCCGAGCGGGCCTGGACGTCGTCTGGTCCTTCCCCGTGGTCATTCTCGGTGTCGCGCTGGGTGTGGCACTCGCGCTGGGCGGTATCAAGATCGGCCCCATCGAGGTATCCGGGCGACTCGCTCTGGGTGCCGATCCTGATCATCGGCGTCGTCTACGTGCCATACATGGCGAGGCCGATCCGCGGCCAGGTCCTCTCGTTACGCGAGAAGGAGTTCGTCGAGGCCTCGCGCGCGCAGGGCGCCGGGCCGATCCGGATCATGTTCACCGAGGTCGTGCCGAACCTGACCTCGACGTTGCTCGTCTTCTTCACCCTGCTGATCGCCAACGCGATCCTGCTCGAGGCCGCGCTGTCCTTCCTGGGCGCCGGGGTGCGCCCGCCGAACCCGTCCTGGGGCACGATGATCGACGACGGCATCGACCGCATCGCCACCGCGCCTCATCTGACGATCGTGCCGGGCGTGATGCTCGTGCTCACCGTCCTGTCGCTGAACGTCTTCGGCGACGGCGTGCGCGACGCGCTCGATCCGCGAGCGAAGGTGCGGCTGGAGCGCTAGGTGGCCCGCTTCATCATCCGCCGGCTCGGCCAGATGGTGTTGGTGATGTTCGCCGTCTCGGTGCTCGTCTTCCTGATCTTCAACGTGATCCCGAACTCCGACCCGGCCGTGCGCATGGCGGGCCGGCAGGCGAGCGAGTCGACGATCGAGGCGATCCGTGAGGAGTGGGGCTTCAACGACAGCCTGCCGCAGCAGTACATCACGACCATGAAGAAGGTCTTCACGGGCGACCTGGAGTCGTACATCACGCAGCTGCCCGTGAACGAGGAGATCATCAAGGGCATCCCGCGCACGTTCTCGCTCGCGATCGGCGCAGCGCTGCTATGGATGTTCGTCGCGGTCTGCTTCGGGCTCTACAGCGCCGTCAAGGCGGGGAAGTTCGCCGACCGCGGCCTGACGATCATCGCGCTCATCGGCATCTCGATGCCGGTGTTCTGGATCGGGGCGCTGATGAACCACTACCTGGGCTTCAGGCTCGGCTGGTTCCCCAACGGGGGGTACGTCGAGTTCACGGAGAACCCGATCGATTGGTTCTACCACCTGATCCTGCCGTGGACGGCGCTGGCCATCCTGTTCATCGGGTTCTACTCGCGGGTGCTGCGCTCGAACGTGCTCGACACCATCAACGAGGACTACGTGCGCACCGCGCGCGCCAAGGGCCTGTCTGAGCGCCAGATCATGCTCAAGCACGTCCTGCGCAACTCGATGATCCCGATCATCACGCTCTGGGGGCTCGACTTCGGTGCCGTGCTCGGCGGCGGGGCGATCCTGACCGAGACCGTCTTCGACCTGCAGGGCGTGGGGCAGTACGCCGCCGACTCGATCGGCCAGCTCGACGTGCCGCCGGTGCTCGCGGTCACGCTCTTCGCCGCCTTCTTCATCGTCGCGCTGAACGCGGTCGTCGACATCATGTACGCGGTCCTCGACCCGCGGATCCGGCTGCAGTGAGCACACCCGAGACCGCCACCGATCCCCCTCGCCCCTCCGGCGCCGACCAGCTGCTCGAGGTGCGCGACCTGCGCGTCTCGTTCGCCACCGAGGACGGGCTCGTCAGCGCGGTCGACGGCGTCTCGTTCGACCTCGCGGCCGGCGAGGTGCTGGCGGTCGTGGGCGAGTCGGGCTCGGGCAAGTCCGTCACGGCAATGACGCTGATGGGCCTGACCCGCTCGCCCAACTCGGAGTTCGAGGGCACCGCGCACTACAAGGGCACCGAGCTGATCGGGGCGAGCGAGGACGACCTGCGCCGCGTGCGCGGCGCCGAGATCGCGATGATCTTCCAGGACCCGATGACCTCCCTGAACCCGGTCCTCAAGATCGGGGGGCAGATCATCGAGCAGATCCAGGAGCACGAGGCGCTGCCTGACCAGCAGGCCCGCGAGCGGGCGATCGAGCTGCTCGACAAGGTCGGGATCCCGCGCGCACGCGACCGGCTCGACTCCTACCCGCACGAGTTCTCCGGCGGAATGCGCCAGCGCGTGATGATCGCCCTCGCGCTCTCGTGCAATCCGTCGATCCTGATCGCCGACGAGCCCACGACGGCGCTCGACGTGACGATCCAGGCGCAGATCCTGCAGCGCATCCGCGAACTGCGCGACGAGACGGGCGCCGCGGTGATCCTCGTCACGCACGACCTCGGCGTGGTGGCAGACATCGCGGACCGCATCGCCGTCATGTACTCGGGCCGGATCGTCGAGCACGGCACGCTCGACGAGATCTTCTACGACCCGCAGCATCCCTACACCTGGGGCCTGCTCGGCTCGATCACGCGCGTCGACCGGCCGCGGCCCGAGCGGCTGCCGGCGATCGCGGGCCTGCCGCCGTCGCTCGGGGACCGGCCCGAGGGCTGCCACTTCCGGCCGCGCTGCCCGCACGAGTTCGCGAAGTGCATGGAGGTGCCGCCGCTCGAGGCGCGTTCGGACAGGAACCCCTCGCACCTGGACCGTTGCTGGCTCACCGCTGAGCAGAAGCGCGAGCTGCGCGAGGTCCGGCCCGGCGAGATCGGGCTCCCAACGAAGGCGGGCGCGGTTCAGTGAGCGTCGAGACGCCGCGGCCCGAGGCCACCGAGCAGACGACGGACGGCGACCGGGCGCTCGTCGAGGTCGACCACCTCAAGGTCTTCTTCCCGATCAAGGAGGGCCTCCTGATCGACCGCGAGGTCGCCCGCGTGCACGCGGTCAACGACGTCACGCTGTCGGTCGCGGAGGGGGAGACGCTCGGGCTCGTGGGGGAGTCCGGCTGCGGCAAGACGACGATGTCGCGCACGATCATGCGCCTGATCGACTCGACCGAGGGCACGATCGAGTTCCGCGGCCAGGACATCACGAAGGCGGGCCGCCGCCAGATGGAGCCGCTGCGGCGTGAGATGCAGATGGTCTTCCAGGACCCGTTCGCGTCGCTGAACCCGCGCAAGCGCGTGGTCCAGATCATCGGCCAGCCGCTGCGCCTCCACGGCGCCGCGCGCGGCGACGTCGAAGACAAGGTGCGCGAGCTGCTGCGCCTGGTCGGTCTTCATCCGGAGCACCTGAACCGCTACCCGCACGAGTTCTCGGGCGGCCAGCGCCAGCGCATCGGGGTCGCCCGTGCGCTCGCGCTCGAGCCGCGCCTGATCGTGCTGGACGAGCCCGTGTCCGCCCTCGACGTCTCCGTCCAGGCGCAGATCATCAACCTGCTCGACGACCTCCAGGACGAGTTCAAGCTGACCTATCTGTTCGTGGCGCACGACCTGTCGGTCGTCCGGCACGTGTCGGACAGGATCGCCGTGATGTACCTCGGCAAGCTGATGGAGGTCTCGCCCGCCGAGGAGCTGTACACGAAGCCGATCCACCCGTACACCTCGGCGCTGCTCGCGGCGATCCCGATCCCGGACCCCCAGGAGAACCGCCGGCGCGAGCGGATCGTCGTCTCCGGCGAGCCACCCAACCCGATCAACCCGCCGAGCGGCTGCGTGTTCCACCCACGCTGCCCGAAGGCCACCGAGATCTGCCGCGAGGTGGAGCCGCCGCTCGCTCGCTACGCGAACGGCCACCTGGCCGCATGCCACCATCCGATGAACGTGAGCGTCGAGGAGATCAAGGCTGCAAGGAAGGACGAGACCAGCCCGCTCAGCTCTGGTGACGAGATGCCATCCGCGAGCTCGAACGGGCAGCCGACGGCACCGAATTCGGACTCCTGAACCGCCGCCCGCCGGCCTCTGCGCCCGCCGATTCGGCGGGCAAGCTCAGAGACCTCCAAACGCATGACTTTTGCACCGGTTCGTGCAAAAAAAACGTGACAAAACTCCTGCTATCTGCCAGAGTGAGCGCCGATTCGGGCGAGCTCAGACTCGCAGTCCGTGCAGGTGACCACCGACTGGGTCGGGTACGTAGGCCCAGCCGACTTGGAGGGGAACTCTCAGATGCCCAGCCGTCGCGGCTAATTTCGCATACTGATATCGCGCTTCGGCGCGATTTGCCCTCCAGGGTCAGAGTCGGGTCCGGTCTGTCTAGGCTGGGGCTGCTTTGCGTGGGTTGATCGACCTCTTCGCTGCCGAGAGGCGCGCTCGCTGGTTCTTTGCAGCGCTCGCGCAGTCCGCTCTCGGGAACGGAGCCGGGTACGTAGCGCTGCTACTGATCGCCTACGACCGCTGGCACTCGCCGTGGGCGATCACGCTCGTCCTGCTTGCCGACCTGCTGCCCGCGATGCTGCTGGGACCGGTCTTCGGGGCGGCAGCGGATCGCTGGTCGCGGCGCCGCTGCATGATCCTCGCCGACATCCTGCGCTTCGGCGCGTTCGTCGGCATCGGATTCGCCGGCTCGATCGAGTTGACGCTGGCGCTCGCGCTCGTCGCCGGCTGCGGGACCGGCCTCTACGCGCCTGCCGCGCTCGCCTCGCTGCCCGGCCTGGTCGAGCCCCGGCGGCTGCCGGCAGCCACGTCCGTCTACGGCGCGATAGCCGACCTCGGCTTCACCGCCGGCCCGGCGATCGCGGCGGCGGTGCTTCTGGTCAGCAGCCCCGAGAGCCTCACGATCGCGAACGGCGTGACCTTCGCGATCTCCGCGGTCGTGCTCGCGGGCCTGCGCTTCGGCGAGACGCCCGTGCGCGCGGAGGCGCGCCGGCCCTCGCTGCTGCAGGAGGCGCGCGAGGGCCTGACCGCGACGGCTGGCATGACCGGCATCAGGATCGTGCTCGGCGTGTCCGCGGGCGCGCTCTTCTTCGCGGGCGTGTTCAACGTCGCTGAGCTTCCGTTCGCCGAGGACGTGCTGGACAGCACCGACGTCGGCTACTCGGTGCTCGCGACCTCCTTCGGCCTCGGCTTCATCGTCGGCTCGCTGTCGGGCACGCGCGGAGGGAGCGCGAAGCTGCTGAAGTCGCGCTACCAGCTCGGCGTGCTCGTCCTGGGCGCCGGCTTTCTCAGCTCGGGCGTCGCGCCGAACTACGCCGCGGCGCTCGTCGCCTTTGCGATCGCGGGGCTCGGCAACGGGATGCTGCTCGTCTTCGAGCGCCAGATCATCCAGGCGTTCGTTCCGGACCGGCTCGCGGGACGCGCCTTCGGGATCAAGGACGCCCTCTCGGCGTGGGCGTTCGGCGCCGCCTTCATCTGCGCCGGCGCGCTCGTCTCGCTGATCGGCGTGCGAGAGCTGCTGGTGGCGGCCGGGGTCGGCACGATCGGCACCTGGCTTGTCTCCGTCCAGGCGCTCAAGGGCGCGCTCGAGGACGGGGAAGAGGGAGTTGCGGCGGGCGCGTCAGGCGCGGGCGCCGAGCCGATCGGCAACTGAGCTGTGCACGAGCAGGGCCCGCACCTCGTCCGCGGCGGGGTTCGAGGAGGGATCGGTGGTGGCGACGGCCACGCAGAGCGCGTCGATCACACGCGGGTCGAACTGCGTGCCGGACCCCGCGCGCAGCTCGTTGATCGCCTGCTGCTGTGACAGCGCGCCGCGGTAGGGGCGATCGGTGGTCATCGCGTTGTAGGCGTCGGCGGCGAAGACGATGCGCGACTCGAGCGGGATCTCCTCGCCCGTGAGGCCGTCCGGGTAGCCGCTGCCGTCCCAGCGCTCGTGGCAGGAGCGGACGATCTCGCCGACCCGCGCGAGCAGGCCGCCCACGCGGTCGAGCATGAACTGACCCTCGATCGTGTGGGTCTTCATCACCTCGAACTCGCTGGCGGTGAGCGCCGACGGCTTGTTGAGGATCTCCTTCGGGATCGCGATCTTGCCGACGTCGTGCAGCAAGGCCGCGAACTCGAGCTCCTGGCGCTGCGCCGGGTCGATGCCGAGCTCGTCGGCCGTGGCGTGGGTCAGGTCGACGACCGAGCGCGAGTGATCTGCCGTGTACTTGTCGTCGAACTCCACGACGTCGGAGAGCAGCATCACGGTGCCGCGATAGGCGCGCTGCAGCTCGAGCGTCGCCGTGTAGCGCTCGCGCCGGTCGCGCGAGAGCGTCTCGAGCAGCCAGACGAGCGGGCCGATCGTGAGCAGGATGAGCGGCTCTTCCACCGCCGGCAGCGTGATCACGAAGGCGATCGGGGTCAGGATCGCGTCGAAGCGGAAGGTGCCGATGAAGCCGTCGATGATCGTCCGGTACGGGATCTGGTCGATGAGGCGGTCGCGCAGGATGGTCCAGGCCAGGTCGAAGCCGAACTGGGCGCCGAACGCGGCGACGTAGGCGCCGAAGTGCGCAAGCGAGGGCTCACCGGGAGCGAGCCAGGCCAGCGCGAGCACCGGCCCGATGGCGAACCAGCAGTCGCTGAGGCAGGTGACCGCTCGCTCGCGGTGCCAGCTGCCGTTGATGAGCTCGGGCAGCACGGACAGCACCGACGCCAGCGCCACCAGCAGCGGCACGTACGGCAGCGGAGCCAGCAGGACAAGCGGTACGAATACGAGCGACTCCGGCACCACGAACCAATTGCCGACCTCGAAGCGGACCCGCGAGATCAGGGCGTAGCCGGCCACCAGGCCGACCAGCAGCAACGGCTGGAACTCGCGTTCGGAAGGCAGCAGCGCCGCGATCGCGATCGCGGCGGCGAGGAAGAGCGCAGCGGAAATCCCCAGGACCCTGCGCTCGCGCGCGTCCATTCCTCGTGGGTGGCGCGCCCGCGCCTCCCCGACTAGCTGCTCGGCCAGCATTACTTCCCCATCGTCATGCTCACCCGTGGGTCCGGAGGGGTCGCGCAGCTATTGCATGAGTTGCGCATTAAAACTTCCATCGGCCTCTGCAGGCTTCTCCTAAAACTGGACGTAAATTGCAGGCTTTGTCCAGAGCCCGGGCGACCGCAACGCTTGTTGCATGATGACATCGCTCCGCGCGGGGCGCGCCAGGCACGCCCCGGCACCTTGCGCACGGCGTCCTTAGACTCCCCCAAAGTATGCAGGCTGCGGAGATTAGGGAGCGGTTTTTGTCGTTTTTCGAGGAACGCGGACATCTGCGCGTGGCCTCTGCATCGCTGGTTCCGCCCTCGTACGACCCCTCCGTGCTGCTCACGACGGCGGGGATGCAGCCCTTCAAGCCGTACTTCCGGGGCGAGGAGGAACCGCCGTCGCGGCGCCTGACCAGTTGCCAGAAGAGCTTCCGGACGGTGGACATCGAGGTGGTCGGCACCACCAAGCGCCACCTGACCTTCTTCGAGATGCTGGGCAACTTCTCGGTCGGCGACTACTTCAAGCTGGGCGCGGCCGAGTTCGCCTGGGAGTTCTCGACACAGGGGCTCGGGCTCGACCCGGACAAGATCTGGATCACCGTATTCGGCGGCGACCAGGAGCTCGGCGTGGGGCCGGACGACGAGGCGATCGAATGCTGGCGCTCGATCGGCATACCGGACGAGCGCATCGTCCTGCTCGATCGCGAGGACAACTTCTGGCAGTCCGGCCCCGCCGGCCCCTGCGGACCCTGCTCGGAGCTCTACATCGACCGCGGGCTCGACTTCGGCGGCGAGGACGACCGTCCCGGTGACGACACCGAGCGCTTCCTCGAGTTCTGGAACCTCGTGTTCATGCAGTACGAGCTCCATCCGGACGGCACGCTGACCGAGCTGCCGATGAAGAACATCGACACCGGCATGGGCGTCGAGCGCATGTCGGCCGTCCTCCAGGGCGTGGAGTCACTCTTCGAGACGGACGTCCTGCGCCCGCTGGTCGAGCTCGGCGAGGAGCTGTCGGGCCGCTCATGGGGCCAGGACGACGCCACCACGCGCGCGCTGGGCGTGCTCGCCGATCACGGGCGCGGGGGCGCGTTCCTGATCGCCGACGGGGTGGTCCCCTCGAACGAGGAGCGCGGCTACGTGCTGCGCCGGATCATGCGGCGCACGATGCTCCAGGGGCACGTGCTCGGGATCGAGGGCTCGTTCCTGCCGAGGCTCTACGAGCGCGTGACCGAGGTCATGGGCGACGTCTATCCCCAGCTCCGGCACGAGTGGCCGACGATCGAGCGCTGGGCGCGCTCGGAGGAGGAGAGCTTCGGGCGCACGCTCGCGCAGGGCGAGCGGCTCCTGGCCGATCTGATCGAGCGCGCCAAGCGGGAGCAGACCTCCTGGGTGTCGGCGGAGGACGCCTTCCGCCTGCACGACACCTACGGCTTCCCCTACGAGATGACCAAGGAGCTCCTGGCGGATGAGGGGCTGTCGGTCGACGACCAGGGCTTCGAGGAGCTCATGCAGCAGGCGCGCGAGGTCTCACGCGCCACCGGCGCCTACGCCACGGCCGGCGACGGCGGTGACGTGCACCTGCGGCACGAGGACGTCCAGCGCTTCGCCCGCGAGGCGGACTTCAAGACGCGCTTCGTGGGCTACGAGACGACGGAGGCGGACACCGTCCTGCGCGTGGCCGAGGGCGCAAACGGCTGGCTGCTCGCCAAGCTCGAGGAGAGCCCCTTCTACCCGGAGGGCGGCGGTCAGGTCTCCGACACCGGGATCGTCGAGACACCGTCCGGGCGTGCGCGAGTCGTCGACGTCTATCGGCTCGGCGGGGACCAGGCGCTCGCGCTCGAGCCGATCGAGGGCGAGCTCGGCGCGGGAGAGACCGTGCACGCGATGGTCGACAGGGCCACGCGGCTCGCCACGATGCGCAACCACACCGCCACCCATCTGCTGCACGCGGCGCTGCGCGAGCGGCTCGGCACGCATGTCCGCCAGGCCGGCTCGTACGTGGGCCCCGACAAGCTGCGCTTCGACTTCACCCACAGCGAGCGGCTCAGCGCCGAGGAGCTGCGCGACGTAGACGCGCGCGTGGGCGCCTGGCTCGCCGGCAACCACAGCGTGCACGCGATCGAGACGACGCGCGCCGAGGCCGAGGCGCTCGGCGCGATGGCCCTGTTCGGCGAGAAGTACGGCGACTGGGTGCGGATGATCGAGATCGAGGACGTCTCGCGCGAGCTCTGCGGTGGCACGCATGTGGGGGCCACCAGCGAGATCGGCCTCTTCCACATAACGGCGGAGACCTCGAGCGCGTCGAACGTTCGCCGCATCGAGGCGCTGACCGGCGCGGGCGCCGCGGAGCTCTTCCGCGAGCGCAGCGAGCAGCTGGACGAGCTCGCGACGCTGCTGCGCGTGCCCGAGCACGAGCTGGTGAGCGCCGTCGAGCGGCTCAGCGAGCGCGTCAAGGAGCTGCAGAAGCGACCGAAGGCGGGGGAGGGTCGGGTGGCCGCCGACGAGCTCGTCACCGGGGCCGACGAGATCAGCGGCGTCCGGGTCGTGGTCCAGGCTGTGGAGGGCATGGACGCGCGCGAGCTGCTCGACCTCTCGGACGCCGTGCGCCAGAAGCTCGGCCAGTCTGCGGTGGTGCTCGGCACGACGCTCGAGGGCCGCGTCCACCTGGTCGCGAACGTCGCGCCCGAGGTGGTCGAGCGCGGGGTCAGGGCGGGCGACGTGATCCGCGCCGCGGCGCAGGTGGCGGGCGGCGGTGGAGGCGGGCGCGACACCATGGCGCAGGCCGGCGGCCGCGACCCTGAGAAGCTGCCCGAGGCGCTCGCGACCGCGAAGCTCGAGATCGAGAAGGCGCTCGCCTGATGCGCGTGCTCGCGCTCGACCACGGCTCGGCGCGCTGCGGCGCCGCCATCTCGGACCCGTCGGGCACGCTGGCCACGCCGCTGCGCGCGGTCGAGCGGGCCGACACGAAGAAGGGACTGGCGGCCGTCGTGCGGATCGCCGAGGAGAAGGGGGCCGAGCGCATCGTGGTCGGCCTGCCGCTGACGCTCGCCGGCGAGGAGGGCGAGCAGGCTCGGCACGCGCGCACGTTTGCCGAGCGGCTGGCGGGGAAAGTCTCCATACCGGTGGAGCTTCACGACGAGCGCATGACGACGCGCCTCGCCGAGCGCACCGGGGGGCAGGGCGACGCAGACTCGCGCGCCGCGGCGCACCTGCTCGAAAGCTATCTGGCCCGTGCAGGAGCAGACGCCCCCTAGTGAGCTCCGGACCGCCGCCCGTCCCGGGCGGACGCACACCCGACGAGAGGGAGGCTGCTCGCCGTGAGCGCGAGGCCCGTCGCGCGGCTCGCGGCGACGACGCCGACCGGGCGGTCGTGACCGCGCCGCCGCCTCCGCCGGCCGACGGCCAGGCGGACGATTGGCTCGCCGAGGCCGAGCGACTCACGACTGACGGCGGCCGCGGGGAGCGCCGCCGAGGCCCGCGCTGGGGGCGCATCGTCGCGGCCGCGATCCTCCTGGCGGTGCTCGGGGTGGCGGCCTGGGTGCTGATCTCGCTCTTCCAGCCCTTCAAGGGCGAGAGCGACGGCGCCGCTGTGCGCGTGAGCATCCCGCGCGGCGCGACGCTCGGCGACATCGCAGACCTTCTGGAGCAGCGCGGCGTGATCTCGAGCGCCGGGTTCTTCGAGCTGCGCGCGCGGCTGTCGGGACGAAGCGGCGATCTCAAGCCGGGCTCGTACGAGCTGCGCGAGGACATGAGCTTCACGGCTGCGCTCGACGAGCTCGAGCAGGGCGTGCCTCCCAACGTCACGATCGTGTCGATCCCCGAGGGCCTGTCGCGGGGCGAGATCGCGCCGATCGTGAAGGACACACCGCTGCGCGGCTCCTACCTGCGCGCGAGCCGCCGCAACCCCGAGCTCAGGCCGCGTCGCTACGGCGCACCCGCCGGGGCAAGCCTCGAGGGCTTCCTGTTCCCGGCCACGTACGAGCTGAAGAAGCGGCGCCCGGTGAATGCGCTCGTGAGCGCTCAGCTCGAGGCCTTCAAGCGCAACTTCGACAAGGTCGACCTGCGCTTCGCGAAGCGCAAGAACCTGACCGCGTACGACGTCCTGATCATCGCCTCGTTGATCGATCGCGAGGCCGCCGTGCCGAAGGAGCGCCGGCTCGTCGCGTCGGTGATCTACAACCGCCTGCGCGACGACATCAGCCTCGGCATCGATGCGACGGTGCGCTTCATCACCGGCAACTGGACGCAGCCGCTCAAGCAGTCCGAGCTCGCCAATCCGAGCCTCTACAACACGCGCGTCCACATGGGCCTGCCGCCCGGTCCGATCGGCAACCCCGGCCTGGCGGCGATTCGTGCCGCGGCCAACCCTGCGCGCACCGACTACCTCTTCTACGTCGCGGCGGTGTGCGGCAACGGCCGCCACAAGTTCGCCGAGACGGACGCCGAGTTCCAGCGCTACGTCGACGAGTACAACGCGGCGCGCGAGGAGCGCGGCGGCAAGTCGCCGACGAACTGTTGAGCACGCTCGCGGGCGTCCTCGGTTTCCCCGTCGGGCACAGCCGCTCGCCGGCGATGATGAACGCGGCGTTCGCCGAGCTCGGGCTCGACTGGCGCTACCTCCATCTCCCCGTGCCGCCCGAGCTGTTCGCGGAGACCGTGCGGGCGCTGCCCGGGTCGGGCTATCGCGGTGCCAACGTGACGATCCCGCACAAGCTGGCCGCGCACGAGCTCGCGGACGAGCTGACCGAGGCGGCGGCGGCGATCGGAGCCGTCAACACGCTCGGCTTCGAGCGCGGCCGGATCACCGGCGACAACACCGACGCCGGCGGCCTGATCGACGCGCTCGGCGGCGAACGACCCGCGAGCGCGCTCGTGCTCGGCGCGGGCGGTGCGGCCCGGGCGGCGGTCTGGGCGCTGCGCGAAGCGGGCGCCGAGGTCACCGTCTGGAACCGGACGCCCGAGCGGGCGCGTGCACTTGCCGACGAGTTCGGGGTGGCGGCGGCGGAGCGTCCTGCCGCCATGGAGTTGCTCGTCAACGCCACCTCCATCGGCCTCGCCAGGGGCGATTCGGTTGACGCGCTGCCGCTCGTCGAGGCGGGCACGGTGGTCGATCTCGTCTACGGAACTGAGCCGACCGAGCTGGTCCGCTGGGCCGAGCGCCGTGGCGCGCGGGTGATCGACGGGCTCGAGATCCTCGTGCGTCAGGGGGCCCGCAGCCTCGAGCGCTGGACCGGCCAAAGTGCGCCGGTGGACGCCATGCGCAGAGCGGTGTCCAGCCCGGTGTCTAGTACACCCGCTCGCTCCTAAACCGCGTCAGGTGGGCTGCCGATATGCCTGCCAATGGCCGTCTCCCGCCCCTTCCTCCTCGCTCTGATCGGAGTCGTGCTGCTGGGCGCGACCTTCTTTGCCGTGCAGAACGCGCGCAACGCCCCGAGCGGGGACTCGGCGCCCGCACAGGCGCAGTCGGCGCAGCCGCAGGCTGCCGATTCGGCGCCGCAGCTGACGCCCAAGCAGCAGCTCGAGGCGGCCTTCTCGAACGACGACCTCGAGAGCGCCAGCTTCGAGGGCGAGCTCTCGTTCAGCTCACAGGGCGAGAAGAATGCGATAAAGACGTCCGGGTCCTTCGAGGACCGCGGGCCGAAGGAGATGCCGGTTGCGGACGTCCAGGTCCGCGTGAACGTCGAGAGCGCCGGCGTCAAGCTCGACGGCGGCTTCGTGACCACCGGTGACAAGGCGTGGTTCACTCGCGGTGATACCGCATACGCGATCCCGCAGGACCCCTGGGACAAGATCGTCGAAGCGCGCGAGAGCGGCCAGGGCGCCGGCAGCGCCCAGCAGGCCACCCCCCAGCTGAACGTCGAGCCGGGCGACTGGCTGCGCAAGATCTCCGCCGAGAACGGCGGCCAGGTCGACGGCGTCGAGACGACGCACATCTCCGCCGACGTCGACGCGGCCGCCGCCGCAGCCGACCTCCTGAAGGAGATGAACGGCGCCGGTCAGCTTCCCTTCGACCTCCCCGCGGGCGTCGAGGAGCGCGCCGCCAAGACGCTCGGCGACGCTCAGCTCGATGTCTGGGTCGGCAAGGACGAGATCGTCCGCCGGCTGAGCTTCGAGCTCGAAGGCAAGGGCAACGGGGGACGGGCGGTGCAGATGGACCTCCGCTTCGAGCTCTCGGACGTCAACGAGCCGCAGGACGTGTCGGCTCCGTCCAAGGTCGTCAACCGCCTGCCCGACGGCCAGTACGGCGTCTTCGCACGCGGGTTGCTGGTCGGGCTCGGCGGCAGCGCCGGGGTCGACGCGAGCGCCCTCGGCGTGCCGACCACGAACGCGCACGTCAAGGCCGAGCGCGCGGTGGCCCAGGGCCGCAAGGTCGTGATCTTCTTCGAGAACCCCCGCGCCCTCGACGACCAGGCGGTGGACGTCTCGGTCCGCGCCGTCAAGCGCGAGATGAAGAACGTGGTCGTCCTGACCGACCACGTCGGGAACACGGACGAGTACGGCTCGATGGTCGAGGACCTCGGCGTCAATCAGACGCCGGCGGTGGTCGTCATCGACAGCCGCGGGTCGGCGCGCCTGATCGAGGGCTACGTCGATTCCAAGTCGCTGGTCCAGGTAGTCGCGGACGCGCGATGAGCGAGGCGCAGGGCGGCTCGGCGCAGCTCAGTGCTGTCGCGGTCGCCGACCCCGTTACGGTCGACGGGTTGACGCCGCCGCAGCCGAAGGGAAGCGGCTCGCGCGCGATCACCGAGGTGATCGTGGAGCTGGGCTTCCTGCCGCGCGAGCGGGTGGAGCCGATCGTCCACCAGGCCAAGGCCGACGGCCGCAGCGCCGAGCAGGCGCTGCTCGAGTCGGGTGTGATCACGGGCGACCAGCTCTCGCGCGCGACCGCCCAGCGCTTCGGCCTCTACCACGTCGACCTCACGCTCTTCAAGACGGACATCGGGGCGCTCAACGTGATCCCGGCGCAGATGGCGCGGCGGCTGGGCGCGGCGCCGATCGGCTACGACGACAGCGGCCGGCTGCTCGTCGCGATGTCGGACCCGTCGAACGTGCTCGCGCTCGACGATCTGAAGCTGCGGACCGGCCGCGAGGTGCGCGCGGTGGTCGCGTCGCCCGATGACATCAACGGCCTGATCAGCCGCATGAGCCGCCTCGACGACGCCGTCGCGGAGGCCGTGCAGGAGGGCGAGGAGGAGCTCGCCGACGTCACCGAGATCCGTGAGTCGGCCGAGGACGCTCCCGTCATCAAGCTCGTCAACTCGATCATCGCCCAGGCGGTCGAGGAGGGCGCCTCCGACATCCACTTCGAGCCCGAGGGGCGCGAGATGCGCGTGCGCTTCCGCGTGGACGGCGTGCTGCGCGAGACGACTCAGATCCCGAAGCGCATGACCGCGGGCACCGTCTCGCGCGTGAAGATCATGGCGAGCCTCGACATCGCCGAGAAGCGCGTGCCGCAGGACGGCCGTGTCTCGCTGACGGTCGAAGGCCATGCGATCGACACGCGCGTCGTGACGATGCCGCGCGTGGACGGCGAGGGGATCGTGATGCGCATCCTCGACAAGTCGCAGGCGCTCATCGGGCTCGACTCGCTGGGCATGTCGGAGACGAGCGCGGAGCTCTTCGAGAACGGCTTCCGGCGCGCCTACGGGGCCGTGCTCGTGACCGGCCCGACCGGCTCCGGCAAGTCGACGACCCTGTACGCCGCGCTCAACGAGATCAACGAGCCCGAGCGCAACATCATCACGATCGAGGACCCCGTCGAGTACCAGCTGGACGGGGTCAACCAGCTGCAGGTGAACCTGAAGGCCGGCCTCACGTTCGCGGGCGGGCTGCGCGCGATGCTGCGCGCCGACCCCGACGTGATCATGGTCGGCGAGATCCGCGACGGCGAGACGGCCAAGATCGCCGTCGAGTCCGCGCTCACCGGCCACCTCGTTCTGTCGACGCTGCACACGAACGACGCACCGTCGGCGATCACGCGGTTGACGGAGATGGGCATCGAGCCCTTCCTGTCGGCCTCCGCGATCGTGGCGATCGTCGCCCAGCGGCTCGTGCGCCAGCTGTGCACCTACTGCAAGAAGCGCACGATGCTGAGCGTCTCCTCGCTCGAGAAGGCCGGCTTCAACGTGGCCTTCGACCTCGAGGCCTACGAGCCGGTCGGGTGCGGCCGCTGCGGCGGCTCGGGCTACAAGGGCCGGACGGGCCTCTACGAGGTGATGGTGATCTCGGACGAGATCCGGGACCTCACAGTCGAGCGCTCGTCGGCCGACGACATCCGCAAGATCGCCGTCGCGCAGGGCATGCGCACGCTGCGCGTGGACGGCTTCGAGAAGGTCAAGAACGGCATCACGTCCATAGCAGAGGTGGCGAGAGTCACGTGACCGCGCCCTCCAGCCGATAGGAGATCCGATGGAGTTCGACTTCGCAGAAGTCCTGCTTCAGGTGATGGAACGGAACGCCTCCGACCTCCATCTGACTGCAGGCTCACCGCCCATGATCCGCCACCACGGCCGGCTGCACGCGCTGGACTACCCGCGCCTGACGCCGCAGACGACCCGTGAGGTCGTCTACTCGATCCTCACGAACGACCAGCGTCAGAAGCTGGAGACCGAGTGGCAGGTCGACCTCGCCTACTCGATCCCGGGCAAGGCGCGCTTCCGCGTGAACGCCTACTTCCAGCGCGCTGCGATCTCCGCGGCGCTGCGGCTGATCCCGCACGACATGCCGAAGCTGGCGACGCTCGGGCTGCCGCCCGTGCTGGAGGACTTCACGAAGAAGCCGCGCGGCTTCGTGCTCGTCACGGGCCCGACCGGCTCGGGCAAGTCGACGTCGCTCGCCGCGATGCTCGACCTCATCAACGACACGCGCCACGAGCACATCCTCTCGATCGAGGATCCGATCGAGTTCCTGCACAAGCACAAGAAGTGCATCGTCAACCAGCGCGAGCTGGGGGCGGACGCTCAGAGCTTCGCGCTGGGTCTCAAGGCCGCGCTGCGCCAGGACCCCGACGTGATCCTCGTCGGCGAGATGAGAGACCTCGAGACGATCTCGACGGCGCTGACGGCGGCCGAGACCGGCCACCTCGTGTTCGCGACGCTGCACACGCAGGACACGGCGCAGACGGTCGACCGCATCGTCGATGTGTTCCCGCCCGAGCAGCAGCAGCAGGTGCGCGTGCAGCTCTCCGTTGCGCTGCAGGGGATCGTGACTCAGCAGCTGCTGCCGACGGCCGACGGCCAGGGCCGCGTCTGCGCCGCAGAGATCCTCATCCCGACCCCGGCGGTCCGCAACCTGATCCGCGAGGGCAAGACCCACCAGATCTACTCGGCGCTCCAGACCGGCGGCCAGTTCGGCATGCAGACCATGGACGCCTCTCTGGCTCAGCTCGTGCGCCAGCACAAGATCACCCGCGACCTTGCCGAGTCGCGCTCGAGCGCGCCCGAGGAGCTTCGCCGCCTCATGGGCACCGTGAGGGTGGCGTAGAGCGATGGCGACCTACGCATTCAAGGCACTCGACCTCTCAGGCTCCTCGACCAAGGGGGAGATGGAGGCCGGCGACAAGCAGGCGGTGGCGGCGCAGCTGCGCTCCAAGGGCCTGATCGTCGTCGACATCGAGGAGCAGAAGGCGGCGAACGCCGGCGACATCCTGGCCCGCTTCCGGCGCGTCAAGGCAGACGACCTGGTGGTCGCGACCCGGCAGCTGGCCACGATGGTCCAGTCGGGCATGTCGCTGCTCCGCTCCCTATACGTGATCGAGGAGCAGACCGAGAACGACAAGCTGCGCGAGACCTGGATCGCCGTCCGCAAGGACGTCGAGGCCGGCGTCTCGCTCTCGGCGGCGCTCCAGCGGCACCCGGACGTCTTCAACGAGCTCTTCGTGGCGATGGTGCAGGCCGGCGAGACGGGCGGCATCCTCGACCAGACGCTCGTCCGCGTGGCGACCCAGCTCGAGAAGGACGCGGCGCTCAGGCGCCAGATCAAGGCGGCGATGATCTACCCGTCGCTGATCGGCGGCTTCGCGCTGGTCGTGCTGTTCGCCCTCGTCGCGTTCCTCGTGCCGGTCTTCGAGAAGATCTTCAACGACTTCGGCGGCGAGCTGCCGGCGATCACGAAGTTCACCGTCTGGCTCTCGCACATGGTCACCCAGCGCTGGTACGTGATGTTCGCGGTCGTCGCCGGGGTGGTCTGGGTGTTCCGCTACTGGAAGAAGAGCGAGCGCGGGCGCATGCAGTGGGATCGCCTGAAGCTGAAGTTCCCGATGAAGATCGGCGGCATCGTCCAGAAGGTCGCGCTCGCCCGCTTCTCACGCACCTTCTCGGGCCTGATCGCGGCCGGCGTGCCGATGCTCGAGGCGATCGACATCACCGGCAAGACGTCCGGCAACCGCGTGATCGAGAAGGCGATGGAGGACGTGCGCGAGTCCGTCAAGAAGGGCGGCACGCTCACGCAGCCGATGACAGAGGTGCCCGAGGCCTTCCCGGTCATGGTCACGCAGATGATCGGCGTCGGTGAGGAGACGGGCGCCCTCGAGACGATGATGACCAAGGTCGCCGACTTCTACGAGGAGCAGGTCGAGGCCGCCGTCAAGGCCCTCACCTCGATCCTCGAGCCGATCATGATCGTGGTCGTCGGCTCGATCGTCGGGTTCATCGTGATCGCGATGTACCTGCCGATGTTCAAGGTGTACGACCAGATCAAGTAGGCCGGCACTCTTTCTAACCGTCCGTTTGAACTGAGAACGTCCAGTTGATCAGCCGTCTCGCTCTGGCGCCGTCCCATCGCTGCCAGGCCTGTTCGCCGGACGCCGTCGACATTCGCGGTGTCAGGTTGCGCGGGCGGGGGCGAAGAAGTCGATGAGCAGTTGTGTGACGCGCTCGGCCTCGTCGTGGTGGACCCAATGCGACGCGTCGGGCAGGCGCTCGACGCGGTCGAGGTTGGGGACGTCCTCGTTGTGGGGCTCGGCGAGATCCGGGCCGAGGTAGCGATCCTTCTGGCCCCAGATGACCAGGGTGGGCGCCGAGATCGGCTGAAGCTCCGTCTTGGTGCCCTTCGGCGGTCGCACCGCGGCGCGGTAGTAGTCGATCATGGCGCTCGCCGCGCCCTCCTGCGACCACGCCTCGATGTAGCGATCGGTCTCCTGCTTCGTGTACGGCGGCTCGGCGTCGCGCAGGAAGTGCTGGAAGAACTCCCAGTCCTTAGCCCGCACGTGGTGCTCGGGCAGGTCTGGGAGCGCGAAGTAGAAGAAGTACCAGGACCGCGCGAGCTGGCTGGGGTGGCGCAGTCCCTCGTTTAGCTTGCGCGGATGGGCCGCGTTGAGGATGGCCAGACGGTCCACGACCTCGGGGTGGTTCATCGCCGCGGTCCAGGCAGCGGTTCCGCCCCAGTCGTGGCCGACCAGCCGCGCGGACTCGGCGCCGCGTTCGCGGATCAGATCGCGCACGTCGGCGGCCAGCTTGCCGGCGGTGTAAGCCGCGACGCCGTCGGGCTTCGACGACAGGTTGTAGCCGCGCAGGTCGGGCGCGACCACCCGGAAACCGGCCGCCGCGAGCGGCGCGATCTGCAGCCGCCAGCCGTACCAGAACTCCGGGAAGCCGTGCAGCAGGACGACCAACGGTCCGTCGCCGGCCTCGACGTAATGGAGCCTCACCCCGTCTCCGACCTCGGCGTACCCCTCCCGAAGTTCGGTTCCGTCGTCGAGCGCCATGCCGATGGACGTGCTCGGATCTCCGGTCGACGGGCTCATAGGGATCTCCTCTCGGGGCTGACTCGGGCGGTCACGGCTCACCTTCGCTGTCGCGCCTCCGTGTCGCGCCCGTCACCCCCCTGGTCTGCTCCCTGGTCTCGTTTGTCCCGGACAGGACGCGGGTTCCAGCCGGCGAAGTTCAGGCTGCTGCTGTCCACGTGTGACTCGCCAGTCGGCGCGGTCGCGTGGGCTCGGTGCTGACGGCCGCCAGGTTTAGGCGTCGACGGGCGCAGGTAGTTTGCGGGCGGGTGCCCGTTCGCAGCTCTGTCACGGTGATCGTCGCCGTTGCCGTCCTGGTCGTGGTCGGCCTGCCTGTGACCCCCTCCGCTGCGGCGCCGCCGGCCGGAGACGAGGCAGCTGGGGGACACGCCGCCGCCGGCAAGCCCCCGGGGGACCGGAAAGCCCGCCGCAAGGCCCGGCGCCGTTGTCGCGCGGGCCGCGTGCGGCGTGAGCGAGGAGGGCACCTGAGGCACAAGCGGCCCTGCCGTCGCCGGGCGCGCCTCCGGCGAAGGCATCGCCCTCGCGTCCCTCACGGTCCGATTCTGCCGACCACACCGCCGCCCGCGTTGGTGCCGCCTGCGCCGCTGCCGCCCCCGCCGCCGGCGCCTCCGCCGGCGAGCTGCGCCGGAGCGGACGCGGTCCCGACCGCTTCCAACCTTGCGCTCGTGCGCGCGGCGGCTCTGTGCCTCGTCAACGCCGAGCGGGCCCGCTACGGGGTGGCGCCGCTTGCCGACAACGCGCAGCTCGCGTCCGCCGCTGGGTCACACGCGAGCGACATGACGGCGAACCGTTACTTCTCGCACGTCTCCGCCGACGGGCGGACCTTCGACCAGCGCATCCGCGCGAGCGGGTACCTGGGCTCGTACCTGGCCGAGAACATCGCCTGGGGTGGCGGCTCGCTCGGCACGCCGCGCCGTGTCGTGAGCGGCTGGATGAACTCGGCGGGCCACCGGGCGAACATCCTCAACGGCCTGCTCGTGCACAGCGGGATCGGGGTCTCACGGGGTACCCCCGAGGGCGGAAACGGCGGGACCTACGTGCAGGACTTCGGCGCGCCCTGATTCGATGCGCGTATGAGAAAAGTCGTCTCACACACATTCGTCACGCTGGACGGAGTCGGAGCGCCCGACGCGGTGATGGACGAGATCGTGGCGCTGCGCGGTTCGAAAGAGGTGCTCGACGACTTCTTCGGGAAGATGGCCGACGAGGACGCGATGCTGCTCGGCCGCGTGACGTATGAGGAGTGGGCCGACCACTGGCCGAGCTCGGACAACGAGCCGTTCGCGAGCCACATCAACGGCGTGCCGAAGTACGTCTTCTCCTCCTCGCTGGAGGCAGCGCCCTGGGGTGATCACGAGAGCGCGACCGTCGTCCGGGACCTCGGCGCCACCGTCACCGAGCTGAAGGAGCAGCCGGGCGGGAACATCGGCGTCCACGGCAGCCTCTCGCTTGTCGAGGCTCTGCTGCACGCCGACCTGCTCGACGAGATGCGTATCGAGATCTACCCCGTGATCGCGGGCACGGGGAAGCGGCTTTTCAACGACGGAGCCGCGCCGAAGAACCTGCGCCTCGCCGATTCGCAGATAGCGAGCAACGGGGTGGCGATCCTGACCTACGAGCGCGCGGTTTGAGGGACAGGCCATGCCCGTCAACTTCTGGGAGATCCACTCCCACACCGTCCTCCTCCATCAGGGCGGACAGGGCGAGGAGAACGCTCAGCGCAAGCTGATCCTGATGAACGCCACCGGCTCGATCGAGGCGGAGATCACGTTCCTCCGAGGCGGGTCCGGTCTCGGATCGGTGTCCCTGCTGAGCCCGCCCAGCAAGCTGGAGGAGAGGGTCCAAACGATCTGGCCCGTGGCGCGCTTCACGGAGACCTACGAGGTCCTCGAAAGCGGAAAGCCCGTCTTCCTCGGTTACTCGTGGGCGCTCCCGGATGACGAGCCGGACGCGACCTACGGATGGCTGCTGCAGATTGCCGTCACGACCGCGGACAGGCCTTGGTGGGAGTGAGCGCGAGGGGTCAGCTCGCACTTGTCCGGCCGAGGCGACAGTATTCAGCCTGAATCACTGGCCACGAAGGGAGCCGTACCCATGCTCATAGCCGCGGACTATCCGTTCCTGGATGTCCTCTGGACGATCATCATCTTCTTCTGCTGGGTGATCTGGATCTGGATCGCGATCACCGTGCTGATCGACCTGTTCCGTCGTCACGACATCGGCGGCTGGCACAAAGCGCTCTGGGTCGTGTTCGTGATCGTCGCGCCGTTCCTCGGCGTGCTGGTCTATCTGATCGCCCAGCACGACGGGATGCGCGAGCGCAGCGTGAAGCAGGCGCAGGCTCAGCAGCAGGCGTTCGACTCGTACGTGCGCGACGCGGCCGGCGGGTCCGCCGGGGAGATCGCGAAGGCCAAGGAGCTGCTCGACTCGGGCGCGATCACCCAGGAGGAGTTCGACACGCTGAAGGCCAAGGCGCTCTCGTAGGGCGCCGAAGCTGCCGCGCTAGCCGCGGCGCATCAGCCGGCCGACGGCCGCCATCAGCTCGTCCGTGAGCTCCTCGGGCGTTCCCTCGGCATGCCCGTCGACCACGCAGTGGCGGGCGTGCTGGTCGAGTAGGCCGAGCGCCACCTTGTCGAGCGCGGCCTGGACCGCCGAGATCTGGGTGAGGACGTCGATGCAGTAGCGGTCGTCCTCGACCATGCCCTCGATGCCGCGGACCTGCCCCTCGATGCGGCGCAGGCGGGTGAGCAGCTGGTCCTTCGTCGCGGTGTAGCCGTGCTTGGTGGTGGTCCCGGTGGTCGCCATGTGCCCGACATCCTAGCAATACCCACAGGGGGTATGCTAGGCTTGGTCATCCCGTGATACCCCCGGCCCGTATTCCTGAAGCATGAGCAGCCTCGTCCGCATCGGGCTGTTCGCCGGACTGCTCGGCGTGATCTTCGCCGGCGCCGCGCTGGCCGGCGCAGCCATCGATCCCGACGTGGATAGCCGGTCGGCGCCGCCTCACTCGGGCGACGGCGAGACGCACCAGCCCAAGGTCAAGGGTCTCGCTCAGGCCGAGGACGGCGTGCGCCTCGTCCTCGACGCCCCGGGACGGGTGACGTCTTCGGGCCGCCTGGACTTCCGGATCGTGGACGACACCGGCGCGACGGTCCGGGACTTCGACGTCGAGCACGACCGCCGCATGCACTTGATCGTCGCCCGGCGCGACCTGACCGGCTTCCAGCACCTGCACCCGCGCCAGACCGCGGACGGCGGCTGGCAGGTCCCGCTGCGGCTCGCCGACGCCGGCAGCTACCGGCTGTTCGCCGACTTCAGCAGCGCCGGTGAAGCGCACACCCTCGGGATCGACCTGAACGTCGACGGGCGCTTCGAGGCGCGCGAGCTGCCGCGGCCCGCCACGACCGCGCTCACCGCCGGCGGCTTCGAGGTGCGCTTGAAGGAGACCGGCGGAGAGGCCCGCTTCACGATCTTCGAGGACGGCTCCCGCGTGCGCGACATCGAGCCGTATCTCGGCGCGCGCGGGCACCTGGTCGCGCTGCGCCAGGGCGACCTGGCCTTCCTGCACGTGCACCCGGAGTCGAAGGCGACCGAGGGGTCGGACATCCGCTTCGCGGTCGAGTATCCGTCCAAGGGCACGTACCGCCTGTTCCTCCAGTTCAAGGTCGATGGACGCGTGCATACCGCGGCGTTCACGCGCGAGGCGGGTGACGTGCATGGCGACTGAGCACGTCGAGCTGCCGATCACGGGCATGACCTGCGCTTCGTGCGCCGCGCGCGTCGAGAAGAAGCTGAACAAGCTCGACGGTGTGGAGGCGAGCGTCAACTACGCCACCGAGCGCGCGAGCGTCCGGTACGACGCCCGGGCGATCGAGCTCGAGCACCTCGTCGAGGCGGTCGAGTCGGCCGGCTACACGGCGGCGCTCCCCGCCGGGCCGACCGTCCCGGACAGCGAGCCGGCCGAGGACGACGAGACCTCCTCCTTGAGGACGCGGCTGATCGTCAGCGCCGTGCTGTCGCTGCCGGTGCTGCTCATCTCGATGGTTCCCGCCTTCCAGTTCGAGAACTGGCAGTGGTTCGTCCTCCAGCTCGCCACTCCGGTGGTGCTGTGGGGCGCATGGCCGTTCCATCGCGCCGCCTGGCTCAACCTGCGCCACGGTGCCGCGACGATGGACACGCTGATCAGCCTCGGGACGCTCGCCGCCTGGCTGTGGTCGCTCTACGCCCTGTTCCTCGGCGACGCCGGCGAGCCCGGCATGAAGATGACCTTCGACCTGATTCCCGACCAGGGGGCGGGCGCAGAGGAGATCTACCTCGAGGTCGCCGCGGTCGTGACCACGTTCGTGCTGGCAGGCCGCTACTTCGAGGCGCGCGCCAAGCGCAGCGCCGGGGCGGCCATCACGGCCCTGCTCGAGCTGGGCGCCCGCGAGGCGTCGGTGCTTGACGCAGACGGCGACGAGCGGCGCGTCCCGGTCGAGCAGCTCCAGGTCGGCGACCGCTTTCTCGTGCGCCCTGGCGAGAAGATCGCCACCGACGGCGTCGTCGAGGAGGGCCGCTCCGCCGTCGACCTGAGCTTGCTCACAGGCGAATCGGTGCCGGTCGAGGTCGGCCAGGGTGAGCAGGTGCCCGGCGCGAGCATCAACGCCGGCGGTCGCCTGATCGTGCGCGCGACGCGCGTCGGAGCCGACACCGTGCTCGCGCAGATCGCCCGCCTCGTCACGGAGGCGCAGTCGGGCAAGGCGCCCGTGCAGCGGCTCGCCGACCGCGCCTCCGGGGTGTTCGTCCCGGTGGTCGTGGCGCTCGCCGTGGCGACGCTCGGCTTCTGGATCGGCGCGGGCGAGGGTGCCGGGTTCGCCTTCATGGCGGCCGTCGCCGTCCTGATCATCGCCTGCCCGTGCGCGCTCGGGCTCGCGACCCCCACCGCCCTGATGGTCGGCACCGGGCGCGGTGCCCAGCTCGGCCTGCTGATCAAGGGGCCCGAGGTGCTCGAGGCCACCCGCCGGGTCGACACCGTCGTCCTCGACAAGACCGGCACCGTCACGAGCGGCAGGATGTCGCTCGCCGAGCTGGTGCTGGACGACGGCGTGGAGCGCGAGGACGCGCTGCGGCTCGTCGGCGCCGCCGAGGACGCGTCCGAGCATCCGATCGGGCGGGCGATCGCCGACGCCGCGCGGCGCGAGCTCGGGAGCCTGCCCGCGCTCGACGTCTTCTCGAACCGCGAGGGGCTTGGCGTCGAGGCGACCGTCGACGGCGACCGCCTCGTGCTCGCCGGACGCGCGCGCCTGCTGCGCGAATGGGATTTCGAGATCCCCGCCTCGCTCGAGGCCGCGCTCGAGCGCGCCGAGCAGCACGGCCACACAGCCGTGCTCGCCGGCTGGGACGGGCGGGCGCGCGCCGCGCTCGTCGTGTCCGACACGGTCAAGCCGACGAGCGCCGCCGCGGTCGCCTCGCTGCGGGGGCTCGGGGTGCGGCCGATCCTGCTGAGCGGTGACAACGAGCGCACCGCGCGCGCCGTCGCCGAGCAGGTCGGCATCGTGGAGGTGATCGCAGAGGTGCTGCCCGCGGACAAGGCCGCCGTCGTGCGGCGGCTGCAGGACGAGGGCAGCGTCGTCGCGATGGTCGGCGATGGCGTCAACGATGCGCCGGCGCTTGCGCAAGCCGACCTCGGCCTGGCGATCGGCACCGGGACGGACGTGGCCATCGAGGCGTCCGACCTCACGCTCGTCTCCGGCGATCTCGGCGCCGCCGTCGACGCGATCCGCCTGTCGCGCGCGACGCTGCGCACGATCAAGCAGAACCTGGGCTGGGCGTTCGGCTACAACCTCGCCGCGCTGCCGCTGGCCGCGGCGGGCCTGCTCAACCCGATCGTCGCGGGCGCGGCGATGGCGCTCTCGAGCGTCTCAGTGGTCGGGAACGCGTTGCGGCTGCGCCGCTTCGCGCCGGCCCAGGACGTGAAGGCCCGGTCGCCCTACAGGGCTCGGACGACGTCGCCGGCGCCGAAGCCGAGCGCCACGAAGAAGGCGGCGAACGTGATCGAGTAGGCCGCCGACGCGAGCACGATCCGGCGCCGGTCCACCGGCCGGCCGCCGAGGAAACGCGCCACGCCGACGACGAAGATGGCGTTGATGATCACGGCGCCCAGCACGAACCACAAGGACGAGCCGCGCGTGACCCAGTCCACCGGGCGCCTCATCAGACGGCTGGACCCGAGCCGCTCGAGCCGCGCCTCCAGGCGGCCCGGCTTGCCGTTGTCGCCGCGGCGATCGAGCCAGCTGCAGCAGGCAACGTTGAGGAGCGTGAGGAGGGCGGTGGCGACCCCGAACACCACGAAGGGGTCGAACCACGCGGACAGCTCGATCACCACCGGCCCGAGGATGTAGGCATCCAGGAGCGCATAGGCCGTGACGGCCCCGCCGATCAACGCGACGCCAGCCGACCCGCCGATCCCCTGCGATGAACTTCCCTGCGTCACAGCGTCCAACGTACAGAGCGTGGTTCAAGCGGAGCTGAGGAGGGGTCGTACATGAGGAAGCTGATGTACTCGATTGGGGTCTCGCTGGACGGCTACATCGCCGACGCGGAAGGAAAGTTCGACTGGGCCGTGCCCGATGAGGAGCTGCACGGCTTCCACAACGAGCAGATGAAAGAGCTCGGCGGGCACCTCTGCGGACGGCGGCTGTACGAGACGATGAGGCCCTGGGACGACGTGAACGAGGGCAATGCGGGGAGCGACACGGAGCTCGAGTTCGCCCGCAACTGGCAGGCAACCCCGAAGTTCGTTTTCTCGACGACCCTCGAGGAGGTCGGGCCGGCGGCGACGCTCGTCGAGGGTGACGCCGTGACGGAGGTCAGGCGCCTGAAGGAGCAGCCCGGCGGGCCACTCGCCGTCGGCGGCGCCGGCCTTGCCGCAACGCTCGTGAGAGCCGGCCTCGTCGACGAGTACGGGCTGTTCGTCAACCCCGTGATGGTCGGTGGCGGCACCTCCTACTTCCCGCCGCTCGAGGCCAAGCTCGACCTCGAGCTGCTCGAGACGCGCAGGTTCGGGTCGCGCGTCGTCTATCTCCGTTACGCGCGCGCTTGAGCGGGGCCGCCGCTCGAGGCGGGTACGACTGGTGCTCGAGCGATCCTTCGGGCGGTGACGACCCAACCCGTCGTGCGGCTGCTGCGGGCGGCGGTCGCGCTGCTCGGCGCCACCGCGCTCACGGTCAACCTGATCCATGCGCTCGATGTGCCGTCGTTTCGGCTGACCAACTACTTCAGCTACTTCACGAACCTCAGCAACATCTTCGCCGTGGTCACGCTGGCGGTCGGTGCGCTCTACGATCCCGCCTCGCGCCGCTGGGAGCTCGTGCGCGCTCTTCTCAGCCGCGGTGGCGATCGCGCTTGCCCTGCTCACGTTCGGCCTGTCGAAGCTCGGAGGCCGTCATCGCGAGGTCGCGGCCCGGGCCTGAGGGGCGCTTGCTAGCTTAGGTCGCGGCCCACCCTCGACCCCTGCCTACCCCTATGTCCGAGCTTCTCGCGCGTCTCGCCCGCACGCTTGCCCAACACTGGAAGCGCAGCCTCGCGGTCGCAATCGTCGTCCTCATCCTGCTCGGCGTCGCGGCCGGAGCCGGCGGGGAGGCCGCCGACGACTTCTCGATTCCGGGAACGGAATCCCAGCAGGCGCTTGACCTCTTCAAGGCGCACAGCCCCGCCTTCGCCGGTGCCGACTCGACGCTCGTCTTCAGCGTCGACGAGGGCAGGATCACCGATCCGCAGAACCGCGAGGCGGTCGATGGGGCGCTCGCCGACGTGGCGAAGCTGCCTCACGTCGAGACGGTCGAGAACCCGTTCGGACGCGATGGCAGGGTGTCCGAGGACGGCCGCATCGCGGCCTCCGATGTGCGCTACGACGTCGAGGCGACCGACCTCGACAAGGAGGACGGCGAGAAGCTCGAAGAGGCCGCCCGCACCGCCGAGCAGGATGGCGTCGACGTCGCCGCGCGCGGCGTGCTCATCGATCTCGCCTCGGAGCAGGATGCCCCGGTCGGCGAGCTGATCGGGGTCGCCGTCGCGATCGTCCTGCTCACCATCCTGTTCCGTTCGGGAGCAGCGATGGCAGCCACGATCGTCGGCGCGCTGCTCGGCGTGATGGCCGGACAGATCCTGCTCGCCGCGCTCGCCGAGCCGCTCGGCCTGCCGCAGTTCGCGACGGTCATCGCGGTGATGCTCGGGCTGGGCGCCGGCATCGACTACTCGCTGCTCATCATCGGCCGCTACAGAGAGCAGGTTGCGCTCGGCGACAGCACGCGCGACGCCGCCGCCAAGTCGGCGGCGACCTCGGGCGCCTCCGTGGTCGCGGCCGGCCTGATCGTGATGGTGGCCATCGCCGGGCTGCTCGTGATCGGCATCCCGCTGATCGGCAAGCTGGGCATCGCTGCGGCGATCGGGGTCGGCGCCGTGGTGGTCTCCGCGCTCACGATCCTGCCGATCATGATGGGCGCGCTCGCGCGCTGGCTGAAGCCGAAGAAGCCGGAGCACGTCCAGCCCTCGCCCGCGTTCCGGCGCTGGGGCGAGCGCGTGACCGCGCGGCCCTGGATGTCGATCGCCGCCGGCGTGCTCGTGCTGCTGGTCTTCGCGGTGCCGCTGACGCAGATGCGCCTCGGCCAGCCGGACGACGGCAACCAGCCCGAGTCGAAGACGCAGCGCGTGGCCTACGACGAGCTGAGCGAGGCGTTCGGCCCCGGCTCCAACGGTCCGTTCCTACTCGCGGTCGACACGCCGCGCGACGACCCGCAGACACAGCAACAGCTCGCCGAGCTGCGCCGCGCCGTGGCGGACACGGAGGGCGTCAGCGCGGTCGCGCCGCCGCAGCCGTCGCGCGACGGCGAGATGGCCACGATCTTCGCCGTTCCGACGACCGCGCCCCAGGATGAGCGCACGAGCGACCTGCTCGCGCGGCTCCGCGACGACGTGATCCCCGCCGCCACGGAGGGCACGCCCCTGAAGGTCTACGTGGGCGGCAACACGGCCGGCTTCGAGGACTTCTCGGACAAGGTGGCCTCGCGGCTGCCGCTCTTCATCGCTGTCGTGATCGGGCTCTCGGTGCTGCTCCTCATCGCGGCCTTCCGCTCGCTCTGGATCCCGCTCGTCTCGGCGGTCTTCAACCTGCTCTCGGTCGGCGCCGCCTACGGCGTCGTCGTGGCCGTGTTCCAGGAGGGGATCGGGGCGAGCCTGATCGGCGTCGACAGCGGCGTGCCGATCGTCTCCTTCATCCCGGTGATGCTGTTCGCGATCCTGTTCGGCCTGAGCATGGATTACAACGTCTTCCTGCTCTCGCGCATGCACGAGGCCTACAACCACGGCGAGCGCCCCCGTCAGAGCGTCATCACGGGCATGTCGCGAATCGGCAAGGTGGTGCTCTTCGCCGGGCTGATCATGTCGGCCGTGTTCCTTGCGTTCGTCACGCAACCGGACGTGATCGCGAAGATGTTCGGCGTCGGGCTCGGCCTGGCGATCCTGATCGACGTGCTGATCGTGCGGCTCGTGATCGCCCCGGCGGTCGTGACCCTGCTGGGAGACCGTGCCTGGTGGCTGCCGCGCTGGCTCGACCGGCTGCTGCCGGACGTGTCGCTCGAGGGCCACCTCGTGGAGAGCATCGACGAGCGGGCCCCCAGCGAGGCCGAGCGCGTCAAGACACCCGCCTAGCGGCGCTCGTTCCCGCGCTTGAAGTTGCCCGTCGCGCGGGCGAGGAGCTGCTGCGTCTCCTCGTCGCCGGCTGTCGTGAGCTGGCTCGCGAGGCGCCCCGCGCGCGGGCCGGCGACGGTCACGACGTGGCGACCGCGGAATGCGATCCGGACCCGGCCGTCCTTCGTGACGCTGTAGCTGAACTCCATGGCGGTGAGTGCGCTTCCGCGCAGTGGGTAAGCATGACGCCATGAGCGCGGTCCCCACGATTCAACTGAACGACGGCCAATCCATCCCGCAGCTCGGCTTCGGCGTGTTCCAGATCGAACCCGCCGAGACCGCCGAGGCCGTGGCCGAGGCGCTGCGGGTCGGCTACCGCCACATCGACACAGCCGAGATGTACGGCAACGAGCAAGGTGTGGGCGAGGCGATCCGAGCCTCCGGTCTGGACCGCTCGGAGGTCTACGTCACGAGCAAGCTGAACAACGGCTTTCACGAGCCCGACGACGCGCGCCGCGCGTTCGACGCCACGCTCGAGGCGCTCGGGTTCGACTACGTCGACCTCTTCCTGATCCACTGGCCGCTGCCGACGCTCTACGGCGGCGACTACGTCTCGACCTGGAAGACCCTCGAGGAGTTCCAGCGCGACGGCCGCTCGCGCTCGGTCGGTGTCTCGAACTTCCAGGTCGCCCATCTGGAGCGGCTCGCCGGCGAGGCCGACGTGACGCCGGCGGTCAACCAGATCGAGCTGCATCCGTATCTGCTGAACGCCGAGGTTGCCGACTACGGACGCGAGCACGGGATCGCCACCGAGGCGTGGTCGCCGATCGCGCAGGGGGCGGTGCTCGACGACCCGGTGATCACCGAGATCGCCGAGCGACTCGGCCGCACGCCCGCCCAGGTGGTGCTGCGCTGGCACATCGAGCGCGGCAACATCGTCTTCCCGAAGTCGACGACGCCGGAGCGGATCAGGGAGAACTTCGAGCTCTTCGACTTCGAGCTCGAGTCCGGCGACTCGGAGAAGATCGACGCGCTCGACCGCGGCGAGAAGGGCCGGACGGGTCCGAACCCGGATTCGCTCGCCTACGTTCCGGGCTAGCCGGCCGGGCTCACCGACTGCGGGAAGCGGAACACGTCCTCGGGGTCGTAGGCCGCCTTGACGCGCTCGAGGCGCTCGAGGTTCTCGCGGTGGTAGGCCCGCTGCGCGTCCTCGAGCTCCGGGTCCGGGAAGTTGACGTACGCGCCGCCGGTTCCGTATGGATGGGTTGTCTCCCACGCCTCGGCGAGCCAGCGGCGTCCGGCGTCGCGGTCGGCGCCTGGCGCGAGCACGATGCCCGGCTTCAACAGGAAGCGCGCGTCCCGGTGCGGGAAGGCGGTGGAGTCCGCCGGGACTCGGTTGTAGGCGCCGCCCCACGGGCTGAAGTCGAGCTCGCGGGACTCGCCGGTGCGCCGGCCCGCGGCGAGCAGCCCGATCAGCTGCTCGATCGCATCGCCGGGGAGCCGCTCCCTGAAGAACTCGGACTTGCAGTAGGGATGCCCGCCGGGGACGTCCTCGCCGGGCCCGTGCTCCGCCAGCCATCGCTTCGCCTCGCGGTAGGGCGTCTCGACCAGCTGAGACGAGAGCGGCCTGGCGCCGACGCGCTCCACGAGCTCGGCGAGCAGCGCGGCGGTCTGCTCCGAGTCGCCCGCCATGGCGCCGAAGACGTTCGCGGTGACCGGTCGTGCAGGATCGGGCGGGGCCGTGAGCAGCAGGCTCGCGGCGATCGCGTCGGGTGCGTCCGGTGACCACTCCTGCCAGGCCGCAGCGAGCCCGGCGGCGTGCTCGTGCGGCCAGGCCAGGCGGATGCACGTTGCGACCGGCGGCGCCCGCAGCGTCTGCAAGACGAGCGATGTCACGACGCCGAACTGTCCTCCTCCCGAGCCGCGCAGCGCCCAGAAGAGGTCCGGCTCGCTCTGCTCGCTCACGTCGACCACGCTCCCATCGGCGAGCACGACGCGCGCCGCGCGCAGGCTGTCCGCGGTCAGGCCGTGCAGGCGGCCGAGGATGCCCAGCCCGCCGCCAAGGGTGAGCCCGGCGATGCCGACCTCGGGACCGCAGCCGGCGGCGAGCGTGCGGCCTTCACGGGCGAGCGCGTCGTACACGCTGCCGAGCCGAGCGCCGGCGCCGACCGTGGCGAGCTCGTCGTCGAGCGAGACCGAGCTCATGGGGGAGACGTCGATGACCAGTCCATCGGTCGACGAGCGACCGGCGAAGCAGTGGCCGCCGCTGCGCAGCGCAACTGGGGAGGCCCTCCGAGCGGGCGTAGGCGAGCGCGGCTGCAACGTCGGCCTCGCTCCGGCAGCGCGCCACGGCGCGCGGCTCGACGTCGTCGAAGCGCGCGATCGCGGGCCGCCGCGCCTCCTCGTATCCGGGGCTGCCGACGAGCAGCAGGCCGCCCTCGAGAGGGCTCAAGGGGCGGGCGCGGTGGTGACCGAGAAGACGCCGCCCTGCGGGTCGGCGAGCACCGCGTCGCGCGTGACCGGCCCGTCGAATGGGGGCACAACCACCTCGCCGCCGAGCTCCGCGGCGCGGGCGGCCGTCTCGTCGGCGTCGTGGACCCAGAAGTTCACGTCCCAGCCCGGCGGGCGTCCCTCGGCGGGCATCATCGCGCCGATCACGTCGCGCGCGACGGGCTGCGTCGGCTCGCCGCCCACATAGCCCGGCAGGCGCCACAGCCAGAAACCTTCGAACTCGTCGGTCTCCCAGCCGAACACCCGGCCGTAGAAACCCTTCGCCGCCTCGGGGTCGGAGGTCGCGAGCATGCTCATCGCCCACGCGCCCGGCTCGTTGACGACCTGGGCGCCGCGCACCTCACCCGCCTGCAGGAGCGCGAACACGGCACCCTGCGGGTCCGCCACCACGGCCACGCGGGAGCCGCCCGCGGCGTCGAACGGCTCGGCGAGGACCGTGCCGCCCGCGGCGCTCACGCTCCGCGCGGTGTCGCCGGCGTCATCCACCCAGATGTGCGTGATCCACAGCGCGGCTTCGGGGGCCGAGGCATCCGAGGCCATGCCGATCATCGCCGCCTCACGCCCGCGCAGGCGGCACAGCAGATGGGCGTCGCCCTCCGGCTCGACCTCCCAGCCGAGCAGCTCGCCGTAGAAGCGCGCCGCGGCGCCCGGGTCTGGAAAGGCGCCCGCGAGAGCGCAGGGCACGCCGTGCGCGTAGCCGTCGCGCTCGCTCATGCCTGCCTCGAGTCCCACTGACCGAGTGCGTAGCGGGTGCCCTCGTCGTCCTCGAAGAGCGACCACCAGCCGAAGTGCATCCTGGCCGGGGGCACCGGGAAACGCACGCCGCGCTCGATGAGCTCGCGGTGGGTCGCCTCGATGTCGTCGCAGGTGAAGAACACGGGGGAGTGGGGCAGCTGATCGGGGACGTCGCGAGGGGCGTCGGCGCCCTTGCGCGGGCTCAGCACGATGACGGGCCCACCCGACGGAGGACACACCTCTATCCAGCGCTCGTCGCCGTAGGACTCGTCCGATACGACGTCGAAGCCGAGCCGGCTCGTCCAGAATTCCTTGGCGCGGACCTGATCGTCCACGGGGACGACGACCTTGCTGATCGCGCTGATCATCACGTTGTGCACCCCTTCCGCTGCCGCTCTACCCGGTAAGACGCCCATGGAAGCGCCAACTAATCGGTCCGAACCGATGAGTTTGAGTGCCGGCGGCGGTCTACCTTCTTGGATGATGGGACCACCAGTTCTCGAACACGAGCTCTTCGAAGCGGCCCGCGAGGGCGATCCCGACGCCTACCGCCGCCTCGTCGAGCGCTACGGCGCGGAGCTGCACGCCCACTGCTATCGCATGCTGGGATCGCTCCACGACGCCGAGGACGCGCTCCAGGAGGTGCTGCTGCGCGCCTGGCGCGGGCTCCCGCGGCTCTCGCGTCAGCGCTCGCTCAGGAACTGGCTGTACCGGATCGCGACGAACGTCTGCCTCGACGCGCTCGCGCGCCGGCCGGCGCGCGTACTGCCGATGGACCAGGGCGGGGCGAGCGATCCCGCCGACCACGGCGAGCCGCTCGCCGACGGCACCTGGATCGAGCCCTACCCCGACGGCGAGATCGACGACGGCTACGCGGCTCCGGAGGCGCGCTACGAGCAGCGCGAAGCGGTGGAGCTCGCCTTCATCGCCGCCCTTCAGCACCTGCCTGCGCGTCAGCGCGCCGTGCTGATCCTGCGCGAGGTGCTCGGCTTCTCGGCACGCGAGGTCGCGGGGACGATGGACACGACCGTCGCCTCGGTCAACAGCTCGCTGCAGCGCGCGCGGGCGACGGTTGACAAGCGGCTCCCCGAGCACAGCCAGCAGGCCACCGTGCGCTCGCTCGGGAACAAGCGCGTGCGCAGGGTCGTGGAGCGCTTCAGCGACGCGTTCGAGCGCGGCGACGTCGACACGATCCTCTCGATGCTCGCCGAGGACGCGACCTTCGCGATGCCCCCGTACGAAGGCTGGTGCCGGGGCCGCCAGGCGATCGCGGCATCCTGGCTCATGCCGAGCCTGCCGGCGGCCGACCTGCGCTACATCCAGTCGAGCGCGAACGGCCAGCCCGCCCTGGCCGCCTACCGCTGGAACGACGACGACCGCGGCTACATGCCCGTCGCGCTCGACGTGCTCACCTTCAGGGGCGAGGCGATCGCCGACGTGGTTGCGTTCAGGACGCCGGGGCTGTTCGAGCGCTTCGGGCTGCCTGGCACGCTCTCGAGCTGAGCGGCTCAGCCGCTGCCGAGCAGCTTCTCGACAAGGACGACGTCGCGCCAGTCGCCGTCGATCTGGCCGTGCCTCAGGTGGACGCCGACCTCACGGAAGCCGTGACGGGCGACGAGCCGGCGGCTTGCCTCGTTGTCGGCGAACAGCTTGCCGACGATCTTGTGGAGCCCGGCGCGCTCCGCCTCCTCCGTGAGCGCGCCGGCAAGCGCCCGGCCCAGGCCGTGCCCACGCCGGCTCGCGCGCACGTAGACGCTGCCCTCGGCGATCCCGGAGTAGCAGGCGCGCGGGCTGTAGGGCGTCAGCCGCGCCCAGCCGGCCACGTCGCTGCCGATCGTCCCGACGAGCAGCGCGGAGTCGAGCCAGCCCTCGACGTCCGTGGCCGAGCGCGGCTCAGTCTCGAAGGTCGAGCGCCCTTCGGCGATCGCCTCGTTGTAGATGTCCGCGATCGCCGCGCAATCCACCGCCTGGGCCGACCGGACCGGTGCCATGGCGAGGATGATCACAGGCAGGCGCCCGCCAGCTCCGTGACCTCCGCGTCGATCGCCGCCATGCCAAGGGCACGCGCCACCGACACGCGGTGGTGGCCGTCGTCGACGTAATGGCACTCGCCGAGCCGGTAGAGCGAGATGGGCGGCAGCTGGCGGCCGCGCCGAGTCGCGAGCCAGAGCCCCTCCCAACGGCGCCGGCTCGAGGCCGGCGGCCGGAAGGAGGCGTCGAAGGTCCGAGCCTTGGCGGCCTCGGCGGTACCGACGATCGAGTCGAGCGGAACGGCGTGCAAACCCGCGCTGCGGCGCCTGCCGGGCACCGCGCCGAGATCCTGCTCGAGCGTGGCGAGGCGCCCCGCTCCGCCCCTGCGCAGCACCCAGTTCGCGGCCCGCGCTCGGCGGCGGCGCCACTGCGAACGCGCGAAGGCCGTTCCGGCATCGACCATGAGGTTTCCCGTTTCCACAGCGGAAACTATGGCCCTGAGAAGCACCCCTTACATCGGCAATTCGCAGTGCATCACCCCTTATTCGCGCGGGTGAGGGACTCAGCCCGGGAGCTCCTCCGCGAACAGCTCGCCGAGCGCTCTCAGACCCGCTTCGAACGCGTGTTCCGGGAGGGCGCCGTAGCCCAGCACGATCCCGTCCGGCACCGGCTCGCCGTGATGGTGGAAGCGGCCGACGGGGAACAGCTCGATCGAGCGGGCCGCGGCGGCGTTCGCCAGCTCGGCGGCCGAGGGGCCGTCCGCGGGCAGCTCGAGCAGCACCCTCAGCCCGGCCGCGATGCCCACCGGCGTGATCCCCGGCGCGCGCTCCGCAAGCAGCGCGACGACGTCCTCGCGCCGCCCGCGGTAGCGCGCGCGCATGCGCCGCACGTGACGCTCGTAGGCACCGGAGCCGAGCAGCTCCGAGAAGGCGATCTGGTCTGGCGCCGGGACGTGCAGGTCCTCCGCCTCGCGCAGCGCGAGAACGGGCTCGAGCAGCTCCGCCGGGAGCACGATCCAGCCGAGCCTGAGCCCGGGCGCGAGCGTCTTGCTGGCGGTGCCGCCGTAGACGACGTGCCCGGGGTCGAGCGCCTGCAGGGCCCCGATCGGCTGGCGGTCGAAGCGCAGCTCGGCGTCGTAGTCGTCCTCGATCACGAGCGCGTTCGCCGCGCGTGCCCAGGAGAGCGCGGCCGCGCGCCGCTCGGGATGGAGCAGCGCACCGCTCGGGAACTGGTGGGCGGGGCCGATCAGCGCGGCGGCCGCGCCGATCTCCTCGAGCAGGTCGGTGCGTGCGCCGTGCTCGTCGACTGGTAGCGGAGCCGGCGCGAGCCCGGCGCTGACGAGCGCGTTGTGGTGGTCGTTGAGCCCGGGCTCCTCCATCGCCACGCGCCGCGCGCCGCGCGCACGCAGAACGCGCGCGACGAGCGACAACCCGTGCCGGAAGCCGCCGCAGATCACGATCAGCTCCGGGTTCGCCACCACGCCGCGCACGCGCGCGAGATAGTCGGCGAGCGCCTCGCGCAGCTCCGGCCGCCCGCGCGGGTCGCCGTAGCCGAGGCTCGCCGCGGGCGCCTCGCGCAGGCCGCGCCGGAGCGCGCTCGACCAGGCGGCGTGCGGGAAGGCGGCGAGGTCCGGGAGCCCGGGGTGGAAGCTGAAGCGCGCGCTGCGCGTCGCGGCCGCCGCCCGCGGGCGACGCGGCAGCGCGGCCGCCGCGACCTCGCTGACCCACGTGCCGCCGCCGCGCCGAGCCATGAGATAGCCCTCGGCCTGGAGCTGCGCGTACGCCTCGGCAATCGTCCCGCGCGCCAGCCCCAGGTCGGTTGCGAGGGCGCGCGTGGACGGCAGGCGCGCGCCGGGCGCCAGTCGGCCGTCGCGGATCGCCTCGCGCAGCGAGGCCTCGACGGCGTCTCTGCGGCCGCCTCCGGGGTCGAGCGCCAGCTGCAGGACTGGACTCGAAGTGGACCAGGATCTCTGCTCTGAATTGGCTCTTCTCACTGGTACACATCATCGCGAAGATGCGAGCCATGTCCACTACGCGAACGTCACTGTCCAAGACCGCGCGCGAGGTCTACCGCGCGATCGATGCCCTCGACCAATCCGTCGACTTCGACGAGCCGCTGCGCGAGCTGCTGAGGCTGCGCGCCTCGCAGCTGAACGGATGCGCATGGTGTGTCGACCAGCACTCGCGCGACGCCCACGACGGCGGCGCGGACCCGCGCCGCATCCACACCGTGGCCGTTTGGCGCGAGACGCCCTTCTTCGACTCCCGCGAGCGCGCGGCGCTCGCGCTGACGGAGGCCATGACGCTCCTGCCGGCGAACGGCGTGCCCGACGACGTCTACGAGGACGCCGCGCGCGAGTTCTCGCCTGAGGAACTCGGCAACCTGATGGGAGCGATCATCGCGATCAACGCGTGGAACCGCGTGGGGGTCGGGACCGGAATGCAGCCCCCGGCGGAGCTGCCGACGGCCGTGGCCTGACGCGCAATGATGGGGGCGTGCGACGCCTCCTGACGATCCCGATCAGCCACTTCTGCGAGAAAGCGCGCTGGGCGCTCGAGCGCGCCGGCCTCGCATACGACGAGGAGCGCCACGTGCAGGGCGTCCACCAGGTCGTCTCGCGACGGGCCGGTGGCTCCGGCACGCTGCCGGTGCTGATCACGGACGACGGCGTCTTCAGCGAGTCCGAGGACATCCTGCGCTACGCCGACCTCGCTCTCGAGCCCGAGCAGCGCCTGTTCCCCGCAGAGCCGGCGCTGCGCGACGAGGTCGTGGCGCTCTGTCGCCACCTCGATGCCGGCCTCGGTCCGGACGCGAGGCGGCTCATGTACGCCCACATGCTGTCGCGCCGCAACGAGCTGCTCGAGATCAACAACCAGGGCGTCCCGGCCTGGGAGGACCGCTTCCTGAGGATCGGCTGGCCGCTCGTCAAGCGCTACGCGGCACGCGAGCTCGGGATCGGCCCGACCACGATCCGCGACGACGACCCGCGCGTGCGCGCGGAGCTCGACGAGGTGGCGGAGCTGCTCGCGGACGGGCGCCCGTACCTGTGCGGCGAGCGCTTTACCGCCGCCGACCTGACCTTCGCGGCGCTGGCCGCCGCCGCGGTGATTCCGCCCGGCTACGGCACTCCGCTCCCGCAGCCCGATGAGCTGTCGGGACCGGTCGCCGCCATTGTGCGGAGCTTCCGTGAGCATCCGGCCGGCGCGTACGCGCTGGAGCTGTTCCGGACGCAACGGCACACGCGCGCGGGGACCGCGGCTGCCGGCGCCGCGCGATGACCGTCGTCGAGGTCAGCTTCGAGGAGCGCTACTGGTACCCGGACGACGGTGGTGCCGTGTGGCTCGCGGGCTTTCAACTCGTCGATGCGGCGTCGGGCAGCTTCATCGGCCGCGACGCCCCGGAGCTCGCCGAGCGCGGCCTGCGCGTGGCCGGGGTCGCGGGAGCGGCCCGCTTCCACGGGGAGGCGCTCGCCTCGAGCGAGCTCGGACCGGGCGCCGCGCTCGAGCTGCGCCGCGACCCCGGCAACGAGCACGACGAGAACGCCATCGCCGTGCACGCGCCGGCCGGCGGTCAGGTGGGCTGGGTGCCGCGCGAGCTCGCCGAGGAGATCGCGCCGGAGATCGACGCGGGGCGGCCGTGGTCGGCCGTCGTGCTGCGCGAGCAGCGAGCGTCCCCGCGCGATCCGCGCACGGGCCTCACGATGCTGCTCGCCGCCGACGGTGAGATCGAGCTGCGCGAGGTCAGTCCCGGCGCTGGACCCGGATCCGCACGGCCTCGATCTGGCGCTGGCCGTACGAGCCCTCGTAGACCGGGCCCAGCGCGCTGATCCAGTCGCCCGGGCCCGGCAGCGGTGAGGGGCGCAGGTCGCGCCGGACGTCGATCACCGAGATGCCCGGGCCGGTGATCGAGTCGCGCGACACGAGCACGAAGTGGGCGTCGCCGTCCCCGTCCGGGTCGACGCGCTCGACGTAGACGATGCGCCCGGCCGCCGCGCGGCAGTTGCCCGACCCGGCGGGGCAACGGAGCGGCCGCGGCGGCTTCGGGCGCGGCGCGGCGGCGCGCGGCTCGGCGGCGCGCGGCTCGGCAGGCGCGGCGCTCGTGCGGGGCTCGTCGGCGTCGTCCGACGAGCAGCCCGCCAGGACTGCGAGGGCGGCGAGCGCTGCCGCGGCGCGCCTCACCCGCTCTGGGGGCTCACCACGAGCGTGCCGGCGCCGCGGGCCTCATTGCCCTCGGACGGCGTGAACTCGATCGCGTAGCGCCCCGGCGAGCTCACGAGCAGGTCGAACCGTGCCGGCGTGAGTGAATCGGCAGTCGCGGTCAGGCCGAGGTCCGGGATGTCCACCTGGCCGGGCTCGACGACCGCCACCTCGAGGGTCGTCGAGCGGCCCGCCTCGATCCGGACGCTCTTGTCCTCGGCGGCGTTCAGCTCGACCGTGGCGCCGTCGTCCGCCACGTCGGTCGTGTCCTCACGCGGCGCAGCTCGCGGAGTCGTGTCCTCCTTCGGCGTCGACGTGGTGGCCTGCTGCTGCGGGCGCGGCTGATCGTCGTCGCCCGTCCGCGAGAGCGACGCCGCCACCGCAGCCAGGCCGAGGACCACGGCGAACAGGAGCAGGGCGCGGCGAACGTGCACGCAGCGGATGGTAGGGACGCGTGCGAACGCCTTCGGACGGTTGTCCAGCAGCGCGTGCGGGTTCTTCAGGCACCCCCGGGGGAGGTCGATGACCCGAGCGGAAGCTGGAAGACCCAGGCAGACCGGCCCGGAGCTCCCGGCACAGACCCACCCAAACGAACGTCACCTTCAAGGAGGAGACAACATGCTGCGGAAGCTCCGCGAGCGCATTCACAACGGGCAGGAGGGCTTCACGCTCATCGAGCTGCTCGTTGTCATCCTGATCATCGGCATCCTGGCTGCTATCGCGCTGCCGGCCTTCCTCGGCCAGCGGGCGAAGGGTCAGGACTCCGAGGCCAAGTCCAACGTCCGCAACCTCGTCTCCCACATGGAGTCGTGCTTCACGACCGCGGAGTCCTACACGGACTGCGATGCCAACAACACGGACATCGAGGGCAGCGGCATCGAGATCGGCGCCGGCCCCGGCCAGGTCCAGATCTCGAACCTCGGCGACGACACGTACACGCTCGTCGGCCTGTCGAAGTCGGACGCGACGTTCACGTACGCCAAGAACACGGCTCAGACGCCGTCAGTGGTTAAGTCGTGCACCGAGGACCACGGCTGTAACAACGGCGAGTGGTAAAAGGCGAACAAGCCTGAACGACACAGGGGCGGGCCTTCGGGCCCGCCCCCTTGTCGTTTACATAGAACCCTCCGCCATGTCACTCACGCTCACCACCGGACTGCTCGGCGCTCTCATCGGCAGCTTCCTGAACGTGGTCGCCCACCGCCTGCCACGCTCCGAGTCGCTCGTCAGCCCCGCCTCTCACTGCCCTTCCTGCGACGCGCCCGTGCGGCCCTGGGACAACGTCCCTGTGATCTCGTGGCTGCTGCTGCGCGCGAAGTGCCGCAACTGCGGCGTTCGCATCTCGCCCCGCTACCCGCTCGTCGAGCTGCTCACCGCCGCCGCCTTCGCCGCCGTCGTCGCCGTGAACGGCTTCGACGACGACCTCCTCCTCGAGCTTCCCCTCGTGGCCGCGCTGATCGCGCTCGCGGCGATCGACCTCGACCACCGGCTGCTCCCCAACAAGATCGTCTACCCGCTGGCCGCCTACGGCGTGCTGGCGACCGTGCTCGTCGACCGCGCCGACCTGGCCGAGAACCTCATCGCCGGCGCCGGGGCGTTCACGTTCCTCTTCCTCGCCGTGCTCGCCTACCCGAGCGGCATGGGCATGGGCGACGTCAAGCTCGCCGGCGCGATGGGCATCTATCTCGGCCTGTCCGTCATACCCGCGCTCCTCATCGCCTTCCTCGCCGGCTCCGTCGTCGGCCTCGTGATGATCGCGCGCGAGGGCGCGTCCGCGCGCAAGAAGGCCGTCCCGTTCGGGGTGTTCCTCGCCCTCGGCGGCATCGTCGCGCTGCTCGCAGGTCCCGAGCTCATCGAGCTCTACAGGGACAATTTCCTCGCCGAGTAGACGCCTCCGTCCAGCGGATCTGGACATTTCGCGGCTTCCGTTAATGGCGTCCACGGCTGCGTCGATAACCGGAGAGAACTTCGATGGCGTTTTCCCTCCGCAAGAACTCAGAACGCGGCGTTGTCGGTCTCGATATCGACGGTCGCTACCTCGCAGCCGCCCAGGTTGACTCTGGTCGCGTCGTGCGCGGCGCCAGCCTCGAGCTGCCCGCCGGGCTCGTCCGCGACGGTGAGGTCGTCGACCGCGACGGGCTCGCCGACGCGCTCAAGCGATTCGTCCAGCAGGCCGGTCTTCCGAAGAGCGTCCGGCTCGGCGTCGCCAACCAGCAGATCGTGGTCCGCGTGGTCGAGCTGCCGCGCATCGAGGACCCCAAGCAGCGCGACGCCGCCGTCCGCTTCCAGGCCGCCGAGGCGATCGCGATGCCGCTCGACGAGGCGGTGCTCGACCACCAGGTGGCCGGCTACGCCGAGGCGCTCGACGGCAGCCCGCGGATGCAGATCGTGCTCGTCGCGGCTCGCCGCTCGATGATCGACGGGCTCCTCGAGGCCGCCAAGAAGGCCGGCCTCAAGCCCGAGGGCGTCGACCTCGACGCGTTCGCGCTCGTCCGCACGCTCGCCGCGGCCTCGGTCACCGGCGCGGAGGACACGGCGCGCGTCTTCTGCCACCTCGGCGGCGTCAGCAACCTGGCGATCGCCGTCGGCACCACCTGCTTCTTCACCCGGCCGCTGTCGGCGGTCTGGGAGGACGAGGACGCCGGCTCGCGGCTCGCCGACGAGATCCGGCTCTCGATCGACTACTACATGACCCAGCCACAGGCGAAGCCGGTCGGCGAGGTCGTGCTGTCGGGCCCGGGTTCCAGTGAGACCGACCTGGTCGACAGCCTCGGCGTCCACCTCGGGCTGCCGACCTCGATCGCCGCTCCGCTCGGCGCGCTCGACGCGTCCGCGCTCGCCGGCGAGGACCCGCACCGTTTCACGGTCGCCGCCGGGCTGGCGATGGGGAGGGCCTCGTGAGGGCAGTCAACCTCATCCCGACGGAGCAGCGCCGTGCCAAGGCTTCCGGCAAGGCCTCGGGTGCCGCCTACGTCGTCGTCGGCGCGCTCGCCGTCGTCCTCGTGATGGCGGTCGCCTACGTGCTGACCGCCAACAAGGTCAACGAGAACGAGACGAAGGCCGCTCAGGCCAAGCAGGAAGCCGACGCCCTCGAGGCGCAGGCCGCCGCACTCGGCTCGTTCACGAACTTCGCAGCGATCAAGGAGCAGCGCCTCGTCTCGGTCGTCACGACCGCCCAGTCCCGCTTCGACTGGGAGCGCCTGATGCGCGAGGTCTCGATGATCATGCCCGAGGGCAGCTGGCTCATGACGACCCAGGCCTCGGTGCTCGGCGACCCGGATGCCGCGGCGGCAGCCGCCGGCTCAACCACCCCGGTGGTTGCCAACCCGGCCGCGACCTTTGTGGGCTGCACCAGGAAGCAGTCGGAGGTGGCCACGCTGATGGTCCGCATGCGCCAGATGCATCGCGTGAGCGACGTCGAGCTGAACCAGTCCGCACAGGAGGCCGCGGACGGTGAGGCGAGCGTCGACAGCTGCGGCCGCCTCTACCAGTTCGACGTGACCGTGACCTTCGAGCCGGTCGCCACCCAGGAGGCGCCGCGCGGAAGCGTCCGCGTGCCGGCCTCGCTCGGAGGGGGATCATGAGTCTGAGCGACCGCGACAAGAAGCTGGTCATGTTCGTCCTGCCGATCGCAGTGCTGGCGGCGTTCTGGTTCCTGGTGCTGTCGCCCAAGCGCGAAGAGGCGGCCCAGGCCGAGCGCGACGCGATCGCCCAGCAGGATCGCCGCGACCAAGCCGAGGCGCAGCTCTCGCAGGCGAACGCGGCGCAGACCGACTTCGCCGCCGACTACGGCGAGATCGTGCGACTGGGCAAGGCCATCCCCGCCGAGGTCGACATGCCGAGCCTGCTCGTGCAGCTCGAGGCCGCCGCGGAGGGCACGGGCATCCACTTCACGAAGATCGCCACCGGCGACCGCACCGAGACGGCCGTGGCCGCTCCGGCCCCGGCGACCCCGCCTGCGGGTGAGAGCACCGACGGCACGACACCGGCCGACGCCGGTGGCGTGCCGGCCCAGAGCGCGCCCGGCAGCGCGGCCGAAGGCGCCAACAGCGCGGCGGCGACCGCCGATCAGCGCAGCAGCGCCGCCGAGCAGTCCGGCGTGGATCCGGCGGACGCGCAGACCTCCACCTCGAGCGGGCAGGGCCTGCCCGTCGGCGGCGGCAGCGCCGCGCCGGCCGGCGCCGTGCCCGGCGCGACTTCGCCGGCCGGTCTCGAGACCGTGCCGCTCGAGCTCGAGTTCGTGGGCGACTTCTTCAACCTGGCCGACTTCTTCCACGACGTGAAGCGCTTCGTCCGCGTGGCCGGCGCCAACGTGGTCGTCGGCGGACGCCTGATCACGATCGAGAGCGTCAACTACTCGAGCGATCAGTCGGTCTTCCCGGCGATCAAGGCCGAGCTCAAGGCGACGATCTACCTGTCGCCCAAGGTCGAGGGCGCGACCGCCGGCGCCTCCCCGGAGGGCCCGCCGGCGACGACGCCCGCGAGCTCTCCCACGGAGCCCGCCGACCCCGGCAGCCCCTCGGCACCCACCCCGACCGCAGTCGCGACTCCGTAAGGACCTCGACCAATGAAAGTCTTCTTCCTCGATCTCTGGCACGACCTGCGCGAGAAGCGCCTGTGGCCCGTGGCCCTGGTGCTCCTGCTCGGGCTGGCGGCCGTTCCGGTGATCCTCGCCAAGCCGGCCGAGGACCCGGGCCCTGCGCCCGCCGTCACGACTGCTCCTCCGACCAATGAGGAGGAGAAGGACACGGAGCTCGCCCAGGTCTCCCTCGAGGAGGGCGGCGCGGCCGCCGGCTCGACGCTCGGCGTCTTCGATCCCGCCAACCCCTTCCGGCCGCCGGAGAAGATCGTCAAGCGCTCCGAGGAGGCGGACGGTGGCGCGCCGAAGCCCGGCGCGGACGACCAGACCGCTCCCAGCGGTGGCTCTGGCGGCTCGGGTGACTCGGACTCGGGTGGCGCCGACAGCGGCACGACCCCGCCGTCCAGCGGCGGCGGCGGTGGCACGACCCCGCCTTCGGGTGGAGGCACCCCGACCACCACGGTCTACAAGTACGTCGTCGACGTGACCTTCACGGCCAACGGGCGCACGCGCCGGATCAAGGGCATGGAGAAGCTCGACATGCTGCCGAACCAGTCCTCGCCGCTCCTCATCGCGATGGGCGTGACGGCGGACGGCGGCAATGCGGTGTTCATGGTCGACTCGACCCTGAAGGCCGCCGGTGAGGGCAGCTGCAAGCCGAGCGGCAAGGAGTGCGCGTTCGCGTACATCGGCCCGGGCTCCGAGCACGCCTTCACGCAGGAGGACGGCGACAGCTACACCGTCCGCGTCGACGAGATCCGCAAGGTGAAGGTGCAGCCCGGCGCCGTGGGTGCCAAGGCCGGCAAGGCCGAGGGCGCCCGCGCCAACGCGTCGGTCGGCAGCCCGCGGCGCTTCGAGCCGCTCATGCTCGCCGACATCGTCGTCGTGGCCAGCGACAAGCTCGAAGACTCAAACAGCGACAGCCACCGCCGATAGGGAGAAGCCATGCGACGCACCATCCTCATCTGCCTGGCACTCGTCTCCGCGGCGGTCCTGATGCTGCCCGCGGCTGCGGGCGCCGCTCCCGTCCAGGAAGGGCCAGAAGGCCTCGGCGCCCACGATCACGCGCGTGACCCCGATGCGCGTGCGCGTCGGCGCCCTGCTCACGATCCGCGGCCGGCACTTCAAGGCGGCCCGGTCGAAGAACACAGTGATCTTCCGCGGGCCCGACGGCCGCAGCGCCTTCGCGAAGCCGCGCCGCGCCAGCCGCTCGAAGCTCGTGGTGACGGTGCCGCCGGCCGTTGCGCGGCTCGTCGCGAAGAGCTCGGGAGCGCCCAAGCCGACCCGCTTCAAGCTGCGCGTGCTCGCAGGCAAGTTCAGCAAGTTCACGTCGCGCCGGCTCTCGCCGGTGATCGTGCCGGCCAACTCGGGCTCAGGCCCGAGCGGCGGTGGCGGCGGTGGCGGCGCGAGCGGCTGCCCCGGCCAGGACTACGACGGCGACCTGCTCTCGAACGCGCTCGAGGCACAGCTCAAGCTCGATCCGTGCATCGCGGACACCGACGGGGACTCCGTCGAGGACGGCTACGAGTACCAGGCGGCCGTCGACCTGAACCACTATCCGCGCACGATGCCGCTCCCGTATCCCGGCAAGCGGCCCTACCCGAACCCGCTCGACCCGGCCGACGGCACGCCCGCCGGCACGGACTACGACGGCGACGGCCTGAAGCTGCGCGAGGAGTTCCTGCTCTGGCTCGGCTACTCGAGCGACGGCGTGGCTCGGCCCGGCCGGCCGGGCGCGCTCGCCGGCCTCGTCTACAGCGACGGCCTCCAGCGCTCTGTCGACTCGCCGCCGCCGTCGGCGCCGGGTGGCCTGCTCGGCTGGGTGCTCGACATCGACCAGAACGGCGTGCTCTCGGACGACGAGCGTGACGCCGACGCCGACGGCCTGGGCAACTGGGACGAGGTTCGCGGCCGGATGACCGAGGAGTGGTGGCCCGCTGCGCACGACGGCGAGAACGAGCCCAAGGAGTCCAAGTACCCGGACCTCGACTTCCTCGACAACGAGGACACGGCGCCCTGGTACAACGCGCACACCGATCCCGACATGGACGGCGACGGTGTGGTCGACGGGCTCGACGACAACGACCACGACGGTCTCAGCAACCAGTTCGAGGTCAACCGTCCGTCCGACTGGCTCATGGACGCGATCCTCACCGATCCGGCCGTGAACCCCTGGGCCTACACCAACCCGTTCAACCCGTGCAAGCCGTTCAACTCTGAGCGCTGCCACTCGCACCCGCCGTTCGGCTACTACAAGAGCGACGAGGTGCCCCCGGTCGGGCCGAACCCGCCCGCCGGCTACCCCGACGTACATCCGGTGACGCCGGACAACTGATTCCTCCCCCGAGCATCCCCGGCGGCCCGCGTGCCGCCGGGGGCGCTCAGGACTGGTGGTCCGAGGCGGGCGTCGGGAAGAGCGGCGTGGTCCGGGCGGCTCCGGCGTCGAGCAGGCGATCCGCGTGGCGCACCCACGCCACCACCGAGATGATCGCCGCCACCGCGCCGACGCCGACGGCAAGACCTAGTGGAGCGTCCAGCGCCGCGCCGAGCGCGATCGCGAGGGCCGCTCCGCCGACGACACCGTTGATCACCGCAACTGCGGTCGAGAACGCGAAGATGGGGCTCCGGTTCTCGACGAAGATCCCCATGTTCGCGAACACGCCGGTCCCGTCGTCGTGGCCGGAGAGCAGGAAGAGGTCGGCGCGGTCGCGGGCCACCTCCTTGTAGTAGTTACGAATCCGGTTGATCGCCATCCCGTAACGGAAGTCCTCGAGCCCGCACTCGACGAGGCGCACGTAGGTCACGCACCCGAGCAGATACAGAGTCGGCAGCACGGTGAGAGCGAACGCGTTGAAGGCGTCGCCCACTTCGGAGGTCTGTCCGACGAACCCGAGTGCGACCAGGGCGCTCGAGACCGAGAAGACGTACACGGACGCACGCGCAGAGCTCTCGCTCATCGTCTGCGACCTGGCGCCCTGGAGCGTGAAGTGCTCGGTTGTGAGCGCGGTGAGCAGCTGTCCCGGATCCGGTGCGTCGGGCTGGTTGTCGGCGTCGGGGGTCTTGTCGGGCGGTCTGTTCATCGCTGCGCCGAGATTGACACGTGAGGCGATCGTCCGTGAGTAGGGTGTGGGCGCTTTGTCTTTTCGCTTCGTAACTGCAGGGGAATCGCACGGTCCCGGGCTCACGGCGGTCGTCGAGGGGCTGCCCGCCGGCCTCGAGCTCACGCCTGAGGACATCGACCGCGACCTCGCCCGGCGACAGCTCGGCCACGGCCGCGGCGGGCGCATGAAGATCGAGAAGGACCGCGCCGACGTGACCTCCGGGGTACGTCACGGGCGCACGCTCGGCAGCCCGGTCTCGCTGCGCATCGCAAACCGCGACTACCAGAACTGGGAGGAGCGGATGAACCCGTGGCCGGTCGAGGCGGAGATCGCGGAGGTGCACCTGCCGCGGCCCGGCCACGCCGACCTCGCGGGGATCCTGAAGCACGGCTTCAGCGACGTGCGCAACGTGCTCGAACGCGCGTCGGCCCGGGAGACGGCGGCGCGGGTGGCGGCGGGCGCGCTCGCGAAGGCGTTCCTGCGCGCCCTCGGGGTCGAGGTGCGCTCGCACGTCACGCGCATCGGCAGTGTGGCGGCGCCCGAGCGCGAGGGGCTGCGGCCGGAGGACTTCGAGGGCGTCGACGAGTCGCCCGTGCGCTGCCTCGACGCCGCCGCGAGCGAGGCGATGGTGGCCGAGATCGACGCCGCCCGCAAGGCGAACGAGTCGCTCGGCGGCGTGTTCTCCGTGATCGCCTTCGGGCTCGTCCCCGGGATCGGCTCGTACATGTCCTGGGAGGAGCGCCTCGACGGCCGGCTCGCCGGAGCGGTGATGTCGATCCACGCGATGAAGGGCGTTGGGATCGGCGACGGCTTCGCGCTCGCGGAGCGCGTCGGCTCGCTCGCCCACGACGAGATCTTCTTCTCCGACGAGCGCGGCTACTTCCGCGAGACGAACCGCGCGGGCGGGCTCGAGGGCGGCATGACGACGGGCGACCCGCTGATCGTGGCGGGCGCGATGAAGCCGCTGCCGACGCTCACGAAGCCGCTGCGCTCGGTCGACACCGAGACGAAGGAGCCCGCCCAGGCGCTGCGCGAGCGGACCGACTCGTGCACCGTCCCGGCTGCCGGGGTGGTCGGGGAGGCGATGGTCGCCCTCGTGCTCGCCGCCGCCTACCGCGACAAGTTCGGCGGTGATCACATCGACGACGTCCGGGTCGCGCTGGCCGCCTACAAGGAGCGGATCGGCTGGAGGCGCGCATAGCCGGCGGCGCCTATGTCCTCGTGGGCTTCATGGGGGCCGGCAAGTCGACGGGCGCCCGCGCGCTGGCGGCCGGGCTGGGGGTGGAGCCGCTCGACTCCGACCGCGCGCTCGAGCAGCGCCTCGGCGAGCCGATCGAGAGCTTCTTCGACCGCGAGGGCGAGTCGGCCTTTCGCGCGCGTGAGGAGGAGGTGGTGCTCGAGCTGCTCGAGCAGCCGGACGCGCGCGTGATCGCGCTCGGCGGCGGCGCGCTCGGGTCGGAGCGCGTGCGCGATGCGCTCGCCCGCCACACGGTTGTCCACCTCGAGGTCGAGTCGGAGGAGGCCTGGCGGCGCGCTTCGAACCACGGCCGCCCGCTGGCCCGCGACCCCGAGTTGTTCGCGCGCCTCCACTCGGATCGCGTCGCCTCCTACGAGTCGATGGCGGACGTGATCCTGCCCCCGGGCGAGCGCGAGGGCATCCGCCGGGCGCTGCCGGCGCTCGAGGCGCTCGCCGAGGCGCCCGCCGGGACGCGCCTCGTCTGGGCCGCTGCGGAGTCGGGCGAGTACCCGGTCTTCCTCGGCGCCGGTCTGGTCGTCTCGGGGTTCTTCTGGCCGCGCGCGGGCAGGCGGATCGTCGTGACCGATGAGAACGTCGCGCGCGTCGTGACGTTCCAGGGCGACGAGCGGATCGTGGTGCCCGCGGGTGAGCGACACAAGACGCTCGCCGGCGCGGAGGAGGTGCTGCGGGCGCTAGCGCGGGCGGACGCCGAGCGCTCGGACCTCGTCGTCGCCGTCGGCGGCGGGGTGGTGGGAGACCTGGCCGGCTTTTGCGCCGCCGTCTACCAGCGCGGCATGGCGCACGTGCAGGTGCCGACGACGCTCGTCGCCCAGGTCGACTCGGCGTACGGCGGCAAGACCGGCGTCGACCTGCCCGAGGGCAAGAACTACGCGGGGGCCTTCCACCAGCCGGCGGCGGTGCTGTGCGACCCGGCGCTGCTCGAGTCGCTTCCGCGCGAGGAGCACGCGGCGGGGTTCGTCGAGGTCGTCAAGACCGCGCTGATCGCGGGCGGGCCGCTGTGGGCGCGGGTGCGGCGCGGCGACGACCCTGACGTAGACGTGATCCTGGGCTGCGTGCGAACGAAGCTGGCGGTGGTGGCGGCGGACGAGCGCGATGCGGGCCGGCGCCAGGTGCTCAACCTCGGCCACACGGTCGGCCACGCGATCGAGGCGGCCACCTCGTACACGCGCTACCGCCACGGCGAGGCGGTCGGCATCGGCCTGCTCGCGGCGCTCCGGCTGTCCGGCCGCGCCGCGCTCCGCACCGAGGTCGCCGGCCTGCTCGAGGCGCGCGGCCTTCCGCTCAGCTTCGGCGGCGCCAGCGTCGACGAGGTGCTCGAGCTGATCGGGCGGGACAAGAAGCGCACGGGCGGGAAGGTGCCGTTCGTGCTGGTCGAGGCCCCCGGCGTCGTCACGCCCGGGCACGAACCGGATGCGGCCGCGCTACGCGCCGCAGTCGAGGAGGTGCACGCCGGATGAACGACCGCGTGGACGTGCTGCACGGCGTCAACTTCGACGTGCTCGGCACTCGGGACAAGGCGCACTACGGTGGCGTCACCCTGCCGGAGCTGGAGGTCAAGATCCAGGACCACGCGCGCGACCTCGGTCTCGAGCCGAGCTTCTACCAGTCGAACCACGAGGGCGAGTACTGCGAGTTCCTGCACCGCGCGGTGGAGCGCGCGGACGGGCTCATCCTCAACCCGGGCGCCTGGACGCATTACTCGTGGGCGATCCACGACGCGCTCGAGCTCACCGGGCTGCCGGCCGTCGAGGTCCACCTCTCGGCCGTCGACCAGCGCGAGGAGTGGCGCCGCATCTCGGTGATCCGCGACCTCTGCGTGGGCGCCGTGCAGGGCAAGGGCGTGGACGGCTACCGTGCGGCGCTCGAGATGCTCAAGGAGGCAATGCAGTGATCGACACCGCCTCGCGGACCGACCGGCTGCTGGTCCAGGTCGAGGAGCGCGAGCTCGACTGCCTGCTCGTCACGAACCTGATGAATGTCCGCTACCTCACCGGCTTCACGGGGACGAACGGCGCCTGCGTGATCACGCCCGGGGAGCGCCTCTTCCTCACGGACTTCCGCTACGTCGACCAGGCCGCAGAGCAGGTACGCGGCTACGAGTCACAGCAGATCGGCCGCGACATGCTCGCCGGGCTCGCCGAGCGGCTGCGCGGGCGAGCCGGCTTCGACGACCGTCACATGAGCGTCGCCACCCACGCGAAGCTGAGCGACAAGACGGGGGAGGGGGTCGAGCTCGTGCCCGCCGGCGGGCTCGTCGAGGACCTGCGCGCCGTCAAGGACTCGACCGAGGTGGCTGCGATGCGGGCGGCGGCCGAGATCGCGAATGAGGCCTACGAGTCGCTGCGCGAGACCGGGCTCGCCGGGCGCACGGAGCGCGAGGTGGCGGTTTCGCTGGCGCGCTTCATGGAGGACCGCGGCGCCGAGGGACCGTCGTTCGCGCCGATTGTCGCGTCGGGGGCCCACGGCGCGCTCCCGCACGCGTCGCCGCGCGACATCGAGATCCCGCGCGACACGCTCGTCGTCATCGACATGGGCGCGAAGGTCGACGGCTACTGCTCCGACTGCACGCGCACGCTCGCCACCGGACCCCTCGACGACCAGGCACTCGAGACCTACGAGCTCGTCTGGCGCGCGCAGCGCGCGGCGCTCGCCGTGGTGCGCCCGGGGGCCTCGCTCTCCGGGGTCGACGCCGTCGCGCGCGAGATGATCGAGGCCGACGGCCATGGCGAGCGCTTCGGCCACGGGCTGGGGCACGGCGTCGGGCTCGAGGTCCACGAGGCGCCGCGACTCGCCAAGACCGCCGAGGGCGAGCTCGAGGCAGGCAACGCGGTGACGGTGGAGCCCGGCGTGTACGTGCCCGGCGAGGTGGGCGTGCGGATCGAGGACCTGGTCATCGTCGGCGAGGTCGAGCCCGAGGTGCTCACCGCCTTTCCGAAGGACCTCGTGACGATCGACTGATGCTGCTGGCGGCGCTCGCCGCCCTGGCCGGCGCCTCCATCCAGGCGGCCACCGGCTTCGGCTTCGCGCTGGTGCTCTCGCCCGCGCTCTTCGCGGTGCTCGACCCGACCGAGGCGGTCGCGACCCTGCTCGCGCTCGGCCTCGTCCTCAATGTCTTCGTGCTGATCGAGGACGGCGGGCACGCCGACTGGCGACGGATCGCGCCGATGCTGCTGGCGGCCCTCCCTGGCCTGGTCGCCGGCCTGCTGCTGCTGCAGGCGCTCTCGAAGGAGGTCCTCCAGATCTCCGTCGGCCTCGCGGTGATCGGCGCGGCGGCGCTGCAGATCTCGGCGCGCCGCGCCGCGAACGGGCGCGCCCACCCCACCGAGCTGCCGGGGGCCGCCGGGCTTGCCGCAGGCTTCCTGAGCGGAGTTCTCACGACGTCGATCAGCGTGAGCGGCCCGCCGATCGTGTTGTGGCTCGAGGCGCACGGGATCGGGCCCTCCGAGTTCCGCGCCTCGCTCGCGGCAAGCTTCCTCGCGCTCAACCTGACCGGCTGGGTGATGCTGATCGCTGCCGAGGGAAGCCCCTCGGTCGACGCCGGCGTGGTGCTCCCGCTATTGGGCGTGGTAGTCGTCGGCTACGCCCTGGGAACGCTCGCCTTCCGCCGCCTCGACAGCGAGCGCTTCTTCGGGATCGCGCTGGCACTCGTGATCTGCACCGGCGCGGCGAGCCTGGTGGCAGGGCTGGCGGGTCTTTGAGGGGGCGAACTTACGGCCTCGTCCTGACTTGTCATCGATATGGCGGGCAAAGTCAGGACCGTTGAGCGGCGGGTGGCTCGGATGGCCGGTCGGTCGCATGGGGTGGTGACGCGGGCCGAGCTGCTTGACGGCCGGCATCACGAAGGCCGAGATCGATCGGCCGGCTGCGGACGGGTTCCCTCATTGCTGTCTTTCGTGGTGTCTACCGCGTGGGCCACCGGGCGCCGTCCGTGGAGGCGCGTTACATGGCGGCCGTGAAGGCGGCGGTGAAGGGGCCTTGTTGAGTGGGCTGGCGGCGGCTCATCTGTTTGGGCTCGTCAGGGGCACCGCGCCGCCGCCCGAAGTCAGTCGCGCGGACCGAGCGGCGCATCAAGGGGGTGCAGGTCCGGCGCGTACGACGGCTGGGGAAGGGGGACGGGACTGTGCGGCGCGGCATTCCCGTCACGACCGTGCCGCGCACGCTGATCGACCTGTCCTCATTGCTGTCGTTTGACGAGCTGGCGAAGGCGGCGCATGAGGCGACGGTGCGGTACGAGATCACGAATGTGGACAGGGCCCCGCAGCGCCTCAAGGCGATCCTCGAAGGTGACGCGCCGATCCTGCTGAGCCGGCTCGAGCGCGGCTTCTGTGCCCGTCTGCGCGAGGCGGGCCTGCCGTTGCCGATCACGAACCGGCCCGCTGGCGGCCACTACGTCGACTGCCGCTGGCCCGACCACAAGCTGACCGTCGAGCTCGACTCCTACAAGTTCCACAAGACCCGTTACGCGTGGGAGCAGGACCGCCGCCGCGACCGCGCGGCCCGCCGCCGCGGCGACCAGTTCCGCCGCTACACCTGGCGCGACGTCTTCGAAGAACCAGCCAGACATGCTCACCGAGGTAGACGAAATCCTGCTTGCATGACGTCCGCCCTGATGCGAACATGTGTTCGTACATGGTCGTCTGCGCCCTCTACCCCCGCTTCGAGCTGCTCGCCGCCCTCGGAGACCGCCGCGCGCTGATCTCGGAGCCCGCCGCGCTCGCGCCCGAGGCGGGTCGCGAGCAGGTGGTGGGGGAGGTGTCGGCGCCCGCTGAGGCGTACGGGATCGTGCGCGGGATGCGGCTGGGCGAGGCGATGTCGCGCTGCCCTGCCCTGCGGCTCATCCCGCCCGATCCCGAGGGTGTGCGCTCGCTCTGGAACGTCGTGCTCGACAGGCTCGAAACGATCGGGGCGGCGGTCGAGTCGGACGAGCCCGGGGCCGCCTTCTTCGAGTCCGCCGGGATCGAGGGCCTTCACGGCGGCGAGCTCGCCGGGGTGCTGGCCGCCGCCCGGCGCAGCCTCGGCGCGGGCGCTCGCTTCGGCGCCGCACCGTGTCGCTTCGCGGCCCACGCGGCGGCGCTGCAGGCGCGCTCACGCCGCCGTGGACGCCACGGCGCCATCGTCGTCGAAGAGGCGGCGCTCGAGCGCTTCCTCGCCCCGCTGCCGGTGAGCACGCTGCGCACGAGGCCGGAGCTGCAGTCGCTGCCCGAGCTGTTCGAGCAGCTCGGACTGCGAACGCTCGGAGAGCTGGCCGCCCTGCCCGCCCGCGCCGTCTCCGAGCGCTTCGGCCATCCGGGCCTGCTCGCGCTCGACCTCGCCCGCGGGCGCGACGTGCCGCTCGAGCCGCGCCGCCCGCCCGAGCCGGTGAGCGAGCGGCTCGACCTGCCCGAGGCCGCCTCGGGCCACCAGCTCGAGCGGGCGCTCGAGCTGCTGGTGGCGCGTGTGCTGGCTCGCCGCGAGCGGCGTGGACGCTCGCTGCGGGGGCTCGCCGTGTCGGCGCGCTTCGTGGCCGGAGGCACGTGGCGCATCGCGGTCACGCTGCGCCACGCGAGCGCCGACCCTGCTCGTATCCAGCTGGCGCTGGGCCCCAAGCTGGCCGAGCTGCCCGCCCCGGCCGAGTCGCTCGGGCTCGAGGTCGAAGCCTTCGGGCCGCCGGCGCAGGACCAGGGGCGCCTGCTCGACGAGGCGGCGGCGGTCCGCCGCGGACGCCTCGGTGAGGCGGTACGCCAGGCCCGCCAGGCCGCTGGCGGCGAGGCCGCCCTGCGCGTCCTCGACCTGGATCCCGACTCCCGCATTCCGGAGCGCCGCGCTGTGCTGGCGCCCTTCCCGGACGCGCCCGCTTCGTGACCCCGGGCAGGTCGCGCAGGCTCGGGGCGCCGAAGCCCACGGCCGTCCTTCCGGGGGACGGGGGAGTGCCACGCGCGGTGGCGGGAGCCGAGGTCGACAGCGTGCGTGAGGAGTGGGTGGTGGAGGACCGCTGGTGGACTTCGCGGCCGCTTCGGCGGCGCTATTTCGAGGTGGTGCTGACCGACGGACGCAACCTCGTCGTCTTCCGCGATCTCGTCGCAGGGGGCTGGTTCCTGCAGCGCTCGTAAAGGTTTGGTCGCCAAACCTACATCGAATCGCCGCGAGCTCCAGAAAGCCTCGACCTACGTCCGAGTGACGACTTAGGTTCGCCGACCACTTCAGCCGTCGCCCCCCCGCCGGGGTTACGGCGCCCGCCCACCACGAAGGAGTTTCATGAATCCGCGGATCCTCCTGGTCGCGCTGGTTGCGCTCGTCTGCACGGCAGTCGTCGCCGTCGTTGGGACGGCCGGCGCGACATCGGATCATCATGGCCCTCGCGGCTCCTACGAGGTGTGGCTGATCGATCAGGAGGACAAGTACCAGGCGGGCGCCGGCACCCTTCACATCTTCGACGGCGAGCAGCTCGCCAAGGACGCCGCCACGGCCGTGCCCGAGTCGATCGACCTGGCCGGTGAGCTCGCGAGCCTCTGCCAGGAGCGCACCGGCAGCGTGCCCCTGCGCCCGCACATGCTCGTCTTCAACGGCGGCGACGAGGAGGGCCCCTCGGGGAGCCGCTACGCGGTGATCGCCTACGTGGCGAGCGGACACATTGCGTTCCTGAAGGCGAGCGAGCGCAAGCCGGTCGAGTGCATCGACGTCGGCACGCAGGCGCACGCCGCCTGGCCCACGCCCGACCAGCGCCACCTGATCGTCGCCAACCAGAACGGCAAGAAGCTCCAGCGGATCGCCACCGACTACCGCCACGAGCGCTTCACCCTCGAGGACCACGCCGCGATCGACCTCGCGACCTGCACGACGCCGAGCGGGGCGCCCTGCCAGGACCCGGAGCTGCGACCCGACAACGCTCCGATCTGCCCGCGCACGACGAGCGACGGCGACTTCACCTTCGTCACGCTGCGCGGCGGCGGCATGTTCGTGGTCGACCACAACCGCACGCCGATGCGGATCGTGGCCGAGTACGACCGCGCCACGGTCGACGACAACGGTTGCGGCGAGATGGAGGCCGCGGGCCGCATGTACGTCAACAGCGGCGCCGGCCTGACGGATCCGCCGGTGCCGGGCGACGAACCCTACGGCCACGACGTCTACTCGTTCGAGCTCGACCGCTTCAGCAGGATCCCGAGCACCAAGCCGAACCGGCCGCGCGCCACGCACGTCTACACGCGCGACGCCACGGGGGCCCAGGTCGACGCCCATGCGGTCGCTCGCACGCGGCTCGGGTTGCTGTGGTGGGGCGATCGCCACGAGAACGACGTGACCGTGGTCGACCCGCGACTCAACCGCGTGGTCTCGCGCTTCAGCCTGGTGAACGAGTTGAGCGACGACCCGGCACCCGACCTGTTCGACCTCTCCCCGGACGGCGACTACGTGTTCACGTCGCTGCGCGGCCCGAACCCGTCCTCTGGCCACGAGGCCTTTGGATCGACGCCCGGCGTCGGCGTGATCAAGGTGCGCTGGGGCGGGCTGGCGGGCCGGCTCACCGGCGTGGCGCGCGTCGGCAGCATCCGCGGAACGCCGGACCCCCACGCGATCCGAGTCCGGGTCGTGCGCTGAGTGCTCGAGGGCGCCCGCTCCCCTTTACGACGCCGGGCTTCAGTTTTGGGGTAATTGGCCGATACTGGTGACGGGTGTCCACGCTTGGCCCCTTCCCCCTTCTCCCGAAAATCGCTTCGTAGCCTTCGCTTTCAGGTCAGTGTCGCGCTGACGCTGGCCGCTGCCGCCTGCGCGTTCGTCGCGAGCAAGAGCTCGAGCGACGAGCTCCACGAGGCCTATCGCGACTCGGCCCGCGAGCTCCTGAACGTATCTGCGACGAGCTTCCAGAGGGGCATCACGTCGGAGGACTTCGCAAACCAGGGTCGGGTCCAAGACGAGCTTCAGCGTGTGATCAACGTGCACTCGGAGCTCGCCTCGATCGGCGTCTACCGGGCCGGTGACTCCGCGCCGCGGGCTGCCGTCGGCGAGCCCATGGGCGGGCCAACCGAGCTCGGCCTGGTCACCGAATCGCTTGCCTCGGGCGAGCAGGCCTGGGCCGAGTCACGCGACGACGGCCGCCACGACGAAGTGCTCGTGACCCCGCTCGGAGAGGACGGGCGGGTGAACGCCGCGCTGGTCGCGAGCTATGACCTGCGTCCGGCGCATGCCGACCTCGCGGACCGCAACCGCGACGTCGCAATCGTGTTGGGCATCCTGCTTGCCTGCTTTTCGGTATTCACGATGTTCGTCCTCGGGCGCGGCATATTCCGCCCTCTCGACCGGCTGAGAGTGGCCACGCGAGCCGTCGGAGCCGGGGACCTGAAGACGCGCCTCGACTGGCGCCGCCGCGACGAGCTGGGCGAGCTGTCGCGCGACTTCGACGGCATGGCTGCGGATCTCGAGGAGCACAACCAGCGGCTCGAGGAGCTCGCACATCGAGACCCGCTCAGCGGCCTCGCCAACCACCGCCACTTCCAGGAGATGCTCGGCAGGGAGCTCGACCTGGCGCGCGAGCTCGGGCGGGCGGCCACCGTCGTGCTGCTCGACATCGACGACTTCAAGCGCATCAACGAGTCGCGCGGCCACCCCTTCGGTGACGAGGTCCTGCGTGCCGCCGCGGGCAGCCTGAGCTCCGCGATGCGCAACCTGGGCGTCGTCGCGCGCGTGGGTGGAGACGAGTTCGGGATCATCCTGCCCGACGCCGAGGGCGCGCGCGCTTTCGCGCTGGCCGAGGCCTGCCGTGGCGCCGTCGAGGCGGCGGGCGCCGTGCCCGGCTCGCTGCGCTGCTCCGCCGGCGTCGCCTGCTTCCCGGACGACGCCCGCACCTCCGGGGCGCTGCTGCAGCTCGCGGCCGGAGCACTCGCCTGGTCCAAGGACAGCGGCGGCGCGCGCTCGCGCCGCTACGACCCGGAGCACGTCTTCGTCGTCACGGACGAGCAGCGCGAAGAGTTCGCGCGCCTGATCGCCCAGCGCAACCTGGTGCGCCCCGTCTTTCAGCCGATCGTGTCGCTCGCGACCGGCGAGCCGCTCGGCTACGAGGCACTCGCGCGCTTCGCAGGGAAGCCGGGACTGCCGCCGTCCTGGTGGTTCTCGCAGGCCCATCGCTTCGGGCTCGGAGCGCCGCTCGAGGCCGACACCGTGCGGCTCGCGCTCGCCGCCGCCGGCCGCCCGGAGGGCAGCTTTCTGTCCGTCAACCTGAGCCCGTCGGCGCTGGCCTCGGCCGAGGTCCGCGAGCAGCTGCCCGCCGACCTCAGCGGCATCGTCATCGAGATAACCGAGGAGGAGCGCGTACTCGACGTGGACGCGCTTCAGCGCCACCTCGACCCGCTGCGGGCACGCGGCGCGCGCATCGCCGTCGACGACGCGGGCGAGGGCTACGCCGGGCTGCAGCAGGTCATGCGCATGCGCGCCGACGTGATCAAGCTCGACCGGGCGCTAGTGGCCGACGTGCATTCCGATCCAGCCAAGATTGCTCTCATCGGCTCGCTCGTCCACTTCGCCCGCAGCACCGGCGCCGCGATCTGCGCCGAGGGCATCGAGACGCTCGACGAGCTGCGCGTGCTGATCCACCTGGGCGTGGCGGCGGGCCAGGGCTGGGCGCTCGCACGCCCGGGCGAGCCATGGCCGCGCGTCAACACCGAGGCAGCGCGCCTGTGCCGCGAGCTTCGCAGCGAGCAGGCGAAGGTGCGGCCGCTCGGCTCTCGGAGGAGCGCCTAGATGGCTGCGAACGAGCTCACCCTGCTCGCCCGGCTCGGCGCGGTCTTCGAGCGCACCGTGTCCGTGCGCTATCAGGCGGACCTCGACTTCGTGCTGAAGGACCTGTGCGCAGCGATCGCGGAGACGCTCGGCTACGGCGCGGCGGTCGTCAACGTCTACCGGCCCGCCTTCGACGACATGTTCACCGCCGCGGCCGTCGGCTCGGACGCGTCGATCAACGCCCTGGTCGGCCGTTCCAGCCCGGCCGACACCTGGTCCCCGCTGCTCGCCGAGCGCTTCGAGCGGCGCGGCGCCTACTTCGTGCCCGGTGACGAGTTCGACTGGGAGTCGCTTGGCGCAGACACCTTCGTGCCGGACATCGAGCCGAGCGACGACCCGGACGCCTGGACCGCCGAGGACGCCCTCTTCGTGCCGCTCCACGATGCGAAGGGCCAGCTGATCGGCGTGATCTCGGTGGACGAGCCCGAAACCGGAAAGCGCCCGACCAACGACGAGCTCGACGCGCTCGTCGCGATCGCCCGCCAGGCGGCGATCGCGCTGCGCATCGCCCAGGAGACGGCGACGACGGTCCAGCACCAGCGCATGCTCGAGGGGGTCCTCGCCGTGTCAGCGCGTCTCGCCGAGGCGGACGAGACCGACGAGGTCCTGCAGGCCGTCTGCGACGGCATCCACGACGCGCTCGAGTTCGACCGCGTCGTGATCGAGCTCGCGGACGAGCAAAACAGCCGACTCGACCCGGTGGCCTCGAGCGGATGGGGCCCGGACATCACCAGCCTGACCGACGGCGTCTCGGTCGACCAGCTGCGGCCGCTCTTCACCGACGAGTTCGAGATTGCGGGCTGCTACCTGATCCCGACCGAGGTCGCCGAGGAGCGACTCGGCCGCCGCACGCTGCCGCCCCACCGCTCGGAGCTGAACGGGCGCGGCCCGCACGCGTGGGCGCGCCACTGGCTACTCGTGCCGCTCGACGAGCCCGAGGGAAGGCGCCTCGGCGTGATCTCGGTGGATGACCCGCGCGACCGGCTGCTGCCGACCCGCGCGCGCCTCCAAGCGCTGCGGCTGTTCGCCAACCAGGCGGTGGCCGCGCTCCAGACCGCCGATCGCGCGGTGCGCCTGCGCCACGAAGCGCTGCACGACCCCCTGACCGGCCTGCCGAACCGGCGCGCCTTCCGCGCGCGCCTGAGCCGCGAGGCGATCCGGGCCGGCGACGATCTCGCGCTGATCCTCTGCGACATGGACAACCTCAAGCGGGTCAACGACCAGCACGGGCACGACGCCGGCGACGACGCGTTGAAGGCGCTCGCCGACGCCCTGCGCACGGGCCTGCGCCGCAGCGACGACGCCTTCCGGATTGGCGGCGACGAGTTCGCGGTCGTGCTCAGCGGCGCCTCGCGGCTGGACGCCGAGCGCGTCGCGCATCGCCTGCAGCGGGAGCTGGCGGCGGCGCGCGCGGCGGGCGAGGACATCCAGGCCAGCTTCGGCATCGCGGTGCGCGAGCCCGGCGAGGGGACGGACCAGCTCGTCGAGCGCGCCGACCGGCTGCTCTACCGCGCGAAGCGCCGGCGCTCGGTCGCCTAGCTCCTCTCGAAGCTGTTCCTCATCCAGGGCTGCCAGTCGCCCCGCTCGTCGCGCAGCCACCAGTCGACGGAGATCGTGCCGTCCGCGTTCACGGCGATCTGGCCGTCGTCGCTGAGCTCGTTGAGTAAAGGACCGGCGCCCGGCGCCGGACTCATCCGCGGAGGCTCAGCCGGGGCGGTTGCGCGCGGCGAGGTACTTGCCGTCGAGCACGCCGGCGATTGCAAGCTTCGCCGGCTTGAACGAAGGCGGCTTGGTCTTGCAGATCTGGGTGAGCCCGTAGTAGACGCTGCGCCCGGTGCGGTTCAGGGTCTCGCGCGCGACGATCTTGCGCAGCTCCGGGACCTGGGCGAGCGCGAACTCCGCCCGGATCACGAGCTTGGCGCTTTCCGGGTGAAGTGTCTGGCGCGCGAGGTCGCGACAGGTGAGCTCGTAGGGATCGCTCTCGACCTTCTGAGCGTGCGACGGCTCGGGCGTGCCGGAGACGCGCTGGGCCTCCGGCTGGTCGTCGTCGTTGCCGCAGCCGGCGGCGACAATCACCGTGATCAGGAGGAGCGAGAGGCTCGTGCGTGGCTTCACTCGGCCGCGAGTGTTCCACCGCCGCCCGGGCTCGGCAAGGCGGGCTAACGCAGGGTCAACAAGGCGCTAATGCGAGATGAGCATCAGAAGGATGTCTCGGCGACGCGCTTCGCCATCGTCTCGCGCAGCGCCTTCGCGAGCGCGGGCATGCGTGCCTCGAGTTGTTGTACTCGCGCGAGAACATCGCGGCGAGCTGCATCTGAGACGTCGCGACGACAGACGCGGTGCGCTTGCCCGTGGCGAGCACGCCGATCTCGCCGAACACGTCGCCGGGGCCGAGCTTTCGGACTACCTCGCCGCCCTTCTGCACGTCGGCGTCGCCAGCCTCGATCACGAATAGCTCGTAGGCGTTGTCGCCGCGTCACTTCAATCCATCCAACGGGGATGCGAACATGTGTTCGTGCCATACGTGGAGCTCCACTGCCACTCCGCCTACTCGTTCCTCGACGGTGCCTCGCACCCGGTCGAGTTGGCGGGCGCGGCCGCCGACCAGGGCCACAGCGCCATTGCGCTCACCGATCACGACGGCCTTCACGGCGCCATGGAGATGGCCCAGGCGCTGCGGCCGCTCGGGATCCGTCACATCACCGGTGCGGAGGTCACGCTGGACGACGGCTCGCACCTGACGCTCCTGTGCGAGACGCGCGAGGGCTACACGAACCTGTGCCGGCTGCTGACGGCCTCGCACTGGCACACACGCCGCTGGGCGCGCGAGGGCTGGGAGGACCCAACCGGCCAGGTGATCGACGGGCGCCGCCCCGGCCAGGATGCGCTCGACGAGGAGCCGAGCGTGACGCTCGAGGACGTCGAGCGCAACGCGGCGGGGCTCGTCTGCCTGTCCGGCTGTGCGCGCGACGGTGCGCTGGCCGGGCGGATCGAGGCGGGCGATCATCCCGGCGCGGCGGCAGTTGCGAGGCGGCTGCTGCAGGCCTTCGGGCCGGAGCGCTTCCGGGTCGAGCTGCAGCGTCCCTATTGGCGCAACGACCGGCGCCGCAACCGGCTGCTCGCCGAGCTGGCCGAGCGGCTCGGGGTGCCCTGCGTCGCCACCGGCAACGTGCACGCGCACACGCGCGATCGCATCCCGCTGCAGGACGCGATGGTCGCGGTGCGGCTCGGCGGGACGCTCGACGAGACGGAGCCGCGCCGGCGCGGCAACTCCTCCCACGTGCTGGCGCCGCCCGAGCGGATGCGCGAGCGCTTCCGCGAGCACCGCGACGCCGTCGAGGAGAGCGGCCGGCTCGCGGAGCGCCTCACGTTCGACCTGACCGAGGACCTCGGCTACCGCTACCCCGGCGCCGAGGACCCGGACGCCGACCGCAAGCTGGCGGAGCTCTGCGGCTCCCTGTTCGAGGAGCGCTACCGCGGCCGCCGCCGGCACGACGAGGCCGTCGGGCGGCTCGACGAGGAACTGCGCGTGATCCGCCACCTCGGTCTGTCCGGCTTCTTCCTGCTCCACCGGGACCTGCTCGAGCTGGCGCGCGAGGTGGCCCTCGAGGTGCGCGGCCCGGAGTCGGCGCGGCGGCTGCTCCCGCCGGGACGCGGGCGAGGCTCGAGCGTGTCCTCGATCGTCTGCTATCTCACCGGCCTCTCGCACGTCGACCCGATCGAGAACGAGCTGCTGCTCGGCCGCTTCCTGAACGAGGAGCTCACGGCGCTGCCGGACATCGACCTCGACTTCCCGCGCGACGTCCGCGACGTGCTGATCCCGCGCGTCCACGATCGCTACGGGCGCGACCGCTGCGCGCTCGTCGCCGCCTTCGCGACCTTCCAGGTGCGCTCGGCGGTGCGCGACTTCGCCAAGGCGCTCGGCCTGCCGCCCGGCGAGATCGAGCGGCTCGCGCGAGCGGTCGACCCCTGGAAGGACCGCAATGACATAAGCGATGAAGTTCCCTACGCGCCCGGCCGAGCCGGGCGCTTCGGGCAGGGCGACGTCCCGGAGCGCGACCCGCGCGGCCACCGCTCGCCGCGCTGGGACGCGCTCGTCAAGCTCGCCCGTGACGCCTGGGGGCTGCCGCGCCACCAGTCCCAGCACCCGGGCGGGATGGTCATCTCGACTCAGCCGCTGATCGACCTCTGCCCGGTGCAGCCGGCGTCGATGGAGGGCCGCCAGATGGTCCAGTGGGACAAGGACTCCTGCGGCGACGCCGGCTTCCTCAAGATCGACCTGCTCGGCCTCGGGATGCTCTCCGCGGTCGAGCGCTGCATCGACGAGGTTGCCCGGGTGCGCAACGAGCGCATCGACCTGTCGCGCATCCCCTACGACGACAGCGAGGTCTACGCGCGCATCCAGGAGGCCGAGACGATGGGCGTGTTCCAGATCGAGTCGCGCGCGCAGATGCAGATGCTGAAGCGGACCCGGCCCACGAACCTCGACGACCTGACCGTGCAGGTGGCGCTCGTGCGACCCGGCCCGATCATCGGGGGCGCGGTGCATCCGTACATCGAGCACCGCAAGGCGATGCGTGCGGACCCCACATACGAGGTGCCCTACCTGCATCCCTCGCTCGAGCCGGTGCTGCGCGACACGCTCGGCACGATCGTCTTCCAGGACCAGGTGCTCGAGGTGGCGATGGCGTTCGCCGGCTTCACCGCTGGCGAGGCCGAGGGGCTGCGGCGGGCGATGAGCCGCAAGCGCTCCGAGGCCGCGATCCGGATCTACGAGGAGAACTTCATCGCCGGCGGGATCGCCCACGGCGCCTCGCGCGAGGTCGCCGAGCAGGTCTGGACGCAGATCGTCGGCTTCTCCGGCTTCGGCTTCCCGAAGGCGCACTCGGCGGCGTTCGGGCTGCTCGCCTACCAGTCGACGTGGCTGCGGGTGCACTACCAGCCGGAGTTCCTGTGCGGACTCCTGAACGAGCAGCCGATGGGGTTCTATCCGCCGGATTCGCTGGTGCATGAGGCGCAGCGGTGTGGGGTGGAGGTGTTGCCGCCCTGCGTTGCTCGGAGTTCTGCTGCGTGTGTTGTGGAGCCCGTTCTGCCTAGGCCGCGGGTCCCGTCCGGGGAAGGGGCGCCGCCTCGGTTGGCCGTTCGACTCGGGTTGGGATATGTGGGCGGCGTCAAGGAGGGTGAGGTCCGAGCATTGGTCTCCGAGCGCGAGTCCGGTGGCTCGTGGGGTTCGTTGGGTGATCTCGCTGGGCGGTCTGGGGCGTCTGCCGAGACCTTGGGGAAGCTTGCTTGGGCCGGAGCCTGTGATGCCCTTGTCGAGGGGCTCGATGAGGAGAAGCGGCGAAGGGCGTTGTGGACGCTTGGGGTTGCCGTTCCGGGGGTTTCCGTGCCGGAGGGGACGCAGCTGTCGCTGCCGCTGGATCCGCACGAGGGGCCGGAGCTGCGGGCGTTGACCGCGTGGGAACGGATGCTGGCGGACTACGGGTCGACCGGGGTGACGTTGCGGGAGCACCCTCTCGAGCTGATGCGGCCGGACCTGCCTGGAGATCTGCGGACGAGCGAGCAGCTCGAACGGCACCCGGACGGGCGCAGGGTGCGTGTCGCGGGGCTCGTCGTGGCGCGTCAGCGGCCCGCCACCGCGAAGGGCGTCACCTTCATGTTGCTCGAGGACGAGCTCGGGACCATCAACCTGATCGTGCCGCCGCCCGTGCACGATCGCTTCCGGCTCGCGGTCCGCACCGAGCCGCTCGTGCTCGCGACTGGCCGCCTCGAGCGTAGGGACGGCACGACCAACGTGCTGGTCGACCGCATCGAGCGCCTCGAGCGGCCCGACCTTCCGAAGGCCGAGATCAGGCACATCGAGCCCCGACGCGTCTGGAGCAGCGAGGCGGGCGAGGGCGTCCTGGGTGCGGACGAGGCCCTCGCCGCCGGGGCCGAGGCCGACCTGCGGGCGGTGGCGCCCGCCGGCCACAGCTTCGGGCGGCGGGGGCGATGAGCCGGCGTTGCATCGAAGGCGATACGCGCCGTCAACCCAGGGCGCATCGGCCGGGCGCCGTGAGCCGCCCGCTGCGGTCGTCGCCGCTAGTCGGTGCCGCCGAAGTTGCTCGCCTTGGGGTCGGTGCCTCCGTCGGCGCCGCCGTCGTCGTCACCGCCACGGGCGTCGCGGGTCCGCTTCAGCCAGTCGCCGAGCTGCTGCCCCACGTCCGCGACCGACGAGCCCGCCTGGGCGAACGCGTTGCCGATGCGCTCGCCGTAGAAGGCGCTGGCCTCACCTGCCTCCTCGCTGGCCGTCGGCTCCTCGCCGATGCGCATGTAGTCGCCGCGGGCCATGCGGTCGTAGTCGCCCTCGCGCACCCAGTCGAGCAGCATCTTCACCCGGCGCACCGGCATCGGGTGGGTCAGGCGCATGTCCTGCATCAGCTTCGTCATACGCTCGAGCCCGCCGCCCCCCTCGCTGTACTCCATCCCCTGAGCGATGAACGCGTCGAGGTTCAGGTTCTCGACCTCCTCGCCGGCGGCGATCGTCATGAGCGATCGGCAGACCGCCTGCGGGTCGTGCGTCACGAGCGCCGCCGCGCGGTCGCAGGACAGCTCGGCCGCGCGCCACCACTCGAGCAGCGCGAGCTGGATGGCGAGCAGCGGCAGGCCGGCCAGCACCGGCAGCCGCGCCGACGACCCGAGTTGCAGCAGGATCAGCAGCGCCGTCTGGTAGAGGACGTGGTCGGAGTGCACGTGCGCGGCCTCGTGAGCGAGTACCACGCGGCGGCCATCGTCGTCGAGGATGCGAACGAGCTCCGAGTTGAGCACGACGATCGGCTTGTCGGTCCCGATCGCGGCGGCGTTCGCCAACGGGAACTGAGTGAGGTAGAGGTCCGGCACCTCGTCCATGTCGAGCGCGTTGAACACCTGGCGGTGGAGGACCCAGATGCGTGGCAGCTGCCGCTCGCCGAGCCGCACCGCGGACCCGAGCGACGCCGCGCGCAGGGCCCGCTCGTAACCGAGCGCCACCAGCCGGCGCACCACCTGGTCGAGGTAGGGCACCTTGGCGAGCGCGGCGCCGGCCGCCCGGTCCGCCGGGTGCTGGTACGCCCGCGGCGAGATCCGCTCGAGCTTCCAGGCCGCTTCGATCTGCTCGGACACGAGGCCTAAGCGTAGATCGACCCGTCAGGATGTGGGCGATGGCAGGCAGGATCCTCGTCGGCACGTCGAGCTGGGCCGATCCCGGCTTCGTCAAGGAGTGGTACCCGCCGCGGATGACCGCCGGCGAGCGCCTGCCCTGGTACTCGCAGCGCTTCGAGACAGTCGAGCTCAATTCGAGCTTCTACGCGATCCCGGATCGCAACACCGTGCACGGCTGGGTCAAGGCGACGCCGGACGAGTTCATCTTCGACGTCAAGGTGCACCGGGCGCTGTCGCGCCACGCGGCGCCGGTCGACTCGCTCCCGCCCGACATGCGCGAGGGGGTCGAGGCGGACGGCCGCGGACGCGTCCGGCTCACGCCCGAGCTCGAGCTTGCGCTGGCCGGCCGCGTCGTGGAGGAGACCGCCCCGCTCGCCGAGGCCGGCAAGCTCGGCGCCTACCTGCTGCAGCTCACGCCCGCGTTCGGCCCGGGCCGGCACCGGCTCGACGAGCTCGACAGCCTGGTCGAGGCCTTCGCGCAGCACCGGCTCGCGATCGAGCTCCGCCACCGCGGCTGGGTGCGGGACAAGCGCCGCGACGAGACGCTCGGCTGGTTCTCCGACCGCGGCGTCGCGTTCGTCTGCGTCGACGCCCCACCCGGCGACCAGATTCCGATCATGCCGTCGGATCTGGACGCAGTCACGCGCGACGATCTCGCCTACCTGCGCCTCCACGGCCGCAACACCGACGGATACCTCACCGGCCGCTCCGTTGCGGAGCGCTTCGGCTGGCGCTACACCGACGATGAGCTGGAGGATGTCGAGCAGCGCGTCCTGCAGATGGCCGAGCAGGCCGGCGAGGTGCACGTGGCCTTCAACAACAACCGCGGCGACGACGCCCCGACCGCGGCTCAGCGCATGCGGGCGCTGCTCGGACAGGTACCTCCAGGCGAGGAGCAGCTCACGCTGTAGCCCGGCGGCGGCTCAGGCGCGCGGCAGCTCGAACCAGACGCGCGTGACGCTGCCGGCTCGCGCGACGCCCCAGCGCTCAGCGAGTCGCTCGACGAGGAACAGCCCCCAGCCGCTGTGGTCCTCGCGCGGCGAGCCGGTCTGGGCGGGGTCGAAGCCCGGGCCGGGGTCCGTGACCTCGGTGCGCACGGCGTCCGGGCCCACCTCGACCCGCAGTGTCACGGCATCGGCCCGGGCGTGCCGGACGCTGTTCGCAACGAGCTCGGTCACGAGCAGTCTCAGCGTGTCGAGCAGCGACGGGTCGAGGTCGCCACGCAGGCCCGTGATCGCCCGGCGCGCGTGAGCCGCTGCTTCAGGTCCGCCTGCGATCTGCATGCTCAGCTCGTCGTCCAGGTCCGGTTGCGTGGATGGGGACACACCCTCGCCGGGCCGCAGGCGTTTTCGCGCTGGGCCGGTCGTTGAGGCGCTGCCGGGATGGGAAGCGATGAGGGGGGTGTCCTTCGCTGATTGAGACGACGAGTGTGGTTCTACCCATCTGGTCCGATCGCGCAACCTTGGTACTGCAAGCGAGCACCCGCCGCGGGGTCTAGGGCGCCACTCGGAGTACGAGCACGGCGATGTCGTCGCGCGGGCGGCCCTCGTGCGATCTGACCGCCGCATCCTCGATCGTCGCTGCAATCGCATCGGCCTCGCGGCCGGCGCAGCGCGCGACCAGCTCGGCGAGCCGCGCCTCGTCGAGGACCTCGCCGCTGCCGCGCGGCTCGATCACGCCGTCCGTGAAGAAGACGAGCGCGTCGCCTCTCGACAAGATCAGCGAGCGGTCCTCGAGAACCGGGTCAGGCACGACGCCGAGCAGCGTGCCGGGCACCCCAACCGGCTCTACCGAGCCGTCGGAGCGAAGCAGGAGCGGCAGCGGATGCCCGCCGGATGCGAACCCGACGCGCGCGCCGCCGTCGAGCTTCTCGAGGTAGGCGTAGCCGACCGTGCAGAAGCGGCGGTCGCTGCGCTGGCGCCGCAGCGCCTCGTTCAGGATCGACAGGCTTCGGCTCGGGAGCCGGTGGCGGAGGGCGGCGGTGCGCAGCGTGTAGCGGGCGAGGGCGGTCACGGCGGCCGCCTCCGGGCCCTTGCCGCAGACGTCTCCGATGACGACGGTCCAGCCCCGGCTGCCGGTCTCGAACAGGTCGTAGAAGTCGCCACCGACCTCGCCGCCGTCGCCGGTGTGACGGAAGCGGACCGCCGCCTCGATACCCGGGATCTCGGCAAGGTCCAGGGGCAGCAGGCCCTCCTGCAGGGTGCGCGCTATGTAGGAGCGCTCGCTGTAGAGGCGGTTGTTGTCGAGCGCCGTCGCGCAGCGCCGGGCCAGCTCGTGCGCGACCTCGACGTCGTACTCGTCGTAACGGCGGCCCGACGGGCCGGTGGCGAACGTGAGCGCGCCGAGCGTGCGGTTGCGGGTCGCCATCGGCACGACGATCGCCGAGCGCACACCGAGCGCGCGCAACAGCCGGTAGTGCTCCTCCGAGCGGGTGACGTCGTGCAACAGCTCGTCGTCGACCTCGGTGAAGAGCGACGGCTCGCCGCTGCGTATCACCTCGTGGGCCCCGCCGGGCGTGCCCGCCGCCGGCGGATAGCGCCGGCTCAGCTCGTGCGCTTGATCGTGCAGCGCGGGGTCGGCGTGTGTGAGCGCCACCCGCTCGAGCCGCCCGTCGGCCTTCAGCAGGTCGACGGCGCACCAGTCGGCCATCTCCGGGATCGCGAGCCGCGCCACCCTGGTCAGCAGCTCGTCGGAGTCGAGCCAGCCGCTCAGCACCTGGCTGCTCCGAGACAGGAAGCGCTGCGCGCGCTCCGAGCGCTTGTGGGCCGTGATGTCCTCGATCACGTTGATGGCCATGCTCACCTGGCCCCCGCCGTCCCGGATCGGGTTGGCCTTGATCGCCGCCCACTGCTCCTCTCCCGTCGCGCGCACGCGGAAGCGGACGATGGCCTCGGGCGCCTCCTCGCCGGCGAGGGCGCGCCTGCCGGGCAGATCGGCGAGCGGGAAGGGCTCGCCCGCCTCGTCGAAGATCTCGAAGCGGCCGAGCACCTGGGTGGACGGCGCCGCCTGCAGTGCTTCGGGCGAGTCGAAACCGAGCGTCCGCACTGCCGCTTCGTTCGCGTAGATCAGGCGGCCGTCCGGCGCCTGCGCGGTCACCGCGTCGGCCACCCCGCGGAGCATCGCCTCCAGCTGGTCGCGGGTCGCAGCGCCGTCGCCGTTCGTGCGCGGCCGGGCCTGCTCGTGGCCGCCCGCCGGCGACTCCCGTCCGGCGCGCAGCTGTGCAGCCACGACCGCGAGCGCGCCTCCGGCAGCCACCGCCAGCGCGGCGGTCAGATGCTCCGGCTCGGCGGCCGCCCCGAGCGCGATCGCCAGCGCCAGGGCGAGCAGCGCGACGATCGCGGTCACGACGACGCCCGACCTGATCGCCGCGATCAGCGGCCCCGCCGCGAGCAGCACGAGCACGGGCCCCGGACTGTCCAGCGGGATCGCCACGACGGTCACTACAAGCAGCGCCGCAAGCGCGATCCCGACGGTCACCCGGTCAGGGTCCAGCCCCTCCATTTGTAAACGCGAGCCCAACTGGCGCGAGCATACTCCGGTACAACCCGAGCGCATGCATGCCGCTGAACGCGAACCGCAGGGGGTCGTCCGGGTACGCGCGGGCAACGCGTCACCGATGACGCTCGACGGCACCAACAGCTACCTGGTCGGGGGCTGGATCGTCGATCCGGGCCCCTCGGAACCCGTCCATTTGGAGGCGATTCGCGAGGCCTCCGGCGGCCACGTCGAGGGTGTGGTGCTGACCCACTCGCACGCCGATCACTCGGAGAGCGCCGAGGAGTTCGGGGTGCCGGTGACGCTGCCGGCCGACGGGGAGGAGGTCGGCCCGTTCCAAGCCGTGGCGACCCCGGGCCATTCCGCCGACAGCGTCTGCCTGCTCGCCGGGCGCGCATGCTTCACGGGCGACACCGTGCTCGGCATGGGAAGCGTCTTCATCCCTCCCGGCGAGGGCTCCCTGTCCGCCTACCTCGGCTCCCTGCGGCGCCTCATGGAGCTCGACCTCGAGGTGCTCTGCCCCGGTCACGGCCCTTACGTGTGGGACCCGCAGGCGAAACTCGGCGAGTACATGGCGCATCGCCTCGACCGCGAGCGGCGCCTGCTCGAGGCGATCGACGCCGGCCTCCGGAACCGCGACGAGCTGCTCGACACGGTGTGGTCGGACGCGCCGGCGGAACTCCGTCCCGCGGCGGCGCTGACGCTCGCAGCGCATCTCGAGAAGCTCCGCGACGAGGGTCGCCTGCCGCCCGACGTCGGCTGATACAACAAACGGTCGTGACGATGGGCGATCCGTTCGACGAGTTCGAGAGGGAGCGCTGGAACGAGGGTCGTGCCGAGCCCTACCACCACGGCATCAGCACGATCACGACCCGCGCCGTCGACCCCCTGCTCGACGCCGCCGGGGTCGCGCAGGGCACGCGGATGCTCGACCTCGCCACGGGCCCCGGCTACGCCGCTGCGCGGGCCGCCGAGCGCGGCGCGCAGCCGATCGGCCTGGACTTCGCGCCTGAGATGCTCGAGCTCGCACGGCGCCTGCATCCCGACCTCGAGTTCCGCGAGGGCGACGCCACCGCGCTCGACTTCGAGGACGAGGCCTTCGACGTGGTCGTCGGGGCCTTCCTGATGCCCCACCTCTCGGACCTGCCGGCGGCGGTGCGCGAGTTCGCCCGAGTCACGCGGCCCGGTGGCCGCGTGGCGCTCACCACCTGGGACGCACCGAAGCGCACGCGCTTCGTGGGCGCCATGATGGAAGCGGTCAGCGCCGCGGGCGCGAAGATGCCCGACGACCTGCCCGCCGCCCCGTCGATCTTCCAGTACTCGCTCGACCGCGAGTTCGCGCAGCTCCTGCTGGGCGCCGGGCTCGAGGAACCGATCATCGAGCAGATCGCCTTCACCCACCACGTCGGCGACCTCGACGCGTTCTGGGCGGATGTGCTGGGCGGCACCGTCCGCACGATGGTCATGGTCACGAGCCAGCCGCCGGAGCTCCAGGCGGAGATCCGCCGGCGCTACGACGAGCTGCTCGAGCCCTACCGGACCGGGGACGGCTGGGACATCCCCTGCTCGGTCAAGCTGGGCTCGGCGCAGAAGCCGGCGTAGCCGCATGCGCAGGGCATCCCTCGATCACCTGCGGCCCGCGACTAATCTCTGTCGCCGTGGTCAGCACCAACCAGTTCAAGAACGGCATGCACGTCGAGCTCGACGGCAAGGTCTTTCGCATCGTCGAGTTCCAGCACGTGAAGCCCGGCAAGGGCGCTGCGTTCGTGCGGACGAAGCTGAAGCGCGTCGACGACGGCGCGGTCATCGACAGGACCTTTCGCGCCGGCGAGAAGTTCCGGCCGGTCCGCACCGAGTCGCGCAAGATGACCTTCCTGTACTCGGACGGCACCGACGCCCACTTCATGGACGTCCAGAGCTACGAGCAGATGGCCGTCCCGGAGGAGTCCGTCAAGGAGTCGCTCCAGTGGGTGATGCCGAACGAGGAGGTCGACGTGCTCTACGTCGATGAGGCCCCCTCCGACGTCCAGGTGCCGAGCGCGGTCGAGCTGGCGGTCGCCGAGACCGACCCAGGCCTGCGAGGCGACACGGCCTCAGGCGGCGGCGACAAGCCGGCCACGCTCGAGTCCGGGGTCGTCGTCCGGGTCCCGCTGTTCGTGAACGTCGGCGACCGAGTCCGGGTGGACACCCGCTCGGGCGAGTACGTCTCGCGCGCATAGCGTGGCCCGCCGCAGCGATCAGCGCAGGGCCGCGGTCGTGGCGCTCTACCAGGGGGACGTGACCGGCAGGCCGGCGCTCGGCCTGCTCGATCGCGGCGCCACACCGTTCACCCGTGAGCTCGTCGAGGGCGTGCTCGCCGACCAGCCCGAGCTCGACGAGCTGATCGCGACCCACGCGTCGGGCTGGACGCTCGAGCGGATCGCGCCCGTCGAGAGGAACATCCTGCGCGTGGCGCTGCACGAGCTGCGCAGCCGCCCGGACGTGCCGACCGAGGTCGCGATCGACGAGGCGGTCGAGGCGGCGAAGGAACTCTGCTCGGTCGAGGCGCCGGCGTTCGTGAACGGGATCCTCGGCACGGTCGCCCGCCAGGAGGCGGCGAGCTGATGGCAGAGCTCGACTCGGTCAGCGCGCTCGTCGAGGAGCTCGAGGCCGTGGCGGACCGGCTGCGCGCGGGCTCGCTCGAGCAGGACGAGGCAGCCGCTCTCGTCGAGCGCTGTGCCGAGCTCGCCGGCAGGCTGGGAGCCGAGATCGACACGCGCGCGCGCGTCGCCGGCGAGGCGGAGGGCCAGGAGCGCCTTCTTTGAGCTCCGTCGGGGCGCCGGCCTACCCGCTTGACCTCCAGCACCGGGTGGACGGCTACCTCGACGGCCTGCGCTTTGCACACGAACCCGGCACGGCTCGGCTCGAGGAGGCAATGCGCTACTCGCTGCTCGCCGGCGGCAAGCGGATCCGGCCGGTGCTCGCGCTCGCGACGGCCGAGGCGCTCGGGCGCGATTCGGGCGAGGTGCTGCCGCTCGCCGGCGCCATCGAGATGATCCACACCTATTCGCTCATCCACGACGACCTGCCGGCGATGGACGACGACGCGCTGCGCCGCGGCAAGCCGACCTGTCACGTCGCCTTCGGCGAGGATGTCGCGATCCTGGCCGGCGACGGTCTGTTCGCTGAGGCGCTGCGCCTGGCGCTGACCGAGCAGGCCGGCGAGCCGGCGAACGTCCTGGCGGCGCTGCGCGAGCTCGTGTCCGCCGCAGGGGTCGAGGGCATGGTCGGAGGGCAGTACCTCGACGTCGCGGGCGGCGATGCCGTCGAGCTGCGCCACCTGCACGAGCTGAAGACCGGCGCGCTGATTGCAGCTTCGGTGGGCTCGGTACTGGCACTCGAGGGGATGGATGGACCTGCCACAATCCCCTACCGGCGCTTTGCGGCTGAGCTCGGCGTCGTGTTCCAGATCGTCGACGACATCCTCGACGTAACCGGAGACGAGGCCGAGATCGGGAAGCCGCAGGGCTCCGACGAGCGCCATGGGAAGGCCACCTACGTGAGCTTCTACGGACTGGAGCGGGCCCGCGAGCTCGCCCGGGAATCGCACGCAAAGGCACAGGCGGCGCTCGCGGAGGCTTCGGGTTCAACCCAGCGGCTCGCCGGAATCGCCGACTACATCCTCACCCGTACGACATGACGACACTTCTCGACAAGATCGACGGTCCGGCTGACCTGCAGGGCCTTTCGGACGAGCAGCTGCAGCAGGTTGCCCAGGAGGTCCGCGACCTCATCATCGAGACGATCGGCGAGATCGGCGGTCACTTCGGCGCCAACCTCGGCGCGTGCGAGATAGCGGTCGCGCTGCACTCGCTGCTGGACTCGCCGCGCGACAAGATCCTCTGGGACGTCGGCCACCAGGCCTACCCGCACAAGGTGCTCACGGGCCGTCGCGACCAGCTCGGCACGATCCGCAAGTACGAGGGCCTCGCGCCGTTCTGCGCGATCCACGAGTCCGAGCACGACATCATGGGCGCCGGGCACGCCTCGACCTCGGTCTCCTATGCGGTCGGCTTGAAGGAGGCGATGCGTCGCGGCGTCGGCGAGGACGGCAAGGTCGTAGCCGTGATCGGCGACGGCGCCCTCACCGGCGGCGTCTCGTTCGAGGCGCTGCTGAACGCGGGCGGCTTGGACATGCCGATCGTGATCGTCGTCAACGACAACGGCATGTCGATCGCGCCGAACGTCGGCGCGCTCTCGCGGCTCTTCAACCGCATGCGCCTCAACCCGAAGCTGTACCACGCGCGCGAGGACGCAGAGGAGACACTCACGAGGCTGCCTGCCGGCATCGGCAGCAAGATCGAGCGCTTCGGCCCGATCCTGAAGGAGTCACTCAAGGCCTACTGGGCGCCGGGGCTCTTCTTCGAGGAGCTCGACCTCGCCTACGTGGGCGTCGTCGACGGTCACGACGTGAAGGCGCTGCGTCAGGCGATCGGTGAGGCGCTCCAGGCCGACCGCCCTGTCGTCGTGCACTGCAAGACGGTGAAGGGCAAGGGCTTCGTCCCCGCCGAAGAGGGCGGGCTCGAGGGCATGGAGAAGTGGCACGCCGCCAAGCCCGGCTCGATCGTCAACGGACTGGCCGCGCCGAAGAAGCCGAACGGCAAGTCGCGGCCGCGCCGAAGCCGCCCCAGTACACCCAGGTATTCGGCGAGGCGCTCGTCGAAGGAGGCGCGCCGCGACGAGCGCGTGCTCGGCATCACCGCGGCGATGAACTCGGGCACGGGCCTGAACCTGCTGCAGGATGCCCTGCCCGAGCGCTACTACGACGTCGGCATCGCCGAGCAGCACGCGGTGCTGTTCGCGGCGGGCCTCGCGCTCCAGGGCGCCAAGCCGGTCGCCGCCATCTACTCCACCTTCCTGCAGCGCGGCTACGACCAGATCGTCCACGACGTCTGCCTGCAGAACCTGAACGTCGTGTTCGCGATGGACCGCGCTGGGCTCGTCGGCGACGACGGCCCGACCCACCACGGCGCCTTCGACATCTCGTGGCTGCGCTGCCTGCCGAACATCGTGCTGATGGCGCCGCGCGACGAGGCGCTGCTCGTCCACATGCTGCATACGGCCCTGCGCCACGACGACGGTCCGGTGGCGCTTCGCTACCCGCGCGGCGAGGCCGAGGGCGTGCCGCTGCCGCTCAAGCCCGAGCGCATCGAGATCGGCCGTGGCGAGCTGCTGCGCGAGGGCGAGCGGGTCGCGTTCCTCGGCTACGGCTACGGCGTGAGCGTCGCGCTCGGTGCGGCCGAGCTGCTGGCGGAGGGCCGCGGCGTGGACGCGACCGTGGCGGATGCGCGCTTCGCGAAGCCGCTCGACGCCGAGCTGGTGGAGCGCCTCGCCGCCGAGCATGACCTGCTCGTGACGGTCGAGGAGAACGTGCTCTCGGGCGGCTTCGGATCCGCCGTGCTCGAGCACCTCGCGGACCGCGACCAGCTGGGCGGCACGCGCGTGCTGCGCGTGGGGCTGCCCGACGCGTACGTGACCCACGGCAAGCCGGCGCTGCTGCGTGCCGAGGTGGGGCTCACGCCCGAGGCGGTCGCCGACCGCGTCGCCCAGGCTGTGCTCGAGCCGAGCCTGGCCTGACTACCAGCGCGCCAGGCTCGTATCGGGCTCGAGCCTCAGCGCGAAGGCCGTGATCAGGGCGATCGTCGCCTCGACGTCCGCGAGCTCGACGACCTCGACCGGCGAGTGCATGTAGCGCAGCGGGATCGACAGGATCGCCGTGGGCACGCCCGCGCGGCTCAGATGGATCGAGTCGGCGTCGGTGTGGGTGGCTCGCCCGGCGACCTCGGTGGTCACCGCGATCCCCTCGGCCTCGGCGGCCTCGTCGAGCAGGTCGGTGACGCGCGCGCTGACGATCGCCCCGCGCGTCAGCACCGGGCCCTCGCCGAGCCCGTGCTCGCCGAGCTGGCCCGCCTCGACGCCGGGGACGTCGGTGGCGTGGGTCACGTCGACCACGATCGCCACGTCGGGCTCGAGCTCGTATGCCATCGCGTGCGCGCCGTGCGCGCCGATCTCCTCCTGCACCGCCGCCACGCCGGCCACCGGGCCGGCGCCGCCGCCCGCCTCCGCAACGCGCCGCGCCACCTCGAGCGCGACGTAGACGCCGAGGCGGTTGTCGAGCGCCCTCGATGCGATCCGCCCGCCCAGCAGGTCCAGCGGCTGGGTGGCGATCACGATCGGATCGCCCAGGCGCACCCGTTCGAGCGCCTCGTCGCGGTCCTTCGCGCCGATGTCGACGTGGAGCGCCTTCAGCTCGACCGCCTTCTTGCGCTCCTCCGACTCGAGCAGGTGAATCGGCTTGCGCCCGCAGACGCCGGGCACGGGCCCGTTCTGAGTCAGCACCTCGACGCGCTGCCCGACGAGGATCTGGGCGTCCCAGCCGCCGGACGAGACGACCTTCAGCTGGCCCTCCTTGGTCACGTGGCTGACGAGCACGGCGATCTCGTCGATGTGGCCGACCACCGCGAGCAGCGGATGCTCGCCGCGGCCGTCGACGCGCGCCACCGGCGTGCCCATGGCGTCGACCGTCACCGAGGAGGCGAACTCCTCGGCGGCCTCGCGCCAGACCGCGACGGCGGCGCCCTCCTGCCCTGGCGCGCCCGGCGTCGTGAGCAGGCGCTCGAGCACCTCCGGGGCGGCGCTCATCGGGTCACCTGCGCGAACTCGACGCGCGGCTCGAGCACGACCTCGCCGTTCAGGCTGTTCGCGACGTAGCAGTACTCATGGGCCTTCTCGACGAGCTTGGTGACCCGCTCCTCGCTCGCGTCGCCCGCGACCAAGATGCGCGGGCGCAGCGTGATCCTGGTCAGCCGCACCGGCTGCTCCTCGAGGGGCATCACCCCGCTCGCGTCGTCCGCGTACTCGACCACGTCGATGCGCGCCTTGCTGGCGAGGTGGAGGAAGAACAGCATCTGGCAGGACGAGGCAGCCATCACGACGAGCTGCTCCGGGTTCAGCACGGCCGGGTCGCCCTGCGACTCGCCCGTCGTCAGGCGCACCTCCTGCTCGGCCGGAGGGGCCGTGGCGGTGTGCTCGCGGTCGTAGTGGTCCCAGCCGAGACCGGTCGAGCCGGTCCAGCGCAGTCGTGCCTCGTAACGGTGCTCGTCCATGAACCCGCTGAGTCTACGTAGCGGCTTGGGGAATAGAGGCCGGATGCGTAACGTCTTCCTCAGTCATGAGCATGAGGATGCAGAAACTGATCCGCGAGGCCCACGGCCTGCTCCGGCATGAGCCGATCGAGCGGCGCGTGCGGGCGAAGCTCGGCGCGGACACCGTCGTCGACAGCACCCGCGCGATGCTCCTCTGGGAGCCGCGGCGCGTGTGCCCGTCCTATGCCGTCCCGGCCGAGGACATCGAGGGCGCGCTGGGGCCGGCGCCGTCCGCGAACGGCCAGGTGGACGGCGTGCTTCACCCGGGAATCCCGTTTGCCGTGCACACCGCCGAGGGCGAGCCCGTGACGGTCGGCGGCCGCGCGGGCAGCGGCTTCCGGCTGGCGGACGAGGAGCTGGCCGGTTACGTCGCGCTCGACTTCGAAGCGTTCGACTGGCTCGAGGAGGACGAGCAGATCCTCGGTCATCCCCGCGACCCGTACCATCGCGTCGACGTGCTGGAGAGCGCACGACCGGTGCGGATCGAGCTCGGCGGCCACGTCCTGGCCGAGACGACGAGCGCCCGCATGGCATTCGAGACCCAGCTGCACACCCGCTTCTACCTGCCGCGTGAGGACGTGCGCGTGGAGCTCCAGCCCAGCTCGTCGCGCAGCTACTGCCCCTACAAGGGGGAGGCGTCCTACTGGTCGGTCGAGGCCGGGGGGCGTCCTGCGCGAGGGCATCGGCTGGACCTACGAGGCGCCCCTCCCCGATGCCGTCAAGCTCGCCGGCCTCGTGGCCTTCTGGGACGAGGTCGTCGACGTCTACCTCGACGGAGAGCTGCGCGAGCCACCGCGCGGCCCGATCGCGGACGCAATGCGTAGCGAGTTCGGCCTCACCTAGCCCGAAAGCGAGACGACCCGCTTTCGCGTGAGGACTGGCTGGCTGGGCAACAGGCGCGAACTGCTCTGCAAGATTCCGCGCAGCGGACTGAGACCGCTCGCGAAACCAGGCATTTCGGGCTATAAGGCGGCCGACGAGCCGACCTTTCGGCACGAGCTATGCAAGGAGCGCGACGATGCGAGCCACGCTAAGGGGAAGACGTAGGGTCCTCTTGGCCGGTGCGCTCGCGGCGTGCGGACTGGCATGCGCCGGCTCGAGCGTTGCCGCCGCCGCGCCGGGCTACAAGCTCGCGTTCGGGTCCACGGTCATGGCCGCTTCGGACGGTGGACCCGTGATCATCAATGGTCACCGCTCGAGCACCGGCGAGCCGATGATGGCCGACCAGATCGTCGAGTACTTAGGCGGCAGCACGACACGTCCGAACATGGGACAGCTCCTCTACGAGGAATATCCGGGGTCGGTGAGCCACCGGCACTGGCACTACAAGGGCTTCGTCCGCTATCAGCTCCGCGCCACGTCGGACCTGTCGCTCGTCCGCCCGGACAACAAGGCAGGATTCTGCATGGCAGACCCGATGTACGCGCCGGACTTCTGCGGCTCCATGAAGCCGGAGGCGCTCACCGTCGCCGAGGGCCTTGGCCGGGGCACGAGCGACTACTACAACCCGAATCTCGAGGGGCAGTGGATCGACGTCGAGGACGTGCCGCCTGGCGACTACTGGCTCGTCCACTGGGTCAACTCCGCCAAGGAGATCTGCGAGAGCGACTACAAGAACAACACGGCGGCGGTCAGGATCGCGCTGTGGCCAAACGGTTACGGCGTGGCTCCCTATTTCACGGTGCAGCAAGAACGTGAGCCGTTCGAAACGCTCTACAGCGACACGGGTCCACCTGACGACGGCTGCGTCCTTGACCCGAACCCGGGCTGGGGCCCGCCCGACCTGGTGCAGAAGAAGCCCACCGAACTCGCCGTTACCCCCGTCGGAGCCGAGGGCGCGCCAGTCCTGCCGGGGACTACGCCGCCGGGACCCTCCCTTCCCGGGTCGGTCCTCGCTCCCACGCTCCGTGAGACTCTCGCCCGACGCTACGTGGTCAGGGCGCTGACCCAGCGTTTCCACCGGCGCCCCAGGCAAGTCCGCCAGGCGTGCCGAAGAGCAGGCCGGACGAGCTTCCTGTGCCGGGTTCGCTGGCATGACCGGCGGTATCGGTTCCGCGGCGGCGTCCGGATCTTCACCGCCCGCACGCCAAACGGCTTCGAACGACGTTTCAATCTACGGGTGGTGCGCACGGACAGGCGCTGCGTACGCGAGCGCCGCCGCGGCTGCTCGCGGACAATCGAGGCGAAGAACATGCGGTTCCGAAGCTACGGTGACCCGCTCGAAACGCTGATGGCTGAGCCCCAAAGAGAAACGACCCCGCTTTCGCGAGGCCGTTCCTGAGGGAGGAGTGATGCGATATGTGTGATGCGTCTCTGAGAGGAAGTTTTAGGCCGGGGTCGCGCTGTAGCGCGTGATCGAGGTCACGACCAGCGCGAGCGCACCCGCGGCGGCGAACACCGGCGCCGCCTCGGTCTCGCCCGTCACCCCGAAAATCGCAGCGGCCAGGAACAGCCCGAGCGCGAGCGCGCGGTCATAGACCGCGTGCGCCGAGATCGGGAGGGTGCCGCGGCCCTCGGAGGCGGTGCCGGCGACCCCGAGCTCGATCGCCAGGGCGCCGAGCACGAGACCGGTGATGAGCGCGGCCGGACCCGCCCCGAGCAGGGTGGGGGCCGCGATCAACCCGACGCCGGCGGCCATCAGCAGGCCTGACCGGACAGCGGGCGAGATGAGCCTCAGAACCGTCATCGAGACCGAGGTTACGCTCGGTAGGTCGCGGCTGTGTGACGTCGGTCACACAGGCTCTCGCGGGTAGTCTGCAGCGGTGCTGAAGCGCCGGCTCGACAGCCTGCTGGCCGATCGCGGCCTGTACGAATCGCGCTCACGCGCGGCGGCGGCGGTGCTCGCCGGAGACGTCACCGTGGCCGGCCGGCCGGCGCGCAAGCCGGGCGAGCTCGTGGCCGACGACACCGACCTCGCGGTGGCGGCGGCGCCGCCGTTCGTGTCGCGCGGCGGGATCAAGCTCGCCAACGCGCTCGACGCCTTCGGGATCGATCCCGCCGGCCGCATGGCGCTCGACGTGGGCGCCTCGACGGGCGGCTTCACGGACTGCCTGCTGCAGCGCGGCGCGAGCTCCGTGATCGCGCTGGACGTGGCCTACGGCGAGCTGCACTGGCGGCTGCGCAACGATCCGCGCGTGACGGTCATCGAGCGGCGCAATGCGCGCTCGCTGCAGCCGGACGAGCTTCCCTACGCGCCGGACCTGGTCGTCGCCGACGTCGCCTTCATCTCGCTGACGAAGGTGCTGCCGGCGGTGCTCGCCTGTGCCGCGCCGGCCTTCGACTGCCTCGCGATGATCAAGCCGCAGTTCGAGGTCGGCCGCGAGCGGGTCGGCAAGGGCGGCGTCGTCCGCTCCGGCGACGACCGGCGCGCGGCGCTCGTCGAGGTGGGCGAGCGAATGCGCTCCGAGCTCGGCGTCGCGGTGCTCGGCTACACGCCGTCCGGGCTGCCGGGCCCGGCCGGCAACCGCGAGAGCTTCGTGTGGCTGGCGGAGCCGGGCCGCGCCGCCGAGGTTCAGGATCTCGAGCTCGCGGCAAGAATTGCGGAGCCGTGAACGGTCCCCCGAAGGCGATCTCCGTGTCCAGCCACGCGCGTATCGAGGACACGCGCGGTGCGTTCATACGCGTGCTCGAGCTGGCGCGCGTGATGGGGGTCGAGGTCCATGTCTCCGCGGACGAGGCCGGCAAGCACGGGCTCGAGCCACACGACGGCCTCGTGATCGCCGACGAGCCCGATGGCAGGGCGGACGTCGCGCTCGTGCTCGGCGGCGACGGCACGATCCTCTCGACGCTGCGTCGCTACAGCCGCACCCGCGTGCCGGTGTTCGCGGTCAACTTCGGGACGATCGGCTTCCTCGCCACGGTCGAGCCGTGGGAGCTCGAGGAGGGTGTGCGCCACGCGCTGGCGGGCGAGTTCGACGTGATGGAGCTGCCGGAGCTCGTGGCCTCGATCGGCGACGGCGAGGAGGCCGCCATCAACGACATGTCGTTCCACCGCCGCCCGAACGGGCGCGTTGCGGAGCTCGCCTACTCGGTCGCGGGGGAGGAGCTCGGCGAGGTGCGCTGCGACGGGCTCGTGGCCGCAACCCCGGCGGGCTCGACCGGCTACAACCTCGCCAACGGGGGCCCAGTGCTGGCCTGGGGCGTGGAGGGATTCGTGGTCTCCTTCATCGCGCCGCACACGCTGACGGCGCGCTCGCTCGTCGTGGCGCCCGGCGACGTCCTCGAGGTGCGCAACCGCTCGCGCGCGGAGGAGGTCGACATGACGACGGACGGCCAGATCGTCGGCCCGCTGGCGCCGGAGGCGACGGTCGCGATCCGTTTCGAGAAGGGCCGCGCGCTGCTCGCGCAGGCGCCTGGCGCGACCTTCTATCACCGCCTGCGTGACAAGTTCGGACGACTCTCGTACTGAACCCGCGCAGTTTGCGCACGCCCGTGTGACCGGCCCTCCGCTCCGTCGGATGGCGCTGGTAGACCTGCTTGCGTGCTCCTCGAGCTCCGAATAGAGAACCTGCTCCTGATAGAGAGGGCGGAGCTGCGCCCGGGTGCGGACCTCACGGCCATAACCGGCGAGACCGGCGCGGGCAAGACCGTGCTGGCCCACGCGCTCGACCTGCTGCTGGGCGGCAAGGCGCGCCCGGGGATCGTCCGTCCCGGCGCACGTGAGGCGTACGTCGAGGGGGTCTTCGAGCTGCCGGCGGGGCTGCTCGACGAGCCCGAGCTGGGCGAGCTGCGCGAGCGCGTGGCGGAGCTCGACGGCGACGTGCCGCCCGAGCTCGTGCTCGCGCGCCGCGTGAACGCCGAGGGGCGCACGCGCGCCTTCGTGCAAGGCCGTTCTGCCACGGCGGCCGACCTGCAGGCACTCGGCGGCCGTCTGGTCGCGTTCTTCGGCCAGCACGAGCACCGCAAGCTCACGCTGGCATCGGCCCAGCTCGACCTGCTGGACGGCTTCGGCGGGCGCGACCAGCTGGCGCTGCGGTCGCGGCTGGGGGACGCCCACACGCGGGCGCGCGGGTTGGGTGGCGAGCTCGAGGAGCTGCGCGCCCGTGCCGGCACCCGCGACCGTGACCTCGACCTGCTCGCCTTCGAGATCGAGGAGATCGAGACGCTCGACCCCAGCGAGGCCGAGAAGGAGGCCCTGCTGGCGGAGCGCGGGCGGCTGCGCGCGCTCGACGGGCTGCTGGCGGCGGCGGCGGGCGGGGCGGAGGCGATCGCGCCCGAGTCGGGCGAGGGCGGCGCGGCGGCGCTGCTGGCCGAAGCAGAGCGGGTGGCCCAGCCGGTCGCGGGCGTCGATGCCGAGCTCGACGCACTCGCCGAGCGGCTCGCGGCGCTGAGGATCGAGGCCGAGGATCTGGGCGGCGAGCTGCGCCGCTACGCCGACTCGCTCGAGGGCGAGCCGGGCCGCCTGCAGGAGATCGAAGAGCGGCTCGAGCTGTTCGACCGGCTCGAGCGCAAGCACGGCGGCAGCGTCGCCGCGGTGCTCGAGCACGCCGAGCGCTGCCGCGCCGAGCGGGACAGGCTCGCACAGGCCGAGGTCGAGACCGAGCGGATCGAGGCGGCCCTGAAAGAGGCGACCGCCGAGCGCGACGAGCTGGCGAGCAAGCTGACCGTCGCGCGCCGGAAGGCCGCGCCACGGCTCGCGAAGCGCGTGCGCGAGGAGCTCGGGGCGCTCGCGATGGAGGGGGCGAGCTTCGAGGTGGCGCTGGAGCCGCGCGACACCGGGCCGAGCGGCGCCGACGCCGTCGAGTTCCTGCTCGGGCCGAACCCGGGCGTCCCGGCGGCGCCGATTCGCGAGGCCGCGTCCGGGGGCGAGCTCTCACGCGTGATGCTGGCGCTGATGACCGTGGCCGGCGCGGGCGAGTCGCGCACCCTCGTCTTCGACGAGGTCGACGCGGGCGTCGGCGGCCAGACGGCCCGCGCGGTGGGCGAGCGGCTGCGCGTGCTGGCCGAGGCGCGTCAGGTGCTCTGCATCACCCATCTTCCCCAGATCGCCTCGCTGGCCGGCACCCACTTCCGGATCGAGAAGTCGGCCGCCGGGCGGACGGCGCTCACCACGGTCGAGCCGCTCGAGGGCGAGGGCGTCGTCGAGGAGCTCGTCCGGATGCTCGGGGCCGACGCGGGCGACGGGGCGGCGCGGAGGCACGCCGAGGAGCTCTTGGCGGCCGCGTGACCAGGCATCCGCAGACCCGAGTAGACTCGATTCCCCAGAGGTTGATGCCCGAATCCCGCCCTGCCACCCGCTTCATCTTCGTCACAGGCGGCGTGGTCTCCGCACTCGGCAAGGGCATCGCCGCGGCGTCGCTCGGCCAGCTGCTCGTCGCCCGCGGCCTCTCGGTGACGATCCAGAAGTTCGACCCGTACATCAACGTCGACCCGGGCACGATGAGCCCGTTCCAGCACGGCGAGGTGTTCGTCACCGAGGACGGCGCCGAGACCGACCTGGACCTCGGGCACTACGAGCGCTTCACCGACGTCAACACGAGCCGCGCCTCGAACGCCACCGCCGGCGCGATCTACAACTCGGTCATCCGGCGCGAGCGCCGCGGCGACTACCTGGGCGGGACGGTCCAGGTGATCCCGCACATCACCGACGAGATCAAGAACCGCATCAAGCTGGTCGCCGAGTCGACGGACGTCGACATCGTCATCACCGAGATCGGCGGCACCGTGGGCGACATCGAGTCGCTGCCCTTCCTCGAAGCGCTGCGCCAGTTCGCCTCGGATCTCGGGCGCGACCGCTGCATGTTCGTGCACCTCACGCTCGTCCCGTTCCTCGGGCACGCGGGTGAGCTGAAGACGAAGCCGACGCAGCACTCCGTCCAGGAGCTGCGCCGCATCGGTATCCAGCCGGACATGGTGATGTGCCGCTCCGAGGAGGCGCTCGGCACCGACATCCGCGAGAAGATCGCGCTGTTCGCGAACCTGCCCGTGGGCTCGGTCGTCTCCGCTCGCGACGTCGACTCGATCTACAAGGTGCCGCTCGAGTTCGCGGCGGAGGGCGTCGACGCGGAGATCCTCTCCCACTTCGGGCTCGAGGCACCGCCGCCCGACCTCACCGCCTGGAAGGGCCTCGTCGACCGCATCGAGGAGGCACGGCAGCCGGTGCGCATCGCGCTCGTCGGCAAGTACAACCAGCTCGCCGACGCTTACCTGTCCGTGATCGAGGCGCTCAACCACGCGGGCTCCCACCACGGCGGTCACGTGGAGGTGCACTGGGTCGACAGCGAGCGGCTCACCGACGGCGAGGTCGAGCGCGAGCTCGCCACCTGCGACGGCATCCTCGTGCCCGGCGGCTTCGGCGTGCGCGGCATCGAGGGCAAGATCCAGGCGGCGCGCTACGCGCGCGAGCACGGCGTTCCGTACCTCGGCATCTGCCTCGGGATGCAGATAGCCGTCGCCGAGTTCGCGCGCCACGTGGCGGGCATGGAGGGCGCCAACTCGACCGAGTTCGATCCGGAGACGCCCTACCCCGTCATCGACCTCCTCCCGGAGCAGAAGGAGGTCCGCGACATGGGCGGCACGATGCGGCTCGGGGCCGATCCCGTGAAGCTGCACGACGACACGCGGGCCCGTGAGATCTACGCCGACGCCGTCATCTACGAGCGCCACCGCCACCGCTACGAGGTCAACAACCATCTGCGCAAGCGGCTCGAGCAGGCAGGCATGATCTTCAGCGGCACGTCGCCGGACGACCGGCTCGTCGAGGTCATCGAGCTGCCCGAGCACCCGTTCTTCGTCGCGTCGCAGTACCACCCCGAGTTCAAGTCGCGGCCGCTGCGCCCGCAGCCGCTGTTCCGCGAGTTCGTCGGGGCTGCGCTCGAGTTGGCGCGCGAGCGCGCGCCCGAGGTCGAGCCCTCGGTGCGCGCCGAGTCGCACGCCTAGGCCGCTCCGGCCCCGCTACTCCGCGTCGAGCCCGGCAGCGGCGAAGGCCTCCGCGCGGTCGAGGAAGGCCTCGAGCCGCGTGACGCGGCGATTCTGCACTGTCCACACGTGCGCGACCGGTGCGCTCACGCCCGCCTTCATCTGGCGTGAGGTGCCGGACAGGGTCAGCAGCACCACGACCGTCTCGGCGGCCTCGATGAAGCGCTCGGGCTGCCAACGCAGGTCCTCCCAGCTCTCGTCCATGCGCTTGCGCTGGCGCTTCAGGCCCTCGATCCCGATGTAGACCGGCTCCATGTCGGGATAGATCTGCGGCACGATCAGCTCGGCGTCCGGGCTGAACAGGGCGGCGTAGAAGTCGTCGTGATCGCCGCGCAGCACGCCGGGTCCGTCGTTGTAGATCGGATACGAGCGGCGGATGCGCTCGAGCAGATCGGGGTCCACCGGGCGAGTATTCCGCTCCGGGCGCCCCGGTGTAGCGTGTCGCGCGTGATCGTCGAGGCGTCGAGCGAGGAGCGCGAGCGGCTGGTCGCCGACTTCGTGCGGCTCTGCGAGATCGAGAGCCCGTCGGGCGACGAGCGCGCGATGGCCAACGCTGTGACCGAGGAGCTGCGGGCGCTCGGGCTCGAGGTCGAGGAGGACGACACGGCCGAGGAGACGAAGGCCGGCGCGGGCAACCTGCTCGCGCGCCTTCCCGGGCCGGAGGGCACCCCGACAATCATGCTCTGCGCCCACATCGACACCGTCCCGCTGGCGGGGCCGGTGCAGGTCCAGCGCGCCGACGGAGTCCTCACGAACCGCCACGAGGCGATCCTCGGTGCGGACAACAAGGCCGCCGTCGCCACGGTGCTCGGCGCCGCGCGCCGGCTCGCGAAGGACGGCAGCCCCGCGGGCGTCGAGCTGCTGTTCACCACCTCGGAGGAGCGCGCGCTGCGCGGAGCGAAGGCGTTCGACCGCGGCCGCCTCGCTGCCGACTACGGCTTCGTCTTCGACCACGCGTCGCCGATCGGTGAGGTGGTCGTGGCCTCGCCGACCTACTACCGCCTGGCCGCGAGCTTCCGCGGCCAGGCCGCGCACGCGGGCATCAGGCCCGAGGCGGGGGCCAACGCGATCGCGGCCGCGGCCGCGGCCATCGCGCGCATGCGCATCGGCCGGCTCGACGACGAGACCACCGCCAACGTCGGCCGCATCGAGGGCGGCACGGCCGCGAACGTCGTGGCCGAGCGCTGCGACGTCGAGCTCGAGGCGCGCAGCCTCGACGACGCGCGTGCGGGCGAGGTCGTGAGCGAGCTCGTCGACGCCTGCGCGGAGGCGGCGAGCGACGGCCACTGCGACCTCGACACGTCGGTCGAGCGGCTCTTCCGGGGCTATCGCCTCACCCGTACGGCGCCGGCCGTCGAGACCGCCGCCGCGGCGCTCGAGGCCTGCGGAATCGAGCCCGTCTACATCACGACGGGCGGCGGCAGCGATGCCAACGCCCTGATCAGCGCGGGCCTCCCCATGGTGAACCTTGCGAACGGCACCGAGCGCAACCACCAGCCGGACGAGTCGGTCACCGAGGACGCGCTCGAGAAGATGCTCGACGTGACGCTCGCGATCGTCGCGCAGGCCGCGCGATGAGCTTCGAGCGCATCGACAGCAGGACCGCCTGGGAGGGGCGGATCGCGAAGGTGCGCGTCGAGCGCTTCCGCTACGACGACGGCGAGGAGGCCGAGCGCGAGATCATCGAGCACCCCGGCTCGGTGGCGATCGTCGCCCACGACGACGCGCGCGTCTTCCTCGTGCGCCAGCCGCGCGAGGCGGTGGGTGAGGAGGCGCTGCTCGAGCTGCCCGCCGGCAAGCTCGACGAGGAGGGGGAGGGCCCGCTCGAGACGGCGAAGCGCGAGCTCGCCGAGGAGATCGGCAAGGGCGCGCGCAGCTGGGAGCGGCTGACGAGCTTCTACCTGTCGCCCGGGTTCGCGGACGAGGAGTGCACGCTCTTCCGCGCCACGGACCTGTACGAGGAGCGAGCCGACCCGGACGAGAACGAGCGCATCGAGGTGATCGAGGCGCCGCTCGCGGAGCTCGACGACCTCATCCGCGAGTGCCGCGACGCCAAGACCGTCGCCGGCCTGCTCTGGCTGCGCGCGTACCTGCGCTGACGCTCGCGTTGCAGCTTCAAGGGATGGGGAGCCCGCGGCCGAACGGGTCTCCTGATGGCAACAGTCGAGCAGCACGCCGCCGCACGCCGCTTCGAGCACCTGTTGCTCGACTTCCTCGCGTACCTCGAGTTCGAGCGCGGGCTATCGCGCAACACGCTCGAGGCCTACCGCAGCGACCTGCTCCAGTTCGGCCGCTTCCTCGAGGCCCGCGGCGTGTCGGCCCTCGACGCGGGCCCTGGCGACGTGGCCGACTTCCTCGAGCAGCTGGCCCGCGGCGATGAGGAGCGCGGGCCCGCCTCGCCCGCGACGATCCACCGCAAGTCGGCCTGCCTGCGCTCCTTCTACCGCCACCTGCGCCGCGACGGCCTGCGCGAGTCGGACCCGACGGCCACGCTGAGCGGCCCCCGGCGCGCGCGCAAGCTGCCCCAGGTGCTCACCCGCGGCGAGGTCGAGCGGCTGCTCGCCCAGCCGCGCGGCAGCGAGCCGGCGGCGCTCCGCGACCGGGCGCTGCTCGAGCTGATGTACGCCTGCGGCCTGCGCGCCTCCGAGGCGACCGGGCTCGAGCTGGCGGACGTCGACCTCGAGGACCGCGTGCTGCGCGCCCGCGGCAAGGGCTCCAAGGAACGGCTGGTGCCGATCGGGCAGGCGGCACTCGGCGCGCTGCGGATCTACCTCGAGCGCGGTCGCCCCGGCCTCGTCAAGGGCTCGCTCGAGCCGCACCTCTTCGTCAACTTTCGCGGCGGGGCGCTCACTCGCCAGGGGCTCTACAAGATTGTTCGCCGGCACGCGGTCACCGCCGGGCTCGGGGACCGCATGAGCCCGCACACGCTGCGCCATACCTTCGCCACCCACCTGCTGGCGGGCGGCTGCGACCTGCGCTCCGTGCAGGAGATGCTCGGCCACGCGGACGTCGCGACCACCCAGCTCTACACGCACCTGTCGAGCGAGCGCCTGAAGGACGTCTACTTCCGAGCGCACCCCCGCGCGACCCTGTAGACGGCCTCCGGCTTGTCCGGAGCTCTGGTCGGTGGGATCCTGGACAGGGGCAGCAATGGATCACAGGGCCCTGAACGGCGTTGAGCTCGCATACGAGATCGCCGGATCCGGCGACCCGGTCGTCCTCATCCATGCGGGAGTCTGCGCCGACTTCTTCGCGCCGCTCGCGGACGAGGCGATGCTCGCGGAGCGCTTCCGCGTCCTGCGCTATCACCGGCCGGGTTACGGCGAAAGCCCGGCGCTCGACGGGCGGGTCTCGATCAGCGATCACGCTGCTCACTGCGCGGCGCTCCTCGACGAGCTCGAGCTCGGCCCCGCGCACCTCGTGGGCCACTCGTCGAGCGCGATGATGGCGCTCGAGCTCGCACGAGAAAGACCCGATGCGGTCGCCTCGCTGACGCTGATGGACGCGGCGCGCCCGGCCCTCGCGAGCGATCTTCAGGCGGCCTTCGCGAGGGAGGTGGCCGTCCCCGCGATCGAGCGCTATCGAGGCGGCGACAAGGACGGCGCGATCGAGTCCTGGATGCAGGGGGTGTGCGGGCCGGACTACCGCGCGCCGCTCGAGCGGGCGATTCCCGGCGCTGTCGAGCAGGCCATGGCCGACGCGGACACGTTCCTGGGACAGGAGCTGCCGGCGGTGATCGAGTGGCGCTTCAGCGCTGAGGACGCCGCGCGGCTGACCCAGCCGGCGATGGTGGTCGTGGGTGCGCGGAGCCACCCCGTCTTTCACGAGCGAGCGCAACTGCTGCTCGAGTGGCTGCCGAACGCCGAGCCCTTCACGCTGCCGGGCGCGACCCACCTGCTTCACGTCGAGCGCCCTGCCGAGATGGCCGAGGCGCTTGACGGGTTCGCAGGCCGGCACCCGGTCGCCGGCTGCTAGAACCGGAGGCGTGCCAGAGCTCCCCGAGGTCGAGACGATCCGCCGCCAGCTCGCGCCCGCCATCGAGGGGCGGCGGCTCGAGCGGGTGCAGGTGCTCGACCCGCGCTGGTGCGAGCCGGCCCCGCCCGAAGCGATCGACGACGCGCTCAGCGGCCGCCGCGTCGAGCGGCTGTGGCGGCGCGGCAAGTACCTCGTCATGTCGACCGACGACGACATCCACCTGGCCATGCACCTGCGCATGACCGGCAACCTGCTGCTCGTGCCGGTGGCGCAGGACGAACCGGGGCGGCCGCACCTGCGCGTCCGCTTCGAGCTCGCCCGCACACGCACGCGGCCCGCGGAGCGGCTGCTGTTCGTGGACGTGCGCCGCTTCGGCACGGGCGACGTGCTGCTCGGCAGTGACGCGCTCGCCGAGTACTTCGCCTCGCGGCTCGGCGTCGAGCCGCTCAGCCCGGACTTCACGGCCGAGGCGCTGCGCGCCCAGGCGCGCGGTCGCAAGCAGCCGGTCAAGGCCTTCCTGCTGAACCAGGAGCGGGTCGCGGGGGTCGGGAACATCTACGCCGACGAGGCGCTCTTCCGCGCCCGTATCCACCCGCTGCGTCCGGTCGGCGGGCTGCGGCGCGCGCAGATCGAGGCGCTCCGGGACGCGGTGGTCGAGACGCTCGAGCTGGGCATCGATGCGAAGGGGGCCTCGATCGACGACTACCGGCACGTCGACGGCGCGCGCGGCAGCTTCCAGGACCGCTTCCTCGTCCACACCCGCGAGGGCGAGCCGTGCCCGCGCTGCGGCACGCCGATCCGCAAGATGCGAGCGGCCGGGCGCGGCACCTACATCTGCCCGAACTGCCAGCGGGCGCCGCGCAGGCCGCGAGCGCGCGCCTAGCCCTCGTCGAGCGCGGCGAGGTTCGCCTTCAGGTGGTCCAGCGAGAGCGTTCCCGGGATCGGGACGATGCAGGGCGAGCGCTTCAGGAGCCAGGTGAGCTTGTCCCGCGTGCTGCCCGGCCCGTGCAGGGGGTAGTAGGGGACGAACAGGATCCCCTCGCGCTCGCAGTGGTCGACCACATCGTCGTACTTGCGCTCCGCGAGGCTGTACTTGTTCTGGACGGCCGCAATCGGGACCACCGAGCGCGCGCGCTCGATCTGGTCCACACCGACGTCCGACACGCCGACGTGCTCGATCCGCCCTGCGTCGCGGTACTCGCGGAGGACGGCGAGCGACTCCTCGATCGGGACGTCCGGGTCGACCCGGTGGAGGTAGACGAGCGGGATCGTCTCCTCCCGCAGCCGCTCGAAGCTCTCCTCGAGCTCGGCCCGCAGCGCTTCCGGCCGGCCGCTGCCGGGGTGATAGCCGACCTTGGTGGCGACGGTCAGGTCATCGGGGAAGGGCGAAAGCGCCGTCCCGACGGCCCGCTCGCTCGCGCCGCCCGTGTACAGGTGGGCCGTGTCGACGAAATCGAGCCCGGTCTCCACGGCCTGCTCGAGGAAGTGGATGTTCTCGGGCGTGTCCGTCAGGCGGTTGGTGCCGAGCCCGATGCGGGTGAGCTCGCGATCGCCGAGGCGGACGGTTCGGGGAACCGGCATCTCAGGCGGCGAGCAGGACCTCGAGGCTGCCGGCGCGGTCGGCCTCGAGCAGCTCGCGGAAGCCGCCGATGGCGCGCTCTCCGACCACGATCTGCGGGAAGGTCATCTGGCCGGTGAGGGCGACGAGCGCGGCGCGGCCCTCGGGGTCCTTGGCGAGGTTGATCTCGCTGTAGTCGACCCCGCGGGCCTGCAGCAGGGCCTTCGCCTGGCGGCAGAAGCCGCAGGGCTCCGTGGTGTAGAGAACTACCCCGTTCGCGTCCGACATCGGATTCAGAGTCTAGGTCGTGCCCGGGTCCTTCAAGACCGAAGCAGTGGTGCTGCGCTCGATTCGCTTCGGTGAGGCGGATCGCGTGCTGCACCTCTACACGGCCGAGTACGGGCGCGTCGGCGCGGTGGCGAAGGGCGTGCGGCGCGTGAAGTCTCGCCTCGGCGGCAGGCTCGAGCCGCTCAGCCGGGTGCAGCTCGTCCTGCATCAGGGCCGCGGCGAGCTGTGCACGATCAGCCAGGCGGACACGGTTCACGCCCACGCCGCGCTGCGCGAGCGCCGCGACTCGCTGGAGCGCGGCACGCAGGCGTGCGAGGCGGTGCTGCGGCTGCTCGACTCGAGCGAGCCCAACCCGCTCGCCTACAACCTGCTCTGCAACGAGCTGGCACTGCTGGACGCCGACCCGGCGCACGCCTGCCGCTCCCAGGCGCTCGCCTTCCGGATCAAGCTGCTGCTCGCCGCCGGCTTCGCGCCCGAGCTCGCGTCGTGCGCGACGTGCGGGGACGCCGAGCATCTCGGCGGCTTTTCGCCAAGTGCCGGCGGGGTCGTCTGCGCTGGCTGCGAAGCGGGCTCGTTTCCGCTCGGCGAAGATGCCCACCGCTTCCTCGTCGAGGCGCTCGCGCGCCCGCTGGCGGAAGCGCCGGGTGCCTCCGAGCGGGCGCTCGCGCAGGCCGACCGGGCCATGGCGGAGACGCTCGAGCACCATGCGCACGTGCGATTGAGGCGCGTCGCGTAAGGAATACAGTGCGGGCGATGAGCGTCGCCGCAGACACGCAGCTCGTCTACGACTTCACGGAGGGCTCGAGGGACATGCGCGAGCTCCTCGGCGGCAAGGGCGCCAACGTGGCGGAGATGACGCGCGTGCTCGGTCCCGAGCGCGTGCCCGCCGGGTTCACGATCACGACCGAGGCCTGCGTCGCCTACATGGAGGCGGGCGGGGAGCTCCCCGACGGCCTCGAGGACCAGGTCGACGAGGCACTCGGCCGGCTCGAGGACCAGGCCGGCAAGAAGCTCGGTGACGGACAGGACCCGCTGCTCGTATCGGTCCGCTCGGGTGCGCGCGAGTCGATGCCCGGGATGCTCGACACGGTCCTCAACCTCGGTCTCAACGACGAGTCGGTCGAGGGCCTCGGGGGCGACCGCTTCGCGTGGGACTCGTACCGGCGCTTCGTGCAGATGTTCGGGAACGTGTGCCGCGGCATTGCCGGTGAGCGCTTCGAGGAGCTGATCGAGGAGCGCAAGCGCGAGGCCGGTGTGAAGGAGGACACGGAGCTGTCGGTCGACGACCTGAAGGCGCTCACCCAGGCCTTCAAGGACGCCTACGAGGACGAGTTCCCGCAGGAGCCGCGCGAGCAGCTGATCGAGGCGATCCGCGCGGTATTCGACTCCTGGACCGGCCGGCGCGCGGTCGAGTACCGGCGCATCAACCGCATCCCGGACAGGTGGGGCACGGCGGTCAACGTCCAGCAGATGGTGTTCGGCAACCGCGGCGACAAGTCGTGCTCCGGGGTTGCGTTCTCGCGCGACGAGGTCACCGGCGCGCCGGAGCCGTCGGGCGATTTCCTCGTGAACGCGCAGGGCGAGGACGTCGTCTCCGGCGTCCGCACGCCGCTCGACATCTCCGAGATGAAGGAGCTGATGCCCGACGCGCACGAGCAGCTGATGGAGATCCTGCGCACGCTCGAGAGCCACTACAAGGACATGCAGGACACGGAGTTCACCGTGGAGGAGGGGACCCTCTACATGCTCCAGACGCGCGACGCGAAGCGGCCGGCGCAGGCTGCGGTGCGCTTCGCCGTCGACGCGGTCGAGGAGGGCCTCCTCGACAAGGTGGAGGCGGTGTTGACGATCGACGCCGAGCGGCTCGACGCGCTGCTGCATCCGGCCTTCGCGCGCGACGCGGACTTCGAGGTCCTGACCAAGGGCGTGGCCGCGTCGCCCGGCGCGGCCACGGGTGCGATCGTGTTCACGGCCGACGACGCCGTCGCGGCTGGCAGGGAGGACCGCGACGTGATCCTGGTGCGGCCCTTCACGGAGGCGGACGACGTGGCGGGCTTCCACGCGGCCCAGGGCATCCTCACGAGCAAGGGCGGCAAGGCGAGCCACGCCGCGCTCGTCGCGCGCGGGATGGGCAAGCCCTGCGTGGCGGGAGCGGGCGAGCTCGAGATCGACCTGCACGCGAAGACGCTGCGGGTCGGCGACACGAAGCTGTCGGAGGGCGACCAGATCGCGATCGACGGCAGCACCGGCGTGGTCACGGCGGACGAGGTGCCGCTCGAGGCGCCTGAGGTGAGCGACCGCTTCGAGGCGCTGCTGGGCTGGGCCGACGAGCTGCGCACCCTCGGCGTCCGGGCCAACGCCGACACGGCCGAGGACGCCGAGAAGGCCCGCGAGTTCGGCGCGGAGGGCATAGGGCTCTGCCGCTCGGAGCACATCTTCCTCGGCACCAAGCACCAGGCGACGATGCAGGCGATGATCATGGCCGAGGACGACGAGGCCAGGAACAAGGAGCTCGACCGGCTGCTCGAGCTCCAGACGGAGCACTTCAAGGCCCTCTTCGAGTCGATGCGCGGGCTGCCCGTCACGATCCGGCTGCTCGACCCGCCGCTGCACGAGTTCATTCCCAACGCCGAGGCGCTCGCCCAGGAGGTGGAGCGCGCGCGGATCGAGGAGAGCGACGAGCTCGAGGAGCTCGAGAGCACCCTCGAGCGCGTGCACACGCTGGCGGAGACGAACCCGATGCTGGGCACGCGCGGCGTACGCCTCGCGATCCTGCAACCCGAGATCTACGAGATGCAGGTGCGCGCGATCGTGCGAGCGGCGCTGTCGCTCGACAAGCCACCCGAGCTCGAGGTGATGGTCCCGCTGATCACCTACGAGCAGGAGCTCGAGCTGATGCGCGAGCTCGTCGAGCGGGTGGTCGAGGACGAGGGAGGAAGCGACCTCCCGCTCCTGCTGGGGACGATGATCGAGCTGCCGCGCGCCTGCTTCGTCGCCGACCGGATCGCCGCGCGCGCCGACTTCTTCTCGTTCGGCACGAACGACCTCACGCAGACCGCGCTCGGCTTCTCGCGCGACGACGTCGGCGGCATGCTGGCGCGCTACATGGAGCTGAAGATCGTCGAGCGCAGCCCGTTCGAGACGATCGACGCGCCGGGCGTGGGCTGGCTCGTGCGGCTCGCGGCCTGGGTCGGGCGCGAGGCGAAGCCGGACCTGAAACTCGGCATCTGCGGCGAGCACGGCGGCGATCCCGACTCGATCGCCTTCTTCCAGATCGCCGGCCTCGACTACGTGAGCTGCTCGCCCTACCGCGTGCCGGTCGCGCGCGTCGCGGCCGCCCAGAGCGCCATCAGGGCCTCGTCGAGCTCCTGATCGCCGCCTGACCCCTTCACAGGGCTGCCAGAATCGACGCGGCATGCCTCCGCAGCTCGCTCGGACTCCCTTCGCCGAGCGGGTGGAGCGGCTCGAGCGCGAGTCGCTGTCCCCGCTGGCAACGCGCTCGTATCCCGCGCGGCGAGTCGTCGATGAGCAGGACTCCGATCACCGCACGCCGTTTCAGCGCGACCGCGACCGGATCGTGCACTCGAAGGCCTTCAGGCGCCTGAAGCACAAGACACAGGTCTTCATCGCGCCCGAGGGCGACCACTACCGCACCCGGCTCACGCACACGCTCGAGGCGTCCGGGATTGCGCGCAACGTCGCGCGCGCGCTCGCGCTCAACGAGGACCTCACAGAGGCGATCTCGCTGGGCCATGACCTCGGCCACCCGCCGTTCGGCCACATCGGCGAGGAGGTCCTCGACGCCTGCGTACGCGAGCGCTGGGGGAGCGGGTTCCGCCACAACGAGCATTCACTTCGTGTGGTCGAGCGGATCGAGGCACTGAACCTGACCGAGCAGGTGCGCGACGGGATCAGGAACCACAGGGGCCCGCACACGCCGGCCACGCTCGAGGGCCGAATCGTCAAGCTCGTCGATCGCATCGCCTACATCAACCACGACATCGACGACGCCCTGCGGGCGGGGATCCTGCGCTTCGAGGACCTGCCGCGCGACGAGATCGAGCTGCTCGGCTCGACCGGCTCCGAGCGGATCGAGACGCTCGTGGGCGACCTGCTCGACCGCTCCGAGCCGGCCGGAGACATCGTGCAAGGCGAGGACGTCGGCGGCGCCATGCTGCGCCTGCGCTCGTTCATGTTCGAGCGCGTCTACCTCGGCCCCGACGCGCAGCTCGAGAAGCCGCGCATCGAGCGGCTCCTGCGGACGCTGTTCGAGGAGTACGCGGCCAATCCGCCGCCGCCGGTGGTGGAGGGCGCGTCAGAACAGGAGCGCGTCGTCGACTGGCTCGCTGGGATGACCGACCGCTTCGCGATCCGCGCCTTCGCGGACCTGTCGATACCGCAGGGCTTCTGATGGCGCTCTACACGCGCGACTCGATCGAGCGCCTGCGGGACACGGTGGACATGGCCGAGCTCGTGGGATCGAAGACCGACCTGCGCCGGGTCGGCTCGCGCCTGACCGGCCTCTGCCCCTTCCACGACGAGCGCACGCCCTCGTTCTCCGTGAACGCGCAGGAGAAGCTCTTCTACTGCTTCGGCTGCCACGCAAAGGGCGACGCGATCGGCTTCGTCGAGCAGACCGAGGGCCTCGACTTCCGCGAGGCAGTCGAGTTCCTCGCCGATCGCTACGGCGTCGAGCTCGAGCTCGAGAACGAGGACCCGCAGGCAGAGGCGCGCCGGCGCCGCCGAGAACGGCTGCTCGCGCTGCTCGACCGGGCGGCGCGCTTCTACGACAGCTACCTGTGGGACTCGACGGAGGCCGCGCGGGCGCGCGACTACCTCGCGGGCCGCGGCTTCTCCGATGAGATCCTGCGCAGCTTCCGCGTCGGCTACGCCCCGAGCGCGTGGGACCGGATGCTGCTCGGCGCGCGCCAGGGCGGTTTCAGCGAGGAGGAGCTGATGGCGGCGGGGCTGGCGCAGCGCGGCCGCGACGGGCGCAGCGCCTACGACCGCTTCAGGGGCCGGATCATGTTCCCGCTCGCCGACGGGCGCGGGCGCGTGCTCGGCTTCGGCGCGCGCCAGATGGGCGAGGGCCGCGGACCGAAGTACCTCAACACGAGCGAGAACGAGCTCTACCACAAGGGCCGCCAGCTCTTCGGGCTCGACATCGCGCGCGCCGAGGCCGCCAAGAGCGGTCGGATCGTCGTCGTCGAGGGTTATACGGACGTGCTCGCCCTCCACCAGGCCGGCATCCGCGAGGCCGTCGCGATCATGGGCACGGCGCTCACGCAGGAGCAGCTCGCCGAGGTCGGCCGCGCCGCCTCGACGCTGATACTCGCCCTCGACGCCGATCGCTCCGGCCAGGAGGCGATGCTGCGGGCCTCGCGGCTTGCCGAGGAGCGCGGGCTCGAGCTGCGCGTGGTCGAGATGCCGGAAGGGACGGATCCTGCAGAGCTCGTAACTTCCGCCGGTCCAGAGCGGTTCGTAGAGCGGATGGAGCGCGCGGTACCCATGATCGAGTTTCAGGTACGTCGGGTACTTGCCGATGCAGACCTCGACACGCCTTCAGGCAGGGACAAGGCTCTTGGGGAGGCGCGGAAGTTGATATCGGCAGTGCCCGAACGGACCGCAACCAGGGACGCGCTCGTCCGCGAGGCAGCGGACCGTCTCGACGTTCCCGTGGACTACGTCCTGTCCAACCCGGCGCCCGTGCGGCCCCAGCCGGCGTACGGCGCCGGCGACCCCGGCCCCGAGCAGCCGCTCACGCCGTCGCCGTCCAGCGGCTTCGGCGATGCGTCGGTCGCAGCGGAGCGCGCCTACCTGTCGATGTGCCTCGCGAGCGGCGCACTGGGGCGCGACTACCTCGAGCGGCTGTCCGAGGAGCATCTCTCCTCGCCGGCTCTGCGCTCGGCGCGGGCCCATCTGCTGGCGTCGTTCGACGACCCGCTTGCCGGACTCGGCGAGGACGACCCCGCGATGGCCGCGGTCGTAACCGGTGTCGCCATGGCGGCGCAGGAGCAGGGCGAGGCGACCGAGCCGGCGCTGCGCATGAGCTATCTGCAACTGGAGTTGCGCATGATCGAGCGTGAGATGCGGCGCGCCGACGACGATGCGCGCCGTATGCAGCTCGCGGGGGCGCGCCAGCAGGTCCGGCGCGATATGGACCAAGTCATGGGGCAAACGGCGTGAAGCGAGTAGCCTTGCAACGCGGCTCCATGGTGCCGGCCCGGATGGTCGTGACCGCGCCGCAGAGGGATTGCTGATGAACGATCGCGCCTACCCGCTCCAGGGCGACACGGATGCCGACGGGCTCGACGCGCGGAACGCCGTCGAGGGTGAGGGCGTGGGCGGGGAGCCGGTGGGAGAGCCCGACGCTGAGGCGGAGACTGGGCCCAAGGCCGAAGACCTGAACGCTTCAGAGGACGAGCTCGACCCCGAGACCGGGGCCGCGCCGGACGCGAAGGGAGCAGGCGAGGCCCAGCCGGAGGCGGAATCGCAGGAGAGCGAGGCGGAAGAGCCCGAGTCCGAGGAGCCTGAGTCCGAGGAGCCCGATCTGTACGACGAGGGCGGTGTCGTCACGGCCGGTCTCGTGGTCGCGCCGCCGGAGCAGGGTGCCGAGGACGCGGTGCGGCTCTATCTGCGCACGATTGGTCGTGTGCCGCTTCTGACTCGTGAGGACGAGGTGCGGCTTGCGAAGCGGATCGAGATGAACGACATGACGGCGAAGAATTCGCTGATCGAGGCGAATCTGCGGCTTGTCGTGTCGATCGCGAAGCGCTACAACGGCCGCGGGCTGACGCTGCTCGACCTGATCCAGGAGGGCAACCTGGGCCTGATCCGCGCTGTCGAGAAGTTCGACTGGCGCCGCGGCTTCAAGTTCTCGACCTACGCGACCTGGTGGATCCGCCAGGCGATCACGCGCGCGCTCGCCGACCAGTCGCGCACGATCCGGATTCCTGTGCATATGGTCGAGCGGATGAACCGCGTCGCGCGTGCGAAGCGGTCGTTGATCCAGAAGCACAATCGCGAGCCGACGTCCGAGGAGATCGGCGAGCTCGTCGAGATGCCGGCCAAGAAGGTCGACGAGATCCTCAAGCTGGGTCAGGAGCCGGTGTCGCTCGAGGCGCCCGTGGGTGGCGAGGAGGGCGATGCCTCGCTGGGCGAGTTCATCGAGGACTCGGCCACCGACCGTCCGCTTGAGATTGTCGCCAATCGCATGCGCGACGACGACCTCCAGAAGGTGCTCGACTCGCTGCCCTGGCGTGAGCGCAAGGTGATCGAGCTGCGCTACGGGCTCGGCGACGAGGGCCCGATGACCCTGGAGGACATCGGCCACGAGGTCGGCGTGACCCGCGAGCGCGTCCGCCAGATCGAATCCAAGACGCTCGCAATGCTCAAGAGCTCCGGCGGCGCCGACCGGCTCGCCGGCACTGCCGACGAGGCCTGAGCGCTCGGACGCTGAGAGTCTGGAGGGCTATTCGCTGCTCTGTGCCAACTGCCACTCGTAGGTGGAGGCGGGTATCGTCAACGTTGCCTGACGGCGCTACCGTTCTCCCGCGTAGTGCAAGGACTCAGTTCGGTCCGGGGTAGCTCAATTGGCGGAGCGATCGGCTGTTAACCGATAGGTTGTGGGTTCGAGTCCCACCCCCGGAGCTCTCGAAGACGGCTTCCTCGTTTAGCGCTACGGCAGCCGCGCCGTCGCCCGCACACCCAGCGCGGCCGCCAGCACGAGCAGGACGAGTCCGCCGGCTGCGAAGGCCGCCGTGATCTCGCGGTCCTCGGTCTCGGTCGCGACGCGCGAGCCGAGATCCTCGTAGAGGCCGGCGAGCTCGCCGGCGTCGTCGACCTGGAAGTCGCGGCCGCCGGACAGCTCGGCGATCCTCTTCATGGTCTCGGGGTCGGGCGGGACCGGCAGGAGCGTGCCGTCGGGTGTCCTGATCGTCCCTTCGCGCGTTCCGAGCGCGACCGTGTGGATCGGCACCCCGAGGCGGCGGGCCTCGCGGGCGACCGGGAGCGGGTCCATGCCGGTCGTGGTCTCGCCGTCCGAGAGCAGCACGATCGCTGCCGGCGGGCGGTCCTCGGCGGGGCCGTCGACCATTCGGAGCGCCATCGCGAGCGCGTCGCCTGCTGCGGTGCCGCCGTCGGCGCTCAGTCCGTCGATCAGCGCCTCGATCTCCGCGTGGTCCTCGGTCGGCTCCTCGACCGTGTGCGGATCGGTCGAGAACGCCACCGCCCCGATCAGCGCCTCGTCCGGGACCTCCGCGAGGAAGCGCTGGGCCGCGGAGCGGGCGGCCTCGAGCCGGCTCGGGTCGACGTCCTCGGCCAGCATCGAGCGCGACACGTCGGTGACGAGGATGATCGACGCCTGCTCCTTCGGCACCGCCACGGTGGCGTGCGGCCGGGCCAGCGCCAGCGCGAGGACCGCGAGCGAGGCGAGGAAGAGCGCGAGCGGCAGCCGCCGTCGCCACGTGGATGCCTTGGGGAGCAGCGGCGCGAGCGTGCCGACCGCGGGGAAGCGCACCGCGTACTTCTGCGCGCGCCGGCGTGACAGCACGTAGGCGACCAGCACGAGCGGCACCAGGAGGAGCGCCGCGAGATAGATGGGGGAGGCGAAGCTCACGCGAGCCTCCGGCCGAGCTGGCGCGCCCAGGCGCCCGCGGTCGACAGCGTCACATGCTCCGCGCCCGCGCGCCGTAGCGCCGCCGCGACGGCCGCGCGATCCTCGCGCGCGGCGCGCTCGAAGCGCTCGCGCAGGCGCCGGTCGGCGGTATCGACCTCGATTCGCGCGCCCGACTCGGGATCGACCATGGCGAGCCTTCCGACGGCGGGCAGCTCCTGCTCGCGCGGGTCGCGCACCTCGACGGCCATCACCGTATGCCGCGCCGCCATCGCGGCGAGTGGGCGCGCCCAGTCGGTCGGGCCCATGAAGTCCGAGACGACCACGATCAGGCTGCGCATGCTCGCGAGCCTGCCGAGCCGCACGATCGCGCGCGAGAGCGGCTCACCCTCGACCCCGTCCGGTGCGACGCCCTCCGCGAGCGAACGGCGCAGCCCCACTCTGGCGCCGCGGCCGCCGCGGGGCGGCAGCAGCCGCGTCTTCGGACCGCCGAAGGTCATGAGGCCGACGCGGCCGCCGCGCCGCACCGACAGCGCACCGAGCACGTCCACGACCCCCTCGGCCACGTCGCTCTTGAGGCGGTCGGCCGTGCCGAAGGCCATCGACGGCGACACGTCGACGGCGAGCCAGGTCGTGAGCAGGCGCTCCGGGACCTGCTGGCGCACGTGGGGAATCCCCGTGCGGGCGGTCGCGGAGGGGTCGAGCTGGCGCACGTCGTCGCCGGGCTGGTAGGGGCGCAGCTGCGCGAGCTCGGTCCCCGAGCCGACGCCGGCGGCACGGTGCTCACCGGCGACGACGCCGCCCGACCGCCGCACGAAGGCGAGGTCGAGTGCCTCGACGAGCGCCGCCGGGACAGTCCCGGGACCCTGGCGGCCCGCCGGCGGGGCCAGAGCGAGATCGGGGGCCTTGCGCGCCACCGTGGTCAGGCAGCCAGGCTCTCCCCGTCGACCGGGCGCCGGTCGGGCTCGGGCACGGCCTCGAGCACCCTGTCGAGCAGGTCGTCCGGGCGTGTGCCCTCGCTGAGGCCTTCGTAGCTCAGCACCAGGCGGTGGCGGAGGATCTCGGGCGCGAGGTCGCGAATGTCGCTTGCGAGCACGTGCCGGCGGCCGCGCAGCAGAGCGAGCGAGCGCGCCGACTGGACGAGCCCGATCGGCGCGCGCGGCGACGCTCCGTAGCTGATCAGCGCCTCGATGTCGGTGAGGCCGTAGCGGTCGGGGCGGCGCGTGGCGTCGGCGAGCGCGACCGCGTAGTCGATCACCTCGCGGTCGACGATCACGTCGGCGGCCGCCGCGCGGAAGCGCAGCAGGTCGGCGATTGTCAGCCGCTCCTCGACGATCGCCGGCGGGTCGAGCGAGCGGCTCACGACGGACGCCTCGTCGCCGGGCGATGGGTAGTCGACGAGGATCTTCATGAGGAAGCGGTCGACCTGCGCCTCGGGCAGCGGGTAGGTGCCCTCGGACTCGATCGGGTTCTGCGTCGCGAGCACGAGGAACGGCAGCGGCACCAGGTGCGTCCCGCCCCCGATCGTCACCTGCTGCTCCTGCATCACCTCGAGCAGCGCCGACTGGACCTTGGCGGGGGCTCGGTTGATCTCGTCGGCGAGCAGGAAGTTCGCGAAAACAGGCCCGAGCTCGGTGTCGAAGCTGCCGCTGTCGGGGCGGTAGACGCGCGTGCCGACCAGGTCCGACGGCACGAGGTCAGGGGTGAACTGGATGCGGCTGAAGCTTCCGCCCACGACCGACGCGAGCGTCTTGATCGTGAGTGTCTTGGCGAGTCCCGGGACGCCCTCGAGCAGGACGTGCCCGCCGGTCAAGAGGGCCACCATGACCCGCTCGAGCATCGCGTCCTGTCCGATGATTACCCGCTTGATCTCGAAGAGGGCGCTCTCGAGCGCCTCCCTCGGCTCCTCGTGCACGTGGCTGTCGCTCATGGCGCCAACCTACGGAGCGGCAGGTCACCGGCGCATAACGTCGAGCTGTCGGCGACCAGCCAGGAGCCGACGGGAGGACAGCCTGTCCCTGCGCGGCCGGCCGAGCCGGCCGCTTCGGCGCTTGGGGCGTGAGCCCCCGGGTGCTCACTACCCTGGAACGAGTGCGCGTGCTCCTCGCCGAGGACGAACGGAGGGTCGCAGACGCGGTTGCCCGCGGCCTTCGCCGTGAGGGCATGGCGGTCGACGTCGCTTACGACGGCGCCACGGCTCTCGACAAGGCCCGACTGACGCCCTACGACGTGGTCGTGCTCGATCGCGACCTGCCAGAGATGCACGGCGACGACGTCTGCCGGACGCTGCGCGCGGAGGAGCCCGACAGCCGCGTGCTGATGCTCACGGCCGCCAACGGCGTGCACGACCTCGTCGACGGCCTCTCGCTCGGCGCCGATGACTACATGCCGAAGCCGTTCGCGTTCGCGGAGCTCGTCGCGCGCGTTCGCGCACTCGCACGCCGCTCCGGCAACGCGCTCCCGCCGACGCTGCGCTCGAGCGACGTCGAGCTCGACCCGGCGCGCCACACCGTCACCCGCGCCGGGCGCCCGGTCGAGCTGACGCCGAAGGAGTTCGCGGTGCTCGAGGCGCTGCTCGCCGCGGACGGGGCGGTCGTATCGAACGACGAGCTGGTCGAGCGCGTCTGGGACGAGAACGCGGACCCGTTCACGAACTCGGTGCGCATGACCGTGCTGAGGCTGCGCCGCAAGCTCGGCGATCCGCCGTTCGTCGAGACGGTCAAGGGGGCCGGCTACCGCGTATGAGGGTTCCGCGGCCCACGGTGCGCGCCCGCCTCACGGCGATCTACGTCGCGCTCGCCGGCCTGTCGACCGGGATTCTCCTGCTCGTCAGCTACTGGCTGCTCGGACGCCACTTCGACCGCACCCTGTCCGCATCGCTCGCGAGCGACGCGCTCGACGAGGTCGCCTTTCAGTACTTCATCGCCTTCGCGGGCGTGCTCTTGCTCGCCGCCGTGCTGGGCTGGCTCGTCTCGGGCTGGGTGCTCGCGCCGCTCAAGCGAATCACCGGGACCGCCCAGCGCGTCTCCGAGGAGCACCTCGACGAGCGCATCCCCGTGGAGGGCCCCGACGACGAGCTACGCGAGCTGAGCGAGACGCTGAACGAGATGCTCGACCGGCTGGCGGAGTCGTTCGAAGCTCAGCGCCGCTTCGTCGCCAACGCGAGCCACGAGCTGCGCAGCCCGCTCACCGTGATCCGCTCGGAGGCCGAGGTGGCGCTCGCCAATCCGCAGCCGGACATCGGCGAGCTGCGCGGCATGGCTGAATCCGTCGTCCAGGCGAGCCGCCGTACCGAGGCCCTGCTCGCGAGCCTGCTGATCCTGGCGCGCAGCCAGCGCGGCCTGCTCCACAGCGAGCCGGTCGACCTTGCGAGCGTCGTCGGCGAGGCCGCCGACGCAGCGAGGCTCACGGCCGGCACGGAGAGCGTGCGGCTCGAGGCCGTGCTCGAGCCGGTGATGGTCGAGGGCGACGCCGCCCTGCTCGGGCGGCTCGTCGGCAACCTGATCGAGAACGGCGTCCGCTACAACCGCCCGGGCGGCTTCGTGCGGCTGCGGACGCGCTCGGACATCGGCACGGCCGAGCTCGAGGTCGAGAACAGCGGGCCGCCGGTGGAGCCGGAGGCCGCCGCCAGGCTGGCGGAGCCGTTCGAGCGCCTGGCGCGCGACGCCGACGGCCGCGGCGCCGGTCTCGGTCTGTCGATCGTGCGCGCGGTGAGCGAGGCGCACGGGGGCACGCTTGCGATCGAGCCGCGCAAGGAGGGCGGGTTGCTCGTGACAGTGCGGCTGCCGCGCGCGGACGCTACAGCCGTCGCTGGTAGCGCTCGTACTGGTGCGTCTCGCGCTCGCGCCACGGACAATCGCCCTTCGGCCCGAGCTCGCGCTTGATCTCGATCGTGCGCGGCGCCTTCGCGGCGCCGGCGAGCTGGCCGTCGAGCTGCGTCAGCCCGTGCACGCCGCTCGCGAACAGGCCGAAGCCCGCCAGGGAGACCACCAGAAGCGCCACTCGCCTCACAGCAGGTCAGACTAGTGGGTCAGGGCAGCCGGCCGAACCAGCGCAGCGACATGGCGCCCCCGAGCAGCAGGAAAGCGGCCGCTCCGCCTACGAACGCGGCGGTCACCTCGCGCTTCTCGTTGCGCATGGCGACCTGTGAGCCGAGCCGCTCGTAGACGGTTGCGAGCTCGTCGCCCGCGCTGGCGTTGAAGGTGCGTGCTCCGCTGATCGTGGCGATGCGCCGCATGTCGACGCGGTCGGGCGGGACCTCGCGCGTGACGGTGGTCCCGTCGGGGCGCTCGACCTCGATCGTGCCCGAGTCGGTGCCGAACGCGACGGTGTAGATCGGGATCTTGAGCCGTGCCGCCTCGCGCGCCACGCCGATTGGGTCGCGGCCGTGGGTCGACGTGCCGTCCGAGAGCAGGATGATCGCGGCGGGCGGCCGGCGCTCGTCCTGGGCCCCGCGGCGTGCCAGCAGGCCCACTGCCGCGGCAAGGCCCTCGCCGGTCGCGGTGCCGCCGCTCGGCGTCAGGCCGTCGACGAGCGCGCGCGTGTCCTCGCGGTCGGCGCGCGGCGGCTCGATCGCACGCACGGCGTGGTTGAAGGCGACGGCGCCGACGCGCAGCTCCTTCGGCGCTCCCCCGAGGAAGTCCCTGGCGGCGCGCCGTACCGCTGCGATCCGCGAGGGCTGGACGTCGGTCGCCTCCATCGACCCGGAGATGTCGGTCGCGAGGATCACGGCGGCCCGCTCCTCGGGGACCGCCACCGTCGCCTCGGGCCGGGCGAGCGCGATCGCGACCGCCGCCAGGGCGAGGCCGTAGAGCGCGAGCGGCAGGTGGCGGCGCACGCCGGGGCCGCGCGGCGCGACCGACGGCAGCAGCAGCGGCGAGGCGAAGGCGGCCGTGCGGGCACGCCGGCGCTTGTCGCTCAGGACGTAGACCGCCACCGCGGTCGGGACGAGCGCGAGGCAGAGCAGGTAGATCGGCGACTGGAAGCTCACGGGCCGCGCTGGGGCCGCGCCTCGAGCTCGACGTCGAAGTTCTGTGTGATGCCGCTGCTCTCGGCCTCCACCTCGACCTCGTCGCCTGGCTCGAGACCCTTGATCGCGTCCGCGACGTCGTCCGGGTCGCGGACCTCGCGGCCGTCGACCTCGGTGATCACGTCGCCGGGCTCGAGGCCGGCGGAGTCTGCCGGGCTGCCGGGGACGATCTCCTGGACCTCGGCGCCGTCGCGGTGCGGCGACGTGGTCACGCCGATGTAGGGGCGCTCGATCGTCTGGCCGCGGATCAGCGCGGGCAGCACCTCGCGGACGGTGTTCGACGGCACCGCGAACCCGATCCCCACGTTGCCGCTGCCGGCCCCGCCCGTCGCGATCTGGCTGTTCACGCCGACCACGCGCCCGCGTGCGTCGAGTAGCGGGCCGCCGGAGTTGCCGGGATTGATCGGGGCGTCCGTCTGGATCACCTCGTCGATCTGGAAGCCGTCGGGAGCCTGGATCTCGCGCCCGACGCCCGAGACGATGCCGGCCGTGGCCGTCCGGTCGAGGCCGAATGGATGGCCGATCGCCACCACCGCGTCGCCGACGCGCACGCGCTCTGAGTTGGCGAGCGGCAGCGGCCGCAGCGGCCCGACGCTGCCGGGGTCGACGCGCAGGACGGCGAGGTCGGTCGAGACGTCCGTGCCGAGCACCTCGGCGTCGACCTGCTCGCCGCTGTCGCCGAAGCGCACCTGCGCCGTGTCGGCGCCCGCCACGACGTGGGCGTTGGTCACGATGGTGCCGTCGGCGCGCACGACGAAGCCGGTGCCGCCGCGCGCGCCGGCCTGGACCGAGACCACGCCCGGGCCCGCCGTGTCGTACACGCGGCCGATCTGCGTCGGCGCGAGCCGCCCACCGCTCGCGGCCGGGAGGACATCGCCATCGCCGCCGTCGTCGAGAACCGCAAGCGTCGCCAGGGCGAGCGCTGCGATCGCGATCAGCAATCCGGCCGGCGCAAGCGCGCGCCGCCACCAGCGCGGGCGCGGCGGCGGGGGCGGAGCCTCCGGCTCGGGCGGCTTCGCGTAGCGGGCGCGGGCCTCGTTTGACTGCCTGCGCCAGCGGTTCGAGGAGAACGGTCCCGCCTCCGGGTCGCGGGCGCTCTCGGGGTCGATCCAGAGGCTGGACTTGCGACTCACGCCGGCGACGCTACGGGTCGGCGCGTCACCTGCGCATAACGCGGGCGCCCGCGAGCCGCTCGACGGCGTCCGCCGCGGCGGCGGCCCCGTCGTTCCCCTCCGACCAGGCGGCCAGCTCGCGGGCGCGCCGTTCGTAGCTCGGATCGGCGAGGAGGCGCCTGACCGCGAGCCGAACGCCGCGCGCCGTGTGGAAGCGGCGCGGCAGCGACACGCCGACGCCCGCCCAGCGGACGCGCGCGCTGTTCTCCGCCATGTCGCCTGCATGCGGGCAGGCGACGATCGGCACCCCGCTCGCGAGCGCGCGGGCGACGGTGCCGTGTCCGGCGTGGCAGACGACCGCCGCGCAGCGCGGCATCGTGCGCGTGTACGAGACCCAATCGACGAGCCGGGCATTCGCGGGCACGGGCAGCGGCTCGACGGGCGCCCGCCGGTTGGTGCTCGCGAGGACGCGCACCGGCTCGCCGGCGAGGCCCTCGAGCGTGGCGCGCAGAAGGTGGCCGTCGGGATCCTGCGAGGTGCTGGGTGCGACCAGCACGAGCGGATCGTCGCCGGGCGGCAACTCGACCTCGCCGTAGGGCTGCTCCCAGAAGAGCGGGCCGGTCACGTGCACGCCGGGCTGCGGCTCGCGACGCGGGTACTCGAGCTGGGGGAAGGTCGCGACGAGCGCGAGCTGGCGCGAGATGCCGCCATGCACGTGATCGAGCGGCGGCAGGCCGACGCGGGCGCGGGCCCCGTTCAGCTCGCGCCGGCCCTGCTCCTCGCCGCGCATCAGCAGCGGCCGCGCGAGCGTCCACATGCGCTGTCCGGCGGTCGTCCTCGGATAGACGGCGCCCACCGCGTACACCGGGAAGCCGGGCTCGCCGGTGGGGAGGACGTGCGGCACGAGCGTCGCCCACGGGCGTGCCTCGAGCTCCGCCGCGAGCGCGCCGGCGACCGTGAGGATGTCGGCCACGACCACCTCGGGATCGACGCTCCGGATCAGCTCGCGTGTGACGCCGGCCGCCTTGACCGCGGCCGCGTAGGGCTTGAGCGGCCGCTCGCGGGTGGGGAAGACCTGATATTCCGGCGCCGCGGCGAACCGTATGCCCTCGCGCTCGGCGTCCTCGCGCCAGCGAGCCCAGGTCTCGAGTGTCACATCGTGCCCCCGGCGCGCCAGCTCCGCGCCGAGCGCGATCGCGGGAAAGGCGTGTCCGGGGTCGCCGAAGGCGGCGAGCAGGAAGCGGCGCCGGCTCCCGCTCAGAGCATCTCCGCGAGCTCGCGGACCATTCGCGTGCGCTGCTCGAGGTCGTGCGAGACAACACTCACGATCATCGTCCCGACCCCCGCATCGCGATAGACGGCGAGGCGCTCGCGCACCCGATCGGGCGGGCCGACGAGCGTGATCATGTCGATCAGCTCCGCGGGCACGGCCGCGGCGGCCTCGTTTTTCTTACCGTCCAGGTAGAGGTCCTGGACCTCCTTGGCAGCGTCCTCGAACCCGTAGCGCTGGACGAGCGCGTTGTAGAAGTTGCGTTCGCGAGAGCCCATGCCGCCGACGTAGAGCGCGATGAAGTGACGCATCTGGTCACGGGCTCTGTCGATGTCATTGTCGATGCATACATTGACTCCGGGGGCGATGTCGAACGAGTCGTCGAGCTCGCGCCCGGCGCGCGCCGCACCCTCCGCGAGCAGTTCGCGCGCGTCGTCGACGTGCTCCGGGGAGAAGAAGATCGGCAGCCAGCCGTCCGCGATTTCGCCGGTCAGCTGGACGTTCTTGGGGCCGATCGAGGCGACGTAGACGGGGATCTGCTCCTGGACCGGGCCGATCGTCAGCTTCAGCGCCTTTCCCGGCCCGTCCGGGAGCGGCAGCTTGTAGTAGTCGCCGTCGTAGACGAGCCGCTCGCGCGTAAGCGCCTTACGCACGATCTCGACGTACTCGCGCGTCCGCAGCAGTTGCTTCCCGAAGCGCTCGCCGTGCCAGCCCTCGGCGACCTGCGGCCCCGAAGTCCCGATGCCGATCAGCATGCGCCCGCCCGAGAGCTGGTCGAGCGTGGCGGCGGTCATCGCCGTCATCGCGGGCGAACGCGCCGGCATCTGGAAGATCGCCGCACCGATCTTGATGCGCGATGTCTGCGCCGCGATCCAGCCCAGCACGGTCGCGGCGTCGGATCCGTAGGCCTCGGCGACCCAAACAGAGTCGTAGCCGCTGTCCTCGGCCGCCCGCACGACCTCGAGCTGCTGCTCGGCGCCGAGCCCGAGGCCCCAGTAGCCGATGTTCACGCCCAGGCGCATGCACGTGTCGTTTCGCCGCTTGCGAGCCTCATGAGCGACGGCCATCCTACGGAAGCCGTGAGGAGGCAGATCCGACGCCGCCGCCCAGCCCGTGACCTGAGGCTCGCCATCGATTGCATGCCGCTGCAGACGCGCCGGGCGATGCTCACGGGCGTCGAGGCGAACCTCATCATCGTCGGCGCGTACACGGACAGCAGTGGCGGCGTCTGCCCGATGCTCGCCGCGCATCGCAACGGCGGTCGGACCAGCCTGGCGAGCTTCGCGCGGGCGTGGGACCGCTACACGGGCGCCCGCGGCGTGCCGCGGCCGGCGACCGAGCGAGAGCTGAACACGCTGCGGGCGATGCTCGAGGCGAGCATCCTGCTCGACGAGACACCGGCCCTCGAGCGGCCGCGCCGACCGCGGCGGCCGACGGGCGAGACCCACCGGGCGGCGGAGCTGCGCGGCCGGGTCGGCTGGGCCTGGCTGCGCCCATTCCGGCGGCTCGACGAGTACGAGCGCGCGCTCGCCGAGATCGACGACGCCGACGGCGTCGAGCGGGTGCCGGAGCGCGTCTAGACCTGAGTGTCGCCGCGCCGGAGGAACTGGATCTCCGGAACGATGCAGGCGGGCGAGACGTTCAGCAGGAAGCGCACCGACTCGGCGATGTCCTCGGGCTGGATCATCTGCTCCTTCGGGACCTGACCCTCGATCCAGTCGGTCATCGCAGTCGCCACGAAGGCCGGGCAGAGGGCGGTCACCTGGATTCCTTCGCCCATCAGCTCGCGGTGGAGCGCCTGGCTCAGTCCGACCACGCCGAACTTGGTCGCCGAGTAGGCGGGCAGAAACGGCTGGCCCTGCTTGCCCGCGATCGAGGCCGTGTTGACCATCAGCGCCTTGCCGTGCTCCGCGCCCGCCTCCTTCAGCAGCGGGATCGACTCGCGCGCCACGAGGTAGACCGCCCGCAGGTTCACGTCGAGCTGGAGGTCGAGCTTCTTCGTCTCGGTGTCCGCGACGGTCGCGCCGATCCCGAGGCCGGCGTTGTTGATCAGGACGTCGAGTCGGCCCCAGCGCTCGCGGTGCTGGGCTACGACATCCTTGATCGCCTGCTCGTCCGTGACGTTGCCGGCCACCGCGAGGACGTCGAAGCCGTCGGCGCGCAGCGCGTCGGCCGCAGCCTCGAGCTTGTCGGCCCTGCGGGACGAGACGGTCAGGCCGTAGCCCTCCTCGCCGAGGGCTCGGGCTATTGCAAGGCCGATTCCGCTCGACCCTCCGGTGATCAGCGCAGCGCGGTCCATGGCGCGGCACCCTATTTGAACCCCCCGTTAAGAAGCCGCGGTGGCGGTCGTTACCCTTCGCGCCCCGTGAGCCGGCGCCTGATTGCAGCTGTCCTGATCGCTTGCCTTCTCCTCGCGGGTTGCGGAGGGGGCGACGACGATTCCGCCAGCAACCCCCCGCCCGTGGCGAAGGCGGAGGATTTCCCGAGCGCGCAGGGCAAGACACTCGCCCAGCTGCGCGCCGAGCTCGGGAAGGGCGGGCCGGTGCTTGCTCCGTCCGTCTCCCAGCTGACGACTGGCGACAACCGCTTCGGCTTCGGCCTCTTCGACCGCTCCCGCGCCCAGATCGCCGACGCGGCCGTGGCGGTGTACGTGGCGCCCGCCGGCGGCGGCCCGGCGAGCGGCCCCTACACCGCGCGCTACGAGTCGCTCGACGTGGGGCCGCAGTATCAGAGCCGCCAAACCTCCACGGACCCGAACGCCGCCAAGTCGGTGTACGTCGCCGACATCCCCTTCAAGGAGGCCGGCCAGTACGACGTGCTCGGCATCGCGCGGCTGAACGACAAGCTCGTCGCGGCCACGTCGGCGGCCCCGGGCCTGCAGGTCGTCAATGCCGCGGATGACCCGATCCCGAACAAGGGCGACCCGGCGCCGCGCATCCACACGCCCACCGAGGCCGACGCCGGCGGCGACCTCGCCTCGATCGACACGCGCATCCCACCGTCCTCGATGCACCAGAACGACTTCGCGGACGTGATCGGCAAGAAGCCCGTGGTGCTCGTGTTCGCGACACCGCAGCTCTGCCAGAGCCGCGTGTGCGGACCGGTCGTCGACATCGCGGAGCAGGTCAAGGCGGACATGGGCGGCGACGACGTGGAGTTCATCCACATGGAGGTCTTCCGCGACAACGACATCGCGAAGGGCCTGCGCCCGCAGCTGAGCGCCTTCAACCTGCAGACCGAGCCGTGGGTGTTCGCGTTCGACAAGGGCGGCAAGGTCGCCGAGCGACTGGAGGGGGCGTACAGCGTCGCCGAGCTCGAGCAGGCCGTGAAGGCGGCCGAGGGCAGCTAGCGCGCCCGACGCGCTGCGGGCCGCCGGCGCACGGTAACCCGCCGGCTGAGCGTCCTCGTCTTGCTGCCTGTCGCGCTCACCCTGATGTAGGTGCGCAGGGTGACCTTGCCCTTGCTCCGGACACGGCGGACCACCGCGCGCCGATTGCGCTTCGTCAGCTTGATCTTGATCCGGACGCGCTTGTTCGCCCGGGGGATGGTCACCGCGCGCCGGCGCGTCAGACTCGCCTTCTTGGCGCGCGGGCGCTTCGGCAGCTTGGCCCAGCCGACGAGCCGGCAGGGCCTGTTGCAGCGCGCCACGAAGTCGAGCCGGCCGCGCTTCAGCAGGCGCTTGAGCACCACGCGGTAGCTCACGTGCGGAGCCGCCGCGAGCACCGCGGGCGGGGCGAGCTCGGCCGCATTGGCGCGCCACGTGTAGCGAACCGTCAGCGCCGAGCCGATGTACGCGTTGTCGCCGGTGCTGAAGCTCGGCGGGGCGCCGCGGTCGGGCAGCGTCGCGGTGAAGCGGTAGCGCCGCACCTGGCCCGGGGCGATCGCCCCGAGCCTGCGCTCGTGCAGCTCGCCGAGCCGCCCCGCGAACATCGTGATCGCGTCAGCGGGGTTCGAGACGTCCTGCACAGCGAGCTCGACCGCCTGCGAGAGCATGCCGCCGTTGCGGCCCGGCCGGTCGCGGATATCGGCCTGCTCGATCCCGAGCTCGCCCGGCAGCCGTCCAGTGTTGGTGAGCTCGACCGTCCCGCTGACCGTGCCGCCCGGGGCGAGCCCCTGGGCGCGGAAGATCGCCTGCCCGTTCTTCGAGTTCGCGACCGAGAAGTCGCCGCTCGCCTGGGAGACCTCGGCGCGCGGCTGCGCGGGGACCGTCTGCTGCGCGCAGCCGCCTACGACCACGGCAAGCGCGGCGAGCGAGAGCAGGTTGCGGAGCAGGCGCGTCATGCCCGTAGGTGGCTTTATCGACCGCTCGCGCCGGGAACTGAGGATCCGGGTATTCACTCTTTCTGAGAACCTGTTGAGGACCACCAGGGAGGAGAACGACATGCCGGGACCGCAGCGCATCAGCTACGTGCCGTTGGATGACATGACTCCGGAGATGCGTGAGGAGATGGAGCGCTGCGCTCGGGAGGGGACGCCACGCCCGGAGAGCACGGCGATCCGGGCCCACGTGCCCGCGGCCTTCTGGTTCTTCGCGAACACCTGGAACGACATGTTCCGCAACGGCATCGTCGATCACTCGATCAAGGAGCTCTGCCGGGTCTACGTCTCGCACAGCGTGAAGTGCGAGTACTGCGGCAACCAGCGCTCCGAGCGCGGCCGCGAGCAGGGCCTCAGCGAGGGCAAGTACGACGAGCTCCTGAACTTCGAGTCCTCCGAGGGCTACAGCGAGAAGGAGAAGGCTGCGCTCGCCTACACCGAGGCGATCGTATGGACCGGTCAGGCGGACGACGAGCTCTGGGAGCGGCTCTACGCGCACTTCAGCGAGGCAGAGCTGGTGGAGCTGGGCTGCCTGGTCGGGCTCACGCTCGGCCAGCAGTCCTGGCTGCGGCTCCTGAACATCGATCACCACCAGGTGCTGCCGGGCACGAGCGCCGCCATGGCGCCGGGCTTCGAGGACGCCGACGCGCTCACCGAGAGCAAGCGCTCCGAGGGCTACTGGGCGCGCACGCCTGACCACCTGCCGCAGGCCTGATTCCGCTTAGATAGGCGGGAGGGGCCGGTAGCTCAGCGGTTAGAGCAGTGGACTCATAATCCATCGGTCGCAGGTTCGATTCCTGCCCGGCCCACTCCAGCGGCGGTGCGGGCGCTCACGGGCGCTCAGAACGCCGCAGCCCCGGCCTCGGCGACCGTCGTGTCCTGCTCGCCGTCGCCGCCACTGACGCCGACCGCGCCGACGACCTGGCCGTCGCGCTTGAGCGGGATGCCGCCGGCGAAGACCATCACCCGGCCCTCGTTGGACGCCTGGATGCCGTAGAACTGGCCTCCAGGCTGGGAATTGGCGGCGAGGTCGGCCGTCGGCAGATCGAACGCCCGCGCCGTGTAGGCCTTGTTGATCGCGATGTCGACGCTGCCAATCCACGCTCCGTCCATGCGAACGTGAGAGACGAGGTTGCCGCCGGCGTCGACGACGGCGATGTTCTGCGGCTGCCCGATCTCGCGCGCGGACTCCTCGGCGGCGGCCGTTACGCGGCGTGCGTCCTCGAGCGACACGGTTCCTTGCGAGGTGCTGCTTGCCATCGATTCGTCCTTCCGTTGTCTTGTGCACGGGCGGTCAGCGGCGGGCGCCCGTCGGGGTGTTGTACCCGGGCAGATCGCCCGTAGCCCAGCAAGAGGGGGATCAACCCAGATACGTCGCTTATCAAAGCGCGACCGCGTGCGTTCAGGCCTCAGGCGATCGGCGTCGACGGGCTGTTGCCGAGCAGTAGCCCCGGAGCAAGCGGTCGCCTGCATGATTGCCATCGATGTCATTCCCCCCCAACAACACCCCGCAAGCCGCCCAGGCGGTCGCTCGGGACTAGGAGACGTCATGGACTATTCAATCCCCAGGCAGCAGCCTGCGGTGGTTCTCCGCGCCCACTTCAACTGGCTGCGTGCGCTGCTTGCCATCGCGCTGATCTGCGTCGGCGGCATGACCGCCGCGGTCGGGATCGTGGCCAGCGGTAGCGCCGATCACGCGGCGAGCGCAGGCGGCGCGCCCCCAGCGCTGCTGTCAAATGGCAGCGACGACCTAACCCGCGGCCCGCTCCCTGCGCAGCTGCAGAAGAGCAACGACGACGAGGGCGCGCGCGGCCCGCTCCCCGCACGGCTGCCCGAGACAACCTACCCGGAGGCCACGCAGGGCCCGCTCCCCGCGCAGCTGCCCATCGTGCCGTCCACCCCATGAGGTCGTGGGCGGAGCTGTGAAATCCGGCGAGCGCCGTCCCTTGTGGGCGGCGTTCGCCGTTTCTCCCAACATGACGGTGTCGTCGTAGCCGAGGCCCGGCGTTCAGGACTCAGGCGATCGGCGCGGCGCTCCGATATCGACTGCATGAGCACTGAACGCCGTGCCCTCATCGCGCTGACCCTCATGAGCGTCGGTCTCGTTGCCCTGCTCGTCACGGGCGTCGGGTCCGGGTGGACTGCACTTAACGTGATCGGAATCGCCTGCCTCGCGGTCGCGATCGCCGCGCAGGTCGTGATTCTCCGCCGGGTGGGATCTGCCGGGTCGCGCAGCTGAGCCCCGCGCTCAGCCGGAGCGCGCCAGCAGCGCGATCATCGCCGACTGCACGAAGCGCGGTGGGAACGTCATCACGACGTTGTCGCGGTGCTTCTTCAGGAAGCTCGCCGCCCAGCGGGCGCCGCGCAGGTTGCGCGGTATTCCGCCGCGCATGAACAGCCCTTCGCGGGCCGCCGCCGCGCTCTCGGTGAGGAACTCTTGGAGGTCGAGCGCCGGCACGACGTGGCAGCGGAGGTGAACCTCGGCGCCGGTGCTCTCGAGTCCGTGCTTCGTGCCCCGCTCGACCAGGATGGCGCCGTCGTCGGGCCCGATCACGCGCTTCTCGGAGCCAAGCTGGAAGCGTACCGTGCCCTCCAGGACCGACCAGTGCTCCTCCTGATGCGGATGAAGGTGGGGAGGGAGCGCGCCGCCGGGCTCGAGCCAGGCATCGACCCAGAGGTTCTCGCCGTCGGGCTCGAAGGTGTAGCTGGCGCGGTGGACAGGGTCGTGGACCGGGGCGGGCATGAGAGGCTCCTCTCGATCGGCGGCACGTCTGTTACTGGTGGGTAACTTAGCACGTAAGTTACTCTTCGGTAACCATGGCGACCCGCGCGGCCGAGCAGCGGCGCATTCCGGCGAAGGAGCGGCGCGCGCTGATCCTGCGGGCCGCCGGTCGCGCGTTCGCGCGCGCCGGCTACGCGGGGACGCGGATCGAGGACATCGCCGCGGCCGCGGACGTGACGAAGCCGATCGTCTATCGCCACTTCGACTCGAAGAAGGCGCTCTACATGGCGCTGCTCGAGCAGCACGAGGCGGACCTGCCGGGGTTCATCGAGGCGATCGATCCGGAGGGCCTGACGCCGGACCAGTTCGTGCGTGCGATCCTCGAGCATTGGTTCGACTACGTCCGCGAGAACCAGCACGCGTCGTTCATGCTCTTCCGCGACGTACCGGCGACGAGGAGCTCCAGGCGCTGCGGCTGCGTGTGAACCTGCGGGCCCGCGCGGTGATCGCGGACTTCATCAGGCAGAACGCCGCCGGGCGCGTCCCGGCCGCCCAGGTCGAGCCCACGGCCGAGGCGCTCACGAACGGCCTCGCCGGCCTCGCGCTCTGGTGGATCGACAATCCGGATGTCCCGAAGGGCGTGCCGGTCGACGTCGGCACGAGGATCGTGACGGCAACGCTGTAGGAGCCTGTGCCAGCGTTCTTCGGCGGCGTCGGGCCCGACTCGAGCGACGAGGAGCTGCTGCGCGTCGCGCCGGACCATCCGGTGTTCGGAATCCTGGCGCACTAGAGCGCTTCGCCCCGGGCGGCCCCGGGTACCGACTGAGGCGCAGTTCGCTCAGAGGGAGAAGCCATGCGTTACCTGCGTCGTTCGGCCGCTGTCGCCGTTCTTGTCCTCGCCGTTGCGAGTGCCGTCGTGCTCACCCAGCAGTCCTCCACGGGCGCGCCGAAGCACGAGATGAAGGACCCGCCCCTTCAGCCGGCGACCGCCGCGATGCTGAGGGAGATGAGCTCGCGCAACATCGAGAGCTCGATCCGCAAGCTCGTCAGCTTCGGTACGCGGAACGCCCTTTCGACCCAGACCGACCCGAACCGAGGCATCGGAGCGGCCGCGACTGGATCTTCGAAGGAGTTCCCGGGCTACGCGGCCAGCCTCGAAGGTCGCATGACCGTCGAGAAGCAGACCTTCCCCCAGCCGGCGACGCCGCCGCACTTCCCCAGCCGACGGTGATCACCAACGTCGTTGCGACGCTCCGCGGCGCCCAGCCGGAGTCGGGCGACCGCATCTACGTCGTCAGCGGGCACTACGACTCGCGATGCACCGACCGAACGATGCCGTCTGCGACGCGCCCGGGCGCGAACGACGACGCCTCCGGAGTCGCCGCCGTGCTCGAGATGGCGCGCGTCATGTCGCAGCACGAGCGACGCCACCCTCGTCTTCATGGCCGTCGCGGGCGAGGAACAGGGCCTGTTCGGCTCGACGTTCTTCGCCGAGCAGGCGAAGCAGCAAGGCCGCAACATCGCGGGCATGTTCACCAACGACATCATCGGCAGCTCGCGTCGGCGACAATGGCAGCGCGACCCACAGCGGTCCGGCTCTTCAACGAGGGCGTTCCGACCAGCGAGACCCCCGAGAGGCCGCGCTGCGGCGATCGATCGGCGGCGAGAACGACGGGCCGTCTCGCCAGCTGGCGCGCTACATCAAGACCCAGGCGAGAACCGGGCCACGCGCATGACGGTCGACTCATCTTCCGTCGCGACCGTTTCCTGCGCGGCGGCGACCAAATCCCCTTCCTCGAGCGCGGCTACCCGGCGGTGCGATTCACGGAGCCGAACGAGAACTTCCCCCACCAGCACCAGGACGTGCGCGTGGAGAACGGTGTCCAGTTCGGCGACCTCATCCGGTTCGTCGACTTCAACTACACCGCCCAGGTCGCGCGAATCAACGCGTCGGCGCTGGCGCGATCGCCCTCGCGCCGGGGCAGCCGCG
>CAWFBT010000006.1:0-592192 GCA_963814095.1 uncultured Thermoleophilaceae bacterium | reverse complement strand
GCAAGAATGGCGTCAACGGCACGAACGGCGTCAACGGCGTCAACGGCGTCAACGGCAAGGATGGAATCAACAGCACCACCACGCTTCGCGGTGCCTCGATTCGCCAGCTTCACATCCGCAAGATCAGCGGCATGAAGTTCGTCAGCGCCAAGGCCACGATGGGTGGCAAGCGTCTGAGCGTGAAGGGTCGCACCGTCAAGGTCGATCTCCGTGGCAAGTCTGTCGGCGAGTACCGGGTGGTCATCACCGCCAAGTACAAGGCCAATGACAAGGTCTCCAAGGTGCGCAGCACCCGGACGCTGAGCATCATCCGCAAGTAGTAACGCCGCCTCGACGCAACCTGAAACGCAAGCGCACCCCATTGCTGGGGTGCGTTTTGCGTTTCAGGCGGCGCCCTACAGCCCGTACGAGCGCCCGATCACGTCGAGCATCACCTCGTCCGTGCCCGCGCCGATCCTGTTCAGGCGCATGTCGCGCCAGGCCCGCTCGATGCCGTACTCCTTCATGTAGCCGGCGCCGCCGTGGATCTGCAGGCACTCGTCGACCACCTCGCAGGCCATGCGCGCCGTGTAGAGCTTGGCCATCGAGATCTCGCGCACGGGGTACTCGCCGTTCGCGAAGCGCCAGGCGGTCGTGTACGTCATCGCGCGGCCGGCCTCGATCTTCGTCGCCATGTCGGCGAACTTGTGCCGAATCGCCTGGAACTTGCCGATCGGGCGACCGAACGCGGTGCGTTCGGTCGCGTACTCGAGCGTGCGGTCGAAGCAGCGCTGGGCGCCTGCCACGCAGCCCGCGGCGCCGATCAGGCGCTCGCCCTGGAGCTCCCACATGATGTGGTAGAAGCCCTTGCCCTCCTGTCCGAGCAGCGCGTCCGCAGGCACGCGAACGTCCTGGAAGGCGAGCAGCGCGGTGTCGCTCGCGTGCATGCCGAGCTTCTCGAGCTTCTTCTCGCGGATCACCCCCGGCGTGTCCATCGGGACGAGGAAGAGCGAGAAGCCGTCGTAGCCCGCGTCCGGGTCGGTCTTCGCCACGAGCACGATGAAGTCGGCGCGGTGGCCGTTCGTGATGTAGGTCTTCGAGCCGTTGATGACCCACTCGTCGCCGTCGCGCAGCGCGCTGCGTCTTGATGCCCGCGACGTCGCTGCCCGCATCGGGCTCCGTGATCCCGAGGCAGGCGATCTTCTCGCCGCGGATGGCGGGCACGAGCCACTCCTGCTTCTGCTCCTCGGAGCCGAACAGGAAGACCGGCGGGGTCGCCATGTCCGTGTGGACCGCCACGCCCATCGCGAGACCGCCCGAGCCGGCGTGCGCCATCTCCTCGGCGAGGACGATGTTGCAGAAGTAGTCGCCGCCCTGGCCGCCGTAGCTCCTCGGGGTAGGAGAGGCCGAGGAAGCCGAGCTCGCCCATGCGCCGGAAGACGGAGTCGGGAAAGGTCGTCTCCTCCCACTCCTCGGCGTGCGGAGCGAGCTCCTTCTTGGCGAACGAGCGGATCGACTCGCGCAGCTGGTCGTGCTCGTCGGTGAAGATGAAGTGCCCGCGGCGGGCGCCGTGGTCGGGCTTGAGAAGCGCATCTGCTGTGGCCATGAACGCAAGCTAGCGGCCGCTCGCGGAAAAGTAAACAGTGGCACTTCCTACTATCCGCTCGGCGTACCGCCGCCTGTAACGGATCGCGGAGCTGTCGATACCTTGCCGCCATGAGCGAGCGCGAATTCGACGTGATCATCCTCGGCGCCGGCCCCGCCGGCGAGGTGGCGGCGGGCCGGCTGGGCGAGGCGGGCCTCGACGTCGCCATCGTCGAGCCGCACCTGATCGGCGGCGAGTGCTCGTTCTATGCCTGCATGCCGTCCAAGGCGCTCCTGCGCCCGGGTGAGCTGCTCGCCGAGGCGCGTCGTATCCCGGGCGTCCGCGAGGCGGTGACCGGCGATCTCGACACCCGTGCCGTGCTCGACCGCCGCGACGAGATCATCCATGGCCTCGACGACTCGCACATGGAGCCCTGGCTCTCGGATCGCGGCGTCGCGATCGTGCGCGGCCCGGGCCGCCTCGACGGCGAGCGCCGCGTGCGCGTCGGCGACGAAGCGCTGGTCGCGCGGCGCGCGGTGATCGTGTCGACCGGCTCGGCTCCGCGGATCCCGCCGATCCCGGGTCTCGACGACGTGAAGCACTGGACCAACCGTGAGGCGACCACCGCCAAGGAGGTGCCCGAGCGGCTCGTGATCCTCGGCGGCGGCGTGGTCGGCGTCGAGATGGCGCAGGCATACGCGAGCTTTGGCAGCCAGGTGAGCCTTGTCGAGGGCGGCGACCGGCTGATCGGTCGCGAGGAGCCGTTTGCGAGCGAGCACGTCCGCGAGGCGCTGCAGGAGAAGGGCGTCGACGTGAACCTCGGAGAGCGGGCGTCGGCGGTGCGGGTCGAGGACGGCGCGGTCGCGGTCGAGCTCGAGAGCGGCGCCGGCCCGCTGCGTGGGGAGCAGCTGCTCGTGGCGACGGGCCGCAAGCTCAACACGACCGACATCGGGCTCGAGACGGTCGGGCTCGAGCCGGGCAAGGCCGTCGAGGTGGACGACAAGATGCGCGCCAACGACTGGCTCTACGCGATCGGCGACGTCAACGGCCGCGCCCTGCTCACCCACATGGGCAAGTACCAGGCGCGCGTGGCCGCGGACGTGATCCTCGGCGAGGAGAACTACTGCCTGCTGTTGGACGGGGGCCAGTCACCGCGCGTGATCTTCACCGACCCACAGGTCGCGGCTGTCGGCTACACGTTCGCCGCCGCCCAGGAGGCGGGCCTGAACGTGCGCGTGGCCGACGTGCCCACCCAGTCGGCGGCGGGCGCGTCGTTCTACGGGCGCGACGACGCCCGCGGCACGACCCGCTTCGTGGTCGACGAGGACCGCCGCTTGATCGTCGGCGCCACCTTCACGGGCCCGGAGGTCGCCGAGTTCCTGCAGGCGGCGACGGTGGCTGTGATCGGCGAGGTCCCGCTCGAGCGGCTGTTCCACGCCATCCCGGCCTTTCCGACACGCAGCGAGGTGTGGCTGTACCTGCTCGAGGAGCTCGGCGTGTCGGGACCCTGTTACCCGCTCCTCGCTCAGCAGCCGGCGTAGCGGCAGGCCACGACGCGCGGCTGCTCCACCGGACGGCCCGCGTCGAGCGACCACGCCAACCGGATGAACTGCGCGTGTGACCACGCGAGCGGCGTCGCCGAGAACGTGCCCTCGCCGCGCGGGAAGCCGGGCTGACCCGAGGGCGGGTGCTCGTCCCATACCTGCTCGGCGATCATCCAGCCGTCGTTGGCGGCGCCGGCCATCGAGGCGAGCCGCCCAGCGGCAGCGTCGCGCTGCCCGGCGAGCAGCTCGTACTCGCCGCGCTCGCCGGCGAAGATCGGCCAGATGCGGCCGATGGTCCGCGTGTCCTCGGGCTGATCCGGATCCGAGATGTCCCAGGGCTCGCCTGTGGGCGTCTCGCCGTAGCCGTCGAAGTTGAAGCGGTGCCAGAAGCGCCCATTCGGCGTGTCGACGCCGAGCTGCTCGTCCACGACCTTCAGCGTGTTGAGCACGGTGGGGTCATCGTGCGGCTTGACGCCGAGCCGGACGAGCTCGAGGAAGCTCGGGTCGACGACCGAGCGCTGATCGGCAGCCGACGGCCCGCCGTCGCCGATCGAGTAGGTCGTGCCCACGTTCGGGTCCGGGTTGGCGGGCGGCTCCTCCTGCTGGGGCTTCGTGAGGCGCAGGTAGTAGGGCTTGGGGCTGTAGGGGCCGTTCGACGTCGCCGTCCAGGCGTCGACCTGCGACTCCCACTCGTCCGCGACCGTCTCCCAGCGCTGCGCCGAGGCGACGTCGCCGTTGCGGCGCGCGATGTCGGCCGCGCAGATCAGCCCGGCGATCTCCGCCGCGATCGTGCCGGGCGACCAGCCGCTCTGGTTCTCCCAGCGCTCCTGCGGCGTGTATGGCCCGTTGGCGGCGATGAAGTCGGCCGCCTTCTTGACGTGCTCGTTGTAGGTGGGCGCGTCGAAGCGACGCAGCTGCCAGGCGAGCACGATCGGCAGCGCGACCTCGTCCATCTGCAGGTTGGTCCAGTTCTCGGCGCCGTCGACGCGGGTGTTCTGCGGGAACGAGCCGTCGGCCTTCTGCTGGCGCTCGAAGGCGAAGTCGAGCGAGCGCTCGGCCGCCTCGCTGTCGCCGAGGGCGATCTGCGCGCTCGCCACCTGGTAGAGGTCGCGCGGCCAGACGAGGTGATAGGCGGCTGAGGGCTCCTCGATCGTGAGCAGGCCCCAGGCCCAGGGCATGCTGGGCGACGCGATCGAGGCGCCGCGGTTCAGCTTGTCCTCGCTCGCCGCGAGCACCATCGCCGACACCCAGTAGGCGGGCCCGTAGGCGCGCGCGCTGGCCGGGCGCGGCTTGAGGCCGTCGACGTAGTCGTGCCAGCCGCGGTCGTAGGCACGCGCGGCCGAATCGAAGCCGCGCTCGAGCGAGGCCCGCGCGGTGGCGATCGCCTCCCGGCGATCCGCGCCGAAGCCGAGCGCGAGCGTCATCTCCGTGCGGCCCTTGCCGTTCAGGTTGGTGCGCGCGGTCTGGACGACGTTGCCGTCGCGGGCGATCTCATGGGCGCGGTTCATCCGCTCATCGGCCCTGAGGTCGGTCCAGCCGTCGCTGCGGCCGAGGAAGCCGCTCGAGGTGCGCCGGAAGCGGGCATCGGTCAGGAGCGCGCTCGCGGCGGATTCGTCCCAGGCCACGAGGCCACCGGCCTGCGAGGCGCCCGAGTCGTCGTCGCCGTTGTTCGACAGCGCGGGGTCGTGCAGGACGTAGAGGCTGAGCTTGCGCCGGGTGAGCGCATGGAACTCGACGTGCACGAGCACGCTGCTGCGCGCCGGGTCGGTGGTGTAGGTCTTGACGATCCGGTAGAGCCCGTCGCGGTCGGTGTTGACCTGGCGGTAGGAGAGGCTGCGCGAGTCGAGCAGTCGCACGCGCTGCGTCGTCGAGTCCTGCTCGCGCTCCGTGAAGCTCCGCCCGTCGGACACGACGAGCTGCAGGTCGCGCACGCGCCGGTGTCCCGAGGTTCGGGTAGTAGACCTCGGTGAGGCGGCCGTCGTCGAGCGTCAGCCAGGTGTGGCTGCGCAGCGACGTCGCCGTCCCGAAGCCGTCCTTGTCGGCCTCCGTCCAGACGGCCTTCTCGCCCGGGGCTCCCGGGGCGGGGCCATCGACAGCCGCCGCTGCGGAAGCGGCGAGCACGAGTGTGAGCAGGACGGACAGCGTGGCGGCGCGCAGCATGATCTCTAGGCCCTACCCGGGCAGCCCGTCCCTAGTCCCGGCACCCCGTACCCTGGCGCCATGGACGTAGTCATCGCAGGAGGGCATGGACAGATCGCTTTACGGCTCGAGGAGCTCCTGAGCGCGCGCGGCACGCGGGTTCGCGGCCTGATCCGCAACCCCGAGCACGGAGTCGACCTCGAGACGAGGGGAGCCGAGCCGGTGATCTGCGACATGGAGGCCGAGGAGGACCTCGCGCCGTTCGTCGAGGGCGCCGACGCGATCGTGTTCGCCGCGGGTGCGGGGCCGGGAAGCGGCCCGGAGCGCAAGCGCACCGTGGATCTCGACGCCGCGGTCAAGCTGATCGACGCCGCCGGGCGGCTCGGCATCGACCGCTACGTGATGGTCAGCGCGATCGGCGCGTCCGATCCGGAGAGCTCCTCGGAGGCGATGCGCCCCTACTACGACGCGAAGGCCGAGGCGGACTCCGAGCTCGCCCGCAGCGGGCTCGCCTTCACGATCGTGCGCCCCGGCGCGCTCACCAACGACCCCGGCACCACACACATCCGCGCCGGCCACGACATCGGCAGCGGCTCGATCGCGCGCGCGGACGTCGCGGCGACGCTCGCCGCGGTGCTGGCCGCGCCCAACACGATCGGGGTCACCTTCGACGTGCTCGAGGGCGACGTGCCGATCGAGGACGCCGTCGCGGCGCTGTGAACGAGCGGAGGGCGGCCGAGGTGCTGCGCCTCCTGCGGTCGGTCCCCGAGGGCTTCGTCACGACCTACGGTGACCTGTCGCCCGGGGCGCCGCGCTTCGCCGGCACCGTGCTCGCCTCCTGCCACGAGCCCGGCGTGCCCTGGCAGCGCGCGGTGCGCGCCGACGGCTCGCTGGCTCAGGGGGAGCGCCAGCGCCGCCTGCTCGAGGCCGAGGGGGTGCCGTTCCGCGGCGAGCGCGTCGACATGCGGGCGGCCTGGATGCCGCCGCCCGGCTGACCCCTTAGGTCGTCTGGACGATCAGCAGGTCGCAGGGCGAATGATGCGAGACCTTGTTGGGGATGCTGCCCAGCATCCGGCGCGCCCCCTGCATGCCCTTGCTGCCGAGCACGATCAGGTCGGCGCCCTCGCGCACCGCCACGTCGACGATCGCATCCGCCGGGTCGCCCTTGGGCGCATGGCTCTTGATCTCGAGACCCTGCTCGCGCAGGTTCGCGATCGTGCCTGAGAGGACCGCGTCCACCTTGAAGTCCGGGCCGATCGAGTACTCGCCCGCAGCCTTCTCGCCCACGACCCGGGCGGGCGTCGGCGTGTATGCGCTGACGATGTGCAGCTGCGCACCGGTCAGACGAGCCAGCTCCGCCCCGCGGGCGACGGCCTTGTCAGCCGTGCTGGAGCCATCGGTGCCGACGACGATCGTGTTGAACATCAGCCCTCCTTGAATGCGATCGAGGCGCCACGGTAGTAGAACTCGTCCGCGTGCCGTACGAGACGATTCTCTACGACGTACGCCCAGACGGCGTCGCCACCGTCGCCCTCGACCAGCCGGACACGCGCAACGCGCTCTCGAACCAACTGCTCGACGACCTGATCGACGCGCTTGAATCGGCCCGCGACGACGAGCGCGTCCGCTGCGTCGTGCTGACCTCGACGCACGAAAAGGTCTTCTCGGCGGGTGGCAGCCTCGATCAGTTCGCCGGTGACGTCGCACTCGTCCACAAGCACTTCGGCACTGAGCGCTTCCCGCGGCTCTTCCGCACGATCATGCAGCTCGGCAAGCCGAGCATCTGCGCAGCGAACGGCCACGTGCTCGCGGGCGCCCTCGGCGTGGCGCTCGCCTGCGACCTGATCGTGGCGCGTGAGGGGGTGACGTTCGGGACGCCCGAGATCAACGTGGGCGTGTTCCCGTTCATGATCATGGCGCTCATCTACCGCAACGTCCCGCGCAAGAAGACGAACGAGCTGCTGCTCCTGGGCGAGCGCATCTCGGCGGAGGAGGCGCTGGCCGCGGGCATCGTCAACAAGGTCGTGCCCGGGGACGAGTTCGAGGCGGCCGTCGACGAGTGGGCGCTGAAGCTCGCGGGCAAGTCCCCCGTCTTGATGAAGCTCGGTAAGGACGCGATGTACCGCCAGCTCGACATGCCATTCGAGGACGCGCTCGACTATCTGCGCGCGCAGCTCTCTGTCGCGTTCAGCACTGAGGACATCAGGGAGGGCGTCACGGCGTTCTTCGAGAAGCGCGAACCCGTCTGGAAGGGGCGCTGAGCTCATGGGAGTCTCGCTGATCGCAATGCGCTGCCGGACCTCCGATCGGTACCGGGGCGCCCCGCGCGGCGTCGAGGTTCTCGCTCCGCTGATCGCCGAGGCGCTGGGCCAGGAGCCGCGCTTCATCGGCAGCACCGCGGAGGTCCGCGAGAGTCGCTACGAGGAGGACCTGCGCGATTCGCGGGGCTGCCTGCTCGAGGCCGGCGGGCAGGTCGACGATGCGTTAGCGGCCGGCGACGTGCCCGTCCTCCTCGCCGGCGACTGCGCGATCTGCATCACGACGCTGCCGGCGGCCGTCCGCAACCGGCCCGAGGTGAAGATCCTGTGGCTCGACGCGCACGGGGACTTCAACTCACCCGAGTCGACCGGCAGCGGCTATCTGGGCGGCATGTGCCTGGCCGGGGCGAGTGGCGTCTGGGACGCCGGCTTCGGCGAGAGCGCGCCGCCCGAGCGGATCGTGCTCGCAGGGGTCCGCGATCTCGACCCGGACGAGCGCGTGCTGCTCGAGCGCAGCCCCGCCACCGTGATCGGCGCGAGCACCGTCGAGACGCTCGTGGCCGTCAAGAACGCGCTCGACGGGGCGCCGGTCTACATCCACTTCGACACCGACGTCATCGATCCGGAGCACTTCCCCGCCGCCGTGCCCGCCCCCGGTGGTCTCCACCCGGACCGGCTCTACGACCTGATCGACTCAGTGCTCGAGGATTCCGAGCTCGCCGGCATCGAGATCACCAACTTCGACGTGCCGGATGCCGAGGAGGAGCGGATCGCCGCGACGGCGACCATGATGCACGTGCTCGAGCCCGTTCTTGACCAGCTGGCGGCTGATGCTTCAAAGTAGGAAGTAGAACTTCCTACTTATGGCAACCACGGAACGCGCAGCAGCCGACACGCTCGTCGCCCGGCCCTCGCTTCGCTCGCTCGTCGAGGATCTCGAGGAGCGGCGCCGGACGGCCCGGCTCGGCGGCGGCGAGGAGAAGATCGCCCGCCAGCACGCGCAGGACAAGCTGACCGCGCGCGAGCGGCTCGCCCTGCTGATCGACGAGGGCACCTTCACCGAGCTCGGCATCCACGCGCGGCCCCATTTCTCGCAGCGCGCGATGGAGGACAGGGACGCGCCGGCCGACGGCGTGATCACGGGCTACGGCGAGGTCGACGGCCGGCTCGTTGCCGTCGCCGCCTACGACTTCACGGTGATGGCCGGCTCGATGGGCATGACCGGCGAGATGAAGGTCAGCCGCCTGCGCGAGCTCGCCCTGCAGAAGCGGATCCCGCTGATCTGGCTGCTCGACTCGGCCGGCGCGCGCATCCAGGAGGCCGCGGGCTCGCTGTTCGCCGGCTCAGGGCACCTGTTCCGCGAGGAGGTCGTGATGAGCGGCGTGGTGCCGCAGGTGGCCGCGCTGATGGGACCGTGTGCCGCTGGGACCGCCTACATCCCGGGGCTCGCCGACTTCGTGCCGATGGTCAAGGGGCGCGGCTCGATGGCGCTGGCGGGCCCGCACCTGACCAAGGCGGTCACGGGCGAGGACGTGACCCAGGAGGAGCTGGGCGGCTCGCGCATCCACACGCGCGTCTCCGGTGTCGGCGACCTCGAGGTCGAGTCGGACGAGGAATGCATCGAGCAGATCAAGCGCTACCTGTCGCACTTCCCCCAGAACTGCGAGCAGCCCCCGCCGCGGCGCGAGAGCGCCGACCCGGTCGACCGCATGGAGGACGACCTCCTCGACATCCTGCCCGACTCGCCGCGCCACCCCTACGACATGTACGAGGTGATCCGGCGGATCGTCGATGACGGCGAGTGGTTCGACCTCAAGCCGCGCTGGGCGCGCACGATCATCACCTGCCTCGCGCGCATGGGCGGGCGCCCGGTCGGCATCGTCGCGAACCAGCCGCGCCACCTCGGCGGCATCCTCGAGAACGACTCGGCCGACAAGGCGGCGCGCTTCATCAACCTCTGCGACGCCTACGGCATCCCGCTGCTGTTCCTGATGGACGTGCCGGGCTTCATGGTCGGCACGAAGGTCGAGCAGGCGGGCATCATCCGCCACGGCGCCAAGATGCTCTACGCCGTCTCGCGCGCGACGGTGCCGAAGGTGACCGTGGTGATCCGCAAGGCCTACGGCGCGGGCTACTACGTGATGTGCGGCAAGGCCTACGAGCCCGACCTGATCGTCGCCTGGCCCTCCGCCGAGATCTCGGTGATGGGGCCGGAGGGCGCCGTCAACATCATCTTCCGCAAGCAGATCGAGGCGTCCGAGGATCCCGACGCGACGCGCGCCGAGATGATCGAGGGGATCCGCAAGACGATCGATCCCTACATCGCCGCCGGCAACGCCCTGATCGACGACGTGATCGACCCGCGCGAGACGCGCCCCACTGTCATCCGCGCGCTCGAGATGGCGGAGACGAAGCGCGTAGGGCGCCCCTGGAAAAAGCATGGAGTAATGCCCGTATGACTGGCGGGATCGGGCTAGCGAACCTACGCTGGCGCGGTGACTCGTCCGTGGGCAGGGGCGCTGATCCTGGCATGCATCGTGGCGGCCGTGACGGCGGCGCCCGCATCGGCGCGCTGGTACGGCAGCCTGATGCAGGGCGCGCCGAACGTGAACTACGGCTGCGAGTCGGCGCTGATCATGGGGCCGCTGGGCGGCGTGCAGCTGGCGCCGACCAACCAGGTCTCGTGCACCTATCGTCACGGCGGCTACCTGTACTCGAACCGGCCCACCTTCATCGCGCCGGGATCCGGTCGGATCAGCGCGATCAGAGTGCGGTCCGGCCCCAATCCGGCGAAGCTTCGGCTGACGATCCTGACGGGGTCGAGCCGCGTCGACACGTTCAGCGGCCGCGACCTACCCGGCACCTACACATGCTGCACGGCGCGTTTCGTGGGCAAGCCCTTCCGCCCGCGTCCCAATGCGGTCACGACGAAGCGCGTCAACGTGAAGGTCGTCGACGTGCGCGACAAGCGCCTGCGCCTCCGCATCCACTCCTCGGACGGTGTGGCGCTCACCGCGGTCGGTCCGGGCACCGTGCCGCTGCAGGTGCGCGAAGACGTGGGCGCCTTCAACTCGGGCATCCCGATCACGATCGGCTACTGGCCATTCACGCAACTGGGGGAGCCGCGCTCGGCCGACGGCTACTCGATGACCGGGATCGACTTGATGTTCCAGTGGAACTTCAAGCGCCGCTAGGCACGCCTGCTCGACAACCACTGCGAGGGAGGCCCGTGTGAGCCGCTTCGAGGACCCCTGCATCATCACCTGCTCGATCTCGGGCGCGGTCGCGAACCGCGAGCAATGCCCGGCGATCCCGTACACACCCGAGGAGTACGCCGAGGAGGCGCGCCGCGCGGTCGACGAGGGCGCCGCGATGATCCACATCCACGCGCGCACGCCCGAAGGGGTGCCCTCGTACGAGATCGACGACTTCCGGGCGATCACCGACGCGATCCTCGGCGCCGTTGACGACGTGATCGTCAACTACTCGACCGGCGCGATCGGCGTCCCGGTCGAGAAGCGGATCGCCTATCTGCGCGAGCTGCGCCCCGACGTGGCCGCGCTCAACATGGGCTCGATGAACTACGCGAAGTACTCGCGCTCGCGCCAAGACTTCGTCTTCAAGACCGTGTTCGAGAACTCGTTCGACACGATCATCGAATTCCTCGAGGCGATGCGCGAGCTCGGGATCCGGCCCGAGCACGAGTGCTTCGACTCGGGTCACGTGGCGAACCTCGACCCGCTGCTCGACATGGGCCTGCTCGAGGAGCCGCTTCAGATCTCGTGCGTGATGGGCGTGACCGGCGGGATCCGGCCGACTCCGCGCAACCTCGCCCACATGGCCGACCAGATACCGGGCGGCGCCGAGGGCTCGGGCAACTGGGGCGTGATCGGGATCAGCCGCGACCAGTGGCGGCTCGTCGCGTCGGGGGCGGCGCTCGGCGGCAACGTGCGGGTCGGGCTCGAGGACAACTTCTACCTGCCGGACGGTGAGATGGCGCGCTCGAACGGCGACCTGATCGCGCGCGCCCGGCGCATCGTCGAGGACACCGGGCGGCGCGCCGCGACGGTCGACGAGGCACGCGAGCTGCTCGACACGCCGCTGCACGAGCCGGTCACGCGCCGCGAGCTCTTCAAGCATCCGGTCGAGGCGAGCGAGGCGGCCGAATGAGCGGCGCCCTCGAGGGCGTGCGCGTGCTCGACCTGTCGCGGCTGCTGCCGGGCGGGTTCTGCTCGCTGCTCCTGGCGGACTTCGGCGCCGAGGTGCTCAAGGTCGAGGACACCGGCGCCGGCGACTACGTGCGCTGGTCGCCGCCCTACCACGCGGGCGCTGAGGAGACGGCGCGCTCGGCGCTCTTCCTCGCGCTGAATCGCGGCAAGCGCTCGATCCGCGTGAACCTGAAGGAGGAGGGCGGGCGCGAGGTGCTGCTGCGGCTCGTGCGCGAGTACGACGTGCTGCTCGAGTCATTTCGGCCCGGCGTCATGGAGCGGCTGGGCGTCGGCTACGAGCGCCTTCGTGAGGAGAACCCGCGGCTCGTCTATTGCGCGATCTCGGGCTATGGACAGGACGGCCCGTACACGGCCCGCTCGGGCCACGACATGAACTACCTCGGCCTCGGCGGCCTGCTCGGCCTGACCGGCGAGCCCGGCGGGCCGCCCGTACAGGCCGCCGGCCAGATCGCCGACATCGGCGGCGGCTCGCTGATGGGGGCCTTCGGGATCCTCGCCGCGCTGCGCGAGCGCGAGCGCAGCGGCGAGGGGCAGCTCGTCGACGTTTCGATGTTCGACGGTGCGCTGTCCTGGCTCGGGTTGGTGGCCGCGCGCTATCTCTGCGACGGGGTCGTGCCGGCGCGCGGCGAGGGCGAGCTGAGCGGCGGGCTCGTCTGCTACCGGCCCTACGAGTGCAAGGACGGCTGGGTCACGCTCGGCGCGCTCGAGCCGAAGTTCTGGCAGGAGTGGTGCCGCGGCGTCGGGCGCGAGGACCTGATCGAGAAGCAGTTCGAGCGCCCCGGCTCAGACGCGCACGCGGAGATCGAGCGCGTCTTCATGGAGCGCACGCGCGCCGAGTGGCTGGCGTTCGCCGAGCAGCACGACTGCTGCCTCGAGCCCGTGCTCGGGCTGGGCGAGGCGCTCGACTCGGAGCTCGTGCGAGCGCGCGAGATGGTCGTCGAGATCGACCAGCCAGGCACCGACGGCGTCAAGCTGCTGGGCGTCCCGGTCAAGCTCTCGCGCACCCCGGGTGGGCCGGCCGGCCCGGGGCCCGAGCTGGGCGAGCACACGCGGGAGGTGCTCGCCGAGCTCGGCTACGGCGCCGAGGAGGCCGGCGTGCTCGAGGAGACCGGTGCGGTTGCCGGGCCCAGCGCGGGGTCGCGCGGGAGCTTCATGTCGTGAGCGGCAACGGCCTGCTCAAGATGAAGGAGCTCGCCGAGGCGAGCGGCGTCAGCGCAGGCACGATCAAGCACTACCTCCGCGAGGGCCTGTTGGGCGAGGGCTCGGACATCGTCAAGACCTCGCGCAACATGGCCTGGTACCCGCCCGAGTACGTCGAGCGCATCAAGCTGATCAAGCAGCTCCAGGAGGAGCGCTTCATGCCGCTCAAGGTGATCAAGTCGATGCTCGACGAGGACCCGGAGCGCACGCGCGCGCTCGTCGAGCTCGAGGACCGCATCCTCGAGCGCGCCCTGGCGGGCGAGCGGGCACGCGTGTCGGCCGCCGAGCTGAAGCGCCGCTACGACATCCCCCAAACGGTGCTCGACCGGCTCGGCGAGCTCGAGCTGCTCGCGCCCAACTCGCGTGGCTATGGCCCGAGCGACGTGGAGATCGTGGCGGCGATCAGCCGCTTCCGGGCCGGCGGCTACGACGAGCGCATCGGCTTCACGGTCTACGACACGCTGCGCTACAAGCGCGCGCTCGAGCAGCTCGTGAAGGAGGAGGTCGCGATCCTGCTCGACCGGCTGGCGGGCGAGCTGGATCCAGACAGCGCCGTCGACCTGATCGGCCGCGGCCTCGAGCCGCTCGGGGAGCTGATGGCGGCGCTGCACCAGAAGGCGCTCGTCGCCGAGCTGCAGCACCAGCGCGCCGCGCGCGTCTAGTAGGTGATTACCGTGCGGATGCCGTCCTGGCGCTCCATCGCGCGCGGCACCCTAATCCAAGGCGCTCAGAAGATTTCGAGCCCGAGCCAGACGCCTCCGGCGAGCGCGGCAGTCGCGACGAGCCCGACACCGAGCCCGGCCGCCGCCCTGATCCGGCCGGGAGACAGCATCAGCACGCCGATCGCCGCGAGCGGTGCGAACAGGCAGGCCGGCGCGAGGTAGACGACGTTGCCGTGGCACTCGTCCTCGCAGCCGTAGGAGGCAGAGAAGGCGAACACGAGCGCCGCGGCGAGCGGCAGGATCAGGACAAGGACGAGGATGTGCCTGAGGCGACTTCGGTGGTGCACGCGTCTACGGACGCAACGGCCGGATACCCGGACGTCTTCCGGCGACGCCCACCGTGCTGTTCCAGGCTGCCGTCCCCGGCTGGGCCGGCAGCACCGTGTAGTCGGGGTGGCTCACCCAGGTAGGCACGTAGCGGATCCGGCGGAGGCGCGGCCGCTCGCCCGGCGGAGCAAAGAAGTCGATGAGCGCGATCAGGCCGTATTGCGAGGCCGCGGGACAGCAGGCCGCCGTCTGATTCGACACGAGGTTGCCCTCGCCGTACACGACCGGCTTCCCGTTGACCTTGCGGATCGGCTGAACGACGTGGACGTGCTGGCCGACGACCGCGTCGATCGCCGGCGACTTCATGAGCTGGTCGGCGAGCTCGGCCTGCTCGGGCGTGATGTCGTGCACGTACTCGGCGCCCCAGTGCAGGTTCACGATGACCATGTCGGCGCCCTGGGCGCGTGCGCGCCGAGCGTCGCGCAGGATCGGGCCAGGGCCGGCCCAGTTCACGCTCCACGTGTGCGGCACCGCCTGCCCGTTCGAGATGCTCGTGTAGGCGAGGAAGGCAACCTTGTGCCCCTTCACGTCGAGTATCGGAATGCGCCGGCGCTCGGCCGGCGAGCGCGAGCTGCCCGAGTGCGGGATACCCGCACGATCGAGCGCCCGCAGCGTGGTGTCGATGCCGTACTGCCCGGCGTCGAGCGTGTGGTTCGACGCCGTGCTGCAGGCGTCCCAGCCGACCTTCGTGATCGAGCGCGCGAGGCCCGGCGGCGTGCGGAAGCTCGGGTAGCCCAGGACCGGCCCGGGCACGAGCGGCGTCTCGACGTGGCAGAGCGCGAGGTCGGCGCCGGCAATGTGGCGCTTGACCCGGTCGAAGAGTGGAGCGAAGTCGTAGGTCGATCCGCCGCCGAGCGCGAGCGCGCGCGCCGCCACAGGCGTGTGGATGAGGAAGTCCCCAGAGGCGGCGACCGTGACGGTCGACTCGGGCGCCGGCTGAACCGGCTGGGCCTGAGCGAAGCTGAGCGCGAGGGCGAGGAGCCCAACTTTCACCATCTCCGCTCACTCCCGTAACTCTCGTCACCCACGTGTCGCACAGCGCCCGGGATCATCGCGGCATGAGCCTCAAAGCGCCACCTGCGGGCAGCGTCGACCACGGCGGCGGGCGCGCACGCCTACCACGCCACCTCGTGATCCTCCATGACCCCGTAGCCCTCGGCGAGCGTGATGGTGGCGGGGTGCGGGTGGCGCCGGAGGGTGGGGCGCCGGCGGGTGGGGCGGTGGGCGCGTCATCGCCGGGCGGCGTGGCGCCGGGAGGGCGTGGCGGCGGACGGCGTGGCGCCGCCGGACGAGGGCGCCCGGCAGCGTGCCGCTGAATGTCCCGAAGGGCTGCACGTAGCGGCTGCGGACTACGCCGAGCGACATCGAGTGCTCGCGCGCCGCCCAGGGCTCGAAGGCGAGGTCGCCGACCCGTGACAGATCGCCTGCGAACTGCTGTGGCTCCACCTCGTACGGCTCACCGTCGATCCAGACCGTGCGCTCGCTCGCCTCCGGCGCGTCGTGCACGCCATCGACGAGATTCCAGGCGACAGTGCGTCCGTCGTCCGTGCGGCCGACGCCGGCCGACCAGCGCCACGCCGTGTGACGGGCGTGGTAGCCCGCGGACTCGTCGATGAAGCCGTGCTCGCCGTCAAAACTGAATAGACGGGGCGCCGGTGCATCCGGTCCGGCCTCGATGCTGACCTGGCCGCGCACGTGCACCGGGGCACGCTTGGCCGTCCAGATGTAGGAGCGGCCATGGGGCGAGACGACCTCGACGGGCGCGGCCTCATCGAGCTGCAGCTCGATGGAGACGCGCGGCCCAGCCTGAGCGCGAGCGTCGACGCTGACCCGTGACGGCGTGAGCCGCACGCCCCCGCGCGACACCGTGGTGCGCACGAGCAGGGTGCCGTCCGGGAGCGCCAGGGCCCACCAGCGCTGCGGCAGTCCGCCGACGTGCGCCTCGCCGGCGCAGAGCATCAGCTCGGCGGTGTAGACGCCGACGTAGCGCCAGCGCTTGAGCGGCCGCCGGTCGCGCACGAGCGGCATGCGGCCGGGTGGCAGCGGGATGCCGAGCGAGTGCACACGCGGGCCGCGAATCGGCGGTTGATCTCCGGCCCCGGCCGCCCCCGGGTCGCCGCGCCGCGTCCGGCTGTGACGCCGGTCGCGCGGTTGCGTTGGCCGCCGCCTGCGAGTCCATGCGCCGATGCTACGGCGATGCCGCGCGCCGGCGCGACCCTCCGCCGCCCACGACGCTTCCCCTGCAGCGGTTACACTGCAGATTGACTGGTCAGTCAACGGAGGAGCGATGCGGGTCGCCGCAGTTCAACTCGAATCGACGGTGGACACCGAGCGCAATTTGGCGACCGCCGAACGCTTGGTGCGCGACGCGGCCGCGGACGGCGCCGAGCTGGTTGTCCTGCCCGAGCGGCTCGACATCCGAGGCGCGGCGGCCGACTACCTGGCGGGCGCCGAGCCCCTCGACGGCCGCTCGATCAGCTGGGCGCGCGCGCTCGCCCGCGAGCTCGGCATCGACCTCGTGGCCGGCTCCGTGTCGGAGCGCCGCGAGGGTCATGAGCGGGTCGGCAACACGTCCGTCCACGTCGGCCCCGACGGTGAGCTCAAGGCCATCTACCGCAAGATCCACATGTTCGACGTGGTGGTCGGCGAGGTCGAGTACCGCGAGTCCGACAGCTCCGAGCCGGCGGACGAGATCGTCGTGTCGGAGACCGCCGGCGGCGTCGGCCTGGGACTGTCGGTCTGCTACGACCTCCGCTTCCCCGAGCTGTACCGGATCCTCGCGCTGCAGGGCGCGCGCATCGTGACCGTGCCCGCGAACTTCACGCGCATCACGGGCCAGGCGCACTGGGAGATCCTGCTGCGCGCGCGGGCGATCGAGAACCAGGTCTTCGTGATCGCGCCCGGGCAGGGCAACCGTCCGGGGCCCGAGGGCGACAGCTACGGCAACTCGATGATCATCGACCCCTGGGGCGAGGTACTGGCGCGGGCGCCCGGCGAGGGCGCCGTCGCGATCTCCGCGGAGCTCGACCTGGCCCGCCAGGACGAGATCAGGGAGAAGCTCCCGAGCCTCGCGAACCGCGTCGCGGCCGCCTACCGCTGGCCGCCCGAGTCCGAGCTCGCCGCGAACGCGAGCGGCGCCGCTATCGCCGCGGGCTCCCGTCCCGAGGGGACCGGCTGATGGCGACCGCGTCGAAGTCGAACGGCGGCGTCGACAAGCGCAGGCTGATCCTCGACGCCGGCGTGCGCGTGTTCGCGCGCCGCGGCTTCCATCACTGCCGCGTGTCCGACGTCGCGGACGAGGCGGGCGTGGCCTACGGGCTCGTCTACCACTACTTCGATTCGAAGGAGGAGATCCTCAACACGCTCTTCCTCGAGCGCTGGCAGATCATGCTCGACGCGATCGCGGAGATCGACGCGAGCGACCTCGACGTGCGCGAGAAGCTGCACGCGGTCGCGAGCTTCATCATCGAGTCCTACCGGCACGATCCCGACCTGATGAAGGTGATCATCGTCGAGGTCACGCGCGCGGCGAACTCGTTCGGGGCGCTTCACCTCGAGAAGATCCGCGAGGCCTACTCGGGGATCGCGGGGATCGTCGAGTCCGCGCGCGAGGACGGCTCGTTCAAGCCCGGGATCCCCGCCGAGTTCGCCGCGATGTGCTTCTACGGGGCCATCGAACAGCTGCTCACGGGCTGGATCTTCGAGGTGCTGCCCAGAACCGACGACGAGTTCGAGCGGGCCAAGAGCATGGTGGTCGAGGCCATCTGCGGCGGCCTTGAGACGGCGGGGCCGGGCGGTGCGGCGGCGTCTGCTTGAATCCGGCGCCGTGAACAACGATTTGTCCAAGCGCCTGATGTGGAGCGGCCTGCTCGCGGGCCTTGGCGCGCTCACTTCGATAGTCGCGACCAGGCTCGCCACGGCGATCTGGGTGCGGGTCTTCCACGAGGATCCCCCGATCGACTGATGGCGGACGAGCCGAGCCCGGACGCAGTGCCGGACGCAGCCGAGGACACCGCTGTGAGGAGCGACAGCGGCGGCGCCGGAAGCGCGGGCACCGCGCCGGCAGCGGCCCGAGCGAGGGTGTGAATCAGGGCGCCACGGGTAACCGACCGCTTGGTGAGTCGCCGCTGAGCGCGCAAGCAACAGAGAAGGACGCCTTCGCCGAGCGTCCCGAGGCCTTCGTCGGCGCCGCCTTCGCGGGCGGCCTGGCGCTGGCGATCGTCCTGCGGCGCCTGGCGAGATGAGCCCGGGCGACGGCATCCCGCCCCGGGACACCGCCGAGAAGTCGCTCGGCGAGATCGTCGGCGAGGTCTCCGAGAAGGCATCGCTGCTCGTCCGCGAGGAGATCGAGCTCGCCAAGGCCGAGGTCACCGACAAGTTCACGAAGCTCGGCAAGGGCGCCGGCATCGCCGCGGCCGCCGGGGTCTTCCTCGTCTTCGCCGTGACGATGTTCTTCCACTTCTTCGCCTGGTTCCTGAACGACCTGTTCGACTGGAACAGCATCTGGCCGGGCTTCGGGATCACAGCGCTGCTGCTGTTCATCCTTGCCGCGATCGCCGGCTTCGTCGCCTACCGGCTCTTCCAGAAGGGGGCGCCGCCCATGCCCGAGATGGCCATCGAGCAGGCCAAGCTCGCGCGCGCGGAGCTGGAGGCACAGACGATCGAACGCGATCAGGTCAAGCGATCGCTCGAGAGGGGCGAGGAGGTCGTGCGCTGATGGCAAACGGTGGACCCACTCGCAGCCCGGAGACGATCCGCGCGTCGATCGAGGAGACGCGACGGGAGCTGACCTTCTCGGTCGAGGACCTGCGCTCGAAGGTCGCGGAGGTCACGGATTGGCGCCGCCAGCTCATCAGCAACCGCCGCACCGCCCTGATCGGCGCCGCGGTCGCCGGCTTCGTCGTGGGGGGCGGGGTAGCGGCCACGATCTCCCTGCTCAGCGGCCGAAAGTAGGTCCTGCGAGAACGGGCGCCGGCTCGGCCGGGTAGGCTGCACGCGGCCCGAACGGGCGTGCCCCCGCGCCCACCCCAATAAGTGGAGGACCCATATCCATGATGCTGCTCGGAGTTGGTTTCGGCCGCACCGGCACGATGTCGTTGAAGGGAGCTCTCGAGGAGCTCGGCTTCCCGACGTTCCACATGATCGACCTGATCATGGGCGAGAACCGCGATCGCGACCTCCAGTACTGGATCAAGATCGCGAACGATGAGCCCGTCGACTGGGAAGACGTGTTCGAGCCCTGGGAGGCGACCGTCGACTGGCCGGCCGCCTCGCGCTGGGAGGAGCTGATCGAGGCCTTTCCGGACGTGCCCGTGCTGCTCAACTACCGCGACTTCGACGGGTTCTACAAGAGCTGTGAGAACACCATCCTGGCCGTCAAGGAGGCGGCGATGGCAGGCGAGCTCCAGCAGGACGCGAACCGCGAGGGCCCGTCGCCTGAGCTCTGGGGAGTGATCGAGAAGCTGATCTGGCAGGGCGACTTCCAGGGCAACTTCAAGGACAAGGAATGGACGCGGCGGATGTACTGGGACCGCATCGAGACGATCAAGAAGACGGTCGATCCCGACCGGCTGATCGTCTGGGAGCTCGGAGTGGACGGTTGGGAGCCGATCTGCGAGAAGCTCGGGGTGCCGGTGCCCGACAAGCCGTTCCCGCACCTGCACGACACGAATGAGTTCCGGGTCGAGTTCGGCCTCGCAACCCTTGCCGGCCTAGACCGCTCTGGAGCCAGCGATATACCAGGGCGCCTCTGCGCCCAGTGACCCAACCCCAATTCGAAGGAGACCGATGAAACTGATCGGCGCCGGGTTGCCACGCACGGCAACCACCACCCAGATGATCGCGCTCGAGATGCTCGGGCTGCCCGCGTACCACATGCGCGACATGATGGGCGACCTGACCACGAGTGTCCCGCAGTGGCGCCGTGCGCTCGAAGGCGACGGCCCGTGGGAAGAGCTCTTCGCCGGCAAGGAGTCGATCGTCGACTGGCCCGGCTCCTACCACTGGCGCGAGCTGATGGACGTCTACCCCGACGCGAAGGTGCTCCTGAGCGTCCGCTCGGCCGAGAGCTGGGTCGAGAGCATGTACAACACGATCGCCTCGATCTGGTTCGGCGACAACCTCATGCACCATCTCGCCATGGCCCAGTACCAGGTCGACCCGGTCTACGCCTCATGGCTCGACGTCATGCGGGACATGTGGACCGCGGCGGACATCATGGTGCCCAGCGGCGGCGACCGCGCCGAGATGGCCGCCGGGTTCGAGCGCTGGAACCAGACGGTCATCGACACCGTTCCGTCGGATCGCCTGCTCGTCTGGCATCCCAAGGACGGCTGGGAGCCGCTCTGCGAGTTGCTCGACGTGCCGGTCCCCGACGGGCCGGTGCCGAACGTCAACGACACCGAGAACTTCCAGAAGAACCTCATCATGGCGCCCGCCATCCAGGCGATCAACGCCTGGTGGGAGGAGAACGGCCAGCTCGAGGATCCGGCCGCGAAGCGCCCGGCCGGCCCGGCCGCCGCTTCGGCCTAAGGCTCATCCCCGGCCGGGGCGGCTGCGTCGATGCGCCGCCTCGGCCGGAGGTTGCTCACGATCAGCGCCACGATCGTGACCAGGTAGATCTGCCCGGTCAGTGCCTCGACGACCGAGAGCGTCCGGCCGAGGTCGGTGGCGGCGGTGAAGTCGCCGAAGCCGGTCGTGGTCAGGGTCGTGAAGCTGTAGTAGAGGAAGTCTCGCGCGATTCGGGTTCGCGACCTCCGCGAAGAACGACTCGTCGCCGATCGTGTTCACCGCGGCGTACACGAACGAGAAGAACATCCCGGCGAGCACGTAGATGGAGAGCACCCCGGTGAGGGCCTCGAGCGTCACCGCCCCTGCCGCGCGCATGTCGCGCACCAGGCCGCCCGCGATCACCAGCGGAGCGACGCCGACCAGCAGCGCCGTCGCGATCGCCGTGACGCCGTCCGGGATCGATCCGTTGACGATCCACATGATCGGCGCGGCGACGGCGATCAGCGCGGCAAGCCAGGAGGCCGCGCGGATCGGCCAGTGCGGCGACCGCGCGATCCGCACGGCGGCGACGAGCGTCGCGGCCTGGAGCCAGATGATCACGAGCCGCGCGAGGTCGCCGTCGGGCGCCGAGGCCTGGACGACGAACGACAGCAGCACCAGCCCGAAGACGATGCCGTAGCTGTGCTTCACGCCTCTCGGGTTCGCTCCCGCGCGGCCATGTCCTCGCTAAGCACGCTTCCTACCACCGCGCCGGCCACGATCACGACAGCGATCGTGAGCAGCCAGCCCTGCAGCGAGAAGGCGATTCCGATCAGCCCGTAGCGGCGCGCGGCGCTCTCGATCAGGATCGGCATGTAGCCGCCGACGCGTAGATGACCACCATGAGCAGGACGGCCGAGACCACCGCGCCGGGCACCAGTCGTCGCATCGCCACCCGGCGGCCGAGCAGGGAGCCTGGCGTGCTCGCAAGCTCGCGGACCCTGTCGAGCATGGTCAGGAGGGCTGCGGGGCGGGCACCGCCGGTGGCGGCGAAGAGTCGCCGCCCGCGTCCTCCTCGAGCGCACGATGGCGAACGAACTCGAGCCACGCGAACGCCGCGATCGCGAGGATCAGGATCGCGAGCGGCTTGCCGGTCCAGGGAACGGGGTTCCACCAGATGAGGAGCAGCAGCAGTGCGCCCAGGCCGAGCCGTACGAGCCAGGGCTGATCGCGCAGCGCGGGGGTGACGAGGCGGCGTGCCGGGACGGCGACCCGGCCCGGGCCAAGCAGCCATGCGCCGAGTATCAGGAGAATGCCGAGCAGCGCGGTGCCGGAGACGACGTCGACCAGCAGCCGCGTGCCGATCGACCACGTGGCGGCGACCGCCGGCTCCGAGTCGGGTGCCCGGGCGAGCGCGTCGACGATCGTGTTGCCGCCGAGCCGGCGCACCGCGAGCACGGCGACCGCGGCGAACAACAGGCAGGCGCCGACGTAGATGACGGTCCGGCGCCGGTCCGGCGCGAGGAACACGGCCGCCGCGTACAGCGCCGCAGCAAGCAGCACGAGCACGATCGCCAGCGGTCGCAGCAGCTTGACGGCCGTCTGCGCGCCCTCGAGCTGATCGGAACGGAACAGCACGAGCTGACCGGCGTCCGTGGGTATCTGGTCGGCGGCGCGCCCCAGCAGCCCCCCGCGCTCGGCCGCCTTCTCGATCAGCGGCTGCAGGTTGATCGTCACCTCGCCTGATTCGTTGTCGATGACCACCCGCTCGAACGCCTCGTGCGCGCGCTCGTTCGCGCGCCGCCAGATGTTCTGCGCGAGGGAGGTGCCGAGCAGCGTGCCCGCGTTCTGCTCGGCTGCGCGGCGCAGCGCGGCGGCGGCCGGCTGCGCGAGCGGCTGAAGCCGCTCCGGGAGCGCGCTCTGGATCTCGCCGGCCACGTCGACGTTCGTGTAGAGCTCGTCGATCAGGTAGAGCCCGATCGCGCGCCTGACGTCGTCGTTCTCGAGCAGCTCGACGCTCGTGTCGACAAACTCCTCGCGGTCGAGCACCTGGCGCTGCACCCAGACGGCGGTCATGCCGAGGATCACGATCACGGTCGCGAGCGTCAGCAGCACCCCGGACCAGACCCTGTGGCCGCGACGCATCGCCTAGGTCCCCGTCCGCCGCCGGGCCGCAACGTAGCCGAGCGCCGCGCCGAGCAGGATCGAGACGGCGATCACGACGATCAGCGGCGTGTCGAAGGTCCCCACGATCCAGTTGACCTCGACCTCGTCGAGGTTGAGCACCGCGAACAGCGCCGCGAGGGCGCTGACGCCCGCCACGACCACGACGCGCGCGCGGTCCTTGCGAGACCGCTCCGGCTGCCGCCCGCGGCCTGAAGACGACAGGTCGTCGCTCATCCGGTGGCCATCATGACGGCTTGAGGGCCTCGCCGTAAACCGTGAGCGCGTAGATGATCAGGCCGTCGATGACGAGGATGATGACCGACCACAGGGGATAGGCGCCGATCGCGAGCAGCGCCGCGATGGCGTTGAAGCCGGCGAACGTGATCCCGAGCACGGCTGCGAAGTCGCTGCCGGCGAAGATCATCGTGGCCGTGACCACCTGCGCCACGCCGAGGATCAGATGGATCCAGCCCCACAGCGACAGGTCGCCGAACAGGAGGTCGCCGGCCACGAAGTAGTTGTCGTCGACGATCGCCGCAAGCCCGTAGATGAAGTTGAAGACGCCGGCGATCAGGACCATCGTCGCGGCGAACGCCGCCCAGCCCTGACCCCGCGAAGCGCCTGGCGACCCTTCCATGGACGCATGGTTCGACGCGCGCCGCCGCTGGCCTGCCGAGCTCCCGCGACGGCCCGGGCGCTTGTCTAGCATCGCCGCGCATGGCCCCGCCTCAGCCGACCCTACGCCAGCGCGTGCGCACCGGTATCGAAACGGTGTTCGCGGAGCGGCTGTCGCCGGAGCGAACGCGGCGCGCGACCTGGTTCGAGCGCCAGACGGTGGGGCGGCTCGAATGGGACACGATCGCGCGTCTCAACCGCTGGCTCGAGCTGCTCGGCCGGATCGCGACCTTCGTCTGGGTGGCGATCATCGCGACCATCGTGCTGGGCGTGAACCTCCGGGACGAGGTCGAGTCGGTGCTCAACTCGGGCCGGCCGCTGCGCTACGTGGCGATTCTCACCCTCGTCCTCCCCACGGTCGTCTTCTTCCTGCTCCATTCGGTGATCGGCTTCCTGCGCTGGCGGCTACAGCGCGAGCTCTGGCGGCGCGACGTCGACCGCTTCGAGGCGGGCATGGCCGAGCGCGAGGTCACTCCGAGGCGCTGAGCTGAGGCGGCGGTCCGCTCCGCAGGCGCTGGAAGGCGAGCGTCGCGGTGCCGGTCACGAGCAGCGTCGCCACGTTCACCCCGAGCACCGCGAGACCGTGGAGGGCGTCGTCGAGATCCGCCAGCCCGAAGGCCACTCCCGCGTAGGCGGCTGCAGGAATCGTCGTCACCGAGATCGCCACGCCGACGGCGGCGCTCGCCCGCGTCTCGAACGAGAGGATCGCGGCGATCCCCGCGACGCCCGCCACGAGGACCGTCGAGAGGTCGACCCGTGCCAGCGTGCCGATTCCGCCGCCGCGCACATGGAAGTTCTCCGGCAGCCACCCGATCAGCTCGAGCACGAAGCCCAACAGCGCCGCGACCGCGCAGGTGATGCCGAGGCCGAGCAGGAGCGTTCGGAGCGCCCGCGCGACGAGACTGTGCCGCCGCGCCTCGAGGCCGACACAGGCGGCGCACAGAGGCAGCAGGTCGGGGCTCACCGCCATCGCTCCGACGATCAGGATGTCGTTGCGGTCGATGATCCCGAAGGCGGCGATCACACCCGCGATCATCATCAGCAGCAGGTAGCGCGAGAGGGGCCGCGCGTTGGCGCGCGCCTCGCCGAGCACGGCGGCCCAGGCGAGCCGCGCCTCGCCGATCGGCGTGCTGCCGCCGAGCGTGATCTTCTCGTCGCGGGAGAGGCTCAGGTCGTCGGCACCGATCCCGATCTCGCGGATGTCCTCGAGCACCCTGTCCGCCGCGGCCGGGTCCACATCGGCCGTGACGAGCGATGTCGGTTGCCCGGGGTCGCTTGTGACGAGCACGTGGCGGACACCCTGCAGACCGCGCAGGTCGGCGCGCACGCGCTCGACGACCTCGTCCGAGACGAACGCGCGCAGCCGGAAGACGGTGACCAGGTCCGTGCGCAGGATCGGTCCGGTCATGTGACCGACAGCCCGGTCGCGACGGCGAAGCCGAAGGCGGTCGCGAGGCCGGCGGTGCGACCCGCATTTCGTCGCGCCTCCGGGATCATCGAGTCGCTCAGCATCACGAGCAGGGCGCCGGCGGCGAAGCCGTTGACGCCGCCCTCGAGCTCACCGCTGATCATGTCCCCGACCGCGTAGCCGATCACGGTGGCGAGCGCACAGATCGCGGCGACCGCGACCCAGAGCCGCATGATCGTCCCGGAGTCGCGCCCGCGGGCGCGCATCGCGCTCGCGGAGCCGATCGCCTCGGGCAGGTTCGAGACGAAGATCGCGACGATCAGACTGACCCCCACCTCTCCGCCGACGGCGATGCCGAGTCCCAGCACGAGCTGCTCGGGGATGCCGTCGAGGAAGGCGCCGAGCGCGAGCGCGGTGGCGGGATTGGAACCACCCTTCTCGAGCCGCAGGTCGAGGAGGAAGTAGGTGAGCGCGCCCACTCCGAGCCCGATGCCGACCGCCGCTCCGCCGCCGATCCTCACGCCGTCCTCCGCGAGCTCGAAGGCGACCGCGCTGATCAGCGCGCCCGCGCCGAAGGCGAGCACGAGCCCGACGACCTGCTTGGGCCAGTCGCGCGCGATGGCGAGCAGCGCTCCGAGCACGAGCGAGCTCGCGGCCACGACGCCCCAGAGGACTGCGCTGCCCATGCAGCCAGCGATCTTGGCCGCGGCGCCGGACGTGCTCGCGCTCAGAGATCGAGCGCGTCGCCCGGAGAGAGGATGCGGATGTCGACGGCCGGCGCGACCCTGGCCGCGGTGGCGGCGAACTCGTGGGGCGGAGCGGTCAGGCGGTCGTTGCGGTCACGGTTGATGCGAGGGAAGAGCGTGCCCCAGTGAATCGGCACGGCGATCCGCGGCTCGATCAGGGCGAGCGCCTCGGCCGCTCGCTCAGGGTCGAGGTGCCCGGCGCCGAGCCTCGGGCCCCAGCCCCAGACCGGGATGAGGGCGAGGTCGAGTTCGCCGAGCTCGGTCATCCCGTCGAAGAGATCGGTGTCGCCGGCGAAGTAGACGCGCCGCCCGTCCGCCTCGACCACATAGCCGAGGGCCTCCGTCTTGGCAGCGAGCGGGTAGCGCTGCCCACCGTGGATCGCCGGCACGGTGAGCACGCTCACCGCTCCGAGGTCCGTCCGGTCGCCGGGGCTCACCTCGATGACCTTCGCGAAGCCGCGGCGGGCTGCCCGCCGCCCGCTGCCGGCCGGGACGAGCAGCTGTGTCGCCGCGGGGTCGAGCCGGCGCAGGGACGGCACGTCGAAGTGGTCGTGGTGCAGGTGCGAGATCAGCACCCCGCCGAGGCCCGTGAGCAGCGCTGGATCGACCGCCGGGGCCACCCTCCGCATGTGCAGGAGCCGCCCGCGCAGCACCGGGTCGGTCAGGAGCCGGACGCCGCCCAGCTCGATCAGCACGGTCGAGTGTCCGAGCCAGGTGACGCGGCGCGTCACCGGTAGGCCTCGTGGCCGAGCGCGACGAGCCAGGACCGGAAGCGGCGGTGGACGGCCTCGGCGCCGACGAGATCCTCGCCCGGCGCCTCCCAGCCGTGCGGGAAGAGCAGAAACGGGAAGCTCTGCTCGCCGCCCATGCCGCCATGCGAGCCCACGAGCTCCTCGAACGCCGCAACCTCGTCGAGGTCCTCCCAGAAGGTGCTGTTGACGACGATGTCGGGGCAGTGCGGAAACGCGTCCGTGCGGCGCACGTGGCCGGCGGCGTTGGGGCCGTAGGGCGCCAGCGGGTCCTCGCCCTCGACCTCGTCGTCCTCGAGCCTGCGCATCCCGCTCGCGCCGATCACGAGTGCACCGGCGCGCTCGGAGCGGACGAGCAGGAAGCCGATCCCCGGGTGGTCGCGCAGCGCCGGGATGAGCGCCGGCCAGCGGCTCTCGATCGTCTCGAGCGTTACGCGCCCGGGCTCGCGCGGGAAGCTGATCAGGCCGAGATTGCCGGACGCCATGACGGACAGCTCGGGGATCTCGTCGGTCTTCTCGGGGAGCGCCTCCGCGGCGGGGGCGGGCAGCGCGCCGTTGCCGTTCTCGCCGAGCCGCACCGCGCCGCCTACGCGCCGGCGGCGGACGGCGCGGTCGAGCACGCGCGCGGACGCCCCGTCGCCGCTCGACGCCTCGGTCAGGGACGCCGCCAGCATCCCGAGCGCCTCGTCGTTTCCGGCCTGCTGGGCCTCCACGTCCTCGGCCTCGCACGCCCGCGTGACGAGCTCCTCCAGGGTCAGCTCGTAGCGCTGCAGGAAGGTCGCGCCCTGCGATTGGCCGTGGTCCGACAGCACTACGAACTCGTAGGGTCGCGGCGCCTGCTCCGCGGCCTGCGCGATGCGGCCGATCTGACGGTCGACCTTGCTGAGGACGGAGAGCGTGTCGGCGCGCTCGACGCCCGAGTGGTGGGCGACCTCGTCGTAGGCGAGGAAGGTCGTGTAGCCGACCGGCCGGCCGGCGTAGATGTCGGCGATCACCGCGGACACCTGCAGATCTCGCTGGACCACGGTGCCCCAGGCACGCACGAGCGCGTATTTCCAGTCGCGCTTGATGCGCGGCTGGACGTCGCGGCGGCGCTGCTGCGTCGCGTAGCGCAGCTCCTGGGCGATGTCTGCGAAAGCGAGCAGGAGGGTGCGCGTTGCGCTGTACGGGTTCGCGAAGTAGCCGAAGTAGTCCTGGCCGATGCGGCCGGGGCGCGAGCGGTCGAGCACCGTGCTCATCGTCAGGAGCGTGTGGACGGCGTCGCCCGAGACGATGTTCGCGCGGCTCGCACCGTCCTCGTGCAGGAGCCCGCGCCCGTCCGAGTGGCGGCGCTCGAGCTCGGCCGCGTCACGCGGGTGGTTCGTGACTATCGCCCGTCCGTTGTCCTTCTCCCACCAGCGGAAGGCGGGCATGTCGTCGTTGTTGCCGTGCAGGAGCCCGGCCTGGCAGGCGCCCGTTTGCGACGACCAGTCCGTCTCCCAGCGCAGCAGCCGGTGCGAACGGCCGTGCGCCCACCTGGCGAGGTTCGGGGCGTTGCCGTCGCGGATGGCGCGCCGCAGCACCTCGTGCGCAAGCCCGTCGATCTCGAGGAAGTAGACGCCCGGGACGTCCGTCTCCTGCACACCCGCGCGGCGTGCCTGGCGACGCACGGCATGGCTGTACCAGAAGTCCTCGTCGTCGATCGCGAACAGCGTGGTAAAGATCGTGTTCACGGCGGTCAGCCCGATCGCCACGAGCACGCCGTCGAAGACGCGGTCCAGCGTCACACCGGGCTCGATGGCCGCGGCGCCCGCCACGACGAGGCCGTTGAGGACGAGCGCCCCGAGGCCCAGCGTAAGCACCGTGAAGGGGAGCGCGATGCGCACGAGCGTCGGCCAGACGAGCGCGTTGGCCAGGCCGATGAAGGCGGCCGTGACGAGTGCGGAGCCGGCGTTCGTGACGTGGAACCCGGGCATGATCGCGCTCAGCAGGAAGAGCGTCCCGGCCGTGAGCAGCCAGACGAGCACGATCCGCGTGACCAGATACCCGGCGCGCATGGGGTGACCCTATATCGGCGCTGAACGGCGGCTCAGCCGCGCTCGTGGACCGCGGAAGGTTCTCGTGCTCGCACGTCCTCGCGGGCGGAGCCCTCCTCGAGCTCCTCCGCAGTCATGTCGCCGTACTTTCGTTTGTGGACGATCGCCGCGATTCCGCCCGCGGGGATCGGCAGCCAGAACGAGACGAGGCGGTAGGCGAGCGTGGCGACCACCGCCGCGCCCGCGGGGACACCGGCGAGCGCGAGCGTTCCGGTGAGGCCCGCCTCAACGAACCCGAGCCCGCCGGGCGTGAGCGGCAGCGTGCCGAGCAGCTGGGCCGCGAAGAAGGCGAGCAGCACGAGTGACGCGCGCGGCTCGGCGCCGACCGCGTAGAGCGCGGCCAGCAGCGTCAGGTAGTCGAGCACCCAGCGACCCGAGGCGAACAGCAGCGCCTCCCACCAGCGGTCGCCGAGGACCCGCACGACCGTGTCGCGCTCGCGCAGCAGCTTCTGGGGCAGGTCCGTGAGCGGCTCGCGCTTGCGCACCACGCGGTTGCGGACCGCCTGGACCGCCTTGCCGATCAGCTCGAGCGGCTTGTCGCGCACCACGCACCAGACGCCGAGGGCGATCATCGCCACGAAGATGACCGCACCCGCCTCGGCCGCCCGCGCCAGCCGCGGGTCGACCGCCACGCCGGTCACGATCGCCGGCACCGCCAGCAACGGCATCGCCAGCAGGATCCCGAACACGAGCAGCGAGGAGGCGGTCATCCCGGAGGCGGCGGCCGCAGCCGGAACACCGCCGCGGGCGAGCATCGCGTACTGCATCGCACCCGCGGCCGCGACGCCGCCCGGCACGACGCGCCCGAACGAGTTCGAGGCGAGCTGCGAGGTGATCACCGGCCCCCAGCGCTCGCTGCGCACGGCGATCTTCTGGATCGCCCACATGCAGGCGTAGCTGCCCGTCTGGAGGAGGATCATCGCCACGAACCAGAGCGGGCTGATGTCGTCGAGCTGGTCGAAGGCGCCGAAGACCTCGAGCAGCGCCGGAGCGAGCAGGTACAGCGACACGCCCGTGATCGCGAGGAGCAGCCCTCGCTTGACGAGCGACGCCGGCGACATGTGAAACAGGCTACGCGGGGGCGGGGTCGGGAGCCGACGGGTCGGGCGGCGGAAGGTCGTCGCCGCGCGCGTCGGGTTTGATCGACATGGTCCGTATGTCGACGTACTCGCGCACCAGGATCTGGATCGATGCGGCCGCCGGAATCGCCACGAGCGCGCCCAGCACTCCCAGCAGCGTCGCCCCGAACAGCACAGCCACGATCGTGATGAAGGGCTGCACCTTGACGGTGCGCTTCTGGATCTGGGGCTGGATCACGTGGTTCTCGAACTGCTGGTAGACGATCGCCCAGATCGCCCAGATGATCGTCACCGTCGGGAAGTCCTCGAACACCGTGACGATTCCGATCAGGACCGCTGCGATCGTGGCGCCGACCAGGGGGATCAGCGAGAAGAGCCCGGCGATCACGGCGAGCGGGGCGGCGAACGGCACGCCGAGGATCGTCAGCACGATGAAGGTCGCGACGCCGGCGATCAACGCGATCGTCAGCGCGCCGGCGACATAGCCGGCGACCGCCGCCGCCATGTTGTCGAGCGCGCGCCGCAGCCGCACGCGCTGCTCGCGCGGCCGTGAGGCGATCGCCGCGTCCGTCCACGTTCTCCCGTTCGCAGAGCAGGAACGCCGTGAGCACGAGAATGGTGACCAGCGCGAAGAGCGAGTTGACGATCCCGAGGCCGACATCGCGCAGCGTGCCGGCTGCGCCACCGAGCTTGTCGGGCAGCTTGGCGGCCTCCTTCTCGAGTTCCGCGGTGATGTTGTAGTCCTCGTTGAGCGAGCGCAGCGTGTCGTTGTCCTGGACGAAATCGGTCACGTCGCGCGCGTACCGCGGGACGTCGCCCGCGAAGTCGTTCGCCTCGGTGATCAGCGGGGGCACGATCAGCGCGATCAGCAGCACGGGCACGGCGAGCAGGCCGAGAAAGACGATGGTGACGGCGAAGCCGCGCCGCATGCTCCTGGCGAGGTAGTTGACCGGGCCCGAGAGAGCAACCGCCAGGAAGGCGGCGATCAGGATCCAGCTGATCGGGCGTCGCAGGAGCCAGATCAGGTAGAGGCAGATCGCCACGCAGACGACGATCAGCACGATGCGCACCACGGTTCTGGCACTGAGCAGCACTCCAGGCGCTATTCGCGCCAGCCCGGGACGCTCCTTCTACTGCACGTAGTGCGCGGGGAGGCCACCCATGCCGAGCAGCCCGGGCCCCGTGTGAGCCGACAGCACCGGGCCGATCTCGCTGACGATCGTCGGTGGCCGCCCGTACACCTCGCTGCAGCGCTCGATCAGCTCCTGGAGCGCATCCGGCGCGTTGATGTGCTGCGCGCTCCAGGCGTCGGCGCCCGAGTCCTTGCGCTGGCGCGCGTAGTCGACCATGCGCTCCATCGCCCGGCGGCTCGTCCGGACGCGCTCGACCGGTGTCATCTCGGTCTCGACGGTGAGGATCGGCTTGACCTTCAGCGTCGAGCCGATCCAGGCGCTGGCCGCGCCGATCCTGCCGCCGCGCTTGAGGAACTCGAGTGTGTCGATCACGAACCAGAGCTTCAGGTCGGCACGCGCGCTGCGGACGTGCTCGGCGACCTCGGCGGCGCTCTTTCCCTCACCCGCCGCCTTGGCGGCCGCCAGCACCATGAAGCCGAGGCCGCCGGCCGCGGTAGTCGAGTCGATCACCTCGATGCGCTCACCGCCCTTGCCGTCGCGCTCGAGCGCCTCCTTGGCCTGCCGCGCGGCCTCGGGCGTGCCCGACAGGCCGCCTGAGATGTGCACCGAGACGATCTCCCTGCCTTCGGCGAGGAGCGGCTCGTAGACGCTCGTGAAGTCGCCGACCGAGGGCTGCGAGGTGGTGGGGAGCGTCTCGGCCCGGCGCAGCTCCTCGAAGAACGCCGGGTAGTCGGTGATCTCCACCTCCGGGACGGTGCGGTCGGCGCCGAACACGACGTACAGCGGCACCACGCGGATGTCGTGTCGCGCGACCAGGTCCGGCGGCAGGTACGAGGTGCTGTCTGTGACTACGGCTACGGCGGCCATCGGGGGCGGCAGCCTATCGGGGCGACCCATACACTCGTGCGCGCCTTGGCCAAGGTCCTTGTGACAGGCGCGACCGGCTTTATCGGCTCACACGTCGCGCGCCTCCTCGCCGAACGCGGCGACGAGCTGCGGCTGGGGGTCGAGCGGGACTCACCCGACCCGGCGATCGCGGACCTCGACGCGGAGCGCATCCGACTCGAGCTGCGCGAGCGCCGGTCGGTGCGGCGTGCGCTCGCTGGGGTCGAGCGGGTCTTCCACTGCGCGGGCGTGACCTCGGTGCGCCCCGAGGATGCGGAGCGCCTCTTCGAGGTCAACGTGGGCGGCACCAAGCTGCTCATGCATGAGTGCCTGCGCGCCGGCGTCGAGCGCGTCGTGTACACGTCGAGCGCGGCGGCGGTCGGCCCGGCGCGGGAGGGGAAGACGGCGAACGAGACGCAGCTCTTCACCGCAGGCCGGCTCGGGATCCCGTATGTGAACTCCGTCCACGAGGCCGAGGTGGAGGCGCTCAGGGTGGCCGCCCAGGGCCTGCCACTCGTGTGCGTCAACCCGACTGTGTGCTTTGGCGCGGGCGACTACCTGCTCAGCTCCACGCGGCTCGTCCGCAGCTTCCTGCTCGGCCGTATCCCGGTCTACACGGACGGCGCCGTCAGCGTCGTCGACGTGCGCGACGCGGCGGCCGGCCACCTGCTCGCCGACGAGCGCGGCGCGGTCGGCGAGCGCTACCTGCTCGGCGGGCGCAACTTCACGTTCGACCGGCTCTTCGCCGACCTCGGCCGGCTCTCCGGCGTAGACCCGCCTGTGAAGCTGCCGAAGGGCGCCGCCAGGGCGGCGGCGCTGCTCGGCGCCGCTGGACGCTGGCCGTTGACGCCCGCGGAGGTGCGGGCGGCCTCGCAGAGCTGGACCTACCGCTCGACGAAGGCGCGGCGCGAGCTCGGCTGGCGGACGCGGCCGCACGAGGAGACGCTCGACGCCACGGTGAGCTGGCACGTCGAGCGCGAGCACGCGCGGATCGCGCGCGGCCGCCGCTCGCAGCCGATCCAGTGGCGTTTCGCCGGCCTGGCCATCGGCGCCGCCGAGGAAGCCGCCGGGCTGATCCGACGGCTCACCTCCATGCGGCCCTGACTACTCTCCCGCGCTCGTGTGCACGTGCGGGAGGTTGCCCGGAGGAGTTGTCCGGGCAGAGGTGGGTACCCGTCCTCGTGCACAGAGAAGAAGTGATCCACCTGGAGTACCTCGAATGGCTAGATCGAAGCGAACCCCGCAGCACCTGGGCCCGAGTCGCGGCTCGAAGGCCGTGACCAACGTCAGGCGGCTCTGGCCGTACATGCTGATGGCCTGGGAGCGCTGGCAGGCCCTGCCGCCGGAGAAGAAGGAGCAGTACAAGCGCCAGGCGCGTGAGACGGCGGACCGCGGCCGCAAGGCGCTTGACCGACGCAGGCGGCTGCGGCCCGGCAGCTGGGGGCGTTGGAGCGCTGGCAGCCGCTGCCGCCGGACCTAGAATCGCGCAGTACGCGTCGGCGGAAGGCAAGACTCCCTCTCAGCTGATTGACGCGCGAATCGAGGAGCTGGGCGACTGGCGGGGCGAGCTGCTCAGCCGGCTCCGAGCCCTGGTCAAGGAGGCCGATCCCCAGATCGTCGAGGAGTGGAAATGGCGCGGCGTGCCCACGTGGTACCACGACGGAATCGTCTGCACGGGCGAGACCTACAAGAGCGCCGTGAAGATGACCTTCGCCAAGGGAGCGGCGCTCGACGATCCCTCGGGCCTCTTCAACTCGAGCCTCGAGGGGAACACGCGGCGTGCCATCGACTTCCATGAGGGCGAGCAAGTCGACGAGCGGGCGTTGAAAGCTCTCGTTCGCGCGGCCGTGGCCCTGAACGAGTCCAGAGCCCGGAGCTAGTCGCCGCCGTCCGACGCCTTGACGAGCTCGTCGGCCAGCGGGCTGCGGGCGTAGAGCACGCTGCGGCCGTGCCGGTTCGAGCTGACGAGGCCGGCCGCCTTCAGCGAGGAGAGATGCTGTGAGGCGCCGCCCGGCGTGATCTCGAGGCGGCGCGCGACCTCGGCGGTGCTGCGCGGGGCGTCGAGCGAGAACAGCACCGCGGCCCGCCCGCGACCGAGGACCGTGGCCAGCGCCTCCGCGGGCGGCTCTCCACCGCTCTCCCACAGGAGCCCGACCCCGCGCGCCGGGTACATCACCGTCGGTTGCCAGTAGGACGAGGCGATGGCGAAGGGTCGCGCCGGGAAGACGGTGGGCACGAACAGCAACCCCCGCCCGTCCAGCGCCAAGGTGGTGCTGTAGGCCATCTCGATCTCGAGGCCGTCGTCGCGCCAGTGGATGGCCGGATGGAGGTCCGCGAACAGGGCCGTCGGGCCACCCTCGGTCAGGCGCCGCGAGCGATACATCAGATCGGCCTCGAGTAGCGAACGCACGCGTGGCCAGTGCGGCTCGAGAGCGGCCTCCCAGTAGGCGGCGAGTGAGTCGGCGAGCCGCTCGACCGATCGCCGGGGGCGGCGCAGGAACGGGTCGGCGAGCCCAGGTGAGAGGCCGTCCCTCACGCGCAGGCCGACCTCCCTGCGAACGCGCGCGATCGGCGTCGAGCGGATCGCGTCGAGTTCGTCCGCGAAGTTCGCCAGGGGAGTGTCGGGGGGCGGCGTGAGGAAGTCGGGGATGTAGCCGTTCAGTGGCACGAGGCCGAGCAACGGCAACAGATCGAGGCCGCGCACGCGCTCCCGGACGGAGCGGACCCAGGGGAGGTGCATGGCCGCCTCCGACGGGTCGCGCAGCGCCCGCAGCGAGATCACGAGCTCCCACATGGGGGAGATCGCGAAGCGCAGCCGGGCGAGGTCTGGGAGCCCGAACTCGTAGCGGACCATTTAGCACAGGCTAAATCAATGTCTCCGGGAATGACGTCGCGGGAGACTCGTCCGCATGAACGCGAACTCCCTCACACTCGCCGCCGCACAGGCACGTCAGGCGGAGCTGCGCGAGCGGGGCGTGGGTTCGGTTAGCCGCCCGCGCGCATACCGGGTGGCTCGATTCCCGCGTGTCCTCTGGCGCACGATCCTGGGGTCATGGACACGACCACGACCCTCACACAGCCTCCGGCGCCCCTCCCCGCGTGGCGCGGCGCACTGCGGCCGCTGATCACGTCGGACGGCTATCGCGGGCTCACCCACAACCTGATCGGGCTCCCGCTTGGAGTCGCCTACTTCAGCTGGCTCGTGACCGCACTCGCGACCGGCCTCGGGCTGGTCGTGACGTTGATCGGGATCCCGCTGCTGACGCTCGTGCTGGCCACGATCCGGCCGCTGCTCGGCCTGGAGCGCGGCCTCGCGAACTCACTGCTCGACGCGCGCATCGCGGCGGCGCCGCTCCGCGCCGGTGGTGAGGGCGTGATCGGGCGCAGCAAGGCGTACTGGACCGATTCGGCGAGCTGGCGGGGGATCGCCTACCTGCTCGCTCGCTTCCCGGTCGGCCTCGCCACCTTCACCGTCGCGGTGTCCGCGTACGCCACGGCGCTCTACCTGATCGCCGCCCCCGTGGCGGCGCCGTTCGGCGGGATCGACCTCGGCTTCTGGGAGCCGGACTCGGTGCCCGACGGACTCGCGCTGCTCCCGCTCGGCCTCGTCCTGCTCCTGGCGTCGGCCTGGATCTCCGAGGGTATGGCTGCGCTGTCGCGCGCGTTCGCCCGCTGGGGCGCGCGCTGACCTTGGGTAGCTCGGCTAGTTGAGCCGGTTCTCGAGCCCGATCGGCGCCTGGCGCGGCTCGGGCTCGGGTGCCGGCTCGTCCGGCTGGTCGGGCTGCTCTACGCCGAGCAACTCAGCCAGCTCGCCGGACTCGTACATCTCGAGCACGATGTCCGAGCCGCCGACCAGCTCGCCGCCTACGAACAGCTGCGGGATCGTCGGCCAGCCCGAGAGCCCCGACAGCTCCTCGCGAATGCGCGGGTCGGGCAGGATGTCGAGCGCCGCGTACTGAACGCCGAGCTCGTTGAGGGCACCGGAAGCGCGCATCGAGAACCCGCACGCCGGCTGCTGGGGTGTGCCCTTCATGAAGAGCATCACCTTGTTCTCCTTGATCGCGGTCTCGATGAAGCTGCGGATCTCGTCGTTCGTCATCTTCCGTCTCCAGGAGTCTGGGTCTTGATGGAGAGCGCGTGGATGGGACCGCCCACCTCGTCTCCGAACACGTCGTAGATCAGCTTGTGCTGCTGGATGCGCGAAAGGCCTTCGAAGCGATCCGAGATCACCTCGGCGCGGAAGTGGTCGCCCCCGCCGGTGAGATCGTGGACCATCACCTGGGAACCTGGGAAGGCCTCCTCGATCCGTTCCTTCAGCTCAGCTGCGCTGGGCATGCGTTCTCCAGGGTATCGACGGTTTCGCCGATAAACTGGTTGTCGATGGTCACGCTCACCAACATCGCCGCCGAGAAGGTCAACCAGTTCATGGAGGGGCAGGTTGCCGAGGGGGACGTCGGCCTGCGGGTCGGTGTTCGCGGGGGCGGCTGCTCTGGATTCCAGTACGCGCTGGCGCTCGACGAGCGCCGCGACGACGACCACGTCTTCGACGCCGCCGGCATCCGCGTGCTCGTCGACCCGGCGAGCCTGCGCTACGTCGACGGCTCGACCGTCGACTTCACGGAGAGCTTCCAGGGCTCGGGATTCGAGGTGTCGAACCCGAACGTGGTGGCCTCCTGCGGCTGCGGCTCCTCGTTCCGCGTTGCGGACGAAGAGCCCTCCTGCGGCACCGTTTGAGGATCCTCGCCACGTCGACGTCGAACCGCGCCTCGCCAGAGAACTGACCCTGGACTAGCGGCCTACGCCGGCTTGTTGTCCAGCGAGCTCCACAGGAACAGGCACGCCAGCGTCCTGTAGGGCTGCCACGGGCGCGCGATCTTCTCGAGCCGCTTCGGGTCCGGCAGCTTTCGCAGCCGGTACTCGACCTGCACGGCGCGCCTGATCCCCTGGTCGCCGACGGGCAGGATGTCCGGACGGCGCAGGTGGAACATCAGGAACATGTCGGCGGTCCACTGGCCGAGGCCCTTGATGTCGGTGAGCTGTGCGGTCACCTCCTCGCTGGAGAGCTCGGGCAGCTGCTCCAGGTCCACGCGGCCCTCCTCGACGTGGAGCGCCAGATCGCGCAGGTAGGAGATCTTCGCGTGTGACAGTCCGGCGGCTCGGATGAGGTCGGGGTCGACCTCGAGCAGCTGCCGCGGCGTGGGTGCGTGACCGCCGAACAGCTCGAGCATGCGGCCGTAGATCGTGGCGGCGGCCTTGGTCGAGAGCTGCTGGCCGACGATCGAGCGGAGCAGGGCGCCGTAGGCGTCGCCGCGCGGCTCGTCGTTCTCCTGCTTGAGCTCGCGCCGCACCAGCGTGCCGTGCTCGTCGATCAGCCGGGCCATGACGGGGTCGCCGTCGCGGAGCGTCGCCACCGCCTTGCGCGTGGCTGCCACTGGTCGCGTGCGCGACCCGGCGCTCGGTCGGGGCGGCATCGTTACGCCGCCGCCCGCTCGTGGAACGGATGCTCGAGGGAGCCGAGCTCGGTCGAGGGCGGGTCGCCGAAGAGCCACTCGCGCGCGATGCGGTGCCAGTTCGCGGTCGCGCCGAGCTGACCGAGAACGCCGAGCGTCAGCGCCTCCATGCGCCGCGCGAGCATCGCCTGGGGCGGCATCGTCTCTCGCTTCATCAGCTGCCAGTGGCGCGAGCGCGGGTCCCCGAAATCGATCAGCACCTGGGCCACGAGCGCGCGGTCGATCGTGACCTCGCGATCCTCGATGTACCACGAGGTCACGTCGTGGAAGTGCTCGAAGACGGCCTCGGGCGTGACCTTCTCGTCGTTCAGATCGAAGAAGCCCATGCTCGCGAGCCGGCGGTGGAGCTCCTCGACGTCGCCGTCCATCGCGGCGCCGATGGCCGCCACCTCGGCGTCGAGGTCCTCGCGCCGGACCCGCTTCGTCATGCCGAAGTCGATGAAGGCGACGCGCCCGTCCGGCATCAGGCGGTAGTTGCCTGGGTGGGGGTCGCCCGAGAAGTGGCCGTTTCGGTAGAGCGAGCCGAAGAAGAAGCGGAAGACGATCTCGCCGAAGCGGTCGCGCGTCGCCCGGTCGAGCTCCTTCACCTCCTCGAAGCCGATCCCGTCGACCCACTCCGTCACGAGCACGTGCTCGGTGGAGAGGTCGGTCACGACGCCCGGGATGTAGATGAACGGGTGGTCCCGCCAGGTGCGCGCGAAGGCGCGGTGCTGCTGCGCCTCGTGCTCGTAGTCGAGCTCGTCCGTGAGCCGCTCTCGGATCTCGGCGGTCATCGCCTTGGCGTCCATGCCGGGCGCGATCCGCTTTGCGACGCGCATGATCAGCCCGAGGTTCTGCAGGTCCGCGCGCACCGCGTTCGCAACGCCCGGGTACTGCACCTTCACGGCGACATCGCGGCCGTCATGGAGGCGCGCTCGGTAGACCTGCCCGATCGAGGCTGCCGCGACCGCGTCCTCGCCGAACTCGGCGAAGACGTCGCCGAGCTTCTCGCCGAGATCGGCCTCGACGATCTTGCGCATCTTGTCGAACGAGACCCGCGGCGCCGCGTCGCGCAGCTCCGCCAGCTTCGACTGGATGCGCTCCTGGAACTCCGGCGGGAAGGCGCCCGTGTCGATGAACGAGGCCACCTGACCGACCTTCATCGCGGCGCCCTTCATCTGACCGAGGACGTCGAAGATCTGCTCGGCCGCCTCGATCTGGCGGCGCTCCGCCGCATCGCGGCGGCCCTCCTCGCCACGGGTCAGGTTTGCGGCCTTGGTGGCGTATCCCTTCGCCGCCTGCGAACCCGCCAGCCGGCCGACCTTCGCCGCTCGGCGCACCCTGCCGGTGGGGAGGTCCTTGGGCATCGCTCCAGGGTACGCATAGGCTCTCGGCCAATGCGCTACGTGAGCATTCTCGGAGAGGACGGCCCACGCGCCGCGCTGGTGCGCGACGGGCAGGCCCACGCGTTCGATCGCAGCCTGGACGAGCTCGTGTCAAGCGAGGCGCTCGGCTCTGCCGAGCCCGCCGACGCGGACGGCGTCCCGCTCGAGGCGGCGACGCTGCTGACCCCGCTCGCGCGCCCCGGGAAGATCGTCTGCATCGGCCAGAACTACCACGCGCATGCGGAGGAACAGGGCAAGGAGGCGCCGAAGATGCCGACCTTCTTCGCCAAGTTCCAGAACGCGCTCGCCCCACCGGGTGCGACGGTGAAGCTGCCCGACTGGAGCCGCGTCGACTACGAGGCCGAGGTCGCCTTCGTGATCGGGCGCCGTGCCAAGGATGTCGCCGAGGAAGACGCCCTCGAACACATCGCCGGCTACACGCTCCTGAACGACCTGTCCGCCCGCGACTACCAGTTCAAGACGCCTCAGTGGATGCCCGGCAAGGTCTTCGACGGCTCGGCGCCCTGCGGTCCCGCGCTCGTGACGCCCGACGAGGCCGGGCCGCCCGACTCGATCACGTTCGACCTGCGCCTGAACGGCGAGCTGATGCAGGAGGGTACGACGGCGGACCTCGTCCACTCGATCCCGGCGCTCGTGGCCTACCTGTCGATGCTGATGACGCTCGAGCCCGGTGACATGGTCTCGACCGGCACGCCCGCCGGAGTCGGCAGCCTGCGCGACCCGCGCGTGTGGCTCGCTCCCGGCGACGAGGTCGTGATCAGCTCGGAGCGGCTCGGCGTGCTCGAGACGACGCTCGCCTAGCGCGTCTGGATCTCGACGGGCCGGCCGATCGCCTCGGCGAGGAGGCCGGAGCTCTGCCGAGCCGCCCAGATCGGCACGCTCGGATCGCCGTCAGGCGCGGTCGACGCCTGCAGCTCGACCTTGCCGTTGGCCGTGCCGACGCTCACCGCCCTGATCGAGCGGTCACGGCTGCGTTCGAGCTGCTCGGCGAGCCTGATCACGCCGCAGAGGACGCCCAGCCGCTCCGAGTCGCCCCGCTCGGCGAGGTCGCCGAGCTGCGACTCATCCGGCTCGCCCTTGCGGTGGTAGCGGGCGATCAGGCCGATCAGGACGAGCTCACGGGGGCTGTAGCCGGGCAGTCCCGCGTTCAGGATCAGGTACTGCGAATGGCGGTGGTGGTCGTCGTAGTCGATCGCAGTGCCGATGTCGTGGAGGATGCAGGCGGCCCAGAGGAGCTCGCGCTCGGCGTCGCCCAGGTCGTGCAGGCCAGCCGCGCCAAGCCCGTCGAACATGGCGAGCGACAGCCGCGCGACGTGGTGGACGTGGTCGTGGTCGGTCTCGAAGCGGTGGGCGAGGTTCTCGACCGACTCCTGACGGACGTCCATGAACAGCTCGCGTGTGCCGAGCAGGCCTTCGAAGAAGACCCCCTCGCGCAGTCCCGCCTCGGTCACCTCGACCGCTTCGAAGCCGCCCTCCTCCAGCGTCGCCGCGAGCACGAGTGCGCCGCCGAGGATGACGTCGCCGCGGTCCGGCTTGATCCCCCTCACCCCGCCGCGCTTCGAGGCGGGCCGCTCGGCCAGCTCCTCGATCAGCTCCTCGACGGCCTCGCGGGTGAGCGCGAAGCCCTGAACGTCGATGTCGGGCAGGTCGAGCCGCTTCATCGCCGCGGCCGCGAGGTTGCGGATCGTTCCCCCGATCCCGACGAGGCGCCCGCCGCCGCTCCACCAGCCGAGCTCGCGGAGGTCGGCCGCGACACGCTTGCGCAGTGCCCGCATGCCCTTCGGGGTGGCTTTCTCACCGGGCAGGAACTCCTCGCTCACCCGCACCGAGCCCAGTGGGAGCGACACGGACCCCGCGAGCCGGCGGCCCTCGAGTCGCAGCGTCTGGATGCTGCCGCCGCCCATGTCGAGGCCGAAGCCGTTGTCGATGGTCGTCGAGTTGGCGATCGCGAGCCAGCCGTAGCGCGCCTCCTCCGTGCCGCTGATCACGCGCGCCGTCAGGCCCGTCTGGTCGCGGATGCGGTCGAGGAGCTCGGGACCGTTGGCGGCGTCGCGGATGGCGCTCGTGGCCACTGCCTCGATCCGGTCGATGCCACGGGCGCGGCAGAAGGCCGAGAACACGGCCGCGGTGTGCAGCGCGAGCTCGACGCGCTCGGGCCGCATCGGGTCGCTTCGCTCGACCATCCCGGCGCTGATTCGCACCGCCTCCCGGATCTCGTCGACGAGGCTCCACCAGGGCGTCCCCGGCTCGTACCCGAACACGACGAGGCGCCAGGAGTTCGAGCCCATGTCGACGACCGCGACGCGTTCCACGGCGCCATCATCGCCGCTGGGCGGCGCAGGCGGCGTCCACCCCGGTGCCTGCAGGCCTAATGCGGCCGGGCGCGGTGCCGATTCAGTTCTAGATGAACGCGATCGCCCACGCCTCCGCCCTGTCCACCACCGGCCCGCAGCTCGACAACCGCCGTGTCCTCGCCGCCCTCATCGACCTGATGATCGTGGGAGCCGGCGCGGCCCTGATCCTGTTTGCGGCCGACGTGCTCCCGAGTGGAGGCGGGTCTGCCAGGGAGGAGGTCGGCTCCGGCCTGTACCTGATCGCCCTGGCGTGGGCGCTCTACTACTACTTCGCCTGCGAGTCGGGCGGCGGGCAGACGCTCGGCAAGCGCGTGATGAAGCTGCGCGTCGTGCGCGCCGACGGCGGCGAGGCCGGCATGCGCGAGATCGCCGTGCGGACGGTCCTGCGCGTCGTCGACGGCATCGGCCTCTACCTGGTCGGCCTGATCGTGATGCTCGCATCCGGCAAGCGCCGCCAGCGCCTCGGCGACATGGCCGGGGGCACCATCGTGGTCGACGCGGACGCGTCGATCGCGCCGGCGCCGCCCGTCCCGCCGGCCCAGGTGGGCGGCGTGCCGATGGAGCCGGCCGTGCTCAGCGTGCCGACCGTGTCGCTGCCCGAGATCGAGCATCCCGCGGTCATCGAGGAGCCGGTGGTGCCCGAGGAGCCGGTCGCGGTGGAAGAGCCCGAGCCGGTCGCGGTGGAGGAGCCCGAGCCGGTCGCGGTCGAGGAGGTCGAGCCCACCGTCGTGAAAGAGCCCGAGCCTCCCGTCGTGGTCCACGAGCCCGAGCCGGAGCGCCGTATCCGAGCCCGTCGTCGTGGAGGAGCCCGAGCCGGTCGTCGTGGTCCACGAGCCCGAGCCGCCGAGGCCGTCTCCGACCCTGCGCCCGTGCCGATCGCTCCCGCCGATCCGCTCACCCCCTTCGAGCCGATCATGCACGAGGACGCGCGGCCCGAGGTCGCCGAGGAGGCGCCCGCCGAGGAGCCGCCTGCGGACGACCCGGTCGTGGTGCGCTCCGTCGAGACCGTCTCGGCCATCGACCTCGTCATGGGCGACGAGGACGAGGAGCACGACCCCGCCGCACCGGCCGCCGGTCGCTAGAGTCGCCAGATCCTGGGGCCGGGTCGCCGCCCTGCCCCGGCTGGACGGCTCATGGCAGCGATCGGCACTCCCGATAACCCGCTTCGCGTTGCGATCGTCGGCTCCGGGCCGTCGGGCTTCTACGCGGCAGGACACCTGCTGAAGTCGAAGTCGCACCCGGACCTCGCGGTCCAGGTCGACGTCTTCGACCGGCTGCCCACTCCCTGGGGCCTCGTGCGCGGCGGAGTCGCACCCGATCATCCCAACATCAAGGCGGTCTCGCGCGTCTACGAGAAGACGGCGGAGCATCCCGAGTTCCGCTTCTACGGCAACGTCGAGCTCGGCCGCGACATCCGCCACGATGACCTCACGGGCCGCTTCCACGCGGTCATCTACGCCGTCGGCGCCCAGACCGACCGGCGCATGGGGATCCCCGGAGAGGACCTGCCCGGCAGCTGGGCCGCCACCGAGTTCGTCGCCTGGTACAACGGCCACCCCGACTACAGGGACCTCGAGTTCGACCTGTCCGCGCAGCGCGCGGTGGTGGTCGGGAACGGGAACGTGGCGGCGGACGTCGCGCGCATGCTCGCCCTCACGCGCGAGGAGCTCATCGCCACGGACGTCGCCGACCACGCGCTCGACGTCCTGGCCGAGTCGAACGTCCACGAGATCGTCGTGTTGGGGCGGCGCGGGCCCGCGCAGGCCGCCTTCACGAACCCTGAGCTGCTCGAGCTGGGCGACATGACCGACGCGGACGTGATCGTCGACCCCGGTGATGCCGAGCTCGATCCGCTCTCGCGCGCGTTCATCGAGTCGGAGACCGCCCACGCCACGGCCAAGAAGAACGTGACGATCCTGCACGAGTACTCGAAGCGCGTGCCGGAGGGCAAGCGCCGCCGGATCGTGCTCCGCTTCCTCGTCTCGCCGGTCGAGATCCTCGGCTCCGAGCGGGTCGAGGGCATCCGCATCTGTCACAACGAGCTGACGGTGGGCGACGACGGTGCGCTGCGGCCCAAGGCCGGGCCCACGACCGAGGAGATCGAGTGCGGGCTCGTCTTCCGCTCGATCGGCTATCGCGGGACTCCGCTCGAGGGCATCCCCTTCGACCAGCGCCGCGCCGTCATACCCAACGACGCCGGCCGCGTCCTCGCGGACGACGCGCCCATGCCGGGCGAGTATGTGGTGGGCTGGATCAAGCGCGGTCCCACGGGGATCATCGGGACCAACAAGCGTGACGCGCAGGAGACCGTCGACACGGTGCTCGCGGATCTCGACGCCGGGCGCCTGCCCTCACCCGCCAATCCCGACCGTGACTCGCTCGACGCCCTGATCGCGGAGCGTCAGCCCGAGGCCGTGTCCTACGCCGGCTGGCAGGCGATCGATCAGGTCGAGAAGACCGCCGGCGAGCCGCACGGGCGTCCGCGCGTGAAGCTGTGCAGCTTCGAGGACCTGCTCGGGGCCTCGAAGGACGCTACGCCGGCGCGCTGACGCTCACGTGCTCGCCGTCGAGTGCGTCGAGGGCGCGCTCCACGGACAGGCGCATGCAGGTGAAGATCGGCGTCTCCGAGGCGGTGTAGGCGCTCGATTCGGTCGAGCGCAGCTCCTGCACGAGGTCGAGGAACTCGGACGGGTCGTCGGCGTCGAAGGCGACCACGAACTCCTGGTCGTCGAGCCCGAACGAGTAGGCCGTGTTCGTCTCGATGCCGGTGAAGCGGCGCGCCACCGCGATGTGGTCCCGCATCACGGCCATCCGCTCCTCGGGTGAGAGGCCGTACCACTTGCGCTTCTTCCACATCGGGTAGACGATCAGGTACCTCGAGTCGGCCCCCTCGCGCGGCGCGAGCGGCTGATCGGGCTGGTCGGAGTAGGGCGACTCCTTGGTCATCGCGAGGTACGAGTGGGGCACGTCGGCCCAGCGCATCAGGCCGCTCTGGTTCAACAGCACGTGCAGCTCGTGGATCGGTTCGAGCGCCGGGGCGATCGCCCGCACCATCAAATCGCAGTCCCCGCGTGTGCCGACGAGCGAGTAGGCGCGCAGGTAGTGGCTGCCGGAATATTCGTTGCAAGCCGCCGCAAATTCCGCCTTGTCGGCCGCCCGTTCCTCGGCGGAACGCCGCCTCCAGGCCGGGTCCACCTTGAGAAACGTGTACTTGACGTAGTTGCGTGCCTCGGTCACCCGTCAAGTGTGGCCGATAGGATGGGCCGGGTGCGCGTAGCCCTGATATCGCCCTACTCGTACACGTATCCGGGTGGTGTCGGACGCCACGTGGAGGCGCTGGCGGACCAGCTGCTCGCGACGGGACACGAGGTCCGGCTGCTGGCGCCCTACGACCCCGACGACCGCCTCGCGCGCGTGTTGCATCGCGGTGCCCGCCCGCAACAGCGTCCGCTGCCCGAGCACCTGATCCCGCTCGGGCGCACAGCGGGGCTGCCCCTGAACGGCGCGGTATCGAACCTGGCGGTCTTCCCAGAGACGGTCGGCAGGCTCAGCCGCGAGCTGCGAACGGGCGGCTACGACGTCGTCCACGTCCACGAGCCGAACGCGCCCTACGTCTCCTGGTATGCCACCGAGACTGCGCGGGCGCCGACCGTCGCGACCTTTCACACCTACTCGACGGGCGCGCTGGTCGGGCACTTCACCGCGCACGTCGCGGGCGCCCGCCGGCTCTACTCGAAGCTGAGCGCCCGCATCGCGGTCTCCGAGGCGGCTCGCTGGACGGCGCAGCGCTGGTATGGCGGCCGCTACCGGATCATTCCCAACGGGGTGGACCTGGGTGCGGCGCGGCCGAGCGCAGCGCGCCCGCACGACGAGCTCCAGATCCTCTTCGTCGGCCGCGCCGAGGCTCGCAAGGGTCTGCCCGTGCTGCTGCGCGCCTTCGAGGCGCTGCGCAACGCCGGCGTCAGCGCCCGGCTGACCGTGGCCGGAGCCACCGAGACCGAGGTCGAGCCGCTCCTGCTCGACAGCGACGGCGTCGAGATCGCCGGCCGTGTCAGCGACGAGGAGAAGTGGCGCCTGCTGGGTGAGGCCGACCTGCTCTGCGCGCCCTCGCTCGGGGGCGAGAGCTTCGGCATGGTGCTCACCGAAGCGTTCGCCTCCGGCACGCCGGTCGTGGCATCCGCGATTGCGGGCTACAACGACGTCGTCACGCATGGCCACGACGGCCTGCTGGTGCCGGTCGGCGACCCGGTCGAGCTCGGCGAGTCGCTCCGCAGCCTCGCGCTCGATCCGGACAGGCGGATGCGCATGGCCGCAAACGCGCGCGAGAGCGCAGAGAGCTTCGCCTGGCCGCAGGTCGCATCCCGGGTCACCGAGGTCTACGAGCAGGCCCTCGAGGCGCCCGAGCCCGCCACGCGCAAGGAGCGGGTCGCGCGCCGGATAGGCGTCAGCTCTCCGGAGCCCGGCCCGCTTGTGCCGCCGCGGCGGCTGCCCTCGCTCGAGCCGACCATCCCCTCGAGCGGGCGCAAGCGCGTCGCGCGTCTCGCCCGTCGCGTCGTCGTCGGCGCCGGCGTGGCCTTGGGCGTCGGCCTCACCGCGCTGGCGCTGCAGCGGATCGGGATCGAGTCGATCGGGCGCGCGCTGCTCGCCGCCACGCCCGTCTGGGTGCTGGTCGCGTTCGCGCTCATGTGCGCATCGATGCTGCTGCGTGCCGAGGCTTGGCACGCGATCCTGCGCGCCGCCCTGCCCGGCGTGCGCGTCCGGCGCCGCGACACAGCGCGCGCGACGATGATCGGCGTGCTGATGTCGGCGACCCTGCCGGCCCGGCTCGGCGAGCCCTCGCGAGCGCTGATCCTGTCGCGCCGCGTGGGGCGGATGCGCCAGCGCTTCCCGGTCGTGCTCGGGACGATGATCTCGCAGACGCTGCTCAACATCCTCGCGCTGGCCGTGCTCGGCAGCGTCATGTTCGCGACGGTCGGGCTCTTCAAGGGCAACGAGGACGCGCTCGTCGTCGCCACGATTGTGCCGGTTGTGCTGCTCGCGCTCGTGCTGTCCGCTCCCTGGATCCTCAGGCGCGGCAAGCCCACTCGCTTCCAGCGCGTCCAGCAGGCCGCGACCGCGGCGCGCCGCGCGATGCTCCAGGTCCGCAACGGCCTGCAGGTGTTCCGCAAGCCGAAGCTCGGCAGCTGGGCGGCGCTCAACCAGCTCGCCGCTTGGACGATCCAGTGGCTCGCCTGCTACCTGCTCCTCGTCGCACTGGGCCTCGACGAGCGCGCCGGCATCGGCGCTGCTGCCGCTGTGCTGTTCGCGGTCAACGTGACCGCCGCGCTGCCGGTCACGCCCTCGAACCTCGGCGTCTTCCAGGCCGCGTGCGTTGCCGTCCTGTCCGCCTACGGCGTCGGCAAGACCGACGCGCTCGCCTACGGGATCATCCTGCAGGCGGTCGAGATCGCCACAGCGCTGGCGATGGGCATGCCGGCGCTGGTGCGCGAGGGCATGACCTGGAAGGACCTGCGCCTGCGGGCGCTACACGCATCGCCGGTGCAGCTGCGCGGCTCGCGCCGCCACGGCGACGCCGCCGAGGTCGAGGCCTAGGCTCGGTGCGCAGCGGGCTGGCCGTCCTGACGGCGGTCGCCGCCGTCGCGTGCGTCGCCGAGCCGGCTAGCGCGTATCGCATCGCCGGTGAACGCTGGCCGAACAAGACGATCTCGGTGGGGAGCAGGGCGCCGCTCTACGACTCCGCCGTGCGGCTGGCGATCCGCTCCTGGAACCGGGCTCGCGTCGGGGTGCGCTTCACACGCGCGCCGGCGGCACGCGCGCGCGTGATCTTCGGCTACGCGCGCGGCGGCGGCATGGGCCGCTATGGCTGCGAGGGCATCGCGGGCGGCACGGGCGCCGGCTACCCGTCGCCGTTCGTGGCCATGCAGGTGAAGGTCGTGCGCGGCTGTCGCAGCAAGGCCCTGCGCAGGCTGACCGCCGTGCACGAGCTCGGGCACGTCCTCGGGCTCGGCCACGAGACCAGCCGCTGTGCGCTGATGAACCCGACCGGGGACGTGAACACCCTGCTCCCGTCGCTCTGCCCGAGGGGCACACGGCTGCCGACCCGCGACGACGTCCGCGGCGCCCGCGCCCTCTATCGCCGCCACCCGGCTGCCGTGCACGACGCGATCGCCCTCTTCAATCCCGGTCCGGGCACGCGCATCCCGATGCCGCCCGGTCCGCTCCACTTCTCCGCCGCCGCCCGCAACCCGGCGCTCGACTACCGCTGGACCTTCGGGGATCGCCGCTCGGGCGCGGCCAACAGGGCGCGGGGGCTCGACGCCCAGCACGTCTACACCGACGCGGGCGTCTACACGGTGACGCTGCGGGTGTTCGACGGCGGCACCCAGATCGCGATGCGCTGGGGCGACATCGAGCTCCTCTACTTCTGAGCAGCTAGAAGGAGATCTGGCGGGCGTCGCGGAAGAAGCCGCCGCTCGGCCCGTCGTCCGGCAGCGTCGCGAGCCAGACGACGCCGCTCGCGCCGTCCTCGACCGACTTGGTGGCGTTGAACTGGTCGCCCATGTCGGTGGCCACGAGCCCGGGGCAGGCCGAGTTGACCTTGACGCCGTCGCCCTCGAGCTCGGTCGCGAGGATGCGGGTCATGGCGTTCAGCGCCGCCTTGGAGACGCGGTACCCGGGCGACCAGCCGCCCATCTCGTTGATCGCGCCCATGCCGCTCGACACGTTCACGATGCGCGCGTGCTCGGAGCGCCGGAGCAGCGGCAGCAGCGCGATCGAGAGCCGGTAGGCGCCGAAGAAGTTGGTGTCGAGCGCGCGCTGGATCGCGTCGAAGTCGGGCTCCGTGCCGGAAACGCCGAAGTCCGAGCCGATGCCGGCGTTGTTGACGAGCACGTCGAGGCTGCCCGGGTCCTCCGCGACCGCGGCCGCGGCGCGCTCGATCGAGGCCGGATCCGACACGTCGAGCTGCAGTGCACGGGCGCCGATCTCCCCTGCTGCCGCGCGCGCTGCCTCCTCGTCGCGGGCGGTCACGATGACGTCGTAGCCGCGCTCGGCAAGCTGGCGCGCAGTCTCGCGCCCGATACCCCGGTTGGCTCCGCTCACTAGCGCGATTGGCACGCGGGAGGACACTACAGGCATGACTCCGGGTCGCCGATAGGGGTGCTGGATGCCTTCGCTCGCACGCCTGATCCTGCCTGCGCTGCTCGCGGCACTCGTGCCGGCATCGGCCGCCGTCGCGGCGCCGCGGCTCGAGGCAAGCGGCGGCGCCGTGTCCGGCGAGGCGATCATCCGCTTCGAGGCGGGCACCGCTGCGGCCGACCGCGCCGCGGCGCGCGACGCCGCCCGGGTCGAGCTGGAGCAGGTGCTGCGCCTGCCACAGGCGCAGGTCGTCTCGTTCGACGGACCGGCGCGGGCGGCGCTCGCCCGCCTGGAGCGGCGCTCTGACGTCGCGTATGCGCAGCCGAACTACCGCTACGAGGCGCTCGCGCCGGCGCCCGACGACAGCTTCTTCGGATCGCTCTGGGGCCTTGCGGCCGACCCCGGCGTCGGCGCGCTCGCGGCCTGGGACCGCACGCGCGGCGCCGGCCAGGTGATCGCGATCGTCGACTCCGGCATCGACCTCACGCACCCCGACCTGAGCGGCCGCCTGTGGCAGAACCCGGGCGAGGCGCCGGGCGGGGGCGACGGCGACGGCAACGGCCGAATCGACGACGTGCACGGCTTCGACGTCGTGCAGGACGACGGCGACCCCGATGACTTCCAGTTCCACGGCACCCACGTGGCGGGCACGGCTGCCGCGACGGCGAACAACGGCGCGGGCGTGGCGGGCGTCGCGCCCGAGGCGTCGCTGATGGCCGTCCGCGTGCTCGACGGGAACGGCGGCGGTACGAGCGCCGACGTCGGCAGCGGGATCGTCTACGCCGCGCAGGAGGGCGCGGACGTGATCAACCTGAGCCTCGGTGGCGCGGGCGGCGCCGGGGACCTGTACCTGAACGACGCGCTCGCCGTTGCGAGGGACTTCGACGCCGTCGTCGTCGCTGCGGCGGGCAACGAGGGCAACGACAACGACGCGCACGCCCGCACGCCCTGCGTGCTGCCCGGCGACCACCTGATCTGCGTCGCGGCGCTCGCGAGCGGCGGAACGCTGCCCGGCTTCTCGAACTACGGCGCCACGACCGTCGACGTGGCGGCGCCGGGCACGAACGTCTTGAGCACCAAGACCGACTGGGGCGCCCCGCTCCTCAGCGAAGGCTTCGAGGACGACCTGAGCGGCTGGAACCTCCTGCAGGAAGGATCCGCGGTTCCCTGGGGGGTCTCGGCGGCGGTCCACTCGGCCGGCTCGAAGTCAGCCACGGACAGCCCGGACGGCTTGTATTCCGTCGGGGGCTACGGGGAGATCCACCTCGGCTCCGACCTCGACCTCAGCGGCCGGCGCGGCTGCCGTATGCACTTCGACCTGCGCTACTCGGTGCAGCCGCCCGACCCGGTCGGCTACACGGACCTATTCGCGGCCGGCGCGTTCGCCGCGGGGGCCGACCTCGCGGACGGCCAGCTCTTCGCCGGCTCGAGCGGCGGCCAGTTCGAGGCCGCCGAGGCCACCATCTCGGCGCTCGACGGCCGCAGCGACGTCCGGCCCTTCTTTGGCCTCTCGAGCGACGGCAGCGTTGTCGCCGACGGCGTCTATGTCGACGAGCTGCGGGTCCTCTGCCGCGACTCGACCTACGTCGACGACATCACCGACGCCGCGCACTACGCCGACGCCGCGGCCGGCAACTACGTGCCGTTCAACGGCACCTCGATGGCGGCGCCGCACGTGGCGGGGATCGCGGCGCTCGTACGCGCCGCGGACCCCGGCGCCTCGGCCGCGGACGTGGTCGCGGCGATCCGGGCCGGTGCGACGCCGCGAGCGAGCCTGGCCGGGCGGGTCAGCAGCGGCGGCAGCGCGAACGCGCTCGGGGCGATCGAGGCGGCACTCGCCGCGCCGAACGTGCCGCCGCAGAGCGGAGGCATCGTCGAGCCGACCCCGCCGCCCTCGCCGCCGGCACCGAAGGCGCGCCTGCTCGACCTGCGCGGCGCACCCGCCATCATCCGGTCGAGCCGCTCGGGTCGCTTCGGCTACCGCTTCTGGGCCGCCCCCGGGCTGCGCGGCGAGGCCGCTCTGCGTACCCGCGGTCGCGTCCGGCTGGCGGGCAACCGGCGCGGGAGGCTGATGGTTGCGGCCAAGCGCTTCCGCGGCCCGGCGAGCGGCCGGGTAGCGCTGCGGATCAAGCTCTCGCGCAGCAAGCTGAAGGTGCTGCGCCGCAACAGGGTCCTGCGGCTGCGGGTCCAGGTGAGCGTGGCCGACCCCCAGGGCAGGATCACGCGCGGGGCCCGCAACCTGACGCTCCTGGCACCGCGCTGAGCCGCTCCCAGAGCGGGCTTCCGAGCAACCTTCACACGGTCATGTCAAGGTTGGTACCATCGGGATCTTGCCCGCGCGCGACTACATCGACACCGTCCGACGCCGGGTCGTCGTCTTCGACGGCGGCATGGGCGCCACGCTCGAGCAGTTCGACCTGACCTCCGAGGACTACGGCGGGCTCCAGGGCAAGTGCCACGAGGCGCTCGTGCTGAATCGCCCGGACGTGATCCAGGGCGTCCACGAGTCGATGCTCGCCGCGGGCGCCGACGTGGTCGAGACGGACACGTTCCAGGGCAGCCGCCTCAAGCTCGAGGAGTGGGGGCTCGGCGAGCACACGCTCGAGATCAACACCAAGGCGGCCGAGATCGCTCGCGCCGCGGCGGGGGAGGGCCGCTTCGTCGCCGGCTCGATCGGGCCGACCGGCCACCTGCCCGCGTCCGACGATCCGACGCTCGGGAAGATCACCTTCGCCGAGCTCGTGGAGGTCTTCACGGAGCAGGCGCGCGGCCTCGTCGACGGCGGCGCCGACCTGATCATCATCGAGACCGCGCAGGACATCCTCGAGGTCAAGGCTGCGGTCTTCGGGGCTCGCGAGGCCTTCAAGCTCAGCGGCCGCACGCTGCCGATCCAGACGAGCGTGTCGCTGCTGCCGAACGGCGGCAAGATGCTGCTCGGCACCGACATCCAGGCGGTGCTGACGACGCTGGCCGCGCTCGACGTCGACGTGATCGGGCTCAACTGCTCGACCGGCCCCGAGGACATGCGCGACGCGATCCGCTTCCTCGGCGAGATCAGCCCCGTGCCTGTGCACTGCATCCCGAACGCGGGCCTTCCGCTCCAGGGCCCCGACGGGGAGACGATCTTCCCCGAGCAGCCCGATCCGCTCGCGGACTCGCTGCAGGAGTTCGTCGAGCGCTACGGCATCTCGATCGTGGGCGGCTGCTGCGGGACGACCCCCGATCACATCGCGGCGATCGTCGACCGCGTCGGCGGCCGCGAGGCCCAGCCGCGCCCCGACACGCGCCAGGCGCTCGTGTCGTCGATGATGACCGCCACGCCGCTCGTACAGGAGCCGCGTCCGACGCTCGTGGGCGAGCGCGTCAACTCGCAGGGCTCGCGCAAGGCCAAGGAGCTGCTGCTCGCCGACGACTACGACGGCATCCTGCGCATCGCCGAGGACCAGGTCGAGGGCGGCGCGCACGTGCTCGACGTGTGCGTGGCGCTGACCGAGCGCCAGGACGAGGACGTCCAGATGGGCGAGGTCGTGAAGCGCATCTCGCTCACCCAGCCGGCGCCGCTCCAGATCGACTCGACCGAGCCCGACGTGATCAAGGCCGCGCTCGAGCGCATCCCGGGCCGCGCGATCGTCAACTCCGTCAACCTCGAGGCGGGCCGCGACAAGCTCGACGTCGTCGCGCCGCTCGCGAAGGCCCACGGCGCCGCGCTGATCGCGCTCACGATCGACGAGGTCGGCATGGCCAAGACCGCCGAGCGCAAGCTCGAGGTGGCCAAGCGGATCGTCGAGCTCGCCTGCGACGAGCACGGGCTCGACCGCGAGGCGCTCATCTTCGACGCGCTGACCTTCACGCTCACCACGGGCGACGAGGAGTGGAGGCCCTCCGCCGTCGCCACCATCGAAGGGATCAAGGCGATCAAGGCGGAGCTGCCGGGCGTCAAGACCTCGCTCGGCGTCTCGAACGTCTCCTTCGGCGTGTCGCCGGGCGCCCGCGCGGTGCTCAACTCGGTCTTCCTCCACCACTGCGTGGAGGCGGGGCTCGACCTCGCGATGGTCAACCCGAACCACATCAAGCCTTACAACGAAATCGCGGAGAACGAGCGCGAGCTGACCAACGACCTCGTCTTCAATCGCCGCGAGGACGCGCTCGAGCGCTTCATCGGCCACTTCGAGGAGAAGGGCGAGGAGGAGGAAGACGACGGCGGCGCCGACCCGACCGAGGGCATGGAGCCCGAGGAGGCGCTCCACTTCCACATCCTGCGCCGCAAGAAGGAGGGCGTCGAGGACTGGATCGACCGCTCGGTCGAGAAGATCGGCGCCGTTCCGACGCTCAACCAGGTGCTGCTGCCGGCGATGAAGGAGGTCGGCGACAAGTTCGGCGCGGGCGAGCTGATCCTGCCGTTCGTGCTTCAGTCGGCCGAGGTGATGAAGCGCGCCGTCGCGCAGCTCGAGAACTACCTCGACAAGATCGAGGGCCACACGAAGGGCAAGGTCGTGATCGCGACCGTGTTCGGCGACGTGCACGACATCGGCAAGTCGCTCGTCAACACGATCCTCACGAACAACGGCTACACGGTGATCGACCTCGGCAAGCAGGTCCCGATCGACACGATCATCAACGCCGCGATCGAGAACGAGGCGGACGCGATCGGTCTCTCCGCGCTGCTCGTCTCCACCTCGAAGCAGATGCCCACCTGCGTCCAGGAGCTGCACGAGCGCGGGCTCGAGTTCCCGGTGCTGATCGGCGGCGCGGCCATCAACCGCGACTTCGGTCGCCGCATCCTGTATCCGAAGGGCAAGGAGTCCGACGAGGTCTACGAGCCGGGCGTCTTCTACTGCAAGGACGCCTTCGCCGGGCTCGCCACGGTCGACCAGCTGGTCGACGCCGACGCGCGCGCCGAGCTCGTCGAGCGCTTCCGCTCCGAGGCCAAGACGCTGCGCGAGAAGCCGGTGGTCGTGGACGACGCGCCGCCGGTGACCGACGACTCGGTGCGCTCGTCGGCGCGGACGGACGTGCCCGTGCCCGATCCGCCCTTCTGGGGCGCGCGCGAGGTCGCCATCGACCTCGAGGACGTCTTTCCCTACCTGGACCGCCACGTGCTCTTCAAGCTGCACTGGGGCGGACGCGGCGTGAAGGGCGAGGACTGGGAGCGGCTCGTCCATGGTGACGGCGAGGAGGAGGGCTTCGCCCCCCGGCTCGAGCGCATGTGGGCAGAGCAGGACTACCTGCAGCCGCGCGCGAAGGTCGGCTACTTCCCGTGCGCGGCCGACGGCAACGAGCTGGTCGTGTTCGACCCGAGCGACCCGGACACGGAGCTCGAGCGGCTCAGTTTTCCGCGCCAGCCCAAGCACGACCGCATCTGCCTGACCGACTTCTTCCGGCCGATCGACTCAGGCGAGCGTGACGTCGTCGCTCTCCAGGGCGTGACGGTCGGCCCCGAGGTCACCGAGCTGATGGCCCAGCTCGAGCGCGACGGCGAGTTCGCCGAGCAGCTCTTCACCCACGGGCTCGGTGTGCAGTCCGCCGAGGGGCTCGCCGAGTGGCTCCACGCAGACGTGCGGCGCGGCTTCGGCATCGAGCTGGACCAGGGCCGCCGGTACTCGTGGGGCTACCCGGCCTGCCCGGACCAGTCCGAGCACGAGAAGGTCTGGCGCCTGCTCGGTCTGGACGAGATCGGCATGTACCTCTCGGACGGCTTCGCCGTGATGCCAGAGCAGTCCACGGTGGCCGTGATCGCGCACCACCCGCAGGCGGTCTACTTCGGCATGAAGTCGGGCTTCATCCCGAAGGCGAAGGCGCCTGACGAGCTGATCGCCGGCACCGAGCGCGGCGGCGAGCTGCCGCCCGAGACGGAGCCCACCGAGGGCTCGGTCGAGGACGAGGGCGAGCGCCGCGCGGTGGACGAAGTTCCGGCCTGACGAGGCGGAGCGGATTCAGTCGCGGGTGGTCAGCGAGTCGATTGCGACGGTGATCGCGAGGAGCAACGGGGCGTCCTCGCCTGTCGCGATGTCGACGCCGTAGGAATCTCGCACGCGAAACCACTTCTTCGAGATCGTGGCGACCGTGTCGCCGTCGCGCTCGATCTCGTATTCGTGGTCGACGACGTTTCCGTGCGCCTTCATATCGGTGCCGTTCTCGACATCGATGACGAAGCGATCCCGGATCCCGACCAGCGCCTTGCGCACAGTGGCCGCGGTGTTGCCGTAGCGCTCGATCGCGATCTTGTCGCGGATGCTGAGCTTGCGCTCCTGGATCCGGGCCACCTCGTCTCCCGAGGCGTTCTCGAGGACGAAGGTCTGGCGCACGCGGATCGCCTTGCCGTTGACCTTGTAGGCACGATCGCCTCGGTCGTTCTCTATCCAGAAGTCATCGCCGATTGCGAGCAGCTTCTCGCGCATGAGAAAGCGCTCGCCCACCGGCTCGTCGTCCCGACGTCTTAGGAGACCCATATGCCCACCATATGGCGGTTTCCGCGCCGTCGCATCGCCCGAAACGAGTGAAATGCACGGGCCGGGGGGATCGGGGCGACCGACAGCCGGGCGAATCACCCCGCGGGAATCTTCGACAACGGGATAAAGACCCCGCGGGACCCCCTTCGTACCTTCAACTCAAGTCACGGAAGGAGGATTTAGTCCCCGATGTCAACCCTGCTCGCAACCGCCGACGATCTCGCGCAGAGCCGTCGACGGAACGCTCCCTGAGACGGTGCCCCTCAACACCATGTGGGTCGTGGTCGCCGCGATCCTCGTGCTCTTCATGCAGGCCGGCTTCGCCGGTCTCGAGATGGGCTTCTCGCGCACGAAGAACGCCGGCACCGTCGTCGCCAAGATCATGACCAACCTGTCGATCGCCGCCATCTGTTACTGGGCGGTCGGCTTCGCGTTCGCGTTCGGTAGTGCCGACGTGCTCGGAATCTCGAGCTCGATCATCGGCTCGAACGGGTTCTTCCTGCAGTACTCGGGCAACGGCTCCGAGGCGTTCCCCGTGATGGGGCTCTCGGACGCGACCGTTGACTCGAAGTTCCTGTTCCAGTTCGCGTTCTGCGCCGTGTCGCTGGCGATCGTCTGGGGCACCACGCTCGAGCGGATCAAGTACAGCGCCTACGTGATCTACGCGATCGTGTTCTCGGCGCTGATCTATCCGATCGGCTCGCACTGGGTGTTCGGCGGCGGTTGGCTGCAGAACGGCGACACGCCCGCTGCTGCCGACCGGCATGCAGGACTTCGCCGGCTCGACGGCCGTCCACCTGATCGGCGCCACCGGCGCACTCGCCGCGCTACTGCTGCTCGGCGCGCGCAAGGGCAAGTACGGCGCGGACGGAAAGCCGCGGGCGATCCCGGGGCACTCGATGCCGCTCGTTGGCTTCGGCGTGCTGATTCTGTTCATCGGCTGGTTTGGGTTCAACCCGGGCTCGACGCTGGGCATCGGCGACGTCCGCATGGGCGACGTGGCCGTCGTGACGCTCATGGGCGCCGCGGGCGGCGTGATCGGTGCGTTCGTCGCGACTCAGTTCATGCAGCGCACGATCGACATCGGCATGGTCGCAAACGGCATGATCGCCGGGCTCGTGGGCATCACCGCGCCGTCCGGCTACGTCGAGGTCTGGGCGGGGCCGATCATCGGCTTCATCGCCGGCCTGATCGTGGTCTTTGGCGTGATTTGGATCGACAAGAAGATCGACGACCCGGTAGGCGCGCTGTCGGCGCACGGGCTGGCGGGCATCTGGGGCACGATCGCGTGCGGCATCTTCACGGCGCCGCGGCTCGCCCAGTACAACGCATTCGGAGATCCCGACGGCGGGCTCGTCTACTCCGGTCAGTTCACGCAGCTGATCGCTCAGACGGTCGGCGTGCTGGTGGCCTTCACCTTCGTCTTCGGGCTCAGCTACCTGACCTTCGCCGCCATCAAGGCGACGATCGGGCTGCGTGTGAGCGACGAGGAGGAGGAGGCCGGGCTCGACATCACCGAGCACGGCATGTACGGCTATCCCGAGGCGTTCATCCCGCAGTCCGAGATCGGGGCCGGGGGTACGATCAGCTCGGCCGGCACGGCAGCCGGCCAGCCCGTCACCGCCAGCGTCCGTACGAAGGAGGCAACGGCATGAAGATGGTCGTCGCCTACATCCGTCACGAGGCCTTCGAGCCGATCCGGGCGGATCTGCTCGAGGCCGGGTTCCCGAGCCTGACGATCTCCGAGGTCAAGGGCTCCGGCAGGCAGAAGGCGATCACCGAGCACTATCGCGGCTCGGAGCTCGCAGTCCATCTGCGGCCGAAGATCAAGCTCGAGTGCGTCGTCGAGTCCAAGGACGTCGGGATCATCACGGACGTGATCCTGCGCCACGCCCGAACCGGCTCCGTCGGCGACGGCAAGCTGTTCATCCTGCCGGTCGAGGATGCGATTCGCATCCGCACCGGCGAGCAGGGCGAGGAGGTCCTGCAGGCCCACGAGAGCGAAGAAGTCGGGGCTCCGGGCGCCTGACGGCGCCCGAGCTCCAGGGGGCGGAGCCCTGGCCGCCGAAGGCCTGAGACCCGTACCCGACTCAGATTCGTCGCCGCGCGGCGCTCACCTCGAGATGGTGGGCGCCGTGCTGGCCGGCGATGGCCTCGAGCGGGTTGCAGAGATCGCTGCCGCCCGCGCGGGCGCGCCGGTGGCGGTGATCGTGCCGCGCCTGGGGGTTCCGCTCGAGGGGTGGGGGCGCTATGAGCGCTACGTGGCCGCCCGTCTCGCGGGCGGGCGGCCGCAGCGCCCGCCGGAGGTCGTCTCCGAGGTGCCGATCGCCTCGGGCGGGCGCGACCTCGGCGCCGTGCTCTTGCTCGGCCGCGGCCGTGCCGACGCGGCCGACTATCTGCACATGGCGGCGATCGCCGCGCTCACCGAGGTGGCCGTCGCCGAGGCGCGCGACGAGACGGAGCAGTCCCTGCGCGGCTCGTTCCTCGAGGAGGTGCTGTCACGCCCCGAGCTCGAGGGCGCGGAGGTCGCGCGCCGGGCAAAGCGGCTCGGCTGCGAGCTGGACGCCGGCTACGTCGCCCTGTGCGCCAACCCGAACGGGCGCGGGCCGGGACGCGTCACGGCATCGATCCTTGCGGAGGTGCCCGGCGCGCTCGCCCAGTTCGTCGAGGGCAAGGTCTACGCGCTGCTGCCCGGCGAGCCCGAGCTCGCGCGCCGGGCGGCCGCGCGGCTCGGCCGCCACGCACTCGTGGGCGTGTCCTCGCACCGCAGCGGCGGGGCCGAGGTCAGGCGCGCGCTCGAGGAGGCGGAGCTCGTGCTCGGCGTGACCGCCGCGGGCGGAGGGCCGCCGGGCGAGGAGATCGGGGAGGGCACGTATCGGCTCCTGTTCCGCGTGCTCGCGAGCCACCCGCAGGAGGTACGGAGCTTCTACGAGGACACCGTCGCGGCGCTCGTCCGCTACGACGAGCAGTACTCCACAGACCTCATCGGGACGCTGTTCGCGTATCTCGAGAACAACTGCAACATGGCGGCAACGGCGCAGGCGATCCACGCCCACCGCCACACCGTCGGCTACCGGCTCGAGCGCGTTAAGGAGCTGTCGGGGCTCGACCCTCTGAAGAGCGAGGACCGCGAGCGGCTCGGGCTCGGCCTGAAGGCCTATCGCATCATCGCGCCGTCGCTGCCGCGCTGAGCGACCTCCTCGAGTCGCTCGAGGCGGTCGTGGCCCAGCGCGGAGCGTGACGCGGGCGCCACACGCGCCAGCGAGTAGCGGCGGATCTGGCCCGGCCGGCGGGATGCGCGCTCAGCGTCCTCCGGAACCAGGGCGTAGCGGCGCGGCCGGTTGTAACGCGCATTCATGCCTTGAATGGTCGGCGCTCACGTGGGCGTAGTCCACGTACGGGTGTCGAAAGATCCCCCGCCGCGATTCGACTCTGTGTCGAACGGCACTTTTCAGGAGTCGCCTGCCGCCGGCGCCTGCGCTCGATAGCCACGCAGCCGCCCTACGGCGCCGAGCACGGCGAGCGCCGGCCGCAGCAGCAGCTGTGGGCCGCCCAGCCGGAACACGTCGGAGTACTCGGTGAGGTAGGCGCCGAAGGCGACCGCGCTGGGCATGCCGTCGCGGCCGACCCGGCCCGACTGCTGCAGCCCGTCGAGTGCCGCGAACCACTCCGCCGTGCGCCCGGCCGGCTCAGTGCGCCAGAGCGCTCGCGCCGGCAGCTCGCCCGCGTTCCACATCTGGTGGACGGTCCCGCGCGGAATGTCGATCGCGTCGCCCGGCTCGAGCGTGCGCTCGCTGCCGTCGACGCGGACGGACAGTCGGCCCTCGAGCACCTCGAAGTGCTCGTCCTGAGCGGGATGGAAGTGCCCGGGCGGGGCCGAGCCCCCGGCGCCCCAGCGCGCCTCCACGACGAGCGCGGCGTCGCCGTGCTCGCGGATCGTGACGGTTTCGTGCGGTGTGAGCTTGAGCGTGCGGTCCATGTGGTTCTCCAGGTGGCCAGCGGTCCCTAGGCGGCGCGCAGCACGGCATCCAGCACGCGCTCGGGCCCGAAGCGGACGACGTCGTCGGCGGTCAGCCCCGTCTCCGCCTCTGCCAGCTCGACCGCGGCGCGCGCGTCGTCCTCGTCGAGCGAGCTCGTGTTGAGCGCGATCGCCGTGACCTTGGCCGGCCGCACGCGCGAGGTCACGAGCTCGTAGGCGGCGATCAGCTCGGGCAGCGGCGGTATCGGCAGATCCGGGTAGTTGCGAATCGCGCTCGCGCCTGCCTTGTGGACGAGGATCAGCTGGTCGGGGGCGGAGCCGTGCAGCAGGCCGAGCGTCACGCCCGAGTAGGCCGGGTGGAAGAGGGCGCCCTGGCCCTCGACGAACAGCAGGTCGCCGCGCTCGGCGCCGTCCAGCACGAGCCGCTCGCCGGCGCCCGCCACGTAGTCGGAGATCACGTGGTCGACGGCGATTCCCCAACCGGCGATCGCGACGCCGGTCTGTCCGGTCGGCACGTAGACCGAGCGCTCGCCGCGCTCGCGCGCCGCGCGGTCGAGCTCGAGCGTCACCACCTTCTTCCCGATCACCGTGTCCGAGCCGACGCTGTGGACCACGCGCACGGAGTCCGGGCGCGAGTAGGGCCCCTTCGGCACGGTCAGGTCGGCCGGCGCGGCACGCAGGTCGCGCAGCTCCACGCCCGCGCTGGCGGCGGCGTCGCGCAGCTCCTCGTCCGCCGCCAGCTCGGTGTGCAGGCCGGCCTCGAGGTCGAGGCCGGCAGCGATCGCCTCGAGCAGGGCGGGCCGCCAGGAGGGGTCGAGCTTGCCGCCGGTCGGCGCGACGCCGATCAGAAGGGCCGTGGCGCCCATGTCGATCGCCTCGCGCACGCTCGCGACGACCGGGACGGGCCGCAGGCAGAACGGCTCGACCTCCACAGCGGTGCGGCCGGCCTGCGTCGAGTCGATCACGCACACGATCTCGCGCGTTCCGTAGCGGATGACGCCGTGTGCGGTCTTGCCCGAGTGCTGCTCGAAGAGACCTTCGGCGAAGATCGCCAGCCGCTCGCTCAAGCGTCGTTCTCCGAGGCGTGGATCACGCCCAGGCCCGGCTCTTCGCCCGGCAGGACCCGGCCGTCGACGAGACGGAGGCCGGTGAAGGGCTCCTCGGCGAGCAGCAGGTGGCCGTCGAGGTCTGCCCAGTCGGCGAGCGAGGCGATCGCCGCGGCCGGGGCCACCCCGAGTTGCGACTCGATCATGCAGCCGACCATCACGTGCATGCCGAGGGCGCGCGCGGCGTGGATCATCCGCATAGCCTCACGGATGCCCCCCGCCTTCGCCAGCTTCACGTTGATGCCCTCGGCGTACTCCGCGATCGGCGCGATGTCGCTCAGGTCGTGGCAGCCCTCGTCGACGACGATCGGGGGCCGCGGCGTGAGCTCGCGCAGGGCGCGGAAGGATTCGATGTCCTCGGCCGGGAACGGCTGCTCGACGAACTCGACCCCGAGCTCGACCAGGGCCGGCATCAGCTCGCGAGCCCGTTCGAGCGTCCAGCCCTCGTTCGCGTCCACCCGCATCGGCGCAGTCGACTCGGAGCGCACCGCCTCGAGCCGGGCGAGGTCCTCGTCCCCGCCGACCTTGACCTTGAGCGCCCGGAAGCCGCGCGCGCGTCGCACCCGGTCGCGACTGCCGTCGATGCTGTCGAGGCCGATCGTGTACGAGGTGGCGGGCGCATTGGGCGAAAGCCCCAGCAGCCGCCAGACGGGCAGGCGCAGGCGCTTGCCGATCCAGTCGTGCAGCGCGGCGTCGACGGCCGCCTTGGCAGCCGACTGATTCTCGACGTCCTCGAGCCGCGAGCCGATGTCCTCGAGCGCGAACGGATCGTCTCCGATCAGCGGAGGGGCGGCCTCGCTCAGGAACTCGGCCGCGGAGGGCGTGGACTCACCCTGTAGGAGACCGGCGAAGCCTCGCCCAAGCCGACGATTCCCTGGTGCTCGATCTCTAGCTGCACTACCGCCTGCGTCGTGCGCGAGCCGCGCGCGATGCCGAACTCCTCGGCGAGTGGCAGATTGACGGTATGGGCCCGGAGCTCCACGAGGGCGCGGGAGTCTGACGGGGTCGAGCCGAGTGTGTCGCCGTGGCTGGACTTGCCGAGGAACCCGGGTCGACGCGTTAGCCCCCGATCCTCCCCGCCAGCTCGATGATGATTCCCTCCGGGCCGGCAACGACGGCGTCGATGTCCTCGACGACGAATGCGATGTGGCGGATAACCCGCGTGTTCGCCGGCGCGTGCCGGTCGTTACCCGGTGGGCGCCATCCCGTGGCGATGCGCCACGGCGGCCGCCTCGGTGCGCGAGCGCACGTCGAGCTTGCCGAGGATGCGCGACACGTGGACGCTGGCGGTCTTCTCCGCCATGTGAAGCTGCTCGCCGATCTCGCGGTTGGTGGCGCCGCTCGCCACCAGCTCGAGCACCTGGCGCTCCCGGTCCGTCAGGCCGAACGGGTCGTCGGGCTCGCCCGGCCCGTCGCCGTTCGTGTGGACGGGCTCTTCGCCGTCGAGCCGCAGCCGGGCCCGCGCCACGAGCGACTCGAGCTCGGCGGCGAGCCAGTCGCTGCCGATCGTGCGCGCGATCTCGAGTGCGTCGGCCGCCGCCTCGGCCGCGCCGTCGCGGTCGCGCGCGGCGGCGAGCGCCTCTGCGCGGCGCCAGCCGGAGTAGGCGATCGGGTAGGGCCGGCGGACGGCCTCCCACGCCGCCGCGGCGGCAGCCCAGAGCTCGGCCGACTCGTCTCCGACCGCGCGGGCGTACTCGGCTTCGGCGGTCGCCTGCTCGGCGGCCTCGACGGGACCGCCCAGCGCGGCCACCAGCTGCACGCGCTCGATCAGGCGCTCGGCACGATCTCGGGTCGCCTCCTCCGCCTGGACGTCGCGGCGATCGCGGGCGACCTGGCCGGCGTCGCCCTCGACGCGCAGTCCGGCGGCGGACAGCGCCGTGATGCGGATGAAGTCGTCCGAGCAGTACTCGATCTGGTCGAGCGCCTCATCGATCGCCGCGCGCGCGACCTCGAAGTCGCCGCGCCGGCGAGCCAGCTCGGCCGCGAATATCCCGAGCGGGGCGACGAACTGGGGCTCGGTCGAGCCGCGCAGCGCGCGTGCGAGGCCGTCGACGTTCTGCGTGGCGGTGACGAGGTCGCCGCGGCCGAACGCGAGCATGCTGCGCACCGTGTACCAGTAGGCGAGCGTGGGCCCGTAGTGGCGCGAGTTCGGCGGCGGCACGTGTCGTGCGGCCTCGTCCCACTCGCCCAGGAAGAAGCTGAACTCGGCGATCATCAGCTCGAACCAGCCTGTGGTGCGGTGGCTGTTCCCCGGACCGGTCGTCATGCCGTCGCGTACGACCGCGAGCCCCTCCTCGGTCCGGCCCGCCATGTTCAGCAGGTCGGCGAGGTTGAGCAGTGCCGAGCCCTCCTCGCCCGACAGGCCGTGCTCGCGCGCGATCGCGAGCGACTCGCGCAGCGACGCGATGCCGCCCTCGAGGTCGCCCTGGCCGCTCATCGCCACGCCGAGCGCGTTGAGCGCGCGCGCCTCCGCCTCGCGGTTGCCGAGCGGGCGGGCGACCGTGAGCGCCTCACGGGCGTAGCGCTCGGCAGCGCCGAAGCGGGCCTGCAGCATGCGCTTCTTCGCCATCGAGCCGAGCAGCGAGGCGCGCTCGGCGCTCTGCTCGTCCCCCTCGAGCAGCGCGAGCGCCCGCTCGAGCACCTGGAAGGTCTCGTCCTGGCGGTTCAGGTGCCAGAGCGCGTTCGCGAGCGCGTGCAGGAGCCGCACGTTGCGGAGCTCGTCGCCGGAGTCCTCGACGAGGTCGAGCGCCCTGCGCAGGAATGCCTCCTGGCGGACCGGGTCGCCGGCCGAGTCGGCCGCCGATGCGGCACGCTCGAGCAGCTGGACGCGGGTCGCGCCCGCGAGCCGCTCCGGGTCCGGGACGCGGTCCCAGAGCTCGAGAGCCCGCTCGAGCAGAGACTGCGCCTCGGCGAACGCGTTCACGCGCTCGGCTGCAGCCGCGGCGCGCACCGCTGCCGCGAAGGCGGCCGGCTGGTCGCCCGCGGCCTTCCAATGATGGGCGGCCTGCGCGGTCACGTGGGCGCCGCTGTCGCCGAACGAGATGCGCTCCTCGAGCGTGCGGGCGAGCGCGGCGTGCATCTCGGTGCGCTCGCCCGGCAGCAGGTCGTCGTGCACGACCTCGCGCAGCAGCGCGTGGCGGAAGGCGTACTGGCCATCGGGCAGCGCGACCGCGATCTGGCTCGCCACCGCCTCACGGAGCGCGTCGAGCAGCTCGTCCGGCTTGAATCCCACGACCGCGGCCAGCAGCTCGTGGTCGGCCGCTGGCTGGCAGGCCAGCCAGCGCAGGAGCTCCTGCGCGGAGCCCGACAGTCGCTCCACGCGCAGCATCAGCGCGTCGCGCAGCGTCGGCGGCAGCGCGCCGCGGCCGTCGAGCCCCGCCGCGAGGATCTCCTCCGTGAAGAGCGCGTTCCCCTCGGAGCGCACGTAGAGGCGCTCGACGAGGCCGGGATCGGGCGTGGCGGCGAGGATGCCCTCGAGCTGCTCGCCGAGTTCCTCGCGCGTGAAGGGCGGCAGCTCGATCAGCCGTGCGCCCGGGTCACGGCCGAGCTCGGCGAGCAGCGGCCGCAGCGGATGGCGGCGATGCAGCTCGTCCGAGCGGTAGGTCCCGACCACGAGCACGCGCTCACGGCAGAGCGTGCGCGCGAGGAAGGAGAGGAACGAGCGCGTCGAGCTGTCAGACCAGTGCAGGTCCTCGATCACGAGCAGCGCGGGCGTCTCCTCGTCGCCGATCGCGTCGAGCAGCGCCAGCAGGCCCTCGAAGACGCTGGCCTGTGCCGCGGTCTCGGGGTCCATGGTCTTGCCGAGTCCCGGCAGCAGGGAGTCGAGCCCCGCGCGCAGCTGAGGCGGAAGCGTCTCCAGCACCGGGTCGCGCTCGCGGACGAGTGGGCGCAGGGCGCCGAGCAGCGGCGCGTAGGGCAGTTCGCCCTCGCCGAGCTCGACGCAGTCACCCCAGAGGACGACGACCCCCGTTCCGCGCGCGCGGAGAACGAGCTCATCCGCCAGCCGGGACTTGCCCACGCCCGACTCCCCCGCGATCAGCGCCAAGGACGGGCGGCCCTCGGCGGCGTCGCGCAGGGCGGCCTCCAGCTCGGCCAGCTGGAGCGACCGCCCGACGAAGCGCGCGCTCGTCATGCGTGTTGCCATACCTGCACCATGGTGCCACCCCCGGCCGCCCGCCGGGCGGCCCGTGACGATGGTGGCAGGCATATCCACGCTCCCAGCATGGAACGACGCGGCCGCCATCGCATCGGGCGTATGGAGCGAGTTCGGCCGCCCGACCCCTTAGCTGCGGGGAATGCGAGCCTTAGCAGCGATGAAAGCGGGGCTCTGCGACAGCTGCCTGCACCAGAAGCTGATCCGCAACACCCGCGGCAGCAGCTTCAGCATGTGCCTGCGCTCGCGCACCGATGAGCGCTACCCGAAGTACCCGCGCCTGCCAGTGGAGAGCTGTCCCGGCTACGAGCAGCGGCCGCTCAGCGATCGCCGCTGATCACCGTGCGCCCGTCCTCCGCGATGCGAACGTCCGGCGCGCGGGCCGAGATGCTGCCGCTGAACGTGCCGCCCGGCCGCTGGTCGCCGCCGTCCGCCAGCACCGCGCGCGCGCTGCCGTGGAGGCCCGCGTTGACGCGCCAATCGAGCTTGTAGGGCCCGGCCCTGACCGCGGTCACGGACCAGCGCATCGTCTTCTCCCTGCCCGGCCGGAGCGGCCCGCAGGCCCAGGTGTTGACGTACGCCGTGTCGCAACCGCGGGGAACGGCGTCCTTGGCCTCGGGGAAGCCGGCGATCTCGACCGGCACGCCGTTGACTGCAAAGACGGGGCGCTCCGGGTCGGCAAGCGCCGGATCGCCGGTCTTGCGGTAGTTGAAGCCGTTGACGGTGACGCCGACGTTGGGGATCGTCTCGTCGCCCGCGTTGCGCAGGGTGATCGTGAGGTCCGAGCTCTTCGCGAGCTTCTGATCGTCCGGGAACTCGGCGGAGACGACGTCAACCGGGAAGTCGCCCGAAGGCTCGTTCTCGTCCTGGCGCTCCCCGCCGCAGCCGGCCAGGACAGCCAGGCCGGCCAGGGCAAGCCCGCTCCTCCACTGCATCCTCCTCGCCCTCAAAGCCGGGCGAACATACCATCCAAGACACCGCTCAGGTGCCGATTCTTAAGCCATTGTGACCCCCGCGGTTACCTCTGGCGGCCGTGCTTCGCATGCCATAGGCTTCGGCCCAGAGGCGTGATTGCGGGGGGCCTGCCCGGCTTCCCCGGGGAGGAGGAATGCGTTAGTGGTCCGGGCCGCAGCTGATCGGGTCTTCTTGCCGACCAAGAACCTGCTGGAGCAGGTCGGCGACATGATGATCCTCACGGGCAAGACGCTCGTCTCAGCGATCCGCCCGCCCTACCCGTACGGCACCGAGTTCGTCCAGCAGTTCCTGTTCATGCTGCGGCTCTGCTGGCTGCCGCTCGCGATCTCGACGATCGCGTTCGGCTACGGCGCCCCCGGCCTCCAGGCGGGCAACTTCCTCGTCCTGTTCGGGGCCATCGACCGGCTCGGCGGCTTCTTCGTGCTGGCCTCGATCCGCGAGTTCGCGCCTTTCGTGACGGCGATCATCCTCGCCGGCGTCGGGGGCACCGCGATCACCGCCGACCTGGGCGCGCGCAAGATCCGCGAGGAGCTCGATGCGCTGCAGGTGCTGGGCGTCGACCCGATCAAGAACCTCGTCGTACCGCGCTTCCTGGCGCTGATGATCGTGACCGGCCTCTTCAACATCTACGCGCTGCTGTTCGGCATCTTCGGCGGCATCCTCGCCACGCTCACCTTCGACGCGCCCTTAGGGCCCTTCTTCGCCACCCTGCTGAACAACGCGTCGACCACCGACTTATGGGGCTCGGTGGTCAAGACGACCCTGTTCGGCGCCATCATCGCGATCGTCTCCTGTTACAAGGGGATGACCGCCTCCGGAGGCGCCGAAGGGGTGGGTAGGGCAGTGAACCAGGGGGTCGTGATCGAGTTCCTGGGCATCTTCGCGTTCAACTACGTCTTCACGCAGACGCTGCTGGCCACCCATCCCGAGATCTCGGTGATCAAGTAGATGGGCAAGACCTGGCTCTCGGTCCCGAAGGACTGGATCGCGTCCTTCGGCGACATCGCGAAGTTCTGCGCGCGCGTCGTCGTGAACGTCTTCAACGGGCGCGTCTTCCACTTCTTCGGCGAGGCGCTGCGGCAGGCCGGCATCCTGATCCTCGGCTCCGCCCTCGTGATCTGGGGGCTCGCCTTCATCCTCGGCCTCCAATGCGGGATCGAGGGCGCCTACTTCAACCGCTCGGTCGGGGCTCCCGCCTACGCCGGCGTCTTCAGCGCCTGGTGCGACCTGCGCGAGATCATGCCGTACGCCTTCGGCTACATGATGTCCGCGAAGGTCGGCACCGGCCTCGTGGCCGAGATCGGCGCGATGCGCATCTCCGACGAGATCGACGCGCTCGAGGTGATGGGCATCAACTCGCTCGTCTTCCTGTGCGCGACACGCCTGCTCGCCGCCTGGATGGTCCTGCCGTTCCTGTACGTCGCCGCGGTGGGCGCCGGCTTCTTCGCGAGCTACTTAGCCGTGGTACAGCAGATCGGCGAGGTGTCGTCGGGAGGGTTCTTCCTCATCTTCTGGATGTTCCAGAACCCGCCCGACCTGTTCTACAGCCTGATCAAGGGCATGTCGATGGCGACGATCATCGTGCTCGTCGGCTGCTACTACGGCTACAACGCCAGCGGAGGACCGGTGGGTGTCGGCACCGCGACGGCGAAATCGATGGTGCTGAACACGGTGATGGTCCACCTCGTGGGGATGGTCGGCACGCAGATCTTCTGGGGCTCGAACCCGAGAGCGCCGATAGGCGGCTGACATTGAAGGCTTGGAGAGAGGAATCGTGAGCGACGAGCGACGGGAGGAAGACGGCGGCGAGGGGCCCGAGGAGCCGCTCGACGCGCGTGACTGGGAGGAGACGCGCGGTCGGGCAGAGCAGGACGAGCATGCGCCGCCGCGGGTGACCTCCGAGTCGGTGCCGGACAACATCCTCGACCAGACGCGCGCCGGCGAGGAGCCCTACCAGTGGCACTCGGGCAAGACGCGCGAGCACGGCTCGGAGGACGCCGTCGAGTTCATCGACGTGAAGAAGTCCTTTGGCCGCAACACGATCCTGAACGGGCTGAACCTGGGCCTGCCGGACGGCCAGATCTCGATGATCCTGGGCCCGTCGGGGACCGGCAAGTCGGTCTGCATCAAGCACATGGTCGGACTGCTCTACCCGGACGAGGGCGACGTGCTCGTGCACGGCGAGTCCGTGCCGGCCATGGCCGACGACCAGTTGTTCGAGATGCGCAAGAAGTTCGGCGTCCTGTTCCAGGACGGCGCTCTGTTCGGCTCGATGAACGTGTACGACAACACCGCCTTCCCGCTGCGCCAGCACACGGACAAGGGGGAGGACGAGATCCGCGAGATCGTCATGCGCCGCCTGGGAGAGGTCGGGCTCGGCGGTGCCGTGGACAAGATGCCCAACGAGCTCTCCGGCGGGATGCGCAAGCGCGCAGGCTTCGCCCGGGCGCTCGTGCTCGACCCAGACATCGTCCTCTTCGATGAGCCGGATTCGGGGCTCGACCCGGTTCGAACCGCGCTCCTCTGCGAGCTGATCATGGAGGTGCACGAGGAGAACGGCGGGGCCTACTGCGTGATCACGCACGACATCATGTCGGCGCGGCGCGTGGCGGATTACATCGCGATCCTGTGGAAAGGAAGGATCGTCGAGTCGGGGCCTGCGAGCGAGCTGTTCAACAGCGACAACCAGTTCGTACGGCAGTTTCTCTCTGGGGAGGCGCAGGGGCCCCTCGGAATGGAGTAGTCGGCGGGCGCGCCGGAGGGCGCGAACGTCAAACGACCGCGCTTGGATCCAAGGACAAGAGAAAGCCGGACTCGCGAACCGCTCCAATCCGAGCGGGGGTCGATTGCTGCCCGCGTAATCGCGATGGCTGCGCTGGTCGCCGCCATCGCGCTGCTGGCCCTGGCGATGTTCGGAGGCGGGAACGGCTACCGGGTCAACGCGGTCTTCGAGAGCGCCGGCCAGCTCGTCAACGGCAACCAGGTGCGCGTGGGCGGCGCGATCGTCGGCTCGATCTCGGACATCGAGCTGAACGACGCCGCCCAGGCCGTCGTGACGATGGAGATCGACGACGAGTTCACCCCGCTCCACCAGGGCACGCAGGCGACGATCCGCGCGACCTCGCTGTCGGGCATCGCGAACCGCTACATCTCGCTCCAGCCCGGCCCGAACAGCGCTGAGGAGATCGACGACGGCGGCCAGATCGACGCCGACGAGACGAGCGCGCCGGTCGACATCGACGTGCTCTTCAACACCCTCGACGACGAGACGCGCGAGGGCCTGCGCAACCTCGTGCGCGGCTCGGGGACGCAGTACGACGGCCGGGGCCAGGACGCCAACGACAGCATCAAGTACTTCGCACCCTTCCTGAGCTCGACGACCGACCTGACGCGCGAGCTGGCCCTCGATCAGAAGGTGCTCGAGCGCTTCGTGCGCGACGGCGCCACCACGGTGTCGGCGATCGCGGAGCGCAGCAACGACCTCGAGCAGCTCGTCAGCAACACGAGCACCGCGATGGGCGCGATCGCCGACGAGAACGTCGCGCTCGAGACGGCGCTCGACCTGCTGCCCGACACGCTGCGCAAGGCCAACACGACCTTCGTGAACCTGCGCGCGACGCTCGACGACCTGCAGCTGCTCGTGGAGGAGTCGAAGCCGGCGACGAAGGACCTGGCGCCCTTCCTGGCCGCGCTGCGCCCGCTCGTGGCCGAGGCACGGCCGACGGTGGCGGACCTCAGCGACCTGATCTCGCTGCCCGGGCCGAACAACGACCTGATCGACCTGACCGCGAAGCAGCCGCGGCTCGCGCAGCTCACGGCGACCGTGTTCCCGCGCGCGATTCGCACGCTCGACCGCGCCCAGCCGGTCGTCGAGTACGCGCGCGGCTACACGCCCGACCTGACCGGCTGGATCACGAAGTTCGCCGAGGCGGCGGGCTACTACGACGCGAACGGCCACTACGCGCGCGTGCAGCCGGTGTTCAGCCCGTCGGCCTTCAACCAGGCGACGAACACGCTCACGGCGATCCCGCCGGTCAACCGCCTCGACCAGTTCGAGCAGGGCTGGCGCAACCGCTGCCCGGGCGGTTCCACCCAGCCCTCACCCGACGGCTCGCTGCCCTTCGCGTTCAAGGGCTGTGACACGACCACGACCCCGCCCGGCCCATGACGGGTCACCACCCATGAGGCGGATCGTGATCATCGGCCTGCTGGTGGCGATCGTGCCCTGGATCGTCATCGGAATCGTGCGCGAGGCGAGCGACGACGACACGAACGATGCCTACTTCGTGCGCGCGGTCTTCGACAACGCGTCGACGATCGTCGCGGGCGAGGACGTGAAGGTCGCCGGCGTCCCGGTCGGCGTGATCAGCGACATGAACGTGACCGAGGACGAGCAGGCCGCGGTCACCCTCCGGATCGACAACGATGACTTCACCCCCTGGAAGGACGACGCCTCCTGCACGATCAGGGCGCAGGGTCTGATCGGCGAGAAGTTCGTGGAGTGCGAGCCGGGCTCGACCGACGCGCCCGAGTTGCGCCAGATCGAGGAGGGCGATGGCAAGGGCGAGCGCCTCCTGCCGGTCGAGAACACGAGCTCGCCGGTCGACCTCGACGTGATCAACAACACCCTGCGGCTCCCTTACCGGCAGCGGCTCTCGATCCTGCTGAGCGAGTTCGGCACGGCGCTCGCAGGCCGCGGCGACGAGCTCAACGAGGTCATCCATCGCGCCAACCCGGCGCTGCGCGAGACCGACGAGGTGCTGCAGATCCTCGCCGACCAGAATCGTGAGCTCGCGCGCCTGGCGCGGAACTCGGATGAGGTGCTCGGCCCGCTCGCGCGCGAGCGCGAGGCGTTCGCGAACTTCGTCGTAAAGGCGAACGAGACCGGCCAGGCCTCGGCCGAGCGCAGCGACGACCTCCGCCGCGGCATCGCGCTGCTGCCGGACTTCCTCGAAGAGCTCGAGCCGCTGATGGTGGACCTGGAGGGCTTCGCGGACCAGGGCATCCCGCTGCTGGCCGACCTCGGCGACGCGGCCCCGGCGCTCGGCCGCCTGATCAAGGCGCAGGGCACGCTCGCGGACTCCGCGCGCGAGTCGTTCCCAAGCCTGGGCGACGCGCTCGAGCGCGGCCGCCCCGCGCTGATCCGCTCGCGCCCGCTCTTCCAGGACCTGACGAAGCTCGGCAAGCAGCTCGGCCCGACCTCGGTCGACCTCGACGACCTGCTGAAGAGCCTCGACCAGACCGGCGGGCTCCAGCGCCTCAACGAGCTCCTCTACTACTCGGCGCTCTCGGTCAACGGCTTCGACAACATCGGCCACTACCTGCGCGCGGGGCTCATCACGAACCTGTGCTCGACCTACAACGCCGACGACACGTTCGCCACCTGCAGCGCGAACTTCTTCGATGCGAGTGCCGCGGCGTCGGCTGCTGCGGACACGCTCGAGGCGCGCAACGCGCCGCCCGTCGAGGGCGCCGGCAAGGACGGCAGCATCGCCCCGCTGAACGCGATGCTGCAGGACATCCTGGGCGCGCGCGGTGCGGCCGGGGGCTCCGCCGAGGGCAAGCGCAACATCGAGGCCCTGCGTGAGCGCGCCAAGGGCCAGTCGCCCGGCCTGGGCGAGGCAGAGCCGGTGCTCGACTACCTGCTCGGGGGTGAGGGCGGATGAGCCCGCGTCGCTCGGGAGCCGCCCTGGCAGCGAGCCCGGTGCTGGTCGGGGCCGTGACCTTGCTCGTGACGATCGTCGCCGTCTTCCTCTCCTACAACGCCAACTCTGGGCTGCCGTTCGTGCCGACCTACGACCTCAAGGCGAACCTGCCGAACGCCTCGCAGCTCGTGAAGGGCTTCGAGGTGCGCATCGGCGGCGCGCGCGTCGGCTTCATCTCGAAGATCGAGCCGAAGAAGCGCGAGGACGGGTCGACCTACGCGCAGGTCACGATGAAGCTCGACAAGGAGATCGAGCCGATCCCGGCCGACTCGACGCTGCTCGTGCGGCCGCGCTCGGCGATCGGGCTCAAGTACATCGAGCTGACGCCGGGCGAGGGCCGCGCAGGGCTGCGGCCCGGGTCCACGATCCCGGTGCGCCAGGCGCGGCCCGAGGTCGTCGAGCTCGACGACCTCTTCAACATGTTCGATGCGAAGGCGCGCGTCGGCTCGCGCAACTCGCTCGACGGCTACGGCGGCGGGCTGGCCGGGCGCGGGCGTGACATCAACCTCGCGATCGAGCAGTTCGTGCCGCTGCTCTCGAACCTCGAGCCGGTCGCGAAGAACCTGTCATCGCCCGAGACGCGCCTCGACCGCTTCTTCCGCTCGCTCGGCCGTGCGGCCGAGGAGCTGGCGCCGGTCGCCGAGGAGCAGGCCTCGCTGTTCGTGAACCTGGACACGAGCTTCACCGCGCTGGCCTCGATCGCGCGCCCGTTCCTGCAGGAGACGATCAGCGAGGGCCCGATCAGCGAGGAGGTTGCGATCCGCGACTTCCCGCTGCAGCGGCCGTTCATCCGCAACAACACCGCGCTCTTCCGCGAGCTCCGCCCCGGCGTGGCGGTGCTGCCGAGCGCCGCGCCCGTGCTCGCCGACGCCTTCGAGATCGGCACCAACGTGCTGCCGAAGACGATCCCGATGAACGAGGACCTGGCGGACGTCTTCGACACGCTGGCCGACTTCTCAGAGGACCCGACCGTGCGCGCGGGCGTCAATCAGCTCACGCGGCTCGCCTCGTCGCTGAAGCCGACGCTCAACTTCATCGCTCCCGTGCAAACCACGTGCAACTACGCGACGCTGCTGTTCCGCAACGCCGCCAGCGTGTTCTCGGACGGCGACGTCAACGGCAACTGGCAGCGCTTCGTGATCATCTCGGCGCCGACCCAGCGCGGCACGCTCGTGACCGGGCCGAACAACGAGAGCGGGCCCTCGGACGCGCCGGCAAACGGGCCCACGCCGGAGAACCACCTCCACTTCAACCCGTACCCGAACACGGCGTCGCCGGGCCAGACGCGCGAGTGCGAGGCCGGCAACGAGCGCTACGCGGCGGGCCGCACGGTGCTCACGAACCCGCCCGGCAACCAGGGCACGCGCACCCAGGGGCAGGGGCGATGAGGCGCGTCAAGGGAGATCGGTTCACCGCGTTCCAGGTCGGCCTGATCGCGCTTGTGGTGCTCGTCGTCGCGACCTTCCTCGCCATCTCGAAGGACATTCCCTTCACGACGCCCGTTCCAGATAAAGGCGGCGTTCCAGAACGCGCCTCCGATCCAGCGGGGCCAGGTGGTGCGGATCGCGGGCGTCGACGTGGGCAAGGTGTCCAAGGTCGAGTCGGCCGGTGCGGACTCGCCCGCCGTCCTCGTGACGATGAAGCTGGACGACGACGCGCTGCCGATCCACGAGGACGCCACGGTCAAGGTGCGGCCGCGCATCTTCTTCGAGGGCAACCTCTTCCTCGACCTGCGCCCCGGCACGCCCAGCGCGCCCGAGGTCGACGACGGCTTCACAATCCCGGCCTCCCAGACTGCCGCACCGGTCCAGATCGACCAGGTGCTCGGCACGCTCACGACGAGCACGCGCGAGGACCTGCAGAAGCTCCTGATCGGCTACGGCAACGCGCTCAACGGCGAGCCCGAGCCAGGCGAGGACGACGACCAGGATCCGGACGTCCAGGGCGAGACGGCCGCCGAGGCGCTGAACGACTCGCTCGAGTTCTCGGCCGACTCGCTGCGCGGCGGCGCGGTGGTGAACCGCGCCTTCCTCGGGACGGAGCTGCACGACCTGTCGAAGCTGGTCGGCGCCCAGCAGAAGATCTTCTCGGCGTTGTCTTCGCGCGAGGGCCAGCTGAAGGACCTGATCACGAACTTCAACCTGACGATGGCGGCGCTCGCCGACGAGCAGGGCAACCTGCGCGAGACGATCGCGGAGCTGCCCCAGGTGCTCGAGGCGGCCAATCCCGCGCTCGACAACCTGAACGCCGCCTTCCCCGACACGCGCGCCTGGGCGCTCGAGATGATCCCGGGCGTTCGCGAGACACCGGCCACGATCGCGGCCGGCTTCCCCTGGATCCGCCAGGCGCGGCCGCTGTTCTCGAAGCCCGAGCTGCAGGGGCTCGTCAAGATCCTGCAGCCCGCGGTGCGCGACTTCGCGGCGTTCACCGACGGCACGGTCGACTTCCTGCCGGTCGTCGACGCGTTCAACCGCTGCCAGCTGAACGTCGTGTTGCCCACCGGCGAGCAGCGCATCCAGGACGGCAACCTCACCACCGGGCTGCGCAACTACGAGGAGCTCTTCCAGAGCCTCGTCTCGCTCGCCGGCGAGTCGCAGAACTTCGACGGCAACGGCACCTACGTGCGCTTCCAGTCAGGCGGCGGCGGCTACCCGGTGCAGACGCCGCCGGTCGGCCGGCTCGGGCCGCTGCACGCGAACGCGACGGCGCCGATCGCCGGCACGCGTCCGGCCAAGACGCCCAAGCCGCCCTTCAAGACGAACGTCGCCTGCCATCGCAATCAGCCGCCGAACCTGAACTCCGCCCGGATCGGGGGCGGCCCATGATCCGCCAGATCAAGAAGCAGGCGCCGGTGTTCGTGGCGATCCTGTTCATGCTGGTGCTGGCGCTCGGGGTCGGCGGCTACATCCTGTCGAACCAGCGCTTCTACCTGCCCGCCTGGGTCCCGGTCCTCGGCACCGAGTTCTACGAGGTCGACGCCGAGTTCCAGACCGGCCAGGCGGTCGTGCCGGGCCAGGGGCAGACGGTCAACATCGCCGGCGTCAAGGTCGGCGAGGTCGGGGACGTGCAGCTCGAGGACGGCCGCGCCGTCATCCAGATGAAGATCAAGGACGAGTACCGGCCGATCTACAAGGACGCGACGATCCTGCTGCGCCCGAAGACCGGGCTCAAGGACATGTACCTCGCGCTCGACCCCGGCACCAAGGAGGCCGGCGAGGTCGAGGAGGGCGGGAGCGTGCCCGTGTCCAACACGCTGCCGGACGTCAACGCCGACGAGATCCTCGCGCAGCTCGACGATGACACGCGCGCCTACCTGCGCGTGCTGCTGAACGCGGGCGGCACGGCCTTCGACGACGAGGCCACGGGCGCGGACCAGCGCTTCGACCAGACCGCCGAGCAGGACCTGCGCGAGGCGTTCAAGCGCTTCGAGCCGACGGCGCGCGACGGCGAGCGCATCACACGCCTGCTCGTCAAGCGCCGCAAGAACATCGCGCGCGTCATCCACAACTTCCAGGAGTTCTCGACAGCGCTCGCCGACCGCGACAGCGAGCTCGCCGCGCTCGTCGACTCGGCCAACGCGAACTTCGAGGCATTCGCCTCCGAGGACACTGCCCTGCGCGAGGCGCTGCAGCTGTTCCCGGGCGCGCTCGACCAGACCGAGCAGACGCTGGACAAGACAACCGTCCTGGCGGCCGAGCTCGGGCCGACGCTCGGCGGCCTGCGCCCGTTCGCGCGCAACCTCGCGCCGGCGCTGCGCAAGACGCAGCCCTTCTTCCGCGAGACCACCCCGATCATCCGCGACCAGATCCGCCCGTTCGCGCGCGACGTCCAGCCCAGCGTGCGCAGCCTGCGCAGCGCGACCAAGGAGCTGGCCGTCGTGACGCCGCGGCTCACGACGAGCTTCAAGGTCCTCAACAAGTTCTTCAACGCGTTCGCCTACGACCCACCCGGCGCGGCCGACTCGTTCCTGTTCTGGAGCGGCTGGGGCGCGCACAACGGCGCCACCCTGTTCAACCTGCAGGACGCCCACGGGCCGGTGCGGCGCGGCCTCGTGCTCCTCTCCTGCTCGGGCTACGACACGCTCGAGTCCGTGGTCGAGGGCAACCCGCAGCTCGGGATGATCACGCGCCTCAACAACTTCCCGCCCGAGGCCGCCGCCTGCCCGCAGAACACACAGGACGACCGGGTCCCATGATCAAGCAGACGCCCAGCTTCGGAAGCATCTTCGCCATGGTGGCGTTCGCGCTGTCGTGCTTCGGGATCCTCGTCTTCCTGTGGCTCAGCTTCGGCGGCTCGGTGCCGCTGCAGCCGCAGGGCTATCGCGTGACTGTCGCCTTCCCGGAGGCCACGCAGCTCGCGCAGGAGGCGGACGTGCGCATCTCCGGCGTGCGCGTCGGGCGGGTGAAGAAGAAGGAGCCGAACCCGCAGACCGGCCTGACCGACACCGAGATCGAGATCGACGCGCGCTACGCGCCGATCCCGAAGGACACGCGCGCGATCCTGCGCCAGAAGACGTTGCTGGGGGAGACGTACGTGGAGCTGTCGCCCGGCTCAGCCGGCTCCGGCCGCGTGCAGGACGGCGGCCGCCTGGCCGCGGGCCAGGTTGCGGACACGGTCCAGCTCGACGAGATCCTGCGGACCTTCGACCCTGTCACGCGCGCGCAGTTCTCCACCTGGCTCGATCAGTCCGGCAAGGCGGCGCTCGGGAACGCGGAGGGCCTGAACGACGCGCTCGGCCTCCTCACCCCGTTCGCCGAAGAGACCGACAAGGTGCTGGAGGTGCTGCGGGTCCAGTCGGGGGCGACGCGGCGCTTCATCCGCGACACGGGCGTCGTGTTCGACTCGCTCACCGCCCGCAGCGGCCAGCTGCGCAACCTGATCAGCAACTCGAACCGCGTCTGGGAGTCGATCGCCGGCCGCGACCAGCAGCTGGCTGAGACCTTCCGGGTCCTGCCGACCTTCCTGCGCGAGGGCCGCGAGACGACCCGCCGGCTGACGGAGTTCGCCGAGGTCAGCAACCCGCTCATAACGCAGCTGCGACCCGCCGCCCGCCAGCTCTCGCCGCTGCTGATCGATGCCGACGCGCTCGCGCCGGACCTCAAGGCCCTGTTCAGCGACCTGGGCCCGCTCGTGCGCGTGTCGCGCAAGGGCCTGCCCGCGACCGAGGAGGCGCTCGACAACACGCGCCCGATCCTCGCCCGGCTCGACCCGTTCCTGCGCAACCTCACGCCGATCCTCGACTACGTCGGGCTCTACAAGGGCGAGCTGGCCGCGTTCTTCGCCAACGACGCCGCGGCGACCCAGGCCACCGACGTCGGCTTCTCGGACTCCTCGCAGCAGATCCACTACCTGCGCACGACGACGCCCACCAACCCCGAGATGATCTCCGCATGGCCGACGCGCCTGGGCACGAACCGCTCGAACCCGTACACCGAGCCGGGCGGCTACCGCAAGCTCGCCAGCGAGGGCCACCTCGAGGTGTTCGGCAACTATCTCTGCACCTCGAACCCGACGCCCGCCTCCCCGGCGGCGGTCGACCCGTACTACCCGCCCGTGCTCGCGGACCTCGTCACGCACTTCGTCTTCGGCGTTCCCGAGAACGTCGGCAAGGCGCCGCCGTGCGACCCACAGGCGCCGCTCGGCAACATCGTGAACCAGTCGCAGGACTTCCCGCACCTGCAGCCGCTCCCGTAGTGGGCCGGGCACCCGGCTTGTCCCTCCTAAGCTGACTCCGATGAAGGGGGCTCTGCTCGGCCGCATCGTCGGCGCCGTCACGCGGCGTCCGCTGACTGTGCTCGCGCTCACCGCCGTGCTGGCGCTCGGCGGCGCCGCGCTTGCTCTGCGGCTCGAGCCGAGCGTCGCCACCGACACGCTCGTCGACTCGGGCTCCGACAGCTTCCAGGCCACCGAGCGCTTCAAGCGCGACTTCGGCGACGAGGCCGTGCTCGTGCTGGTCCGCGGCGAGCTCACGCGCACGGTCCTGACCCAGGACCTCGGACGGGTTCTGCGCCTGGAGGGCTGCCTGTCCGGCAACGTGCCGGAGAAGGGCCTGCGCGACCTTCCGGACGTCTGTCGCGAGCTCGCCGAGCTGAAGCCCGCCAAGGCGGTCTACGGGCCCGGCACCTTCATCAACACGGCGGCCACGCAGATCGCCGGCCAGTTCGCCGCGGAGGAGCGGGCGAACCGCAGGCAGGCCCAGCGGGCGGCGGCGGCGGCCCGGCGGCTGTCGGAGCGACGCGGCGACCCGCCGGCCGAGCAGGAGCGCCTCGCGCGGGCCGCGTCGGAGGCCGTGCGCGCCCAGTTCGTCCAGTCAGCCATCCAACTCGGCCTGCGCTACGGGCTCACCGACGTGCCGCGCGTCGACGACCCGAGCTTCGTCTCGGCACTCGTCTTCGATACACGCGCGGGCGACGTCGGCGTGCCGAAGTCGCGCTTCGCCTACCTCTTCCCCTCGAAGAACGCCGCGCTGATCCAGGTGCGCATGCGCCCCGGCCTGAGCGAGGAGCAGCGCCGTCGGGCGATCGCGCTCATCGAGGAGGCGACGGGCGAGCGCGCGTTCCGGCCGCAGCAGGGCGCGCGCTACATCGTGACCGGCGTGCCGGTGGTGACCGAGGGCCTCGCCGACGCCGTGCAGAGCTCGATCTTCGTGCTGCTCGCCGCGGCGCTGCTGCTGATGGCGGCCACGCTCGGGCTCGTCTTCCGCTCTCGCCTGCGGTTGCTGCCGCTCGCGCTCGCACTGGCGGCCGCCGCGATGACCTTCGGCGGGTTGTCGCTCGCGGGCGGCAGCCTCACGATGGCGTCGATCGCGGTGCTGCCCGTGCTGATCGGGCTCGCCGTCGACTACGCGATCCAGTTCCAGGCGCGCTTCGACGAGGCGTACGCGCGCCCCGGAGCGGACCCCCGTGGCGCGGCGCGTCGCGGCGGCGAGCGCCGGTGGTCCGACGATCCTGACCGCCGGGATCGCCACGGCGGTCGGCTTCCTGGTGCTGCTGCTCTCGCCCGTGCCGATGGTGCGCGGCTTCGGCGCGCTGCTCGTGCTCGGCATCGCGCTGGCGCTGCTGTGCGCGATCTGCGCGGGCTTCTCCGCGCTCGTGCGCTTCCGCCAGAGGGGTCAGGTCTTGCATTCGCGCACCAGTGCTCGGATGCAAGACCTGACCCCTTCCCGTTTCCGCGAGTGGCTTGCCAACCGCTCCTGGCGCACGCTCGGGGTCGCGATCAGCCATCCGCGGCGGGTGCTCGCGATCGGCCTCGCCGTCGCGGTGCTCGGGCTCGTGCTCGACACCCAGAGCGAGGTGGTCTCGGACGTGCGCGAGCTGGTGCCACAGAACCTGCAGGCGCTCGAGAACGTGAACGCGCTCCAGGAGGAGACGGGCGTCTCGGGCGAGATCGACGTGACCGTCCGCGCGGACGACATCACCGAGCCCGCGGTGCTCACCTGGATGACGAAGTTCCAGAACGGCGTCCTGCGCGCGCACGGCTATCGGCCGGGCAAGCGCTGCGGGCAGGAGAACGACCCGCCGGAGCTGTGCCCGGCGCTGTCGCTGCCCGACCTGTTCGAGACCGCCGGGCGCGGCCGCGAAGAGGTGCGCGAGCTGCTCGACACGGTGCCGCCATACCTCTCGCAGGGCGTGGTAACCGCCGATCGCCGTACCGCCAACCTTGCCTTCGGCATCCGCCTGATGCCGCTCGACCGCCAGAAGGAGGTGGTCGACGACATCAAGGAGCGGCTCGACCCGCCGCCCGGCGTGGAGGCGTCCGTCGTCGGGCTGCCGGTCCTCGCCGCCGAGGCGAACGGGGCGCTCTCATCGCCCTGGCGCCGGGCGCTCACCTTGCTGGCGGCGCTCGCGGGCGTCTTCCTCGTGCTGCTCGCCGTGCGGCGCTCGGCACGCGAGGCCGCCGTGCCGCTGATCCCGATCGCGCTCGCGACAGGCTGGTCGGGCCTGATCCTGTTCGTGCTCGGCCTGCTGCCGGGCCCGCTCGAGGTCGACCTCAACCCGATGTCGGTCACGCTCGGCGCGCTCGTGATCGCGATCACCACCGAGTTCAGCGTGCTGCTCTCGGCGCGCTACCGCGAGGAGCGCACGGGCGGCGCCGGGCCGGCGCGCGCGATAGAGCTCGCCTACGCCTCCACGGGCGCCGCGGTGCTGGCTTCGGGCGCCACCGCGATCGCGGGCTTCGCCGCCCTGATCGCCTCCGACATCCGCATGCTGCGCGACTTCGGCATCGTCACGGTGGTCGACCTCGGCGTCTCGCTGATCGGCGTGATGATCGTGCTGCCGGCCGCGCTCATGTGGGCCGAGCAGCACGGGCCGTTCCGCGTGCGTGACCTGCTCGCGCTGCGGCCGCGGCGGACACAGGTGGACGCGCGGTGAGCGAGCGGGATCGCTTCGAGGATCTGGATCCGGGGGCTCGCGCCGACACCGAGCCGCAGCAGACCGTGGGAGACCGGCTCGCCGAGCGCGACCGCACCCACCCGGAGCCGGCCGGCCCGCCCGAGCGCCCGCGCGCGACCAACAAGTACGCGTGGGCCGTGGGGATCGTGTTCGTGATGATCCTGAGCGTCCTGCTGTTCGTCGAGACCCTGCCGAACAGCGGCGAGTCGCTCTTCGGCCCGAGAGCGGGGCACGCGCCTGAAGGCGTTCGCGGCGCCGTCCGCGCTCGGCAACCTCGAGGGCGACGCCAACGTCTGCCAGAAGGCGCCCTGCCCGGACCAGGCCGGCGAGGACCCGGCCTGCGAGCTGCGCGCCGAGGAGGTCGTGAACCTGTGCGAGCTGCGGGAGCGCCCGCTCGTGCTCACCTTCTTCTTCGACCGCGGCGCGGACTGCGAGCCGCAGGTCGACCGGACCGAGCGAGTCAAGGACAGCGTGCCGCAGGTCCAGTTCGCCACCGTCTACTTCAGCCGCAAGTCTCGCGACGAGATCCGGCGCATCGTCGAGGCGCGTGGCTGGACGCAGCCGGTGGCGGTCGACCAGGACGGCGCCGTGGCCAACCTGTACGGCGTCGGCGGCTGCCCGACCACGATCTTCGCGCGCGCGGGCGGGAAGGTGGCGGACGTCGAGCTGGGCAACCTCACCGAGAACCAGCTGCGCGCCAAGGCGGAGCGGATCTCGCGATGACGACCGAGCTCGACCTGCAGCTGCGTGACGGCTGGGTCGAGGCCGAGCTTGCCGAGGAGTTCCCCGAGCTGCGGCTCGTGCATGCGGCGCTCGCGGCCACGCCGGGGCGCTCGCCGCGCGAGCTCAAGGAGCGCCTGCGCGGGCTCGCCGACCGCTACACGGGCGCGAAGGTGATCCACATGCGCCAGGACTCGGTCCCGTGGGCCTACCGCGTCTTCTCCCGGCAGGTCGGGATCGACCCCGACACCGACCGCACGCCGGTCGAGGCGATCGCGCTCGAGCGCCTGCGGCACGGCGGGCTGAAGAGCGAGAACCTGCTCGACGACGCGCTCACGGTGGCGACCGCCGAGACCGGCGTTCCGATCGTCGCGCTCGACACCACCTGCGTCGAGGGAGAGCTCGGGCTTAGGGTGTCCGCGCCCCGGCGAGAGGCTCGGCGAGGCGCGACCGCTGTCGCGCTCTCAGATCGTGATCGCCGACGAGCAGCGGCCGGTGGCGATCGTGCTCGGCGAGGCGGCGCCGTACGCGGGCGTCACGCCCGCCTGCCGCCACATGACGCTGTGCGCGCTGCAGGTCAAGGGCGTGCCGCGGATCAGCGTCGAGGAGGCGCTGTGGACCGCGGCGGAATGGCTTTACACTGGCCGCAGTGGCTGAGGTGCTGACCGGCCATACCGGCCATCCGCTGCGCGTACCCGCGCCCGCGGACGAGCGTTCAGCGCGGCGCACGCTGCGTGAGCAGGTGGCGAGGCTCGAGACGGAGCTGTCCGAGCTCTTCTGCTCATCCTGGCCGCGTGGCCCGAAGCAGCTACCGCTCGACTGGGGCGTCGGCGGACGCGGCGGACCGCGCCTGCTGTCGCTGGCCGAGCTCGAGGAGCTGCGCGACGAGCTCGCCGTCCGCGTATCCGAGGCGCGCCGCGCGCTCTCGGACCGGACCTGGCTCGAGGAGCAGAACCGCCGCCGGATCGAGGAGATGCTGCTGGACCCGGAGGCCCACCACTGGGAGCACGTGTCGAGCGAGGACATCGGCGAGCCCGGCTGCTGCCACTGGCACGTCCGGCCGCGCTGGGGCATCCTCGGCATGTTCCTCAACTGGTGGCGTGTAGTGATCTCGTCCGGCTGCCCGTTACCCACGGCCTGAATGGGCAGGCGAAGCCGCAAGCGCGGCGGAGACACCACGCGCGCAGAGCGCGACGCGGCGCGCCGCGAGCGCGCGCACGATCCGCGTCCACGACCACCGCGCGCGGGCCGGTCCGGGCGCGGCGAGCGCCCGCGCGCGCCCTGGGGCAGCTTCCCGCTCTCCGAGCTCGTGATCCTGCTCGGCCTCGTCCTGATCGTCTGGGGCGGCCTGAGCGGCGAGGACGGCGAGGAGCGGCTCTTCGCCGGGCTCGTGATCGCCTCGCTCGGCGGCGGCGAGCTGGCGCTTCGGGAGCACCTGGGCGGCTACCGCTCGCACACGACGCTGCTGGCCGGCGTCGCGGCCTTCGTGGTCGTGACCGTCGTGGCGCTCGGCCTCGGGCCCGTCAAGCTCTGGCTGCTGCTCCTGATCGGCGTGGCGGTGTTCGCCGCCACCTTCTACGCGATGCGCACGGTCTTCAAGTCGCGCTCCGGCGGAGTCGGCTTCCGATAGCGTGCCCGCCGCGATGAACGAGCGCCGTCTGCGCATCGCGGGCATCCACCACATCACGCTGATCTGCTCGGACGTCGAGCGCTCGCTCGACTTCTACCGCAACCTGCTCGGCATGCGGGTGGTCAAGCAGACCGTGAACGAGGACGACCGTGGCGCCCGCCACCTGTTCTTCGGCGACGAGGAGGGCCGCCCGGGCACGCTCGTCACGTGCCTCGAGTACCCGGAGCTCGACGAGGGGGTCGTGGGGCGCGGCTCGACGCATCACTTCGCGCTCAACGTCGGCTCGGAGGAGGAGCTCTCGGGCTGGCGCGACTACCTCATCTCGCGGGGCATCCCCGTCACGGAGCTGCTCGACCGGAAGTACTTCAAGTCGGTCTACCTGCGCGACCCCGACGGCCACATCGTCGAGCTCGCCAGCGCCGGCCCCGGGCTCACCGCCGACGAGCCGCTCGAGGAGCTCGGCAGGCGCCCGGTGTAGCGCCGGCGGCCGAACCCCGAGGTCCGGCCGCCGTCGCTCGCGGCACCGGCCTCAGGCGGCAGTGAGCACGCCCGCCCCCTCGTGGGCGACCTGCTCTGCGCCGGCCGGAGCGTTCTTTTCGGTCAAGACCGAGGCGAGCGCCAAGCGCTGGCGCTCGGTCAGCGTCCCGACCTGTTTGTTCTCGGGAACGCCGAGCGAGACGAGCAGTCTCCTGCAGCGCGTGCGTCCCCAGCGTTTCTGGCTCATCAGCAGATCGCTGATCGACATGCTGTGTGCCTGCCAGGGACAACTGAGCACCACCTCGACCGCGGAGAGCTCCCCGCTCCCGATCCGACGCTTCATGCCAGCTCGGGCCAGGCGTACGCGGTTGGCGTACTCCAGCGCCCGGAGATGCTGTTCTTGCCCAGCGTCGATCGCTGTCGACTTGCCCATCAGACCTCCCCCGCACTACGTGCGAATCTCCTAAGCGGATGCAGTTCCCCGGCGGCCCGGCGTTCGGCTGGGCCGCAGGTCACTTAAGCCGCTCTCGTCGCGAGCGTCAACAAGGAACCGACCCGGTCTGTCGCTAAGAGCGGCCTTTTTCTAGGGCTTCAGGTTTGTACGAATAACGACGAGGGAAAGGCGCGGCGGGGCGTTCTGAGACCGACGGGTATGTTCTGTCGCGATGCGCTCGACGAGCATCGTTGCAACCATCGGACCGGCCTCGAAAGAGCCCGCCGTTCTCGAGGCGATGATCGCCGCGGGCATGGACGTGGCGCGGCTGAACTTCGCCCACGGGACGCCCGATCTGCACGCCGAAACGGCCGCCGACATCCGCGCCGCGAGCGAGCGCGTCGGCCGCGAGGTCGCGATCCTCGGCGACCTGCCTGGGCCGAAGCTGCGCATCGGGCCGGTGGCCGGCGGCGTGGCCGAGCTGGTCCGTGACTCGCGCGTGGTGCTGACCCAGGAGGAGATCGAGGGGACGAGCGAGCGGCTGCCGGTCGCGTGGAAGGGCTTCCCCGAGCTGGTCGAAGAGGGCGACGTCCTCTACCTGGCGGACGGAGCCGTGCGCCTGCGCGTCGACGGGGTGGACGACGGCAACGTCCTGGCGCGTGTCGAGGTGGGCGGCAGCGTGGCCTCGCGCCAGGGGCTCAACCTGCCGAACGTGACCGTCTCGCTGCCGGCTGTGAGCGAGGAGGACCTGACGTTGCTCGATCACGGGCTCGGGATGGGGCTCGACTACTTCGCGCTCTCGTTCGTGCGCCGTCGCGAGGACCTCGACCCGGTGCGCGAGCACATGGCCGAGAAGGGCGTCGAGGTGCCGCTGATCGCGAAGATCGAGAAGCCGCAGGCCGCGGCGAACGGCGAGGAGATCATCGACTCCGCGGACGGCATCATGATCGCCCGCGGCGACCTCGGCATCGAGCTGCCGATCGAGGAGGTGCCGCTCGTCCAGAAGCGGCTGCTGGCGATTGCCGGCCGCCGCGCGAAGCCGACGATCACCGCGACCCAGATGCTCGAGTCGATGGTGCACTCGACCCGGCCCGACACGCGCCGAGGTGGCCGACGTCGCGAACGCGATCTTCGACGGGACCGACGCCGTGATGCTCTCGCAGGAGACGGCGGTGGGGAAGCACCCGGTGCTGGCTGTCGAGATGATGGCCTCGATCGCGCGCACCACAGAGCGCGAGCTTCCCTACGGCCGCTGGCTCGCAGAGCGCGGCCCGCAGGCGAACAACCAGTACCACGCGATTGCGTTCGGCGCGGTGGGCGGCGTCTACCAGCTCGGCCTCAAGTGCATCGTCTCGCCGACCAACACGGGAACGACGGCGCGGCTGATCTCGGCCTACCGGCCCAAGGCGCCGGTGCTGGCGCTGTCGCCCCGGCTCGATGTCGTGCGCCGCTGCCAGCTGCTCTGGGGCGTGCACCCGCGACTGCACGAGGAGCCGCTCGACACGCTCGCCCTGCTCGAGGCGTGCGCGCAGGTGGCCGTCGAGGCGGGTTTCGCCGAGAGGGGCGACAAGATCGGGATCACCGCCGGGCTGCCCGCGGGCTCGGCCGGCGGCACCAACCTGTTCAAGGTTCACACGGTCGAATGACCGCGGCGGCGCTCGCGGAAGGCTCTGGCCTTCGCGAGGTTGCCGCACTCCTCCATACGGCACCAGCGCCCGGAGCGGTTCTTCGTGCGGTCGTAGAAGGCCCACTCGCACTCCTCGCGCGGGCAGGCCTTGAGCCGCTCCCAGCTGCCGTCGGCGACTGAGCGCTCGACGATCGCGAGCAGCTGCGCGAGCGCGCCGTCCACGCCGGCCGCGGCGGGAACGAGCGCCGGCTCGCCGGCGGCGCTGAAGCTCACGCGCACACCCGCGCGCGCCGCTGCGCGGTCGAGCCGCTCGACCCTGTGCCCGTCGAACTCCAGGCCGTTGTTGCGGAGCAGCAGGGCGCGCAGCCCCTCGCGGACGTCCAGGGCGCGGCGCAGGTCCGCCGCTCCGACGCCCTCGCGCGCCCCCATCAGCTCGCGAGCGGCGAGCCAGCCGCGCAGCGCCTCCGCGCTCTCGAGCTCGTCCTCGCCCGACTCCAGATCGATCGAGTTGACGAAGCGCTGCACCAGCTCGAGTGGAGCCGGGGCGGTCTTCTCGGGTGGGGAGTCGCCGGGTGGCATGGCTAACCGCTGAATAAGTTTAGCCGGTTGACGCAACCGGTAAACTACCTTTGATGGTTACGCCCAACATCTCAATCGAGCGGCATCAGCTCAGGCCCCTCGGCCTTGGCGAAGATCAGCGAGCTCTGCAGGCGGGCGACCTCACGTCGCTCGGTGAGCGCCCAGACGACGTCGCGCAGATGGTCCATGTCGCGGACCGCCACGTGGATGATGAAGTCGGTCGTCCCGGTCAGCGCCATCACGCGCAGTGTCTCGGGCGCCTTGCTCACGTCCGCGAGCAGCGACTCGATCGCCCCGCGCCCGTGCGCCGGGCGCTGCTGGATCGAGAGGATCGCCTCCATCGGCCGGCCGATCGCGGCCGGGTCGACCTCGGCCCGGAAGCCGCGTATCACGCCGCGGGCGCGCAGCTCGCGGACGCGCTCGAGACAGGTGGACGGCGCGATCCCGACCTTCGCGGCGAGCGCCTTGTTCGTCTGCCGAGCATCCTTCTGCAACTCACTCAGAAGGGCCCGGTCAACCGAATCAAATTCGCCGGCATCCACTGATCGCGGAACGATATCCGGTGAGATACCTGGTTCTCCATACAGCCGCTACGGTCGTCCGTTTCGTGGAACCGACCGGGCCGCACAAGCAGAAGAAGAAGCCGACCGGCTACGCGGCCGGCGCCCGCGCGATCCTCCCGCTCTCCCCGGCGGTACTCCTGTTCGGCGCGTCGTTCGGCGTGCTCGCCCGCTCGGCCGGCTTCGACCCGGTCGCCTCGATCGTCATGAGCGCAACGACCTTCGCCGGCTCGGCCCAGTTCGCCGCCGTCTCGGTGCTCGCGGCGGGCGGCACGGCCGTGGCGGCAATCGCCGCCGCCGTGCTCCTCAACGCGCGCTACGGGCCGATGGGCCTGGCGGCCGCGCGCAGCTTCCGCGGCGGGGCGGCCCGGCGCGCGGCCGAGTCGCAGCTGCTCGTCGACGAGAGCTGGGCGGTCTCGCAGGAGAGACGGTCGCTTCGACATCCGGCGCATGCTGGGCGCGGGCCTGGTCCTGTACGCCGGCTGGGTCGGCGGTACCGTGATCGGCGTGGTTGCGGGCGGCACCCTCGGCGACCCGGCGACGCTCGGCCTCGACGCGGCCTTCCCCGCGCTCTTCCTGGCCCTGCTCGTCCCGCTCGTCCGCAACCGCCGGGCCTTCGCCGCGGCCCTCGCCGGCGGCGGCATCGCACTGCTTCTCACCCCGCTGACGCCCGCCGGCGTGCCGGTGATAGCCGCCACCTGCGGCGTCCTCTTCGGCCTCCTGCCCGAGCGCGACGAGCGCCCGCGAGCGGGCGCGGGTCGAGCAGAGGCACGCAACGCCGAGCGAGGCCCGCGTCGTGAGCGCCGTCTGGACGGCCGTCCTCGTCGTCGGACTGGCGACCGTCGCCATCAAGGCGGCCGGGCCCGTGCTCGCGGGCGACCGCCAGCTGCCGCAGCGCACGGGCCGCATGGTCGCGCTCGTCGGCCCCGCGCTGCTCGCCGCGCTCGTCGCGACCCAGGCGTTCGCCACCGAGGAGAAGCTCGTGCTCGACGAGCGCGGCGCCGGCCTGCTGGCGGCGGCAGCGGCGATCGCGCTCAAGGCGCCCCTGATCGTGGTCGTGCTGGTGGCCGCGGCGGCAGCCGCGCTGCTCCGAGTGGTCGCATGAGCACGCGCGGCTGGTTTCTGTTCGCGTGCGTCTCGGTGCTCTGGGGCGTTCCCTACTTCTTCATCAAGGTCGCCGTCGAGGAGCTGTCCGCCGGTTTCGTCGCCTGGTCGCGCGTCGCGATGGCGGCGCTGATCCTGCTGCCGATCGCGTACCGGCGCGGGGCGCTACGCGGCCTCGATCTGCGCTGGCTCGCCGCCTTCGCATTCGTGGAGATCACGATCCCGTTCCCGATGATCGCCTTCGGCGAAGAGCACCTCGCCTCCTCGCTGGCCGCGATCCTGATCGCCGCCGTGCCGCTGTTCGTGGCCGGCCTCGCCCTGCGCTTCGACCGTTCGGAGCGGCCCACTCCGACGCGGCTCGTCGGCATGCTCGTCGGGCTCGCAGGAGTGGTGGCGCTCGTCGGGATCGACGTCTCCGGCAGCAGCGCAGAGCTGGTGGGCGCGGCCGCGATCCTGCTGGCGGCGTTCGGCTACGCCTGCGGCCCGATGATCGTCAAGCGCCAGTTCTCGGACGTCGACCCGATCGGGCCGATCGCGGGAGCGCTCGGCTGCGCCTCGCTGTTCCTGCTGCCCGCAGGGATCGCGGGGTTCCCGAGCGAGGCGCCGAGCGGGGACGCGATCGCCTCCGTGTTCGCGCTCGGGATCGTCTGCACTGCGATCGCCTTCCTGTTCTTCTTCCGCCTCATAACCGAGATCGGCCCGGGACGCGCCACGATCATCACCTACGTCAACCCGGTGGTCGCGCTCGCCCTCGGAGTCGCGATCCTCGACGAGAGCGTCACGACAGGCACCGTCGTCGGGCTGCTCCTCATCCTCGCCGGGTCCTGGCTCTCCACCGACGGACGCCTCCCGCCGGGGCTCGCCGCGATCGTCGCGCGCCTGAAGCGCCGCCGCGCCAGACGGCGCGGAACACCGCTCACCGAGGTGTCGTGATCCCCGAAAGGGGGTAAGGCCCAGACGCCCCAACAGCGGGGCATGTCCATGGGCACCGGCGGCCGCTGCGCGGTCAGCCGGAGGGAGGATTTCCACATATGAGGTTCTTAATGGCAGTCGCGGCGCTGATCGCGTTCGCGGCGCTTGCGTTCACCGGCTCGGCTACAGCCTCGGTCGGTCTGAACGCCTACAAGGTCGACGCCGGTGCGAAGCAGCTCGCCGAGCTGAAGCGCCAGGGCTTCGACATCCTGGAGGGCCACCGCCGCGGCGGCATCGAGATCGTCGCCACGAAGGGCCAGGTCTCCAAGCTGCGCGGCAAGGGCGTGAAGGCCAAGCTGCTGCGCGATCGGCGCGGGCGCACAGCCAGGCGCGCCGCGGCGGCACAGGCGGCCGGCGGCTGGCAGGTCTGGCGCCCGTACGCGCGCACCGACGTGGAGCTGTCCGGCGCGGCCGGCAACCCCACCGACAACTTCGTCACGCAGCTGAAGAAGATCGCGAACCGCTACGACAAGATCACCGAGCTCGTCACGCTCGGGCGCACGCTGAACGACGTGCCGATCTACGCGCTGCGGATCACGAAGAACGCCGACAGGACTCCGGACGGGCGTCGCCCGGCGGTGCTCTACTCGGCTACGCAGCATGCCCGCGAGTGGCTCGCCGGCGAGACGAACCGGCGCACGCTGCGGATGTTCGTCGACAACTACGGCAAGCGCGGCACCGCCGTCGGCACCGACGGTCAGCCGATCGAGGGCGTCTCGGCGCGTGAGCTGACGAGGCTCGTCGACAGGACCGAGCTGTGGTTCATCCCGGTCGTCAACCCGGACGGGTACGACTACACGTTCACCCCCGAGAACCGGCTGTGGCGCAAGAACCTGCGCGACAACAACGGCGACGGTGAGATCGGCGCCATCGACGGTGTTGACATCAACCGCAACTACCCGACGCGCTGGGCCTATGACGACGAGGGCTCGAACCGTGAGCTCTCGAGTGAGACCTACCACGGCACGGGGCCGGCCTCCGAGCCGGAGACCCGCGCCTTCCTCTCTCTGATGAACCGGGTTCACTTCACGTCAAACAAGAACGACCACACCTTCGGGCAGCTGCTGCTGTGGCCGCCCGGCTGGCAGGTCGACACGCATTTCGCCGACGAGGCGGTCTTCGAGACGCTCGCCGGCAACGACGACAACCCGGCGATCCCCGGCTTCGACCCGGATGTCGGCGCCGACCTCTACACGACGAACGGCGACACGAACGACCACATGTACCAGGCCGATCGCGTCCAGTCGTTCACGCCCGAGGGCACCGGTGGAACCGGCACGGGAAGCGGGTTCATCTTCCAGGACGTCGAGGCCGACGTTCAGTTCGAGTTCGAGCGGCACGTGCAGTTCGCGCTCGACCTCGCTCGCTCGGCGGACGATCCGGACAACCCGGACAGCCACCTCGGCAACGAGGCGCCTGACTTCCAGCTGGATCGCTTCAACGTGTCGTTCGGCGACCCGCAGACGGTCCAGGTCAACGCGCGCCGCGACATCGGCCGGATCACGATGCACTACCGCATAGGCGACGGCCGTGAACGCACCGCCCGCACCGAGGAGTGGGCCGGCGGCGAGCGCTACGGCGACGAGGGCGACTACTGGTACCACCGCGTCCGCGGGGTGGTCCGCGGGACCGACCCCGGCGATGACGTCGAGGTCTGGTTCAGCGCCGAGAACAAGAAGCGGACGGCGCGCGACGACATCGAGAGCCGCTCGTTCACGTACAACGTGCGCAGCGACTCCGGTGCGCGGGTCCTGATCCTCGCGCAGGAGGACTACACCGGGAACTCGGCGTTCCCGGCGTATCCGTCGACCGACGGGCCGTTCTACGTGTCCTACTACGCGGACGCACTCGAGGCCAACGACGTCGACTACGACGTCTACGACCTCGATGCCGAGGGCCGCGTGCCCCCGGACGCGCTCGGAGTGCTGAGCCACTACGACGCGATCATCTGGGAGACCGGGAACGACAACGTCACGCGTGCTGCTGCGCAGCCCGGCGTGGCGGGCGAGGAGGCGCACCTCACCACGATGGCGGTGCGCGACTTCGTCAACGAGGGCGGGACGGTCTCCCTCTCCGGAGTCAACGCCGGCCGCCAGTACGACCTGGTCGAGTACCCGCAGGACGGGCTGCCGCTCAGCACCTGCGACGGTGACGTGACCACGACGGACGGCGGCGTCTGCGCCCCGCTCTCGAACGACTTCCTCCAGTACTACCTGGGGTCGTACGTGCGAGCTGACGGGGGCGGGCTCAACCCGGCTGGCGGCGTGTTCGACGTCGTGGGCCTGTCGTCGCCGCTCGAGGGCCTGACGCTCTCGCTGAATGACCCGGCGACGAGTGCGGGCAACCAGGAGGGTGACGGCATCGGTACCGGCACGCACCTGGTCACGTCGAGCATCCTCGAGCCGGAGAACTACCCGCAGTTCGCGTCCGAAGAGGCCGCGGACTGGGCGACCGAGGGCGCGCCGTTCGATCCGCGCACCGGATCGTGGTACATGACCTCGCAGAACATCAGCGAGGCGTACAAGCGTCTGACGCGCACGGTGGACCTGCGAGGCGCGACCAGCGGCAACCTGTCGTTCTGGACCTCGTATAACACGGAGCCCGATTGGGACTACGTGTTCGTCGAGGCTCAGACGATCAACGCCGATGGCACACCCGCCGGCGACTGGACCACGCTGCCCGATGCAAACGGGCACACCGGGACGGACACCGGCGCAAGCTGCGCCGGCGGATGGTCGGAGGAGCTGCACAACAGGCTCCGCAACTACACGACCTTCGACCCGGCGGGCGAGGGTTCCTGCACGCCGACCGGGACCACCGGCGCGTGGAACGCCGCCACCGGCAACTCCGGCGGCTGGCAGGAGTGGAGCATCGACCTGAGTGCCTACGCGGGCAAGCAGGTCCAGCTCTCGATCGTGTACGCCACCGACTGGGGCACGCTGGCCGTGCCCGGCGTGCTGGTGGACGACACGACCGTGACCGTCGGCGGTCAGGCCCCCGTCGAGACGTCCTTCGAGACGGATCTCGGAGGCTGGGAGGTGCCGGGCGCCCATCCGGAGGGCCCGTCACAGAACCTGAACGACTGGATCCGCTCGGAGGTCATCTTCGAGGATGCGGCCGTGACGAAGACGGACGAGGGTCTCGTCTACGGATTCGGGTTCGAGGGCGTGAACACGCCCGAGGCGCGCGCCGACCTGATGGGACGCACGCTCCAGCACCTGCTGCCACCCGGCTAGCAGGCGAGTAGCGAGAGTACGAAGCGACGGGCCGCCTGCGGGCGGCCCGTCGTCGTTGTGGGCGCGTGGTTCCGGCGCGAGCAAGGCAAGACCGGATCTCGGCCCCTAAGCCGGTGGCTGCAGCGTCTCGACCTCGGCCTTGACGCGCTCGAACGCGGCCAGTGCCTCGTCGAGGTGCTCGCGCTCGTGGGTCGCCATCACACTCGTCCGCAGCAGCGCGCCGCCGCGCTGGACGGCGGGGTAGATCGCGACGTTCACGTAGACGCCCGCGTCGTAGAGCGCCTTCCAGTGCAGCACGGCCTTCCAGTCGTCGCCGATCAGGACCGGGACGATCGGGGTGATGACCTCGGAGCCATCCGGCATCAGGTTCGGCTCCATCACCTGGTAGCCGAGGTCGGCGAGGCCGTCGTGCAGGTAGCGGGCGTTGTCGAGCACCTTCGCCATCAGCGCCGGCCCCTCGTCCGAGCGGATGATCTCGAGGGCGCCCATCGCGGCGCCGATCGCGGCCGGAACCGCGGCCGCGGTGAACATGAACGAGCGCGATTGGACGCGCAGGAAGTCGATCACCTCGGAGGGCCCCGCGACGAAGCCGCCGCAGGAGGCGAGCGACTTCGAGAAGGTCCCCATGCGCAGGTCGATCTCGTCCTCGACGCCGTAGAGCTCGCAGGCGCCCGCGCCGCGGGCGCCGAGCACGCCCACGCCGTGCGCCTCGTCGACCATCAGGCGCGCGCCGTGCCGGCGGCAGAGCGCCGCGACGTCCGGCACCGGCGCCAGGTCGCCCTCCATCGAGAAGACTCCGTCGACCACGACGAGCACGCCGCCGCCGTCGCCCTCGGCGCGCGAGAGCATCGTCTCGAGCTTGTCGAGCCGGTTGTGCCGGAAGGGGCGGATGCGGGCGCGGCTCATCGAGACCGCGTCGAGGATCGAGGCGTGGTCGCCGGTGTCGCAGATGACGGTGTCCTCGGGGCCGAGCAGCGTCCCGATCGAGCCCGTGTTCGCCAGGTAGCCGGTGGTGAAGACGAGCGCGTCCTCGGTGCCCATCCAGTCGGCGAGCATGCTCTCGAGCTCGAGGTGGAGGTCGAGCGTGCCGTTCAAGAAGCGCGAGCCCGTCAGCCCCGTGCCGTAGCGCTCGAGCGCTTGGCGGGCGCTGTCCTTGACGCGCTCGTCGCCGGTCAGGCCGAGGTAGTTGTTCGAGCCGAGCATGATGCGCCGGCTGCCCTCCATCTCGACCACCGGGCCGGCGGGTCCTTCGAGCACCCTGAAGTAGGGCATCAGATCGTGATCGCGTGCCGCCTGCAGCTGCTCCAGGCGCTCGTGACGGCGTGCCTTTTCGAAGAGATCGATAGCGGTCGGCATGTAGGGTCCCGCGCCGTGTCCGTCGAGGTGAAGCCCGTCCGGTCGCGCAGCGATCTGCGCGAGTTCATCGAGCTTCCGTACCGGCTGCACTCTAACGCGGAAATGTGGATTCCCCCGCTCCGGATCGAGCGCCGGGCATTCCTCAGCCCGCGCCTGAACGCGTACTTCAAGCACGGCGAGGCGCAGCTCTTCGTGGCCCGCAGCGATGGCCGCGTGACGGGCCGCGTGAGCGCGCAGATCGACACGGCGTTCAACGAGTTCCACGGCAACGCTTGGGGCATGTTCGGGTTCCTCGAGCTGGAGGAAGACCCGGCCGTGATGCGGGCGCTGCTCGAGGCCGCCGAGGGCTGGCTGCGCGAGCGCGGCCGCGACCTGATGATCGGCCCGATGGACTTCTCGATGAACGACGAGAGCGGCGTGCTCGTCGAGGGCTACGAGCGCCCCGCGATGATCCGCCAGCCCTGGCACCCGCCCTACTACAGAGAGCTGTGCGAGGCGGCCGGGCTCGAGAAGGCGATGGACCTGCTCATGTGGGAGCTCCACATCTCGGGCCGCGACAAGGTGATGCCGATGATCTGGGACCTCGCCGAGCAGCTCGAGCCCAAGCACGGCATCAGGATCCGCAAGATGAGCCGGCGCCGGCTGCGGCGCGAGCTCGACTCCTTCGCCGAGATCTACAACGAGGCGTGGTCGCGCAACTGGGGCTTCGTGCCGTACTCGAAGGCCGACCTCGACGCCTACGCCCAGGAGCTCCAGCTCGTCTACGACCGCAACTGGTTCATGGTTGCCGAGGACGCGGAGGGCAAGACCGTCGGGATCGCGATCAGCGTCCCCGATATCAACCAGGTCCTGAAGCGCATGAACGGCCGCATCCTGCCGTTCGGCTGGTGGCACTACCTGAATCGCAAGCGGATCGTCACGCAGGTGCGGGTCGGTTTTCTCGGCGTGAGGCCCGCCTACCAGCACACCGGCGTGGCCGCCGGGCTGTACGCCGAGCACTTCGACATGGCCGAGGCAACACCGGTCAAGGGCGGCGAGATGGGCTGGATCCTCGAGACGAACAAGGCCATGAACCGCGCCATGGCGGCGATGGGCGGCACGATCGTTAAGAAGTACCGGGTCTACGAGCGCCCCCTCTGACCGGCCCGTTAGACTCGGCGACCTCGTGCCCGATCCAGTCCCGCTGCCCGATCCAGACCGCACCGAGGAGGCCGAGGTCCGCCCGCTCCCGGTGCTGGCGGAGCCGCGGGTGATCGAGCCACGGCGCGAGGTGTCCCTGCCCGCCGCCGTGGTGGCGGCCACCGGCGGGTTCCTCGTGGGAGTCGCGACCTTCGTGCTCGTGAAGCTGCTGCGCCGCCCGCGCAGAGCGGCGACGCTCCGTCTCGGTGGAGGACGCAAGAAGTCCGAGATCGCGGCCTCGCGCTCGTTCCTCGTCGACATCCACCTCCTCAAGGACAAATAACCGCCACGCTGGAGCTCGACGTCGTGCCCGTGGGGCCGTACCGGCTCCCCACGGCGGGACGGGACCGCGTGCTGGTGCGCCGCGGTGAGGCGCTCGCGCGCGTGCTGTGGGTCGAGGGCGAGCAGGTACTCGTCTATGCCTGGCCCGCCGGCCGCGCCGTCCGCTTCCGGGCCGAGGCCGCTTCGCGCAAGGCGGCGAGCGCCGGCATCGAGCGCATGCGCTTCGCGCTCGGGACGGACCACGACGTGTCGGAGTTCCACGCGCGCTTTAGGCGCGACCCGCTGATCGGCCCCGTCGTGTGCGCGCGTCCCTGGGTGCGGCCGCGCCGGCGCCCGGAGCCCTTCGAGGCGCTTGCCTGGGCGGTGTGCGAGCAGCTGATCGAGTCGCGCCGTGCGGCCTCGATCGAGCGCTCGATAGTGCGGCGGCACGGGCGCCGCAGCACGTGCGGGCGCTTCTTCTCACCCCCCGGCGCCGAGCGGCTCGCCGGCCGTGCGCCGGCTGAGCTCGACGCCTGCGGGCTGGCCCCGAAGCGCTCGATGGCGCTGATCCGCGCCGCCCGCGAGGTGGCGTCGGGGCGCGCGGACCTGAGCCGCCACGAGCCGTCCTGGCGGCGCCTCCTGAAGATCCCCAACATCGGCAACTGGACGATCGAGATGCTCGCCTTCGAGGGTCAGGGGCGCGACGACATGCTGCCGGCACTCGACCTCGCCTACGTGAAGCTCGTGGGCCGCCTCGCCGGCCTCGGCCGCCGCGCCACCGAGGACGAGGTTCGCTCCTTCTTCGCCCCCTACGAGGAATGGGCGGGGCTGGCAGGCATCTACGCTCTGCAGAGACGCTTTACGCAGTAGCGCTGGCTCACCCGAACGGAGGGAAGATGGAGAAACTCGAAAAGACCGATGCTGAGTGGCGCGAGGAGCTACCGCCCGAGCGCTTCCGAATCCTGCGCGAGGCGGGCACCGAGCCGCCCTTCACCGGCGCGTACACCTACTCGAAGGCAGACGGCATCTACCGCTGCGGAGCCTGCGGCAACGAGCTGTTCAGCTCCGACACGAAGTACGAGTCCGGCAGTGGCTGGCCGAGCTTCACCGAGCCCGCCTTCGCCGAGGCGGTCGAGCTCCACGAGGACACCTCGCACGGGATGATCCGCACCGAGGTGCTGTGCGCCCGCTGCGGCAGCCATCTGGGCCACGTCTTCCCGGACGGTCCCGGGCCCAGCGGCCAGCGCTTCTGCATCAACTCGATCGCGCTCGACCTGGACGAGAGCGAGCAGGCTGAGTGAAGCGAGCCGGGTGACCCGCCGTTCGAGGTGCCCGGCGGTGTGAGTTCTCTTTCCTCGGGCCGAAGGAGAGTTGAGCGTCGAGCTACGTCAACCCGTCTGGGAGCCGCGGGCCACGGGCTCCTGCGGCCCGTGTCATCGTAGCCGCGTGCGGTCGAGGGTCACGGTCGTGGGGCGGCGCGTTGTGGTCGTCGCCGTCGTTGTCGTGCAGCTCGCTCTCGTGGCCAGGGGCTACTGGGCGGACCACAAGGAGTTCGCCTTCCAGATGTTCCCCGAGTCGAGTACCTGGCGCGCCGACGTGGTCCGCGTCACCGCCGACGGCCGGCGCCTGCCCGTCGAGGCCGGCTGGGCGGGCTACCGCTGGGACGAGCTCGTTCTGGACCGCGGCCTCCGCTACCCCGCGCTGCGCCATCACGCCGACGCCGGGCTCGACAACCAGATCGCCTTCCTCGACGCTGCTCTCGACTGGGTGGCCGCCAACACGCCGCGCGACCGCGAGACGCGCTACCTCGAGGCCGAGGTCACGGCCTGGCACAACGACGATCCGGCGCGGACCGAGGTCCTGCGCAGCCACGTGCGCGGCGACGTCCGGTGATCGCGCGCTTCGACGAGCTGCTCGGGCGCAGGGTGAGCATGCGCGCGCTCGCGCTGCTGCGGGTGCTCGCCGGACCGGTCGTGCTGCTGCACCTGCGCCCGTTCCTCTCCGACGCGGTCGACGGGCACATCTACTCGGACGTCTTCTACGAGCCCTACGCCTCCTGGTATCCGGAGCTGCCCGGCGACGTGTATGTCGGCCTGCTGTGGCTCGGGGCGCTCGCCGCCGTCTTCATGACGCTCGGACTCCTCACCCGCCTGGCGACCGCGACGACGTTCGCGATCGTCGCCTACAACCTCTTCCTGTCGACCACGCACTTCCACAACAACCGGGCGTACCTCGTGATCGTGCTCGGCCTGCTGGCGCTGGCGCCGTGCGGGCGCGAGCTGTCGCTCGACGCGTGGCTGCGACGGCGCCGCGGGCTTCCGCCGCTCGGTCTCACGGCCCCCGCCTGGCCGCTGTGGCTGCTGCGCTTCGAGTGCGCCGTCGTCTACGGGGCCTCCGGCTTCAGCAAGCTGGTCGACCCGGACTGGTTCGGCGGCACGGTCACGTGGCAGCGCGTGAACCGCTCGCAGGACGAGCTGGGCGGCTTTCCCGACTGGCTCGTGTCCGTCGTCACGGACCGTGGCTTCCACACCGGGGCGGCCAAGTTCGTCGTGCTCACCGAGCTGTTCATCGCGCTCGGCCTGTGGTGGCGCGGCACTCGCTACGCCGCCGTCTGGGTCGCCGTCGTCTTCCACCTGTCGATCGAGGGCTCCGCGTCGGTGCAGGTCTTCTCGCTGCTCGCAATCGCCGTGCTGGCCGTCTGGGCCGTGCCGTCGACTCGCGACCGGGTGCTGCGCTTCGATCCGAGTGTTGCGCGCGAGCGGAGGCTCGCCGCGACCGTGCGCGCGCTTGACTGGCTCGCTCGCTTCCGGGTCGAACCCGGCTCCCGGCTCGAGCTGGTGGACCGCGACGGCAAGGCGTTTGGTGGCATGCCGGCCGTGGTGTTCGCCCTGAGCCGGCTCCCGCTGACGGCCTGGTTTGCGCTGCCCGTGCTGCTCCTGCCCGAGGTCCGCCGGGCCCGCCGCGGCGGGTCCGGCGCCCGCGCGGCGGTGGCGGCCGGGCAGACATGAGCCGCGTCTGGCGCGCCGGCCTCGTCCTGGCGCTGCTCCTCATCCTCGTCCTCGGCGTCGGCTCCCCTCCCGAGCGCTGCCCCACGGTGAGCCCCGCGGAGCTGCAGCGCTCGGCGCAGGCCGCAGTCGACTGGTTCGTCCGCAACCAGGAGCCCGACGGCGACTGGCTCTACGAGTACGACGTCCGCGATGACTCCGTCTCGCCCGAGTACAACGAGGTGCGCCACGCCGGCGTGACGATGGGGCTCTACCAGGCGGCCGCGGCCGGGCTGCCCGGCGCGCTGCGCTCGGCGGACCGGGGCACCGAGTGGGCGCTCGCGCGCCTCGAGGAGGACGACGACTGGGCGGCTTTCAGTCACGACGGCCGCACCACCACGGGCGCCACGGCCCTGCTCGTCGCCGGCCTCGCGATCCGGCGCGAGGCGACCGGGGACGAGCGCTACGACGAGGAGCTGCGCCGCCTCGGGCGCTTTCTCGTGGCTCAGACGGAGCCGTCGGGCGCCGTGCTCGCGGAGTACGACTCAGGTAGTGGCGCGCCGGTGCCCGATCTGTACTCGAAGTACTACACCGGTGAGGCCTACTGGGCGCTCGGGCTCCTCCACCGCGCCTTCCCCGACGAGGGCTGGGGACGAGTCGCCGACCGAATCGGCGGGTACCTGGCGACGTCGCGTGACGAGGTCGAGGACCACTGGCCCCCGATTCCCGACCACTGGGCGGCCTACGGCCAGGCCGAGACCGTGGAGTTCCCCGATCGCGGCGACCCGCCGCTGAGCGCCGACGAGCTCGACTACGCGCGCGAGCAGGCGGGGATGTTCGGCATGCAGGCGCGCTACCTCGGCCAGCTCTTCGGCCCCTGGGGCGCAGTCGTGCGCGGCGGCTACGAGCCGCGCGGTGGCTGGTTCGGGGTCGTCGGCGAGGCGATCACGGGCTGGTGGCTGACCGCGCAGGCGGATGCCAGGCTCGCCGACCTGAGCGCGCCGCTCGCCGAGCGGGCCACCTGCGTCGCGGGGCTCGCCGTCGACGAGCAGTCCACAGCCGCCGACGCCGAGGGCGCCCCGGCGCCGGAGCGGGTGGAGGGGGCCTGGTTCGTCGATGGGACCACTCGCATGGACGACCAGCAGCACGCCCTCGCCGGGCTGCTGCGGACGATCCCGATCGCGCAGGCGGCCGGCTCGGCGCCGTCCGGCAACGACTCGCCCTCAGGCTGGCTGTGGGCGGCCGTGCTGCTGCTGGCGCTGAACCCGGCGCGGGCCGCCTTCGGCGTGCCGCGCGCAGGGCGCTCGCCGCGCGAGGTGGGCGAGCTGGCGGCTCTCGGCGGCATCGCCGGGGCGATCGCGGTATGCGTGGCCGCCCTGCTCGGGGACCCGCTGCTCGACGCGCTCGACGTGAGCGAGTCGTCCTTCCGCATCGCCGCCGGAATCGTGGCGGCGCTCGCAGGGGCGATCGACGTCTTTCGGCGCCCGCCGAGCCCGGAGCCCGCCCTCGAGGGCCGGCGCGCCGCGCTCGTCCCGGTCGCGGTCCCGCTGGTCGCTCGTCCTGCGCTGATCGTCCTGGCGCTCGGCGCGGGCGCGGACAGCGGTGTCGTCGTGGCGGTGGGGGCGATGGCGCTGGGCGTGGGCCTGCTCACGGCCGCGGCGGCCGCCTGGCCGATCGACGGTCCGCGCGGCCGTGTTCTCCGCTGGGTGTCTCGCCTGCTCGCCCTCGGGCTCGTCGCGCTCGGCGTCCTGCTGGCGCTCGACGGGATCCTGGCCGTCTAGGCCGGCACCGGGCGCCTGCGCTCGCCCCAGCGCCGCCAGGCCTCGAAGGCGAGCATCACGGCGGTGGGCGGGACCGTGCCGGGCAGCGAGTCGACCACGGCGAAGAGCTGGTTCCAGGCCTCGAGGGCCACCAGCGTGGCGAGCGCCGCGAGCGCCTGATTGTGTCGCTCCGCGGCGAGGATCCCGCCCACCAGCCCGGAGATGAAGTAGTCGCCGTAGTCGGTCGACACGTCCCCGATGTCAGCGACCTGAAGGCGCGGCAGCTGCTCGGCGGGCGCCGCCGCGTTGAAGGCGGCGTTCTGGTCGCCCCACAGGTCTCCGAAGATGAACACGGCGTCGATGACCGTCATCGCCACGACGCCCAGCTTCAGGAAGAGGAGCGGCGTGGCGCCGGCCAGCAGCCTCCCGAGCGTCACGCACGAGCCGATGATCAGCAGCAGCCGGGCGACCCGGCCGGACGGGTCGTCGGGTGCCGCCATCGCCACCGCGAGCAGCGGCACGACCCCGATCGCCATCCATGGCCGCGCGCCGTGGGCCGCCCAGCCGAGCGCGAGCGCGCACCCGGGCGGCACGAGCAGCAGCGCGATCCAGGTGATCACGTCGGCGCTCGTGCTCACGGCGGCGATCGCCACCACGCTCACGACCACGGACACGGGGCCGATGAGCGCCCAGCCGCGGCCCTTGAGCCGCAGCAGGAACGCCGGCAGGCCGGCGGCCGGCAGGCCGACACAGACCGCCTGCGCCGCGTCCAGTACGAAGGTGTCCGGTTCGAAGTACATGCCGGGCCCGGCCGTGCGCCCTTCTACGCCCGGCGTTGAGCGGCGGCGTCGATGCGCTCCTGCGCGCGGGCCTTGCTGCGGGCGGGGATCAGGCGCCCGAAGAAGGACCTGCGGCCCGCGACGGCGCGGTAGCCGACGTCCGGGACCGCCGGGACAGCCTCCAGCGCCCGAGCCGCCGGGCCCCCGCCCGGAATCAGGCGAAGCAGCGGAGCGAACGCCGCGCCGCCCGAGTGGACCCGCCCGTCGTCTCCAACGAGATGCCAGGAGGCCATCCGCTTGTCCGAGGGCATCCCGGACAGGAGCAGGTCAGCCTCTGGGTCCTGCAGCGCAACCGGGCGCAGGCTGCGGCGGCGGTCCAGGCGCAGCACCTGCGCCAGACACCAGCGGCAGAAGCCGCAGTCGGCGTCGTACAGGATCGGGCTGGCTATAACCCCGCCCCCGGTAGCAGCCGGTTGCTGTGGGTGGCGGCCGGATCGGGCGGCTCGTCGAGCAGCCCGCTGTCCAGCATCCAGGCCGAGAAGACGTCCCATTGCTCGGGATCCTGCCAGCCGTAGGGCTTGCCCTCGGGCGGGAAGAAGAGCGGAAGCGTGACTTCGACCACCTCGCGCTGGAGCTCCGGGTCGAGATCGGGGTTCGCCTCGAGCAGGCCCTTGATGGCCTCGTCGGGGTTCTCGCGCAGGTCGCGCGTGCCGCGCGACAGGGCGCCGATGAACGCGCGCAGCTTGCCGCCGTCGCGCTCGAGCGCGTCCTGGTTCGCCACCAGCACGAGCTCGTTGTAGGTCGGCACGCCCGCCTCCTCCATGCGGATGATCTGCGGCTTCTTGCCGCGCATCTTCAGATCGGTGCCCTCGTAGTTCCAGAACGCGCCGAGCACCGCGTCGACCCGGCCGGTCAGCAGGGCGGGGGTGAGGTTGAAGCCGACGTTGCGCACCTTCACGTCGTCGGTGTTGACGCCGGCCTCGGCGAGGATCGTCTCGAGGTAGGCCGTCTGGTAGTCGATGCCGGCGGTCCCGACGGTCTTGCCCTTCAGGTCCTTGGGCGCCCGGATCTTGGCCTTCGGCAGCGAGATGATCGAGGTGAGCGGCTTCTGGACGATCGCGGCGATGCTCACCACGTTCAGACCGATCTCGCGGGCGCGGAACACCTCCGGCTCGTACGAGATGGCGAGGTCGACGTTGCCCGCGGCGACCTGCTTGATCGGCGCCGACGGGTCCGGCGGCGTGCGGATCTCGACGTCGAGGCCCGCCTCCTCGAAGTACCCGGCCGCCTGCGCCGCATAGATGCCGGCGTGGTCCGCGTTCGGGAAGTAGTCGAGCATGAGCTCGACCCGCTTCGAGCCGCCCGGCTCGAGCACGTCCTCCTTCTCGCCGCAGCCGGCGAGCACGACCAGGCCCAGCAGCAGGGCCGCGGTCAGTGGGAGGAGCTTTCTCATGCGATTCGTTCCTTTCAGCTGTGCCGAAGCACGCGGCTCGGCCGGGTGCGCACGGGTTGGTTCCACGGGCAGGCGACGCGCTCGGCGATCGCGACCAGGGCGAACAGCGCCACGGCCATCAGCGTGAGGATCACGATCCCGGCGTAGACGCGCGGCGTCTGGAGCTGGGTGTTCCCGAGCAGGACGAGTCTGCCCAGACCCTCGTCCGCTCCGGCCCATTCGCCGAAGACGGCGCCGATCACCGACACCGTAGCGGCCACCTTCAGGCCGCTGAACAGAAACGGGAGCGACGCGGGCAGCTCCACCGAGCGCAGCGTGCGCAGTCGCGACGCGCCGAAGCTCCGCATCAGCTTGATCAGGTCGGGCTCGACAGAGCGCAGGCCGTCGAGCAGGTTGACGGTGATCGGGAAGAAGCAGATCAGCGCGACGATGGCGAGCTTCGGGCCGATGCCGTAGTCGAAGGCGAGCACGAAGAGCGGCGCGAGCACGACGATCGGGATCGCCTGCGAGGCCACCAGCAGGGGGTAGGCGGCATCGCGCAGCGGCCGAATCAGGTGCATCACGATCGCGAGGCCGACGCCCGCCACGACGGCGATCGCGAGGCCGAGCAGCACCTCGACGAGCGTGACCCAGGCGTTGTCCCAGAGGAGCGACCAGTCCGTCCGCAGCGCGTCCCAGGTCTCGACGGGCGAGGCGAGCGTGAGGTCGTCCACCGAGTCGAGTGAGGCCACGCCCTGCCAGGCGAGGACGAACAGGACGAGCAGGGCTGCGCTCAGCACGTACCTCATGAGCGCAGCGCCTCCAGCGCCTCGCCGCGCAGCAGAGCGAGCTCCGGGTCGGTGACCGAGCGCGGCCGCGGCAGCGCCACCTCGAACTCCGCGACCATGCGCCCCGGTCGCGCCGACAGCACGATCACGCGGTCGGCGAGGAAGATCGCCTCCTCGACGTCATGGGTCACGAGCAGCACGGTGCGCGGCTCCTCGGAGAGCATGCCGGCGAGCCACTCCTGCAGGTCCGCGCGCGTGATCGCGTCGAGCGCGCCGAAGGGCTCGTCGAGCAGCAGCAGGGGGCGGCCGGGGAGGAGCGTGCGCAGGAAGGCGACGCGCTGGCGCATGCCGCCGGACAGCTCGGCGGGCCGCGAGCGCTCGAAGTCCGCGAGCCCGAAGCGCTCGAAGAGCGGCTCGGCGCGCCGGCGCGCCTCGGAGCGCGGCACGCCCTGGCACTCGAGCGCGAGTGCGGCGTTGCCGAGCGCGTCGCGCCAGGGCAGCAGCAGGTCGCGCTGGGGCATGTACGCGCAGGCCGCGCGGCGCTCGGCGGCGCTCACCGCTCCGTTCACCCGCACGACGCCCTCGTCGGGGTCCTGGAGGCCCGCCACGAGCTCGAGCAGCGTGGACTTGCCGGAGCCCGAGGGGCCGACGACGGCGGTGATCTCGTCCGCGCGGAGGGTCAGGTCGATGCCCGCCAGCGCGGTCAGCGCGCCGTAGCGGCGGGTGACGTTCTCGAAAGAGAGAGGCTCCTGTACGGGAGCCTCGGCCTGTCTATGCATCGCTCCCTCCGCGGGCATTACCCCACAGGTTCGAAGGGTCGGCGCCGGGCGGTGATGTGCCGTGGGCGCCCTCTCAGCCCGCCATCCCGCGAGCCCCCCTGTTGTTCAGACCATGAGTCTAGCCCGGCGGCGTGGAGCGCACCTGGGTCCCGGCCAGTACGCTCGCACGCGATGTGTCGGGTAAGGCGCTCTCCGTGAACGCGAGGGTCACGCTCGCGACGACGCTGACGCTCTGCTTGGTTGCGTGCCCTCCTGCGTTCGCCCAGCTCAACTTCACCTCGGCCGACGTCTCGATCTTCGGCAGCACCCCCAAGGCGGTGCTGGCGAGCGACTTCAACGGCGACTCGCACCTCGACCTGGCCACAGCCAACAACGGCACGTTGTTTGACGACGGCGGGGTCGACGTGCTGATCGGCGACGGGGAAGGCAGCTTCACCGACGTGGACGAGTACCCCGCCGACGACGGTCCCACCTCGCTCGCCGCCGCGGACTTCAACGCCGACACGCACACCGACCTGGCGGTCGCGAACGGCAGCTCGGCCGACGTCTCGGTGCTGCTCGGCGCGGGCGACGGCACGTTCGGCGCGCCGGCGAACTTCACGGCAGGCCAGTCACCCGCTTGGGTGGTAGCCGGCTTTCTCAACGCCGACTCCCATCCCGACCTGGCGGTGGCGAACAACGGGTCCGACGATGTTTCGATCCTCCTGGGCAGCGGCGATGGGAGCTTCAGCGGCCCCACGAGCGTCCAGGCCGGCGACGGCCCCTCTTCCGTGGCGACCGGAGAGTTCAATTCCGACTCCAATCTCGATCTGGTCGTCGCCAACGGGGGCGGCAACTCCGTGGACGCGTCCGTCCTGCTCGGCAGAGGCGACGGTACCTTCAGCGGCCCGACCAGCGCCGACTCCGGGCCCTCGCCCGATTCTGTCGCGGTCGGGGACTTCGACCGCGACACGAACGCCGACCTGGTGTTCGCCGATGAACTCTTCTTCCACGGGGCTGTCTCGATCGTGCTTGGCGCCGGCGACGGCACCTTCGGCTCCCGGACGGAGTACGAGATTGGCTCGTCCGCCACGTCGCTGGCGGTAGCGGACTTCAACGCCGACTCGGCGGCCGACGTGGCGGCGACTGATCCCGACGCCGGAGTCAACTCCAACGCCGGCGTCCTGGTGCTGCTCGGAACCGGCCTTGGCACGTTGGTGGGCCCGAACAACTTCCAGGCCATCGGTGCGGCCTCGGTGGCGGCCGGCAACTTCAACGCCGACCCGCTCCCCGACCTGGCCACCGCCGACAGCAAGCGGAACGCCGTCAGCGTGCTCCTGAACATTCCGGCGCCACCGAGCGCCGCCCCCAAGGTGAGCGTAGCTCCCGGTGGGTCGTGCGGCCCTGGCGCGCGGGAGGGGACGATCAGGCTCGCGCTCGCCGAGGCGGGAAGGCCGCGTGGCCGGCCGCTGGTGAGCGTGGCCTCCTCCAACCAGGCCCTCGTCCCGACCCGCAGGATGACGCTGTCCGGCAGCGGCGCGAGCCGCATGCTCACGTCAAGGGCGGCCCCGGGCCGCCGCGGCTCGGCGGTCGTGACCCTGAAGGCGAGTGAGGGTCGGGCCGGCCGCTCGCTGCCTGTGACGGTACGGGTCGGCGGGAGCGGTGACGACCGGCTGGTCGGGGGCCCGCGAGACGACGTAGTGTTCGGCAAGAACGGCGACGACCGGCTCGCCGGCCGGGGCGGCAACGACCTGCTCTGCGCCCGCGGCGCCAAGGGGGAGAGGCACGGCGGCGCCGACACGCTCCGCGGCGGCCGCGGGCACGACACGCTCTACGGCGGCCGCGGGAGGGACCGGCTACAGGGCGGCCGCGGGCGCGATCTGCTTGTCGCCGGCGCGGGGGACGATCGTGTAAGCGCACGCGGCGGGGGGCGGGATCACATCTTCTGCGGCCGTGGACGTGACAAGGTCCTGGCCGACGAGCGCGACCACGTCCGCGGCTGTGAGCTGGGCCGCTGACAGCGCGCGGCTGACGCTCCCTACCGCCGGATGCGCTCGCAACCGCGCAGGCGGTCGCGCTCGTCGGCCTTGACCCGGTCACGGCCGGCGCCACACCTCACGGTGTCACGGCGACCATCGCGGACGGCCAGACGGTCGTGTCCCGAGCCGGCAACCAGCATGTCGCTGCCGAATCCGCCCCGCCGACGGTACGACTTGATGTCGTCTCACGACACAAAGTCGTACCGGTGAGGAGAATCGGTGCGGCTGGAGCGCCGCACGCGCTCCGACTGACTCAGTCCGGGATCAGCCCGTCGCCCGTGAACTCGCCCGTCCTATTGGCCTGGCGCGGCCGTCCACTTGGGGTATCTTGCCCGCGAATGGAGTATTCGCTTGCCGGGAGGGCCGTACTTGTCGCCGGGCTCGCTATGGCGACGCTTGCGCTACCAGCCCAGGCCGAGGCCGGCGGAGGACTGCTGGCCGGCTCGCCTCGAATCGAGACCGTACGGGCACTGGTCCCGAGGGAAGGCCGCCATGCGGGGCGGCTCGTCGTATGGGTGCGCGTAGCCCACGCGAGCGGCACGCGGCGCGCGGTCGCGAGGGAGCTGCCGGAAACGATCCACAGGGCTCGGGTGACCGCGCGCGTCGGTGAAGCCTCTCGGACCGCGACGCAACACATCGACCTCGATCGCCGGCGCGCCCCGGGCGGATATCACTTCCGCTTCCCGAGATCGGCTCTGGCGGCGCAAGCGGGCAGGCGCGTTCCGGTGTCGGTGCGCGTGCAGCAGACCATCGACCTGGATTCGGACGGTGACAGCGACGATCGTGCCCTGACCTCGGCCATGCGGAACGTGCCGCTGGCCCGCCCGGCGCTGTCGATCGAGCCGAGCGACGGCGGTTACGAGAACGGTGCCAATGACAGCCTGCAGGTGAGCGGCGGATACGTCACCAGCTTCTTCTTCATGTCGGGGACCAACTCCCCGTGCGCGGTCGGCCCGGCAGGCGTCGTCCGCGCGCCGATCGACCCGCAGACCGGCCAGTTCAGCTTTGAGAGCACGAACGCGCAGTCGAACCCGCCGGTCAACACCACGGCGAAAGGCACCTTCACCGACACCACGTCGTTGACCCTCGATGCGAGCCTCATGGTCGGGAGTTGCACCTACGACGTAAGCCCGACCGAGTTCAGCTTCCTGCTGTGAGAACCCGGCCGCTCGAGGGGAGGCCGCGGCACCGGACGGATCAGGCGCCGATGCGCAGCTCGGCGATCGCGTTCACGAACGTCTCCAGCTGCTTCGTCGTCCAGCACTCGAACACCCCGTCGCAGAAGGGCTCGTAGGTGGACATGACCGAGTCGCCGTAGTTCCAGTAGAGGCGCGGCTCGGGATTGATCCAGAAGGTGTGGCCGGCGCGCTCGGCCACGTGCCCGAAGACCGGGGCGTGCGGCTCGCGGCCGTTGGTGCGGGCGTCGCCGAGCACGATCACGGTGGAGCGCGGGTCGAGATCGTCGACCACCTTGTCGAGGAACTCGACCCAGACGCGCCCGTAATCGGTGTAGCCGGAGACGTCGGCGACGCCGGCGTCGGTGGCGATCCGGCGCGACACCGCCTCGAACGAGCGCTCGCGCTCGAAGACGCTCGTGACCTCCGAGATCCGCTCGACGAACACGAACGAGCGCAGCTTGCGGAACTGGTCGTGGAGCGCGTGTAGGACGCTGAGGAAGAAGACGCTCGCGCTGGTAACGCTCGTCGACACGTCGCAGAGCACGTACAGCTCGGGCCGTCGTGGGCGCTTGGGCCGGTACTTCAGCTCGAGCGGGACGCCCCCCGTCTGCAGCGAGGCGCGCATCGTGCGGCGCACGTCCACCTGCCACGAGCGCCGCCGGCCGCGGTGCTCGCGGCCGTGCGACGCGAGCCGCTTCTTCATCTGCGCCACCACCCGGTGTACCTGCGAGAGGTCCTGGGCGGGGTTGGTGGGGAGGGCGCGGTCGAACTCCCGCAGCGGCTTCGCCGGCGGCAGCGACTGGGTCCGCTCGATCATCTGGCGCTCGAGCTCGCGGCGCACGTGGCGCTCGAACTCCTGCAGCTGGTCGCGCGGCACGGAATCGGGGTCGGGCAGCTCGGTGTTCGGGTTCTCGCCCTTGAGCCCGAGCGTGCGCCGGATGCGCTGGACGTCGACGCCGATGACCCCGGAGCCCTCGCCCTGACGGCCGAAGGCGGCGATCGCAAGCCGGGCCAGGTCGCGCATGTCGCCGTCATTGCCGGCGCGCACCGCTTCGCGGATGCGCTCGCGCAGCGCCTCGAGGTCGATGTCCTGCGCGCCCGAGAAGCGCTCCTCACGCAGGCCCTGCTCGATCGCCTCGCGCTCGACGATGCGAAAGAAGAAGCGGTCGAAGAGCACGTCGAGGACGTGGCGGTCCTCCTGGGACTTGGCGAGCGTGGCGGCGAGCGCGCTGTGGAAGTCCGAGCGCGAGGTCCAGCTCACGGCGTCGAGCGCCTGGAAGGCGTCGAGCAGCTCGCTCGTCCCGACGGCCACGCCCTCGCGGCGCAGCTCGTCCGCGAACTCGAGCAGCCGCGGCGCCATGCCGTCGGGGCCGGGCGCGGCCGGCATCCCGCCGTACAGCGCCGGATTCCTAGCCGGCCTGCCGGGTCCCGACGACTCCATCGCCCAGCTTCACCCCGACCCGCTCGGCCACGAGGTCCAGGTCGGTCCGGTGCTTGACGATGATCGACATCGTCTTCTCGAGCACGCTGCGGTCGATGTCCTCGGCGCCCAGCAGCAGCAGTGCCCGCGCCCAGTCGATCGACTCCGCGATCGAGGGCGGCTTCTTCAGGTCGAGCGTGCGCACCATGTGGACGACCTCGACCAGCTTGCGCGCGATCGCCTGGTCGAGCTCGGGCGCGTGCAGCTGGACGATCTCGAGCTCGCGCTCGACGTCCGGGTAGTCGAGCCAGAGGTAGAGGCAGCGGCGCTTCAGCGCCTCTGTCAGCTCGCGCGAGTTGTTCGACGTCAGCAACACGAGCGGCTGCGTGCGCGCCTCAACGACGCCCAGCTCGGGGATCGAGATCTGGAACTCCGACAGGACCTCGAGCAGCATCGCCTCGAACTCCTGGTCGGTCTTGTCGATCTCGTCGATCAGGAGCACGACCGGCTCCTCGGCTGCGATCGCGTTCAGGAGCGGCCGCGCGAGCAGGAAGTCCTCGCCGAAGATGTCGTCCTGCACCCGCTCCCAGCCCGTGTCGGCCGCCTCGGTCTGGATGCGCAGCAGCTGCTTGCGGTAGTTCCACTCGTACAGCGCCTTGGCCTCGTCGAGGCCCTCGTAGCACTGGAGCCGGATCAGCCTCCGCTCGGTCGCCCGCGAGACCGCCTTGGCGAGCTCGGTCTTGCCGACACCGGCCGGTCCCTCGACCAGCACGGGCTTGCCGAGCCGGCCCGCGAGGAACGTGACGAGCGCTGCCGAGTCGTCGGCGAGATAGCCCGCCTCACCGAGTCGCTCGCGCGCCCGCTCAATCGATTCGAACTCTCCGGCCATGAGAAGCCAAGGATACTTTCGTGCCCTTGCTCGCCGCCCTCGTCGCTCAGATCCCAGACCTGCCTGGCCTCGGCGACGAGGGACCGGGCGATCTCGAGTCGCTGCTCACGTACTGCTTCGTGTTGATGGGCCTCGGCTTCTTCGTCGGCATCCTCGGCCACATCATCCAGTCGCGCCTGCTGGTGGCGATCGGGATCGCGTTCGTGATGGCGGGGACGGTGGTGTTCGCGCTGGCGGTGGGGCGCTATGGGTAGGGCGCGCTAGCCGCCCAGCGTCTCAGCGAAGCCCGTCCGCCAGCTCGGATGCTGCGGCTGCCAGCCGAGCTCGCGCTTTGCCTTCTCGTTCGAGGCGCCGCGTAGCTCAGTCGCGAAGGCGGCCACCGCCTTGCCCCCGACGACCCGCGCCAGCCAGACCGGCACCCGGCGGGGTGGCTTCGCGCCCGCTGCGGCCGCATACACCGGCACCCACTCGCGCATCAGGGCAGGCTCGTCGTCCACGATGTTGTAAACGCCGGGTGCTCCGCGCGAGACCGCGGCGACGGTGGCGTCGGCCGCGTCGTCGACGTGGATGAAGGAGGTCAGGCTCGTGCCCGCTCCGACCACCGGGAACCGGCGCTTGCGCACCTCTGTCACATACATGCCGTCGTCGCCGTAGTGCGTCCCGGGGCCGTAGAAGAACCCGTAGCGCAGCACGACGCCCTCCAGGTCCTGAGCGCTCGTGACGGTGCGCTCCATCTGCAGGAGGATCCGCATCGCCTCGCCGAACGGGGCCGGGGCGTCTTTGATCGTGGCGTCCTCCTCGGTCTTCACCGGGCCTCCGGCCGTCTCATAGAGGAAGGCGACGCTCTGGCTGATGAAACGCCGGGCTCCCGCAGTGCGAGCAGCCTCCATCAGGTTGCGCGTGCCCTCGCCGCGGAGGCGGTTGGTGGCCCGGTAGAGCAGCTTGTCCCTGAAGTTCATCCGCTCGGGCAGCGCGGTCAGCTCGTGGATGACCACCTCCGCGCCGGACTCGCTCATCGCGGCGCGCAGCGCCTCTCGGTCGAACACGTCGACCACGGCGGCCCGCGCTCCGCCAGCCCGGATCAGCTCCGCCTTGTCTTGCGAGCGGGTCATGCCGGTGACCTCGTGGCCGGCGGCCGACAGGCGCGGCACGAGCGGGCGCCCGATCACCCCGCTCGCGCCCGCGAGGAAGACCCTCATCGCGGCTCCGGGCGCCGCGCGGCCTGCAGCATCCAGGCGAGTAGCGCCGTCGCCAGCAGCAGGGACACGAAGTTCGCCGGGCCGAGCCAGGACGGATGCGCCTCGCCCACGTCGAGTAGGTGGTTGAACGAGTGCAGCGCGTACTGAGCGAAGGCGAGCACCAGCACCGGCAGCCGCCAGGAGACCCGGTTCACCGAGGCGAGCGCGACGCCGCCGAGCGCCAGGTACCAGGTCGCCAGGTCGCCCATGTAATGGTCGTTGCGCACGCCGTAGGGGCCGATCTCGTCGTAGAAGAAGCCCGGCACGATCCAGAGCAGCAGGCCGAGGATGATCTGGACGACGGCGAAGACGACGAGCAGCGTCTGCAGGGCGCGTTCAGGCGGGGGCTGGCGCATCGCCGCAATGTACCCTGGGGCGATGCCAGGCTCTGTGGAGAGCATCGCCGTCGCCTCGGAGGAGAGCGCACTCCCTGATGCCGTCGGCGAGATCGAGGTAACCGACCGCGGCCTCGTCGGCGATCGCTACGGCGACGCGGGGGACATCACGCTGATCGAGGCCGAGGCGCTCGAGGGGCTGCTCGCCGACACGGGTATCGAGCTCTCCCACGAGGAGTCGCGCCGCCAGGTGCTCACGCGCGGCATCGACCTCAACGCCCTCGTGGGCGAGCGCTTCACGGTTGGCACGGTCGAGTGCGAGGGCGTGGAGCTCTGCGAGCCCTGCAATCACCTGCAGTCGATCACGAAGCCGGGAGTCCTGCGTGGCCTGGTCCACCGAGCCGGCCTTCGCGCGGACATCATCGCCTCCGGCCGCATCGCGATCGGCGACCAAGTCACCCGGGGAGGGAATTCATGACGCTCATCGACGTCCCCTCGGGGCTGGAAGGCGTAAAGGCGTTCGACACCACGATCGCCGAGCCCGATCGCGAGGGCGGCGCGCTCCGCTACCGCGGCGTCGACATCGAGGAGCTCGTCGGCAACGTGACCTTCGAGAAGGTATGGGGCCTGCTCGTGGACGGCGTGTACGAGCCCGGCCTGCCGCCCGCCGAGCCGCATCCGCTGGCGGTGAGGACCGGCGACCCGCGCGTGGACCTCCAGGCGGCGCTCGCCATGCTCGGCCCGGAGTGGGGGCTGCGCCAGCTGATCGACATCTCGGACGAGCAGGCGCGCGCCGACCTCGCCCGCGTTTCGGTGATGGCGCTTTCGTTCGTGGCCCAATCGGCGCGCGGCGTCGGCCGCCCGCCGATCCCGCAGCGCGAGATCGACAAGGCGAGGTCGATCCCCGAGCGCTTCCTGATCCGCTGGCGCGGCGAGGCCGACCCGCGACACGTCAAGGCGATCGACGCCTACTGGATCTCCGCCGCCGAGCACGGCATGAACGCGTCGACCTTCACGGCGCGCGTGGTCGCCTCGACCGGCGCCGACGTCGCCGCGGCCCTGTCGGCAGCGGTGGGCGCGCTGTCGGGGCCGCTCCACGGCGGCGCGCCGTCGCGCGTGCTGCAGATGCTCGACGAGGTGGACGCCGCCGGCGACGCCGAGCGCTGGGTCAAGGATGCGCTCGACCGCGGTGAGCGCCTGATGGGCTTCGGCCACCGCGTCTACCGGGCGGAGGACCCGCGGGCGCGTGTGCTGCGGCGCACGGCGCGCGAGATCGGGGCCCCGCGGCTCGAGGTCGCCGAGAAGCTCGAGGAAGCTGCGCTGGCCGAGCTTGCGGCGCGCAAGCCCGACCGCGTGCTCGCCACCAACGTCGAGTTCTGGTCGGCCGTCGTGCTCGACTTCGCCGACGTGCCGCCGGAGCTGTTCACCCCGATGTTCTCGTCCGCGCGCGTGGCAGGGTGGTCGGCGCACGTCATGGAGCAGAAGCGTGAGGGCCGGCTGATCCGGCCGAGCGCGCAGTACGTGGGGCCGGGGCCACGCTCGGCCGATTCGGTCAACGGCGCCGCGCCGTCGTAGCGCGTCCATGACGAGCGCCGAGAAGCGGCTCGTCCTCGTAGCCGCGATTCTCGGAACGACCGTGGTCACGGTCGATTCGACCGTGGTCAACGTCGCGCTGCCGGCGATCGCGGACGACCTCGGCGGCGGCCTTGCGGGTCAGCAGTGGACCTCGAACGCCTACCTCGTCACGCTCAGCTCGCTGCTCCTTATCGGCGGCTCGCTAGGCGACCTGTTCGGCGAGCGGCGCATGTTCGTGGTCGGGGTCGCCGGGTTCGGCGTGACCTCGCTGCTCTGCGCGCTGGCACCGACGATCGAGATGCTCGTGCTCGCCCGGGCGCTGCAGGGCGTCTCCGGCGCACTCCTGACGCCGGCGGCCCTCGCCGTGATCGTCGCGGCGTTCCCGCCCGACGAGCGCGGCAAGGCGGTCGGCGCATGGACCGCCTGGGGCGGGATCGGGACGGTGCTTGGGCCGCTGATCGGCGGCCAGCTCGTCGACACCGCTTCGTGGCGCTGGATCTTCGCGATCAACATCCCGATCGTCCTGCTCACGCTCTTCATCGTTTTCCGCGCGGTGCCCGAAGGTCGCGAGCGGGACCCGGACGCGCGCGTCGACGTGGTGGGGGCGACGCTGTGCGCCCTCGGCCTCGCGGGGATGACCTTCGGGCTGATCGAGCAGCCGCTGCGCGGCTGGAGCGACCCGGCCGTCTTCCTCTCGCTCGCGATCGGCGCCGCCATGTTCGCCGGCTTCATCATTTGGGAGGCGCGCACGGACCACCCGATGCTGCCGCTCGGCCTCTTCCGCCGGCGCAACTTCGCGGTCGGCAACATCGAGACCTTCTCGATGTACGGGGGCCTGGGCCTGCTGTTCTTCTTCCTCGTCCTGTTCCTGCAGCAGGTGGCCGGCTACAACGCGCTCGAAGCGGGCCTGTCGAGCATCCCCGTGACGCTCGTGATGTTCACGCTCTCGACCCGCTTCGGGATGCTCGCCGACCGCCACGGGCCGCGCTTCTTCATGGGCGTGGGGCCGCTTGTGGCCGCTGTGGGCCTTGCCTGGTTCCTGCGCCTCGACGCCGACGTCGACTACCTCACCGACCTGCTCCCCGGACTGCTCGTGTTCGCGCTCGGGCTGTCGATGACGGTCGCCCCGCTCACCGCCACCGTGCTCGCCGATGCGGACGAGAGCAATGCCGGCATCGCCTCGGGCGTGAACAACGCGATCGCGCGCGTGGCGAGCCTCATCGCGATCGCCGGCGTCGGCGCCGTCGTGGCCGCCTCGTTCGGCTCGCAGCTCGAGGACGAGCTGGGCAACCAGGCGGCGCGCAACCCGCAGATCGCCGCCGCAGTCGACGACGCGAAGAGCCAGCCGCTCGCCGAGCTGCGCGTTCCCGGCCTGCCGCCCGGCGAGCAGGCCGAGCTGACCGAGGCGTCGCAGGACGCCTCGATCAGGGCCTTCCACGTCGGCATCGGGATCTCCACGGTCCTCGTGGCGCTCGGCGGGTTGCTCGGCCTGCTCGGCATCGTCAACCCGCGCCGGCGCGTCGAGGCGGAGGACTGTCCAGGCGGGCAGCTGGTCGGGGTGAGCAACGAGGCGGCGCGCCAGTCGCCCTGCGACTGGGACGCAGTCATCACCCGCTCGGGATAGAGTCCGCTCGTGGCCGGACTCGACCGTCGCGAGTTCATCTCGGGCGCCGCGGGGGCCGCGCTGGCGCTGACGCTGCCCGGTCAGGCGGGGGCGGGGATCCAGGCGGAGTCGTCGGCGCTCTCGCCGCAGGCCGTGCGCGCGCTGCGCTCAGCGGTCCGCGGCAAGGTGCTGCTGCCGCGCAGCCCCGGCTACAACCAGGCCCGGCTCGTATACAACCTGCGCTACGACGGCAAGCGTCCCGATGCCGTGGTTCAGCCCGTCAGCACCCAGGACGTCGCGGCCATCGTCCGCTGGGCGAACCGCTTCGACGTCAGCGTGGTGGCCCGCTCGGGCGGCCACAGCTACGCCGGCTACTCGACGACCGGCAGCGGAGTGGTCGTCGACCTCTCGCGCATGAACGGCGTGGGCGTCTCGAACGGGCGCGCGACACTCGGCCCGGGCGCCCAGCTGATCGACATGTACTCGTCGCTCGCCCGCCGCGGCCTGACCGTTCCGGGCGGCTCCTGCCCCTCGGTCGGTGTGGCCGGCCTCGCACTCGGCGGCGGCCACGGGCTTGCCGGCCGCCGCTGGGGGCTGATGACCGACAACATCCGCGCGCTCACGATGGTCACCGCCGACGGCCGGATCCGTCAGGTCACGCAGGACAGCAACGAGGACCTGTTCTGGGCGAGCCAGGGTGGCGGCGGAGGCAACTTCGGGATCGTCACGAGCCTGACCATGCAGACCCATCGCACCCGCGGCGCGGCCTACTTCTTCATCTCGTTCCCGTGGTCGCAGGCGAATCAGGTGCTCGCGGCGTGGCAGGAATTCGCGCCGCATGCGCCGCCCACGCTCACCTCGATCTGCTCGCTCGGGACGGGCTCGGGCGGCCCGGCCGTGAGCGCGCTCGGGCAGTTCTTCGGCTCGCCCGCGCGGCTGCGGCGGCTGATACGCCCGCTCGCGCGAATCAGCGGCGCCCGCGTGAGCGTCGGCAGCGCGAGCTACATGTCGCTGATGCTGCGCTGGGCGGGCTGCCTGCAGGAGGGCTTCCGCGCCTGCCACACGGTCGGCACGTTCCCCGGCGGAACGATGCCGCGCGCGAGCTTCTACGCGAAGTCCGACTACTTCAACAAGCCGCTGTCGGCGAGGGCCCGCGCGACCATGATCGACTGGATCGAGCGCCGCCAGCGCAGCGGAGCGGGCTCCGGGGCGCTCTTGCTCGACGCCTACGGCGGCGCCTACAACCGGCCGGCCGCCGATGCCACGGCGTTCGTTCACCGCGACATGCTGTTCTCGCTCCAGTACGGCGCCTACTTCAGCGGCTCCGGCGGCGGAGCCGCGAACCAGTGGATCAACGGCGTCTGGCGCGCGCTGCGGCCGTTTGCGTCGGGTCAGGCCTACCAGAACTACATCGACCCGCAGCTACCGGGCTGGGCGCGCGCGTACTACGCGAGCAACCTGCCGCGACTGCGGCAGATCAAGAAGCAGGTGGATCCGGACTTCCGCTTTCGCTTTCGGCAGGCGATTCCGCCGGCGCCCTAGCCGCGCCGCGGATGTCGTCGGCCGGGTGCTTCGCCCGCTCGCGCGCACCGGCCAGGAACAGGATCGCCGCGCAGGCGAGCGCGAGCAGGTTCTGGCCGAGCGGGCGCTCGAACAGCCGGGCGACGATCAGGATGCCGGCCCAGACGCCGGCCGTGGCGATGATCGTCCCGTCGCCGAAGGGCAGGTGGAAGCTCTGGCCCTCGGCGCGCGCGAACAACAGCGCAAGCACGCCCGCTGCGAGCAGCAGCTCGGCCAGCTCGACGAAGGAGAACGGCCCGATCGTGCTGAGCGCGAGCAGCACGGCCGCTGCCGCGGCGGCCTTCTGCTCCGGGTTCAGGACCCGGAAGGCGGTGGTGATCCGGCTCACGCCGCGCTGCGTGCGCCCGCGCGCAGGCGGCGCTCGAGCAGCTGCGCGTCCGCCTCCGAGACGGTTCGCAGCTGGCCCTGGAAGGCGAGATGCCAGTGCGCCGCCGGCCACTTGGCCGCGTGCTCGAGCTCGCCGACGACCTCGACCGCCGGCACGAATTCGTCCTCCTCGAGCACGATCTCGGGCTCGGTCGGGAAGCGCCATGGATACGCATCTGGGTTGCCGGGCTTGCCGGGCCAGATCCGCTCGCGGTCCTCGTACATCTCGCCCGTGACGCGGATGCTGCCGCCGAATGCCTGGATGCCCGTGACGTAGAAGACGATCCGGTCGCCGGGCTCGATCTGCTCGGCCATCCCGCGGCGGCCCTCCTTGGCGCCGATTACCCGAAAGCCATGCTCCCGCGTGGCGCGTAGGTTCTCGAGCGAGCCCGTCAGGATCCAGGTTCGTGGCACGGCCGACAGGTTAGTCGGCGCTGCGCGGCGCTCCTTGTACTGTTCTGGCCCGCCATGGCTGACGATGAACTGCACCTGATCGGCCCGGACGAGATCGCGTACCGGCTCGACCTGACTCCCGCCCAGCTGAAGATCACCTGGACCGCGCTCAAGTCGTACCTCGACGACTTCGGCCACGACGAGCGCGACGTGGCTGCGATCGCCCGCGAGGTACTGGGCAAGCTGCCCGACGAGCATGCGATTCGCCCGATCGACATAGGCCGGGGCCGGTAGAGACACCAGTGACGCCGGACTTCACCCGTCGCGAGTTGATCCGCGCCGGCGGTGCCGGTGCGGCCGGCATCGCCCTGATCGGAGCCGCCAGCTCGTGTGACTCCGGCGGCGACGCCGGCGCGACCGAGCAGACGAAGACGACCGCGCCGCCGCCGGCGAACCCGATGAACGTCGTGGTCGTGGTGATGGACAGCCTGCGCGCCGACCACATCTACGGCACGCACGCGCGGACGGCCTCGATGGAGAAGGTGATGCAGGAGGGCGTCCGCTTCACGAACGCCTACCCCGAGGGCATGCCGACGATCCCCGCGCGGCGGGCGATCATGGCCGGCCGGCGCACCTTCCCGTTCCGGGGCTGGAAGCCGAAGTGGGACGACCTGCCTGCGCAGCCCGGCTGGGAGCCCGTCGGCAGCGATGGCGAGATGTGGACCGAGGTGCTTGCCCGCAACGGCTGGACGACCGGCTACGTCACCGACAACCCGCACCTCTTGCTGCCCGTCCACAAGAACTTCCGCTCGCGCTTCGACCGAGTCGTGCTCGTCGACGGCCAGGTGCCGGTGCGCAAGAAGCCCAAGCGCAAGGTGCCGGAGAAGCTGGTCGACCACTTCATGCCGGCCTCGATCGACGACGGCAAGTCAGAGCCGCGCATGGCGACCTACCTGGCGATCAACCCGCGCGAGCGCGCCGAGGAGGACTTCAACTCGGCCAAGGTCTTCACGCAAGGCATGAACTGGCTCGAGTGGGCGCGCAACCGCCAGCCCTTCGCGCTCGTGATCGACTCGTTCGACGCGCACGAGCCCTGGGACGCGCCGCGCCGGCTCGTCGACATGTACGGCCCGCCGCGGCCGGACGGGGTCGAGCCGATCCAGCCGTTCGCGACGCCCGCCGGCAAGTGGCAGGAGCTCGGGCTGTCGCAGGGCCTCCTGCGGCGCATGCGCCAGCTCTACGCCGCCGAGGTCACGCTCGTCGACGTCTGGCTCGGCCACTTCCTCGACCGGCTCGCCAACATGGGCCTCGACGACAACACGCTCGTGGTGCTCGCCAGTGACCACGGCGTGCTGCTGGGCGAGTACGGCTGGGTCGGCAAGCGCTACTCGGAGATGCACCAGGGGCTCACCCACGTCCCGCTGATGATGCGCCACCCGGCGCGCAAGGCGAAGGGCGCGGCGAGCAGCTACTACGCGTCGACCCACGACATCGGCCCGACCGTGCTGAGCGCCGCCGGCGTCGACGTGCCGGATCACATGAACGGCGTGAACCTGAGCCCGCTCTTCGACGGCAAGCGGCCCGCCAAGAAGCGCGGCTACCGCACGGCCTCCTACAACACCTACGTGAGCGCGGGCGACGACCGCTGGCTGCTCATCTCCGGCAACAAGCGCCAGGAGCTGCGCCTCTACGACCGCAAGGCGGACCCGGGCGAGACCCGCAACGTCGCCAGGAGCAACCCGCAGCAGGTGCGCCGCCTCTGGAACCTGATCCTGAAGGACGCGGGTCCCAAAGGCCTGCCGAAGTTCCCCAAGGGCGGCGGCGAGGGCTGATCCCGGTGGCGGGCCCCGGCTCCCCGCTGCGCCCCGACGCCAACGCCGGCCGGGTGGCGCTCGTGACGGGGGGAGGGACCGGCATCGGCCGCGCGACCGCACTGGAGCTCGCCGGCACGGGGGCGAGAGTGGTCGTCTGCGGGCGGCGGCTGGAGCCTTTGGAAGCGACCGCGGCCGCAATCGAGGCCGACGGCGGCGAGGCGCTCGCGGTCGCGGCCGACCTGCGCGAGGAGGACGAGGTCGAGCGCGTGGTCGACGCGGCGCTCGAGCGCTTCGAGGCGCTCGACGTGCTCGTCAACAACGCGGGCGGGCAGTTCTCGGCGCCGGCCGAGGAGATCGGCCTGAAGGGCTGGCGCGCCGTGCAGCGCGTGACGGTCGACGCCGTCTGGAGCGTGACCCACGCGGTCGCGACGCGCGCGCTGATCCCCGGCGGCGGTGGGCTGATCGTGTTCGTCGGCTTCAGCCCGCAGCGGGGCATCCCCGGCTTCGCGCACGCCGCGGCGGGCCGGGCCGCGGTCGCCAACCTGGCGGCCGGCCTCGCGCTCGAGTGGAGCCGCTATGGGATCCGCAGCGTCTGCGTGGCGCCCGGGACGATCGCGACCGAGGCGCTCGACGGCTACGGCGCCGACGCCGTGGCCGCCTGGGAGCGCTCCGTGCCGCTGGGCCGGCTCGGGCGGCCGGAGGACGTGGCGCAGCTGATCGCCTTCCTCGCCTCGGACGGGGGCGCCTACATCACCGGGACCACGATCGCGGTGGATGGCGGGGCGGACGCCTGGGGACTCGCGGAGCGGCCGCCGCCCGCAGCATGAACCGTCCTGACTTGTAGGGCCATAGGCCCAACAAGTCAGGACCGTTGCGCTCTGAGGGAGGCGGAGACCGCCGCGCCTGAGCCTTACACCGCCGCCGCCGGCGCCACCGCCATCCCCGGCGACGTGCCGTACGACAGGAGCCCGTCGAGCCCGCGCTTCGCGACCTCGTTCGCCACGATCACGCGCTGGATCTCGCTCGTGCCCTCCCAGATGCGGTCGACGCGCAGGTCGCGGTAGAGCCGCTCGCAGGGGTTCTCGCGCATGTAGCCGCGGCCGCCGTGGATCTGCAGGGCGCGGTCGACCACACGGCCGGCTGCCTCAGACGCGGACAGCTTGACCACAGCCGCCTTGCCGTGCAGCAGGCGCCGGTCGAGGCCCTGGTCGGCCTCCCAGGCGATCTGCCGCACGAGCGCGCGGTTCGTCGAGATGTCGACGACGCTGTCGGCGATCATGCCCTGGATCAGCTGGTAGCCGATCAGCTCCTGGCCGAACTGCGAGCGCTCGCTGGCCCAGTCGACGGCGGAGCGCAGCGCGCGCTCGGCGGCGCCGACGGTGCGGGCCGCGATCATGAGGCGCTCCTCGACGAACCAGTCGCGCGTGAGCTCGTAGCCCTCGCCGACCCCGCCGAGCACGGCGGTCTCCGGGACGAAGACGTCCTCGAAGCCGAACTCCGGGTGCTCGTAGACGAAGGTGTGCATGTAGCGCGGCGTCCTGAGCACGCTCACGCCGGGCGTGTCCTTGTCGACGAGGAAGAGCGTGGGCGAGCGCTCGGGCGGCACGAGCGCGAGCACGATCAGGAAGTCGGCGACGTCGCCGACCGTCACGAACCACTTCTCACCGTTCAGCCGGTAGCCGCCGTCGACCGGCGCGGCCGTCGTCTCGATCAACGACGGATCGGAGCCGGCGCCGGCCTCGGTGACCGCGAAGCAGTCGCGCAGCTCACCGCGGATCGCGGGCTCGAGGTAGGCCGCGCGCTGCTCCGGGGTGCACGCGCGCAGCGCGTTCGCCGGGCGCCAGACCGTGTCCCAGAGCGCGTTCGTCAGCACGCCGAGCTCCTCCGACACGAGCACCTGGTCGAGCACGCCGAGTCCCTGGCCGCCCCACTCGCTGGGCATGTTGATCGCGTTCAGGTGCAGCTCGCGCACGCGGTCGGCGATCTGTGCGTGTGCCTCCGGGCCGAGCCCGTTCTGCTCCTCGCAGGCGAGCTCGTGCTCCATGATCGTCTCCGCCAGCGCCCGCGCACGAGTGCGCAGATCCTCCTGTTCGGCGGTCAGTGCGAGATCCATTACAGCGTCCTCCTGGTTCGTGTCCTAGCCGGGGTCAGCGGCCGTCAGGTCGGCGGCGCGACCCGCCTCGATGATCCGCTTGAGAAACGCCTGAGTGCGCTCCTCCTGCGGTGAGCCGAAGATCTTCTCGGGCGGACCCTGCTCGAGGATCACGCCCTGGTAGAGAAAGCAGATGCGGTCCGCGATCTGGCGGGCGAAGCCCATCTCGTGGGTCGCGATCACCATCGTCATGCCGCTCTCCGCGAGCTCGCGGATCACGGTCAGCACCTCGCCGACCAGCTCGGGGTCGAGCGCGCTCGTGACCTCGTCGAGCAGCATCAGGCGCGGCTGCATCGCGAGCGCCCGTGCGATCGCGGCGCGCTGCTGCTGTCCGCCCGACAGGCGGTCTGGGTATTCCTCGGCCTTGTCGGCAAGCCCGAAGCGGTCGAGCAGCTCGTGCGCCCGCTCTTCCGCCGCCCGCCGTGGCATGCCGAGCACCCGGCGTGGCGCCAGCGTGACGTTCGAGAGCACGTTCATGTGCGGGAACAGGTTGAAGGCCTGGAACACGATCCCGATGTGCTGCCGCACGCGGTCGGGGTCGGTCTGCTCGGAGGTGATCTCCTCGCCCTCGAGCAGGATGCGCCCGCCACTGATCGGCTCGATCAGGTTCGAGCATTTGAGCAGCGTCGACTTGCCGCTGCCGGAGGCACCGATCAGGCAGACGACGTCGCCCTCGGCCACGTCGAGGTCGACCCCGCGCAGCACCTCCATGGCGCCGTAGCGCTTGTAGACCGCCTCGAAGCGCAGCAGCGGCATCGCGTTCATGCGGTGGTGGCCCCCGCCATGCGGCGGCGGTCGCGGTTGATGAGGAAGTCGGTCGTGCGCGCCAGCGGGATCGTGATGGCGATGAACAACAGGGCGGCCATCGTGTAGCCGGTGAAGTTGAAGGTCTCGGCCGAGAAGTTCTCAGCTGCGCGGGCCACCTCGACGAGGCCGAGCAGGCCGACGAGCGCGGTGTCCTTCTGGAGTCCGATGAAGTCGTTCAGCAGCGGTGGGATCACGCGCCGGATCGCCTGCGGCAGGATCACGAAGCGCATCGACTGCAACTGCGTCAGGCCCAGCGAGCGCGCGCCCGCCGCCTGGCTCGGGTGCACCGAGTCGATCCCGGCGCGGTAGACCTCGGCGACATACGCCGAATACACGAGCACGAGCGCGATCACGCCGTAGGTGAACACCGACCGGTCCGAGATGAAGTCGAGCTGCAGCGCCGGCAGCCCGAATCCGACCATGAAGATCACAAGGATCAGGGGGATCGCTCGGAACACATCGGTGTAGATCAGTGCCACGATCCGCAGCGGCGCCAGCACCGGCCCGGGCAGACTGCGGATGACGGCGACCAGCAGGCCGAGCACGAGCACGAACGCCTCGGCCACCAGCATCAGCTTCACGTTCAGCCAGAAGCCCTCGACGATCGGCTCGAAGCTGTCCTCGAAGCCGGTCTTCGAGAAGAACGCGTCGATGACCTTGTCGGCGCCCGGCGACGCCGCGAGCGCCCCGATGATGATCGCGAAGAAGACGACGGTGCTGACCGTCGAGATGATCGCGTTGCGTCGCCGCGAGCCGCGGCGGGCGGTGTCGAGCGTGCTCGCCCCTACGCTCCCCGGCGGTTCTATCGGGGTCCCGTAGCCGATGCCGGACATGAGGCGCCGAACGCTACTTCAGCTCCGGCAGATCCTCCGTGCCGGGGAACCACTTGGCCTGCAGGTCCTTGAGTGTGCCGTCGGCCTTGATCGCCTCGATCGCCGTGTTCACCTGCTCCCGAAGCGGGTTGTCCTTTTCGAACAGCACGCCGTACTGCTCGTTGGTCACGAACTGCCCCGGCATCGCGACCTCGTCGCCACGCTCCTTGACGATCTCGGAGCCGATCGCGACGTCCATCAGGAACGCGTCGATCTGACCGTTGGCGAGCGCCTGGGTGGCGGCGCCAAGCGAGGAGAACTCGCGCGGCTGCTTGTCCGGCTGGATCGTGTCGTTGATGTAGTCGCCGCCCGTGGTGGCGGCCTGGAAGCCGAACTGGAGGTCCTTCATGTCGGCGATCGAGGTCACGCCCTCGGCGGGGCCGCCCTTCTTGATCAGGAAGCCCTGGTTGGCGTCGAAGTAGGGAACGCTGAAGTCGACGACCTTGGAGCGCTCGGGCGTGACGGTGATCTCGTTGATCGCCATGTCGAAGTCCTTGGGAGCGGGCGAGAAGAGGCCCGCGAACGGCGTCGAGACCCACTGGACCTTCGGCACGCCCATCTCCTTGGCGAGCGCGGCCGCGAAGTCGACCTCGAAGCCCTTGGGGTTGTCGATCGGCAGCTCGAGGAAGCCCTTGACGGGGAACTCGGCGCCTACCGTCAGCTGGCCGTCGGTGTGGAGATCGAGCTCGGCCGACTGGGAGCCGGTGTCGGTTCCGGCGCCGCCACCGCCACCGTCGTCGTCGTCATCGTCGCCGCAGGCGGCGAGCGCCAGCGCGGCCAGGAGCACAGCAGCGAGCCACAGCGCCCACCTGAATCCAGCCGCACCACTCCGTTGCCGACGCACAGGAACCCCCCTAGTTTGACTCGAGAATCAGAACGCCTGACCCGTGCGTCAGATATAAAAGGTTTCGCCGATGAGTGTCAAACAGCGTCCGCGGCCCCGGGCGTTCCGGCCTCCGGGGCCGAATCGACCAGAGCAGATCCTCGCCGCCGCCAGCCGCGCCATCCAGCGGCGCGGTTTCGCGAGCACGCGCATCGCCGACATCGCGCGCGAAGCCGGCATGTCCACCGGCGCGATCCATTACTACTTCGACGTCAAGGACGAGGTCCTGATCGCGGCGCTCAAGTGGGCGAGCGAGCGCCTCTTCGACAAGCTTGACGTCCTCGCGCTCGGCGCCACGAGCGAACGCGAGCGGCTCGCGCAGGTCATCGAGGTGGCGGTGCCGGAGCCGGGTGCGCGGCGCGGCGAGTACGTGCTCTGGATAGAGCTCTGGGTGCGCGCGCTGCAGGAGCCGCAGCTGCTGCCCGCCTGTGAGGAGCTGTCGCGCCGCTGGCGCAGCTACTTCTACGAGCCGGTGCGGCGCGGCAGCCGAGTCGGGCGAGTTCAAGCCCGTGGCCGAACCCGACGAGGTCGCGGAGCGCCTGATCGCGCTCGTCGACGGGCTCGGCTTCGAGCTCCTGCTCGGCTACTCGTGGACCTCGCCGGAGCGAATGCGCGAGCGCGTCGACGCCTTCGTCTCGGAGCAGCTCGGCGTCAGCCGGCGGGCGCTCGCCCGCGACGCACGCGCGGCCGCCGCCGCGCTCGAGGAGCTCGGCTCGTGAGCGTCGGCACGGCCACCGAGCGCCGCGGCGCCGACGTGCTTGTCAGCGCGCTCGAGGGGCTCGGGGCGAGCGCGGTGTTCGGCGTGCCGGGCACGCACGCGCTCTCGATCTGGGAGGGCCTGCGCGCGAGCCCGATCGCCACCTTCGGGATGCGCACCGAGCTGTCCTCCGGCTTCGCGGCCGACGGCTACGCGCGCGCAAGCGGGCGGCCAGCGCCGCTGCTGCTCTCGACCGGCCCGGGCGCTCTCAACTCGCTGACGGCGCTGATGGAGAGCGCGAGCTCGCACGTGCCCGTGGTCGCGATCTCGAGCCAGATCCCGCGCGACCTGATCGGCCGCGGGCGCGGCTTCCTGCATGACCTGCCCGATCAGCTCGCGAGCTTCGAGCCGATCGTCAAGCAGGCGCGCCGGGCCGAGAGCGCGGACGGCCTCGCCGAGCTCGTCGCGGACGCGTGGCGGGTCGCGCTCACGCCGCCGACCGGCCCCGTGTATCTCGAGGTGCCGGTCGACGTGCTCGACGGCCCGGCCGGCCCGGCCTCCGGGCTGCTCCACGCTCAAGCGCCGCTCGGTCACCCTCCCGCGCCCGAGGCGATCGCCGCCGCGGCCGAGCTGCTCGCGGGCGCCGAGCGGCCCGTCCTGTGGGCCGGCGGCGGGGTCGAGCGCTCGGGCGCCTGGGCGGAGCTGCGCGCGCTCGCCGAGCGCCTGCGCGCCCCGGTCGCCACGACCTACATGGGGAAGGGCGCGTTCCCGGCGAGCGATCCGTTGTGCGTGGGCTCGGGCTGCGACGACGCTGCCTACGGTGAGCTGCTCGCGGACGCGGACGTGCTGCTCTGCGTCGGCACCGAGCTCGGCGCCGAGACGACGCGCCAGTACGAGCTGCGCTTCTCCGGCCGGCTGATCCAGATCGACGCCGCGCCCGAGCGGGTCGGCGCGACCTACCCGGCGCTGGCCGTGGTCGGCGACGCCGCCGCCGCGCTCGACGCGCTGCTGCCGCTTGTGCCCGAGCGTGAGGCCGACGGCGAAGCCGAGCGCCGCGTCGCGGAGCTGCGTGCGCGCATCGGCGCCGGGCTCGACGCCCAGGGACGCGAGCTGGAGCGCGCCATCCTCGCGGACATCGCGGCGGCAGCCGGGCCCGCGGCGGTGATCGCCTGGGACATGACGATCATGGGCTACTGGGCGGCCGCTCACCTGCCCGTCGAGGAGCCGCGCACGTTCCTCTACCCACTCGGCTCGGGCACGCTCGGCTACGCCTGGCCGGCTGCGCTCGGCGCGAGCGCGGCGCTGCCGGGGCGGCGCGTGCTCGGCGTGATGGGCGACGGCGGCGTGCTGTACGCGCTTCAGGAGCTCGCCAGCGCGCGCCAGCACGAGCTGGGGGCGAAGCTCCTGATCGTCGACGACCGCGGCTACGGGATCCTGCGCGAGTACCAGCGCGACGCCTTCGGGGCGAACTTCGCCGTCGACCTCGTGCAACCCGACTTCGACGCGGTATGCCGCGGCTTCGGCGTGCCGGTGCAGTCGGTCGAGCCGCCCGAGCTGGCCGGCGCCCTCGAGTGGGCGTTCGAGCGCGAGGGTCCGGCGGCGGTCGTGCTGCGGGCGTCGGTGGCGGCCCACCAGCCGACGCCATGACGGATTGGGCCTCGCTCCTGCGGCCGCAGCTGATCGACCTCGGCCCGTACGTCCCGGGCGCGAGCCTCGACGAGCTGAAGCGCGAGTACGGGCTCGACGAGGTCGCGAAGCTGAACTGGAACGAGGGCCTGTTCGGTCCGCTGCCGGGAGTGCTCGACGCCGTCGCGGCCGAGCTCGACGAGACCTGGGCCTATCCCGAGCACGCCTACCTCGAGCTGCGCGAGGGCATCGCTCGCGAGACCGGGGCGCACCCGGAGCAGATCCTCCCGGCGCACGGGATCCAGACGCTGATCCTCACCCTGTGCTCCGCCTTCCTGTCAGCGGGCGACGCGGTCGTCGTGCCGCAGCCGACCTACGGCCTCTACGCACAGGCCTCGCGCGCGGCGGGCGCTGTCGTCGAGCGCGTCCCATCGCCGGAGCTGCGGCTCGACCTCGAGCGCATCGCGGACTCCGCGCGCCGCAGCGACGCGCGGATCGTCTGGATCTGCGACCCGAACAACCCGACCGGCTCACTGATCGATCCGGCTGACTGGGCCCCCTTCCTGGACGCACTGCCGCCCGGCTGCCTGGCGGTCGCAGACGAGGCCTACTTGGACTACGTCGGCCCCGGCGCGCGCATACGGCGCCAGGACGACGTGGCCGCCGGGCGGCCCGTGGTCGTGCTCCGCACCTTCTCGAAGATCTTCGGGCTGGCGGGCCTGCGGCTCGGCTACGCAATCGCTGCGCCCGAGCTCGTGCCGTATCTGCAGACGGTGCAGGAGCCCTTCAACGTCAACCGCCCGGCGCTCGTGGCGGGCGCCGCCAGCCTGGGCCGGCCGGACGAGCTCGCCGAGCGCCGCCGGGCGACGGTCGAGGCGCGCGCGGGCCTCGCGGCCGCGCTCGCGGGCGCGGGAATCGGCTCGGTGCCCTCGGAGGCGAACTTCCTGCTCGTCGAGCACGGCGTGGACGACGCCCGCCTCTTCGACGGCCTCCTGCGCCGGGGCGTCCTGATTCGCCCCGGCGCGGAGATGGGCATGCCCGGCTGGGCGCGCATCACCGTCGGCCCGCAGCCGCTCATGCGGCTCGTGGCCGAGGCGCTCCCGGCGGTGCGCGCCGAGCTGCTCGGCACCCCGGCGCGCTAGCGGCGCTCGCGGAAGAACGCGCGCAGGTCCTCGGTCAGGATCTCCGGGACCTCCATCGCCGCGAAGTGCCCGCCGCGGCCGTACTCGGTCCAGTGCTCGATCGCGCCCTCGGGGTCCATCACGCTGCGGATCCCGGTGTCCGCCGCGAACACCGCCACGCCACGTGGCGGCAGCTCCTGCGAATTCGGGCCGAAGCCGCCGCCCTTGGCTGCCATCCGGCGCCACGCCTGCATGCCCTCGTAGGTGGCGTGCGCCGAGGCGGCGCCGGCGCCGGTGAACCAGGTGATGCTGACGCTCGTGAGGAGCTGGTCGCGGTCGACCGCGTCCTCGGGCAGCTCCGCCGCCGGGTCGGTCCACTCGCGGAACTTCTCGACGATCCAGGCGAGCTGGCCGACCGGCGAGTCGTTCAGCGAGTAGGCGAGCGTCTGCGGGCGGGTCGACTGCATGTGCAGGTAGCCGAGGCCGTCCTCGCGATAGCTGTTGAAGCGCTCGGCGCGCTCGCGCTCGCCACCCGCGAGCCCGGCCAGCTCGAGCGGCGGCCCGAACGGCATCGCGGCGACGGTGCCGGTCACGTGCGTGCCGCTGACCCGCCCCGGCGCGACCATCGGCAGCATCCCGGCGACGCCCGAGCCGACGTCGGTTCCGTGCACCGCGTAGCGCTCGTAGCCGAGCCGCTCCATCAGCTCCGCCCACGCCTGCGCGACCCGGAACAGGTTGCCCCAGCCGGCCTCGCGCAGCGGCGTCGAGAAGCCGTAGCCGGGCAGCGAGGGCGCGACCACGTGGAAGGCGTCGGCGGGGTCGCCGCCGTGGGCGCGCGGATCGGCGAGCGGCCCGAGCACGCGCAGGAACTCGACCGGCGAGCTCGGCCAGCCGTGCGTGAGGATGAGCGGCCGCGCGTCCGGCTCGGGCGAGCGGACGTGCAGGAAGTGGATCGGCTGCCCGTCGATCTCGGTCACGAACTGGGGCAGCTCGTTGAGGCCGCGCTCCTGCGCGCGCCAGTCGAAGCCGTGGGCCCAGTAGGCCGCCAGGTCCTGCAGGTAGGTGCGCGGGACGCCGCGGCTCCAACCGTCCTCCGCCGGCTCCTGCGGCCAGCGTGTCCGCGCGAGCCGCTCGTGGAGGTCGTCGAGCTCGGCGTCGGCGATCTCGATCCTGAAGGGGCGGATGTCGGTGCTGTTGGTCATGCCGGCAAGCTATGAGGCAATGCGGCACGTTACGTTCCGCATTGACCGGGATACTTCCCGCCATGCTCGAGACCTCCACGCGCCTGCTGCGCCTGCTCGGACTGCTGCAGGCCCGCGTCGACTGGACGGGGCCTCAGCTGGCAGAGCGCCTCGAGGTCAGCACCCGGACGATCCGCAACGACGTCGATCGCCTGCGCCGGCTCGGCTACCCGATCGAGGCCGAGCCGGGCGTGGCCGGCGGCTACCGGCTCGGCGCGGGCAGCGACCTGCCGCCGCTGCTCCTGGACGACGACGAGGCGGTCGCAGTGGCGGTCGGGCTGCGGCTCGCCGCCGGCGGAGGGCTCGCCGGCATCGAGGAGTCCTCGCTCGCCGCGCTCGCGAAGCTCGAGCAGGTACTGCCCTCGCGCCTGCGCCGCCGCGTCGGGGCGCTGCACGAGGCCACGCTCTCGCTGCCCGGCGCGACCCCGGTCGTCGACCCCGAGCTGCTGAGCACCGTCGCGGCGGCGATTCGCGCGCGCGAGCGGCTGCGCTTCGACCACGAGTCGCGCGAGGGCGAGGTCGCGCTGCGCACGGTCGAGCCACAGCGCCTCGTCCACACACACGGACGCTGGTACCTGGTCGGCTGGGACCTCGATCGCGGCGACTGGCGCACGTTCAGGGTCGACCGGATGCGGCCGCGCGCGCATCCGGGACCGCGCTTCCGCCGCCGTGACGACCCGGGCGGTGACCTCGCCGCCTACGTCGAGCGGACGCTCGGCCAGGCGATGTGGGACTACCGGGCTCGGGTCAAGGTGCACGCGCCGGCCGAGCGCGTCGCGGCCAGGGTGCCGCCGGCGGTGGTGGTGGAGGCGATCGACGAGAGCAGCTGCTTCGTCAGCGTCGGCTCCGACACGCCGCACGACCTCGCCTTCTGGATCGCGATGATCGACGAGGACTTCGATGCGCACGATCACCCCGAGCTCGCGGCGGAGCTGCGTGCGCTCGCCGAGCGCTACCTACGCGCGGCGGGCGCCTGAGCGCTCAGCGCAGCAGGCCGCGGGCGATGACCATGCGCTGGATGTCCGAGGTGCCCTCCTCGATCTCCTCCAGCTTCGCGTCGCGCATCCACTTCTCGACCGGGTACTCGCGCGAGTAGCCCCAGCCGCCGAGCGTCTGGAGAGCCGCCCACGTGCACCACATGGCGGTCTCCGAGGCGTGCAGCTTCGCCATCGCGGCCTCCTTGGTGGCGCGCTCGCCGGCGTCGAGCATGCGCGCGGCGCGGTGCACGAGCAGGCGCGAGGCGTCCACGCGCAGCGCCATCTCGGCGAGCCGGAAGCTCACGGCCTGGTGCTCGGCGATCGGCTTGCCGAACTGCACGCGCTCGCGCGCGTACCCGGTGGCGTACTCGAGGGCAGCCCGCGCGAGCCCCGTGGCAGAGGCCCCGAGCGTCACGCGCGAGCGGTCGAAGGTCTCCATCAGGCCGCGGAAGCCCTGACCCTCGTCGCCGAGCCGGCGGCTCGCCGGCACGCGCACGTCGTCGAGGAAGAGCTCGGTGTTCACGATCGCGCGCTGGCCCATCTTGCGCATCGGCGGGCCCCAGGAGAGCCCCTCGTCGGCGTTCTCGAGCACGAACGCCGTGATGCCGCGATAGCCGCTGCCGGGCTCGACCGTCGCGAACACGACCACGTACTCGCAGACACCGCCGTTCGAGATCCAGCTCTTCTGGCCGCTGATCACGTAGTCGTCGCCGTCGCGGCGCGCCGCCGTGCGGATCGAGGCCGCATCCGAGCCGGCCTCCGGCTCGGTCGTCGCGAGCGCGGTGAGCGGCGGCTCGTCGCCGGCCAGCGGCTCGAGCCAGCGGCGCTGCTGCGCCTCGTCGCCGAGCGCGAGCAGCGGCTCCGCGAAGAAGCCGTTGGAGGTGATCAGGTTGCCGATCCCGGCGCAGCCGTGCGAGAGCTCCTCCTGCACGATGCAGCCGGTCAGGCAGTCGGTCATGCCGCCGCCGCCGAGCTCCTCGGGCAGCATGAACGAGGTCAGCCCGATCTGAGCGGCCTTCTTCCAGACCTCCCAGGGCACCTCTATGTCGGCCTCGTCGACAGCGAGCGAGACCGGCCTGATCTCGTTGGCGGCGAACTCGCGACAGACCCGCTGGATCTCCACCTGCTCAGGTGTCAGATCTTGCATTCGCGAATCAATCGATCGGGATGTCCTCGACCTCGGGCTCGCGGCGCGGACGGTCGAGGCGCTCGAGGTACCAGTCGATCAGCGAGCGCAGCGTCAGCAGGAACTCGCGGATCAGCTTGGTGACCTGCTCGTCGAGCTCCCTCGGAGCGGCGCGGCGCAGGCCGTCGAGCAGCACGAACAGGGCGGCCGGGTCGAGCGAGCCGGCGCGCGGGGGCGGCGGGGGCGGCGGTTCGGAGCCGAGCGGGTCGCGCCGCTCGTCCTCGTCGAACACGCGCTCAGTGCTCATCGGCGTTCCTCTCGAACACGATCTCGAGCGCGCCGTCCTCGAAGCGGGCACCGCGCGTCCCGTAGGAGGCGAGCGCAGGCGGCAGCATGATCGTGCGCTTCTGGCCGCCCACCCGGACGATCACCTCCAGCCCGATCTTCTTGAGGCTGAGGTCGCCGCGCTCGGCGAACGGCACCTCGACCCGCAGCGTGGCCCGGCCGTTGTCGGTAGCGAGCTCGTGGGTGAGCCGGTCGTGCAGGATCGCGCTCGCGTCGCGCTCCTCGAACAGCGTGTCGGCGAGCCGGTCGAGCATCTCGCCGCCCATCACCTCGCGCTCGAAATAGGGCGCGCTCAGCACCGGCACCGGGTCGAAGGCCGAGCGCACGAGTGCGAGCTGCTCATCCTGTGCCGCGCGCCAGCCGGCGAAGTAGCCCTCGGCCGGCAGGATGCGGTTCACGACGACGGCGTCGGTCAGGTAGCCGTAGAGGTTCAGGTAGGTGAACGTGCGCATCGCCTCCTTGACCACCATCCGGTCCGGGCTCATCACGAGCCGGATCGTGGTGCGCGAGCGGTCGCGCAGGATGCCGTTCATCGCAACGAGGTTGCGGGCGAGCCGCTCGACGTCGTCGAAGACCGCGTCGCCGGGCAGCGGCATGTCGAAGAGCGTGCGCGCGAACGGGGCGAGCTTGCGCTGCGACGGCAGCATGCGCTCGAGCCACCAGGTCACGACGTCCGGGAACGAGAGCAGGCGCAGCGTCTCGCCCGTGGGGGCGCAGTCGACGATCACGACGTCGAACTCGGCCTCCTCGTGGTGGCGCTTGATCCAAAGCAAGGAGAAGAGCTCATCCATGCCGGGCGGCACGGTCAGCTCTTCAGCCGAGATGCGGTCGATGCCGCGCTCCGCCAGCAGGTCGCCGAGCCAGGTTTGAACGCCCTCCCAGTTGCGCTCCATCTCCTCCTGGGCCTGGACCTCCTGGCCGAACAGGTTGTCCGCGATCTGCGTCGGCTCTGCGCCGAGCTCCGCCTCGAGCGAGTCGGACAGGCTGTGCGCAGGATCGGTCGAGAGCACGACCGTGCGCAGCCCGGCGGCGGCGGAGCGGCGGGCGCTCGCGGCGGCCACGCTCGTCTTGCCGACGCCGCCCTTGCCCGTGTAGAGGATGGTCCGAGGCGCCATGAAGCGCCCGATCCTAGTTCGTGGGCAGTCTCCTCACGTTCCTCCCGGAACTGTGGCCCCAGGAATCGCCATGCGGCGTCCTCGGTCGCCAGGTAGCGCTGCTACCTGGGCTCCCTGCGTCCTTGCCTGGCGTTCCCTGGGTCTCTCAGTTCCGGGGGAACCTTCGGAGACGGCCCACTAGTTCGTGACCTCGACCTCGGTTGTCACGCGATCCTTCTTGCCCAGTCCTGTGCGCAGCTCCTTGGCGGCAAGCGTGACCGTGAATAGCGACGGCGCCGCGCGGCGTCCAGGCGAAGGAGCCGGTGCCACGCCGGAAGGTCGCGAGCCTGCTGAACACGACGCGTCCGTCGGGCCGTGTGACGCTCACCTCGATCGCCGACAGCTTCGAGACGTTGAACGAGAGCGCGACCGGCGTGTCGGTCGTGCCCGTCACCGGTCCCCGGTAGGTGAGCACGGGCGGGTCGACCTGGTAGCCGCGGTAGCGGCGCGCGTAGTCGCAGTACTCGGCGCCGAGCCGGCGCGTGCACATGCTCTGGAGGAACTCGCGCAGCAGCTCGTGGTACTCGGCGGTCGACTCGTTGCCCGCGTACGAGTAGCGCGACCAGTCACCCACATCGCTCAGCGGCACCTCCTCGCGCGCCTCGGGCTCGGCCTGGTTGTAGAGCCGCCGGGCGCGCTCGTCGCCGGTGATCTCCGCGAAGTCGTGCAGCCCGATGAGCGACTGCAGGAAGGCGTTGAAGATCCACAGCCGCGGCGCGAACGAATACTGCAGGTAGTGCACGCCGCCGCCGGGGCCGGTGGTGCGGACGCCGGTCGGCGGCAGCGTCTCGAAGGCACCCATGGCGCGCCTGGCCGTCTCGACGTAGGACGGCTCGCCGAGCAGCCGCGACGCGCGCGCCAGTGCCTGGATGCCGGTGGCCTGCGCCATCCCGCTCATCCAGGGCGGATAGCCGCCGCCGAAGTAGAAGAGGTACTCCCAGGCGATGAAGCGGCGGCCGCGCTTGACCGCCAGCGCCGTCATCTCGTCGAGGATTCGCCGCAGCGCCGCCTCGTCGCATTCGGGCTCCCTGCGCTCGCAGAACCCGTGCAGCGCGTTGGCCTTCTTGAAGGTCGAGAGCGGATGGAGCTGGAGGCCCTCGCCTGGGAAATACTGGAACAGGATCTGGCTGCCGCGGAAGCTGACCTGGGCGCCCGTCGCCGGGTAGGCCAGCCGGGGCCAGTATTGGCGGTTGCGCTCGAGCTGAAGGAACGCGACCGGCATGCGGGTGGGGGTGAGGCGGCGGCTGAGCGCCAGCGCCTCGACCGAGTTCGAGACGTAGAGCAGCTGGGACCGGCGCGCGCCACGCAGGCGGCGCAACGTGCGCTGCGTGAGGACGAACGTGCGCCGCCAGCGCCGGTAGTCGGAGCTCCCAATCCTCTTGCGCCGCAGCTCGCGCGTGAGCGCGGCGTAGACGGCGCGTCGCCCGCGAGCGCTCGAGGCGCGGGCCTTACGCCCGGCGCCGGCCGCGGAGGCGAGCGGGGCGCGAGCGCCCGTCGGCATGCGGAGCTCGATCTCGGCGCGGGTCGGAACGGCCGGATCCTGGACGCGCTCGGTCTTGCCGCCTCCCACCACGATCACCTCGCCCGCGTAGGCAGGCGCCGCCGTGACCGCTAGCGCGGCGAGCGTGACCAGGGCTGTGCGCTTGATGTACCCCATCTGGTTTTCAACACCGCGACGGCTGCGAGTTGCGGCCTGCGTAGCTACCCTGCCCCGCGTGCGCCGCCTGTTGTTCCTCATGCTCTTCGTCACGGTGGCGCTCGCCTCCTGCGGCGGAGATGAAGATCAGAACGACGTCGAGGGCCTGCTCGACACCGCCTTCTCGGGCGGCATCCGCAGCGCCGACCTCAAGCTCGACGCCGAGCTTCGCCTCGAGGGTAGCCCGTCGCTCGACCGGCCCCTGCGCGTGCAGGCGAGCGGACCGTTCATCTCGAACGAGGATCAGCTCCCCTCGGCCGACATCGAGCTGAAGATCGGCACCGACGGGGGCGGCCAGACGATCACCACCGGCCTGCTCACGACCGGCGACCGCGCCTTCGTCAAGTTCCAGGACGTCTACTACGAGCAGCCGCCCGCGCAGGTGCGGCGCGCCAATGCCGCACTGCGCCGCAATCGCGGCCGCGACAGCTCGCTGTCCGAGCTGGGCTTCGACCCGCGCGGCTGGCTCGCCGATGCGCAGGACGAGGGCGACGCCGACGTGGCCGGCGTCGAGACCAACCACGTGTCCGGCGCCCTCGACGTCGAGAGCGTGCTGCGTGACTTCAATCGCTTCGTGCGCCGCTCGGGCGCGGCCGTTCAGGGAGCCACCGGCGGCGATCCGCCCGAGCAGCTGACCGCCGCGCAGATCGCCGCGATCACCGAGTCGGTCTCGAACCCGAGCTTCGATGTCTACGTCGGCAAGGAGGACGGGCTTGTCCGGCGCGTCTCCGGCCGCGTCGAATTCGACGTGCCCGCGGACCTGCGCGTGCGGCTCGGGAACATCAAGTCGGGGGCCCTCGAGTTCTCGCTGGAGTTCGCGGACGTCAACGGGGATCAGGAGATCGAGGCGCCCGCCAAGGCGCGGCCGCTCTCCGCTCTCACCCGCTCGCTCGGCGGAGCGAGCGCGCTCGACAGTCTCGGGAGCGGGATCACGGGCGGCGGCGACGGCTCCGAGGAGCCGCTCGGCGAGTCGACGCCCGAGATCGTCCCGCCGAGCAAGGGCGAGAGCGGGAATGGCCAGCTGCCACCGGAGAGCACGACGACTCCCGAGGCGGATGACTTCGAGGAGTACGCCGAGTGCCTCGACGAGGCCCGTCCCGAGGACACCGAAGCCCTGCAGCGCTGCGCCGAGCTGCTGCGTCCCTAGCTACCGATTCACGGCTCGCGCGCGGTCGCCGAGCGGTCGATCGCCGCGAGCGCGAGCCGCTCATCCTCCTCGCCAGGCAGTCCGCTGACGCCGACCGCGCCGATTCGCTGCCCGCCGTCGAAGACGGCCACGCCGCCGAGGAAGAAGGTGAAGAAGGGGTCGAAGCTCGCCCGCTCGGCGGGATCGGCGCGTGCCTTTTCCGCGAGCTCTCGCGTCGTCGTGGCGTCGCTGCGCGCGGCCGTGTAGGCCTTGCGCTGCGCGTTCAGCCTGGTGTCCGGCGCGGCGCCGTCCATCGTCGCCGCCGCCACGAGCTCGCCGTGCGCGTCGGCGACGAACACCGACACCGGGCCGGGCGCATTCGACACCACGTGGTCGACGATCGCCCGGGCCCTGGCGAGATTCATCGGCGCGCTACTCCGCCGGGCGGTAGCGGAGACCGTCGAGTGCGATCCGGAGCATGTGCTCGGTCTGCCCGCGGTCGCTCGTGGGGATCTTGGCGATCCCGACGACCATCTGGATGACCTCGCCGATGCTGACGTCCGGCCGCACGACACCGGCCTCCTGAGCACGCTTCAAGAGCGGCTCTCCCGCCGCCCAGAGCGAGGTCCGGCAGACCTGGAAGAGCGCGGCGTCCTTGTCGAGGTAGTTGAGGAGCTCGTGCGCGAGCGCCTGCTTCGTGCCGATGTAGCCGATCAGGCGTTCGAACCAGCCCTCGAGGGCAGCCCAGGGCTCGGCGCCGGCGAACTCCTCTGCGGAGCGGCATACCTCCTCGACCTCGCCCACGTAGAGGGCCTCGAGAAGCGCCTGCCGGTTGGGGAAGTGGCGATAGAGCGTTCCGATGCCCACCCCGGCACGCCGTGCGATTCCCTCGAGCGACGTCGACTCACCGCCCTCGGCGAACGCCTCGCGGGCGGCCGCGAGCACCTTTTCGTAGTTGCGCCGGGCGTCCGCCCGCTTGGGGCGGTCGAGCAGTGCCTGGGCGCTGTGTTCGGTGATGCTCATGAATTTAGGGTTGACAACCGGAGGGTGCCTCCGTATATTTGGAGATCCCCTCCGGTTATTTCGGAGGTGGCCTCCACTTTAGCCGGGGCCGAGCGTTAAGACAAGTAGGAGCCGCATGACAGCCGCAACAGTCCAAGCCCGCCTCTTCAACATTCCCGCCGATCAACGCCGATGGGCCACGCTGGCAGTCGTCTGCCTGGCTCAGCTGATGATCGTGCTCGACGTGACGATCGTGAACGTCGCGCTGCCGTCGATCGAGCGCGACCTCGGATTCAGCCCGGGGAACCTGACCTGGGTCGTCAACGCGTTCCTCGTGACCTTCGGGAGCCTGCTGCTCCTGACCGGCCGGCTCGGCGACCTCGTCGGCCGCAAGCGCGTGTTCCTGGCCGGCCTCGTCGTCTTCATGGTCGCCTCGCTTCTGTGCGGGCTCGCGCCCACCGAGGAGGCGCTGATCGGTGCACGCTTCCTCCAGGGCATCGGCGCAGCCGCGCAGGCATCGGTGATCCTGGCGATCATCGTCACCGAGTTCCCGGAGGCCGTCGACCGGGCTCGCGCGATGAGCGCCTACGTCTTCGTATCCGTCGCCGGCGGCTCACTCGGGCTGATGGCCGGCGGGCTGCTGACCCAGGCGCTCAGCTGGCACTGGGTCTTCTTCGTCAACCTCCCGATCGGCGCGGCCACCTTCGCGCTCGGCTGGGTGCTCATCCGTGCCGACAGGGGACTCGGGCTCGGGCAGGGCGTGGACTGGCTCGGCTCTGCGCTCGTCACCGCGTCGCTCATGGCCGCCATCTACGCGATCGTCGAGGCCACGAGCCACGGCTGGCTGTCCGTCGAGGTGCTCGGCGTCGGCGGCATCGCCGCTCTGCTGATGGCGGCGTTCCTCGCCCTCGAGGCTCGCATCGAGAACCCGATCATGCCGCTGCGCATCCTGCGGCTGCGCGGGCTGGTCAACGCGAGCCTCGTGCGGGGACTGCTCGTCACGGGGATGTACTCGACCTTCTTCCTCGGCGCGCTCTACCTCGAGCACGTCCGCCACTACAGCGCGCTCGAGACCGGCGCCGCCTTCCTGCCCTGGACCATCACCGTCGCGGTTCTCTCGCAGGGCATCACGGCGCGGCTGGTCGCGCGCTTCGGGGACCTGCGCGTGCTCACGGGCGGCATGGCGACGGCGCTCGGCGGGTTGCTCCTGTTCGCGACGGTTGGCCCGCACACGCCCTTCTTCCCGACCATCTTCTTCGCGTGCTTCGCGATCGGCCTGGGAATCGGCACGGCCTTCATGCCGCTCCTGACGATGGCCATGGCCGATGTCCCTCCTGAGGACGCCGGCCTCGGCTCCGGGATCACCAACGTCTCCCAGCAGATCGGCGGCGCGTTCGGACTGGCCGTCCTGAGCACGATCGCCACGAACCACACGAACGAGCTGCTGTCGACGGACCACGGTCTCACCAGCTCGCTCGTCGACGGCTATCAGCTCGCCTTCATCACCGGAGCTGTGGTGATTGGCAGCGGGATTGTCCTTGCACTGGCGCTGCTCCGGCCAGGCACCCCGCAGCAGGAGCCCAGCGTCCAAGCAAATCTCAACATCGAGGACGGAACCGCATGACGCACAGCAACCATGAAGCCCGACAGGCGAGAGTCCGACGGGGAATCGACGGGGTCGTCGCCTCCTACATCCGTGACATCTCCGTGAGGAACGGCGAGCTCAGCGGCCACGCCTCGTCACCCGCCGGGCCAGATCGGCATCATGGCCATCTCGGCATTTGCGAAGTGGCCACGAGCTCACCTGGAGGTCGAGCATGATCGTCATGTTTTCCGCCCGTCGCTTGAAGCCCGGGGCCTGGGAGCAGTTCCGCCGGGGCTGGGACCCTGGCGAGGACATGCCGCCAGGCTTTCAGCGGGCCTACCACGCACGGAACATCCGCGACGAGGACGAGGTGATCTCGTTCGGGATCTTCGACATGACCGAGGACGAGTACCGCGCCTGGCGCGAGGCCGCGGATGCCGAGGAGAACCAGCGCGTGGATCGCCTGTCCGCATTCGTCGAGAACGACCACGTGTCCGGCGTCTACGAGGTGATCGACACGGTGGACAGCTGACACGTGAGCTACGTTGCGCCGCCGGACCCGGATCGCCGGGCGGCGCCTGCGGCCCTAGCCGCTGACCGGGACCGGGCGGCGGCGTAGGTCCCGCTCGGGGTCGATGCCCCAGCGGCGCGCCAGCTCGGCTCGTTCCTGATCCACGGGCCAGCGGTCGGGGCGCTCCTCGCCGTCGTGGTCGGGAGTCGCGCCCTTGAGCAGCATCGAGCCCGTGTTGTCGCCGATGCGGCGGATCTCGTCGACCTCCTCGGCGCTGAGCGGCGACTCGGCCGGCACGGCGGCGAGCTCGGCGCGCTTGGCCTCGATCGGCTTCGCGTCCGGCCCCGCCTCCTGGATCAGCGTGGGGGCGACACACTCGACCGGGTCGTGCGCCAGGTTCCAGGCACAGGCGAGCTGCAGCGTCGTCAGGCCGTGACGCTCGGCGATCGGGCGCAACCGCTCGAGCTTCTCTCGCCCGGCCTCCACCCACCCATCCGGGCGGAAGCCGCGGTGATCATGGTCCGCGAAGCGGTGCCCGGGTAGGACATCGTCGTGGAAGAGGCCGCCGTAGTCCACGACGCGCGTGATCACACGGACCCCGTGGTCCCGCGCCGCCGCGAGCGGGAGCTCGCCCGGCCAGGGCTCGAACGGGTTGAGGATCAGCATCGCCCAGTCGACCAGCTCGCCGTAGCGTTCGAAGCAGCCGATCACGTCCAGCGTGAAGCCGTTCGCAGGCCCCGGCGCCACGCCCAGCTCGCGGGCAAGGCCCTCGTCGCGCAGCTCGCGCAGCGCCTCCCAGACTTCGGGCGACTCGAAGCCGCGCCGGTCCGGGTTGTGAAGCAGCAGCAGGTCGAAGTGGTCCGTGCCGCAGCGCTCGAGGCTGCGCTCGACCGCCATGCGCAGGTAGGCGGCGTAGCCGTCCGGGCCGCGCAGGCGTGGATCGGTGAAGCGCGGGTAGCCCTTCGCGCCCTCGCGCTCGCCCTCGTAGAAGTCGTGGCCGACCGCTCCGGCGAGTGCGTAGGAGGAGCGCGGCAGGCCCTCGAGCGCGCGTCCGACGAGCTCGTCCGCGGCCCCGGCGCCGTAGGCGTCCGCGGTCATCACGCTCGCGATCCCGTCGCCCGGCCGGATCAGCGCCTCGAGCCGCTCGTCGGAGATGGGCTCGCCGAAATGCATGAAGCGCCCGCCGCTCCAGGTGCCGATCGATAAGTGCCCTCTCATAACTCCACTCTAGGCTCAGGGACATGACAGGCGCCGACCTGACGCTGTTCGCCGGGCTGATCGTGGCCCTGTTCTTCTTCCTGTGGCTCGACCTCCACTTCTTCGCGCGCGGGCGCGAGCCGAGCTTCAAAGAGGCCGTCTGGTGGTCGGTCGGCTGGCTCGTCCTGGCGCTCGCGGCGGCGATCCCGGTCATGCTCCTCGAGGGCAGCGAGGACGCCGTTCTCTACACGACCGTCTACCTGATCGAGCGCTCGCTGTCGCTCGACAACCTGTTCGTCTTCCTGCTGCTGTTCGCCTACTTCGGCGTGCCCTACGAGCGCCGCCCGCGGCTGCTCTTCTGGGGAATCGTCGCCGCGCTCGTGATGCGAGGGATCTTCATCCTCGCCGGCGTCGAGCTGATAGAGCAGTTCCACGTCGTCATCTACCTGCTCGGCGCGGCGCTGATCGTGCTCGCCTATCGGATCTGGCGCGGAGTGGCGGAGAACGTCGACCCCGACAAGAACCTGATGGTGCGCGCCGTACGCAAGTTCTTCCCGGTCACGGGCGAGTTCCACGGCGGCCACTGGTTCGTGAAGCAGGACGGGCGCCGCTACGTCACCCCGCTCTTCCTGTGCCTGGCGGCCATCGTCTTCGCCGACATCGCCTTCGCGATCGACTCGATCCCGGCCGCCTTCGCGATCACGCGCGACCCGCTGCTGATCTGGATGGGCAACGTCTTCGCGCTGCTCGGCATGCGCGCCCTGTTCGTGCTCGTGGAGAGCCTGATCGCGCGCTTCCGCTACCTCGACGAGACGATCGCGATCATCCTCGGTCTGGTCGGCGTAAAGCTGCTGATCGAGGACGTCGTGAAGGTTGGCCCGCTGGTGAGCCTCGCGGTCATCGCGGTTGCCTTCACCGTCGGGATCCTGCTGTCGATCCGGGCCGACAGTCGCGACCCGCACGCCGAGGAGAAGCGCGAGGAGCGCGTCGAGCAGATGAAGCAGGGCACGCCGCACGACGCGGAGCGCCGCGACGACGACGACGACGACGAGCGCGAAGTATCGGGCGTGGCCCAGGGTGGCTCCGCCGACCAGGCCGGCGAAGCCAGTAGCCGGGACTAGGCGCTCGTACGCCGGCTGGCGAGCTGGCGCTCGAGCGCAGCCAGGCGGTCGTCCCACTGGTGTCCGACCTCGGCCATCCACTCGAGTGCCTCGGACATCGGCCCGGGCGTGGGGTGGTAGAGCACCTCGCGGCCGGAGCGGCGCGCGGCCACGAGGCCTGCGTCTGCCAGCAGCCCGAGGTGCTTCTGCACCGCCTGGCGCGTGACGGGCAGCTCGCGCGCCAGATCGGTTGCGCTCGCCTCGCCGTGCCGGCCGAGCAGTGCGAACAGGTCGCGGCGCGTGCCGTCCGCGAGCGCGCTGAAGACCGCGTCCGCCGGGTCGGCTGCCGGCATCAGGCCATCACTAGCGCGCCGCCGCCCGCGGCGGCGGCGGCCACCGGCCCCTGACCGCCGGCGAGGTCGAGCTCGACGGCGAGCTCGCGCCCGCGAACGCTCAGGATCTCGAGGGGCCGCGACTCCGTCACGCGCACGATCGTGCCCTCGTCGGTCTCCTCGAGATCGAGCTCGACGCGCGAGGCCTCCTCGTCCGGCGCGCCCCACCAGAACACGAGCCGGTTCGGCTCCTCGGCCTCCTCGACGAAGCCGCTGCGCTCGCCCGCGCGCACCTCGCCGGCCGGCTCCAGCTCAATCGAGGCGTCCTCACCGAGCCAGGCGGGCTCGGCCAGCGAGTCCCAGACCTCTTCCGGTGTGTCGGGGACGAGAAGTTCGCGTTCGACGGCCTTATTCATGGTGGGGCCTCCATGTGCAACCAAATGGTTGCGGTATCGTGCAACTGAATAGTTGCACTGTAGCGCCGCAGCGCGCGGAAAAGGAGCTCCTCCGATGCAGATAGGCCGTGCCACCAGCTCGCTCGTCCCGATGGTCGTGGAGCAGACGCCCAGGGGCGAGCGCTCCTTCGACATCTACTCCCGCCTGCTCAACGAGCGCATCGTCTTCATCGGGCGCCCGATCGACGACGAGATCGCCAACCTCGTGGTCGCCCAGCTCGTGCACCTCGAGTCCGAGGACCCGGACAAGGACGTGTCGGTGTACGTCAACTCGCCGGGCGGCTCCCTGCACGCCGGGCTGGCGATCTACGACACGATGCAGTACATCCGGCCCGACGTTCAGACCATCTGCTACGGGATGGCGATGTCGGCAGGCTCGCTGATCCTGGCGGGAGGGACCGTGGGCAAGCGGCTCACGCTGCCGAACGCGCGGATCCTCATCCACCAGCCCTCGTCCGGCTTCCAGGGCCAGTCGTCGGACATCGAGATACACGCGCGCGAGGTGCTCGAGCTGCGCCGGCTGATCGAGGAGATCTATGCGCGCCACACGAACAAGACCCAAGAAGAGGTCCACGAGGACATGGAGCGCGACCGTTTCTTCGGCGCCGAGGAGGCCGTGGAATACGGGCTCATAGACCGGATCGTCTCGGCGAGCGAGCTGCGCAAGGTGCCCTCGGGCTTCGCGTCGGCCGCGGCGGGGAACGGCAGCTAGCTTTCGGTGAGTGCTACGCGCGCTCGCGGCCGGACTCGCAACGCTGCTGGTGGCGGCCGCGAGCGGCTGCGACTCGGGCGACGACGGAGCGGCGGAGGGGCGCGCGCAGGATCCGGCGGCGCGTCCGGCACAGGCGCCGCCGCCCCCGCCCGCGACGCTCGCCGATCACCTGCGCGCGCTCCAGCGGATCGCCGACGAGAACGGCGGCAACCGCGCCGCCGGCACGGCGGGGGACCGCGCCTCGGTCGAGTACGTGCGCGAGCGGCTGCGCGGTGCCGGCTGGAACGTGCGCACGCAGGAGGTCAGCTTTCCCTTCTACCGCGAGCGTTCGGCCCGGCTTTCGGTCGACGGGCGCAGGCTGAGCAGGGGCGACGACTTCCGCGTGATCGTCTACTCGGGCTCCGGGCGCGTCGCGGGTCGCGCGCGCGGCGTCGGCGACGGCTGTGAGGGCTCCGACTTCGACGGTTTCGGAGACGGCGAGATCGCCCTGGCCGAGCGCGGCAGGTGCTTCTTCCGCGTCAAGGCGCAGAACGCCCAGCGGTCCGGCGCCGGCGCGCTGCTCGTGGTGGACAACGAGGGCGGGGAGGTTCCGTCCGCCACGCTCGGCGGGGTCGGGACCCGCATCCCGGCCCTGATCGTGAGCGCCGGCGCGGGCGTGGCGAACGGGGACCAGGTGAGGCTCGACGTCGACGCGACCTCCGAGCGCCGGCGCACGCAGAACGTGATCGCGGAGACGCCCGGCGGCTCGGGCGAGCACGTGGCGATGGCGGGCGCCCATCTCGACTCCGTCGCGAACGGCCCCGGCCTGAACGACAACGGCAGCGGCGTCGCGACGCTGCTCGAGGCGGCCGAGGAGATCGGCCCGCGGCCGCCGGGCGCGCGCATCCGGCTCGCCTTCTGGGGAGCCGAGGAGCTCGGGCTGCTGGGGTCGCGTCGCTACGTGCGCTCACTCTCCGCCGACGGAGCGGGGACAGATCGCCGCCTATCTCAACTTCGACATGGTCGGCTCCCCGAACGCGCGTCCCGCCGTCTACTCGGACGGCGACCCGCAGCTCGCGCAGCTGCTGCGCCGCGCGGCCGGCCGCCGGCTGCCGGGCGAGAGCACCGGCGGGGCCTCCGACCACGCGCCCTTCGAGAAGGCAGGCATCCCGGTGAACGGCCTCTACACGGGCGCCTCCGGCCGCGGATCCGGCGGCGAGCCGGCCGATCCCTGCTACCACCGCAGCTGCGACCGGCTGCGCAACGTCAACCAGGCCGTTCTCGCCGAGATGGCCGCGGCGGCCGAGGCGGCTCTGCGGCGGCTCTCGGCTCAGGCGAAGTAGAAGACCAGCCCGAGCACGGCGTACAGCGCCAGCAGCTGGACGCCTTCGAACCAGTTCGACTCGCCCTCCTGCGTCACCAGGTTCGCGATCAGCACCGCGAACAGGAGCGCGCCGATCTCATAGCCGTTGAAGACGAGCGCCATCGGGTCCGGGCCGACGACGAACGACAGCAGCACGAGCACGGGCGCGACGAACAGCGCAATCTGAGCGCTCGAGCCGATCGCGATGTTCACCGCGAGGTCCATCTTGTCCTTCGCCGCCACCAGGACGGCCACCCAGTGCTCGGCGGCGTTGCCGACGATCGCCACGATGAACACGCCGACGAAGAACTCGGAGAGGCCGATGTCCTCCGATGCCTCTGAGATCGAGCCCACCAGGATCTCGGACATAACGCCCACGGCCACCGCCGACACGGCCAGATAGATGCCCGCGCGCTTGACCGGCCAGTGGTGCTCCTCTTCCTCCTCGGCGCTCGCGTCGTAGGGGTTGAAGACGGCGCGGTGTGTCTTGAGCGAGAAGATGAGGCCGAGCACGTAGCTGATCAACAGCACGATCGCCACGCAGAGGGAGAGCGTCTCGAGGTCCGAGCCGAAGTCCACGCGCTCCTCGCCGACGCCGGGCAGCCCGCCGCCGTGGATCAGCTGGAAGATCGCCGGGAAGATCAGAGCGGCGAGGGCCAGCATCAGCATCGCGGACTGGGCGTTGGCGGCGGTGCGGCTGAAGGTCTGCTTGTCGCGCGGCAGCCCTCCGACCACCATCGCGGCCCCCATCACGAGCAGGATGTTGCCGATGATCGAGCCCACGATCGACGCCTTGACGACCTCCTGAAGGCCCTTGTTCAGGGCGAAGAAGGCGATGATCAGCTCGGGCGCGTTGCCGAAGGTCACGTTCAGGAGCCCGCCGATGCCCGGTCCCGTCTTGGCGGCGATCGCCTCGGTCGCCTCGCCCATCACGGCCGCGCACGGGACCACGCCGAGTGCGGCGGCGCCGAAGACGAGCACCGGGTCCGCGTGGGCGAGCTCGAGCCCGATCGCCGCCGGGATGAAGACGCCGAGGTAGTAGACGGGCCTCATGGCGCGCGAAGCCTAAGGGTTCGCAGCGACGGTGGCCGTCCAGAGATGCATGGCGGCATAGGCCCGCCAGGGCCGCCATGCCTCCGCCCGGGCGAGCAGCTCGCGGGCGCTGATGCCGCCGAGCGCGTTGCGCAGCACGAGGTCGCCCGCCGGGAACGCATCCGGGTCGCGAAGCGCGCGCATGGCGACGTATTCGACGGTCCAGGGGCCGATCCCCGGCAGCTCGAGGAGCGCCGCGCGAACCGTCGGCAGGTCCTGGCGCTCGTCGATCACGAGCCCGCCGGCGACGGCCGCCGCGAGCGCCTGCAACGCGCGGGCGCGGGTGGCGGGCATGCCCACGATCTCGGCTTCCGCGAGCCGCTCGGCGCTCGGGAACAGCCGCTCGAGGCTGCCCTCCGGCTGCGCCAGAGGCTCGCCGTGCCTCAGTGCGAGCCGTTCGGCGAGGCCGCGCCCCGCCGCCACGGACACCTGCTGGCCGAGCACCGCCCGCACGGCGAGCTCGAAGCCGTCCCAGGCGCCCGCCACGCGCAGGCCGGGCCGGGCCTCGACGAGTGGCGCGAGCAGCGGGTCGGTGCCGAGCGCGCGGTCGATCTCGGCGTGGTCCTGATCGAGCCCGAGGACGAGCCGTCCGCGCCCGTCCTGCGGCGGGTGATTCGCATCGATCCGAACGACGCCCGGGCGGCCTTCGAGCACCGCCGTGCGCCCATAGACGACCTCCTCGACCTCCTCGACGCCGGGCACCGCCCGCGCCGCCAACCACGCCAGCAGCGCGTGGTCGGAGCTACTCCTCGAGCTCGTCCTCTTCCTTCTCCTCGTCGACGTCGTCCTGCTCGTCGAGTTCCTCGCTCGTCAGCCGCATGCGGCCGTCGCCGCCGTGATAGGTGGCCTGGAAGTTCTCGAGCAGCTCGTCGCGGCGCGCCTCGTCGACCGGGACCTCGTCCGCGATCAACACCCAGTCGGCGCCCTCGAACTCCTCGAGGTTGAAGATCTCGCCGTCGATCGCGGGCGAGTCGTCGACGACCACCATCACCTCGGTCTGCGGGTTCAGGTAGCAGCCCGGGCGGAGCAGCAGATCATCGAGCTCGAATCGGCGGTCGTCAGCCATCGTCGCGCCCAGCCTATACCCGTTTCGAGGCGCAAGTCACCCTCCGAGATCACGCAGCTCCCGCTCGACCTCGGCCTCCACGTCGAGCGGCTCCTTGCCCTGCCGGGCACGCCGCTCGTTGCGCGCCACGACCAGCTGGCGGACCTCTTCGCGGAGCGCCGGGTCGCTCGCCGGCGCGGCCGTCGTGAGCGATGCGAGCTCCGACTCGATGTCGAGTGGCGGCTCGCCGCGCGCCTCGCGCCGGGCGGACTTCGCCTCCAGCATCTGGCGGATCTCCTCCTGCGCCTCGGGGCTCTGAGGGCCCGCCGGGGCGGAGGACGGGCGCTCCTCGTGGTCCATGCCGAGGCCGCCCTTGCCGAGGCCTCTGTAGATCCGGCCGCTGCCCCAGTAGCTCAGCACCGCCACCACCACCGCGACGAGCGCCAGCACGATCACGACCGTCCCGAACGCACCCACGGGCACAGTGTGAAGGGAATGCGCGCCATCGGGAGCGTGCTGTTGTACCCTCATGGCAGAACGGTTGACTGACGAATCAATCGGGAGCGCCCGCGCACCCGGCAAGGAGCCAGCAGTAGTGGTCGACTTCACTCTCACCGACGAGCAGAAGGACATCCGCCAGCTCGCCCACGACTTCGCCGAGAAGGAGATCCGGCCGGTCGCATGGGAGCTCGATCGGGATTCCACCTTCCCCCACGAGATCGTCCAGAAGGCGTGGGAGGTCGGGCTCATGAACTCCCACATTCCGGAGGAGTACGGCGGCCCGGGCCTCGACTACCTCTCGGGTTGTCTGATCGAGGAAGAGCTCGGATGGGGCTGCTCGGGCGTCGGCACCTCGCTGATGTGCAACGGCCTCGCCACCGCGCCCGTCGGGCTCGGCGCCTCGGAGGAGCTCAAGAAGAAGTACCTCGGCATGCTGACCGAGGAGCCGAAGCTCGCCTCCTTCTGCCTGACCGAGCCGGACGCCGGTTCCGATGTCTCGAGCATGCGGACGACCGCCGTGCGCCAGGGCGACAAGTACGTCATCAACGGGACCAAGTGCTTCATCACGAACGGCAGCCACGCCTCCTGGTACACGGTCTACGCGAAGACCGACAAGGAGGCCGGCCACCGCGGCATCTCGGCCTTCATCGTTCCGCGTGACCTTGACGGCGTGACCGTCGACAAGAAGGAGGACAAGCTCGGCCAGCGGGCCTCCGACACGGCGATGATCTCGTTCAACGACGTCGAGATCCCGGCCGACCACCTCATCGGCGAGGAGAACAAGGGCTTCAAGCTCGCGATGATGACCCTCGACCGCACGCGCCCCGGTGTGTCGGCGATGGGCGTCGGGATCGCGAACGCCGCCTTCGAGTTCGCCCGCGACTACGCCAAGGAGCGCGTCCAGTTCGGCGTGCCGATCGCGATGCACCAGGCGATCCAGTTCATGATCGCCGACATGGCGACCAAGATCGAGGCGGCTCGCCTGCTCACCTGGAAGTCGGGCGTCGAGCTCGACCAGGGAAAGCGCAACACGCTCATCTCGTCGCACGCGAAGCGCTTTGCCGCGGACACCGCGATGGAGGTCACCGTCGACGCAGTGCAGGTCTACGGCGGCTACGGCTTCATCAAGGAGTACCCGGTCGAGAAGCTGATGCGCGACGCGAAGATCATGCAGCTGTACGAGGGCACGTCGCAGATCCAGCGGCTCGTGATCGCACGCGAGGTGCTGATGCCGCGCCGCGTGGAGGAGCCGGCGACGACGGCCGCCTAGCCGGTGATCACAACCCCCTGAAGCGAGCACACCCGCCTGCCGAACGGCCTGCCCACCGTGCCTTCGGCGGCGTAGTGGATCGCTGTGACCCGGCCATTCCGGGCCGACACGATCGCGGTGCCCCCGATCTGTGGCCGCTGTGGGGTCGCAAGCGGCAGGTCGTCGCCCGGGCTCAGCGCCGAATCGGCGAGGGCCTCAGGGTCATCAGGGTTGCCGTTGGACGACCCGAAGACCGTGACAACCGGCGGCCGCACTCCCCGCACGCCATCGAGAAGCAGGTTCGGATCCCCGGCGCTGTTGCAGCTGGCCTTCAGCACGAAGTCCTTACCCCTGAAGATCTCGTTGGTGGCGCTGTCCTCAGGCGGGAGAGCGGAGAACTTCTGGACGGTGAAACCGCTCACGACGGCGGCGGTCACGGCTCTGTCCGCCGTCCTCGCGCGCGGCACCCTGTCGAGCTGTGACTCGGCGATGTCGTCGCCCGCAAGCGTGTTGCGGGCCACGTCACTGCCGCGGATCGTGCTCTCGCGAACGTCAAGGCCGCGTACGTCGTCGTTCTTGAGCTCCCGGCTGTCGATGGAGCCCGTGGCGACGCCGTAGGAGACGCCGCCGAGCGACACGAAGAGGGCAATGAGCGAGATCACCAGTGCGGGCGAGGGGCGCTGGCGCAGGATCGACTTCACGGTTGTGCCTCCTATTCGCGGAGCTTCCAGAACGAGTCCTTGCGTGTGACCCTGTCGTCGTCTCCGAAGGTCCATAGATCGCAGCCGCGGACCTCGATTCGCTCGCCGTCGACCGTCGTTCCGGTGATCGTCCACTCAGAGACGCCACGGTTGCCGGAGGCGAAGTGATCATCGTCGACATAGCGAACATCCGGGATCCCCTCGAGGCGGTCGCCCAGCCCTCGGCGCACCTCGTCCTTGCCGACGAAGCGCCGTCCCCACACGTCGGGTCCGCGGGGGAATTCGAGGACGCAGTCGTCAGCGAACTGGGACATGATCGCGTCGAGGTCGTGTCGGTTGAAGGCCTCGAGGAGCCGCTTCAGTGCGTCGACCCTGCGCTCGTCACTCCCCATTCCGTTCCTCCCGAGCGGGGCCGTGGTTGAAGACAGCCCCGCGCATCGGCTACGACTGAGCCAGCATATTCCTCGGTGAGAGTCCACGACAGGAGCGCCACGATGGAGCCCTACTTCGATCTCGGCACCTACACGCGCGGAACGTCGACGGCGTCGACGAGCGCCCAGACGTGGTTCGACCGCGGACTCGTTTGGTCCTATGCGTTCCACCACGAGGAGGCGATCCGGTGCTTCGAGCAGGCGCTCGAGCACGACCCCGGCTTCGCGCTGGGCCACTGGGGCATCGCTTACGCGATCGGGCCGAACTACAACAAGCAGTGGGAGGCCTTCGACCCGGTCGACCTCGCGGCGTCGCTCGAGAAGGCGTGCGACGAGGTCGCCGCCGCACGCGCGTGCGCGGACCGCGCCGCCCCCGTCGAGCAGGCGCTCGTCGAGGCGCTCGGGAGCCGCTTCCAGGCGAACGATCCGTCGGCGGACCTCGTTGGGTGGAACGCCGACTACGCCCAGGCGATGCGCGCGGTGTATGGCGCGCATCCCGACGACCTCGACGTGGCGGCGCTCTTCGCCGACGCGCTGATGAACCTCACGCCGTGGGCCCTGTGGGATCGCTACACGGGCGTGCCACCCGACGATGCGGCAACGCTCGAGGCCAAGGAGGTGCTCGAGCACGCGCTCGCGCAACCGGGCGGCGGCACGCATCCCGGTCTCGTGCACCTCTACGTGCACCTCATGGAGATGTCGCCGTACCCCGAGCAAGCGCTGCCGGTGGCGGACGAATTGCGCTCGCTCGTTCCCGACGCCGGCCACCTGGTCCACATGCCGACGCACATCGACGTGCTGTGCGGCGACTACCAGAGCACGCTCGCGTGGAACCTGCGCGCGATCGAGGTGAACGAGAAGTACGTGGCACGCGAGGGCCGGGTCGGGTTCTACGCGCTCTACCACGCGCACGACCGCCACTTCGCGATCTACAGCGCGATGTTCCTCGGTCGGTCGCAGGTCGCGCTGCGCGTGGCCGCCGACCTCGAGTCCTCGCTGCCCGAGGAGCTGCTGCGCATCGAGCAGCCGCCGATGGCCGACTACCTCGAGGCCTTCGTCCCCATGCGCCTACACGTGCTCATCCGCTTCGGGTTGTGGGACGACATCCTCGCGTTGCCGCTGCCCGGCGATCCCGAGCTCTACAGCAGCACGACGGCGATGACCCATTACGCGCAGGGCGTCGCCTACGCCGCGACCGGGCGGATGGGGGAAGCCGAGGCGGCGCGCGATGCGTTCCTCGCCGCCGTCGCGCGCGTACCCGACTCTCGCTTCCTGTTCAACAACACGTCCCAGGACATCCTCGCCGTCGCCGGCGCGATGCTCGACGGCGAGCTCGAGTACCGCCGCGGGCAATTCGACGCGGCGTTCGAGCATCTGCGCCGGGCGATCGAACTCGACGACGCGCTGCCCTACGACGAGCCGTGGGGCTGGATGCAGCCCACCCGCCACGCCTACGGCGCGCTGCTGCTCGAGCAGGGCCGGGTCGAGGAGGCCGAGACCGTCTACGCGGAGGACCTTGGCTACGACCCGTCGATCCCTCGCTCGTCCTGGCACCCCGGGAACGTGTGGAGCCTGCACGGCTACCACGAGTGCCTGGTCCGGCTGGGAAAGGACGAGCCGGCGCGGATCGTGGGGCAGCAGCTCGACGTCGCCCTCGCCCGCGCCGACGTCCCGATCAAGTCGTCGTGCTTCTGCCGCATGACGCACCACGCGACGGCCGCCTAGACACGCCTATCGAGCTGCGTCAGTCGGCTGGAACCAGGATGTCGGCGAGGCCGAAGGCGCCGGCGCGCCGGGCCGGCAGAGTCGGCGTCCAGTCGGGGTCGAGCGACCGGAAGGACTCCGGATCTGCGTCGATGATGCCCACCAGCACCTCGCCGACGATCCGCCCGCCGACCGGTCCCAACCGGTCGCCGTCGTGCAGGACGTCAGCCTCCTTGAGGATGTAGAACCACAGCGGCGTCTCCTCTGCCCACCCGTGCTCGGCGAGACCCACCTGCTCGGCGCTCAGCGCCGGCACTCCGAGCCGGCGGGCGATGGATTCGCCCGAGGCAAGTCCGACGGCATTGCCGCGCTGCAGATCGCGGTTGGCGAGCGACGCGTAGTCGGTGCCAGGGGCCGATCCCGAGATCTGGGCGGGCAGCGCGATCAGCGGGGCAGGTAGCCGCGAGTCGATGCGCTTGGCTCGCTGTGCCGGCGCGTGGCCCTCGACGTCGATCTGAAGCGCCCAGTCGACGGTGTGCTCGGGCGGGACATGGCCGAAGCCCATGAGATCCGGAAACACCGGGCAGGGCCCGAAGTGCTCGTTGACCTGGTACTCGTGGCGGATCTGAGAGTGGCCATAGCGGTAGGCGGCGTCGGCGAACTCGAAGGGGATGTAGGCGTCCCGCTCGACGCGATACAGCTGCGTGCCCTCATCGAGCAGCTCCGCGGTCAGCTGCGCGCCGATCAGATCGGGCAGGAACTCGCGCAGGATCACGTGCTGGTAGTGCCAGCTGGCAGCCCGGCGCGCCGTCTCGAAGATGTCCTGCCCGGCGACCTCGTCGTCGCGAAGGTGGTCGACCAGCCGGTTGTGGAGCTTGATGAACGCGACCACCATCTGGCTGGTGAACAGGTGCACGTCGTTGCGCGGATCTCCGATGAGGGCGATGCCCTCGTGGTTGCGCGGGACGTCCTGCTCCGAGGGGGAGAGCAGGAGCTTGGCCGGGTCGTCCTTCATGTACAGGTAGGGCGAGCCGACCGGGCCCGCGCCGTAGACGCCCTCCAGGTTGGCCTTTGGGACGCGGAAGTTGCGAACCTGGGCGGGGTCGGCACGATGTCCCAGCGGTGAGCGGTCGGCGGTGATGTCGTGCGCCAGGAACTGCCCGAAGAACGGCCACACCGCCGAGACACGAGAGTCGGCGTCATCGCCGAAGTCGACGCCAAGGTCACACGGGCCACCGGGACGGCCGAGCTCGTGCAGAGGCTCCTCGTCGACCTCGAGCGGGGGCAGGTCCTCGAACAGCGAGCTGTAGCGGCCGCCGTCGATCGGGGCGTCGACCCGTTCTGGGGCCAGGCAATGATCTCGGGCGATACGCGCGGCGTGCTGACTCATGGACCGGCCTGCGGCTCATCCTCGCACGTGTGAGGGATCCTCCGTGACGTCCTTCATGAACTGCAGGCGGTCGAATCGAGGGTCGAGGTCGGCCAGCTCGTCAGCGAACGAATGAGCGACGTGGAGGATGGCGCGGGCCTCGTGCGGCGAACCCAGATGCTCAATCGCTTGCTGTTGTCGGTTCGACGAGAGCGGTGAGGCTCGAGTGGTTGGTGACGCTTGCGGCCGCCCGGCGCTGCCGCTCCGCGAGGCGCCGGCGGACGGCGCGCACGACCAGATACGGCGTCGCCAGCACAGCCGTGGCGAGCGCGACGAGGGCGGCAATCGCCACGAGCGCGACGACGATGACCGCGATCAGGGCGAAACCCGGGACGAGGAGGAGAAGCAGCGCCCCGAGAAAGACGGGGACGGCAGTCCATTCGGACGCATAGCTCATGAATCCATCACCTTCCCTTGGATCGATTGCGGTGCGTACGGCATGGCGGCAGCGTCACGCACCGGGGGGCTCCCTCGCATCGGCCAGCACGCCAGCCTGACTGGCTAGTCGCTAGGCGGTTAGGTCGCCAGCCGGTACGCGGCTGAGCTGGTTGCGCGAGCTGATGTCGAGCTTCTGGAAGACCTTGCGCAGGTGGTACTGCACCGTGCGGGGGCTGATGAACAGCTGTGCGCCGATCTCGGGGTTCGAGAGACCATCCTTGGCGAGCCGAGCGATGTGTGCCTCCTGGGGCGTCAGCACCCCGCGTGCGTCGTCGCTGCGCTTCCGCGCGGTCTCACCCGTGGTCTCCAGCTCGTGACGGGCGCGCTCGGCAAACCCTTCCGCCCCGATGTCGCCGAACATCTCGTGGGCGGCTCGGAGTTGCTCGCGGGCGTCGACGCGCCGGTTCTCGCGCCGCAGCCATTCGCCGTACAGGAGCCGGGCGCGCGCGAGGTGGACCACGCCACGGGTGCGCGCGAGCCGCTCGACGGCCTCGCGGTATAGGGGCTCCGCATCTTGCCCGTCGCTCAGCAGCGCGCGCGAGCCGGCCTCTATGCCGAGCGCCCAATCGGTGCCGCTCGCCTGCGTGCGCTCGCTCAGGCGGTCGAGCGCAGCGGAGCTGGCGTCCGTCGCGCCGCTGCGTACGCCTGCCTCGATCAGCTCGACGAGGGCCCAGCCGTACGCAACGACGTCCTCGTACTCGCACGCCCGCTGCGCGGCAGCGAGCGCCTCGCCGTAGTGGCCGTAGCCGTTGTGCAGCCGGGCTGTCATACACAGGAGCACGCCAAGCGCCGAGCCCTCGCCCCGCGCCATCGCGCGAGGCAGCGCTTCGTCGGAGATCGCCTGCAACTGCGGCCGATCGCCGCGCCACGCGGCCAGCATCAACGCCGCGTACTTGAGCGGCGGGAGCCCGGTCGCCTGAGTGATCGCCTCGACCTCGTCGATCCGCGCAGCGGCGTCGGCGAAGGCCCCGGAGTGGACGTCGGACGCGCCGAGGTAGTTGGCCATGGCCGGGAGCAGGTTGAGCACGCCCGTGTCGCGCGCGACGCGCACCCCGCGGGTGGCGAGCACGTGCCAGAGCTCGTCGTCCCAGAGATCCTGGGCGAGGCGACACGCCAGCCACAGCCAACGAACGTCGCGTTGGGCCAATCCCTCCACATCGCGGAACGCGCCGAGCGCCTTCCGAAGTAGCGGCACACCGGCCGCGTAGCCCTCGGTGAACCTCGTCGCCAGCGCGTCGAGGAGCAGGTCGATCGCGCGTGGCGGCTGCTGTGCCGCCGGTGCCGCCTGAGCGGCCTCGGCAACCTCGCGGATGTCCGGCTTGTCGCCGAGGCGACCGGCGAACAGCGCCGAAGCCATCGCCTCGAGATGGGTCTCGCGAGCCATCGCGGCGTCGAGCGGTTCGAGGCGCCGGGCGGCATGCAGCAACAGCGCCGGAGCGTCGCCGCCACGGCTGCGGGCGAAGGTGATCTCCGCGCGCAGCCGCTCCAATCGCGCGCGCTGAAGCTCATCGAGCGGGGCAAGCTCGGCGGTCGCCAGCAACTCGAGCGCCGCGTCTGCTGCCGCAGCATCGAGCTTGGCCTCCGCGGCAGCCAGGGCGCGCCTGCCCCTGTCCGCCGGATCGGGCGTCAGCTCCGCCGCGCGCGCCAGGAACGCCGCGGCCGCGGCGGCGCCCCCACGGGACCGGGCCCGGTCGGCCGAGCGCTCCAACTCGGCGGCCACCGCTTCGTCGACGCCAACCGCCGCGTGAGCACGATGCCACGCCCTGCGATCGGGATCGGTGTCGGGATCGGTCGTCTTCGCCAGCGCCCGATGCGCAGCTCGCCGCTCGGACGATGGCGCCGCCCGGTACACCGCGGATCGCACCAGCGGATGCCGGAAGCGGACACGGGCTCCGACCTCGACGAGCTGCGCGTCCTCTGCCGGGACGAGCGAGCTTCTGTCGATGCCGAGCGCCTGAGCCGCGCGCCAGATGAGCGTCGCGTCACCCAACGGCTCGGCCGCGGCCAGCAGCAGCAGCCGCTGCGTCGCCTCGGGCAGCTCGACGGCGCGCTGGAGGTACTGCTCCTCGAGATGGCGCGGGAGGTCTGTCGCGGGGAGGAGCTCGAAGCCGCCCGCCAGCTCAGCTGCGCTCATGCTCCGTGGCAGGTCGAGCAGAGCGAGCGGGTTGCCGCGGGTCTCCGCCACGATGCGGTCGCGCACGCGGTCGTCGATACGACCCGGGACCGCGCTCATGAGGAGGGTTCGGGCATCCGCCTCCGCCAGCCCGCCTAGCCGTAGCTCGGGCAGGCCATCGAAGTCGTGCCTCGTGCTCGGCTCACGGACCGCGGCCACGATCGCCACCGAGTCCGCCTCCAGCCGGCGCGCGACGAATCCGAGGATCAGCCCCGACGCGGCGTCGAGCCAATGAGCGTCCTCCACGAGACAGAGGAGCGGCCGCTCCTCTGCCGCGCCAGACAGCAGACCGAGTACGGCGAGTCCGACCAGGAACCGGTCCGGGACCTCACCCGGTGCGAGGCCCAAGGCGACGTTCAGCGCGTTCTGCTGGGGCTGCGGGAGCGCGTCGAGATGGTCGAGCACCGGCGCACAGAGCTGATGGATTCCGGAGAAAGGGAGCTCCATCTCCGCCTCGACCCCCGCGACCTGTGCCACACGGAACCCCGATGCGTGCCGAGCGACGTGCCTGAGCAGCGCCGTCTTTCCGATGCCCGCCTCGCCGCGCATGACAAGGACCGCGCTCTGGCCCTCGCGCGTGTGAACCAGGAGCCGGTCGAGCACCTCGCGCTCGGCGGTCCGGTCAAGAAACCCGGGCGCAAGGGGGGCGGCCATCTCGCCGGCAACGCTAACCGACGGCGTAGATTCCCGATATGGCCCTCTCACAGACGGACCTCCACAGCCGGTGCGAGCTGCTGCGGTCGCTCCAGCGTCCCGGCACCCCCCTTCTGCTTCCGAACGCCTGGGACGTGGCAACGGCGAGAGCCGTCGTCGCAGCTGGGTTTCCCGTGGTCGCGACCACCAGCGGGGGGGTGGCCGCCACGCTCGGCTATGAGGACCACGAGGGTGCGCCGGCCGACGAGATGCTCGCCGCGGCTGCGCGGATCGCACGAGGCGTCGAGGTGCCCGTGACGGTGGACGCCGAGGCCGGCTACGGCATGAAGCCGGCCGAGCTGGTGGCCGCGCTGCGAAATGCGGGGGCGGCCGGCTGCAACCTCGAGGACAGCGACTACGTGGCCGGCGGCCTCCGCGATCCCGATCGGCACGCGGAGTGGCTCGGGGCGGTTCGCCAAGCGGCGTCGGAGGAGGGCTACCCGCTCGTGATCAATGCCCGGGTCGACGTCTTCCTCGGCCCCTTCCTGGCCGGTGCCGGCCCCGGCACCCAGGAGGAGCTCGTTCCCGATGCGTTGCGACGCGCAAATGCCTACCTCGAGGCGGGCGTCGACTGCGTGTACCCGATCCTCCTGTGGGAGACGGACGCGCTGCGCCGCTTCACCTCGGAGGCCCGCGGCCCGGTGAACGTCCTGCGCCTGCCGCAGGCGCCGTCGCTGGCGGAGCTGGCCGCGCTGGGCGCGGCCCGGGTGAGCTGGGGAGTCCTCCTGTACGGCGCCGCCATGGGTCGCTTCGAGGAGCAGCTCGCCTCGCTTCAAGACTGAGAATCGGCGGCCTGGGCCGGCCATGACCAGCGACTAGCCAGTCAGGCTGGCCAGCTGGCTGATGCGAGAGCGCCCCGCTTCAGGGACGCTCGCTGCATGACAAACGCACTGCCGTCGCCCTCGCAGGTCCTGCACGACATCCACGTGAACGTGGTCAGCGCTGAGGAGGCGTCGCTCGGCGTGGCCGAGTTCTGGTCGGGCGACCGGATGATCGGCTTCACGCTCATCGAGGAGGGCGACCTCACGTTGCGGATCGGCCCCAGCGCCGACGGCGTGGTGCTTGGAGCGCACGCCCTGGCCGGAGCCCTCGCGGAGGCCAACCGGCTTCTCGCGCAGTACTGAACACAAGCGAAAGGCACCAGATGAAGATCGTTGTGATCGGCGGAACCGGCCTCATCGGCTCGAAGCTCGTCGAGAAGCTGCAGGCGGAGGGTCATGAGCCGCTCGCGGCGGCCCCCAACACGGGCGTCAACACGCTGACGGGCGAGGGGCTCGCCGAGGCACTCGAGGGCGCCCAGGTCGTCGTCGACGTGGCGAATGCACCCGCGTGGGATGACCAGGCCGTGCTCGACTTCTTCCAGACCTCATCGCGCAACCTGCTCGCCGCCGAGGCGGCAGCCGGCGTCGGGCACCACGTGGCGCTGTCGGTCGTCGGTACCGACCGGCTCCCCGAGAGCGGCTACTTCCGCGCGAAGGTCGCGCAGGAGGAGCTGGTGAAGGCCGGCCCTGTCCCCTACACGATCGTCCGCGCCACGCAGTTCTTCGAGTTCATCGGCCGCATCGCCGATTCGGGCGCGGACGGCGACACCATCCGGCTGTCGCCGGCCCTCGTTCAGCCCGAGGCAGCCGATGACGTCGCCGGCACCTTGGCCGATGTCGCCGTCGGCGCACCACTGAACGACACGGTCGAGCTGGCGGGTCCCGAGGCGTTCCGCCTCGATGAGCTCGCCCAGCGCTTCCTGAACGCAAACGGCGACTCGCGACAGGTGACGGCCGACGTTCACGCCCGCTATTTCGGCGCCGAGCTGGACGACAAGACCCTCACCCCCGGCGATGACGCACGCATCGCCCCGACCCACTTCGAGGACTGGCTCAGCCAGTCAGCCAAGCAGGACTGACCCCAACCCGAAAGGAGCTTCCCATGAAGCCCACCATCGTTCTCGTCCACGGCGCGTTCGCCGAGTCCTCGAGCTGGGACGCCGTCATCGATCCGCTGGTCGACGCCGGGCATCCGGTGATCGCCGCGGCCAACCCGCTGCGCGGTCTGGCATCGGACGCCGCCGCCGTGGCGGACGTCGTCCGCGCGGTCGACGGCCCCGTCGTGCTCGCCGCCCACTCATACGGCGGCATGGTGATGTCCAACGTCCCCGCCGACGCCGGCGAGATCGTCGGACTCGTGTACGCCAATGGATTCGCCCCAGAACCCGGTGAGCACTGCTTCCAACTCGCGGCCAAGTTCCCGGGCAGCATGCTCGGCGAGGAGACGGCGCGGCCGGTGCCGCGGAGCGACGGAACGACCGACCTCTACGTCGCTCTGGACAGCTTCCACGACGTGTTCTGCCAGGACGTGCCCGCGTCGCAGGCCGGCCTGATGGCCACCACGCAGCGGCCCGCGACGCAGGAGGCGCTCACCGAAGGCTCGGGCGAGCAGCCGCTCTGGCGCGAGGTACCCTCGTGGTTCCTGATCGGTGAAGAGGACCGCATAATCCCCGCCCAGCTCCAGCGCTTCATGGCCGAGCGCGCCGGCGCCCGCCGCACGATCGAGATCCCGGGCGCATCGCATGCGATCACCGTCTCGCGTCCCGAGGAGACCGCACAGCTCATCATCGAGGCCGCGACGGTGGCCCTGCCCGCCTGAATGGCCGGAACCATGCACGGGGGTGCGCCGGGAGGCGCACCCCCCATCGTTCCGCAGCTGCCGATCATCCGCACGCGGACCGAGGGCGAACAGCGCGCGACGTTCTTCGAGCTGTTCTTCGACCTCGTCTACGTCTTCGCGGTCACCCAGCTGTCGCACCACCTGCTCGATGACATCACCTGGGCGGGCGCGGCCGAGACCGCCTTCATGCTCGTCGCGCTGTACTGGGCGTGGAACTACACGACCTGGATGACGAACTGGTTCGACCCGGACACCGTTCCGGTGCGTCTCGTGCTGGTGTTCGTGATGCTGGCGAGCCTGCTGATGTCGGTCGCGATCCCACAGGGATTCAGCGAGTACGCGTTGCTGTTCGCGTGCGCGTACTCGGGGCTGCAGATCGGGCGGAACGCCTTTGTGGTGGCCGTCACCCCGCGTGGAGAGTTCAACCAGAACTTTCGCCAGATCCTGGCCTGGAGCCTGCTCTCGGCGCCACTCTGGGTCGCGGGCGGCGTCGTCGACGGCGAGGGGTTGCGCTGGGTGCTGTGGCTGGGTGCGCTCGGGCTCGATCTGGCGGCGCCGCTGCTGACCTACTGGGTCCCTCGGGCTGGGCGCACGCCCATGAGCAAGTGGCAGATCGAGGGCGCCCATTTCGGTGAGCGCTTTCAGCTGTTCGTGATCATCGCGCTCGGCGAGAGCGTCGTGCTGGCGGCCGCCACCGCCTCGGACACCGGCTTGAGCGTCTCGGTCGTCGCCGCGCTCCTGCTCGCCTTCCTCTCGTCGACGGCGCTCTGGTGGCTGTACTTCGGCCAGGTGGCCGGCACGGTCCTGGAGCGGATCCGAATGGCCACGGCCGACGAGCGAGGGCAGATCGGCCGCGACATCTACACCTACCTGCATCTCCCGATCATCGCCGGCATCGTCCTTGTCGCGGTCGGCGACGAACTCGTGATCGCGCACCCGACGGACGACCTCCACGAGGCTGGTGCGCTCGTCGCCCTCGGGGGTCCCGCGCTCTTCCTCGCCGGCCTGATGGCCTGTGCAGCCAGGCTCGGAGAGGCGCAGAGCCGGCCGCGGGTCATCGCCCTTGTGGCACTGCTGGCCGCCGTGCCGTTTGCGGCCGATGTCGACGGCCTCGTCGTATCGGCGCTGCTCATGGTGCTCCTGACCCTGCTCGTGGTCGTCGAGGCGGTGCGTGCTCGCTAACGCTGTGAGAGCCAGTCGTCGAAGCGCGTGCGAGTCAGATGGGGATTCTCGTGCGGGACCAGTGACTCGGTGTCGAGCACGGTCCCGAAGTACGGCGCGTCCGGGTCGGTGACGACCGTGCGGGGGTCGCCCCCCGCGCTCAGGAGGCGCGTAACCGCCTCGTCCATGCGGAGCGGTTCGGGGCCGGCCACCTCGACGATCCCGTTCGCCGGCTCGCCCGCCGCCACATCTGCCACGGCGGCGCCGAGCTCGGCAACCGCCGCCGGCTGAAACCGGGCCGGGGTCACCCGGACGGTGGAGCCGCTGGTGCACGAATCGGCGATGCGCCCGATGAACTCGAAGAACTGGGTGGCGCGAGCGAGCGTGAACGGGACCGCCGCGCTCTTCACCACCTCCTCCTGGGCGACCTTCGCGCGGAGGTAGCCGCTCTCCGGGAGGCGGTCGGCTCCGACGATCGACATGGCGACGTAGTGCTTCAATCCGGCGCTCGCCGCCGCCTCGGTCAGGTTGCGAGACGAGGTCTGGAAGAACTCGAGCACCGCCGCGTCGTCCCAGACGGGCGCGTTCGATGCGTCGACCACGACCTCTGCGCCCGCAAGGGCCTCCGCGAGCCCTTTGCCGGTGATCGTGTCGACGCCGGACTGGGGAGACGCGGCCAGTGCCTCATGGCCATGCTCGTGGAGGCTGGCGACGACCTTCGAGCCGAGCATCCCGGTGCCGCCGATGACGACGATCTTCATTGGGTGCCTTTCCTGTTGAGGTTCGGGTACGACTGCGAGTGCGACCTGTGCCGAGTCTCCCTCAGGCGGTCGCCCCTTGCATGGGCGGCGATTCGGCAGCTCCCCAAGGGACCCCCTCTGGGTGCGCACGACCTCGTCTGCTTGACGTGTACGGCAGATCTGGGGTACGAATCGCCGATGACCACGATGAGGGTGTTCGTCCTCGCAGCGCTCTTCGCTGCGCTTGTAGGCGGTTCAAGCCCGGCCTGGGGGAGCTTCCCGGGGCAGAACGGGCTCCTGGCGTTCGACGCCCTCGACGCCGAGACGAGGACGGTCCAGATCTTCACGGTCTCAGCAGGCGGGACCGGGCTCGACCAGCTGACGACGACGACCGGGGCGGTCTGGAACGAGGACCCGAACTTCTCTGCGAATGGGCAGACGATCTACTTCGACAGCCTGGACCGGGCCACCACTCGTCCGAGCCACATCTACCGGATGAACGCGAACGGGACGGGCCGGCAGCTCGCGGACCAAGCCTCGGCTCCCACGCACGTCTGGCCGTCGATCAACCGGAGCGGCTCAGCGCTCGCGGTGGTGCAGTACGGCGCGGGAGGCCAGTCCGTGATCGCCACCATGAGGGCGAACGGCGCCAATCGGAAGACGGTGGCGGGTGCCACGCGCCAGCAGAGCGCAGGTGGTCCCGAGTACGCGCCGAGCGGCGCGCGCCTCGCGTTCTACCGAGTCACCTACAACAAGAACGGACAGGGCATCGCGAAATCCGATCTCTTCGTCCGCAGCGGTGGGCGCAATACGAACATCACGGCGAGCCTCTCGGCGAAGTTCTTCGGCCCCTCCTGGGCGCCGGACGGCCAGACCCTGCTGGCCCTTCGCGGCCAGCGCACGATCGTCTCGATGAGGCCGAACGGCACGGGCGTGCGCGTGCTCACCAACGTGTCGGGCGCGGAGACCGGCATCGTGGATGCCGTCTACTCGCCCGACGGCAAGAAGATCGCCTACATGCAGTGCGCCGGCGACTGCGGCGACCCCCAACTGCAGGGCCAGGGATCGATCTGGGTGATGAACGCCAACGGGTCTGGGAAGCAGCGGGTCTTCAACGGCGGGAACGGGGTTCAGCCGGCCAGCCGCCTCTCCTGGGCGGTCGGCTGACGCGCTGAACCGCTGGACAAGCGCAGCGAGCCTACGGTGAGCTCGCCGCGTGCTCCGGCGACGACTCCGGGCTGCCTGACGAGCGCCGAGCTGCGTGCGCCGCGCGCAGGGTGAGCGCGAGCGCGGCGCCGAGCGGCACGATGATCTGCGGCCAGACGGCGTAGCCGTGCATCGTCCAGGCAAGCGGCCAGGCCACGCTGACCAGGACCAGCGCGGTTGCAAGCGCCGCCTCCGGGCGGGTGCGGGACGCCCGCCAGCTGAGCACGACCGCCACCAGCAGTGCGATCCCGAGCGCCGTCAGAAGCGGCTTCGAAGCTGTGAGCTGGGGGAACTCGTAGGGCGGGCCGAACACCACCTCGGGCTTGGCCAGGCTGCTGCCCCGCTCAGGGAGCTCGTCGTACACGAAGCTGGTGGTCGGCTGTGGTGCCTCGCGCGGCAGCAGATGGACGAGCGCGACCGCGGTCGGCAGCAGTCCGAGCAGGAGGCGGTCGAGCACCGTTCGAAGCGAGCGCTGCGGCCGCCGCGGGAGGCTGAGCGCCCCCACCGCGAGGAGCAGCGCCGGGATCAGCGAGGCGGCGCCCAGGTCGACGCCGGACGCCGGGAAGAAGGTGGCGGTGCCGGAGAGGGCCTTCTCCGTCCCGTAGCCGAGGTACGGCGCGCCGGCGGCCACGAACATCGCCGCCGCCCCCAGCAGGACGACCCAGCGCGCCGCGAACGCCGCTCCGATCAGTGCGAGGACCGACCCGCCCAGCAGCAGTGCCCAGCCCTCGCCGAGCGGCCAGTGGTCGTAGAGCGGAAGGAAGCCGAACGTCCAGACGCAGAGCAGCGCCGCGGCCAGCGGGAGCGTCAGAGCGGCCAGGGCAGGGCGCCAAGGCGCGCCCCTCACGTCCCTGACGTCCATGGCCAGGCGCACTCGCAGGCCGGCGCCGGCGATCGCGAGCGACTCGCGCGCCAGCGCGCGCGGACCGCGTTCGTCGACGGCGTCGCGCGCGCAATCGCGCACGACACGGGCGTCCCCCCGGTGCGACCGCGGGAAGGTCCGCGCCGCGAGGGAGGTCAGCCGATCTCGCAGCCGCCGCTTCACACCGCGCTCCGAATCGGCGCCGGCCGCGGCCGCTTGACCACTCTGGCGGCGGCCGCCAGCCGGTCGGCTTCGCTCATGACCGCGTCGCGCCCTTCGTCGCTGAGCCGGTAGTAGCGCCGCAGTCTCCCGTCGACGGTCTCCTCGCGATCCATCTGGACGAGGCCCTGTCGAGCCATGCGCTCGAGCGCCCCGTAGAGAGTGCCGGCCGTGAGTCGCACATCACCTCCCGAGAGTTGCTCCGCCCGGGCCGAAATCGCGTACCCGTGCAGGGGCCCATCGAGAAGCGAGGCGAGCACGAAGTAGCTGGCCGGCCGGAGGTTCATGCCACGCGTGACGATACATCGTTACACCGATCTATGTCCAGCGCGGCGGCCCGCGGTTAGGCTGCTCCTTCGCGGGTTCGGCGTCAGCGCCCAGATCAACGGAGGCAGCAGCGCATGGGGATGATCACCACGCCGGATGGCATTGAGATCTTCTACAAGGACTGGGGATCGGGCCAGCCGCTCGTCTTCAGTCACGGCTGGCCGCTCTCCGCCGACGATTGGGACACGCAGCTGCTCTTCTTCCTCCAGCACGGCTACCGCGTCATCGCCCACGACCGGCGCGGGCACGGACGCTCCACCCAGTCCGGTGACGGCCACGACATGGATCACTACGCCGACGACCTGGCTGCGCTGACGGCCCAGCTCGATCTCCGGGATGCCGTCCACGTCGGGCACTCCACCGGCGGCGGCGAGGTCGCGCGCTACATCGGCCGGCACGGCGAGGACCGGGTGGCGAAGGCGGTGCTGATCAGCGCGGTGCCGCCGCTCATGGTGCAGACCGACTCGAACCCCGGCGGCCTGCCGAAGAGCGTGTTCGACGACCTCCAAGCCCAGCTTGCCGCCAATCGGTCCGAGTTCTACCGGGCCCTGCCGTCGGGTCCCTTCTACGGCTTCAACCGGCCCGGGGCGGAGTCCTCGGAGGCGATCATCGAGAACTGGTGGCGCCAGGGGATGATGGGCGGAGCCAAGGCTCACTACGACGGCATCGTGGCCTTCTCACAGACCGATTTCACCGATGACCTCAAGAAGATCTCGGTGCCGGTCCTCGTGATGCACGGCGACGACGATCAGATCGTCCCGTACGCCGACTCCGGCCCCCTGTCCGCCGAGCTCGTGCAGAACGGGACGCTGAAGACATACGAGGGATTCCCGCACGGCATGCCGACCACGCAGGCCGAGACGATCAACGCCGACCTCCTGGCCTTCCTGCAGTCCTGACCGCAGACGTGCACATGCCCTCACTCGACGGGGCCAGCGCGTGGCTGGGTTCGGAGCCGCTCGGCCCGGCCGAGCTGCGCGGCCACGTCGTGCTCGTGAACTTCTGGACGTGGACGTGCATCAACTGGCTGCGCCAGGAGCCATACGTCCGGGCCTGGTCGCAGGCCTACCGGGATGACGGGTTGATCGTCATCGGAGCCCACACGCCGGAGTTCTCGTTCGAGCACGACATCGAAGGTGTGCGCCGCGCAATCGAGGAGCGCGCGATCGAGTACCCGGTGGCGGTCGACAACGACTATGCGATCTGGAGCGCGTTCGCGAACCGCTACTGGCCGGCGCTCTACTTCGTCGACGCGGACGGCGTGATCCGCGACGAGCACTTCGGCGAGGGGCGCTACCAGGAGCTGGAGCGCGTGCTCCAGCGGATGCTCGGCGTGGAGCGCGAGCTCGTCTCGGTCGAGGGGCGCGGTGCGGAGGCGGAGGCCGACTGGGACCATCTGCTCACGCCCGAGACGTATCTCGGCTCCGGGCGCGGCGGAGGCCGGGTGTCGCCAGCGGACCTGCGACTCAACCACTGGGCGCTCACGGGCGAATGGACGATCGGCCAGGAGAACGTCGTGCTCGAGGATGCCGGCGGAAGCATCGCCTTCCGGTTCCACGCGCGCGACGTGCATCTCGTGATGTCCCCGGGGGCACGGGAGCCGATTCCCTTCCGCGTGCTCGTCGACGGCGAGGCTCCTGGCCCGTCGCATGGCGAGGACGTCGACCAGGACGGGAACGGCCGGCTGCGGCACGGCCGCATGTACCAGCTCGTTCGCGTCCACGACGCGGTCCGCGAGCGGACGTTCGAGATCAGCTTCGTCGAGCCGGGCGCCGAGGCCTACGCGTTCACGTTCGGGTAGCCGCTCAGCGGCTCGGCAGGGTCCGAGGCAGTCCGAAGTGACGCAGGACACCGGTGTCGCTGAACCAGGTGATGGCCGCGATCGCGTCGCCCTCGAGCGTGAGCACGATCATTCCGTAGGGGCGGGCGATCCCCGCGTGCGGGTCGGGGAGGTAGCAGCCGAAGGCCGGCTGGTTGTTGGCGCGAGTCGGCACGACCTGTAGCGCGGCGCCGCGCAGCTCGGCGCGGTGTCGCAGGAAGGCGGCGATGGCTTGCTGGCCGCAGTACTCGAGTGGCTGCGGGGGCATCGTCAGTAGTGCCTCATCGGTGAGCAGCGCGACCACGTCGTCGACGTCGCCGCTCTCGACGGCATCTGCGAAACGCCCGACCAGCTCGCGCTCGCGTGCGGAGTTCGGCGCCGGGGCACGCTCGCGGTCGCCTTCTTCCACCTGCGAGCGGACCTTCGCCCGCGCTCGCTGAAGCGCGCCCTTCACCGCGGTGTCGCCCGTGTCGAGCATGTCCGCGACCTCCGCGTTCTTGAAGCCGAGCACGTCGCACAGCACGAGCACGGCTCGCTGGCGCGGCGGCAGCTGCTGAAGCGCCGAGACGAATGCGAGCCCGACCGACTCGCGCAGCTCGTAGCGGGCGTCCGGCGTGGCTGAGGTCTCCGCGATTCCCTCGAACAGGGCATCGGGATAGGGCTCGAGCCAGAGCGGCGCGGTGCGGCGAGTCGGCTCGGGGGCTGCCATCGGCGGTACCTCCTGCGGGCGGCGCCCACGGTCGCGCAGCATGTTCAGGCAGCGGTTCGTCGCGATGCGGTACAGCCAGGCGCGCACGGAAGCCCGCCCCTCGAAGCGCTCGAGCCCGCGCCAGGCAGCCAACAGCGTCTCCTGAACGAGGTCCTCGGCGTCCTGCAGCGAGCCGAGAATCCGGTAGCAATGGAGCTGTAGCTCGCGCCGGTGGGGCTCCGTGAGCTCCCGAAACGCATCCTCGTCCCCCGCGCGCGCACGCGCGAGATTGACTTCGGCCTCAGCCTCGTTCTTCGCGGTCATCGCCTCTAACGACACCAGCTCAGCCCGGAACGGATCGTTCGTTCCGTTCTCGGCGCCGCTGGTGTCTCAACATATGAGGTACCCGACGAGAAGGAAATCGCAATGAAGATTCCGCCGGTCGTATCGCCGCAGGACTGGAAGGCCGCGCGCGAGGAGCTGCTGGTGAAGGAGAAGGAGCTCACCCATGCCCGCGATGCGCTTGCCGCCGAGCGCCGCCGGCTGCCGCGCATGGCCGTCGAGAAGGACTACCGCTTCGAGGGCCCAAACGGGCCGGTGAGCCTGCTCGACCTGTTCGAGGGACGCCGTCAGCTGATCATCTACCGCTTCTTCTTCGAGCCCGGCGTGGCGGGCTGGCCAGAGAGTGGGTGCCCAGGCTGTTCCTGGGTCGCCGACCAGGTGACCCACCCCGCCCATCTGAACGCCCGCGACACGACGATCGCGTTCGTCTCGCGTGCTCCGCAGCCGGACATCGAGCGCTGGCGCTCGCGGATGGGCTGGGAGGTCATCCCGTGGTACACGCTGACCGACGATTTCGACGCCGACTTCGACGTCGGCGAATGGCACGGCACCAACGTCTTCTTCCGCGACGAGGAGGACCGCATCTTCCGCACGTACCTCACCGACGGCCGCGGCGACGAGGCGCTGGGGGGCCTGTGGGCCTATCTCGACGTTACCCCGCTCGGCCGCCAGGAGGAGTGGGAGGACTCGCCCGAGGGCTACCCGCAGAGCGCGTCCGAATGGGTCAGCCGCCACGACGAGTACGACGCGCCGCCCGAGGTGAAGGAGGCCAACGCGAGGGCCATGGACGAGCAGGTTGAGCGCTACCGGTCGCAGCATGAGCCCGGGAGCTCGTGATCGTGATCGCTCACGTGGGAGGCGTGCCCGTAGAGGAGCTGCTGCCTTCGGTTACGGGCGCGGGCGCCGGCCTGCTGCTGGCGCGCGCGTGGCTGATGGTGCATCTCCGGCGCCAAGAACCCGAGAACTGATCCCCGAGGAGACAGCGTGACCACTCGCAACGCAATCAACCCCTGGCCGTGGTCGGCCAAGCTGGGATTCGATCAGGCCCAGTTGGTCGACGGGAACCAGAGGCAGCTCATCTGCAGCGGACAGGACGCGGTGGACGCCGAGGGCAACCCACAGCATCCGGGCGACATGGCCGCGCAGCTCGAGCTGGCACTCGACAACCTGGAGGCCGTCCTGGCCGAAGCCAACATGACCGTGTCGAACATCGCGAGGCTCAACGTCTACACCACCGACGTCGACGAGCTCTTCAAGCACTGGACACGCCTCACGAGCCGCTTCGAGGACTCCGGCGCCGGCTTTGCGACCAGCGTTCTCGGCGTCGCGCGGCTGGCAGCGCCACCGCTGCTCGTCCTGGTCGAGGCAACCGCGGTCGACTGACCCAAGCGCCGCGCCGCGCCGGGCGCCCTTATGGGCGCCGCGCGGCGTCGGCGCTGTCATCCCCGCCCTGGACGGGAGAACCGCGCACGATCAGCGACCAGATCAGCGCCACGCCGACAAGGAGGCTGCCGACCCCCAGCAGCCAGAAGGCCAATCCCGTGTCGACGTGGTCGACCATCCACCCGAAGTTCATGCCGAAGAATCCGGTGATGAACGTGAGCGGCAGGAAGATGGTGGCCACGACGGTCAGCCAGTACGACGTCTCGTTTAGGCGCAGGTCGATCAGCCTTGCCATCGCGTCCGCGGCGGCGTCGATGGCGTCGACAAGGCGATGAATTTGGTTGCTGATGCGCTCGAAGTAGTCCTCGTCGTCAGCTTCGAGGCCCTCGATGCGCGTGATCTCCACGCCGATCCGCTCGAACAGGCCCCTCAGGGGCGCGGCCTGGCGCCTCAGCTCCGAGAGCCGCGTACTGGTCTCCCGAAGGGTTGCCATCCGGGGCCGGCCGGCACGCAGGTCCGCCGAAGACACCGCCAGGCGATCGAGTGTCTCCTCGACCTCGTTCAGCGCATCGAACGCGCTGGCGACGATCCCGTCGAGAACCGCGTAGACCGCGTACTGCTCGCTCCGCCCCTCCGGCATGTAGGGCTCAAGCCCCTGGGGTAGCGAAATCCGGTCCTGATGCACTGTCAGCAGGTATTCGCCGGTGACCACAACCCCGACCTCTACCGGGTGCAGGCGATAGGCGGCACCAGCTCGCGCCCGGTCGGACTCGAGATAGCAGGAGATCCCGAAGGCGACGCGCTCCCCGTCCGCCACGAATTTGCGGGCCGACGCATGGGCGTCGCCGAAGCTCAGCAGCCCGTCCGGGATGTCCAGCGCCTCGGCCAGATCGCCGGGGCTCGCCGTGCTGGAGGAGACATCGATCCAGAAGAACTGCTTGGCCTTGCGCAGCGCCTTGATCCGTTCGCGCTGCTCAGCGCCGAATCCTTCGACGACCTCGCTCACCGTCATCGAGACTACGGCGCCGCGAGGACGGCTCTGTACTCAGCCGCCCGCGGCCCGAGCGTGGACGGCGGTGAAGGCGATCGTCTCCGTCCACCAGCCCGGATCGGCGCACGCCGCCAGGAACCCGTCGATGAGCCTGTCGTCGAGCTTCCCCGACTTCACGAGGCCGTCGCGCAGCTCGACGACCGTCTGCCGCCAGTAGTCCGCCCACGGGGAGCCGCCGTTGTAGACGGCGGTCTCGGCCGCGCCGGCGACCTGCTCGAGACCGAGTCCGGCGAGTCGTGGAGCCAGGGTGCGCCCTATGTGGTAGTCGATCCCCTGCTCGCGAGACCATGCGAGCCACCCGTCCCAGAACGCTCGCACCTCGGGCGGCTCGGCGACACTGACCGGCAGGAAGTCCGGCTCGATCAACAGGATCGAGCCGCCTGGCGCCAGGCTCGCGACGAGGCTCCGGAACGCCGCCTCGGCGTCCGTGACGTGGTGCAGCACTGCCCGCGCGGTCACGAGATCGAAGCCGCCCGGATCGATCGGGCCGGCAACGATGTCGCCTTGGCGCAGCTCGAGGTTCGGCGCCTGCACGTCGATCAGCGAGAGGTCGAGGTCCACGGCGACCGCCTGACCGTCGGGCACGACGCGCTCGGCCAGCCAGGCCGCGATCGAGCCGTTGCCGGAGCCGACCTCGAGGGCGCGAGCGCCGGGCCCGACGCCCAGCGACGCGATCTGCCGGCGGTGCATCGGATCAAGCAGCTGCGACATCAGCGCGAGCCGCGCCCGCTCACCTTCGAGGTGATGGTCCAGCACGTACTCCGCCATGCGCGGGATGCTACGTGCCCTGCGGGCTTCCGGCGAGGCTCGCGTGCTCGAGCAGCGCCGCGAGCTCGTCCGTCGCCGCATCGTCAAGCGGGACCGGTCGCGCCGTCGCCGCCTCGTCAAGCGGGACCGGTCGCGCTGACGTCCCGATCAGGGTTGTCTGACGTCCCGATCAGGGTTGTCGCGGCGGGCGGTGCTCGCACGTGCCCGTGTCCGGGCAGCGTCGGAGGACCCGGACCATCGGCGCGCCATTCCGCCAGCGCAGCTGAAGCAGCAGCGACGCAGCGTTGTTGCGATGGTTGAGCTCGCGCAGCCGCCGGCCGGCGTTGACGCGGTGGACGAGCACGTACCGCCCCGCCGGCAGCCCGCTGAGGCGCAGGTACTGGCCCTCGAGGACGGCGGGGTAGTCGTCGCCGTAGCCGACGGAGATCCCCTCCTGAACTCCGAGCAGCTCCGGCGCGGCGAGCCCGCAGCGGCTCGTGTATCTGGGCCAGGGCGGCGCCGCCGGCAGCGCTCGCCCCGTGACCCGGTAGCGGTCGCCGAGGCAGAAGCCCGACTTTCGATCCCTCACCGCGGGTGAGACCGCGCCGGCGCGGCGCAGCTGGTAGCGGTCGAAGCCGAGCAGGTGCCAGTGCCGGTGGTCCGGTGACACGACGTAGCGGACTCGCCCGGCGTCCGCGACCAGCCGCGGCGGAGCCCCGTCGCGCTCGACCAGCTGGTCGGCGGTCATCAGCTCCGTCCCATGGGTGGGCCGGTGAGCCTCGATGATCAGGGGGCCGTCGCCGACGTTGCGCACGGCCGAGCGGAACCCGAGCACGTACACGGAGCGGCCCCGCGACACCATGGCCGTGACCGTGAGCCCGCCGGGGGTCTCCTGGTCGAGGTCGGGGAGCCGCTCAGATCCGGCGGCGGACGCGTCGCTCCGATCGAGCGCCGCGAGCAGGCTCACGCAGGCCGCGATTGCGAGCACGACAGGCAGGACGCGGACCAGCAGGACGCTGAGCGGCATCGCGGCCAGCTAACTCGGCGGGGCGCTCGCGGGCACCGGGTCAGGCAGGCGCATCATGCGGAACGAGTTGAACAGGCCGATGATGGCTGCGAGGAGCGGAAGGACCAGCGCCACCTGAAGACCGAGTGACCTGGAGTCCTCGTTGATGCTGACGACCTCCTCCTGGATGTCGCTGGGCTGGCCCTCCAACAGCTGCAGGAGCTGCGCGTCGCTCATCACCTGAGCATCGTCCTCGAGCACGTCCGCGACCTGCTGCTTCTCGGCCGGGGGCAGCACCTGGCTCGAATCCGCCTTGTCGGTGAAGGCGATCGAGAGCGTGGCGAGCATGATCGCGCCCGCGAACGCCAGGCCGAACGACAGTCCGAAGGAGCCGGTTGCGGAGTTCACGCCGGCGGCCTCGCCGACCCGCTCCTCCGAGATCGGCGCCAGCGTATAGGCGTTGAGCTGCGACACGAGGAGCCCCAGTCCCGTTCCTGCCAGCACCAGCGGGACCGCGAAGTACCAGCCGGTGTCGGTGCTCGGGACGATCGGGATCAGGATCAGGATGGACGCGCCGACCAGCGCGAATCCCGCTCGGATGAGGCTCGCCGGTCGCCGCTTCCCGGCTCGCTTGCCGGCGAGCAACGCAACGCCGAACATGGTGAGCGACAGCGGTGCGAGCGACAGTCCCGCCTGCAGCGCGTTGTAGCCGAGGACGAGCTGCAGGTAGATGGGGAGCGCGATCAACAGTCCCCCAAGCGCTATCTGCTGAAGGATCCCTTGGGAGATCCCGAAGCTGAAGAGCTTCGATTTGAACAGCGACGGATCGAGAAGCACGGGCTTGCCCTCGCGCTTCCGGCGCAGGAGCCAGTACACGAGGGCTCCCATCGCCGCCAGCCCGACCACCAGGAGAGCCGCCACCGATTCGCCGCCCTCCTGCCAGACGAGGACGCCGAGCACGATGCCGCCCATGCCGACGACGGAAAGCACTGCGCCGACGCCGTCGATCGATCGCTCGCCGGTGTAGGGCTCGTCGCGGATGATGCCGCTCCCAAGCAGGACGACCGCGATGATGATCGCCTCGAGCAGGAAGCCGACGCGCCACGACAGGAGGGTCGTCACGAATCCACCGATAAGCGGTCCAATCGCCGCCGCGATGGCGGCGGACGCTCCGACGAGCGCATATACCTTCGTCTGCGCCTCGCCCTCGAAGTTGCCGTGGATCAGCGACTGCATCGCGGGGAGGTAGAGCGCGGCGCCCAGCCCGCCGATGACCGCCCAGAAGACGATGATCGCCGCGAGGCCCTGGCCGAACACCATCGCGAGTGCCCCGGCCGCGTAGAGGATCAGACCGACCACGTATGCGCGCTTGCGGCCGAAGAGATCGCCGAGCTTGCTGCCGATCAGGATGAAGGCGGCTGACACCAGGGCCTCGATCGCGACCGCCGACTGGACGCCGCTGACCGTCGTGTCGAGGTCGCGGACGACCGCCGAGATCGACACGTTCATGAACGACGTGTCGATGACGAACACGAACATCGCCGCCGCGAGCAGGATGGCCAGCCGCGGAGGGGCCTTGGTCTCCCCAGCCGGCTCCGCGCTCGCTGCTTCGTTCATCGACGAGGGCAATACTCACGTATGAACGGCCCGCGCGCCATCGGCGCGCCGGCGGGAGGAGAGGACGTGACCGATCGCAGCACCGATGTGCAGGCCTGGCTCGACGACCGCTCCGAGGAGATGGCCGCGCTGGTGGAGCGGCTGGTGCGCGTGCCCACCGAGAACCCGCCCGGCAGGGAGCTCGGACGCTGCGCGGCGCTGCTGCGCGACGAGCTGGACCGGCTCGGCTTCGCGCCCGAGCTGATCGAGCTGGCGCCGGCGGGCACGCTCGAGGCGCCGGCGATCGTGCGCGGCAGCGTGGGCGACGGGCCGGAGCTCGTCTACTACCACGGGCACTTCGACGTCGTCCCGGCCCAGCACGCGTCCCAGTTCGAGCCCGCGCGCCGCGACGGGAGGATCAGCGGACGTGGAACGGCCGACATGAAGGGCGGAATCGTCTCGATGCTCTACGGCGCGGCGGCCGCACGCGAGCTCGGCCTGCTCGGCGAGCGCAGGATCGTCATCCACCTCGTCTGCGACGAGGAGACCGGCAGCACGGCCGGCTCCGGCTATCTGCGCGACGCGGGGCTGATCGATCCCGGCGCGCTGGCGATGCTCGTCGCGGAGCCAACGGGCGGCGTCATCTGGCACGCGTGGCGCGGCGCCATCACGCTGCGCGTGCGGATCGCCGGCCGTGAGGCACATGTCGGCTACGTCCACGACGGCGTGAACGCCTTCGAGCACATGGTCCGCATCGCCGAGCCGCTGACGAGGCTCTCGCACCAGCTCCTCGAGCAGAGCTCGATGCTGGTCGTCGGCGGGCAGGCCGGCGCCGGCGCGGGCTTCAACGTCGTGCCCGGCTCAGCCTGGTTCTCCGTCGATCGCCGCTTCAACCCCGAGGAGGAGCTCGACGAGGAGCTCGGCCGGCTGACGAGCCTGATCAGCGAGGCGGCCGAAGCCGCCGGCGCCGAGGTCGACGTCGAGCTGCTGCAGGAACAGCCCTCCGGGAGCACGGACTCGGATCACCCGGCGGGCCGGAGGCTCGCACGCTGCGTCGAGGCCGTCGAGGGAAACGGCGCGCGCTTCGAGCTGTGCCCCGGCGTGCTCGACACCCGCTGGTACGCGCAGCTCGGGATCCCGGCCTTCGCATACGGCGGCGGGGCCCTGGAGGTCGCGCACGGCCCGAACGAGTTCATCGAGGAGGTGGCCATGCGCCGCTGCGCGGCGGTTTACGCGCTGTTTGCCGCGGAACATGAGTTGAGGTGATAGGCACTCGAGCGATTGCGCTTCTTCTCCTGCTCGGCGTCGGCGCGGCCGGCGCCGCCTTCGCCAGCGCCCCCGGCCGCTCGGCGCAGGCCGATGGCAGTGCCGCCGTCGAGCGAACGGTCAGGGCCGCCGTCTACGCAGCGGTGAGGCACCACAACTTCCGGCGTGCCTGCCGCTTCGGCAGCCCACGCGGCCGGCAGCGGCTGCTCGAGGGCTTCAACTCCTCGTCGGGCCCCGACTTCCCCGACTGTCCCACGCTCATCGCGGACGAGGTCGAGAACTACCCGGCGACCGTACGGAGGCTCCGGCGCAGCCTCGTCGTCGAGGTACTGCGCGTCAGCGCCAGTCGCGCCCGCGTGCGGGTTGCCGAGGGCAGCGGTCCGTTCGCCGGCAGCGGTCACGTCGCCCTGGTCAAGGTCGACGGCCGCTGGCGAATCGACAACAGCGACCTGATCCCGTACGGCGACTAGGCCTGTTGACCAGACCGCGGGATACTGGACAGGCGATGTCGCAGGAGAATGTCGCGTTTGCGAAGACGGTTATCGCGGCCTTCAACCGCCGGGACGTTCCGGCGCTGGCCGAGCTCGTCACGGAGGACTTCGAATGGATCACGTGGACCGGGGCGGTGCAGTCGACCGTCTACTGCGGAGTCGACGGGCTCGAGAGCTACTTCCGGGACGCGGACGTCTGGCAGGTCCTCAATCTGGAGATCCAGGAGTACCGCGACCTCGGTGAGGAGGTGCTGGTGGCCGGCATCTTTCACGCCCGAGGCGGCGGTAGCGGCGTCGAGATCCATGCTCCGTACTACTCGGCGTTCTTCATCCGCGGCGGCGAGCTGGCGCGCGTTCTGAGCTTTCGCACCGAGGCGGAAGCCCTCGCCGCCGCGGGCCGGCACCGCTGACCCGGGCTAAGGAGAGTGCCGGTGGCCGGCGTCCTGGGAGAGACAACCGGCGGTGGAGCCGCACCACCGACACCACTCCTGGGTCAGAGGATCAGGATGCGCTGACGTTTCGCAGACGTTCCGCTGACGCGGGCTCCGGCTCCGCGCTCAGCAGCCGTGCGACGGCGTCCTCGGCGGCCATCAGGCCGCCCTCGGCGAAGTGATCGGGATAGCGGCTGCCGAGCGCCCCACGGGCGTCATCGAGAGCGCGTTCCTGCATGGCGGTCACGGACTCCCAGGGGGGCGCGCCCATCTGCTCGTGGAGCGCCGCCGATGCGCCGGCGAGCCGGGCGGCATCAGCCGAGCGGCCGTCCAGGGCCGCCTGCGCGGAGAGGCCGGCCAGCGCTTCGCCCACGTTGAACTGGTCGCTGACGTGGCGCGCGAGCGCGAGGCAGTCGAGAAAGCCGCGCGTCGCCTCGCTGCCGCGGCCGCGGACGAACATGAGCCAGGCGTGGTCGATCAGGGGCTCCACGAGTCGCCGGTCGTCGCCGTGACGGCGGCGTAGGTCGAGGGCCTCGCCAAGGCACAGCTCGGCCTCCTCCAAGCGCCCGTGGACCATCGCGTACCAGCCCTGCTCCGCCAGCGACCAGGCGGCGCCGTAGGGATCTCCCGCCGCCCGGAAGAGCTCCAGCGCTTCGCCCGCGAGCGCGCGGCCGCGGGCCCAGGCCTCGGTGCGCTCGCACGCTCCGGCCTGACTGACGAGTGCGTCGGCGATCAGGATCGCGTCGCCCGTGCGGCGCGCCGCGGTCACGGCGGAGTCGCACAGCTGCTCGGCGTCAGGCGCGGCGACGAGCACCGCGTGGCGGCCGAGGGAGGCCAGCACGGCGGCCTCGATGTCGTGCCTGCGTGCTTCGCGGGCGGCCGCCAGCGCCGCTTCGAGCTGTAGCTGAGCGTCGTCGAAGAGCCCCTGGGAGAGCGCGAGGACGCCGTCCCAGTACAGGCCGCTGGCGCGGCGCTCAACCGGCGGCGCGGGTGAGGTGGCGAGCACCTGATGCAGCCAGCCGCGGACCTCGTGGGCGTGGGCGTCCCAGGGCAGCACGCGTGCGAACGCGATCGACAGCCGCAACGCCTCGTCGATAGCTCCCGCCTGCAGCAGCCGCTCGAACGCGAGCCGGATGTTGCCGCGCTCCTGAGCGAGCCGATCGAGCCACTGGCGCTGGTCGGTGCGGGCCGCCTGGTCCGCGACGTACTCGCAGTAGTCGAGGAAGTAGTGCGCATGGCGCCGCTCGAGCCCACCGACGTCCTGGCCGTTCGCGGCTCGCTCGGCAGCGAACTCGCGGACGGTGTCGAGCATCTCGAAGCGCGGCTGCGCGTCGCGGCCCGAGTCGATCCGCAGCAGCGAGCTCTTGTCGAGCAGCGATGACACGAGCGGCTCGAGACCGCCGTCGAGCCCCGCTGCGCACACCGCCTCCGTCGCCTCGAGCGAAGCGCCGCCCTCGAAGACCGTGAGCCGGCCGAGAAGGTGTCGTTCGGGGTCTGCCAGCGTGTCCCAGGACCAGTCGAGCGTGGCGCGCAGCGAGCGCTGTCGCTCGGGCAGGTCTCGAGCCCCTCCGGCGAGGAGCTCGAGGCGGTCCTCGAGGCGTTCCAGCAGCGCGGGCAGCGGCAGCAGTCGTGCCCGATCCGCGGCGAGCTCGATGGCAAGCGGCAACCCGTCGAGGCGCGAGCAGATCGCGTCGACCACCTCGCCGTCGTTGTCGATCGTGTTGTTCCCGAGCGCCGCCCTCGAGCGCGCGAGGAAAAGCGCGGCGGCGTTGGGGGCGGCAAGCGGCTGAACCCTGTAGACGTGCTCGGCTGTCAGACGCAAGGGGGCACGGCTCGTCGCCAGGATGGTCAGGTTGCCGACCGCGGCGAGCAGCTCGCCGACCTGGGCGGCGTCGTCGAGGTAGCGGTCGAACCCGTCGAGGAGCACCAGCGCCGGCGCGCCCCGCGTCGCTACGGCGAGGCGGACGCCGAGCTCCGCCGCCGTCCCGGCAACGACGCCGAGCGCGGACGCCGCCTCGGGCACGAGCACGCCGGCGTTCTCGGCGCCGTCGAGGCTCACGTGCACCGCCCCGGCGGGAAAGCGAGCTGCGACCGTCCGCGCGGCCTCCAGCGCAACACGCGTCTTACCGACGCCGCCCGGGCCCACCAGGCTGATCAGCCGCACGTCGGAGTGGAGCAGCAGCTCGCCGATCTCGGCGAGCTCGCCCTCGCGGCCGATCGTCTCGTTGGCGGGCGCCGGCAGACGCCCGGCGAGCCCGGGTCCGGGCCGGTCGGCGCTGAGCTCGGGGTCGTGCGCCAGGATCATTCGCTCGAGCCGCCGCAGCTCCGGCCCCGGCTCGATTCCGAGCTCGTCGACGAGCATCTGACGCCCGATGCGCATCACCTCGAGCGCCTCCGCCTGTCGGCCGGATCGGTACAGCGCGACCATCAGCTGTCCGCGCAGCCGCTCGCGCAGGGGATGCTCGGCGACCAGCGCCTGCAGCTCGCCGACCAGGTCCTCGGCACCTCCGCCGGCGAGCTCCGCGGTCATCCGCTCCTCGACCGCCTCAAGGTGGAGCTCCTCGAGCCGGGCGATCTCGAGCTGTGCGAACTCATCGAAGCGGTAGTCGGCGAGCACGTCCCCGCGCCAGAGCCCCAGCGCCACCTGGAGGTCGGCGGCGGCGAGCTCGGGGGCGTCATTCCCGAGCGCCAGCCGCGCCCGGCGCAGAAGCTCCTCGAAGCGCCGGGAATCGACGGTCATGGGATCGATGTCCAGGGCGTAGCCGGGCGCCCGGTGGCACACGAGCGATCCTCCGTCCCCCAGACGCCGGCGCAGCCGCGAGATCTGCTTCTGCAGGGCCTGGCCGACGCCGGCGGGTGGCTCCTCGCCCCAGAGCGCCTCGACCAGCTCATCGGCGGAGACCGCGTCGGGGGCGCGGAGCGCGAGCATCGCGAAGAGCCTGCGCTGCTTCGTGCCTTCGAATTGCACCGAGTCACCCGAGATCTCGACCTCGAGGTGACCCAGCAGCCTGACATCCATCCTCGAATTCACGCCTCGCCCGCCGCGCAAGTTAGTACACGCCGCCAAATGGGGCTAGGGCTTTCTTCAGGCGATAGCGGTCCCGCTACCGGCGCCTTGCCTGGCCCCCGAGTGCTGCGCGAGAACGCGCTCGCCCTCTACGGCCTCCACTGACCTGCCGCTGCGTGTGACCGGCGGCGACCAGCGGGCCGGCGTGTCTCACAGCGGCTCAGCAAATCGGCCCGGTCGTGGTGGGCGCGGTCACGACCACGTCCACAGTTCACGCGATCCGTCTTGCCGCCGGCGACGTCCACTCGGTCGTTGCCCGGGCCGGTGCTGACGCGATCCCTGCCGGCGCCTGCCGAGACACGATCGTCGCCGGGCCCCGTCTTGACCAGGTCGGCGCCGCCGCGGCTGCAGACGAGATCGCTGCCGGCGCCTGAGGCGATCCGGTCGGGTGCTCCGGAGGCGACGATCACGTCGTTGCCGGGCGTTCCACGTGTGACGCCCCCGGCCATGGCGATCATCGTGGCCGGCCGGCCAAGACAGACGGCGTCGGATTGTCCGCTGACCGTCGCCGACACGTACCCGTCGCCCGCGCGCACGCCGTCTTTCACCATCACGTTGTCGGGGTCGATCGGGCCTGACCGGAAGTTGCTCGACCCACCGCCGCCACCGCCGCCGGCGCCGCCGGTCCCGCCGCTGCCGCCCCCGCCTCCGCCGTAGTAGCCGCCTCCGCCGCCGCCGCCGACAGCACCCCCGGGCTGGAGGCTCGCGCCGGCGCCGCCCAGACCGAGCGCGCCAGTGCCCCCGCCGGTCTGTCCGCCCGTGCCGCCCGAGCGGCTCGTGCCGGGCGCGCCCCCGCCCGCGGCTCCCAAGCTTGCTCCGACGTTTCCACTCGCGCCACCAGCGCCGCCCTCGACCCCCGCGCCGCCGACCCCGGCACCACCGCCGCCGCCCGCGACGAGGACGCGAGACAGGAGCGAGGGGCCGCTGAGCCGCACATCGGACGCCCCACCGCCGCCACCGGCGATCATCGCGCGCGTGCCTGGCGTCGCGAGCCCGCCGCCGCCGTTGAAGCCGCCGGTGCCGCCGCGGCCGCCCTGCCCCCCGACGACGATCACGAATGAGGTTGCGGGGGCGACGTCCACCAGCGCCAGCACTTCCGCCCCGCGGCCACCAAGAGCGGAGTTTGCGCCGGACGAAGCCCCGCCTTGGGCGCCGAGCAGGTCGAAGGTCACCATCATGTCCTGGATATTTGGCGCGGTCCAGGGGTGCGCGCCCGGGGTGCCCCACGAGTACGTCACCTGCGCCTGGGCGCCCGGTGCCACGAGGGCGGACACGGCGAGGCCGACCAGCAGAGCAAGCCCAAACGAGATCTTGGAGAACATACGCGCCAAAGAACACCACGAGCCGCTGACGTTCTCCTGACGTTCTGCTGACGCGGCGCGCGGCTGAGAGTCAGTGCGGAAGCCCGCACCATGAAACGCGGGGCAGCCGCATCGCCCGAGCCCGGTCGCGCTGGGACGCTCGGTTCATGAACTCGATGCGGCCCTCACTCCTCGACCTCGCCCCGGCGAACGGGGCCTTCTACATCGACTCCAGCATCCCGGCGGGCCTCACGATCAGCGAGTACCGGCGCAGCCGGCCACGCCGCCCCCGCCGGCAGCGGCTCGCGGAGCTGGGCAGCTTCGTCGCCGGGGCAGTGGCGGTCAAGCCGGATCGGCGCTACTAGCCGCGCCGAGTCGATCGATCTCGCCGGCGATCCCGTCCGCGATCACGTCGAGGCCGTCGACCGCATCGGGATCAGCGCAGAGGCCAAATGAGATGCGTCCGGCCGCCGAGACGATGGCGACCCGCAGGGCGTGTCTATCCGCGATCTCGGCGAGCGTGTGCAGCTCTAACAGCGGCGCCCCCAGTACGAGCTGCGGACCGGACGGCCCAGGGACGTTCGAGACGTTCAGCGTGAAGCGACGCGGGCTCATCGCCCAGTGCTCGGAGCGGCGCGCCAAGGAGCGGGACAGGTGCCCGACCCCATGGAAGAAGCCTGCAAGGGTCTCGGCGTCGTGGCGGAGCTTGCATCCGCGTGTCTGGCGCGCGATCGCAGCCAGGCGCTGGAACGGATCATCCTGTTCGAGCGCGAGGTCCACGAAGATGAACGAGTCGCGATTGGCGCTGTCGCGCTCGCCCGCTTGATGCAGGCTGACCGGGACCTTCACACGCATCCTCCTCATCGACGCCCCGACCTTCTCGAGCCAGGCACGCAGGCCGGCGCCCACCGCGCTCAGCACCACGTCGTTCACGGTGGCGTGCGCCGGGGAGGCGTGACCGATGCGGCGGAGCTCTTCGAGCGATGCATCGACGAAGGCGACCTCGCGGCGTGGGCCGACGTGCCGCGCGAGTGGAGAGGGGACCGCGCGCCGCCCGAGCTCCTGGCGCAGCACGCTCGGCAGGCTGGTCGCCCGCTGGAGCGCCGACGCCGGGCGACGCGACGGCCTCTTGTCATGCGCCTTCTCCGCGACCGGGTCCAGCAGCAGAGTGCGCGCCATCCGCATGGCGGTCATGCCGTCCGCGAGAGCGTGGTGGATGCGCCAGACGAGCGCGGTGCGCCCACCAGCGAGCGGCGAGGCCACGTCCATCGCCCAGAGCGGATATTCGCGGTCGAGTGGTGTCTCCATGGCGGTGGCCACAAGCCGGCGGAGTCCGGCATCGTCGAGCGCGCCTCGATCGATCACGTGGCGGTCTAGCGAGAAGCCGGGACTGTCCACCCACACGGGCGGATCCGCCGCCGGGTCGAGCCTTCGCTTCAGCTGCGGCGCGGCGCCGAGCCGCTTGTCGAGCTGCCCGCAGACGTCGTCGGCATTGCGCTCGCCCGCGATCACGATCACCTTGCACGTGTGGCCGCGAATCGTGCCGGACTCGAGCGCGAGGATTCGCGCGTCCTCGGGACTTAGGGGCTCGCGAGTCATATGCGCACCAGCAGACGATGACATCCGGCGGGCTGCACGTAAACTCGCGCGCTCCCTGTGATCGCGGATCTTCATTGCCACTACCCGATGCACGTGGTGATGCACGAGCCGCGCCACAGGATCGAGCACCTGCTCAAGATGCGAGGGCGGCTGCGCGGCGATCAGATCCGCGTCGCCGTGCTGCGGGTGGCCAGCGCCCTCTTCAACGATCCACACCTCTGGTGCGCCGAGCGAGTGAGCGTCGAGCACCTGCTGCACGGCAATGTGCGACTGGTGTTCTCCGTCCTGCACGCGCCATTCAACGAGTGGGATCTCAAGCGACACTTCGGCTCGCCTCCGGAGGACAGCTACTTCGGGACGGTGGAGCTTCAGATCGAGGAGGTGGAGACCGATCTCGGCAAGTGGCCCGGCTCGGTGGTGACTCACGTCCGTGACGCCGACGAGTTGGAGCACGCGCTCGCCGCCGGCTCGATTGCGATGGTGCACTGCCTCGAGGGCGGCGTCGACCTGGGCTCGTCGACAGAGGAGATCGAGCGCAACGTCGCCGCGCTGAAGCGGCACGGGGTCGCGTACATCACCCTCGCGCACCTGTTCTACCGCCAGGTCGCGACGAACGCGCCCGCGATCCCGTTCCTCGACGACCGCGTCTACCGCCGCGTGTTCCCGCAGCCACGGGGAGCGGGTCTCACGGAGCGCGGCTGCGCGGCCGTGGAGGCCATGGCGCGGCATCGCATCCTCGTCGACCTCGCGCACATGAGCCTCGACTCGGCACGCAGGACATTCGAGATCCTCGACGCCGTCGCTCCCGACATGCCGGTGATCAACTCACACGCCGGCTTCCGCTTCGGCAACCAGGAGTACATGCTCGACGCGCCGACGATCGAGCGGATCGCGGCGCGGCGCGGCGTGATCGGGCTGATCATGGCGCAGCACCAGCTCAACGACGGGCTCAGGAAGCGGGAGAAGAGGTTCGAGGAGTCGTTCGAGGTGATCTGCCAGCACATCGACAAGCTGCACGAGATCACCGGGAGCCACGAGTACACCGCGCTTGGGACCGACTTCGACGGCTTCATCAAGCCGACGATGGGCGGCCTCGAGACCCCCGCCGACCTGAGGCAGCTCGAGCTGCGCCTTGCCGAGCGCTACGGCGACGACGCCGAGCTCATCACATCGGGGAACGCACTGCGCGTCCTCAGGGAGCTCTGGAGCGGCTGAGGTCACGCGGCCGGTGCTGTGCGAGGCGCCGCACGACCTCGGCGAGTGCGATCCCCACGAGGATCCCGAGCGCGCTCCAGGCGGCGCGCTCGAGCGCCACGGCATCGCCCTGATAGTCGACCGCGCTTATCGTGAGCAGCACGGTTGGCGTGATCATCACGACGAGCCAGAAGTAGCCGCGCGAGTGCAGCGCGAACAGGCCGAAGGCGGCCACGCCCTGCCCTGTGACCATCAGCCACTGGGCGCCTACCGCGATCGTGAAGACGGCGATTATGGCGGTTCCGACGAGCGTGCCGATGGCTCGCTGGATCGCCCGCACGCTGCTTGCGTGCTCGTCCGGTTGCAGCACCGCCAGAACCGTCAGCGGAACCCAGTAGCCATGCTCGAGCCCGAGTAGCTGGTAGAGGAGCGTCGTCGCCGCGATGATCGAGGCGATCCGCAGCGCGTGGGCGCGCAGGAGCTTGTCACTGCTGATCGCGTCGCGCAGCTGCCTCGCGCCGGGAGCGAGCAGCGCCGTCAGCGGCGGCGCGCCGGGGCTGGTTGCCGGAGCGCCGCGGGCGTAGGCGGCGACCGTGAGCAGCACGCCGACCAGCGTTCCCAGTGCGAACCACAACCCGCGGTCGGCGACGCTGAGCGGATCCGCCGGAATGCCGTTGAAGATCACGAAGATCGCACCGATCACGAAGCCGGTCAGCCCACCGCTGACGCCGAAGGTGCGCAGGAATGCGGACAGCCCGACGATCGCGAAGGAAGCCACGACCGATGCCACCACGCTGTCCTGGACCGCTGTTGCAAGAACGGCCGACAGGCAGCATCCGAAGCCGGCGGCTGCGCCCCAGCCCAGCCGCTCCCGCAGGGGGCCCCGAGGCACTCCAAGGCTGCCGTTGAGGCCTCCGAAGCACGCGGTCACGCCGATCGCGGTCTCGTCGAGGGCGATGCCGAGCGCCAGCGGCCCGCAGGTGGCGACCGCACCAGCGAGACCGGCGAGCACGTTGACTCCGCGCCGTTGGACGCGGAACGCCTCTGCCCACAGCCCGTCAGCGCGCAACGGGCCGACCGTACGCCCAGGGCGTGCCCGAGTCAAGGAGCCTGGTAGGAAGGAGGCGCATGAGCACGGTGACCTCCGAAGACGGCACGCCGATTGCATACGAGCGCAAGGGGAGCGGCGCCGCCGTAGGGAGAGCTCCGCGCGCCGGCTACGGCCCGCCGCCGGCGGCGCTCTGGTAGACAACGGCCCATGCGACTCCTCGGGCTCTTCATCTCATTCAGCCGCGTCCTCTTCGGCGTCGTCTTCATCTCGAAGCCGCAGCTGATGGAGCAGGCGTGGATCGGCAAGCAGGGCCGGCTCCCCGGCGCGCAGCTGCTCGCGCGGGCGGTCGGCGCGCGCGACCTGACGGTCGGGCTCGGGGGACTCCAGGCACTGGCCCGGGATGACGGCAGTGCGCGGCAGTGGCTCGCGGCGGCTGCCGTGTGCGACGCGGTCGACGTGGGCGCCACGCTCGCCGCCGGGTCGGGCATTCCGCGGGATGCCCGCAACCGCGTGCTGATCCTGGGCGGCGCGGGCGCGCTCCTGTCCGCGCTGGTCGCGGCCGGACTCGGCCGCGGCGCGGAGGCGGGTCCCGTGCAGCCGGGCACCTACGAGTTCGCGGAGAGCGGGAGCGGCGCGGGGGAGCCGGTCAGCACCGCCTGACCACTCACGCGCTCGCGTCGAGCGCACCCCGTGGCGTGCTGTCAGGATGCCCGGGATGGCCGGCAGGTCGAAGCGAGAGCGCAGCCAGGATGCGGTCCGCGAGGCGGTCGAGCAGGCCGGCGGGGTCGAGGCGGCGGTCGCTCCCCAGAAGCGCGCCGCCGACCCGTTCACGACGGAGCTGCGCCGGCGCGACGTGCTGCCGCTGCTCGTCCTCCACCTGATCAACGAGGGCCCCAGCTACGGCAACCAGCTGATGGAGCGGATAGCCGCCATGACGGCGGGCGTGCTGTCGGTCAACCCCAACACGATGTACCCGCTGCTGCGCCAGCTCGAGGGGCGCGGCCTGATCGAAGGGAGCTGGGAGCACCCCGAGCGGCGCTCGCGGCGCTACTACTCGCTCACCGCCGACGGGCGGGCCGAGTACGAGCGCCTCGTCGAGGAGGTGCGCCCGTTCCTCGACTCGGTCAAGTCGTCGATCGACGAGATCGTGAATGAGGTGTACGGCTCGTGAGGACGGCGTACGCGCGCGGCACGGTGCCGCTGCAGCCGGCGGAGGCGCTCGCCCTCTGGACGAACGTCGATCGCTGGTCGACCTTCGTCGAGGGCTTCGCGCAAGTGGTCGAGCGCTCGCCGGGCTGGCCGGACGAGGGTGAGCGCGTGAGCTGGGAGTCGATCCCGGGCGGCCGTGGCAGGGTCACCGAGAAGGTCGTCGAGCGGGGTGCGGACAGCTTCACGACGATGGTCTTCGAGTCCGCGCTGATGGGTCGCCAGACGCTGCGGGCGGTTCCGCACACCACCGGTGCCGAGGTCGAGCTGAGCCTCGAGTACACGCTCGTCAAGTACGGGCCGCTGAGCGTGGTGGCCGACGCTCTGTTCATCCGAAGGGCCCTCCGCGACAGCCTTCAGCGGACCGTCGGGCGCTTCGCGGTGGAGGCCGAGGACGAGGCTGGGCTCCGCTAGGGTTGCGGGCCGCCGCTACCCCCGGAGGTTCATTTGTTCGTGTTCAAGGCCGCCGTCGTGGGGGCTGGGACCATGGGCGGGGAGATCGCCCAGGTCGTCGCCGCCGCCGGCATCCCGGTCGTCCTCAAAGACGTGAAGCAGGAGTTCGTCGACACGGGCCTCGAGAAGGCCCGCCAGGTCACCGAGGCACAGCTCGGCGTGCTCGTCGGCAAGGAGAAGATCACCCAGGAGCAGGCCGACACCCAGCGCGAGGAGCTGCTCGGCCGAATCAGCGGGACCACCGCCTACGAGGGCTTCGGCGACGTCGATTTCGTGATCGAGGCGGTGCCCGAGCGCATGGAGATCAAGCAGACGGTCTTCGCCGAGCTCGACGAGGTGACGCCCGGGCACGCGATCCTCGCGTCGAACACCTCGAGCCTCTCGGTCACCGAGATGTCGGAGGCCACCCTTCGCCCGGACAAGGTGTGCGGCTTCCACTTCTTCTATCCGGCCTCGATGATGCGGCTGATCGAGGTGATCGAGGCCGACGAGACCTCCGACGAGACGATGCAGGCGGCCACGAGCTTCGCCCAGGCGCTGCGCAAGACCGCCATCCGCTGCGGCGAGGTCCCGGGCTTCATCGTCAACCGCATCCTCACGGCAGCCATGTCCGAGGTGTGGAAGGCGACTGAGGAGGAGGGGCTGTCGACCGAGGACGTCGACAGCGTGATCAAGGACTCGGGCGCCACGCCGATGGGCCCGTACTTCCTGACCGACCTGCTCGGCCTCGACACCGTGCTGCACGTGGCCGAGCACCTGCACGAGTCGTACGGCAGCGAGCGCTTCCACGTGTCGGCCAAGATGCAGGAGCTGGTCGCGGCCGGCAACCTCGGCCAGAAGACCGGAAGGGGTTTCTATGAGCACGGCTGACACGGGCACGAGCCCCGCGCTGAGCTCGATCGTCGACCGCATGGGTCTCAAGACCCTGGTCGAGTCCTGCCTCGTCCTCGAGGAGGGAGTCGCCTCCGCGAAGGACATCGAGATGGGGATGATGATGGGCGCCGGCATCCTGCCCGGCCCCTTCACGCGCGCCGACGAGGCCGGCCTCGACGCCGTGCTCGAGCAGCTCGAGGGCGCTCAGCGCGAATGGGGCGACGCCTTCGAGCCGCCCGCGATCCTGCGCCGCCTGGTCGCGCAGGGGCGGCTCGGCAAGAAGGCCGGGCAGGGCTTCTTCCCGTACCCGCAGCCCGATGCAGGTGACCAGCGCGAGACCGTGCTCCTCGAGACGCGCGACGACATCGCGATCGCCTGGCTCAACCGGCCTCCCGCGAACCCGCTCTCGCCCGCCGCCCTCGCTGACCTGGACGCCATCTGGAAGGCGGTCGACGGGCGCGTGCGTGTGCTCGTGCTCGCCTCCTCGAACATCTTCACCTTCAGCGCCGGCGCGGACATCAAGGAGTTCACGAAGATGACGCCCGACGCCGAGGGCGCCGCGATGCTGCGGTCTGCGCACGAGCTGATGCGCTCGATGGAGCGCTCGTCGACGGTCACGATCGCAGCCGTCAACTCGATCGCGCTCGGCGGAGGTTGCGAGCTCGCGATGGCGTGCGACTTCCGCATCGCCGCCGAGTCGGCGTCCTTTGGCCAGCCCGAGGTCAGCCTGGGGATCATGCCGGGCTTCGGGGGCACCCAGCGGCTGCCGCGCCTCGTCGGGGAGGCGAAGGCACTCGAGATGAACCTCACCGGCGAGCCGATCGACGCTTACGAGGCGCACCGGCTGGGCCTGGCCAACCAGGTCGTTCCGGATCACGAGCTCCTCGACACCGTGCTCGCGTGGGCGCGCAAGCTCGCTGGGCAGCCGCCGATCGCGGTCGAGGAGATCAAGAAGCGCTCGCACAACGCCGACCTCGACGAGGGCCTGCGCATCGAGGCGGAGGGCTTCGGCATCGCCTTTGGCTCCGAGGACGCGCGCGAGGGCATCTCCGCCTTCCTGCAGAAGCGCCGCCCGGACTTCAAGGGCCGATGACGGCCATCTCAACAAAGGCGGAGCAGGTCGCCGACCTGCTGCGCGCGGCCGAGCGCGCCGTCGTGCTCACGGGCGCCGGCGTCTCGGTGCCGTCCGGCATCCCGGATTTCCGGACGCCGGGCACCGGCCTGTGGGAGAACGTCGACCCGATGGAGGTCGCCCACATCGATGCCTGGCGGCGCGACCCCGACCGGTTCTGGTCGTTCTACGGGCAGCGCTTCGCGTCGCTCACGGACAAGGTGCCGAACGAGGCGCACCACGCAATCGCCGAGCTCGAGCGCCGCGGCCTCGTACAGGGTGTGATCACCCAGAACATCGACCGCCTCCACCGGCTCGCGGGCAGCGAGCGGCTGATCGAGGTTCACGGCTCGATCGAGTGGAGCATCTGCCTGGAGTGTCGCGGGAAGCTGCCGATCGACCGCGTGGTCGAGCTGCTCGCAAGCGCCGATGGCGCTCCCGAGTGCCCCGCCTGCGTGGCTCCGCTGAAGCCAGACGTGATCCTGTTCGGCGAGCTGCTGCCCGAGCGGCCGCTCGCCGAGGCGCAGGCGCTCGCGCTCGAAGCGGACCTGATGCTGTGCGTCGGCTCCTCGCTCGAGGTCTACCCGGTGGCCGGGCTGCCGGCGATGACGAGCGGCGCGGGCGGGCGGCTCGTGCTCGTCACCCAGGGGCCGACGCCCTATGACCGCGATGCCGAGGTCAAGCTCGAGGGCGACGTCGTGGACGAGCTGCAGGCCGTGCTCGCCGCGCTGTGAGCGAGGTCCTGCTCTTTCACCACGCTCAGGGGCTGAGTGACGGGGTGCGCGCGTTCGCGGACGAGCTGCGACGCGGACGCCGCAGCGCTGCTGATGCAGCGGGTGCTCGACTTTCTGCTCCTAGCCGCAGTCAACTGTGGCGAAGGTCTCCTTGTACGAGCTCGCCAGCTGCTGCGTCGCATCCTTCAGCTTCTGCTCCGCTCCGCTGAGTGAGAGATCGCTGGTCAGGCCGCTTGCAATCGAATCGAGCTGCGACGTGAACTGCTTGTTCGCCGACTCGACCTGCTGCTTCCGCTCCTCGTTCAGGTCGCCCTGAGCGTCCGCGATCTCCTGCAGGTCGTCCTGCATCGCACTCAGGCTCTCCTCGATCCCGTCGGCGGTCGCCGTCGAAAGCGTGAGGCTGGACAGATCGTCGATCTGCGTCTGGATGTCGTCGCGGGCGTTGCAGACCTCGTTCTCGGCCTTCTCCTCGTCCGACTCTCCACAGCCGGCTGCGACGACCGCAACCAGCAGCAGAAGCACGAGAACCGCTCGCGATCCCATTGTGCGACTTTGACCTCGGGAGCCGGTGAAGTCAACCGTGCAGGCGACGCTCAGCCGCCCAGCCGGCGCCGGCGCAGGAGCGCCTCCATGGCGGCGACGGCGTCCTCGACGCCCTCGGGGGAATCGCCGGCGAGGGCCGCCGCGGCCGCCCCGATCACGGCCTCACGCTCAGCCTCGAGCGCGTCGGTGCCGGTCTCGGCGATCAGCGCCTCGATCGCCACGCGGGCCTGCAGGGCGGCCTCGCGGGCGCGACCCGCGTCGAGGTCGGCTCGCGCGCGCAAGCACGAGCTCCTCGGCCGCCAGCACCGCCTCGTGGCCGCCGAGCAGGGAGGCGAAGCGCTCCTCGGGCGCCTCCATCGAGCGCTTGACGCGGCGCGCGCCGGCGCGCGGCAATTCGAGTGCCTCGCCGAAGCGGCCGCCGGCCACGGCCGCGCCGCTTCCGTAGCCGAGCCTCACGACCAGCGCGCGCTCGGCCGACACGTCGTGCACGTATGGATCCGCGGCTGCGGCGCGCTGGGCACGCAGCGCCCGGTTCAGGATGGCGAGCGCCTGCGCCAGCTCCGCGTCGCGTGCCTCGGCGTCGCGGCGCAGGCCGGCGAGCCAGGCCGAGGCGTCCTCGGAGCTCGCGAATGGGTCCGGGCGCACGACCGTCGCGCGGCTCGTCGGCACGGGCTCGGGCGCCGCTTCGTCCAGCTCGCGGGGTCGCCGGTCGCGCAGCCAGTGGCGCTCGGGCGCCCCGAGCGTGCCGAGCACGAGCACGGCCTCGACCGGCTCGTCCGGCTCGCTGCGGACCAGGTAGCGCCCGTCGGGCGGGCCGAGGAGGAATCCGAACTCGAGTTGGACGCAGCCGTGCTCGGCCGTCGCTCTACTCGCCCTCGTGGGCGTGGCTCGCGCGCTTTTCCTTCTTCTCGACCGGCAGCGCGTACTTGGACGGCTTGGTCGGCACGACCGGGTTGTCGATCTCGCGCAGGCGTGAGATCAGGTCTGACCACTGGCCCGGCTCGAGCACGGCGAGCGCCTGCTTGCCGAGCTTGCGGTTGGCGCCGAACATCGGCTGGAAGCCCACGTGGATGTGGTCGTGGTGGTCGGCCATCGCGAAGGTCGCGCCACCCAGGTCGAGCAGCGAGATGATCTGCGCGGGGGTCATCGTGCCCTGCAGCTGCATCAGCCGGCGCACGGCCTGCTCGGTCACGCCGCCCGGCTCCTGGTGGCCGATGATCGGAATGCCGTTGATCATCGCGATGTCGACGGCGTTGCCGGACGAGTGGTGCGAGACGTTGCCGGAGCTCGTGTAGAAGCCGTGACCGCACTTGAGCGACGTGACGGTCGGCTTCAGGCCCGAGTCGGCGAGATAGGCGAGCGTGACGAGAATGCGCCGGTCGACCTGGCCGGAGCGGATGTCATCGCGGCCGCACTCGTAGATGTCGATGCGCTCGTCCGAGAGGACGCGCTTCTCGAGCAGCGGCTTGGGCAGCAGCATGATCTGGCCGATCGACATGCCGCCGGCGGGGTCGTCGCCGTAGAGGACGTTCCGGCCCGAGGCGCGGTAGATGGCGGTCGCCTCGAGCAGCTTCCAGCCGTCCAGGATCGGCTTGGGGTCGATCACCGGGGCTCCGCGGCCCGCGGGGCGTATCGAGAAGTCGAGGTGGGCGGCCGTGCCGGGGACGGTCTGGCCGATGCGCCCGATGATCGTCCCGCCGATCACGCGCGCGCCCTTCTTGAAGGAGCGCAGGCGGACCTTGCTCGGGTCGAGGCCGAACGGCCGTGAGAAGAAGTTCTTGTAGGTCTCGAACTTGCCGCCCTCGCGCGCCAGCGCCTCCAGCTGCTGCTCGAGGCCGCCCGCCTCGCGCGCGCCCGGGAGGCCGGGGTTGGCGAACAGGCGCTGCTTGACCGGCGCCGAAGCCTGCGGCGTGTCGTGCGACTCGACGTCGCCGCCGCGGTCGCGCTCCGGAGCCGTGTCGGAATCGTCGAACTGGCGCCCGGCGGAGGCGGGGAGGCGCGGCCGCGGATCGGCGCCGTCCTCGCCGTTGGCCTTGATGGCCGTGGCGGTGGGCGCGAGCCCGGCGTCGGCGTCGCCCTTCGGCACCGGGTAGTACTTCGAGACCTCGCCGAGGTGGGCGTAGGTGTAGCGGTTGCCGTACACGTCCTGAAGCACGACGTAGCGGCCGAGCTTCTTGGAGCGGCCGGTGGCCTTGACGACGCCGTCGTTGACGGCCACGACGGGCGCGCCCTCCTTCGCGAAGATGTCGATGCTGCGGCGGTCCTCGCTCGACTCGATCACGTTGGCGGCGTTCTCACCGCGCTGCACGCGCTTGAGGAGCTCCTTCTCGGCCAGGTCGTCGGCATAGGTCGCGCGTGCGTAGACGGGGAAGCGGCCTTCGGTGAGGCCGGTGAGCGAGCCGATCAGGTCGGCCGGCACGCCGGCGATCAGCCTGGCGCGCAGCAGCACGGAGTCGACGTACCAGTCGGCGTGGTTGTACGCCCAGATCGCCGCCCTGACGTCGTTCTCGTAGTTCGCCGCCTTCAGATAGCGCGCCGCGGCGAAGATCGCGTCGACCGGGTTGTACGGGTCCTTGCGGCCGTCCTTGTTGGCATCGACGCCGTAGGCGGCCCAGGTCGGCGGCATGAACTGCATCCAGCCAAGCGCCCCCGCCGACGACACGTTCAGGTTGCGGCCGTAGTCGGTCTCGATCTCGTTGATCGCCGCCAGGATCTCCCAGCGGATGCCGTACTCGATCCCCGCCGCCTGATAGATCGGCAGAAGGAACGGCGGCACCCGGAACTTGCGGATGATGAAGTTCGGCACGCCCGTCGTCATCGACGGACCCGGCAGAGCATCGACGAAGCCGGGGTTGCTCCGCGAAGGCGTGCCGTCGTCGTTGCGGAGCGGCGCGCGCCCGCCGCCACCGCTGCGGTCCTTCGAAGGCTCATCCTTGGGTTCAGGCTTGATGCGTCCGCTGAGCCTGCGCTCGTCGTCGCCCTCGTCGCGGCGCACGCGCACGCCCGAGTTCGAGCGCTCCTGCGGCGAGCCGCCGCCGGCGCTCGGGCCGGTGTCGGGCTCCTGCGGCTTGGGCGCCGGGGTGGTCTCGGGCGCGGGCGCAGGCGCGGGCTTCGGCTTGGGGGTGGTCTCCGGGGTGGTCGGCGCCGGCGCCGGCGTCGTCGGCTGGACGATCGGGCCGGGCAGCTGGATGTCGTTGGGGTTCGTTCCGGGCGGGACGTCGACGGGGACGACCTCGCCGGTAGGGAGCTGCACGTGGACCTGCTGGGCGGCCGCTGGGATGGTCCAAGCCGTGAAGGCGGCGGAGACGAGCACGCCCGCGGCAAGCAGGCCGGTGAGAAGCCGCTTCTTCATCCGTGCTGGTCCAGGTCCTCCCTCGTGTGCCTGCATCCCGCTCGGCGCGGACGCGCGCAGGCGATCATCGCCTGCCGCGGGGCTAACGCTACTTGCTGAGTTTCTGCTGTGCAACGGGGAACCGTGGGAAGTGGGCGAGAGTTCTCCCCGCACGCCGCATCCGGGGCGGTTATGCGAGATCACGTCCTTGTATCGACCGTCCCGGCTCATTCTTCAATCACGCGGCTCGAGTGACTGGACACACCGTCCGCCGAGCCGGCCGCGTCCAGATGCTTCATTCTGCCAACCTCGCCGACGGCTAAACTAACGTAACGCTCAAGTTGAGGCTTAGGGAAGATGACCTTGAGGCGCTCGACGGATAGTCGGCTACTCTGCTCCCGCATGACAGAGCCCAAGCAGGATGAGGACTTCCTAGAGCGCATGAGCGCGCGCGCCGAGGAGGCGCTCGGCAAGGTCGCCGAGGAGCTGATCTCGAACCCCGTGGTAAATGGCGCGATCTCCCGTGCATTCGATGCACGCGAGAAGGCGGTCCAGGCGCAGGTCACCGCCATGGGAGCCCTCAACCTGCCGTCGGCCGCGGACATCGAGCGCGTCACGCGCCGCCTGCGCTCGCTCTCGCAGCGGCTCGAGGGCATCGAAGACGCGATCGACCGGCTCGAGGAGCGCGTCGGGGCGGCCTCGCACGCGGCCGAGCGGGACCGGATCGCCTCGGTCGAGGAGCGGCTCGACGAGATCGCGCGCGACATCGCCGCCGTACGCGCGGCCGTCGCCCCGGGGGACGAGCCGATGCCACGGGCGCAAGAGCGGCTCACGGTCAGCGACTCCTGACCGCCGCGTAGCCGGCCTCGCCGAGCCTCAGCCCGAGCGACTCGAGCTCCTCGCCCGCCAGGCGCGGGGCGCCGTTCATCCCGGCCCTCCGTGACACGCCGAGCACGGCGGCCGCCGGCACGCCGTGCCGCGCCGCCACCCCGAGGACGGCGGCGGTCTCGAGCTCGACTGCGACGGCGCCGGGCGCGGGCGGCCCATCGCCGCGGTCGTAGAAGAGGTCGCGGCTCGCGACGGTCGCGGGCACCGCACCGGCCTCGACGAGTTGCGCGAGCAGCTCCGGGTCCGGCGTGAGCGACCCGCCCGCACCGAGCGCGGCGCTCGCGCCGTCGAGCGCCAGCACCGTCTCGGCCGCGATCAGCGCGCCGAGCTCCAGGCCGTCGTCGAGCGCGGCGCAGGTCCCGATCCTCACGAGCCGCCGCGCCCCGAGCGCGATCAGCTCCTCGCAGACGATCGCGGCACTCGGGCCGCCCATTCCGGTCGACTGGATGGTGAGCGGCTCACCGTCGGCGGCGATCCCGCTGTAGCCCCAGAGCCCGTGGCTGTGGTTGAACATGGGCGCGGGCTTCTCGAGCAGGACCTGCGCGACAGCCAGCGCCCGGTGCGGGTCGCCCGGCAGCAGCACCCGCTCGGCGAGCTCGGTGCTGGGTTTGAGATGGGTCACGGCCACGTCGTTCACGGGGCGGCGCAGGATAGGGAAGACAGGGGGTAGTCTCGGATCGATGGCGCGGCGCCCGAGCAGATCCAGCGAGCTTCCCGACTCATTGCGCGACGCGGTCGAGCGCACCGTCGACGCCACGCTGGGCTCCGCCGGGCGCAGTCGCGAGGCCGCCCAGAGCGCGCTCGACGACATGGTCCAGTCCGTCGACGAGCTCCGCCGCGGCGCCGAGGAGCGGCTCTCCAAGGGGCGCCGTTCGATGACCGAGGCCATCGAGGGCCGCAGGCCGGCGAACCTCGACGACATCCGCGAGCTGAAGGCGGAGCTGAGGGCGATCGCCCGGCGCCTCGACGCGATCGAGGAGCGCCTCCCCGCCAAGCGCAAGGCGACCGCAAAGCGCAAGGCCCCCGCGAAGCGCGCCCCCAGCAAGCGCTCCTCCTAGTGGCCGGCCGCCGGGTCCTGATCACCGGCGTCGGGAGCCACCTCGGCACGCTCCTCGCTGAGCTGCTGGCAGCCGACCCCGACTTCGAGTTCGTGGCGGGACTCGACACGCGACCGCCCAAGCGGCGGCTCCGGGGGGTCGAGTGGATCGAGGCGGACATCCGCGATCCGGAGATCGTCCGGGTCGTGCCGCGGCTCGAGGTCGACACGCTCGTCCACGAGCAGATCGTCCGCCAGCCTTCGGCGGGCATGTCGGGGCGGTCCATGCACGACATCAACGTGATTGGAACCCTTCAACTGCTGGCGGCCTGTGAGCGCGCGCACACGCTGCGGACGATCGTGGTGCGCGGTTCGGCGGGCATCTACGGCGCCGAGCCCCAGGCCCCGCAGTTCTTCAGCGAGGAGCTGGCCCGGCTCTTCCCGCTGCGCACCCGCTTCCAGCGCGACGTCGCCGAGATCGAGAACTACTTCGAGACCTACGCGCGCCGCCACGATCAGGTGACCTGCACGATGCTCCGCTACCAGCCGGCGATCGGCCCGGCGCTCGACACTCAGATCAGCCGCTACCTCTCGCAGCCGGCCTGCCCCAGCTACCTCGGCTTCGATCCGCGCATCCAGCTCGTGCACGAGCAGGACGCCCTCGATGCGCTGATCGCGGCGGTCAGGCGACCGGTGCGAGGCCCGGTCAACGTGGCCGCGCCGGGCACGATCGGGCTCAGCAGGATGATCAGGCTGGCCGGCCGCATGAGCCTGCCGATCGCGGGCCCGCTGTTCGGTCCGCTGACGGGCGCGGCGCGGCGGCTCGGCGCCGGCGCCTACTCGGACGACTTCCGGCGCCTGCTGCGCTACGGCCGCGGCGTCGACATCAAGCGGCTCGTCGACGAGATCGGCTTCCGGCCGCGGTTCTCCACGGCCGCGGCGGTCGAGGACTGGGTCGCGCGGCGTGCCGAGGGAGCGCGCGCGGCATGACCGAGAACGCGTTCGCGTTCATGCGCCGGCTGCGCGAGGGATTGGACGCCGGGCTCGACCTGCCGGAGGCGCTCGCCCGCGCCGGAACCGCGCTCCCGCGCGACACGCGCGCCACCGTGAACCGCCTGCTCGAGCGCATGGACGGCAACTACAGCGAGGACGAGTGGGGATTCGACGAGGAGTTCGCCGACCTGGTCGAGCCCTTCTTCGGCTTCCTCTACGACAGCTGGTGGCGGGTCCAGGTCGAGGGCGTCGAGCGGGTGCCGGCGCACGGCGCGGCAATGCTGGCGGCCAATCACGCCGGCATCCTGCCCTGGGACGCCACGATGATCTCGGTCGCGCTGCTGCGCGAGCACCCGCTGCCGCGCCACCCGCGCTTCCTGGTGCTCGACTGGGCCTTCGGGCTGCCCTGGATCTCGACGGCGATCCGCCGGGTCGGGGGCGTCGTGGCCTCGCCCTACAACGCGCTCAGGCTGCTCGAGCAGGACAGGCTCGTGGCCGTCTTCCCGGAGGGTGTGAAGGGGAGCGGCAAGCCGTACTCCGAGCGCTACCGCCTGCAGCGCTTCGGTCGCGGCGGCTTCGTCGAGGTGGCGCTGCGCGCGGGGGCTCCGATCGTGCCGGTGGCCGTGGTCGGCAGCGAGGAGATCTACCCGAAGCTCGCCGACGTCCCGGCGCTGGCGCGCCTCATCGGTGCACCCTTCTTCCCGGTCACGCCGACCTTCCCGTGGCTCGGGCCGCTCGGCGTCGTACCGCTTCCCTCGCGCTGGCGGATCGAGTTCCTCGACCCGATCGAGACCGCCTCCTACGGGCCCGAGGCGACCTCCGACCGGGCGCTCGTGCTGGAGCTCTCGGAGCGGGTGCGCGCGACGGTGCAGGAGGCTCTCTACGCGAACCTCGTCAAGCGCGGCCCGGCGTTCGTCTGAGCCGGAGGCAGGCGTGCAGGAGTTGCCCGCCCGGCGGGGGTTCCCTACCTTGAAGAGGAATGCGCCGGCTGGGTATCGGAACGCTGGTACTCCTCGCGCTGCTGGTGCCAGCGAGTGGCGCCGCGGCCGCGGCCGATGACCCCTGGGTCGCTTACGTCGTCAATTCCGTGGTCACACGCGGCGGTCAGCCCTCCGCCGTGGTGGTGCGCTCCAACCCCACAACGGGCGCTCTCGAGGAGATCTCGCGCAACGGCGCCCAAGGCGCGCTCTTCGAGCATCCGTACGACATAGCCGTGGCCCCCGGCGGCGGCAGCCTCTACGTGGTCGACATGGGGGCGTTCGCGCAGGGACCGAGCCCGGCGGCCGACGGCCGCATCATTCGCGTCGACCCGGCGACCGGCGCGCAGTCGCTCGTCTCCCAGGGCGGCGAGCTCGTCGACCCGGCGGGGATCGCGGTCGCGCCCGATGGAAGCCTGTTCGTGGTTGAGAACGTCGGCGTCGGCCCGGCCCTGGACCCGGCCGTGATCCGCATCGACCCCGCGACCGGCGCGCAGAGCGTGCTCACGCGCGGCGGCAGCCTCTGTTACCCCTTCGGGATCGCGCTCGAGCCGAGCGGCAACCTGATCGTCACCGACTTCGGCGATCTCATCGTCGGCGGGACCATCCAGATCAACTGCCTGCAGGACTTCGGCTCGGTCGTGCGCGTCACGCCGGCCGGCGCCCAGTCGCTGCTCTCCTTCAACGACGTGCCCAACCCGGGCAACCTCCTGCGCGGCGTGTTCGGCGCCGCCGTGGAGCCGGGCGGCGGGCTGCTCGTCGTCAACCAGACGGGCGCCCAGGCGGCCGTGGCGGCGGTCAACCCGCAGAACGGCAGCCAGACGGCGGTGACCCCGAACTCGAGCACGGGCGACGCGTTCGAGCTGCCGCAGCGCGTGACCGTGCTGCCGGACGGCAACCTGCTCGTGGCGGACTACGCGCTCAACGACCAGGAGGGCGGCCTCGTGGGGGTCGACCGCGCGACCGGCGCGGCGCGCATCGTGCGCCAGGGCACGCTCTTCAACAACCCGCTGGGGCTGGCGACCGTCGTGAACCGCCCGCCCTCCGCGGCCATCACGTTCTCGCCTCAGCGTGTCGCGGGAGGCAAGACGGTGACCTACGACGCCTCGGGCTCGGCGGACCCCGAGGGCCTCGGGCTGCGCTACACCTGGGATCTCGACGGCAACGGCAGCTTCGAGCACTCGACCGGCGGCGTGCCGCGCGCGACGGCGAGCTTCAAGCAGAGCACCACCATGACGCCGCGCGTCCGCGTGCTCGATCCGCACGGCGGCGAGGCGATCAAGGCGGCGAGCAGCCCGCTCGTCGTCGACACGATCCGCCCGGTGATCGGCGGCTTCCGCGCCTCCTCGCGCACGATCGCGACCTCGGCGGGTGCGAGCGCGGCCGCGCGCCCCAAGAGCGTGCGCTTCCGCTTCCGGCTGTCCGAGTCGGCGCGCGTCGGGATCGGAATCGAGCGAGCCCTCGCCGGACGCCGCAAGGCGGGCCGCTGCGTTGCACCCGGGAAGGCCCGCAGGGGTGCGAAGCGCTGCACGCGCTGGCGGCGCGTCACCACCCTGCGCAAGCAGGCGAAGAGCGGGCCGAGCAGCGTGCGCTTCTCCGGCAAGGTCCGCCGGCGCCCGCTGCCCCCCGGCCGCTACCGGGCGCTGGCGAAGGCGAGGGACGCCGTCGGCAACTCGTCACGGTCGCGCAAGGCCGGCTTCAGCGCGGTGCGCCCGGCGCGCTAGAAGTGCATGCGGCCCCGGCCGGCGGAGTGCCCACCGCCTGCTGCTGCCCTAGAAATGAACCCCGCGCAGTAGGTACGCCATCGCCACGGCCTCGGTCGACATCTCCTCGCTGCCCTTCTTCTCGTCCGCGGGGGCGGGCTTGCCGTCCGCCTTCGCCTTCTTGGCGGCGGTCGAGTCCGGGAACAGGTTGTAGGCCGTGTTGAGGACGATGTCGACGCTCTTCGGCGAGACGGCGTAGAGCACCTCGCCGAACGTGCCGAGCCTCGAGGCGAGCCGCTTCGGCTTGTCGATCATGGCGTCGGTCAGCATCTGCGCGGCCTCGTCCGGGGTGAGCGTCGGGAAGGCCTTGTAGATGTCCGTCGGGGCGATCATCGGCGTGCGCACCAGCGGCATGTAGACCGTCGTGAACTTGACGTTGTCGCCCACGCACTCGGGCGCCACGCAGCGCGAGAAGGCGTCGAGGGCGGCCTTCGACGCGACGTAGGCCGAGAAGCGCGGCGTGTTCGTCTGCACGCCGATCGAGCTCACGTTGATGATGTGGCCCGTCCTGCGCTCGCGCATGCCGGGCAAAAAGGCGAGGATCAGCTTGAGCGCCCCGAAGTAGTTGAGCTGCATCGTGCGCTCGTAGTCGTGGAAGCGGTCGTACGAGCGCGCGACCGAGCGCCGGATCGAGCGGCCGGCGTTGTTCACGAGCACGTCGATGCCGCCGTGCGTCTCGAGCACCTCGGCGGCGAGCCGGTCGATGTCGCCGAGGTCGGAGAGGTCGGCGGGATGGACGTGCGCGACGCCGCCCGCCTCCTCGATCTGCGTCGCGACCTCCTCGAGCTTCTCGCGCGTGCGCGACACGAGCAGCACCTCGCCGCCGGCCTCGCCGACCTTCAGCGCCGTCTCCAGGCCGATGCCGCTCGACGCGCCCGTGATCAGGACGCGCTTGCCGCGCACCGCGCTCGACAGCGAGCGGTCGCGGAACAGGTCCGGATCGAGGTTGCGCTCCCAGTAGTCCCAGACACGCGGCGCGTAGCTCGACAGCGGTGGCACCGCGATGCCGGTGCCCGTGAGCGCGCGCTGCGTGTCGCGTGCGTCGAACTTGCAGTTGAAGTCCTTCAGCTCCATCGCGACCGGCGGGACGCCCAGGTCGTGCAGCAGCTGCTCGCGGATCCGCTTGACCGTCGGCAGCGCCATCACCCCGGCACGCACCGGCTTCGGGATCGCGTTCGTCATGTGCTGGTCGATCCGCATCGCGAACTGCGGCGCGTGCGCCGCCTTCGCGAACTCGTTGATCGCCTCGCCCACCTTCATCGGCTCGGGGTCGACGAGGTGGAACGTGTCCGAGGGCAGCTCGTCGTCCGGCAGATGGGCGATGTGATCCATCGCCTTGGCCACGAAGTCGACCGGGACGATGTTCGTCTCGCCGCCCTGCGGGCCGGCCAGCGGGAACCACTCGGGCAGCGCATAGCGCAGCTTCTGGAGGAGCTTGAAGTAGTAGTAGGGCCCGTCGATCTTGTCCATCTCGCCGGTCTCGGAGTTGCCGACGACGATGCCGGGCCGGAAGATCAGCGTCTTCGCCTCGACGCCGTCGCGCACGAGCCGCTCGGACTCGTACTTGGTGCGGTGGTAGTGGTGGGGCAGGCGCTGCCCCTCGTCGAACATGTCCTCCTGGAACACGCCGTGGTACTCGCCCGCCACCGCGATCGAGCTGACGTGATGGAAGCGCCCCAGCTCGTGCGCGTTCGCGAACTCGACCACGTGCTTCGTGCCCTCGACGTTCGCGCGCTCGGACGCCTCCTCGTCGGCCTCGACGTCGTACACGGCCGCGAGGTGGAAGAGGTGTTCGATCGGCTCATCGAACAGATCGACCCCGAGCCCCGGTCGCCCGAGGTCACCGGACACGGCATGCACGCGGCCCTCGGGAGCACCGAGCCGTTGCACGAGATCATCGAGCTTGCCGCGCGAGCCTTCGCGGACGAGCACGTAGATCGTCCCCTCGCGGCGCAGGAGCTCGGCCAGCAGATGCCGTCCGATGAAGCCGGTCGCGCCGGTGACGAAGTAGTTCAAGGTCCCTCCACTCCTCCTGTGGGCAGCCGAATCGATCCTATTCTCTCGGGCAACACGTGGACGACGTACTCAGCCTGAAACAAGCAGCCGAGCGCGTGGGCGTGACGCCCGCGACGCTGCGGCGCTGGGCCCAGGCGGGGTTGATCCCCGAGGTCGACGGCAGCGGCGTGTGGACGCAGGCGGCCGTCGCGCACGCTCGCATCGTCGCGCGGCTGCGCCAGCGCGGCCACCGGCTCGAGCACATCCGCGAGGCGAGCAGGCAGGGCAGGCTCGCCTACGGCTACATCGAGGAGATCTTCAGCCCGCCCGAGCACACGACGTCGCTGCGCGAAGCCTCCAGGGAGACTGGCCTCGACGAGCAGCTGATCGAGCGCTGCTGGATGAGCCTCGGGCTGCCCACCGAGGGGCTCGAGCGGCTCACCGAGGACGACGTCGAGGCACTTCGCTACGTCGCCTCGGTGCTCGAGGCCGGCTTCCCGCTCGTCGCGTTCCTCCAGCTGCTGCGCGTGTACGGCCAGGCGCTCGCCCAGATCGCCGACGCCGAGGTGCGCCTGTTCCACATCTACGTGCACGAGCCGCTGATGCGCGAGGGCGTGCCCGGGCTGCAGATGGCCGAGGAGATGGAGGGGCTCGCGCGCGACCTGCTGCCGCTCGCCTCGCCGCTCATGGACTTCATGCACCAGCGCTATCTCGGCCACTTCGTCGAGCAGGACGTGGTCGGCCACATGGAGGCGGAGCTCGAGGAGGAGGAATCGGCGCTCGGGCGCGTGCGCGTGGCGATCGCGTTCGCCGATCTCGCCGGCTACACCCGCTTTACCGAGGAGGAGGGCGAGGAGGAGGCCCTCTCGTCCGTCGAGCGCTTCGTCGAGGGCGTGTCGAGCACGCTGCCCGAGGACGCGCGCGTCGTCAAGACGATCGGCGACGAGGTGATGCTGGTCGGCCACGACGTGCGCGCGCTTGTCGACTGGGCGGTCGGCTTGGTGGGCCGCTGGAGGGAGCGGCCCGAGCCGCGCATCGGCATCCACCTCGGCACCGCGCTCTACCGCGACGGCGACTACTACGGGCGCGAGGTCAACCTGGCCTCGCGGGTCGTCGCGCGCGCCCGCGGCGGTGAGGTGCTCGTCAGCGACGCGGTCGTCGACGCGGTGCGCGACGCCTCCGAGCTCAGCTTCGAGGGCATCGGCCAGGTCAAGCTGAAGGGCTTCGACGAGCCGCGGCAGCTGTGCCGCGCGACCTTCCGCGAGGGCTCGTGAGCGAGGCCCCGCTCGAGGCGGCGGGCGCGAGTGGCCTCGTGCGGCGGGGAGAGCCTTTGCTGGTGCTGGTCTCGGGCGGCGGCGACTCGGTCTGCCTGCTCGACGTCGCCGTGCGGCTCGGGGCGAGCGTCTCCGCCCTGCACGTCAACTATGGCCTGCGTGAGGGGGCGGACGCCGACGAGGCCTTCGTGCGCGAGCTCTCCGAGCGGCTCGGCGTGCCGCTTCACGCCGAGCGCGTCTCGCTGCCGGAGAGCGGCAACCTGCAGGACCGGGCGCGCGACGCGCGCTACGCGCTCGCGGAGCGGCTGGCGGATGCCGACTACGCCGCCGGCCACACCGCCAGCGACCAGGCGGAGACGGTCCTGTACCGGCTCGCCGTGTCGCCCGGCTCGCGCGCCCTGCACGGCATGGCGCCGCGGCGCGGGCGGCTCGTGCGGCCGCTGCTCGCCGTCACGCGCGACGAGGTGCGGGGCTACCTGCGTGCCCGCGGGCTCGAGTGGCGCGAGGACCCCTCGAACGCCGACCGCCGCTTCGCACGCGCACGGGTGCGGCATGACCTGCTGGCGGCCTTGCGCGAGATCGGGCCTACGCCCGAGCGCACGATCGCGACCACCGCTGCGCAGCTGCGCGACGAGGCCGAGCTGCTCGACCACGCCGTCGACGCGGCGCTCGAGGAGCTCGGCGGCGGCCCGGCGGTCTCGCTCGCGGCGCTGCGCGAGCAGCCGCCCGCGCTGCGCCGGCTCGTGCTGCGCCGGCTCGCCGGGGACCGCCCCGTGCCGGACGAGGTGATCGAGCTCGACGAGCGCGGCAGCAGCTCGCTCGACCTCGGCGAGGGGCTGCGCGCCGTCGCCGAGTACGGGACGATCCGCTTCACGAGCGCCGCCGACCCGCGCGAGCCCGAGCCGGTCGAGCTGCCGGTGCCGGGGCGGGCGCGCTTCGGGGACTGGGAGCTCGAGGCGGCCTTCGCCGAGGAGGGCGATGTGGCCGTGTCGGCCGCCGCGATCGGCGACTCCGCCACCGTGCGCGCCTGGCGCGACGGAGACCGCATGCGCCCGCTAGGCCTGGGCGGCACGAAGACGCTGCAGGACCTGTTCACCGACCGCAAGATCCCGCGCGCGCTGCGGCGCACGCTGCCGGTCGTGGACGTGGGCGGCGAGATCGCGTGGGTCGCCGGCGTGGCGCTCGACGAGCGCTTCGCCGCCCGCCCGGGCGAGCCGAGCGTCGGTCTCACGGCACGCGCCCGCTGAGGTGGGTCAGCGGTCGAGCGCTGCGCGCGTGGTCGCTTCACGGCAATAGTTGCGGTCAATACACCACGCGCCGCGTTGAGTAGGACTACGTGGTCCCGAACACGCGGTCGCCCGCGTCGCCCAGACCCGGCCGGATGTAGGCGTTGTCGTCGAGCTCGCGGTCGAGGACGGCCGTCCAGACGGGCACGTCTGGATGCTGCTCCGCGACCGCGGCGAGGCCCTCGGGCGCCACGACCAGGCACACGAGCGACAGTCGCGTGGCGCCGCGCGCCTTGAGCCGGTCGAGCGCGTGCACGGCACTACCGCCGGTCGCGAGCATCGGGTCGACGACGAACACGTGCGCGTCGTCGAGTCGCGCCGGCAGGCGCTCGTAGTACTCGAAGGGCTCGTGGGTCTCCTCGTCGCGGTAAAGCCCGAGGTGGCCGACGCGCGCGTCAGGCAGCAGGCGCAGGAAGGCATCGACCATGCCGAGCCCGGCGCGCAGCACCGGCACCACGGCGATCTCCTTGGGCAGGCGGCTGCCGCTCGTGCGCTCGAGCGGCGTGTCTATCTCGACCGCCACCACGGGCAGCTCCCGGGCCGCCTCGACGGCGAGGATCGCGGAGGCCTCGAAGAGGGCCTGACGGAACTCGCCGTGGCCCGTGGTGCGGTCGCGCAGGACCGTCAGGCGGTCGGCGAGCACGGGATGGTCGACGACGATCACGCGCTGGGGCACAACGCTGAAGATAACCTCGCGGCGTCTTGGCCGCACGGCGCCGCAACATCGAGATCAAGGCTCGCGACCGCGATCCCGCACGCACGCTCGAGCTCGCGCTCGGCCTCGGGGCCGCCGACGAGGGCGATCTCCAGCAGCGCGACACCTACTTCGAGGGCGCCCGCGGGCGGCTCAAGCTGCGCGAGCAGGAGCCCGGTGAGGACGAGCTGATCGAGTACCGGCGCGCGGACGAGGCCGGTGCGCGGGCGAGCAGCTACACGCGAGTCCGTGTCGCCGCCGCGGCGGAGCTGCGCGAGGCGCTCGACGCGGCGCTCGGGACGCTGGTCGTCGTGACGAAGCGGCGCCGGCTGCTGCTGAGGGACAACGTCCGCATACATCTCGACGACGTCGAGGGGCTCGGGGGCTTCATCGAGCTCGAGGCGGTGGCCGGGCCCGAATCGGACCTGGCCGCGGAGCAGGCGCAGGTCGCCGAGCTTCGCGAACGGCTCGAGATCGGCGACGACGCGCTCGTCGGCGAGAGCTACTCCGATCTGCTGCTCGACTCGCCCGAGCTGCTCCTCGGCCGCGCCGCCGAGGCGATGGAGAACGCCTACGCCCCCTACTCGAACTTCAAGGTCGGGGTTGCCCTGCGCGGGGCGGGCGGCGGGATCTTCACCGGCGCCAACGTCGAGAACGCCTCCTACCCGCAGGGCCAGTGCGCGGAGACCTCGGCGATCGGGGCGCTGATCACCTCGGGTGAGACGCGCATCGCCGCTGTGGCCGTGACCGCCGAGCGGATGGACATCTGCCCACCCTGCGGCGGCTGCCGTCAGCGCCTGTCCGAGTTCGGCGGCGCGGGGACGCCCGTCTACCTCGGCCGCCCCGGCGGCCCGCTCGAGACGACCACGCTCGGCGCGCTGCTGCCGCTGGCCTTCGACCTGGAGGCCACGTGAGCTGGCGCGAGGCGGGCGCCGTGCTGGCGAGCCGCGCCGGCGCGCCGCCGCGCGTCGGGGTCGTGCTCGGCTCCGGCCTCGGCATGGTCGCCGAGGCCGTCCGCGACCCGATCTCCGTTCCGTACGAGGAGCTGCCCGGCTTCCCGCGCCCGGGCGTCGAGGGGCACGGGGGCAACGTGGTGCTCGGTGAGATCGGCGGCGTGCCGGTGGCGCTCCTGCAGGGGAGGGCGCACGTCTACGAGGGCGGCGACCTCGAGGAGGTGCGCACGCCCGTGCGTGCGTTGAAGGCGGCCGGCGCCGAGATCCTCGTGCTCACGAACGCGGCCGGCTCGTTGCGACCGGAGGTCGGCCCTGGCCAGCTCATGCTGATCACCGACCACATCAACATGAGCGGCACGGACGTGCTCGCCGGCCCGAACGACGACGAGCTCGGACCGCGCTTCCCGAGCCTGCGCGACGCGTACGACCCGGCGCTGCGCAGCGAGCTCGCGGCGGCCGCGCACGAGCTCGGCATCGGGCTGGCGGATGGCGTCTACCTCGCGGTACAGGGACCCAGCTTCGAGACCCCTGCCGAGATCCACGCGTTCCGCACGCTCGGCGCCGACGCCGTCGGGATGTCGACGGTCCACGAGACGATCCTCGCGCGCCACTGCGGGCTGCGCGTCGTCGCGCTGTCGGCGATCACGAATCTGGCCGAGGGCATGTCCGACCAGGCGCTCAGCCACGACCAGACGCTGCGCGACGCGGCCCGGGCCGCCCAGGACCTCGCGCCGCTGCTCGTCCGCTTCGTCGAGCGGCTGCGCTGATGGTCCCCAAGGCCGAGCTCCACGTCCACCTCGAGGGCACGGCCGCCCCCGAGCTGGTCCGCAGGCTCGCCGAGCGCAACGGCCTGCCCGTACCCGAGGGCCTGTTCGCCGACGAGCAGACGTATGCCTACACAGACTTCCTCGACTTCCTGCGCGCCTACGATCTCGCCGCGGGCGTGATCCGCAGCGGCGACGACTACCGCGACGTGACCTTCGAGTACCTGGCGCGCTGCGCGGCAGAGGGCGCGGTCTACGTCGAGCTGATCGTCTCGCCGGACCACGCCGCGCAGGTCGGTCTGAGCGACGAGGAGCACCTCGACGGCGTGGGCCGCGGCATCGACGACGCACGCGCCGAGCACGGCATCGAGGCGCGCATGCTCGTCACCGCTATCCGCAACTACGGCGTCGAGCGGGCGGAGCGCGTGGCCCGCTACGCGGCCGCGCGCCCGCATCCGTACGTGGCCGGCTTCCAGCTCGCCGGCGACGAGGCGGGCTACCCGGCGGGCGACTTCGCCGAGCCCTACCGGATCGCCGCGGACGCGGGTCTCGGTTGCAGCGTCCATGCGGGCGAGTGGGGAGGGCCCGAGAGCGTGCGCGCCGCGCTGACGCTGCCGGTCACGCGCATCGGCCACGGCGTCCGCTCGATCGAGGACCCGGCGCTCGTGGACGAGCTGGCGGAGCGTGGCGTGGTCCTCGAGTGCTGCCCGACCAGCAACGTCGTGCTCGGCATCTATCCGAGCTACGAGGAGCACCCGCTGCGCGCCCTGCGCGCGGCCGGCGTGCGGGTCACGCTCGGATCGGACGATCCGCCCTGGTTCGGGGCCTCGATCGGCGGCGAGTACGCCGTCTGCGCCGAGCGGCTCGGCTTCAGTGACGACGACCTCCTGAAGGTCACAGAGACGGCTCTGGAAGCCGCATTCTGCGAAGAAAAGCTCAAAGAGAACCTAATAATGGCCACACGGTGATCGGTATAGGGTGACTCGGTCACGGGCATCAGGCCCGGCCCAGACTCAGGAGGGAAGTTCAGCGTGGATAGGAAGCTTCGCGCGATCCTGCTAGCGCTCGTAGCAGCGCTCATGCTCAGTATCGCGGCGTGTGGCGACGATGATGACGACGACGGTGGTGGCGGCGGCAGCGGCGGCGGCGAAACGTCCGCCGAGACGCAGGAGTCGATCAAGGCGGGTGTCGTAACCGACATCGGCGGCCTCAACGACCGCTCCTTCAACGCGCTCGCCAACGCAGGCATCAAGCGCGCTGCGGACGAGCTCGGCGTGGAGGAGCGCGTGCTCATCTCGAAGCAGCAGGGTGACTACATCCCCAACCTCACGACGCTCGCCCAGCAGCAGTTCGACCTGATCGTTCCGGTCGGCTTCCTGATGGCCGACGCGACGAACACGGTTGCGACCAAGGTGCCCGACGCCAACTTCGCGATCGTCGACTTCTCGGCGACCGGCTTGAAGGACAAGCCCAAGAACGTCCAGGGCCTGCTCTTCAAGGAGCAGGAGGCGGGTTACCTCGCCGGTTACCTGGCCGGCCTGTGGGCGAAGGACAACAACGCCAAGGTCGTGTCGACCGTCGGCGGCCAGAAGATCCCGCCCGTCGACCACTACATCGCCGGTTTCCAGGCGGGCGCCAAGAAGGCCAACCCGGGGATCCAGACGCTCAACGGCTACTCACAGGACTTCGTCGACCAGGCGAAGTGCAAGGAGATCGCGCTCGACCAGATCGCGAAGGGCTCGAAGGTCGTGTTCCAGGTGGCCGGCGGCTGCGGCCTCGGCGCACTCGACGCGGCCAAGGAGAAGGGCGTCCAGGGCATCGGCGTCGACGCCGACCAGGGCTATCTCGGCGACCACATCCTGACCAGCGCCCTGAAGAAGGTCGACGTGGCCGTCTATGACGCCATCAAGCGGGCCCAGGAGGGTCAGTTCGAGGGTGGCACGGACGTGATCGCGTCCGTCGAGAACGGCGGCGTGGGCCTCGGCAAGATCAGCGCCGCGGGTCAGAAGTACGCCGACCAGGTCAAGGAGATCGAGGATCAGATCGCCGCGGGCGAGATCCCGAACATCCCCGACACGGTCAAGTAAGAGGTAAGTTCCGCCGCGTTGAGCACCGAGAACGCTCTCGAGCTACGCGGGATCACCAAGAGGTTCGGCCCGGTCGTCGCGAACGACCGGGTCGACTTCGACCTCCGCCGCGGCGAGGTTCACGCCCTGCTGGGTGAGAACGGGGCCGGCAAGTCCACCCTGATGTCGATCCTCTACGGGCTCTACAGCCCGACCGAGGGCGAGATCTACGTTGAGGGCGAGCGCGTGGAGATCGATTCGCCGTCGAAGGCGATCGAGCTGGGCATCGGCATGGTGCACCAGCACTTCATGCTCGTCCCGGTGATGACGGTCGCCGAGAACATCGTGCTCGGCGCCGAGCCGCGGAGCGGTGGCGGCATGCTCGACGTGCGTGAGGCGCGCAAGCGGGTGAAGGAGCTCTCCGAGCGCTACGGGCTTGCGGTAGACCCCGACTCCGTGATCGAGGATGTGACGGTCGGCGCCCAGCAGCGCGTTGAGATCCTGAAGACGCTCTACCGGGGCGCTCGCATCCTCGTGCTGGACGAGCCGACCGCCGTGCTCACGGCTCAGGAGGCGGCTGACCTGTTCAGGGTGCTGAAGGCGCTCCAGGAGGACGGCGTCGCGATCGTCTTCATCAGCCACAAGCTCAACGAGGTGCTCGAGATCGCCGATCGCGTGACGGTCCTGCGGCGCGGCGAGAAGATCGACACGGTCACGACCGAGGGCGCCACCGAGCAGAGCCTCGCGCGCCTGATGGTCGGGCGCGACGTGCTGCTCCGAGTAGAGAAGCCGTCGGCCAAGCCCGAGGCCCCCGTGCTCGAGGTCGAGGACCTGCTGGTGCTCGACGATCGCGAGCTCGAGGCCGTGCGTGGGCTCTCGATGGAGGTGCGCGGCGGTGAGGTGGTGGCGCTCGCCGGCGTCGACGGCAACGGCCAGCAGGAGCTGGTCGAGGCGATCGCCGGCCTGCGCGTGCCCCAGTCGGGCCATATCCGCGTGGCCGGCACGGACGTGACCGGCCGCGGCGTGCGCGCGACCTGCGATGCCGGCGTGGCGCACATCCCCGAGGACCGCCAGCTGCGCGGGCTCGTGCTCGACTTCTCGCTCACCGAGAACCTCGCACTGCGCGAGTACCGCGATGAGCCGCTGTCCAAGCGGGGCTTCCTCTCGATCAGGAACATGCGCCGGCGCGCGAACGAGCTCCTCGAGGAGTACGACGTGCGAGGCCGCGACGCTGACCTGCCCGCGGCGTCGCTGTCGGGCGGCAACCAGCAGAAGGTCTGCATCGCTCGCGAGATCGCGTCGAATCCCCAGCTCCTGATCGCCCACCAGCCCACGCGCGGGCTCGACGTCGGGGCGATCGAGTTCGTGCATCGGCGGCTCGTGTCCGAGCGCGACAGCGGGCGCGGCATACTGCTCGTCTCGCTCGAGTTCGAGGAGGTGCGCTCGCTCGCGGACCGCATCCTCGTGATCTACGAGGGCGAGATAGTGGGCGAGTTCCCGCCCAGCGTCTCCGAGGAGGAGCTCGGCATCGCGATGACCGGCGGGGGCGCCGGCAAGACCGCCGCGTGAGCGACGAGGAGGTCATCGCAAGATCGCAGACGCCGGCGTCGCGGCTGGCGGCGTACGTGCGCGGCGGCGGCGTGATCGTGCCGCTGATCACGGTGCTGCTGGCCTTCGTGATCGGCGGCTTCGTCGTGCTGCTCGCCGGCAAGGACCCGATCGCGACCTACGAGGCGATCTGGAAGGGCACCGGGCTCCAGTGGCTGTTCCCGTGGACCACCGGCGAGGACCGCACGCTCGCCGCGCTCAACCTGCAGCAGACGCTCATCATCACGACGCCACTGATCCTGACCGGGCTCGCCGTGGCGTTCGCCTTCCGGGCCGGGCTCTTCAACATCGGCGGCAACGGCCAATACATCATGGGCTCGATCGCGGCCGTCTGGGTGGGCTCCTCGTTCGCGGGCATGCCCGCCGTGCTCCACGTCGTGCTCGCGATGCTCGCGGCGGTTGCCGCCGGCGCCTTCTGGGCCGGAATCGCCGGCTTCCTGAAGGCGACCGTGGGCGCCCACGAGGTGATCACGACGATCATGCTCAATTACACCGCGATCTACATCGGCCTCTACCTGTTCGGGCTCGGCGGACCGTTGCAGAGCGACACCGAGACAAGCGTGCCGGTGTCGAACGACGTGGTCGAGGGCGCGAAGCTGCCGGTGTTCTGGGGCGATCCGGTCCTGCAGGGCCTCCACATCGGCCTGTTCATCGCGATCGCGGCGCTGCTCGTCTTCTGGATCGTGCTGAACCGCTCGACCACCGGCTTCGAGGTCCGGGCCGTCGGGCTCAACCCGGAAGCCGCCCGCTACAGCGGTATGAGCGTCAGCAAGAACTACGTGCTCGTCATGGCCGCCTGCGGCGCCTTCGCGGGCCTGGCCGGCTCGCTCGACGTGCTCGGCTGGCAATTCCGGCTCGCCACCAACGACATCCAGATCGCCCAGGTCGGCTTCATCGGGATCGCCGTCGCGCTGCTCGGCCGCAACACGGCGCTCGGGACGGCCGCGGCCGCGCTGCTCTTCGGTGCCCTGCTCAGCGGGACCTCGCAGCGGAATCTGGATGCCACGGTCTTCGAGCCGGAGCTCGCCGCGAACCTGACCTACATCATCCAGGGCCTCGTCATCGTCATCGTGAGCGCAGACGTGCTGGTGCTCGGCCTGCTCCGAAGAGGCAGGGGGTTCATCGGCCGCGGCACCGGCAGATCCGGTCCCGCCCCCGCGACGGTGGCGGCCCGCTCCGACGGCGCCCCACCTCCGGAGCCGGGTCCGTGAGCGCGCTCGCCGAAGCCGCCGTTCCGAGCCGGATAGGGGCGAGGGAGATCGCTTGGGCCGCGCTCGTGCTGGGGGTGCTCGCCGCCTTCATCGCACTGCCGCCGATCATGCTGCGCACACCCGTGCCCTCCCTTGTGCTTGCCGTCACGGCCGTCCTCGCGGGTGTGTACGTGGTGCGCGAGGGCGAGAAGCGACTCGGTTGGATCGCGATCGTGGTGGGCGTACTCGCCGGGGTCGGCGCAGTGGCGGCGACGCAGACGAACGAGTCGAGCCTCGACTCCGTGTTCGTCTGGTCGGCCCTGTTCGCGGCGATGCTCCGCTTCGCCACCCCGCTGGTTTTCGCCGCGCTCGGTGGGCTTCTCTGCGAGCGCAGCGGGGTCATCAACATCGGCCTCGAGGGCATGATGCTGATGGGAGCGTTCTTCGGGATCTTCGGCGCCGACCTCACCGGCTCGTGGCTGCTCGGCTGCCTGATCGGGATGGTGTCCGGCGGGGCGCTCGCGCTCCTGCACGCCGTGCTGTCGGTCAGCTTTCGCGCCGATCAGGTGGTGAGCGGCTTCGGCCTCAACTTCCTCGCACTCGGGATCACCGGCTACGTCTTCGTCGCCCACTACGGAGCGGAGGGCACCCCGGGCGACGTCCCGCGCGTGCCCAACGTGTCGCTCCCCGGGATCGAGGATTTGAGCTTCTTCGGCGAGGCGATCGGCAACGCGAACCTGCTCACCTGGGTCGCTCTGCTGCTCGTCGTGCTTACAAGCGTGTTCCTGTTCAGGACGCCGCGCGGGCTGCGGCTGCGCTCGGTCGGCGAGAAGCCGCGCGCCGCGGAGACCGTCGGCGTGTCGGTGATCCGCACGCGCTACGTCGCGGTCATCGTCTCCGGTTTTCTCGCGGCGCTCGGCGGCGCGTATCTGTCGATCGCGCTGCTCGGCTCGTTCACGGAGAACATGACCGCCGGACGCGGCTACATCGCGCTTGCGGCCGTCATCTTCGGTGCCTGGCGGCCCTTCGGCGCGCTCATCGCGGCGCTCCTGTTCGGCTTCTCGAGCGCCCTCGCCCAGCGCCTGCCGGAGTTCTCGGAGTCGACCGCCGTGCTCTTCCAGGCGCTTCCGTACGTCCTCACGCTGATCGTCGTCGCGGGTGTCGTCGCGCGCTCGCGGCCGCCCGCCTCGATCGGCATCCCGTACGTCAAGGAGTGATGGAGTGACCGTCTCACGGCTAGTCCTCACGTCCCCGGCCGAAGAGGCCGGCCGCCTCAGCGACGAGGTCGAGCTCTACCAGCGGACCTACAACACGCTGCTGCGCTCGAGCGGCGAGACGGCCCTGCGCGTGCTCGAGTCGTCGCACCGCGCGATGGGCTCGAGCCTGCACCCGCTCGCCGCCAGCGACGAGCCGGATCTCGGTGCGCTCATCTACGCGATCCGGCGCCTTCCCGACGCGATCGCGGGCGCCGAGCTCGTGATCATGGGCCAGGAGGCCGAGGTCTTCGCCCGCAACGGCATCGTGATCGACGAGTGGGAGGAGGCGAACGCCCCTGCGCGGCGGCGGCGCTGGCACGACAGCGGCGGCGGCATGCACGCGGTGCTGCTGGCCAGCGCCTCGGACGTCGACGATCTGATCCCGACGCTCGTGGCGATGCAGATCGAGTGGAACAAGATCCGCGTCCGGCAGCGCGCCGCGGGCTGGCCGCCCGAGACCGAGCCGACGCCGGAGGAGTGCGCCACCGCGCTGGGCGGCTCCGCCGACGACTGGGGCCGGCTCCGCGATGCCTGGGGTGCCCGGTTCTTCGAGCGCCTGCAGCTGATCTCCGAGCGCAGCATGTCGCTGCGTGTGCGGATGCTGGGCGGGACGCAGGTCGGCTACGCCCGCATGACGCGGCGCTGGTGGCTGCCGGTCCAGAACGAGCTGAACGCGCAGGGGCTGATGGACGCGCCCACCTATTTCGTCAGCTCGAACACGCACAGCCTCGTCAACATCGTCACCGGCACCGCGCGCGAGCGCGAGGACCGATTGATCGAGTTCGTCGAGAGCATGCCCGAGGACGACATCCTGCGCGAGGAGCTGCAGGCATTCCGCGAAGGCCGCGCCGAGGGGTCCTGGGACAACTACCTCTACTTCGTCGCGCGCCTGTACTTCGACAGCCACGGCGAGGACGGCCGCCGCGTCCGGCGCGAATCCGAGGCGCTCAGCGGCGTCGCCCACCTGCCGTCGCGCACCGCGCTGCGCGTGCCCGCGCAGATCATCCCGCTCGCCAAGCTCCTGCCCGATCGGCTCGACCCGCGGCTCGGGGCGGTCGACGCCGAGGCGCTCGCGGACAGCCACGCCGTGATCGTGAACATCGACTATCCGCTCGGCGTCGCCGCGTACAACATCCTGCGCGAGGTGGCCGTCTCGAGCGCCGCCCTGCGCGGCGTCTACGTCCTTGGCAAGGCAGCGACGCTGAACGCCGACGTGGGTGACGTGATGCTCTCGAGCGTCGTGCACGACGAGCACTCCGGCTCGACCTACTGGCTCGACAACGCGTTCGGCGTCGAGAACCTGATGGGCGACCTGCGCTTCGGCACCGGGCTCGACAACCAGCGGGCCGTGACCGTCAAGAGCACCTTCCTCCAGAACCGCGCCTACCTCGACTTCTATTACCGCGAGGCGTTCACGGTCGTGGAGATGGAGGCTGGCCCGTACTGCAACGCGATCTACGAGATCGCCGACGCCGATCGCCACCCCGTCGGCGAGGCGGTCAACTTCTCGAAGCTCCCGATCGACTTCGGGATCATCCATTACGCCTCGGATACGCCCTACACCCAGGCCCGCACGCTCGGCGCGCGCGGTCTCTCGTACTTCGGGATGGACTCGACCTACGCCTCGTCGCTGGCGATCCTGCGGCGAGTGCTGCGGCTCGAGGGCGCGCTCGACTGACAGTCACAATTCGCGCGGTCGCGCGAATGAAGATGCAGTGACCGACGCCGAGCTGCTCGCACTGGAGGACGCCGACTCGTTCGCCGAGTTCTACCGCCGGCACGCCCGGCGGCTCGCCGGGTGGCTGATGCGCCTGACGGGCGACGCGGAGGTCGCCGCCGACCTCACGGCTGAGACCTTTGCGGCCGCCCTCGCGGGACGGCACCGCTACGACCCCAGGCGCGCCGCGGCGACCACCTGGCTCTACGGCATCGCCGCCCACAAGCTGGCCGACTGGCAGCGGCGCGGCAGCGCCGAGGACCGCGCGCGCCGGCGCCTTCGCATGGAGCGCATCGAGCTCGACTCGAAGGACGTCGCCGAGTTCGAGCGGCTCCGCTCGGAGGTGAGCGTCGTCGACTTCCTGGACGAGCTCCCGCGCGGGCAGCGCGAGGCCCTTCGGGCGCGGCTGCTCGAAGAGCGTGAGTACGCCGACATCGCCGGAGCCGCGGGTGTGACCGAGGCCGTGATGAGAAAGCGCGTGAGCCGCGGCGTCGCGGTGCTGCGCCGACGACTTGGGAGGAACCCATCATGAGCGACTTCTTCGCCACGCTGGAACTGGAGCTGCGTGAGGCGGCGGTGCGCCCGCCGCGGCGGCGCGCGCCCGCGCTGCGGACGCTCGTGCCCGCCGCGCTCGTCACGGCGCTGCTGGCGCTGGCACTGGTCCCGGTCCTCGCGCTGCTCGGTGACGGCGAGCGGCGTGATCGGCCCGCGGACGCGGATGCGGTCGCCCCGGTGGGGACCGTCTATGAGCCGGGCCAGGGTACGCCGCCGCGTACCACGCGCAGCACTGTGGTGGCCACCGGCGTGGCCCCGGTCGCAGGCGCCTGGCAGCTCGAGAGCTACGCGAGCGATCGGCTCGTCGATCCCGATACGGGGGAGGAGTATCAGGCCGCCGGGCTCCCGTGTCTCGGCGTCTTCCTCGTCGAGAGTCGCCCGCAGGTCGGAGGCAGCGGCGCGTGCGGAGAGTTTCCGCGGACACCGGGATTCGGGCGCATCCAGCTATCGCCCATGGGCGCCGCCGGTGGACCGAGGGAGGTCCTCGTGTTCGGCCGGGTCCCCAAGGAGGCGAGCCGAGTCGTGATCGAGGTCGACGGCAAGACTCGGCGCGCGATCGAGCCCTTCCCGGGTCCGCCCGGCGAGAATGGCGACTTCTACCTGATCCCGATCCCGCCGGAATGGGACAGCGGCCGGGTCAACTGGCTCGACGAGAGCGGCAACGAGGGCAGCCGCGGGATCGACCTGATGCCTGCGGGCTGATTGCCGTTAGCGGCGGCCCGAGCTCCACGGCCGTGCAGGCGACCAGCCGGCACGGGGCTTGAGGTCGGCCCGGACGAATCCGGGGCGGCTCTCCGCTCCGTACCTGGGAGCCAGCACGATCGTGCCAAGGACCATGGCGATGAAGAAGATCGTGATGAAGTCCATGATTGGCACAGACGTTACTTACCGATGCGGGTCATGCCCGCGCAAGGCCGCGGACCTTCGGCGATCAGCCGTGAAGCTCGAAGATCATTCGGTAATCAGGCGATTTGCCCGCCCTGGCCGAACGGACTACGAGCGCTCTCGCCAAGCCTGCAGCCGCGGATGCCAGGCCGGCACCGCCCGGCGGTAGGTCGCGTATTGATCGCCGAAGCGCTCTGTGAGCGCGGGCTCCTCGTACCAGCGCACGAAGGCGGCCACCACCGCCATGAAGAGCGCCGCGTAGGCGAGCAGGACGGGCCTGCCGAATAGCAGGGCCTGGCCGATGATGGTCGAGGCCACAGCCACGTACATCGGGTTGCGCACGTGGCGGTAGAGGCCGCCGACCACGAGCTGCTCGGGCGGGGCCAGCGGGGCGGGGGTCCCGAGCCCCTCGACGACGAAGCGCGCGAACGCGTGCAGCAGCACCGCCGTACCGGCGAGGACGAGCAGGGCGCCGGCCACCTGGAGCGGCGGCCACGCGAACGAGTCGTCGACGGACCAGTCCGTCAGGAGCCATGGCACGAGTCCGGCGATCACGCCCGGCGCGAGCAGCAGGAAGACGAGGCTCCCGGCCGCCGCCCGGGCGCGCGTCACGCTCCGACCGGGTGCCAGGCAGTCTTCAGCTCGACGACCGACTCGAGCCGGCCGAGCGCGTCGGCGACGGCGTCGTCGTAGCTGGTCGTCGGCGCGGCGTGGCGGACACGCGTGACCGAATCCGCGGCGAACCGGTCGATCTCCGTCCCGAGCTCGGCATCCGCCGACACGTCGACGATCGCGTTGAGGTCGCGGTGCGAGGCCAGCACGGGAGCGAGCTCGGCGCGCCGCCCGGAGAGCAGGTTGACGACCCCGCCCGGCACGTCGGAGACGCCGAGCACCTCGCCGAGGTCGAGCCCCGCCAGCGGGCGCGGCTCCGACAGCACGGCGACGACGGTGTTGCCGGCCGCGAGCGCCGGGCCCAGCTCGGCGACGAGGCCCAGCAGCGCAGGCTCCTCGGGGGCGACGATGCCGACCACGCCGGTGGGCTCTGGCAGCGAGAAGGACAGGAACGGCGCGGCCACCGGGTTGATGCCGCCGAGCACCGGTTGCAGCTTGTCGGTCCAGCCCGCGTAGTGGACGAGCACGTCAATCGAGGCCTCGAGCTCCGGGCGCCCGACGCCGAGCTCGTCGCCGCGCGACTCGAGCGCCTCCGCGGCGCGGTAGAGGATCTGGCCGCGGTTGTACGCCGTGCGCGCGGCCCAGGGCCCCGCCGCTGCGCGCGCTGCCTTGACGGCGTCGCGGACGTCCTTGCGCGAGCCGCGCGGGACGTTGCGGTCCTGCACGCGGTCGTAGCGACCGGACTCGGAGCGGACGAAGGCGCCGCCCACGTAGAGCTTGTACGTCTTGGGGACGGCGAGCCGGCTCATGACACCTTGAGGTAGGCCCGCAGCCCGGCCGGGCCGCCCTCGCGGCCGAAGCCGCTCTCCTTGTAGCCACCGAAGGCCGCGGTCGGGTCGAAGTGGTTGTAGGTGTTCTGCCAGACGACGCCCGCCTGCAGAGCGCTCGCGACCTCGAACGCCTTCGCGCCCTTGTCGGTCCAGATGCCCGCGGCGAGGCCGTAGGCCGAGTTGTTCGCCTTCTGGATGGCCTCGGCCTGGGTGCGGAAGGTGAGCACCGATACGACCGGCCCGAAGATCTCCTCCACCGCGATCCGGTGGGCGGGCGCGACCTCGGTGAAGATCGTCGGGGCGAACCACCAGCCACGCTCGGGGAGCTCGCAGGCCACGCTGCGGCGAACCGCGCCCTCCTCCTCGCCCGCGGAGACGAGCTCCTGGATGCGCGTGAGCTGCTCGCGCGAGTTGATCGCGCCGACGTCGGTGTTCTTGTCGAGCGGGTCGCCGACCCGCAGCCGGCCCATGCGCTCCCAGAGCTTGCCGATCACGACGTCGGCCACGCTCTCCTGGATCAGCAGGCGCGAGCCGGCGCAGCAGACGTGTCCCTGGTTGAAGAAGATGCCGTTGACGATGCCCTCGACCGCCTGGTCGAGCGCGGCGTCCTCGAAGATCACGTTCGCCGACTTGCCGCCGAGCTCCAGCGTGAGCGGGATGCCGCGCCCCGCGAGCGCGGCCTGGATGTCCTTGCCGACGCCCGTCGAGCCCGTGAAGGCGACCTTGTCGATGCCGGGCTGGCGCACAAGGGCCGCCCCGGCCGAGCCGTCCCCGGGGACGACCTGAACGACGCCGGGCGGCAGCTCCGCCTCCTGGCAGATCTCGGCGAGGAAGAGCGCCGTCAGCGGCGTGGTCTCAGCCGGCTTCAGCACGGCGGTGTTCCCGCACGCGAGCGCCGGGGCGAGCTTCCAGGCCGCCATCAGCAGCGGGAAGTTCCAGGGCACGATCTGAGCGGCGACCCCGTGCGGCGCGACGTCGCGGCCGGCGACCCCGTACGAGAGCTTGTCGGCCCAGCCGGCGTAGTGGAAGAAGTGGGCCGCGGCGAGCGGCACGTCCACGTCGCGCGACTCGCGGATCGGCTTGCCGCCGTCCATCGACTCGACGATCGCCAGCTCACGGGCGCGCTCCTGGATCAGGCGTGCGATCCGGAACAGGAACTTGCCGCGCTCCAGGCCGCTGAGCGCGGCCCAGCCCGGCTGCGCGGCGCGCGCTGCGTCGACCGCCCGGCGCAGGTCCTCCTCGCCTGCGAACGCCACTTCGGCGAGCGTCTCCTCGCTGGCCGGGTTGATCGACGGCACCATCGTGCCGTCCAGCGGAGCGCGGAAGTCGCCGTCGATGAACAGCCCGTAGGAGTCGCGCAGTCGGACGTGCTCGGGCGACTCCGGGGCGGGCGCGTAGTCCCAGACGATCCGGGTGCGTGTCTCCTGCGTGCTCACTCTCTCGAGAAGTCCTCGGGTCGCGCGTAGTGGCCGGTTTGCGTCTTCTCGTACTGCATGAGCAGATCGTTGAGGAGCGACGACGCGCCGAGGCGGAAGCGCTCGGGGGTCAGCCACTCGTCACCGAGCGTCTCCTTCACGAGCACGAGCCGGTGTAGCGCGGCCTTGCTGTTGGACACCCCGCCGGCCGCCTTCATCCCGACGGCGCGGCCCGAGCGCTCCGCGTAGTCGCGGATCGCCTCGAGCATCACGAGCGTGACGCCGGGCGTCGCGCCGGCCGTCGACTTGCCGGTCGAGGTCTTGATGAAGTCCGCGCCCGCCTCCATCGCCAGCATCGACGCGTGGCGCACGTGGTCGTATGAGCCGAGCTCCGAGGTCTCGAGGATGACTTTCAGGTGCGCGTCCCCGCAGGCCTCGCGCACGCGCACGATCTCCTCCATCACGCGCGTGTCGTCGCCCGACAGGAAAGCCTCGCGCGAGATCACCATGTCGATCTCCTCAGCGCCGGCCGCCACCGCCTCCTCGACGTCGCGCAGCTTCACGTCGAGCGAGGCCTGGCCGCTCGGAAAGGCGGTCGCAACGGCCGCCGCCTTCACGCCGGTGCCATCGAGCGACTCGCGCACGATCCCGATCAGCGAGGGGTAGACGCACACGGCCGCGCACGAGGGGATCTCGGGAGTCGTGGGCGACGGGCACACCGCCTTGGCGCACATGTTGCGCACCTTGCCGGCGGTGTCGGCGCCCTCGAGCGTCGTCAGGTCGGTCATCGAGACGGCGAGCCTGATGCCCTGCTGCTTCGCGCTCGTCTTGATCGAGCGCTTGGCGAGCAGCGCCGCCCGCTCCTCGATCCCGACTCGGTCCACGTGGGGGAGCCTGCGAATCACCCCTTGAGTATGGCGGGTCCGGGCAGGTGCATAATCGCGCCGCAATGCCACGTGCCGCCGTCATCGTCCTCGACGCCTGCGGGGTGGGCGCCCTGCCGGACGCCTCCGAATATGCGGGCGACGAGGGCTCGAACACGCTCGCCCACCTCGCCGAGCGCGTCGGCGGGCTCGATCTGCCGAACCTGCAAGGGCTCGGGCTCGGCTCGATCATCCCGATCGAGGGGGTGGCGCCGGCCGAGCATCCGGCGCTGCACGGCCGGCTGCACCCGCTCGGCCCGGGTAAGGAGTCGACCACGGGTCACTGGGAGTTGATGGGGGTCGTGCCGGAGCACCCGCTGCCGACCTACCCGGACGGCTTTCCGCCGGACGTGATCGAGGAGCTCGAGCAGGCGACCGGCCGGCGCTTCTGCTGCAACAAGCCATACAGCGGCACCGAGGTGATCGACGATTTCGGCCGCCACCACCTCGAGACGGGCGAGCTGATCCTCTACACCTCCGCCGACTCGGTGCTGCAGGTCGCCGCCCACGTGGACGTGCTCGACGAGCCCGGGCTGTACGCCATCTGCGAGCAGGCGCGTGAGCTGATGACCGGCGACCACTCCGTCGGTCGCGTGATCGCGCGGCCCTTCGACGGCGAGCCCGGTCACTTTCAGCGCCGTGAGGGCCGGCGCGACTACGCGGCGCTGCCGCCTGGGCGCTCCTACCTCGAGGAGCTCCAGGACGCGGGCATGCGCGTGCACGGCATCGGCAAGATCCGCGACCTGTTCGCAGGTGTCGGCATCGACCAGAAGCACGACGGCGGCACGAACGCCAAGGGAATCGCGGCAACGACCGCGCTGCTGCGCGAGCTCGACGAGGGGCTGGTGTTCGTGAACCTCGTCGACACCGACCAGGTGTACGGCCACCGCCACGACGTCGAGGGCTTCCACGAGGCGCTCAAGGAGATCGACGCGGCGGTCGCGGACTGGCTCGCCCTGCTGCGCGAGGGCGACCTGCTCGTCGTGACCGCAGACCACGGCGTCGACCCGAACGCCCCGCACACCGACCACACGCGCGAGTACTCGCCGCTCCTGGCTCGCTTCGAGGGGGACGGCGGGCGCCGCCACGACGGCCCGCTCGCCGACGTCGGCGCGAGTGTCCTCAAGCAGCTGACCGGGCGGGCCGCGCCGCGCCTGCCCGGCGAGGCCTTCGTCTGAGATGCCCGAGTTCTCCGACTTCGACCGGCGCGGATACCGGACGGTGGACGTGCGGACGGGCTACGGCCAGTGGGTGCCGACCTACGAGGACACCGTTCAGGACGAGATGGACATCGCGTTGCTCGACGAGCTCTCAGAGCCCGCCTGGGAGGCGGTCGGCCGGGTCGCGGACCTCGGCTGCGGCACCGGCCGCACCGCCGCCTGGCTGCGCCGTCACGGCGTAGGGCCGATCGACGGCGTCGACCTCACCCCGGAGATGCTCGAGGTGGCGCGCGAGCGCGGCCTGCACGAGCGGCTCGTGGAGGCGGACGTCGCCGACACCGGGCTCGCCGCGGGCGCCTACGACCTCGTGATCGCGTCGCTGGTGGACGAGCACCTGCCCGCGCTCGAGCCGCTCTATGCCGAGGCGGCCAGGCTCGCGAGGCCGGGCGGCCACTTCGTCGTGGTCGCCTTTCACCCGCACTTCATCATGGCCTCGGGCATGCCGACGCACTTCACGGGTGCGTCGGGTGAGCCCGTCGCGATCGAGACGCACGTCCATCTGATCAGCGACCACGTGCGCTCCGGGCTCGAGGCGGGCTTCGCGCTCGCCGAGATGCACGAGGGCGTCATCGACGAGCGCTGGCTGCAGCTGAAGCCCAAGTGGGAGCGCCTGCGCGGCCACCCGATCTCGATGGCCTTCGCCTGGCGCGCCTAGAGGGTGGGCGGCGTCCAGCCGCCGGAGAGCGGCTCACCGAGCCGCAGCCCGAAGCGCTCGAGCAGACCGGGAACCGTCTCCGGGCGCATCTCGAGGCCGTAGCGGTCGTTCAGCTCGGCCAGTGCCTGTTCGTCCGCCTCGGTCACGCCGCCCATGTCGGAGAGCTCGTGGAAGAAGTGCTCGAAGCCGGCCGGCGCGATGATCTCGAGGATCCGGCAGGGCTCGTCGCCCGCGTTCCAGAACGTGTGCCACTGGTCGCGCGGCTTGTGGACCAGATCGCCCGGGCCGGCTTCGACGACCTCGTCACCGAGCAGCGCGCCCATACGGCCCTCGAGGACGTAGCTGTACTCGTCCTCGCGCGTGTGCCGATGCAGCGGCGCGGCGAGGGCGCGCGCGGACATCGGATGCTCGACGAGCGAGAAGCGCTCGCCCGCCTCGGACCCGTCGATCATGAAGCGAACGCCGATCGACCCCAGGAAGCCCTCCTTCGCGCCTTCGGGACCGACGATCTTCACACCCGCGACTGACGTTGCCATCGTGCTCTCACTTTCATTGGACAGTAGTGTCGTGTGAAATCGTAACCGCGACCGCCGCATCTGTCAATATTCACGGACAGTCATGTCCGATCAAAAGCGTCCCTACCGAATGAAGAAGCGGGCCGAGCTCGAGGAGCAGACCCGCCTGCGGATCACCGAGAGCGCGGTGGCGCTGCACGAGGAGCTCGGCCCGGCCAGGGCGTCGATCAGCGCCATCGCCGAGCGCGCGGGGGTGCGGCGCTCGACGGTGTATCGCCACTTCCCGGACGAGGAGGCGCTGTTCGCGGCCTGCTCCTCGCACTGGGGAGCGGCGAACCCGCCTCCCGATCCGCAGGCCTGGGCGGCGATCGAGGACCCCGCGGAGCGCACCGAGGCGGCGCTCAGCGAGCTGTACGCGTTCTACGGGCGCACCGACGGGATGTTCACGAGCCTGCTGCGCGACGAGCAGCTGGTTCCGCCGGTCGAGCGGAGGCTGGGCGAGTTCTACGGCTACCTGGCCGCGATCTTGGACACGCTGATGGACGGCCGGCGCCTGCGCGGGCGCCCCGCGCGGCGGACACGTGCGGCGATCGGCCACGCGCTCGCCTTCCCGACCTGGAGCTCGCTGACCCGCGAGCAGGGGCTCGCCGGGGCCGATGCGGTTGCGCTGATGTGTGCGCTCGTGGAGGGCGCCGCCTAGCCGCGCGCGGCGGCCATGAAGCGCTCGAGCTTGTCCGGGTCGAGGTCGAAGCCCTCGCCCGAGCGCAGGCCCGAGCAGACATCGAGCCCGAACGGCCCGACCGTCTCGACCGCCTCGCGCACGTTGTCCGGGCGCAGGCCTCCCGCGAGGAAGAGCGGCACGCTGGCCGACGCGCGGATGCGCCGCGACAGCTCCCAGTCGTGGCGGCGGCCGGTGCCGCCGAGCTCCTTGACCTCGAGCGCCGGGTTGCCCGAGTCGAGCAGCAGCGCGTCGACGAAGGGCGCCACCGCCTCTGCCTCCGCGATCGACTCCGGGCCGGTCACGTGGATCACCTGCACGAGCTTCACCCCTGGCAGCGCCGCACGCAGGCCGGCGTGCGCGCCCTCCGGAAGCGCGTCGACCAGCTGCAGCGTGTGGGCGCCCGCAGCGCGCTGCTGAGCCGCGATCGCCTCGACGTCCTGCAGCGAGGTCAGCAGGAACGAGTCGACGCCCGGCGGCAGCGCCGCCGCGATCTCGGCCACCTGCTCGTCCGTGATCACCCCGGGGCCGCTCGGCATATGCGACACCAGCCCGAGCGCCGCCGCACCCGCATCGATCGCCATCCAGGCCTCCGCGACGCTCTTGATGCAGCACACCTTCACGCGCGGGCGGGCCGTGGGATCCATGGGGCGGACAATCTACGCTCAGCGGGTGCAGCGAGTCTGTGTCTTCTGCGGATCGAGTCCCGGCGCCCGCCCGGCGTATACCGAGGCGACCGAGGATCTCGGTCAGCTGCTCGTGGAGCACGACATCACGCTCGTGTTCGGCGGCGCGACCGTCGGCCTGATGGGCCGGCTCGCGGACACGGTCCTGTCCGAGGGCGGCGAGGCGATCGGCGTGATCCCGCAGTCGCTCGTCGATCGTGAGATCGCGCACCTGGGCCTGACCGACCTGCACGTGGTCGACACCATGCACGAGCGCAAGCAGCGAATGGCGGACCTGGCCGACGCTTTCGTGGCGCTCCCGGGCGGTCTCGGCACGCTCGACGAGCTGTTCGAGATCTACACCTGGGCCCAGCTCGGCCTGCATCGCAATCCGATCGGGATCCTGAACGTCGAGGGCTACTTCGACGGGCTCATGACCTTCCTGGAGCACGCGGTGGCAGAGCGCTTCGTGCGCGAGGACCACCGCGCGATGGTGATCGTCGAGGAGGAGCCGGCGGCGATGCTCGAGCGGCTCGATGGCTTCGACCCGGCCACGCTCACGCCCAAGTGGATCGACCGCGAGGACGTGTGAGCGTGGAGATCTGGCGCGCGCAGGTGATGCACACGCCGCGCGACCCGTTCGCGGAGGCGGACGCGCTCGAGGCGTTCTCCGACGGGGCGCTCGCGTTCTCGGACGGGCAGATCGATGCGGTTGGGAGCTTCGACCAGGTTCGCCGCGCCTATCCGGAGGCCGAGGTGCGCGACGAGCGCGACGCGATTCTGCTGCCGGGCCTCGTCGACACGCACGTCCACTTCCCGCAGCTCGCGATCATGGGCTCGATGGGGCTCGGCCTGCTCGACTGGCTCGAGCGCTACGCGCTTCCGGAGGAGGCGCGCATGGCGGACCCGCAGCACGCGCGCCGCGTGGCGCGTGAGTTCGTGGCGGGGCTGGCTGCCAACGGGACCACGACGGCGCTCGTGTTCGGCTCGCATTTCCCGGCCGCCCAGGAGGCGCTGTTCGAGGAGGCCGAGGGCTCCGGCCTGCGGATCGCGAGCGGCCTCGTCGTCTCCGATCGCAACCTGCGGCCCGAGCTTCACGTGGATCCCGACCGCGCCTACGAGGCCGGCCGCGAGCTCGCCGATCGCTGGCACGGGCGCGGGCGGCTGCGCTACGCCGTCACTCCGCGCTTCTCGCTCTCCTGCACGGAGGGGATGCTCGAGGCGTGCGGCGCCCTGCACAGAGAGGTCGGGGCGCTCGTGACCAGCCACATGAACGAGAACGTCGACGAGGTGGCGGCGGTGCGCGCCCTCTTCGGCGACTTCGACGACTACCTCCACACCTACGAGCACTTCGGGCTCGTCGGCGAGTCGACGGTGCTCGCCCACAACGACCATCCGAGCGACGCGGAGCTCGCCCGGCTCGGCGCCGCCCGCGCCAGCGTGGCGCACTGCCCGGAGAGCAACGCCTTCCTCGGCAGCGGCCTGTTCCCGATGAGCCGGCACATCGACCACGGGGTGCATGTGGCGCTCGGCACCGACGTCGGCGCGGGCACTGGGCTGAGCGTGCTGAAGGAGGCGCTCACCGCCTATCAGCTGCAGATGCTGCGCCCCGACCCGCCGCCGATCGGCCCCGCGCACCTGCTCTACCTGTCCACGCGCGCGGGGGCGCTGGCGCTCGGCCTCGACGAGGTCGGCGACCTCTCGCCGGGAAGGGCGGCCGATTTCGTGCTGGTGCGCCCGCCGGCCGCCTCGACGCTCGAGGCTGTGCTGCGCCACAGCGACTCGCCCGAGCGCACGCTCGGGGCCCTGTTCGCGCTCGCGCGCGAGGAGAGCGTGGCCGAGGTGCGGGTCGCGGGCGACCCCGTGCCGAGCCCGGCTGCTTAAATCGCGCCTCCACATGGCCGACCCCGCTCTGGGAGAGATCCTCGTCCAGCGCGACGACCTCGCACACCGCGTCAAGGAGCTGGGCGAGGAGGTCTCGCGCGATTACGCCGGCCGCAAGCTGTTGCTGATCGGCGTCCTGAAGGGCGCCGTCTTCTTCCTCGCCGACCTGATGCGCAACCTCGACGTGGACTGCGAGGTCGACTTCATGGCGGTCTCCTCGTACGGGGCGTCAACGGACTCGTCGGGCGTCGTGCGCATCCTCAAGGACCTGGACGCCCCGATCGAGGGCAAGGACGTCCTGATCGTCGAGGACATCGTCGACTCCGGCCTGACCCTCTCCTACCTGTTCAAGATGCTGCGCGCCCGCAACCCCGCCTCGCTGGAGGTCTGCGCGCTGCTCACGAAGCCGGAACGCCGCGAGATCGAGCTGCCGATCAGGTACGTCGGCTTCGAGATCCCAAACCGTTTCGCGATCGGCTACGGCCTGGACCACGCCGAGCGCTACCGGAACCTGCCCTACGTGGCAGTGCTGAACGAGCCTTAAAGCGCCGCGACGAGGCATCCGAAACAGGCCAAATGGACGAATACCCCCTTGCTACGCTTGCGTTTCACCGCAGGGCAGGTTTGGTCGTGAGGGAAGCAGGTCTCAGTAGTCCGTGAGCAGATTCTTCAAGAGCGCGGCATTTCCGATTCTGATCGTTGTCGTTCTGGCGTTTTTCGCCCAGAAGCTGATCAGTCCGGGTGACCGCCAAAAGGATCCGAATTACTCGGACTTCATAACGCAGGTCGAGAACGGCCAGGTCGAGAGCGTCACGCTCAACACCAAGAACAACCGGGTCGACGTCGAGCTGGACAGCGGCCGCAAGTACCAGACGGCGTTCCTCAACGACACCGAGCAGAACCTCGTCAACACGCTCCAGGCCAACGACGTCGCGGTGACCGTCAAGCCGAAGGGTGGATCGGGCTGGATCACGGCCCTGACCTACATCCTGCCGTTCGTGATCTTCCTGCTGTTCTGGCTGTTCATCATCAACCAGATGCAGGGAGGCGGGTCGAAGGTCATGTCCTTCGGCAAGTCGCGCGCCAAGCGCATGTCGGTCGACGCGCCCAAGATCACGTTCCGCGACGTGGCCGGAGTGGACGAGGCCGTCGAGGAGCTCCAGGAGATCAAGGAGTTCCTCGAGAACCCGAAGAAGTTCCAGGCGCTCGGGGCGCGCATCCCGAAGGGCGTGCTGCTGTACGGCCCGCCAGGCACGGGCAAGACGTTGCTCGCGCGCGCCGTCGCGGGCGAGGCCGGCGTCCCGTTCTTCTCGATCTCGGGCTCCGACTTCGTCGAGATGTTCGTCGGCGTGGGCGCCTCGCGCGTGCGTGACCTGTTCGAGCAGGCCAAGCAGAACTCCCCCTGCATCATCTTCATGGACGAGATCGACGCCGTCGGCCGCCATCGCGGTGCCGGCCTCGGCGGCGGGCACGACGAGCGCGAGCAGACGCTCAACCAGCTGCTCGTCGAGATGGACGGCTTCGAGATGAAGGACAACATCATCCTCATCGCGGCCACCAACCGTCCGGACATCCTCGACCCGGCGCTGCTGCGCCCGGGGCGCTTCGATCGCCAGATCGTCGTCGACCGCCCCGACCGCAAGGGCCGTCAGAGGATCCTCGAGGTCCATACGCGCGGCAAGCCGCTCGCCAAGGCGATCGAGCTCGACATGCTCGCCGGCCAGACGCCCGGGTTTCACCGGCGCGGACCTCCAGAACCTCGTCAACGAGGCCGCCCTGCTCGCCGCCCGCCAGGGCAAGCGCGAGATCGACCACCTCCAGCTGGAGGAGGGGATCATGCGCGTGATCGCCGGGCCGGAGAAGAAGACCCGCGTGATGTCCGAGAAGGAGCGCCGCGTCACGGCCTTCCACGAGATGGGCCATGCGCTGGTGGCGCACTACCTCGACAACACCGACCCCGTGCACAAGATCTCGGTGATCTCGCGCGGACAGGCGCTCGGCTACACGATCTCGCTTCCCACCGAGGACAAGTTCCTGACCACGCGCGCGGAGCTGTCGGACACGATGGCCATGACGCTGGGCGGCCGCGCCGCCGAGGAGATCGCCTTCAGCGAGATCACGACCGGCGCCTCCAACGACCTCGAGAAGGTCACCGCCACGGCCAAGCAGATGGTCATGCGCTTCGGCATGTCCGACAAGCTCGGGCCGCGCGTGTTCGGTCACGATCACGGCCAGCCCTTCCTGGGCCGCGAGTTCAGCTCCGAGCCCGACTACTCCGACGAGATTGCGCGCGAGATCGATGACGAGATCCGCCGCATCGTCGAGGAGGCGCACCAGACGGCGCGCGGGGTGCTCGAGAACCACCGCGAGCACCTCGAGATGACGTCCGAGATCCTGCTCAAGCGCGAGACGATCGAGCGCGAGCAGTTCATCGAGCTGCTCGATGGCAAGAGCGAGGAAGAGGTGTTCGGGAGCGACGAGCCGCCCGTGCCGGTGCTTCCGCCGGCCGCTCCCGAGGCGCCCGAGCGCAAGCCGGAGCGTGCGCCCCAGCCGCTGCCGCGGCCCGGTCTCGCCGGCGGTACCGCCGAGATGCGCGGCGGCGAGACGCCCGAGAAGCCCGAGCCGGCCTAGGCTCGCCTGGCGGCGGTGCCCGCCAGGATCTCGAGCGCCACGCGCTCCGCGGCCAGCGCCGTGATGCCCGCCTGGTCATAGGGCGGTGAGACCTCGACCACGTCCGCCGCGCACAGGTCGAGCTCCATGCCGGCGAGACGGACCGCCCAGAGCAGCTCGCGCGTCGTGAGCCCGCCGGGCTCGGGCGTGCCGGTTCCGGGCGCGAAGGCGGGATCGAGGACGTCGATGTCCACGGTCAGGTAGGCGCGCGGGGCCGCGGCGGCCACCTGCTCGACCGCCTCGCGCATGACGGCGGTCAGGCCACGCTCGACTACGTCGTCCATCGTGTGCCAGCGGAACCCCGTCGAGCGCATCCACTCGAACAGGTCAGGCCCCGGCCAGCTGCCGCGCAGCCCGACCTGGACGATGTTGCCGCCATGGAGCGCGCCCTCGTCGCAGGCGAGGCGGAACGGGGTGCCGTGCGAGACCCGGACTCCGTAGAGCTCATCGGCCGTGTCGGCGTGCGTGTCGAGCTGCAGGACGGCGTAGCCGTCGGCGCCGTAACGCTCGGCGAGCACGCGCAGCGTCGGCAGCGAGAGCGAGTGGTCGCCCCCGAGCACGAGTGGCATCGCGCCGGCACCGAGGATCTCGCGCAGGCGCTCGGCCAGGGCCTCGTGCGAGCGCGCGAGATCGCCCGGCGCCGCGGCGATGTCGCCGTAGTCGACGACCCGCAGGGCCTCGAGCGGGTCGATGCCGAGCGTCATGTGCGGCCGCCCCCAGCGGCCGCCGTCGTCTGCCGCGCGGATCGCGCCCGGCCCGAAGCGCGTGCCCGGGCGATGCGAGGTGCCGTCGTCGAAGGGCGCGCCGAGCACCGCCACGTCAACTCCTTCGAGGCCCGCCGGGTCGTGCACGAGCGGCTGCCCGCAGAAGGTGTGACCGACGCCGCCGGCCGGCGGCTCGTCGCCGCGGTCGATGTGGCGGCCCGCGTCCATGCGGGCCAGCCTCTCAGATCGACGGGCTCTGCTCGTCCTCGAAGAGCTCCAGCAGCAGCTCTTCGCTCTGCGCCTCCTCGCGCGTGTCGTCAGGGGGTGCGGCGGCATCGGCTGCGCGCATCAGGTCGATCGCGGTCGAGCGCACCTGCGCGACGATCTCGGCGAGGCCGAGCTCGCGGGCACCCTCGAAGCTGCTGGTGGCGCGGCTGGCGGCGCGGGCGGCGAGCCGGCGCACCTCGGCGCTACCGCGCACCGACTCGTCCAGTGTGGCCGCGAGCGCCCAGGTGGCGGCGGTCAGATCGCGCATCGCAAATGCGAGCTGCTCGGGCGGATCACCGCCGGAGCGCAGGTAGCGCGCCACGTGGCGCGCGAGCACACGCGCGTTGCGGACGGCGTAGTCGATGTGGCGGGCGCTGCGCGCGTAGCGCCCCAGCTCCGGGCGCGCCGAGCGCCGGCCCGGGGACCAGCGGGCCGTCTCGTGGGCGATGCCGAGGGCGTGCTCGAACTCGCGGATGGCTTTGTCGACGTCGCGCGTCGCCGCAAGCGCGGACTCGGCCTGCGCCGGGTCGCGTTTCTCGAGCGCTTCGGCGACGCGCCCTAGCGCGCCGCCGAGCTCGCCGAAGACCGTCTGAACCGAGCGGCCGACAAGCAGGACGGGATCCTGCGGGAAGGCGAGCGCCGAGATGGCGAGCGCGACGCCACCGCCGACCAGCGCCTCGATGATGCGCCCCGGCAGCACGCCGCTGCCGGTCGGCTCGATCAGCACGAGCAGAATCGCCGAGACGGCGGCCTCGGTCACGAGGATCGGGCCGCCGCCGAGCACTACCGCGACGCTCATCGCGAGCACCACCAGCAGCCCTAGCTGCCACGGGCCGGTGCCTATCAGGTGGACGAGGAGGTCGGCCACGCCGATTCCGAGCACGACGCCGCCGATCAGCTCGAGTGCCCGCTGGCGGCGCTCGCCATACGTCGCGCCTATGCAGATCACGGCGGCGATCGGAGCGAAGACCGGGCGCGACTCGTCCAGCAGCAGCTTCGCGAGGTACCAGGACGCCACCGCCGCGATGGCGGTCTGGAGGATCGGCCAGGTGCGCCCGCGCAGTCGGAGCTGCGCGGCGCTCAGGGCGAGGCGTCTGTCGAGGCGAAGCGAGGCCACCGTCCCAAGATGGTGATCCTCCGTTTGGATTCCGTAAAGATCTCGTGCCGATCAGACGCCAAGCGCGGCCGTCACGCGCGGGTCGGCGAGCGAGGGCGCGATCAGCGCTGCGCCGTCGAGGTCGTGGTCCTCGAAGTAGGGCACCGCGATCACGTACAGGCCGGCCGCCCGCGCGGACAGCACGCCCGGCGGGGAGTCCTCGAGTGCGACCGAGCGGGCCGGCGCGGCCCCGAGCGCCCGGCAGGCGGCCAGGTAGATGTCGGGCGCCGGCTTCGGATGCTCGACGTCTTCGACGGTTACGATCGCGCCAACTCCGCCCAGCGGCAGGCCGGACACCTCGAGGACCCGTTCGACGAACGCGCGCATCGAGTTCGAGGCGATCGCCACCGGCGTGCCCCGCGCGGCGAGCGCATCGAGCAGCTCACGCGCCCCCGGGCGCGGTGGGACGCCCGCGAGCGCCTCCTCCATGACGAGCGCGTCGAGCTCCGACCACAGCCGCGCGCCGGCGCCGGGCTGGCCGAGCATCGTCTCGAGCTTCGCTGCGGCCACCGCGTGGGCGTTGCCGAGCAGTCGCGCGCTTGTGCTCCATCGTGAACTCGCGGCCGTAGCGTTCGAACAGGTCGCGCTCCGCGCGCGTCCAGGCCTCCTCGGTGTCGAGCAGCAGCCCGTCGTTGTCGAAGATGACCGCGTCGAAGGGGTCGGGCACGGCGGCCACGATACTTCCGGGCGTGGAGCGGTTCACCGTAATGGGCATCGTCAACGTAACGCCCGACTCGTTCTCCGACGGCGGGCTCTTTCTCGACCCCGATGCCGCCGTCGAGCACGGCCTGGGGCTCGCCGCGGACGGTGCGGCGGTCCTCGACGTTGGTGGCGAGTCGAGCCGCCCGGGTGCCGAGCCGGTCGGCGCCGGTGAGGAGGCGCAGCGGGTGGTGCCGGTGATCGAGCGGCTCGCCGCCGAAGGACTGCGCGTCTCGATCGACACGACCAAGCTGGAGGTCGCGCGCGCGGCGCTCGACGCGGGCGCGACGATCGTCAACGACGTCGCCGCCTTCCGCTTCGCGCCCGGGCTCGCCGGGCTGGTGGCCGAGCGCGGCGCCGGCTGCGTGCTGGTGCACATGCTCGGCGAGCCGCGCACCATGCAGCGCGACACGAGCTACGACGACGTCGTCTCCGATGTGCGCGCCTTCCTCGAGGAGCGGCTCGCCTTCGCCGTCGCCGAGGGTGTCCCCGAGGAGCGCATCTGGCTCGACCCGGGAATCGGCTTCGGCAAGTCGGTCGAGCACAATCTCGAGCTGCTGCGCCGGCTCGACGAGATCGCCGCCATCGGGCGCCCCGTCGTGATCGGCACCTCGCGCAAGAGCTTCCTCGGCAGGCTCGCCGGCGGCCGGGCCGAGGACGAGCGCCTCCCCGGCACGATCGCCACGAACGTGCTGGCTCTCGAGCGCGGCGCCACCGTGTTCCGCGTCCACGACGTCGCCCCCGTGGTGGATGCGCTCAAGGTGACCGCTGCTACGGTGGCGCCCTGATGTGGGAGCGTGAGCACGACGACGAGTTCGACGGTCTCGACGACGACGAGCTCGGCGATGATGACCGCTCCTCGTCGTCGCCCGCCGTCTCGATCGAGATCAGCGGGCTCTCGCTCTACACGCGGCACGGAGTGAGCGAGGCCGAGCGCGAGCTCGGCCAGCGGCTCGTGTTCGACATCTCCTTCGAGCTCGACGACTGCGACGCCACGGTCACCGACCGCATCGAGGACACGATCAACTACGGCGAGGTGTGCGAGCAGGTCGCGCTCGCCGCCCAGGAGCGCTCCTACAAGACTCTCGAGCGGCTCTGCTCCGCGGTTGCGGACCGGCTCGTCGACCGCTTCGGCGCCGAGTCGGTGCGCGTGAAGGCGACGAAGCCCGAGCCGCCGATCCCGTTGCCGGTGGACGAGGTCTCCGTCGAGGTGTGGAAGGAAGTCTGAGGACCGGCTACCTCGGCCTCGGCTCGAACGTCGGGGACCGCGGGGCCAACCTCCGTGGCGCTCGCGCGGCGCTGGGCCGCGCGGGGATCGAGGTGCTCGCCTCGTCCTCGCTCTACGAGACGGCGCCGCAGGGCGAGCTGCTCGTCCAGCCCGACTTCCTGAACGCCTGCCTGCGGATCCGGACGCCGCTCGAGCCGGAGGAGCTGCTCGACGTCTGCAAGGAGGTCGAGCGCGAGCTGGGCCGCAGCCCCGGCGGCGTTCGCCACGGGCCTCGCCCGATCGACGTCGATCTGCTGCTGCTCGGTGAGCTCGAGTTCAGCTCAGAGCGCCTCACCCTGCCCCACCGCGAGGTCACGAGCAGGCGCTTCGTGGTCGAGCCGCTGCTCGAGCTCGACCCGGAGCTGGCGTTGCCGGACGGCACGCGGCTGGCGGACGTCGTCGACTCGCTTCGAGAACAGCGGGTTACGAGGATCCCCCCAAGCGGGGGGTTCTGAGCGCAACCACGTTCCGATTCCACCGGCTCCGCGGGACGGTAGAACCGATGGAGGAGCCCACTCTCGAGCTCGCGCACTTCCGCGGAGACGACGATCCGTCGCTCGTGGCCGCTGCGCTCGCATGCCGCGCCTGCCTGTCCGGGGACGTCGAGTGGTCCCTGCGCGTCGACGACTTCGACGGTGAGGTCGAGTGCCGCTGCCAGAGCTGCGGCTACGTCCGCGAGGTGTCGCTCACATCGGAGCAGACGCTCCGCCTGTCGCTCCAGCCGGCCTGAGCCGCCCCGCCGGGTAGCGTTCACGGCGGATGGAGGGGAGCGGAGCTCCGACGCCGCGCACCGACGCGCTCCAGTTGATCGTCGAGCTGCTCGGCGCGCTGGACGACGCGTCGGGGACCTCGGGACGCGACTTCTACGACCGCCTCTGCGAGGCCCTCTGCCGGACCGCGTGCGATGACGCGCGCGATCCTGCTGCTCTACGACGACGTCCGCCAGCTCGTTGTGCCCCTCGGCAGTCAGGGCATCCCGCCCGACCTGCTCGAGGGCGTGTACGGCACGCTCGAGGAGACGCCGATCGCCCAGCTCGCGCTGTCGGAGGACCGCGTGGTCGAGGTCACCGGCGACCTCGGCCGCTGGGTGCCGGAGCGCTACGCGCGCTTCACCGGGCTCGACACGCTCACCTGCACGCCGGTCTCCGCCGCCGGCCGGTTGCTGGGGGTGATCTTCGCCGACCGCGGGGGCAGCCGCTTCGAGCTGACCGAGGAGGAGCGCCACTCGATGTGGACGCTCGGCAAGACCGCGGCGCTCGCCGCCACGGTCCGGATAGCGACGAACCAGCAGGGGCGCGCGCGGCTCCTGCAGGCGCGCCTCGACCTCGCGCGCGAGATCCACGACCGCGTGGTGCAGCGCCTCTTCGGCGTCTCGCTCGTGCTCGGCTCAGAGCACGGGCTGAGCGAGGAGGCGAGGCGGCGCTGCGCGGAAGAGATGCAGGCGGCGCTCGCCGACCTGCGCGACGCGATCTCGCGCCCGCTCGCGCCATCGGTGCTCGACACCGGCGCGAGGCTGCACGACGAGCTCGCGCGGCTCGGGCGCCACTACAAGGACCTGCCGCTCGAGCTCGACTGGGACGAGGGCGTGGAGGTGCCCGAGGACGTGGAGCCGCTCGCCCAGTCGGTGCTCGCGGAGGCGCTGCGAAACGCCCACAAGCACGCGCGCCCGACGAGCGTGAACGTGCACGTGAGTCAGATCGACGGCACCTTCGTGCTCGAGGTTCGCAACGACGGCGCGCGCACAGGCACGCGCGGTACCGGCATGGGGCTGCGGCTCGCCGCGGTCGAAGCGCTCCAGCGCGGCGCGCTCGTCGAGTTCGGCCCAGAGGCCGGCGCGGTGTGGCGGGTGCGGCTCGTCGTGCCTGTGGGTGACGGCGAGGAGGAGGAGGAGGAGTGAGTCCCGAGCGCAACCTGCGCGTGCTCGTCGTTGACGACCACGACGTCGTGCACTGGGGCTTCCGGCTGCTGCTGACGGAGCAGCCGTGGGTCGAGCGCTGCCTGACCGCGTCGAGCGTGGAGGAGGCGCTCGCGATGGCGACCCGCTACGAGCCGCACGTGGCGCTCGTCGACCTGTTCCTCGGCGAGGAGTCCGGCGCCGAGCTCTGCGAGGCGATCAGGCGCTCGTCGCCGCGGACGCGCGTGCTGCTGATCTCGGGCGCCGGCTGGATCTCGCCGCAGGCGGCCAGGGCGGCCGGCGCGTCGGGCTTCGTCTCGAAGGACTGGTCGGCCCACGACGTGGCGATGGCGGTGCGCATGGTGGGCAAGGGCATGACCGTCTTCGCGCCGCGTGCGGAGCAGCCCTCGGCGCCGCTGTCGGAGCGAGAGCGCGAGGTGCTCACGCACATGGCCTCGGGCGCCACCAACAAGGAGATCGCCGAGCGGCTCTACCTCTCGCCCCACACGGTCAAGGAGCACACGAGCTCGCTCTACAGGAAGCTCGGCGTGCGCAACCGCGCCGAGGCGGTGCAGCGCGCGGAGCGGCTTGGACTGACGGCATGAGCTCGTGGGAGCGGACGCTTGGGGGAACCGGGCTGCGCGTGACGGCGATCGGGCTCGGTCTCGCCGCGCTCGGCCGGCCCGGCTACCTGAACCTGGGCCATGGGATCGATCTCGGCCCCGACCGCTCGGTCGAGGCGCTCGAACGCCGCGCCCATGAGGTCCTCGACACCGCCTACGACGCGGGCGTCCGCTACTTCGACGCGGCTCGCTCATACGGCCGTGCGGAGGAGTTCCTCGGCTCCTGGCTGCGCGGGCGCGGGTTTGCGCCCGGCGAGCTGACGGTCGGCTCCAAGTGGGGCTACACCTACACCGCCGACTGGCAGGTCGACGCCGACCCGCCCGAGGTCAAGGACCTGTCGGTCGACACGTTCCGGCGCCAGCTCGAGGAGACGCGCGGGCTGTTGGGGGAGCACCTCTCGCTCTACCAGATCCACTCGGCGACCATCGAGAGTGGCGTCCTGGACGACTCGGCGCTGCTCGCTGCGCTCGCCGAGCTGCGCGAGCAGGGCGTGCGGATCGGCCTGTCGACGAGCGGGCCCGAGCAGGGCAAGACGGTCGAGCGGGCGATCGAGACCGGCGACTTCGACACGGTCCAGGCGACCTGGAACGTGCTCGAGCCCTCGACCGGCCCGGCGCTCGCCGCCGCCCACGAGGCGGGCATGGGGGTGATCGTCAAGGAGGCGGTCGCGAACGGGCGCCTGACCTCGCGCGGGGCGATCCCCGAGCTCGACGAGGTCGCGCGCAGGCTCGGGGCGACCCCCGACGCCGTGGCGTTGACCGCGGTGCTGGCGCAGCCGTGGGTCGACGTCGTCCTGAGCGGCGCGGCCACGAGCGACCACTCGTCAGCAATCTCGCGGCGCGGGAGCTGCCCTGGGACGATGCGTCCGCTGAGGCCCTCGGCGGCCTGGCCGAGGACCCCGAGAGCTACTGGCGGGAGCGCTCGGACATGCAGTGGAACTAGGAGCATGGTCGAGCTGGCCGAGCTGGGCCGTCACCGCCGGGTGTGCCCTGACAGGCGAGCTCCGCCGGGGTCTCCGGCGAAGCCGCCCTGAGGGAGGAGTGATGCGTGCGGTCCACGTCCCGCTCGTGATGCGATGAACTACGCGAGACGGACCCGCAGGCGACTAGTATACTAGCCGACGTGCGAATCCTGCTTAGTGACAGAGCGGGCGGCGCAGCAGCACGTGATCAGGTCTATGCGGCGCTGCGGGAGGCGATCGTGAGCGCCGAGCTCGAACCGGGTCGCAGGCTGTCCGAGAACGAGCTCGCCGAGCTGCTCGGAGTGAGCCGCACGCCCGTCCGCGAGGCGCTTGCGCGGCTGCGCGACGACCGGCTCGTGGCGATCGTTCCCCAGCTCGGCACGTTCGTGACGCTGATCTCAGACGAGGCGATCGCCGACGCAGCATTCGTCCGAGAGGCGCTCGAGTGCAGCGCCATCCGGCTCGCCACCGAGCGAGCCAGCTCCGCGCAGCTCGAGGAGCTGCAGGCCAACCTCGCCGCCCAGGAGCGCGCCGAGGTGGCGGGCGACGTCGACGCGTTCGACGCGCTCGACGCGGCGCTTCACCGCAACCTCTGCGAGCTGAGCGGCCGCGACATCGCTTGGTGGCTCAGCCGCCGCGCAAACGGGCACCTCGATCGCGTCCGGCGATTGAGTCTGCCCGAACCCGGATATCTCGCGGAGATGGTGTCTGAGCACCGCGCCGTCGTGGCCGCTGTGGCCGACGGTGACGCTGAGCGGGCCGAGGAAACGCTGCGGCATCACCTGCGCATGGTGCTGTCGAGCCTTCCACAGATCCGCGCTGCCCACCCCGACTACTTCGAGGAGAGCTAGAGATGGCGGTCGCCCCCGCGACTGAGGAGGACGTACTTCCCGTAGACGTACGCCTGCGCCTCTATGAGGAGATGGTGCTGAGCCGGGTCTTCGAGACCGAGGCCGAGCGCCAGTACAAGGCGGCGAAGATCGGTGGCTACTGCCACCTCTCGTCGGGCCAGGAGGCCACGACCGTGGGCGTCATGCACGCGCTCGAGCCGGACGACCTGCTCGTGACGGGCTATCGCTGCCACGGCTTCGCGCTCGCGCGCGGCGTCTCGCCGAAGGCCGTCATGGCCGAGCTGTTCGGACGCACTGACGGCTGTGCGCACGGCCGCGGCGGCTCGATGCACCTGCTCGACGTCGGGCGCGGCTTCTACGGCGGCTGGGGCATCGTCGCCGGTCAGCTGCCGGTGGCCACCGGCCTCGCACTCGCGCTCGTCCGCCAGGGCCGCTCCCAGGCGGTGCTCTGCGAGCTCGGCGACGGCGCGGTCAACATGGGCTCCTGGCACGAGTCGCTCAACCTGGCGGCGCTCTGGCACCTCCCGATCGTCTTCCTGATCGTCAACAACGAGTACGGCATGGGCACCTCGGTCGGCCGCGCGTCGGCCGAGCCCGAGTTGTGGCGGCGCGCCGGCGCCCATCGCATGCACGGTGAGCGCGTAGACGGCGATGACCTCGACGCCGTGTACGAGGCGGGCCGGCGGCTGCTGCAAGGCGCCCGCGAGGAGCGCCGGCCGGCCGTGCTCGAGGCAATGACCTATCGCTACCGAGGCCACTCGGTCGCGGATGCGGGGCTTGCCTATCGCACCCGCGAGGAGATCAAGGACCGCCAGTCGACCGACCCGATCATGCGCGTGCGCGAGCAGCTGCGCGAAACCGACATCGACGAGGCCGAGCTCGAGGCCGTCGACCGCCGCGCCGACGAGCGCGTGCAAGAGGCCGTCGAGTTCGCCGACGCGAGCGCCGAGCCCGACGTCGGCCGGCTCGCGGCCGCCATGTATGCGCCCGGCAGCGCCGAGCAGTTCGAGCGCATGCGTCCGGGCAGCCCCTTCGGCGAGGAGGAGCTCGTGTTCGACGGAGGGTTGGGATCGTGACCACCGCCACGCCCACCGCCCCGAGCGCGACCGAGGTGATGACCTACCGCGAGGCGCTGCGGCTCGCCATGCGCGAGGAGCTCGCCCGCGACGAGCGCGTCTTCATCATGGGCGAGGAGGTCGGGCTGTTCGAGGGCTCCTACAAGGTCACGGCCGGCCTCATGGACGAGTTCGGCCCGGACCGGGTGCGCGACACGCCGATCTCCGAGGAGGGCTTCGTCGGCGCCGGTGTCGGAGCCGCGATGCTCGGCGAGCGCCCGATCGTCGAGATCATGACCATCAACTTCCTGCTGGTGGCGATGGACCAGGTGATCAACCACGCCGCCAAGGTCGGGGCGATGTTCGGCGGCGAGGTGCGCTGTCCGCTCGTGATCCGGACGCCGAACGGCGCCGGCAACCAGCTGACCGCGCAGCACTCGCAGTCGCTCGAGGGCTGGTTCGCCTCGACGCCCGGACTCAAGGTCGTGGCTCCAGCGAACCCCGCCGATGCCAAGGGCCTGCTGAAGGCCGCCGTGCGCGACGAGGACCCGGTCCTCGTTGTCGAGAACCTGCCGCTCTACAAGCAGAAGGGCGAGGTGCCGCTCGATCCCGAGCACGTCACGCCGATCGGCCGCGCCCAGGTCGTCCGCGAGGGCTCGGACATCACGCTCGTCGCCCACTCGTACGCCGTCACGCGCTCACTCGAGGTCGCCGGGCAGCTCGCCGAGGAGGGCATCTCGGCCGAGGTCGTCGACCTGCGCTCGCTGCGCCCGCTCGACGTGGAGACGGTGGCCGCGTCGGTCGCGAAGACGAACCGGGCGCTGTGCGTCGAGGAGGGCTGGCCGAGCTACGGCGTGACCGCCGAGATCGCCGCCCGCATCGGCAAGGCCTGCTTCGACGACCTCGACGCACCCGTCGAGCGGGTCGGCATGGCCGAGGTACCGCTGCCCTACGCGAAGAACCTCGAGCTCGCCGCGATGCCTGGGACGGTGCGCATCGCCGCGGCGGCGCGCTCCGTGCTCAACCGCTGATCCCGGCCTGCTTGTCGAGCAGCTGCAGCAGCTCGTGCGCTGCGAGCTCGATCTCCTTGTGGCGCCACTCGGCGGCCCGGTAGTGGCACGCGATCAGCCCTGAGCGGTGCAGGCGGCGGAGGTCGCCGTAGACGAACGCGTAGCGCGCCTTCGTGTCGTCGCTCGGCCCTTCTGTGAGCCCGAGGTGCCACTCGCCGTACTCCTCGAAGGAGTGCGACTCGAGGAAGGCGTTCTCGTCGGCGGCGCGCGGCTGCACGTCGCCCCACTCGCTCTCGAGGACGTACTGGCGGCCTTGGATAAGCCGCTTGGCCTTGTCCAGCCCGCTCGGGTTCACGGCGTACTTGGCCATCAGGGAGCGGGCGGCGGCAGGGCGGTCGCGAGCCGGTCGAAGCGCGGCACGCCGAGGCCGCTCGCCATGTCGTAGCCCGGCACGGCGTTGATGCCGGGCACCTTGGGGTCGAAGCCGTTGTTGCCTGAGACGATGTCGAAGAAGCTGTCCGGGCTGGTCGCCGGGAGCGAGTAGAAGAGGGCGCCGGCGGGGCCGAGCGGCGGGCGGCCGGCGGCCTGCTCGCGCTCGCTCAGGACAGCCATCGCGCTCGCCACCAGCGGCGACGCCGCGCTCGTGCCGCCCACCTCGATCCAGTTGTCGCCGAGCGCGACCGGCCAGCCCGGAAGGAGCGAGGCGTGAGCCGACACGTCGGGCGCGGCGCGCCTCGCGCCCGCCACCGGCAGCCCGGCCTGCCACGGCGGTCGCGGCGAGAACTGCGACAGGCCGCCACCGCCGGCGCCGCCGCCGTCCTCCGCCTTCAGCCACGGCAGGTCGTTCCAGACCACCTCGTCGACGCGCGCGTTGGCGGCGTCGAGCACGAGCCGGGTGCCGCCCACGGCGGTCAGGTAGGGCGACGAGGCCGGGAACGCAACGCCCGCGAAGTCGTCGTCGTTGCAGGTCGAGCCGGAGTCTCCGGCAGCGGCGAAAACGCCCACGCCGACAAGGCCGAGGCGCACGAGCAGAGCGTCGAACAGGTCCGCGCTCGAGCGCGCCGCCTGGCCCGCGCGCCTGCCGCGAATGTCGCGCTCGCAGATGCCGTAGGAGATCGACAGGGAGTCGGGCAGCGAGGAGGCCGCGAGCGTCTGGGAGGGCCCGAGGAACCAGAGGTCCGGGGTGAGCCAGACCTGCGTGAGCAGCAGCGAGCGGAGGCCGGGTGCCATGCCGCGGACCATGGCGAGGTCGAGCTGGGGTTCCTCTGAGCCGAAGCCGAACGGGCGCGCCTGGCCGTCCGTGAGCAGCACTCGCGGGCGCAGCCTCGGCAGCCCGAAGCAGTCGCCGCCGAGCCTGACGTCGCTGGCCGGCACGCCCTCGCCGACGTTCATCAGAGCCACCGACGCTCCCGCACCGCTGCCGGCCGCGTCGACCCCATAGGCGCTCCTGACCTGGCCGAAGTCGTAGCTCCCGGTGGCGCGCGCCTTCTCGCAGCCGCCCGTCCAGGTGCCGGCGTTGCCGGGCGGCGGGCCGGGCGCCTCGGCCGCCCGCGCGCCCCGCCCGCCGCGCCGGATTCGCGTCGAGCGGGCGTACACACCCACCACCTCGCGGACGAGCGGTCGCAGATCACGCGGGACCCGCAGCGGCCGGTTGCGGGGGATGAACCAGGTGCGCGCCGATACGTCGTTGTCGATCTGGGACACGATCCGCGCGCGGAATGTCCGCTCGAAGGTCGGGACCGTGCCCGTGAGCCGAGCGAACACCCCGGAGTGGTCGATCCGGGCAACCAGGCCGTGCCGGCGCGCGCGCCGCTTGAGCGTCCTGATCGTCCGCGGGCTCGCGCCGTAGCGACGCGCGGTGTGGCGTACGCCGATGAACTTCCGGTAGCTCGCCGAGCCGGGCTGGCTCACCGCTGTGAAGGCGGCTCGTGCCTGTGCCTCGGGGCGCTCGAGCCCGAAGTAGAAGCTGATCTTCGTCGCGCGGGCCGCCGCGGCATCGGCGACTGCGAGGGACAGGACGAGCGCGGCTAGACCTGCGGCAAGCCGCCGATACGGGCGATCCATGCCCGCAGATTCGGGTATTTCCCGCCGAGCTTCAAGTGCTCGGCCAGCAGCCGGTGGAAGAGCTCGTCGTCGGCGGGGTCCCGGCCCACCCCGTACTTGAGGAACGGATAGGCGACCAGGTCGGCCGCGGACAGCTCGCCGAAGAGGTGCTCGCGGCCGTCGAGCAGATCCTCGAAGAGCGGCAGCGTCGCCCGCATGCGCGCGCTCAGCTCCGCCACGAGCGCCTCGTCGGGCGCCGCCTTTTCGAGCTCGTCCTCCATCGCGTTCGGGGCGAGCTTCCACACCCCGTTGAACCACTCGAGGAAGACGTCGATCTCCGCGCGGCGGGCGGGCTCTGCGGGGAACAGCGCCGGCTCCGGATGGCGCTCCTCCAAGTGGCGCAGGATACGAACCGAGTCCGCGACCACCTCGCCGTCGTCCACGATCACCGGCACGAGCCCCTGGCCGCTCACGGCGACCACCGGGGAGCGGTCGTCGTACGAGATCACGACCGATTCCACCTCGAGCCCCTTCAGCGCCAGCGCGATTGCAACCCGCTCGACATTGGTGGAGAACGGCGCTCGGTAGAGGGTGATCACCGCCTGAGCAGGCTAAAGGACCCCCCCAGGCGGGGGGTAGCTTCGGCGGGCGGGTAACTGTGACGTCCTGCCGGAGAAAGGGTTATTAGATGGGTGATTCATCCATGACAACAACGCTGCTCTTCCCCGGCCAGGGGAGCCAGACGCCCGACATGCGCGAAAGCGTCGAACGTCATCGCCCTGACCTGCTGGAGCTGGCGCTCCGCGAGGTCGGCGACGACCTCTTCGACCGCGCGGGCGACGGCACCCGCTGGGCGCAGCCCGCGATCTTCTGCTCGGCGCTCGCCGGCTACGAGCAGCTGCGCGCGAGCACGAGCGCCGACCTGATGGCGGGGCACTCGCTCGGCGAGATCGCCGCGCTCGTGGCCGCCGACTCGATCTCCGCGGAGGACGGCCTGCGGCTCGTCGCCGCCCGCGGGCGCCTGATGCAGGAGGCGGCCGAGGAGACGGGCGACGGCGGCATGATCGCCGTCCGTGCCCGCGGTGACCGCGGACCGATCCACGAGGTGGCCGAGGCCACCGGGCTGTCGGTCGCGAACGACAACGCCCCGGACCAGCTGGTGCTGTCCGGCGCGACCGCTGCGCTCGACGAGGCCGAGGCGGCGCTCTCCGAGCGCAAGGTGCGCGCCAAGCGGCTGCCCGTGGCGGGCGCCTTTCACTCGCCGCTGATGGAGCCGGCGGTCGAGCCCTTCCGCGCGCTCGTCGGCGAGACCGAGATCGGCGCGCCGAACGTGCCCGTCTACTCGTGTGTGACCGCCGAGCCCTTCGACGACATCCCCGCCCGCCTCGTGGAGGCGATCACGCGCCCCGTGCGCTGGCTCGATGTCATGCGCTCGCTGGAGCGTGCCGGCGTGCGCCGCTTCGTAGAGACCGGCCCCGGCAAGGTGCTTACGAACCTGATCCGCAAGTCGCTCGACGGCGTCGAGGCAGAGGCGCCGCTGTCGGGAGAGGATCGCTCCGGCGCGGGCCAGCCCGCGCCCTCGCGCACGCCCACGCCCACGGAGGCCGCACATGCCTGACGGCCGCTTCAGCCACGGCGCCGTCGCCACCAGAGCGCCCGCGCGTCCGCGCGAGCTGCGCGCGGCCTCGCTCGCCTCGATCACGAGGGCGCTTCCGGCCAACATCGTCGGCAACGACGTCGTCGCCGCCGCCGCCGGAGTCACCGCGCAGTGGATCGCCCACCGCACGGGCGTCCACGAGCGCCGCAACGTCAGCGCGGGCGAGACGGTCGTGACGCTCGGCGCCGAGGCGGGCCGGATGGCGCTCGAGGAGGCCGGCGTGGACGCTGCGGACCTCGACCTCGTGCTGCTGGCGACGGTTGCGCCCGACGAGATCCTTCCCAACGCTGCGCCGCTCGTGGCGACCGAGCTCGGCGCCGTGCGCGCCGGCGCGATGGACCTGGGTGCCGCCTGTACCGGCTTCCTGTCCGCGCTCTCGATGGCGACCGCCCAGGTCGAGGGCGGCCGCGCGGACTACGTGCTCGTGATCGGCGCGGACGTGCTGAGCCGCTTCGTCGACAGCTCGGACCGTGGCACGGCGGCGCTCTTCGCCGACGGCGCGGGCGCGGCGGTGGTCGGCCCGGCGAACGGCGCCGGCGGCTGGATCGGCGACATCGTGCTCGCCTGCGACGGGGTCGGCGGCCCGGCGATTCGCGCCTCACACGAGGAGCAGCTGATCCGCATGCAGGGCCACGACACCTTCAAGGCCGCCGTGTTGCGCATGTCCGAGGCGACCCTCGAGGCGCTCGAGCGCACCGGCCTTGGGCTCGACGACATCGACCTGTTCGTCTACCACCAGGCCAACATCCGCATCCTGCGGGCGGTCGCCGAACGGCTCGGCCTCGACGAGTCACGCGTGATCGATTGCATCGACCGATTTGGCAATACCTCTTCAGCCACTCTCCCGATAGCGATGGTCGATGCGCGCAACCGAGGAATGCTCGAGCCGGGCATGAACGTCCTGCTCGCCGCCTTCGGGGCGGGCTTCACCTGGGGCGCGGGGGTGATCGAATGGGCGCCATGAACGGCAGACCAGAAGGAAGCGCCCTCGTCACGGGTGGATCGCGCGGCATTGGAGCCGCGATCGCCAAGTCGCTCGCCCGCGAGGGCTGGCCGGTGGGCGTGAACTACCGCTCAGACGCGGAGGCGGCCGAGGCCGTGGTCGAGGAGATCACGAGCGCCGGCGGCCGCGCGAAGGCGCTCAAGGGCGACATCGCCGACCTGGGTACCGCCGATCAGCTCTTCAAGACGCTCGAGGACGAGTTCGGGCCCGTGCTCGTGCTGGTGAACAACGCCGGCGTGCGCGCGGACGGGCTTTCCCCGCAGATCGACGACGAGGACTGGGCGAAGGTGATCGACACGAACCTGTCGGCAGCCTTCCGGCTGACCCGGCGCGCGCTGCGGCCGATGATTCGCGCGCGCTATGGCCGGGTAGTCAACATTGCTTCGATCGTCGGTCAGCGGGCCAACCCGGGCCAGGCGAATTACGCGGCATCGAAGGCGGGGCTCGTCGCGATGACGAAGACCGTCGCGGCCGAGGTCGCGCGTCGCGGTGTGACCGTGAACGCCGTCGCCCCCGGGTTGATAGAGACAGACATGACCGAGGGCATCGCCGAGAACCTGCTCGAGCACGTGCCCGCCCGCAGGCCCGGAACCCCGGAGGACGTCGCCGAGTGCGTGCGCTTCCTGGCTTCCGACGGCGCCGGCTATGTAACCGGCGTGTGCTTGACGGTTGATGGAGGGTTGACCGCCTGAGTAGGCGCGTCTCAGACGAACGAAAGGAAGAGATGGCAGCTACCGCAACACGTGAGGAGATCGAGAGCAGGGTGTTCAAGGCTCTCGAAGAGTTCGGCGCCGAGTCGGACCAGATCGGCCCCGATGCCGAGTTCGAGGCCATGGACGTCGATTCGCTCGACCTCGTCGAGCTCGCCCAAATCGTCGAGGACGAGTACGGCGTGCAGCTCAAGGGCGAGGACATGGAGGGTGTGAAGACCGTCCGTCAGGCCGTCGATCTGGTGATGTCGAAGCTGGGATGACGCGTACCGTCGTCATAACCGGAGTTGGCGCGGTCACGCCTCTAGGCGTCGGCGCCCGCACCCTGCACGAGCGCTGGAGCGCCGGGGTGTCCGGGATCGAGGACGGCTTTGGCCGTGCTTCGGAGTTCGAGCCCACGGAGCATCTCTCCGTCAAGGAGGCGCGCCGCTCGGACCGCTTCACCCAGTTCGCCCTCGCGGCCTCGAAGGAGGCGCTCGAGGACGCCGGCTGGGAGGACGGCCCGCCCGGCGACCCCGACCGGACGGCCTGCATCATCGGCACGGGCATCGGCGGGATCGGCACGCTCGAGCACCAGCACATCATTATGCGGGAGCAGGGCGAGCAGAAGATCTCGCCGCTCTCGATCCCGCTGCTGATGGCCAACGCCGCCTCGGGCGTCGTCGCGATGAAGTACGACCTGCGCGGTCAGTCGTTCGGCACGGTGTCGGCCTGCGCGGCGGGCGCTCACGCGATCGGCATGGCGGAGCGGCTGATCCGCTACGGCGATGCCGACCGCGTCGTCACGGGTGGCAGCGAGGCCGCCATCACGCCGCTCGCCACGGCTGCGTTCGGACGCATGGACGCGCTGTCGGACAGCGGCATCTCGCGTCCCTTTGACCGGCGCCGCGACGGCTTCGTGATGGGCGAGGGAGCCGGCGTGCTCGTGCTCGAGGAGGAGGAGGCCGCCAAGGAGCGCGGCGCGCGCATCCTCGGCTACGTGCGGGGCTACGCGTCCACCTCGGACGCGTACCACCTGACGGCCCCCGAGCCGAATGGCCGCGGCGCCTCGAAGGCGATCGAGCTCGCGCTTAAGGACGCAGATCTCGAGCCGAAGGACATCATCTACATCAACGCCCACGGCACCTCGACGCCGCTCAACGACCGCGCCGAGACGAACGCGCTCAAGGCCGCGTTCGGCGAGGAGCTCGCGGGCAAGCTGCCGATCAGCTCGACCAAGTCCGCGATCGGGCATCTGCTCGGTGCCGCCGGAGCCGTCGAGTCGATCGCAACGCTGTTGGCGCTGCGCGACCGGATCGCGCCGCCGACCCTGAACTACGAGGAGCCCGACGAGGGGCTCGATCTGGACTACGTACCGAACGAAGCGCGGCCGCTCCAGAACGGAGAGGTCCGCGCGATCGGGATCTCGAACGCATTCGGATTCGGAGGTCACAACGCCGTGCTCTGCCTGGAGGCGTCATGAGCGCACTTGCCGAGAGGACGATGGCCCGCGACCGGTCGCAGAACGGTCGGCATGCGGCAGCCGTCGTCGTGGAGGAGCCCCGCACGCTGACCCCTCACGAGCGGTTGGAGGCGCTCTGCGACCCGGGCTCGCTGCATGTCATCCGCTCGACCGTGCTGCCACGGCGCGAGTCGAAGCGCATGCAGGCCGGCGACGGCGTCGTCGGCGCCGCCGGCACTATCGCCGGCCGGCCGGTCTACTGCTACGCGCAGGACCAGCGCTTCGCCGGCGGCTCGCTGGGCGAGGCGCACGCCGAGACGATCGTGCGCGTGATGCAGCTCGCCGGCCGCGCCGGAGCGCCCGTGATCGGCTTCGTCGCATCGGGCGGCGCCCGCATGGACGACGGCATCGCGGCGCTCGGCGGCTACGGGCGCATCTTCCGTGAGAGCGTGAAGCTCTCCGGCCGCGTCCCGCAGATCTCGATCATCACCGGAGTGTCGGCCGGCGGCGGCGCCTATTCGCCGGCGCTGACCGACTTCGTCGTGATGACCGAGGGCTCGGCGATGTTCCTGACCGGACCGGGCGTCGTGCGCGAGGTCATGGGTGAGGACGTCGACGCCGCCGAGCTCGGCGGCCCGCGCGTGCACTCGAAGAACGGCGTCTGCCAGTTCGTGGCGAAGGACGACCTCGAGGCCGCGGCGCTCGCCCGGCGGCTGCTCAGCTTCCTGCCGTCGCATGCCGGCGAGGAGTCGCCGCACGGCGGTCCGGCGGCGGTGCCGACCGTCGACCCGTCCACCTTCGTGCCCGAGTCGCAGCGCTCCGTCTATGACGTGCGTGACGTGATCGGGGCGCTCGTGGACGACGGCGCGATGGTCGAGATGTCCGAGCGCTGGGCGCGCAACATGGTCACGGGCTTCTGCCGCATCGACGGCCGCGCCGTGGGCGTGATTGCCAACCAACCCTGGTATCTCGGCGGAGTGATCGACGCCGCGGCATCCCAGAAGGCCGCCAAGTTCGTACGCATCTGCAACTCGTACGGCCTGCCTCTCGTCGTGCTCGTCGACACGCCCGGCTTCCTGCCCGGCACGAAGCAGGAGGGCCTCGGCGTGATTCGCCAGGGCGCCAAGCTCCTGCATGCGTTCGCCGAGGCGGTGGTGCCGAAGGTGACCGTGATCCTCCGCAAGGCCTACGGCGGCGCATACATCACGATGAACTCGAAGGACCTCGGCGCCGACCTCGCGCTCGCGTGGCCGGATGCCGAGATAGGGATCATGGGCCCGAAGCAGGCAGTGGGGATCGTTCACAAGCGCGACATCGCGGCGGCCGACGATCCCGAGGCGGAGCACGACCGGCTCGCGGCCGAGTACGCCGAGGGCAACGTGTCCGCGGTCGTCGCGGCGCGCGAGGGCCACATCGACGAGCTCATCGAACCAGCCGACACCCGCCGCCGGCTCGCGGGCGCGCTGGCGAGCCTGTCGCTGTCGGGCGACTATGGGAACGGCGGAGGGAACATCCCGCTGTGACCACCTACGTCGCCATGGGAGACAGCTTCACCGCCGGCCTCGTCCCGGGGCAGTCACGCTGGCCGGACGAGATCGCGCGCGAGCTCGGCCCGGATATTCACTACGAGAACCTCGCGTCGGTTGGCGCGACGAGCAAGAAGGTCGAGAGCGAGCAGCTCGCGAGAGCGATCGAGCTCGACCCCGACCTGATCACGCTCGTGTGCGGCGCCAACGACGTGCTCGAGTCGACGCGGCCGGACTCGGGCGAGTACGCGGAGCGGCTCGGCCGGATGTTCAGGCGGCTGCGGCGCGAGGCGCCCCACGCCGAGATCATGTCGGCCACCTATCCGGACATCTCGCGCTTCCTCGACCTGCGCCCGCGCTCGCGTGCGCGTGTCGAGCAGGGCATGCGGCTGTTCAACGATGCGTCGCGCTCGGTGGCCGAGGCGCACGGCGTGGTGCTGCTCGAGGGCTTCGACCATCCGGCGGCAGACGAGCGCTCGACTTTCGGGGCGGACGGCTTTCATCCCTCCGAGGAGGGCCACCGGCGCGCGGCCTACGAGTTCCTGCGTGCGCTGAAGGAGCGCGCGAGCGGCCACTTCCGCCGTCCGCCGAAGCGGGTGACGTCGCCGTGAACGTCTTCTCGAAGGACTTCGACGCCCTGAGCGAGGGCGAGCCCTTCGTCACGCGCGGGCGGACGATCGGCGAGGCGGACATCACGAGCTTCGCGACTCTGAGTGGCGACACCCACCCGCAGCACACGGATGCGGAGTGGGCCGCTTCGAGCCGCTTCGGCGAGCGCATCGCGCACGGCCTGCTCGTGCTCTCGTACGCGGCCGGGCTGATGCCGTTCGACCCGGAGCGGATCGTCGCGCTGCGGCGCGTCGGCGACGCGGTCTTCAAGCAACCGGTCAGGATCGGCGACACGATCCACGTCGAGGGCGAGGTCGTCGAGAAGACCGAGATCGACCCCGCGCACGGGCTCGTCGCCACGCGCTGGCGGGTGCTGAACCAGCACAGGAAGCTCGTCGCAAGGGCGAGCGTCGACCTCGTCTGGCGACGTGACACGATGCCGCTCGTGGACGAGCCGCAGGCCGACACCCAGCCAGTCCTGATCTGATGCTGGCAGGCAAGCGCCTGCTGATAACGGGCGTACTAACCAAGGGCTCGATCGCCTACTCCGTCGCCGAGCGGGCGCAGCAGGAGGGGGCGGAGATCGTCCTCACCGGCTTCGGCCGCACGCGTCGGATGACCGAGCGCGCGGCCGCGCGGCTGCCGGATCCGCCCGACGTGCTCGAGCTGGACGTGAACAACCCGGACGACTTCGCCGCGCTGCGGTCCGAGCTCGAGTCGCGCTGGGGCGGCATCGACGGCGCTCTTCATGCGATCGCGTTCGCGCCGGGGGACGCCCTCGGTGGCAACTTCATGAGCGCGCCGCCGGAATCCGCCGAGGTGGCGTTCCGGACGAGCGCGTATTCGTTCAAGGCGCTGTGCGAGGCGCTGCTGCCGTTGTCGCCGTCCAGCTTCGTGGCGCTCGACTTCGACGCGAGCGTGGCGTGGCCGGTGTACGACTGGATGGGCGTTGCGAAGGCGGCTTTGGAGTCGGTGTCGCGGTATCTCGCCCGGGACTTGGGGTCTTCGGGCGTCCGGGTCAACCTGGTCTCCGCGGGGCCTGTCGACACGCCGGCGGCTGGAGGGATCCCCGGGTTCGAGCAGCTGGCCGGCCTGTGGGAAAAGCAGGCACCGATGGGGTGGGACGTGAAGGACCCGTCTCCCGTCGCGGACGCCGTGCTGTTCCTGCTGTCCGATCTGTCTCGCGGTGTGTCCGGCGAGATCCTGCACGTGGACGGCGGCTTCCACGCAATGGGTGCGCCCTTGCGGCAATAATCGCGCCGCTGTGCTGCTCGCGATCGACGTAGGCAACACCCAGACGCACCTCGGCATGTTCCGCTCCGAGGAACTTGTCGAGCACTGGCGCTTTGCCACCGCCCGCTTCGCGACCGCCGACGAGCTGGCCGCTGTGCTCTCGAACCTGCTCGGGCTGCGCGACCTGCGGCTCGCGGACGTGGACGCCGCGATCGTCTCCTCGGTCGTGCCGACGCTCGCGCACGAGTTCGAGCAGATGATCGAGCGCTACCTGGGCGGTCGTGGGACCTTGGTGGGGCCGTCGCTGCGCACCGGCATGCCGATCCGCATCGACCGGCCTCAGGAGCTGGGCGCGGATCGATTGGTGAACGCGGTGGCGGCCTACGAGCGCATCGGCGGCGCCTGCATCTCCGTGGACTTCGGGACCGCGATCAACTACGACGTGGTCTCGTCCGCCGGCGAGTACCTGGGCGGGGTGATCGCGCCCGGGATCGAGATCTCCCTGGAGGCGCTGGCGGCACGCGCGGCGCGCCTGCCACGCGTCGAGATCGCCCGGCCCGAGCACGCGATCGGCAAGGGCACTCAGGAGGCGATCCAGGCCGGCGTGGTCTACGGCTTCGCCGGCCAGGTCGACGGCATCCTCACCCGCCTGCGCGAGGAGCTCGGCGAGGAGGCGGCCACGATCGCGACCGGCGGCTACGCCTCGGCGATCACCCCGTTCTGCGAGCAGGTGGACGAGGTGGATGACCTGCTGACGCTACGTGGGCTGAAGTTGATCTGGGAGCGCAACGAGTCGTAACGGTTGTAACGCGGACGTCACGCTTCTCTGGCGTAAAGACAGCAGTGAGGGAGGGTGATTCCGACCGGGTTGATCGTCCGTGGAACGTTGACGGCATTAGTTGCCGTCAACGTTCCTCGGATCCGATCGATCGTGCAATTTTCGAGCTTGCGCGCCACCAGCACGACGCTCTCGGACGGGGCCAGTTGATTCGGCTCGGGCTGCCGCCCACAGCCATCGACTACCGCGTCAAGCTGGGCCGTCTTCAGGTCCGGCATCGGGGCGTCTACGGCTTGGGGCCACCCGAGTCGAAGCTGTCCCAGTGGATGGCCGCCGTGCTCGCCGTCGGCCCTGGCGCCGTGTTGAGTCACCACTCGGCGGCCGAGCTTTGGGGGCTGATCGGTGGATTCAGCGCACCGATCCAGGTCACCGCGCCTGCGAAGCGCCGCGAACGGAAGGCCATCGTCCTTCATCGCTCAAACCTTCCGGACGACGAGCGGACCGAGGTCGACGGCATCCCCGTGACAACCATCCCCCGCACCATCCTCGACTGCGCACCCGCCATGACGGAACGCCGCCTCGAACGCCTCATCAACGAGGCCGACGTCCTCCGCCTCTACGACCACCTCTCACTTCCCACCCTGCTTCACCGCTATCCGCGGCGGCCCGGAAGCCGCAAGCTGACGAAGGCGCTCAGCAAACGCAACGCGGGCAGCACCTTCACCCGCAGCGACCTCGAGGAGCTCCTGATCGAACTGGTGGACGAGTTCGGCCTGCGGCGGCCCGAGACGAACGTGGTCCTCGTGATCGACGGCGAGACCTTCGAGATCGATGCCCTATGGCGTCCGGAGCGGATAGCGGTTGAGCTGGACAGCCGTCAGTTCCACCTCACGCCGCTCGCGTTCGAGCGCGACCGGCGCCGCGACCGCAAGCTGAGCGCTGCCGGGTGGCGTCCAGTCAGGATCACCTGGCGCCAGCTGACCGAGGACCGCGCCGGCGTCGGGCACGACCTCACGGTGATGTGCGAGGCCGCCTAGCTCAGCGAGATCTCGCCTTCGATCTCGATTGGCTCGGGCAGCCCCTCGACGGTGACGGTCGCCCGGGCCGGCAGGCGCTCGTCGCCCTGCAGCCGGCCGGCGTCGATCTGGTCGCGGACGCCCTGTTCGATCTCGCGCTGGGAGGTCACGCCCAGCTGCTTCAGGAATCGCCGCGTCGACAGGTTGAAGGCCTCCTCGTCCATGTCCTCAGGCTACCCCGGCCGGCGCTACCGTTAGCCGACCGTGCCCTCGCTCACCGATCCCTGGTCGCTCGGCGGCGTGCCGATCGAGAACCGCGTCGTGCTGGCGCCGCTCGCCGGCATCGGCAACTGGTTCGTGCGTCTGCAGGCGAAGCGCTTCGGCGCCGGGCTGGTCGTGTCGGAGATGGTCTCGAGCTTCGGGCTGGCGCACGGGAACGAGCGCACGGTGCGCGAGTTCCTGCGCATCCATCCCGACGAACACCCGCTCTCCATGCAGTTGTTCGGGCACGACCCGGCCGTGATGGCCGAGGCGGCCGCGATGGTCGCCGTGCGCCGGGGCGGAGTTGATCGACCTGAACATGGGCTGCCCGGTCCGCAAGGTCTGCAGGACCGGGGCCGGCGCAGCTCTCCTCTCCGATCCCGCGAAGGCGGTCGCGCTCGCGCAGGCAGCCCGTGCCGGCAGCGGCCTGCCCGTGACGGTCAAGCTGCGCCCCGGCGAGCAGCCCGGGGATCAGGCAGGCGTCGTGCTCGCCCGGCGCCTCGTCGAGGAGGCGGGCGTGGCGGGAATCGCGTTCCATCCGCGGCACGCCTCGCAGCAGCACTCGGGGCAGCCCGACTACGCCCTGGCGCGCGAGCTCGCGGAGACGCTGCCCGTGCCGGTGATCCTCTCCGGGGGGCTCTCGTCCGACGATCGCGCTCGCAGCGCCTTCGCCGAGAGTGGCGCGACAGCGATCATGCTCGCGCGCGGCTCGCTCGGAAATCCGTGGCGGCTCGGCCGCCTGACGGGAACCTACGAGGGCGAGCCCACCGTCGCCGAGGTGGCGCGCGAGCTCGAATGGGTGATCGAGTGCGCCGAGGAGCACCTCGGCGTGGAACGAGCGGGCCGCTATTTGCGCAAGTTCTACCCCTGGTACGCCGAGCGCCTCGGGCTCACGAGGAAGGCTCGCGAGCCGCTCGTCACGGCGCCGACGACGGCTCACGCACGCGAGGCGTGGAGCGAGATCGCAGACGGCGCAACCCCGCTGGCTGCCTGATCCAAAGCGCCCTTGCAGGCGTAAGGCCCCTTGCTAGACTGCTCCGTCCCTCCGGGCACGAAGCGGAGGGTTTTCTATGGCACGCGAGACCGTTCTCACACCCCAGGGGCTCGAAGAGCTCAAGACGAAGATCGAGTACCTGCGCGGCGACCGCAGGCGCGAGGTCGCCGAGCGCATCAAGGAGGCTCGCGAGTTCGGCGACATCTCCGAGAACTCGGAGTACGACGACGCGAAGAACGAGCAGGCGATGCTCGAGAAGCAGATCTCCGACCTCGAGGAGCGTCTCGCGAGCGCGCGCGTGATCGACGAGAAGTCGGTCGACACCGAGACGGTGGGCGTCGGCGCGACGGTCCACGTGAAGGACCAGAAGACCGACAAGTCGCAGAAGTTCAAGATCGTCGGGTCGGCCGAGGCAGATCCCTCCGACGGCAAGCTCTCGAACGAGTCGCCGGTCGGACGCGCACTGCTCGGCCACAAGCGCGGCGAGACCGTCACGGTGCCGGTGCCACGCGGTCCCGCCCGCAAGCTCAAGATCACCAAGATCGAGCGATGAACGCATCCGGGGGCTCACGCCCCCGGCCCCCCGCGGCGGCTCGGCCGGTCGAATAGCTTTCACCGCCGTGGACGATCGCCGGGCCAAGCTCGAGCGCCTGCGCGAGCAGGGCATCGACCCCTTCCCGCACGAGTTCGACGGCGTCACGCCGATCGCCGAGGTGCACGCCGCTCACGACGGCCTCGCCGACGGGGAGGAGACCGACGCCGCGTACCGCGTCGCCGGCCGCCTGACTGCGCGCCGCGGCCACGGCGGCGCCGCCTTCCTCGACGTCCAGGACCGCAGCGGCAAGCTCCAGATCCACGCGAAGCGCGACGTGCTCGGCGAGGACTCGTTTGAGACGCTCACCTCGCTCGACCTCGGCGACCTGATCGGTGTGGACGGCACGGCCTTCAAGTCGCGGCGCGGCGAGCTCAGCCTGCGCGCCAGCTCCTGGACGCTGCTCGCCAAATCGCTGCGCGCGCCGCCGGAGAAGTTCCACGGCCTCGAGGACGTCGAGACGCGCTACCGCCACCGCGAGCTCGACCTGCTCGCCAACGAGGAGACGCGCGAGCTGTTCATCCTGCGCAGCCGGATCGTCCGCGCCGTGCGCCGTTGGCTCGACGAGCGCGGCTTCCTGGAGGTCGAGACGCCTGTCCTGCAGCCGCTCTACGGAGGCGCACTCGCACGGCCGTTCGTGACCCACCACAACGCGCTCGACCGCGAGTTCTTCCTGCGGATCGCCGACGAGCTCTACCTCAAGCGCCTGATCGTGGGCGGCCTCGAGCGCGTCTACGAGATCGGCAAGGACTTCCGCAACGAGGGCATCTCTCACAAGCACAACCCCGAGTTCACGATGCTCGAGTGGTACGAGGCCTACGCGGACTACGTGGACATCGCGGGCCGGCTCGAGGAGCTGATCTCCTACGTCGCATCCGAGGTCGGCTACGACGGGCCGATCGACTTCTCGCCGCCCTGGCGGCGCATCACCCTGCGCGATGCCATCCGCGAGAAGACCGGGCTCGATATCACGAAGGACGACCTGCCCGGCGAGGGCACATGGGCCAAGCGAGTGGACGACCTGCTCTCGAAGCAGGTCGAGCCGGACCTGCACAACCCGACCTTCATCCTCGACTACCCGAAGGAGCTCTCACCGTTCGCGAAGGACCATCGCTCGGAACCCGGCCTCGTGGAGCGCTTCGAGGCCTACGCCGGCGGCATGGAGTTCGCGAACGCCTTCAGCGAGCTGAACGACCCGGACGAGCAGCGCGCGCGCTTCGAGCAGCAGCGCGCCGACGAGGCGGCGGGCGACGAGGAGACCCAGCCCTACGACGAGGACTACGTGCGCGCGCTCGAGCACGGCATGCCGCCGACCGGCGGCATCGGAATCGGCATCGACCGGCTCGTCATGCTGATGAGCGGGCGCAGCTCGATTCGCGAGGTCGTGCTGTTCCCCGCGATGCGCAGCTAGTGCTGCCGCCGCCCCCGCCACGTCCAACGGTGAGCGTGCAAGCCCGAAGGAAGGGGGAGGCGGCGGCGAGCAGTCAAGCGCCGCTCCTCACGTCGATGACCTGGTTCATCGCGATGGGGTGGAGCGAGCAGAAGAGCCGGTAGGTGCCGGGCACGTCAAAGCGTCGGGCGTAGCTCCCGCCGCGCCTCTTCCAGCGGCTCGCGAAGCCGACAGGGCCGGAGGCGAGCGTCACGTCATGGAGGCCGCTGTCGCGGAACTGCCAGCGCACGCGCCCACCCAGCGCGATCGAGAGCCGGCGGACGCTGTAGGCACTGCCGGCCACCCGGACCGTCGCGGCGCCGGCGCGCCGAATGAGCGGACCCGGCGGGGTGAGCATGGGCACGGCCCGCCCGCGAGCGTCGATGCCGGTGAGCGGCACCGTCACCGCGGGCGGCTCCCGTCGACCGGGGATGGGAGGGACGTGCCCGGTCAGGTCGCCCGGGAGCTGGGGGCACGCATCCGGCGCAGGCTCACCCGGTGCCAGGTAGAGGTGCCAGATGCCCATCGCTCGGGTGTGCGGGCGGCTGTCGTCGTAGGCCGCGGTTGCCATCAGCCGCTCGCCCCGGCGGACGGGAACACCGGCGCGGCTCGTGACCCGCTCCGTGGCGATCGGGCCCGGCTCGTGGAGCACCGGCAGCACGTTGTAGTACGGATGGTCGGGCAGGCCGTAGAGCGGCCGCGAGCGCATCAGCGTCCGGTTGTCGCACGCCGTCTGGGTCAGAAGCAGCGCTCGCGCGCCACCGTGGACGTGGGAGCTCCCGGCCACGATGTGGCCGCTGTGAGGCACGGCGAATGACGCCGAACGCGTAAAGAGAGCACCGGCGCCGCCCCTTCCGGGCACGTTGAAGATCGGGTCGCCCGCGCCACGGCAGCCGGTCGCGCGCACCCAGTAGGGGATGACCGGGCGCAGGCGGCGCGACGTCTCGATCCAGGCGCTGTACTCGATGAAGGCCTCCCGCATGCCGTCGCGGTGGTTCATCAGCATCCAGCCGGTCGACCAGCGGTCGCGGCGCCGCACCCGGTAGCCGTAGCCGGGCGGCAGCCTGAGCGTCTGGTTCTCCTCGCCCGTGCCGTAGAAGCTCTCGGCCCCGGCACAGACGGGGTCGCGGCGCGAGCGGTTCTTGTAGACGACGTGATGCAACATCACCTCGCGCACCGGAATCGGACGGCCCTTCGCGTCGACAACGCGGGCGTGCATGCGCACGAGCCAGCCATCGAGGCGCGGCGCGCGCACCTCGCGCGTGCGCCGCGAGGTGAAGCGAACGCCGTACGGGGGCACCGTCAAAGGACCCTGTCGCACGGTCACGCGCTTGAGCTCGCCTCGGGCGGCGCCCGTCAGCGGTCCTGCGAGGAGCAGGGTGGCGGCGAGCGCGCAGAGACACGCCGCAAGTCCTCTCATGGGTCCAGACTGCCGAGTGGGCCCGGCACGCGGAAGGGCACCTAGGTGCCGTCTGGGTACACCTTCGTCAGAGGTTGCGCTCGGAGATGAAGCCGCCGGCGAAGGCCCGTTCGACGAGGCGCGCGCGCTTCTCGTTCTGCGGCAGATGCTGGACCTCGAACTTCTCGAACAGTGACCGCATGTGCTTCTTGACGGCGTCGACGCTCAGAAAGAGCTCCTTCGCGATCTGTTCGTTCGGCGGCGGGGTCACGAACGCCGCCGAGTCCTTGAAGGGACGGCACAGGGCTATGAGCACGCGCCGCTGCGAGTCGGTCAGCTCGACCACCTTGCGCAGATCGGCGGAGGGGGTGGTCACGCGTGACTCGCGGTCGCCGGGGTTGCGGAACACGATCACGGTCGAGCCGATTCGCAACGCGTCGCCATCGTGGAGCCTGCGGTGGCCGCCGACGGGCTCGCCGTTCACGAACGTTCCGTTCAGCGACAGCCCGTTGTCCTCGACCGTCCAATCCTCGCCTCGGCGGACGATCTCGGCGTGGAGCCGCGAGACCTCGTCGTCCCAGAACAGCGTCAGGTCCGCGGACGAACGCCGCCCGAGCGTGATGCGTTCCTTGTCCGGCTCGAGCACGACCAGCTCGTGCCGGCCGTCGTCGTCGCGGTAGATGAGGAACGGTTGGCCCTCGCGCTCGGCCTCGATCTGAGCCTTGAGCTCGATCGCGCTTGCGGCGTGCGGGCTGGCAGGGACCACTGCCATACCCCTACTTTGACCAGATTGGGTGCGCGAGTCCAGCGACTTGGGTTAGTGTGGGCATTGGACTCCGGCGATTGGATGAGCGTGCTTTCGACGGGCTCGACCCTCGGCGACTTCAAAGTCGAAGACGAGGTGGGGCGCGGCGGCATGGGCGTCGTGTACCGCGCCGTACAGATTTCTCTGGGCAGACCGGTCGCCCTGAAGGTGATCGCGGGCAGCCTGTCGGACAACGTCGCCTTCCGTGACCGCTTCGTTCGCGAGTCCCGGCTCACCGCTTCGCTCGACCATCCGAACGTGATTCCGGTCTTTGCCGCGGGCGAGACCGACGGCGTGCTGTACATCGCAATGCGCTTTGTCGACGGCACGGACCTGCGCTCGCTGGTGGCCGCGGAGGGCAAGCTCGATCCGCTGCGGGCGGCCGGTGTGATCGCCCAGGTGGCGTCAGCGCTCGACGCGGCACACGAGCGCGGCCTCGTGCACCGTGACGTGAAGCCGGCGAACATCCTGGTCGCGTCACGTGGCGGGGGCGAGCACGTCTACCTCACCGACTTCGGCCTGACCAAGCGGAGCGCCTCGGAGAGCGGCCTGACCTCCGCCGGCGAGTGGGTGGGGACGCTCGACTACGTGGCGCCCGAGCAGCTGCGCGGCGACCACGTCGACGGCCGCGCCGACGTCTACGCCCTCGGCGCCGTGCTCTACGAGACGCTCACCGGCCAGGTGCCGTTCCCGCGCGATGACGACGTGGCGAAGCTGTGGGCGCACATCTCAGACTCGCCACCGATGGCAACGGACCTCTCGCCCGAGGTGCCCCGGCGGCTCGCCGGGGTCGCGCGGCGCGCCATGGAGAAGGACGCAGAGGACCGCTACGACTCCGCCAGCGACATGGGCCGAGCCGCGCTGGCGGCAGTGCCGGGCGGCGGCGATACGGGGGCGCGGGCGCGGCTGGCCGCTGGGCGGACACGGCTGCCGCGAGCGCCGCGGCGACGGGGCGTGTGGGTGGCATTGGTCGCCGCGGTTGGTGTCGCAGCGGCGGCGGTGGTCGCTGTTTTGCTGCTTGGCTCGGAGGAATCAACGGACGGCGATGCCGCGACGGCGGGCAACGCACTGCCTCCAGGCCCGCCGGCGGCGCAGGTCGTAGGTCGCCCGATCCCGGTCGGCGACGCGCCGGGTGCGGTGGCGTCGGAGGCGGTGGCATCTGGGTCGCGAACACCGGCTCGGAGTCGGTGACCTACATCAACGCCCGGCGGCCGCAGATACGCGACCGGATTCCTGTCGGCGAGGACCCGACGGCACTATCCGTCGGGCCGGCATCGGTGTGGGTGGCGAACTTCGGCGACCGGACGGTCTCGAAGATCGACATCGACGCCCGCCGGGTCACGGCCAAACGATTCCGGTCGGCGCCGCGCCGGTCGACCTCGCGGCGCCGAGCGGATTCGTCTGGGTGTCCACCGAGGACGACCGTGTGATGAAGATCGATGCCCACACGAATGCGGTCGTGCCGGGAGACGTCATTCCGTGTCCGCTCGCGTGGTGCGCTCAGCCTCGGCGGCGACCGTCTCTGGGTGCTCGACACGTTCGACGGCCAGCTGCGCATCGATCGACGCCCGCTCGGGGCTCGTGATCGGGTCCCCCATCTCGCTCGGACGCTTCCCGATCTGACGTCGCCGCCGGAGTCACCGAGGTCTGGACCTCGGTGGCGGGTGATGGCGTCGTCAGAAAGGTGCCAGCGTTCATCGACGGCCCCGATCAGCGGACCGTGCGGGTCGGCGGACAGGCCGGAGCGAGCTCGCCCTCGACCGGCGCTGGCTCTGGGTGACTGACGCCGAACGGGATGTCGTCACCAGGGTTGACCCACGCGGACAGCATCTCCGGTGGAGTCGTCCGGGTTCCGGAGGACCCATCCGGGATCGCAACCGGTGGTGACGGTCGGATCTGGGTGACCAGTCGCCACCGAGGACACCGTCGTGAGGCTCGAATCGCGATGAGTGGCTCGACCCACGCGCATACGCGAGCCGTCCGCACGGCGACCCGAATTCGAGCCACCCTCACGCTGGCGCGTCCGTCGTCCGCGACGCCGCACGCGCCGATGCGGTCGCGCGCACGGCCCTCTTCTCGCGCTGTCGCCGTGGTCGTCGCCTTCGTGGCTCACCCAGGACGGCTCCGCCGACGAGCCGGCTCAGACGCTCTGCCGGCCCGCCGTGACTGCGTCCTGCGGTCGGTCTGGGCCCCCGATCCCGGTCCCGGGATCGCCGACCGCGTGGTGTCCTCGCCCGAGGCGGTCTGGGTCGCGACGGCGCCGGAGGGACGGATTCTTCAGGTTCGATCAGGAACTGAGCCGGATGCAGCGGCCCGGAGCGCTGATCGGCGGCCGGCCGGTCGCGCTTGCGGCCGCCTTTCGCTCGATCTGGGTCGCAAGCAGCGACTCGGACAGCGTCTACGCGCTTCAGCCCGCACACCCTCGTGATGGAGCGCATACCGGTCGGCGACAGTCCCGTTGGCTGACGCCGACGATCAGGCGCATGTGGGTCGTGAACCGCGAGGACGACACGCTGATGCCGATCGACCCCCGAGGAATCGAGTATCGGGCCGGCCGATCCGGTCGGCGACGACCCTACGGCCGTGGCCTACGGGCACAAGGCGGTCTGGGTCACGAACTCGGGCGATGACACCGTCTCGCGTATCGATCCGCGGACGCGGAAGGTCGTGGCAACCATCGACGTCGGAGACCATCCGACCGGCATGACCCTCTCGGGCAAGGCGGTGTGGGTGGCGAACTTCGAGGACGACAACGTTCAGCGCATCGACACCACGACCAACCGTGTCGTTGCGACGATCCCAGTCGGAGACGGCCCGAATCACCCCCGGACGGGCAGAAGACGATCTGGGTCCCCAACACTCGCGACGGCACGGTCTCACACGGATCGACCCGCGACCGATCGCGTCATCGGCCTGCCGATCAGGATCGGTCAGACTGCGGATCGGGTGAGCACGGGGTGCGCAGGACCTCTGGGTCATCAGCTTCGCCGACCAGACGCTGACGCGCCTCGAAGGCGCCGAGTAGCTCAGCCGTCCACAGCCTTCTGCAACGCCGTCTCCGCCTTCTGGATCTCCTCACCCGACGTAACCAGGTCCTGAGCGGCCTGGCGTGCCGCCTGGGGATCGCCGTCCTTGGCCGCCGAGGCCACCGCGCGTAGGTCGTCCGTGCCGTCCTGGAGGGAGCTCAGCAGCTTGTCGAAGGAATCCTTGGCGTCCTCCGGCGGTTCGAGCTCGGCGAGGTTGTCGCGGGCCTGCTGGGCTTTATCCGCCAACTTCTGGAACTGGTCCGCGATCGCGTCGTTCGACTGCCCTGCGGCGCCGCTCAGGGAGCTGCCGATGTCTTCGTTCAGCTCGCTCAGAGGCTTGACTGCGGTGTTGTAGTCCTCCTTGAACGCGTTGTCGTCGTCCTCGCCGCAGGCGGCGAAGGCAATGCTGACGAGGCAAACGAGGCAGAGCGCAGCCGCTCGGCGAGTGCGGTTCATGGGGCGGGCAGCCTAGTACACGTGCCCTGAGTTGGCGCCCATTTCGCCGCGCAGCCGCTCGCCGACTCACAGCGCTGCTTTCGTGGCCCCGCGTGCTCGCGGGAAATCCCGCGGAAGACGCGGGTTTTAGGGCTTCGTGAAGCCGAAAAGCGCGAGGGGGTCCATTGGTAGACTCGCCCAGGCGGGTCGGTGAAACCCGGGGACTCTCATCAGATCGGCGCAGATGCCGATCTATGTGGGAAGAACGGGTTACACCCGCCCCGTTGTACCCGACAGATAGAGAGCAGCCGTGTTTGAGCGCTTCACCGAACGGGCCCGGCAGGTGGTGGTCCTAGCCCAAGAGGAAGCCCGCATCCTCAAGCACAACTACATCGGCACCGAGCACATCCTGCTCGGCCTGCTGAGAGAAGAAGAAGGACTCGCGGCCCGCGTACTCGAGTCGCTTGACATCACGGTGGAGCGCGTCCGCGCCCAGGTCGTCCGCATCGTCGGTTCCGGCGAAGAGGTGACCTCCGGCCAGATCCCGTTCACACCGCGCGCGAAGAAGGTGCTCGAGCTGGCGCTGCGGGAAGCGCTGTCGCTCGGTCACAACTACATCGGCACCGAGCACATCCTGCTCGGCCTGGTGCGTGAGAACGAGGGGGTTGCCGCGCGCATCCTGCTCGACTTCGACGCCGACTCCGAGAAGATCCGCAACGAGGTCATCCGCATGCTGTCCGGCCCAGGCGGTCGCCAGGGCCGTGCCGGCGCTGCGGCGGGCGCTCAGGGCGAGGGCAAGAAGTCGTCCAAGCTGCTCGACCAGTTCGGCCGCAACCTCACGAAGCTGGCCGCCGAGTCGAAGCTCGACCCGGTCGTCGGCCGCGAGACGGAGATCGAGCGGATCATGCAGATCCTCTCCCGGCGCCAGAAGAACAACCCGGTTCTGATCGGAGAGCCGGGCGTCGGCAAGACCGCCGTGGTCGAGGGCCTCGCCCAGCTGATCACGAACGGCGAGGTGCCGGAGCTGCTGAAGAACAAGCAGATCTACACGCTCGACCTGGCGGCCCTGGTGGCCGGCTCGAAGTACCGCGGCGAGTTCGAGGAGCGCCTCAAGAAGGTGATGAAGGAGATCACCCAGCGCGGCGACATCATCCTGTTCATCGACGAGCTCCACAACCTCGTCGGGGCGGGTGCCGCGGAGGGCGCGATCGACGCTGCCAGCATCCTCAAGCCGGCTCTCGCACGCGGCGAGCTGCAGACGATCGGCGCCACGACGCTCGACGAGTACCGCAAGTACCTCGAGCGCGACTCGGCGCTCGAGCGGCGCTTCCAGCAGATCCGCGTCGACCAGCCGTCGACCGAGGACACCGTGCAGATCCTCAAGGGCCTGCGCGATCGCTACGAGCAGCATCACCGCGTCGGCATCACCGACGAGGCGCTCGAGGCGGCGGCGGAGCTCGCGGACCGCTACATCTCCGACCGGTTCCTTCCGGACAAGGCGATCGACCTGATCGACGAGGCCGCCTCACGCGCGCGCATCAAGTCGATGACGGCCCCGCCCGTCTACCGGGATCTCGAGGAGGAGATCGAGACGACACGGCGCGACAAGGAGGCCGCGATCGAGGCGCAGGAGTTCGAGAAGGCCGCGAACCTGCGCGACAAGGAGCGGCAGCTCACCAACAAGAAGCGCGAGCTCGAGGAGCAGTGGCGCTCGGGCGAGTCGGGCGAGCGGCCGGAGATCGGCGAGGAGGAGATCGCCGACATCGTCTCGATGTGGACCGGTATCCCGGTCTTCAAGCTCACCGAGGCCGAGACCCAGAAGCTGATGCGCATGGAGGACGAGCTCCACAAGCGCGTCATCGGCCAGCACGCGGCCATCGAGGCCGTCTCCAAGGCCATCCGGCGCTCGCGTGCCGGGCTCAAGGACCCCAAGCGCCCGACCGGCTCGTTCATCTTCCTCGGCCCCTCGGGCGTCGGGAAGACGGAGCTGGCGCGGACGCTCGCCGAGTTCCTGTTCGGTGACGAGGACGCCATGGTGCGGATCGACATGTCGGAGTACATGGAGAAGCACTCCGTGTCGCGGCTCGTCGGCTCGCCTCCGGGTTACATCGGCTACGACGAGGGCGGCCAGCTCACCGAGGCCGTGCGGCGCAAGCCGTACAGCGTGCTCCTGCTCGACGAGATCGAGAAGGCGCATCCGGATGTGTTCAACATCCTGCTGCAGATCCTCGAGGACGGACGCCTGACGGACGCCCAGGGGCGCACCGTCGACTTCCGCAACGCGATCGTGATCATGACCTCGAACGTGGGCGCCTCCGAGATCGCCAAGAACACCGGCATCGGGTTCACGGTGGGCGACGAGACCGGCCTGTCGTACGACGACATGAAGAACCGGATCATGGGAGAGCTGAAGAAGGTCTTCCGGCCCGAGTTCATCAACCGCATCGACGAGGTCATCGTCTTCCACAAGCTCACGAAGGAGGAGATCACGACGATCGTGGATCTCCTGCTCCGGAGGATCCGCGAGTCGCTGGCGGAGCGCGAGCTGTCGCTCAACCTCTCGGAGGGCGCGGCCGACTTCCTGGTCGACAAGGGCTGGGATCCGGCCATGGGCGCGCGGCCGCTACGGCGTGCGATTCAGCGCTACATCGAGGATCCGCTTGCGGACGAGGTGCTCTCGCAGTCGATGCCGCCCGGCTCGACCATCGAGGTCGACAAGGCGCCCGACGGCGACGAGGACGAGGTCAAGATCTCGGTCACGAAGCCGAAGGAGCGCAAGCGCGAGACGGTCGGGGTCGGCGCAAAGGGCGACGCTCGCGAGGAGGGCAGCTCGACCGATCCGTCCTCGGACGCGGGCGACGACCTCCCTGACGAGCCGGAGGTGCTGCCGGACGTGCCGGACGCACCGCCGCCGCCTGAGGACAAGACAGAGGACTGAGACGTCAGACGCTGAGACGTTCACGAGGCCCCGCTCCGGCGGGGCCTCGTTTCGTTACGGAGCCTGGACACCGCGTTCGCGGTGGTCGACACTCATCGGATGGCTCGCAGTGCCTCAGCCTTGGCTCCGGCCCGTCCGTTCGTCGGCAGGGACTCGGAGTTCGGCGAGCTCGTGGCGGCGCTCGACGAGGCGCGCGCGGGCCGCGGGCTCGTGTTCTTCCTGACGGGCGAGCCGGGCATCGGCAAGACGCGCCTGATGCAGGAGCTGACGCGCATGGCCCGCGAGCGCGGCTTTCAGGTGGCGGCCGGGCGCTGCTGGGAGGAGGGCGGCGCGCCCGCCTACTGGCCCTGGATCCAGGCTGTGCGCGCGCTGGGTGGAGACTTCGAGCGGCTCTCACCCGGCGCGAAGGGGTCGGTCGACCCGCAGACGGCGCGCTTCCGGCTCTTCGACGCCGCCGGGCGCTTTCTAGTCGAGCGCGCCGGCTCTCAGCCGCTCGTCGTCCTGCTCGACGACCTGCACGCCGCCGACGCCGCCTCGCTCGTCCTGCTGCGCTTCGTGAGCGAGACCATCAGCCAGGCGCCGGTCGTCCTCGTCGGCGCGTACCGCGAGCGCGAGGCGCAGTCACACGAGCGCCCGGAGCTGTTCGCGGAGCTGGCGCGCTTCGGGCCGCGGCTTTCGCTGCAGGGACTCGAGGTGAACGACGTCGAGGCGTACGTCCAGGGCGTGACGGGTCAGGAGACCTCGCGCTCCGCGGCCACGCGGCTGCATGTCCTGACCGGCGGCAACCCGTTCTTCCTGGACGAGGTGCTCAGGCTGGTCGAGCCCGAGGGGCTCGCCGACGAGGCATCCGGACCGATGCGCCCGGTCCCCGAGGAGGTACGGGTGCTGTTGCGGCGGCGGCTCGCCGATCTGTCGCCGGACGCGATCGGGGCGCTCGGCGTGGCCGCCGTGGCAGGCCGCGAGTTCCAGCTGAAGGCGCTCGAGCGGACCACCGACCTCGGCGTCGCCAGGCTCCTGGACGTCCTCGACGAGGCGGCCGAGGCGGGGGTGATCCACGAGGACCCGGCGCTCCCGCGGCACTACGCGTTCGTCCATGAGCTGGTGCGCGAGACGCTCTACGAGGACCTCGCGCCCGCCACGCGGCTCGAGCTGCACGCCCGCATGGGCGCCGTTCTGCAGGAGGCCTACCGCAACGACCTCGATCCGCACCTGTCCGAGATCGCTCGCCACCTTGCCGCCGCGGCTCCGCTCGGCGACGCCGAGGCGGCGATCGACTTCCTTGTCCGGGCGGGCGACCGCGCCGCAGAGCAGCTCGCCTACGAGGAGGCCGGCGTCCACTACGAGCGCGCGCTCGCGCTGTTCGGCGGGGCCCTCGATGCCGCCCAGGAACGCCGCTGCGAGTTGCTGCTGGCGCTCGGCGACGCGCGCTGGCGCGCGGGCGACATGAGCGCGGCCAGGTCGAGCTTCGAGGAGGCGGCCGACCTGGCGCGGCGGCTCGACGACGGCGAGATGCTCGCCCGCGCCGCGCTGGGCTACGTGATCGGGCTGGGCGGCTTCCTGCTGTTCGCGCGCTTCGAGGCCGGCGTGACCGGCGCCGGGCTCCTCGAGGAGGCGCTCGCGGCATTGCCGGAGACGGACAGCCCGCTGCGCGCGGCGGTGCTCGCGCGGCTGGCGATCGAGATCTACCACTCGAGCGACGTCGAGCGGCGGCTGCGGCTGTGCTCGGAGGCGGTGGAGATGTCGCGCCGGCTCGGCGACTCGGAGGCGCTCGTGACGGCGTTGCACGCGCGCCACTGGGCACTCGGCTCGCCGGACATGATCCAGGAGCGGCTCGAGAACACGCGCGAGATGCTCGCGCTGGCTGCCGAGACGGGGAGGCAGGAGTTCGCCTTCCTCGCCCACAACAGTCGCTTCCACTGCTTCCTCGAGCTCTGCGACGGCCCGGCGATCGACACCGAGATAGCGGCGGTCGCCGATCTCGCCGACCACATCGACCAGCCCTTCTACCGCTGGCACGCGGTCTGCCTCCAGGTGATCCGAGCAGTGCTCGACGGGCGCTTCGCGGACGCCGAGCGCTTGGCCCAGAACGCATTGCACTTCGCGCGCGTGCGCCACAGCGAGTACGCCGGCTACGTCTACGAGTACGCGCAGCTGATCGCCATCCACTGGGCGCAGGGCGTGCTCGCTGAGCACACGCGCGAGGTCGAGGAGCACAGCGAGCGCTTCCTGTGGATCCCGCGCTGGCGCGACGCCCTGGCCGCCGCCGAGGGTGAGGATCTTCGTGCCGCGGCGGCCGAGATCGAGCGCCAGGCGGCACGCGGCTTCGAGGACCTCGAGCCGGATGGCTTCTGGCTGCTGCGGCTGTGCTCGCTGGCCGACGCGTGCGTGACCGTCCGCGACAGGCGTCGCGCCCAGCGCATCTACGAGCTGCTGCAGCCCTTCGCCGACCGTAACGCCACCGCGCTGACACAGCTTCCGTTCGGCCCGGTCGCGCTGCGGCTGGCGAAGCTCGCCGCGCTGCTCGAGCGCTGGGACGAGGCCGAGGCGTATTTCGAGATCGCGCTCGAGCGCTGCGAGCTGCTCGGCGCCCGCGCGGTGCGCGCGCGCGTGCTGCTCGACTACGCCCGCGCGCTGCGGGACGAGGGGCGCGCGGGCGACGCCGAGAACGCAGGGCGGCTGCTTGCCGAGGCCCGCAGCCTCAGTGAGGACCTCGGGCTTCCCGGGCTGCTACGCCGGATCGAGGCGCTGGAGGATGTCGGTCAGCCGGCGCCCGCGCTCGACACGCGCTTCGTCCGTGAAGGCGACTTCTGGACGATCGCCTACGAGGGCACGACGATGCGCCTTCGCGACCTCAAGGGGCTCTGCTACCTGGCGCTGCTGCTGGCCCGCCCGGGCCGCGAGCTACACGTGCTCGAGCTGGTGGCGGCGGACAGCGGGGCGGCGCCGCAGCAAATAGGCGTCGCCGGGGAAGACCTGCAGGCGGGGCGGCCCGCCGGGCTCGATCCGCTCGTCGACGCGCGCGCCAAGCAGGAGTACCGCGTGCGTATCGAGGAGCTGCGAGCCGATCTCGAGCAGGCGCGCCGCTTCAACGACGACGAGCGCGCGGCCCTGCTCGAGGAAGAGCTCGATGCGCTCGTCGGCGAGCTCACGCGCGCAGCCGGCCTCGGCGGCCGCAGCCGGCCCAGCTCGGCACCGGCCGAGCGGGCGCGCGTGAACGTGACGAAGGCGATCCGGACGGCGATCAAGCTGATGGAGCGCGAGTCGCCCGCGCTCGCCGATCACCTCACCGCCTCGGTCCGGACCGGCCGCTTCTGCTCGTACGCGCCTCCGGGCGAGACCCCGCCTCGCTGGATCACCTGAGTCGGATCGCGTCGCGCGGAACAACTGTGCCGTCCGGATTCACGCCTCCCGAGGTAGAAACCTCGATTCAAGGAGTTTTGATGAGCACGACGGTCTCACCCGCGGCGGCGGCGCGCCGCGAGCTGGCGGGCGACTTCGGCGGCGAGCTGATCGCACAGGACGACGCCGGCTACGAGGAGGCGCGCCAGGTCTACAACGCCATGATCGACCGGCGCCCGGCCCTGATCGTGCGCTGCACGAGCCCGGCCGACGTTGCGAGGGCGATCCGCTTCGCCCGCGAGCATGACCTGCCGCTGGCCGTGCGCGGCGGCGGCCACAACGGCGCCGGCCTCGGTACGGTCGACGATGGCCTCGTCATCGACCTCTCGCCGATCAACCACGTCGAGGTCGATCCCGATGCCCGCACGGTACGCGTCGGCGGCGGCTGTACGTGGGGCGAGGTCGATCGCGCCACGAACGAGCACGGCCTCGCGACACCGAGCGGAATCATCTCGACGACCGGCGTCGGCGGCCTCACGCTCGGCGGCGGGCTCGGCCACCTGACCCGGAGCTGCGGCCTGGCCATCGACAACCTGCTCGAGGCCGAGATGGTGCTCGCGAACGGCGAGCAGGTGCGCGCCAGCGCGGACGATCACCCCGACCTGTACTGGGCGATCCGCGGCGGCGGCGGCAACTTCGGCGTAGTCACCTCGTTCCTGTTCCGCCTCCACAGGGTCGACAACGTCTTCGGCGGCCCGACCTTCTGGCCGGTCGAGCAGGCCGAGGAGGTGCTCTCGGTCTACCGCGAGTTCCTGCCGGACGCGCCGCGGGAGCTGAACGGCTTCTTCGCGTTCCACACGGTCCCGCCGGCGCCTCCGTTCCCCGAGGAGATCCACATGCGCAAGGTGTGCGGGATCGTCTGGTGCCACACGGGTTCCGAGCAGGAGGCCGGCGAGGCGATGAAGCCGCTGCTTGACGCGGTCCCCGAGCCGCTCATGCACGGCGTGCAGTCGATGCCGCATCCGGCCCTCCAGAGCGCGTTCGACGGGCTCTATCCGAAGGGCGACCAGTGGTACTGGCGCGCCGACTTCGTCAAGGAGATCCCGGACGAGGCGGTCCGCGAGCACGCTCGCTTCGGCGCGGCGATGCCGACCATGAAGTCGACCATGCATCTGTACCCCGTGAACGGGGCGGCCCATGACCTCAGCCCCTCGGACACCGCGTGGAGCTACCGCGACGCCAACTGGGCGACCGTGTACGCCGGGGTCGACCCGGACCCGGCGCAGGTCGAGTCCATCCGCAAGTGGAGCATCGACTACTTCGAGGCGCTCCACCCGTACAGCGCGGGCGGCGCGTACGTGAACATGATGATGGACGAGGGCCAGGACCGCGTCCGCGCGAGCTATCGGGACAACTACGACCGTCTGGCCCAGACGAAGGGGCGCTACGACCCGGAGAACGTGTTCTGCGTCAACCAGAACATCCGGCCCCCGGAGCAGCCCCCCGAGTCAGCTGACCCCCCCACCGGCTGATTCAGCGCGACAGGCACGTCACGGCTACGTACCGGCCGTGACGTGCACTGCGCTCCAGCGGGAAGGCAAGTTCGCCGTTCACCGCCCAGAGCTCCGTGTTCCGGTCGCCGACCGCCCAGGCCGGCGGCCAGCGTGAGACGTCGGCCTCCTCGAGCGCCGCGATCAGGGCCTCGGCGACGACGTCGGCGCCGCGCTCGCGCACCGGCCGCCGTTGACGGAAGCGCAGCACGCAGTGGTGCGAGGGCACGATCTCGTGCACCTCGGGATGATCGATCCGGGCTACGCGCTGCATCGCCGGGAAGAATGACGCCATGGCGGGAAGCACCGGACTGATCGTGGTGGACATGCTCAACACCTATGAGCATGAGGACGCGGAGCTGCTCACGCGCGGCGTGGAACGGATGGTGGCGCCGCTGTCCGAGCTGATCGAGCGAGCACGCGACGACGGCGTGGAGCTGATCTACGTCAACGACAACTACGGGGACTGGAACTCGAGCCAGGAGGAGCTCGCCACCCGTGCCTGCGAGGGCGCGCGCCCGGACCTTGTGAAGCCGGTGCTGCCGCCGGACGGTGCCGACTTCATCATCAAGGCACGCCACACGATCTTCTACATGACGCCGCTCGAGTATCTGCTCGGCCAAAAGGGGATCGACCGCATCGTCCTGACCGGCCAGGTGACCGAGCAATGCATCCTCTACTCGGCACTCGACGCCTACGTGCGTCACCTACAGGTCGTGGTGCCGCAGGACTGCGTCGCGGCCATCCACGATGACCTGGCGCAGACTGCGCTACAGATGATGAGCCGCAACATGCGGGCGGAGCTGACCGAAGCGGCGGAGGTCGCATGGGAGGACACGTGAACGAGGTCGTGATCAAGGTCCGCGAGAACGGGCCCTACAAGGTCACCGGTCCGGTGACGATCGTGGACGTCGACGGCAACGAGTACGACATCGCCGACAAGGGTGAGGCGGTTGCGCTCTGCCGCTGCGGCGGCTCGACGACGAAACCGTTCTGCGACGGCACCCACTCGCGCATCGGCTTCCAGGCCGCCGAGCGGGCCGTTGCGGAGAGCGATGCGGCTGACGGCGAGCCGGTCGGTTGAACCTTTGGACCAATTTGTTTAAGATGCCCGCGCCCGCCCCGAGCGCGCGCCAGCATGTCCTTCGTCCTCTCCTGTCCAAACTGCGGCCCACGCGAGGTCACCGATTTCGGCTTCGGCGGTGAGCTGAACCCGCGCCCGAAGTCCTCGCCGTCGCTGCGCGAGCTCGGTGAGTACAACTACTTCCGCGCGAACGTCGCGGGCGTGCAGCGCGAGTGGTGGAACCACCGCTCCGGCTGCGGCGCCTGGTTCATCGCCGAGCGCGACACCCGCACGAACGAGGTCATGTTCACCGAGCTGCCGGGCGCAGGGGGAGGTCCCGAGTGACGAGATTGCCCGAGCAGAGCGGCGAGCGGATCGACCGCGGGCGCGAGCTGCGCTTCACGTTCGACGGCAAGGAGCACTCCGCCTACGAGGGCGACACGATCGGCTCGGCCCTGTTCGCGGCGGGGCGGCGCACCTTCTCGCGGAGCTTCAAGTACCACCGCCGGCGCGGGCTCATGTGCTGCGCGGGCCAGTGCCCGAACTGCCTCGTGCAGGTCGACGACGCACCGGGCGTGCGCGCCTGCACCGAGCCGGTGCGCGAGGGCATGAAGGTCGTCCACATGAACGCCTCGCCGTCGCTGGAGCTCGACGTCATGCGCGCCACCGACATCTTCGGCGGGCCGTTCACCCCACCGGGCTTCTACTACAAGACATTCATCCGGCCGCGGCGCTTCTGGCCGCTCTACGAGAAGGTGCTCCGGCACGCCGCGGGCCTGGGCAAGCTGCGCAAGTCACAGCCGGAGCGCGAGTGGCAGACCGAGTACCGGCGCCGGCACGCGGACGTGCTGGTGGTCGGGGGCGGGGCGGCCGGCCTGTCGGCGGCGCTTGCGGCCGCGGAGCTCGGCGCCGACGTCGTCCTCGCCGACGAGGGACCGGAGCCGGGTGGTCGCCTGCTGGCCGAGGGCGGCGAGGAGCGGGCCCGCGAGCTGGCGGCGAGGGCCGCGGCGGCGGGCGTCGAGCTGCTCGAGAACGCCCCAGCGCTCGGCGCGTTCGATGGGCTCGTGCCGATCTGGCAGGGCTCCACGCTGCACCAGGTCCGCGCGCGCTGCCAGGTCTACGCGACCGGCGCGATCGAGCAGCCGCTCGTCTTCCCGGGCAACGACCTGCCGGGCGTGATGCTCTCCGGCGGCGCCCGCCGCCTGGTGGGTCTGTACGCGGTCCAGCCGGGCACCCGGGCCGTCGTGGCGACCGTCGACGACCGTGGCATCGGCGCTGCGCTGGCGCTGCTCGAGGCCGGCATCGAGGTCGCATGCGTCGCCGACCTCCGCCCGGAGGGCGCGGGCGGCCCGGCGCGGCATCTGGCGGGCCACGGCGTCGAGGTGCTGAACGGCGCCACGGTTCTCGAGGCGCGCGGGCGCAACCAGCTCAGCGGCGTCGTGCTGGGAGCGCCGGGGGCGGAGGATGGCGACGGGCGCACAATCGGCTGCGACCTGCTGGTCGTGTCCGGCGGCAGCTCACCCGCCACCTCGCTCATCACCCAGTCCGGCGGCCGCACCTCCTACGACAGCGAGCGCGGCCACTTCGCGCTCGCCGAGTTGCCCGCGGCGGCCTTCGCGGCGGGTGAGGTCACCGGCAACGGCATGCTCGAGGCGGCCGAGCTGTCGGGCGCGCTCGCGGGTGCCGAGGCCGCGCACTCGCTCGGCCTCGGCGACGCGGCCTCGCGTGGCCGCGCGGCGGACGACCGGGCCGCTCTGGACGAGCTCGTGGCCGAGCTGCCGTCGACGGCCGTGCCACCGCCGCTCACGAGTGGGCGCAAGGGCAAGTGCTTCGCCTGCCTGTGCGAGGACGTGACGGCGAAGGACATCAAGCTGAGCATCGAGGAGGGCTACGACTCGATCGAGCTCTCCAAGCGCTACACGACCACCACCATGGGGCCCTGCCAGGGCCGCATGTGCCAGCTCCCGGCCGTGCGCCTGATGGCCAAGGAGACCGGCCAGAGCCTCGAGGACGTCGGCACCACGACGGCGCGGCCGCCCTGGGTCTCGGTGCCGATGGGGGCGCTCGCCGGGAGGCCGTTCGAGCCCGCCAAGCGCTCGGCGATCCACGCGCGGCACCGCGACGCCGGCGGCAACATCATGTGGGCCGGCGACTGGCGACGCGCCTACGACTACGGCAACCCGCGCGCCGAGGCGCTCGCCGTGCACGAGGCGGCGGGCCTGATCGACGTCTCGACGCTCGGCAAGCTGATCGTGAGCGGCCCCGACGCCGGCGACTTCCTCGACCGCCTCTACCCCAACCGCTTCTCGAACCTGAAGCCGGGCCGGATCCGCTACGGGGTGATGGCGAGCGACGCCGGGCGGATCATGGACGACGGCACGGTCTGCCGCCTGGACGACCACTCGTTCTATGTCACGACCACGTCGAGCGGCGCCGGCGCCGTCTACGACTGGTTCTCGTGGTGGCTCGCCGACTGGCAGCTCGACGTCCACCTCACCGACGTGACGCAGGGCCTCGGCGCCGTCAACCTCGCCGGCCCGCGCGCCCGGGAGATCATGGCCCGCGTGACCGAGCTCGACTGCTCGAGCGAGGCGTTCACCTACCTCGACGGGAAGCGCGCGCAGGTCGCGGGCGTGCCGTGTCTGATCCTGCGGATCGGCTTCGTCGGCGAGGTGGGCTACGAGATCCACTTCCCGGCCGCCCAGGGGGAGCATCTCTGGGACGCGCTCGTCGAGGCGGGCGAGGAGCACGGGCTGCGCCCGTTCGGGCTCGAGCCGCAGCGGCTCCTGCGCCTCCAGAAGCTGCACATCCTCGTGGGCCAGGACACGGACTCCGAGTCGAACCCGTTCGGTGCCGCGATGCCCTGGATCGTCAAGCTCGACAAGGAGCAGGACTTCATCGGCAAGTGGGCGCTCGAGCGCTACGCGGACGAGCCGCTCGAGACGGCGCTCGTCGGGATCACGCTCGAGGACGGCTACGTGCCGACCGAGGGCGCTGCCGTGATGCCCGACGGCGAGAGCCCGATGGGCCAGGTCACGAGCGCGCGCTACTCGCCCCAGCTCGGCAAGGTGATCGGGATGGCCTGGGTGCCGGCCGCGCTCGCCAAGGACGGCGCGGGCGTGACGATCTCGGACAACGGCAGGAAGCTGGCCGCGGAAGTCGTGACGAAGCCCTTCTACGACCCCGACGGAGAGGTGCTGCGCTCGTGAGCCTCGAGTTCCTCTCACCGGGCCCGGGCGCCGTCGCGCGCAGCCCGATGGAGCGCCAGGCGCTCGCGGCGGGCGCGCGGCTCGAGCTCCGCGACGGCTGGCAGGTGGCGGCGAGCTTCGACGGCCTCGCGGCGGAGCAAGAGCGCCTCACGCAGGCGGTCGGCTTCGCGGACCGCTCGCAGCTCGGCAAGGTCGAGATCCAGGCCGCGCCCGGGGACCTGGCCGTGATCGTGGCGGGGGCGGGGGCGCCCGGCCTCGACCTCGGCCGCGCGACGCGCTCCGCGGGCGCCTGGTGGTGCCCGTACACGCGCGAGCGCGCGATCGTCCTGTGCGAGCCGGGCGAGACGGCCGAGCTGCGCCAGTCGCTCGAGAGCGCCGCCGCGGCCGTGGCCGGCCACGCCACGGTGCTCGACGTGACGACCGCCCTCGCAGCGCTCACGATCGCCGGCCCGCTCGCGCGCGAGACGTTCGCGCGCTTCACGGCGCTCGACCTGCGGCCGGCTGTGCTGCCGCTGCAGGGCTTCCGGCCCGGCTCGGTCGCCCGCACCCCGGGTGCCGTGCTGCGCGAGGACGAGGACCGCTTCCTGATGCTGTTCGGCGCCGCGCTCGGCCAGTACGTCTGGACCGTCGTCGCGGACGCGGCCGGGAGCCTGGGCGGCGGGCCAGTAGGGCTGGACGCGCTCGAGCCCATCGACGATCGGCCCGAGGACGATCGCTCCGGCGCGGGCCATCCCGCGCCCTCGCGCACGACGCCGGAGGTGATGCCCGGTGCTTGACATCTTCCGCAGGCGCCGCATGTGGCGCAAGCGCCCCGAGCTGAAGGACTCCTACGACGTCGTGATCATCGGCGGCGGCTCGCACGGGCTCGCCACCGCGTACTACCTCGCGCGCGACCACGGCGTGAAGAACGTGGCCATCCTCGAGAAGAGCTACATCGGCTCCGGCGCGGCCGGCCGCAACACCACGATCCTGCGCTCGAACTACAAGACCGAGGAGGGCGCGCGCTTCTACGACGCCTCGGTCAAGCTCTACGAGGGCCTCTCGCAGGAGCTCAACTTCAACCTGCTGTTCTCGCAGAACGGCCACCTCACGCTGGCCCACGCCGACCGCGCCATGTTCGTGATGGCGAACCGCGCGGAGGTCAACCGCCTCCTCGGGATCGACTCGCGGCTCATCTATCCGGACGAGATCAAGAAGCTGGCCCCGGCAATGCAGGTGGACAACCCGGATGCCGTCCACCCGATCATGGGGGCGCTCTACCACCCGCCCGGCGGCGTGATCCGCCACGACGCCGTCGTCTGGGGGCTCGCGCGCGGCGCGGACCGGGGCGGCGCCGAGATCCATCCCTACACCGAGGTCACCGGGATCGAGCGCGAGAACGGGCGCGTCAGCGGCGTGGTCACGAACCGGGGCCGCATCAAGGCGGGCACGGTGCTGAACTGCACCGCCGGCTGGAGCTCGCTGATCTCCGACATGGCCGGCGTGCAGATGCCGATCACGACGCACATCCTCCAGGCCTGCGTGACCGAGCCGATGAAGCCGCTGCTCGACGTGGTGATCGTCTCGTCGCAGATGCACGTCTACATCTCGCAGACCGACCGCGGCGAGTTCCTGATGGGCGCGGAGATCGAGCCCTGGACCACCTACCGGATGCAGGGAACGCTCAACTTCATGCAGGAGGTCTGCCGTCACTCGCTCGAGCTGTTCCCGCAGCTCGAGCAGGCGCGCATCCTGCGCAGCTGGGCGGGGCTCTGCGACCTGAGCCCCGACTACAGCCCGATCCTCGGTAAGACCGAGGTGGAGGGCTTCCACGTGAGCTCCGGCTGGGGGACCTACGGGTTCAAGGCCGCGCCGATCGTCGGCAAGACGCTCGCCGAGCTCGCCGCCACCGGCAAGACGCCGGAGCTGATCGCGCCGTTCGCACTCGAGCGCTTCTACGAGGACAAGCTGGTATCCGAGCTGGCCGCGGCTGCGGTCAGTCACTGACTGAGAGGGAGGACTACGCGGATGAAGAGCAGTCTGGAGATCGCCCAGGAGGCCGAGCTCCTCCCGATCGAGACCATCGCCGAGCGCTCCGGGCTGACGCCCGACGAGTTCGAGCCCTACGGCCGCTTCAAGGCCAAGGTGGCTCTCGACGTCCTCGAGCGGATGAAGGACGTTCCCGACGGCAAGATCGTCTGCGTAGCCGGCATGACCCCGACGAAGGCGGGCGAGGGCAAGACGACGACGGCGGTCGGTCTCACGCAGGGCCTCGGCCACATCGGCAAGGATCCGATCCTGTGCCTGCGTGAGCCGTCGCTCGGGCCGGTCTTCGGCATCAAGGGCGGCGCCGCCGGCGGCGGCATGACCCAGGTGGTGCCGATGGAGGACCTGAACCTCCACTTCACCGGCGACATCCACGCGGTCGGCGCGGCCAACAACCTCCTCGCCGCGCTGCTCGACGCCTCGATCCTGCACGGCAATCCGCACAAGATCGACGCCCTCAGGGTCGACTGGAAGCGCGCACTCGACATGAACGACCGTGCCCTGCGGGCGATCACGCTCGGCCAGGGCGGCCGCGCCAACGGCTACCCGCGCGAGTCGGGCTTTGACATCACCGCCGCCTCCGAGGTGATGGCGATCCTGGCGGTCGCGCGCGACCTGCAGGACCTGCGCAAGCGGCTCGGCGCGATCACGGTTGCGCACTCCTTCGACGGCGGCAAGCCGGTCACGGCCGAGGACCTCGGCGCGGCGGGCGCCATGACCGTGCTGCTGAAGGACGCGCTCAAGCCGAACCTGATCCAGACGCTCGAGGGCCAGCCCTGCCTGATGCACGCGGGACCGTTCGCGAACATCGCGCACGGCAACTCCTCGCTCGTGGCTGACCTGATCGGCCAGAAGCTCGGCGACTACGTGATCACGGAGTCCGGCTTCGGCTCCGACATGGGCATGGAGAAGTTCTTCGACATCGTCTGCCGCAAGGGCGCGCTCACGCCGAGCGCTGTCGTGCTCGTCTCCACCGTGCGCGCGCTGAAGCACCACGGCGGCGTCGAGGACGACCCGCGCGTGGACTCCTCGCAGGCCATGCCGGCGCTCGAGGAGGGCTTCGAGAACCTGCGCCGCCACCTGGGGATCGTCAAGACCTTCGGGCTTCCCTGCGTCGTGGCCGTGAACCGCCGCCCCGGCGACACCGACGAGGAGGTCGAGCTCGTCCGCAGGCTCGCGCTCGAGGCCGGCGCACACGGCGCCGAGATCAACGAGGGCTTCGCGCGCGGAGGGGAGGGGGCTTCCGCGCTGGCCGAGGCGGTTGCCGACGCCGCCGACCAGCCCAACGAGTTCTCGTACGTCTACGACGACGACGACCCGATCAACGTGAAGATCGAGAAGGTCGCGAAGAAGGTCTACGGCGCCAAGGAGGTCGTCTTCTACCTCGACGCGCAGCGCAAGATCCGTCAGTACCACGAGGACGGGCTCGACCAGCTGCCGATCTGCATGGCGAAGACGCACCTGTCGCTGTCGGCAGATCCGGCGCTGCTCAACTCGCCCGAGGGCTTCGAGCTGCCCGTGCGCGACATCCGGGCCTACACCGGCGCCGGGTGGCTCGTGCCGCTCTGCGGCGACATCCAGCAAATGCCCGGCCTGGGCAAGCAGCCGGCGGCGTTCAACGTCGACATCGACGCGGAAGGCCGGACCGTCGGGCTGTTCTAGGATCGAGCTGTGGCGACCGCGCGCGTCTCCCTAGTCGACGTAGCCGAAGAGGCGCTGCGCACGTGGCTGGCCACGGGCCGGCACCGTCCAGGGGAACGGCTGCCGCCCGAGCAGGAGCTGTCCAGCCGCCTGGGGATCTCGCGCGGCACGCTGCGCACGGCGCTCGGCCGGCTCGAGGAGAGCGGCGAGATCGTGCGCAGGCAGGGCAGCGGCACCTATGTCGGGCGTGCGCCCAAGTCGAGCCTCGACGAGGGCCTCGAGAAGCTGATCTCCTACTCGGAGCTCGCGCGCCGGCGCGGCGTGCGGCTCGAGCTGCGCGAGCTCGAGGTGGAGCGGCAGCGCCTCGGGGACGAGCTCGCCTCGCTTTTCGGCGCCTCGCCAGACGACGAGGCGACTGCGATCACGCGCGTCCTCCTGATGGACGGCGAGCCAGGCTCGTGGATGCGCGACGTCGTCGCCCCGACCGTGAAGCTGCCCCCCGAGGCCCGGCTCCGGCGCGCGCTCGATCGCGGCGAGATGGTGCTGGACGTGCTGCTCGACCAGGGAATCTCGGTCGCCTACACACGCGCCCACATCGGCGCGCGAGTGCTCACGAAGCGCGACCGGATCGGACAGGCCCTGCACGTGTCGGAGACCCTTGCGGTGCTCGAGATCGAGCACGTGACCTCGACGGCTGAGGGCACGCCGCTGATGCACTCGATCGACGTGTTCCTGCCGCGCAGCCTCGACCTGCACGTGATGCGCTGGCTCGAGGACGTGCCGCCGGTGCCTGCGATCGAGCGCGGTACCTAGGTAGGGGGGCGCCCGAAGATAGGTAGCCGCCCCCGATGTGGGCGGGCGCGGGCGGCCGTAGGTTCGCTCGCATGATCGCTGTCGAAGACCTCAAGAAGACACACCGTGCAACCTGGGCGGCCGGCGACTACGGCGCCATCGCCGAGCTGATCGACGATGTTCCGCCACGCGACCTGATGACGCGCATACAGGTGCAGCCGAACCAGGACGTCCTGGACGTGGCGGCCGGCACCGGCAACATCGCGCTGCGGGCCGCGGGGGCGGGTGCCGACGTCATCGGCCTCGACCTCACTCCTGAGCTGTTCGAGACTGCACGCCACCGGGCGTCCCAGTACGGCGTCAACGTCGATTGGCTCGAGGGCGACGCCGAGCAGCTGCCCTTCGAGGATGACCGCTTCGACGTCGTGATGTCCGCATTCGGCGTCCAATTCGCCCCGCGCCACGAGGTCGTCGCGCACGAGCTCGCCCGCGTGACCGCGCCCGGAGGACGGATCGGGCTCGTCAACTGGACGCCGGAGGGCATGATCGGCGACCTGTTCAAGATCCTCGGGCGCTACCTGCCGGCGCCGCCCGACTACGCCTCGCCACCGCCGCTGTGGGGGAGCGAGGAGCACGTCCGCGGCCTGTTCGAGGGCACCGGCGTCGAGCTCGATTTCAGCCGCGGCTACAACCCGTTCCGCTTCGCGTCGGCGGACGCCTTCGTCTCGTTCTTCGAGACGCACTACGGCCCGACGCTGAAGGCGCGCGAGCGCCTGTCCGCCGACGGGCAGCTGGGACGACTGCCGCGCCGAGATCGTCGCCATGGCCGAGCGCCTCGGTGTGCCCGAGGACGGCGGCCTGCTGCTCAGCTCCGAGTACCTCGTGATCGTCGGCCGCAAGGCCTAGCTGCAGCACCAACGGTGAAGTAAGCCGTTCAAGCCGTGCCGACAGGGCTGCGGGGGCACTCCCGTCGGTCGAGGCGCAGGCGCCGGCCATCAGCGCTGATGGCCGGCGCGTTGCGTTCTCGGCGCTGGCGCTGAGCGTCGTTTGACCGCCGCCGCCGTGCCGGTGTCTACTTCCCGGCGTGGAGCTCCTCGAGCGAGAGGCGGCGCTGGCGGCGCTCGGCGATGCGCGCGAGTCGGCCGCGGGCGGCCGCGGCCGCGTCGCCTGCGTGAGCGGCGAGCCCGGGATCGGCAAGAGCTCGCTCGTGCGGCGCTTCGCTGACGACGCCGGCGGCGGCGGCCGAGTCCTTCTCGGCAGCTGTGACGACCTCACCATCCCGCGTCCGCTGGGACCGTTCCGGGACCTGGCCGGGTCCGTGTCGCCCGAGCTCGACGAGGCGCTGCGGGCGGGGGCCGCGCCGCACGAGCTCCAGGCGCTCTTGCTGGCCGAGCTCGAGCAGCCGCCGCGCCCCGTCGTCTTGGTAATCGAGGACGTCCACTGGGCAGACGACGCAACGCTCGACTCGCTGGCCGTCCTCAGCCGCCGGATCGCCGAGCTGCCCGCGCTGCTCGTGCTGACCCTCCGCGGCGGCGAGGCGCCGCCGGGGCACGCGCTGCACGCGGCGCTCGGCGCGGTCCGTGCAGAGGACCTCGTGATGATCGAGCTCGAGCCGTTGTCGCCGAGCGGAGTCGCCGCGCTTGCAGGCGACGACGCGCAGGTGCTCTACGCCTCCACCGGCGGCAACCCGTTCTACGTCACCGAGCTGCTGGCCGCACGCGACTCCTCGGAGCCGCCGGCCTCGGTCGCGAACGCTGTGCTGGGGCGGATGGCGCGTCTCGATCCCGAGTCGCGCCGCCTCGTCGAGCTCGTCTCGGTCGTCCCTGGCCGCGTGGCCACCTCCGTGCTCGACGCCGTGATGCCGGGCTGGCCCGCGGCTGCGGAGGAGCCCGAGCGCAGGCAGCTGCTCCAGGTCGAGCCGGGCAGCGTGCACTTCCGCCACGAGCTCGCGCGCAACGTGATCCGCTCGAGCCTGCCTGCCGCCGCGCGCCGCCGCCTGCACGCGGAGGTCCTCGGCGCGCTGGTGGCCGCCGAGGCCGATCCGGCGGACATCGTCCATCACGCCGAGGCCGCCGGTGCCGAGGACGTCGTGAGCGAGTATGCGCTCGTCGCCGCGAGGCGCGCGGCGACGCTCGAGTCGAATCGCGAGGCCTACTCCCACTTCCGCCGCGCGTCCGATTTCTTCGACCGCCTCGACCCGGACGCGCTGGCGGAGGCGCTCGAGGAGCTGGCGCTGGCCGCGTACCTGGTGGGAAGGCTCGACGACGCGTTCGCGGCGATCGAGCAGGCGATCGAGATCCACGCCGGCGCGGGCGACAGCGCGGCGATCGGCCGCTGCACGCGCGTGCTGTCGCGCCTGCATTGGTTCACGGGCGACGGCGAGCCCGCGCGGGCCGAGGCACTCGAGGCGGTCGCGATCCTCGAGCCGCTCGGCGAGTCGGTCGAGCTCGCGCGTGCCTACAGCGGCGTCTCCCAGCTCGCCATGCTCGAGGACGACACCGGCCAGGCGGTCCACTGGGGCGAGCGCGCGCTCGAGCTGGCCGGCCGGCTCGGGGATGACACCACCCGCGCGCATGCGCTCGTCAACATCGCCTGCGCGAAGGTGCAGCGCGACCGCCGCGAGGCGCCCGCGCTGCTCGAGGCGCACGAGATCGCCGACGCCGCGGGCGAGCGCGAGGACGCCACGCGCGCGCTCGGCAACCTCGGCTACGTGCTGATGAGCTGGGGGGACCCGCGTGCGGCGCGGCGCTACGCGGAGCGCGCGCTCGCCTACGCCGAACGCCACGAGGTGCACGCCTACGTCTCCTACGTGAGCACCCTGCTCGCCTGGATGCGGCTGCGCGCCGGCGAGTGGGGCGAGGCCGAGCGCATCACACGGGGGGAGGTCGAGCGCGGGATAACGGTCGTTCAGCTGCTCGCGAAGACGGTGCTCACCGAGCTGGCAGTGCGTCGCGGCGACGCCGACGCCGGCGCGCTCCTCACCGATCTCACGGCGCACGCCGAACGGGCCGCGGAGCTCCAGCGCGTCGCTCCGGTGGTGGAGCTGATGGTGGAGCGCGCGCTCAGCGGCGATGGGCGCATGCCGATCGAGCGCTTCGAGGCGCTGGCGGACGTGATCGGGCCGGGCGGGAAGCTGGAGGGGCGCTTCAGCATGCGGCTGGCGGGCTGGGCCGCCGTGGCGGACGTCCCGATCGGCCCCGCCGATCCGGGCAGCGGGCCCTACGCGGCGATGCGCCGGCGCGACTGGCGCGCCGCCGCGGCCGCCTTCGGCGAGCTCGGCTGGAGCCACGACCGGGCGCTGATGCTCTCCCTGATCGACGACGAGGAGGCGCTCGGCGAGGCGCTCGAGACGGCGCGCCTCCTGGGCGCCGCTCCCCTCACGCGGCGGGTCAGCGAGCGCATGCGCGAGCTCGGAATGCGCGTCCCGCAGGGCCCCAGGCGCTCCACACGCGCCAACCCGGCAGGCCTGACGCCGCGCCAGCTCGAGGTGCTCACGCTGCTCTCGGAGGGGCTCTCGAACGCCGAGATCGCTGAGCGGCTCGTGGTCTCGCCGCGCACGGCGGAGCACCACGTGTCGGCGGTGCTGACGAAGCTCGATGCGGGCAGCCGCCGCGACGTGGCACGGCGCGCGGCGGAACTCGGCTTGTTCTGAACAAATTTGCTCAAAGCGGTGATATAGTCGCCGCGCGCCGGGCAGCCGGCTCCGGCCCACGCGATCCAACTCGGAGGTAGATGCATGAGTGACAGCGTCACCGTCAACGGGGCCGCCCCGGCCTTCGGCGGAACCGTCAGCACGGTCCTCGAGACGCCCCGAACGACGCTGCCGCCCGCGACGCTCGAGGAGGCACGCAACGCCCCGGGCCGGCGCGAGCGCATCGAGGAGATCACCCGCCGCATCCAGGACCAGGGGATCAAGTACGTCTTCTTCCAGCAGGTGTCCGTGACCGGCCGCGTGATGGGCAAGGGCGTCGTAGCCGAGTTCTTCCCGCAGGTCGCCGAGAAGGGCTATCAGCTCGTCTATGGCGCCACGGCAAACCTGTTCACCGACCGCGCCGGGAACTACATCGGCTTCGGCCCCGAGGAGTCCGAGCTCGCCGCCATCGCCGACCTCGACACCTTCGCCGTCCTACCCTGGGACGACCGCGTTGCGCGCGTGTTCTGCGACTGCTACGACACCGAGACCGGCGAGCTGCTCGACGCCGATCCGCGACAGAATCTGAAGCGCGTGGTGGCCGAGTTCGAGCAGGAGCTCGGCTACAGCTTCCTGATCGGCATCGAGCCGGAGATGATGTGGCTCAAGCGCGGTGAGGACGGGTCCGTCGACGGCGTGACCAAGCCCTACTGCTACCACATCCATCAGTTCGAGGAGCTTCGTCCGGTGCTGCTGGACGTGGTCGACTACGGGCAGAAGCTCGGGCTCGACATGAGCTACGGCGACCATGAGGACGCCCCCGGCCAGCTCGAGCTCAACTTCCGCTTCGACAGGCCGGTGAAGACCGCCGACAACATCACCGCCTACCGCCAGATCATCGCGGCGGTGGGGCGCAAGCACGGCCTCCTGGGCAGCTTCATGCCGAAGCCGTTCACCGGCGTGTCGGCCAACGGCCACCACCATCACTTCACGCTCGTCGACGACCAGGGCAACAACGTCTTCCACGACCCCGACGGGCCCGCCCAGCTGTCGGATATCGCCCGCAACTTCCTCGGCGGCATGCTCGATCACTTCGGCGCGCTGATGTGCGTCGGGAACCCGACCGTCAACTCGTACTGCCGCATGTGGGACCTCGGCTTCTGGGCGCCGGTCTACAAGAACTGGGGCTGGCAGAACCGCACCTGCACGGTGCGCGTGGCGTCCGGCGGCCGCTTCGAGTACCGCGGCGTCGACTCCTCCTGCAACCCGTACCTGACGGTCGCGTCGCTGCTCGTGGCCGGCCTCGACGGCATCCGCAACGAGAGCGACCCGGGTCCGCCGCAGACCGGCAACACCTACGACCTGCTCCAGGAGGGCGAGGACATCGAGAAGGTGCCCGACTCGCTCGGCGCGGCGCTCGACGCGCTGGCGGCTGACGAGGTGGTCCAGAGCGCGATGCCCGGTCGCCTCTACAAGGTGTTCGACCACTACAAGCGCGACGAGTGGGAGCGCTACCTGGCGGCAGTGACCGACTGGGAGCGCGACGAGTACCTGGAGGTCCTCCCCTAACCATGTGCGGGATCGCCGGAATCATCTACCGCGACGGAGGCGGCGAGCGCCAGGTCGGTCGCGACATGACCGCCATGCTCCAGGCCATGAAGCACCGCGGCCCGGACTCGACCGGCTACGCGCTGTACCGCCCGGAGTCCGAGGGCTTCGTGATGCACGTGAAGCTGCTGGAGTCGAACAACGGCCACGCTGAGTTCGACTACGCCGATCGTCTGCGCCGGCAGCGCAGCGAGGTTGAGGCGCGCGTCCAGGCACTCGGCGCGCAGATCACCGACGTCAAGCCGGCGACCGAGCACGCCATGACGATCACTTTCGGCTTCGACGGGGACCTCAAGCAGCTCGCCGACTACGTCGAGGACGTGCGCGGCACAGAGGTGCTCAGCCTCGGCAGGTCGCTCGAGATCGTCAAGGACCTCGGCGACGCCAAGACCGTTGCGGGGGCGTATCACCTCGACGACTTCGTCGGCACGCACGCCATCGGCCACGCCCGCATGGCCACCGAGTCGGACGTCGACATCGCGAACGCGCACCCGTACTGGGCCTATCCGTTCCCGGACGTCGCGGTCGTCCACAACGGCCAGCTCACGAACTACCACCAGTGGAAGCGCCGCCTCGAGCGCGCCGGCCATCGCTTCCAGTCCGAGTGCGACAGCGAGATCATCGCCGTCTACCTCGCCGAGCGGATGGTCCAGGGCGACTCCCTCGAGGACTCCATGCAGCGCTCGCTGCACGAGCTCGACGGCGTCTTCACCTACATCTGCGTGACCGAGGATGCGCTCGGCGTCGCCAAGGACGAGCTCGGCGCGAAGCCGCTCGTGCTCTACGAGTCGGACGACATCGTGGCCCTGGCCAGCGAGGAGATCGCGATCCGCAAGGTGGTCGACCGGGAGATCGAGACCTACGACCCCTATGAGGGGGAGGTGATGGTTTGGACCCGGTGACGCAGAACGGCGAGCCGGAGGTCCTCTACGACCCGCGCGGCCTCGTCGAGCTCGACGAGACCGTTCCGAACGTCGCCGAGATCGACGGCGAGCGGGCGCAGTTCGACGCCAAGGACCTCACGACGCGCAAGATCAACGCCGAGCTGAAGCGGCTCGTCTACGACGAGGGCGTGAAGGACGTAACGATCCTCAACCCGTCCGCGCGCCACTCGCTCGGCGTCGGCATCCTCACGCGCTGCAGGATCACCTTCGGCGGCTCGCTCGGCTACTTCGGCGTGGGCCTCATCGACGGCCCCGAAGTCCAGATCAACGGACGCGTGGGCTGGAGCGTCGCCGAGAACATGATGTCGGGCGTGGTCGTGATCGAATCGAATGCCGGATCGCTGGCGGGCGCCGCCCTCAGGGGTGGGGACCTCGTGGTCAAAGGCCAGGTCGGCGCCCGCACCGGCATCGATCAGAAGGGCGGCACCATCATCGTCATGGGGACCGCCGGGTCGATGACCGGCTTCATGATGCAGCGCGGCCGCCAGATCATCTGCGGTGACGTCGGCCCCGGTCTCGGCGATTCGATGTACGACGGCACGATCTACGTGGCCGGCAAGGTCAAGGCGCTCGGAATCGACTGCGTCGAGGGCGAGTGGACCGATGCCGACACCGAGCTGATCGACCGCAAGTTCCACATCTACGGACTGGGCGACCCGCCCGAGTTCCAGAAGTTCGTGTGCGGCAAGAAGCTCTACAACTACGACTCGCTCGAGCCGAGCGAGCGGAAGCTGGTGCTGTGATGGCTGACGAGAACGCACCTTCGCGCCGCACGGTCCTCGGGCGCTCGAAGATCTTCACGCCCGAGGTCATCGACGACATCCACATGAAGGCAGAGCTCGGCCGTTACCGGATGCGCGGCTTCTCGATGTTCAAGAAGATCCCTCACTGGGACGAGCTGATCTTCCTGCCAGGCACGCTCACGCGCTTCGTGATCGAGGGCTACCGCGAGAAGTGCGTGACGAAGACCGTGCTCGGCGCGCGCTTCGCGAAGAAGCCGATCGAGCTCGACATCCCCGTCTACATCACGGGCATGAGCTTCGGCGCGCTCTCGATCGAAGCCAAGATGGCGCTCGCCAAGGGCGCCTCGATGGCGGGCACCGCCGACCTGCTCGGGAGAGGGCGGGATGATCCCGCCCGAGCGCGACCTCTCGACCAAGTGGTACTACCAGATCATCCAGAGCCGCTACGGCTTCAACCCCCATCACCTGATGCTGGCCGACGCGGTCGAGTTCTTCATCGGGCAGGGCTGCAAGGTCGGCCTGGGCGGTCATCTGATGGGCCAGAAGGTGACCGAGCAGGTGGCCGAGATGCGCTCGCTGCCGGCCGGGATCGACCAGCGCTCACCGGCCCGGCACCCTGACTGGCTCGGTCCCGACGACCTCTCGCTCAAGGTGCAGGAGACGCGCGAGGCGACCAACTACGAGATCCCGATCCAGCTGAAGCTCGGGGCCGCGCGCGTCTACGACGACGTGCGCATGGCCGCCAAGTGCGGCCCGGACATCATCTACCTCGACGGCGCCGAGGGCGGCACCGGCGCGGGCCCGCACGTGGCCTCCGAGGAGACGGGCATCCCGCTGATGGCGGCGATCCCCGAGGCGCGCCGCGCGCTCGAGGACGTCGGGCCTCGCGGACGAGATCGACCTGGTCGTGGCCGGCGGCATCCGCAACGGCGGCGACATCGCCAAGTGCATCGCGCTCGGCGCCACGGCGGTCGCGATCGGCCACTCGTCGCTGATGGCGCTCAACTGCAACAAGGAGATCCCGGGCGTCACCGACTACGAGGGCACGATCGGCGTCCCGGCCGGCCAGTGCTACCACTGCCACACGGGCCGCTGCCCGGTCGGCATCACGACGCAGGACCCGGAGCTGCGCAAGCGCCTCAACGTCGAGGAGGCGGCCACGCGCGTCTACAACTTCCTGCACACGCTGACGCTCGAGGTGCAGATGCTGGCGCGCGCCTGCGGCAAGACGAACATCCACAGCCTCGAGCCGGAGGACCTGGCTGCGCTCACGACCGAGGCCGCCGCGATGGCGCGCGTGCCGCTCGCCGGCACCGAGTACATCCCGGGCGTGAGCGAGAGCAAGGCGCTCGAGGAGATCAAGACGATGCTCGACCGCTATCTCGAGAACCCGGTCGACGACATGCCGGCCGTGCCCACCAGCGCCACGAGGAAGCCACATGACCCGCGTGGACGACTTCAAGGAGCCGCAGAAGGTCGTCGCGATCGACTCCGAGTTCCTCTCGGGGGAGCGCTTCCCGTACCAGGAGGACATCACGCTCGTCGAGGACATCGACCTCGACGCCGCGACACCTGGCGAGGACATCAACTGGCTCGAGGACATCGAGCTGCTCGAGGAGGAGGGCATGCCGGCGGTGTTCGACCGCTACTCGAACTCCTTCCTCAAGATCCACTTCCCGATCCCCGAGGGACGCGAGCACGAGATCGCCCGCAAGGTGCTGATCGCCCATCTGCAGTCGGGCAACTCCTACGGCATTCGCCTGAAGGAGGCGCACTGCAAGTTCCCGCAGCCCGAGCTCGGCCCCTGGGTGGAGGGATCGAAGACGGTCGGAGACAACTGGCGCCCGCCCGTGCTCGAGGGCTGGGAGCCGCCGCTCCACTGACATGCGCTCGGTTCCCTACCTCGTCATAGGGGCCGGAGTCCACGGGCTGTCGACGGCCTGGCACCTCGCCGAGCAGGGCGAGGAGGTCCTCGTCGTCGACAAGGACTCGGTGGCCGCCGGCGCCTCCGGGATCGCCTGCGGCGTGATCCGCAACAACTACTTCCAGCCCGCGATGCAGGAGCTGATGGCGGCCTGCGTCGAGATCTGGGAGTCCGATCCGGAGACGCTCGCCTACCACGGCTCGGGCTACATCGCGCTCGGCGACGGCGCCCAGGAGGCCGATCTCACGACCGTCTTCGAGCGCCAGCAGCGGATCGGCTACGAGTCGGAGCTGATCACGGGCGAGGCCGAGGTCGGAGCGCACATGCGAGAGCTGTTCGATGACTGGCGCGCGCCCGGGCTCAGCGTCTGCCTGCACGAGCACCAGGGCGGCTTCGCCTTCAACCGCGACTCGATGCTGGGCCTCGCGTCGAAGGCGCGCGCGGCGGGGGCATCGATCGAGGAGGGCGTCGAGGTCACCGGCTTCGAGCTGGACGACTCCGGGGCGGTCACGCGCGTCGACACGAGCGCCGGGCCGATCGCCCCCGAGCAGGTGGTTGTGGCGGTCGGCCCTTGGGTGGCCGGGCTGTGGGAAGAGCTCGGCCTGCCGCGGCGGCTCGAGGTCGCCGGCAGCGAGCGCGAGATGTGGACCTACTGGTACCTCCAGGAGGGCGAGATCGACGTCGACCCGAGCATGTTCGTCACCGCCGACGGCTCGCTGCCGCCGGTCCTGCACGTCGACTCGACCGCGCCGCTCCACGACGACGAGGGCCGGCTCGTGACGGACGAGCAGTGGGGCATCTACTTCAAGCAGGACAAGCACTCGGTCCAGGGCGGCGCCTCGCCGCTCCCCAAGGGACACCGGTTCGAGGTGGACCCGTACCCGACCGGCACGGTCGAGGAGGGCTTCCCCGACCTCTGGTGTGCCGCGCTATCGCACTGCATGGAGCGCTTCGAGGGCTCACGGCCGAGGTACCGGCAGGTGCGCTCGGGCGGCGTGGGCGCGTTCACGGCCGACAACTTCCCGGTGTTCGACTACATGCGCCCGAACGTGTTCGTCGTCGCGGACTCGAACCACGGCTACAAGATGATCGCGGTGGGCAAGGAGGTGGCCCGCGTCGTCACGGGCGAGCACTCCTCGCTGCTGCACCCGTTCCGCTACGAGCGCTTCGCGACCGGGGACCTTCACCCGGTGTCGAACAGCCCGTATCCGTGGAGCTAGGGCCGCTGTAGCATCGCCCCATGGGCCGCCGCGAGCGAAGCCGAGATCGCGGGGGCGAGCGCCCGGCGCGCCGTCGCCGCCGGCGACGCGAGTGGGAGGACCCGGGCGTCGTGCTCAAGGGACCGCCGATCACGGTCACCTGCGAGTGCGGCGAGAAGCGCGACCTGGGATACGGCGAGGCTGGACCTGCGAGCAGCTGCGGGCGGCTTGGACGACACGACCCGCATCCCGGCGAGCAGTACGACGCGATCCGCGCAGCTCAGCTGCGCTTCCGGGTGCTGCCGGTGGTCTACGGCGCTCGTCATGGCCGGCGTCGCGCTCTTCTTCATCGCTCACCGGCAACATCTTCTCGCTGTTCATCCTGTTGCCGGTCGCCCGATCGCCTGGTTCATCTTCATCCAGCCGGTCCACCGCAAGCGCTATCGCCGCGCGATCGCGGACGGCTGCCGCGCTGGAAGCTCCGCCCGGAGTAGGCGCGCGCCCGCCTAGGCCGGGCCGATGTGGGCGTGGCCGTGGGCTCCGCTGCGCAGCGGCCTCCTCGGGCATCTGCGGCACCTCCTCCCGCAGCCGCAGGCCGTCTTGTCCTGCACGAGGTGCCAGAAGTCCAGAACAGACAGCGAGACCGCAGCACGATCAGGCCGTACGCGGTCTTGTCCCAGCCGTAGCCGTAGCCCTGTTCCGGAAGCCGTCTGAGTAGAAGAACCCGCCGACGACATGAAGAGCAGGTTGATCAGCGGCGAGCAACGGCGGCGATCGGTACCCAGATCGCCGACAGCTTGATCGGCCGCGGCCAGTCGGGCCGGTCCGGCGCAGCAGCACGAAGCCGGTAGAGCCGCGAACACGTGGCGAGAGCATGTAGCCCAGGTTCGCCCGCGGCGATGATCTCGATCGCCCCGGCGAAGTAGGTGATCAGGAACATGTTCAGGATCGGCGTCGACGTCATCGCGCGGGCGGGCACGTTGCTTGGAGCTCAGCACGCCGAACTCGCTGATCGTCATCCCGTCCTTGCGAGATGCCGTACAGGGCTCGCGAGCCGTCCATCGTCGCGGTGTTCATCGACAGGATCAGGCCGGCGATCAGGCACAGAAGATCATCATCGTTGCCGAGGACCGTTGCCGACGAGGTGTCGAAGGCCGTGCGTGTAGAAGGCGAGATCAGGTCGGCGTCCTCGGCGATCGTCGCGGTGCCGAGCGTGCCGCCCACGCCGAGCGGCAGCAGGACGTAGACGACGACCGAGAAGGCGCGGCGGAGCGCAGCGCTCCGGCGTGTCGCGCTCGGTGTCCTTGTACTCGGGCGCGAAGGTAGCCACCGTCTCGATGCCGTACGACGACCAGCCCATGAAGTAGAGCCAGACGAGCGCCAGCCAGAGCCCGCCGTTCGCGCCGATCTCCCAGGTCATGTTGTCGCTCGACCACTCGCCCGTGACGTAGGGCAGGAACATCAGCACGAAGGCGGGGATGATCAGCAGCCCGCCGGTCACGTAGCCGAACCAGACCGCGGGCCGCACGCCGAAGACGTTGAAAGCCCAGACGAGGATGATCAGGCCGATGCCGATCACGATCGGCAGGAGAGGTCGAAGCCGGCCCGCACTCTCGGTCCAGGTCGTGTCTGAGAACAACTCGGCCTGGATCAGCGTGCCGACGACGAGCCCGTTGATCGACGAGCACGCGGACCAGCCGATCCAGTAGCCGAACGATGCGAGCGGGCCGATGGGGTGAAGTACTTGCGCCACGCCTCGTGCGCGAACAGGGCGATACCGCCGGACTTGTACGGGAACATCGCCGCCAGCTCGGCGTGGATGTTGTTCTGCAGCGCGCCGAGGACGATCGAGATCGACCACAGCACGAACGCGCCGGTCGTGCCGAGCGCGCCGATGGAACCGCCGAGGGCGGCGATCAGGAATCCGGGGTTGGCGAGCGCCACGACGAAGCCGTCCCACCACGACATCGCCTTTAGGAGTTGTCGCTCCTCAACCTCGGCTGACGCCATCCCATTCCCCCTCAGAGTTCGAGTATCGGCTTCAAACTCGTACCAATTGGTACACGAGTTCCCCCGGGTCTTCTACCACGGCATCCGGACGTGGTCAATAACGGGGCATAGGATTTGGTGCAAGATGCAAAAGCTGCGCGACCGTCACGAGGGGTCGGCGGCGTGATCTCCGGACCCTCCAAGGCCAGACCAGTGGTGCTGGCGACGATGTCCGTCGGTGTCGACCCCAGCGCCGAGCGGATGGCGATCGAGAGCGCGCTGGAGGCCGGCGTGCCTCTGATCCTCGTGAATCTGATCCCGCTGCCGTTCTACGTGACGACGATCGTCATGCGCGGCCCGGAGGCCACGACGCTGCCGCACGAGGAAGCACTCGACGCAGTGCGCGGAACGGCCGCCCGGGCGGCGAAACTTGGGATCAAGACGGAGCTCCTGCGGGTCCGCACGCGCCACGCGATCCGCGCGCTGATGGAGGTGGTCAGCGAGCGCGATGCGGGGCTGCTCGTGTTCGGTCCCGACATGAAGCGCACGGGGCGGCTCCGCTTCCGCCTGGCCGCGCGGCGCGTCCGTCGCGATGCGCCGTGCCTGGTCTGGATCGCGCCTGACGGCTGACGCCGTGTGTCTTCCAGCGCGGGCCGGTCTTACGCGGCTTGGCGGCGGAGGGCGGCATGGACAGGTGCCACCGAATGCGATAGAAGGCTGCTGTACATATTTGTTCGAAGCACCTGGGGGAGACGATGGCGCGCGATCCGAAGTACGACATCCTCTTCGAGCCGATTCAGCTCGGGCCGAAGACCTTGAAGAACCGCTTCTACCAGGTGCCCCACTGCATCGGCGCGGGCTCGGAGAAGCCGGGCTTCCAGGCCTATCACCGCGGGGTGAAGGCCGAGGGCGGCTGGGGCGCTCTGTGTACCGAGTACTGCTCGATTCATCCGGAGTCGGACGACACCATGAGGGTCTCGGCCCGTATCTGGGACGACGACGACGTACGCAACCTGGCGGTCATGTGCGACCGCCTGCACGAGTTCGACGCCCTCGCCGGGATCGAGCTCTGGTACGGCGGCCCGCACGCGCCCTGCATGGAGTCGCGTCACGTTCCGCGCGGTCCCTCGCAGATCCCGTCCGACTTCGAGGTCAACACGCACCCTCGCTACATGGACAGGGACGACATCAAGCTCGTCGAGAAGATGTACGTCGACGCCGCCGTGCGCGCCCGCGAGGCCGGCTTCGACATCGTCTACGTCTACGGCGCGCACTCCTACCTGCCGCTGCAGTTCCTCTCCCCCTTCTACAACAAGCGCACGGACGAGTACGGCGGCAGCTTCGAGAACCGCGCGCGCTTCTGGAAGGAATGCCTCGAACAGGTGCGCGAGGCGGTCGGCGACGACTGCGCCATCGCGTCGCGCTTCGCCGTCGACACGCTCTACGGGCCTTCCGCGATCGAGATCGGCGAGGACGGTGTGCGATTCGTCGAGTACGTCGACGACCTCGTCGACCTCTGGGACCTGACCGTCGGCGACATCGCGGAGTGGGGCCAGAACGCCGGCCCGTCACGCTTCTTCGAGGAGAACCACGAGAAGCCCTACACGGGGCAGGTCAAGGCGGGCGACCACACGAACAAGCCGGTCGTGGGCGTGGGCCGGATCACGAACCCCGACACCATGGTCGCGATCATCAGCTCCGGCCAGTTCGACATCATCGGCGCCGCCCGGCCCTCGATCTCGGATCCGTTCCTCCCGAAGAAGATCGAGGAGGGCCGAGCCGACGACATCCGCGAGTGCATCGGCTGCAACCAGTGCATCTCCCGCTGGGAGATCGGCGGCCCGCCGATGATCTGCACGCAGAACGCCACCGCCGGCGAGGAGTACCGGCGCGGCTGGCACCCCGAGAAGTTCCACCCGGCGACGAATCGCGACAAGGGCGTGCTCGTCGTGGGCGCCGGGCCGGCGGGCATGGAATGCGCGATGGTGCTCGGGCAAGCGCGACATGTCGGCCGTTCACCTAGTCGACGCCGACAAGGAGATCGGTGGCTGCGTCAACTGGATCTCGCAACTCGGCCACTCCGACGGCAAGGAAAACCTGGCCCGCGGCACCGCGCGAGGCCTCGGCGAGTGGAAGCGAATCGTCAACTACCGCCAGATCCAGCTCGACAAGCTGAAGAACGTCGACGTGCACCTGAACTCCCGCCTGTCGACGCAGGACGTGCTCGAGTACGGGGCCGAGATCGTGATCATCGCGTCCGGCTGCCACTTCGCCACCAACGGCCTCAACCCGGCGACACACGACGTGATCGAGGGCGCGGACACATCGCTCGACTGGCAGCTGACCCCGGACGAGGTCGTCAAGGGGCGACAAGCCGATAGGCCAGCGCGTGCTCGTACTCGAGAACGAGGGCTACTACATGGGCGTCTCGATCGCCCAGAAGCTGGCCGGTGAGGGCAAGGACGTGACGATCCTGACCCAGATCGGCGATGTGGCCAACTACATGGAGTACACGCTCGAGGCGCCGATGCTCCACCGCGACCTCCACCGCCTCAACGTGAAGATCCACCCGTACACGATGCTCGAGAAGATCGAGCCGGGCGGCTGCCACGCCTACAACGTCTGGAAGCCCGCGCACAAGGAGCAGTTCGAGGTCGACACGGTCGTGCTCTGCACCCAGCGGATCTCGAACGACGAGCTGTACCACGAGCTGCGCGCCGACAAGGAGAGCGCTCGAGAGCGAGGGGATCGAGGCGGTCTACATGATCGGCGACGCCGCGGCCCCGCGCATGATCCCGGACTCCATCTTCGACGGCCACCGGCTGGCCCGCGAGATCGACAGCCCGAACCCGGCGATGCCGCTGCCGTTCATCCGTGAGCGTCGGCTGTGGGGCAACGTCACCAACGAGGACTACGATGAGCCGGCTGCTCAACACCCCGGACGTGACGCCGATGGCCGGGGTGGCCAAGTAGCTCGATGAAGATCGTCGTGCCGGTCAAGGAGGTGGCGGTCCTCGACGAGGAGTTCGAGCTGCTCGAGGACCGCTCGGGGGTGGATCCCGACGCGATCGACTGGGAGCTGAACGAGTGGGACGACTTCTCCCTGGAGACGGCCCTCCAGCTCCGCGAGGCGCAGGGCGAGGGTGAGGTCGTGGTCGTGTCGGTCGGCGACGAGGAGGCCGAGGAGGGGTTGCGGGCCTGCCTGGCCAAGGGCGCCGACCGCGCGCTGCGGGTCTGGGACGACGCGCTCGAGGGCGCCGACCCGCTCACGGTTGCGCGGGTGCTCGCCGCGGTCGTGGAACGCGAGTCGCCGGACCTCGTGCTCTGCGGTGTCCAATCGAGCGACGCGGTCCAGGGCGCGACGGGCGTCGCGCTCGCCGCCCACCTCGGGCTGCCGCGCGTGGCCGTGGTCAAGGCGCTCGACTACGACGCCGGCTCCGGGCTCGGCGACGGTGGAGCGCGAGCTCGAGGGCGGGCTCACGGAGATGCTGCGCGTGCGGCTGCCCGCGCTGCTCACGATCCAGACCGGCATCAACGAGCCGCGCTACGCGAACCTGCGGGCGATCAAGCAGGCCAAGGAGAAGCCCCTCGAGTTGCTCGAGCCCGGCGAGCTCGGGCTCGACGGGTCCGCGCTGGAAGCGGCCGCGGGATCGCGGACGCGCTCCGTCGCGCCGCCGGAGGCGGGCGGCGGTGCCGAGATGCTGAGCGGCTCGGCGTCCGACGTGGCCGAGCGGATCGCGGACATCGTCAAGGAGAGGATGACCGGATGAGCGGGGTCCTCGTCATCGCCGAGAGCCGCCAGGGAGCGCTGCGCGAGGTCTCGCGCGAGCTGATCGGCGCGGCGCTCGGGCTGAAGGACCAGGCCGGCGGCCGCGTCGCCGTGGCCGTCATCGGGCAGGGCGCCGCTGGGCACGCCGAGGCGCTGGGCGCACCGGGTGTCGACGAGCTGTTGACCCTGGAGGACGCGCCCGAGCACTTCGAGGCCCACGTCCACGACGCCGCTCTGGAGGCCCTGATCGAGGCGGAGCAGCCGTCTGTCGTGCTGCTCGGCCACACCATCGACTCGCTCGGCTTCGGCCCGGCCGTGGCGGCGCGCCTGGGGCTCGGCTTCGCGTCGGATGTGACCGCCCTCGCCTGGGACGACGGGCCCGTCGCGACCCGCGGGGGCTACGGCGGCAAGGTACAGCTGGAGCTCGACTTCCCCGGGAAGGAGACCGTGCTGCTCATGCTTCGCGCCGGGGCATTCGAGGCGCCCGAGGAGACCGCCTCCGTCCCGGCGCGTGCCGTCGAGCTGTCCGTCGAGCCGCGTACCGAGCACCTGGGTTTCCGAGAGGTCGACGCCGGCGACGTGGACATCACGAAGGCCGAGTTCCTGCTGTCGGTCGGTCGCGGGATCGAGGACAAGGACGCGCTTCCGCAGTTCGAGGAGCTGGCCGAGTCGATGGGCGCCACGCTCAGCGTGTCGCGCCCGCTGGTCGACGCCGGCTGGGTGTCGAATGCGCGCCAGGTCGGGCAATCCGGCAAGACCGTCAAGCCGAAGGTCTACCTGGCGCTCGGGATCTCCGGCGCCGTTCAGCATCTCGCCGGGATGCAGAACGCTGACACGATCATCGCGGTCAATACGGACCCTGAGGCGCCGATCTTCAGGGTGGCGCACTACGGCGCCGTCGTGGACCTGTTCGACGTCGCGGACGAGCTGGCGGATCAGTTCGGCGGCTAGGCCGATGGAGCTCACGCCGCTCGCCGCCGAGAAGACCCGCGAGGTCTTCTGGGACTTCGAGCCCGCCCTCGAGGTGCTCTGGTACGTGCTCGCGGTCTTCTCCGTGTTCGTGTTCGCCTATGGGGTTGCACGGCCGATCGCGAAGTACAGGCGCTCGCACGGCGGCGGCTGGCCGCCGCGCTCGGAGTTGCCCGGTCGCCTCCGTGAGGCGCTCCGGATCCTGCTGAGCCACGTTTCGATCAAGCGCCGCGACCCCTACGCCGGCTGGGCGCACAGGGGGATCTTCTACGGCTTCGTGGTGCTCTTCATCGGCACCGTCATCCTGGCCATCAACACCGACTTCACCGAGCCGGTGTTCGGCTGGCGCTTCTTCGAGGGCAACTTCTACCTCGGCTACTCGATCGTGCTCGATGTGCTCGGCCTGGCGCTGCTCGCGGGCGTCGTGATGATGATGGTGCGGCGCGCCATCATCCGGCCGCGCAAGCTCGACTACACGCGCCCCGACCGGGACACGGACGAGCGCGAGGGTTATCGCATCGGCGACTGGACCTTCGTCGGGATCCTGCTGATCCTCGTCGTGTCGGGCTACGTGCTCGAGGGGGCCCGGATCGCGATGGACCAGCCCGGCTACAACGAGTTCTCGCCGGCCGGCTGGGCGGTGGCGCAAGGGTTTGATGCGATCGGCGCGAGCGACGGTGCCCTGCGCGTCGTGCGGCACGTGATCTGGTGGTCGCACGGGCTGCTGGCGCTGGCGTTCGTGGCGGCGATCCCGTACACGAAGGCGTCGCACATGCTGGCGAGCTTCGGCTCGCTCGTCGTGCGCGATCCGCAGGCGGGCAAGCGGCTGCGAGCGATCCCACCCGAGCTCGCGGCCGAGCCGGCGGGCTACGGCGCGCTCGCCGACTTCAGCGGCGTGCACCTGCTCCACCTCGACGCGTGCACCAAATGCGGGAAGTGCCACGAGGCCTGCCCCGCGCTCGCCACCGGTAGGCCGCTGTCGCCGCGCGACGTGGTGCTCGAGTTGCGCGAGCAGGCGAACGATGCGATGCGCGAGGTCGGGATCGGCGGCGTGCTCGGCGTACTGATCAAGGGCCAGCAGCCCACGAACGGCGGGTTTGACCGCCCCGTCGTGCGCGACGACGGAGTGCGCGCTGACACGGTCTGGTCGTGCATGCAGTGCAACGCATGCGTCGAGGCGTGCCCCGTGGGGATCGAGCAGGCCCCGATCATCAACCAGCTGCGTCGCCGGCTCGTCGAGGAGGGCGAGCTCCCGGGCAATCTCCAGGCGACCCTCCAGACGATCCACAAGTCCGGCAACTCGTTCGGCGAACGGAACCGCAAGCGCGGCCGCTGGACCGAGGAGCTCGACTTCGAGATCAAGGACGCGCGCAAGGAGCCGGTGGATGTGCTCTGGTTCGTCGGCGACTACGCCTCCTTCGACCCGCGCAGCCAGAAGGTGAGCCGCACGCTCGCGCGCCTCTTTCAGGCCGCAGGGCTCGACTTCGGGATCCTCTACGACGGCGAGCGCAACTCCGGCAACGACGTTCGCCGCGCGGGTGAGGAGGGTCTGTTCGAGGCGCTCGCCGAGCAGAACATCGCGACGCTCGAGGAGTGCGACTTCAGCCGGATCGTGACGAGCGATCCGCACTCGCTCAACACGCTGCGCAACGAGTACCCGGAGCTGATCTCCGAGGAGCTCGCCGGGTCCTGGAGCGTCGCCCACCACACCGAGCTCCTGCTCGAGCTGATCGAGTCCGACCGGCTGCCGCTCCGTGGCCGGCTCGACTACCGCGTGACCTACCACGATCCCTGTTACCTCGGCCGCCACAACGGCGGCTACGACTCCCCGCGCCGGATCCTGGAGCTGCTCGGCTGCTCGCTCATGGAGATGCCGCGCAACCGTGACAACTCGTTCTGCTGCGGAGCCGGCGGCGGACGCATCTGGATTCCTGACGAGCCGGGAGTCGAGCGGCCGTCGGAGAGCCGGATCCACGAGGCCGTGTCGCTCGGCGAACTCGACTACTTCGTGGTCAGCTGTCCGAAGGACGTGACCATGTACGAGGACGCGATCAAGACATCCGGCAACGCCGAGCGGATCGAGCTGCGCGAGCTGACCGAGTTGATCGAGGAGGCGCTCGGCGCGGCCGAGCCCAGCCGCCTCAGCCCGGCGGGGGCCGGGGCCGGCTGATCCTCAGGTCACCCTGCCTGACCGAGTCCTGCCGTCTGTGGTACAACGCTGGCGCATCTGCATCAATGTGTCCATTGGTGTGAGACGCGGAACCATGGTGCTTGCCGCTCGCCATTCAGGCAGCTCGCGGGCTCACGACCCGCCTCGTACCCCTTCAGTCCTCCATTGCCTCCTCGAGCCGTGCCGCCTCCTTCGGAGCGCATCCCGCCTCGAGCCGGCGAACGGCGACCCTCGCCTGCCGGCGCAGGGTGGTGCTGCCTGTGGCTGTGCGGAGGCGCGCGTCGGCGCGCAGGCGATCCCACGCCTGCACGAGGTAGTCAACATCGCGCCCGAGCCGCCTCGCCTCGACGCGGTCGGTATATCCGGCCTCGACCGCGAGGCACTGGTAGAGCACATCCGACACGGCCGCCACGACCCGCGTGGCATCGCGCTGATCCGGAGTCACCTTCGGTTCGTCGCCATCGCAGCCCAGCGGGAGGCCGGTCGAGCAGAGGACGATCGCAAGCGCGCCGGCGCGGACGAGAGCCATGCGGCGCGGCATCTTACCGGTCTGACGGTTTCCCGAGGAACGGGGGGCGGAGAGGCGGTTTTCCATTTTGCCGCCCGGTTCATACGCCCCTTCCGCTGTATTACGGACTAACTGTAATCAGATACCAGTAAGGAGCCAATTATGCGACATCGCTCGCTAGCGATGATCGGCGTGGTCTCCCTGATTGCCGTCGCTTTCGCCGCGTATTCTGCCGTTGCGGCGGCATACAATCCCATCGTTCCCCGGGACGCAGGCAAGACCGTCATGCTTGACGGCAAGCGCCTGACGATGGACCAGGTTGTGTCAATCGCCCGCTACGGAGCGAAGGTGCAGTTAACGGCTGGCGCTCGGCAACGATCGTTGAACGCCTACCTTCTACTGCTGGAGGGAGCACGAGAGAATATCCCCATCTACTACTTCAACCGCGGCACGGGTGCCGGCCGCCAAGAGGTGATCTTTGAGGGTGACCCGCTGTCACCTGAGAACAAAGAGTTGATCACGAGGAACCAGCAGGCCGCGTTCCGGTTCGGGACAAGCTTCGGCCTCGGCCCGGAGGTCAACGACGAGGAGATCGTGCGCGCCATGATGGCGGTCCGCGCGAACACCATGACCTACGAGGCCGCGAGCCCGCAGCTCACTCAGATGCTGCTCGACTTCCTCAACAATCAGATCACCCCCGTGGTGTATTCGCGCGGCTCGCCCGGCGAGGGCGATCTCCCGCAGATGTACCAAGTCGCCGCGGCGATGATCGGCCTGGGCGAGGTCTACTACCGCGGCGTTCGCATGCCGGCGTCACAGGCGCTGGCACAGGCCGGGCTCCAGCGTCTCGAGCCGTTCGGCGCTGACGACGGCGCTCTCGCGAGCACGAACGCGTACACGATGGGTCAGGCCGCGCTGCTGGTGCACGATTCCCGGCAGATGCTCGACTGGGCGGACCTGCTGTACGCGATGGACCTGATCGGGATGAACAGCAGCGTCACGCCGATCTCGGCGCCGGTCCAAGCGGCGCGGCCCTTCAAGTTCCTGAACTCCGCTGCGGCGAGAGCGCTGGACACGATCAAGGGCAGCTACCTGTTCGAGCTCGATGAATTGTCGGACACCGGAGTCCCGCTGCGGATCATTCAAGATCCGGAGAGCCTTCGGGCCAGCAGCCAGCGAGCCGGCGGCGCCAGGCAAGCATGGAACGAGCTGAGGAAGGACCTGCGGCTCCAGATGAACTCCTCGGACCACAACCCCGTGGTTGCGGTCGGTTGGTCGCCCGAGGACTCACCCGAGCTCAGCACGCCGTGGTTCATGCAGTACTACGTGAGCGGCGGCCCCAACAATGAGGACTGCGTGGGTGAGGGCTGCGAGCACGGATACATCCTGTCCAACTCGAACTGGGAGGCGGTCAACGTCGACAACCAGATCGAGGCGTTCACGATCGCGGTCGCGCAGCTTGCGACGGCAATCGACCAGCGCACTCAACGGTTCTCGAACACGTTCTTCACCGTTATCTCACCCTCCGACGTGCTCAGTCCGGAGGAGCTGGGCAATGCCGCCCCGGCGGCGAACGATTACAACCTCGCCGACCTGATAGCGGAGATCCAGACACTGGCCAATCCCGTCCCTGCCCAGGGGAATGCGATCGTACGGAACGTCGAGGACCTCCAGGCCGAAGGCCGGATCAAGGTGGCACGGGCCCGGCTCGCGGTGGACAACACGCTCTACCTGCTGGCCGAGAACGCGCTCAACGCGACCTACTGGATGAACGTCCGGCAGGCCCAGGACTCGACGAGGAGCTTCGGCGTCTCGCCGACGGCCGCTTGGAACGCGTTCAGGCGAGTGGTTCCGTGGCAGTTGCCGGCTGACCAGCGGCCGCCGGTGCCGTCGACCCACCTCGCGTACGCCTTCCTGCTGGGCAATCCGGCGTCGCAGTTCTACACACCCGGTGCCAACACCTCGCGCGCAGCCTTCAGGACGAAGCTCCGCGCGAGAGTCCGTAGCGCGCCGGCGAGGACGCGGCGTGCCCAGGAGGGGATGAGAAGCATGCGCAGGTTCCTGGTCAGGCAGGCGAAGGAGCCGGCGAACAGATAGCAGCGGCCACATATGGAGCGCCAACCGCCCCCGGCTCAAGCCGGGGGCGGACGGCGCGCTGGCGAATCCTCCAGCGAACCTTGGCGCGGCGAGAGCGTCGTTGGATCCCTTCGTACGAAGACGCGATCAAGACATCCGGCAACGCCGAGCGGATCGAGCTGTTCCCGCGGGCCTCGAGGCGCGCTGATCACCTTTCCTGCAGGGTCCTGAGGCCAGGTTCCAAAAAGTCATACCCGACTCGCCAGTCGGTTGACGTCGTGCTCGCGGCTTGATAGACCGCTTGTGCTTTTGCGCCAATGGACCCATTGGTACGCAAATCCCCGGCGGAGAGGAGCAGGGTGGCCCCGCACCACAGAGCCGCCCGCTTCAGACGTTCCTCTTCTAGTCGCTGCGGGGGCCCCAGCGTGCCATCCGGCTGACTGGCCCCGCTAAGTGGTGTGACACAGCTTGCTCACCGCGGCGCTCGTACCTGACCGCGCCCTTCACCTGAAGGAGAGGCAATGACAGGCTGTGCAACCGCTTTACAGCGAAGAGTGCTCTGCGCCCTTTTCACGATGATCCTGGCGCTCGCCGTATCCGTCGGCAGCGCCTCGGCGTACAACCCGATCGTCCCGACGAAGGCGGGCGAGACCGTCACGCTGAACGGGAAGAACCTGACCATGGAGCAGGTCGTCGATGTCGCTCGCCATGGCGCCAAGGTGCGCTTGACGAACGCCGCCCGGCAGCGCTCGGAGGATGCCTACGAGCTCCTGCTCGAGGGAGCCAGACAGGACATCCCGATCTACTTCTTCAACCGCGGCACCGGGTCGGGACGGGAGACCCCGATCTTCTCGGGCGACCCGCTGCGGCCCGACAACCGGCAGCTGCTGCTCGATCGCCAGCTGCGGATCTTCAAGGGTGGACCGAGGCAGGGAATCGGTCCCGAGGTCGCCGACGAGGAGATCGTGCGCGCGATGATGGTCGTGCGCGCGAACACGATGGTTTACGAGGCGGCGACGCCCGAGATGACGCAGATGCTGCTTGATCTGCTGAACAACTACATCTCGCCGGTCGTGCAGTCGCGCGGATCGCCCGGCGAGGGTGACCTGCCGATGATGGGCAACGTCGGCGGCACGATGGTGGGCGTCGGCCAGGCCTACCTCCGCGGTCAGCGCATGCCCGCGCGGCAGGCGCTCGCCCAGGCCGGCCTCCAGCCGCTGGTGCCGTTCGCGGCTGATGATGCCGCGCTGGTCAGCACCAACGCGTACTCCGCGGGTCAGGCGGCGCTGCTGCTGTTCGACTCGAAGCGGATGCAGGACTGGTCGGATCTGACGTTCTCGATGAGCATGCTCGGGCTCAACAGCAGCGTGACTCCGCTGGCCCGTGTTCCTCAGCGGGCGCGCCCGTTCCCGTACCAGAACAAGCTCGCCCGGCGGCTGCTGGATCTGATCCGCGGCAGCTACCTGTTCGAGTTCGAGACTCCGCCCGGCTTCGACGGGCGGCGCATCATCCAGGATCCGCTCAGCTTCCGTGACTACAGCCAGCGCAACGGTGCGCTGTGGGAGGCGTACGCGCGGCTCAAGAAGAACATCCTGATTCAGATCAACAGCTCGGATCACAACCCGGCGGTTGTGCCTGGCTCCTCGCCAAGCGATTCGTGGGAGCTCGACACGCCGTGGTTGCGCCGTTACTTCGTCGAGGAGGGAGAGGCCGGCGTCAGCGGGTTCATCCTGTCGAACGCCAACTTCGTTGCCCAGCCGTGGGGCAACGACCTCGAGGCGTACACGATCGCGTTGGCGAACGCGATCGCGGCGCACGTGCAGCGCGTGTTGCGGTTCCCGGACACGTTCTTCACGGTCGTCGCGCCGGCGGACGTGCTGTCGGCGGACGAGCTGGCGCTCGCGCCGCCGCAGGGTGCCAGCTACACGATCTCCGACCTGATGGCGGAGATTCAGACGCTCGCCAATCCGGTGCCTGCCCAGGGCAACGCGCTGGTGCGCAACGTGGAGGACATGGAGACCTTCACGCGCCAGCGTGTGGCCAGGGCGCGGCTCGCGGTGGACAACGCCCTGCGGCTGGTCGCCCAGGAGATGCTCTCGTCGAGCTACTGGATGGAGGTCCGTCGCCAGCAGAACCCGGCGCGCTCGTTCGGAGTCGCCCCGGCCAACGCGCTGGCGGCGCTGCGAGCGGTGATCCCGTGGCAGCAGGCCACCGACCTGCGGCCCGAGTTGCCGGCCGGTGAGCTGGTCTACTCGTTCATGCAGGCCAACCCCGCTGCGACCTTCATGGGCGGAGCAGCGGCCGAGCCGACCGCGGTCCGCAAGCGCACACGTGGCGCGGTCAACCGGGTGAAGCGCAGGCGCCAGGTCCTGCGGCGCCTGGCTCGCGAGCGGACGCCCGGCCCGCAGACGACGATCGTCCGCAGGCCGTGACCGTCAGCAGGTAGATCGGCAACAGATCAGGCTGCCCCTGGCGACCTGCCGGGGGCAGCCTGGCGCCGACGCGGGCGCGGCCGAGCCGCGCCTCAGGAGCGCGGCCGCGTCTTCTCGGTGTCGTAGATGGGGAAGGCGGCAGCGGTTGCCTTCACCGTGCCGTCGCCGAGTGCCACCTCGACCTCGGTGCCGTCGCTGCTCTGGTCGCGGTCGATTGCCGCCATGGCGATCTGCTTGCCGAGCGTCGGGCTCTCGCAGGGACTGCGCACAATTCCAACCTCGCGGCCGTCCTGCGTCACCGCTGCCCCGTACTCCGGCGTCTCGCTCCCCTCGATCACGAGCGTGGTGAGCAGGCGCGGTGTCCCCTCCTCGGCGATGCGCTTGAGAGCGGCCTTCCCGACGAAGTCGCCCGGCTTGTCCAGCTTGACCATCTTGTCGAGGCGCACCTCGTAGGGATCGGTCTGGTGCGGGAAGTAGTCGATGTCGGGAAACAGGAGCCCCGACTCGATGCGCAGCGTCTCGATTGCCGACAGGCCGATCGGCAGCATTCCCTGCGGCTTGCCCGCGTCGAGCACGGCATTCCACAGATCCGCCGCCCGGTCGGGCTCGCAATAGAGCTCATAGCCGAGCTCACCGGAGTAGCCGGTGCGAGAGACCAGGCAAGGGATCCCGCCCACCTTGGCGTCCGGCTCGAACCTGAAGTAGCGGAGCTCGTGGAGGTCGACCCCCTCCACGAGTGGAGCGAGGATTTCGCGGGACTTCGGGCCCTGCACCTGGAGGTGGGGCATGTTCTCCGTCACGTCCTGGACCTCGACGTTCATCCCGCGGGCGGACGCCACCTGCCGGAACCAGTCCAGGTCGGAGTCGTAGCTCGTGATCGAGAAGCAGTGCTCATCGCCAAGCTTGAAGATCGTGCCGTCCATGATCATCTTGCCGTCGTCGTCGCAGATCGCGCCGTAGCGCACCTGGCCGACCTCGAGCGCCGCCATGTCGTTCGTGAAGAGGACATCGGCGAGCGCCAGAGCATCTGGCCCCTTCATGTCCCATTTGCGCAGCGGCGACTCGTCCCAGAGGTTGGACGCGTTGCGGGTAGCTTGGTGCTCGGCCAGGGCGTCCCCGAAGTCGCCGGCCCACGCCCAGCCCTCCCAATCCGTCCATTCGGGGCCAAGCTGATCCTGCACGTCGTAGAAGGCGCTTCGCTTGAGCTCCGCCATTTACACTCCCCTCCGGTGGACGAATTTGTGCAGCGGCACCCTATCCCAGCTCGGTGGTGTCGTGCTGCTTGCCCTCTCTCGCTGGCCCAAGGCCTAAGCTGAGGCGGTGATGGCCGTCGTCACGCTGGTATCCGGCCTTCGGCCCGTCGACCGCACCTAGGAGGAAGGGCGTGGCGCGGTCGATCGTCCTCGGCATCGTCGGCGACTCCGGCGCCGGCAAGACGACGGTCACGCGCGGGCTCACCCGCGTGCTGGGCGACGCCCACGTCACCCACATCTCGGCTGACGACTATCACCGCTTCGACCGTCGCCGGCGGGCCGAGCTGGGCCTCACTCCGCTCCATCCCGACTGCAACCACCTCGACATCCTCACCCAGCACCTGATTCACCTGCGCCGCGGCGAGGCGGTGCTGAAGCCGGTGTACGACCATCGCGACGGAAGCTTCCAGCCGCCCGAGTACGTCCGCCCCGGCGACGTTCCTCGTGGTTGAGGGCCTGCTCAACTTCCACACCGAGACCCTGCGCAGCGTGCACGACGTGCTGGTCGCGCTCGCGCCGCCCGAGGAGCTGCGCCGGGCCTGGAAGCTGAAGCGCGACCTCACGCGCCGCGGCTACACGACCGACGAGGTGCTCGCCGAGCTCGACCGGCGCCAGCGCGACGCGGAGGCCTACGTCCATCCCCAGCGCGCCCACGCCGACATCGTGGTGTCGTTCGTCCCCGGCGCATCGGGCGACCCGAAGCACCTCGACGCGGACGTGATCCTCCGGGACACGCTCCCGCACCCCGACCTGGGCCCGCTGATCGAGGGCGGCGGCCGCGGGCCCGCGCTCATCAAGCGCGAGCGCGAGTGGCTCCTGCGCATCCCGGGCGACCTCGATCCGGGCCACGCCGCGGAGCTCGAGGAGGCGGTCTGGGAGCGGATGAGCTTCGCCAACCACCTGCGCATCCGGCGCCTCGGCGAGTTCACGGTCGGCACTGATCTGCTGCGCTCCGACTCGCTCGCCCTGGTACAGCTGCTGATCCTCTATCACGCGGTCACCGCGCGGGCGGCGCTCGCGATCGGCGGCTCGCCCCCGCGCGCGGAGCCGCGCGATGCGACCGGTGCGGACTCGGCGCTGCATACATAGGCGATTGCCAATACATTAGGTCGCAGCCATGGCTGTGACTCTCACCCAGTTGACGGCCTTCCTCACCGTCGTGCGGCGCGGCTCGGTGACCGCAGCGGCCGAGGAGCTGGTGGTCACGCAGCCCTCCGTGTCGGCGGCAGTGTCGGCGCTCGAGCGCGAGCTCGGGATCACGCTGACCGAGCGCGCCGGCCGCACGCTGCGGCCGACCGCGGCGGGCGCCGCCTACGTGGCGTACGCGAGCGACGTGCTCGGCCTGCTCGACCAGGGCGCGCGCGTGGCGCGCGAGGCGGCGGGTGAGGAGAGCCGCACGCTGCGGGTGAGCGCGGTCACGACGGCCGGCGAGCACCTGGCGCCACAGTTGATCCAGGCGTTCCACGAGAGCCGGCCCGAGCTCGAGATCAGCCTCGACGTGGGCAACCGCGAGCGGGTGTTTCGGCGCGTGCTCGACCACGAGGTCGACGTCGCGATCACCGGGCGCATCCCACAGGACGAGCGCCTCACGGGCGAGGCCTTCGCCGACAACGAGTTCGTGCTGATCACGGCGTCCGGCGACCCGCTCGCGAAGCGGCCGTGGGTGGCGGTCGAGGAGCTGGCGGCACGGCCCTGGCTGCTGCGCGAGGTCGGCTCCGGGACGCGCACGATGTGCGAGGAGTGGCTCGCGGGGCGCGGGCTCGAGCCCACGATCCTGACGCTGGGGTCGAACGGCGCGATCAAGCAGGCCGCACGCGCTGGGCTCGGCGTCGCGCTTCAGTCGCGCGTGGCCGTGGAGCTCGAGCTGTCGCTCGGCCTGCTGGACACGATCTCACCGCGCGGCGGGCTCCCGGAGCGGCGCTGGCACGTCGTGCGCTCGGCGATCGGGCCGCTGCGGCCCGAGGTCGAGGCGTTCATGTCGTTCTGCGCGTCGCGGGCGGCGCGCCACGTGCTGGCGCGCTGACCCCGCTAGGCGAGCGCCGGCGCCGGCTCCGCGGCCAGCACCGTGTCGAGTGCAGCCACCACGCGGTCGGCTGTCTCCGCGGTCGCGTTGCGGCCCATCAGCCCGATCCGCCACATCGCCGGAGCCGCGGGACCGAGGCCGCCGCCGATCTCGATTCCGTGCTCGCGGAGCATGCGCCCCTGCACTCGCTTGCCGTCCACGCCCTCCGGCACGCGCACGGCGGTCAGCGGCGCGAGCCGGTGGTCGGGCTCGGCGAGCAGCTCGTGGCCGCGCTCCTCGAGCTCCGTCTGGAGATGAAGGCCGGCGTGAGCGTGCCGCGACCAGCGCTCCTCGACGCCCTCGTCGAGCACGCGCCGCAGCGCCTCGTGCAGCGCGTAGATCGAGAGGATCGGCGCCGTGTGGTGATACACGGCGGGCCGCTCGACCCAGTACTGCTCGAGCATGAGGAGATCGAACGAGAACGGCACCGGTGTGCGGCGCGAGCGGATTCGCTCGAGCGCCCGCTCGGATACGGCGACCGGAGACATGCCGGGCGGGGCGGCGAGGCACTTCTGGGTACAGGCGTACGCGTAGTCGATCCCCCAGGCGCCTGTCTCGAGCTCCACTCCGCCGAACGAGGTGACGCAGTCGGCCATCAGCAGCGCGCTGCAGCCGGCCATCGCCTCGGCCAGGTCGGCGAGCGGGTGCTCGATCCCCGTCGAGGTCTCGGCGTGCACGACCGCCAGCAGCCGTGCGTCGGGATGATTGTCGAGCTCAGCGAGCAGTCGCTCGTTGGGGATCGACTCGCCCCAATCCGCCTGCACCTCGACCACGATTGCTCCGTAGCGACGGGCGATCTCCGCGATCCTTCGGCCGAAGTAGCCGCACACGCCCACCACCACGGTGTCGCCGGGCTCGACCAAGTTCGCGATGCCGCTCTCCATGCCGGCGGTGCCGGTGCAGTGGAGCGGCAGCACGAGCCCGTCTTGCATGCGCCACGTGCGCCGCAGCATGCCGACCACGTCCAGCAGGATCTCGTGCAGGTCGGGATCGAGGTGGCCGAGCATCGGCTTGCGCATGGCATCGAGCACGGCCGGGTCTACGTTCGTTGGGCCGGGGCCGCAGAGCAGCCGCTCCGGGGGATCGAGCACAGGTAGTTGCGACGTCATGGATCACAGCGTGACCGATGTTTGTTTGTGCATCAACCTAAGACTTTTGCGTAAGCAATAGATGCACATCTATGTATTGGACACGGGCGAGCGGTCGGCAGAATTCCCCTATCCCAGCTTGCGGAGACGGACGGTCAGCCGCTCTACTGCTCTGATGACGCCGACCAAGACGCGCCTGCACAGAAGCGAGCTATGCGTTCCGGGCAGCAACGTCCGCATGCTCGAGAAGGCGCCCGGACTGGACGCCGACGTCGTGATGCTCGACCTCGAGGACGCGGTTGCGCCCGACGACAAGGAGCAGGCGCGCCTCAACATCGTCGATGCCCTGCGCGAGCAGGACTGGTCCGGCTGCTCGGTCTCCGTGCGCATCAACGGGCTCGACACGCACTGGTGCTACCGGGACATCGTCGACGTGATCGAGCAGGCCGGCGAGCACGTGGACGCAATCGTGATTCCCAAGGTGAGCGGCGCGGGCGACGTCCACCTCGTCGCGACGCTGCTGACTCAGATCGAAGAGGCGATGCGGCTCGAGCGCCGGGTCGGCCTCGCCGTGCTGATCGAGACGGCGATCGGCATGGTCAACGTCGACGAGATCGCCACCGCCTGCCCGGAGCGGATGGAGGCGATGATCTTCGGGGTCGCCGACTACGCGGCGTCGATCCAGAGCCACACCGCCTCGATCGGCGGGGTCGACCCGAACTACGCCGTGCTCACCGATTCGGACGGGCATGCGGATGAGCGGGAGCGTCACTGGGGTGACCAGTGGCACTACCCGCTCGCTCGCATCGCCGTGACCTGCCGTGCCCACGGGCTGCGCCCGATCGACGGCCCCTTCGGCGACTTCACCGATGCGGAGGGCTTCATCGCGGCCGCCCGCCGCTCGGCCGTGCTCGGCTACGAGGGCAAGTGGGCGATCCACCCCGCGCAGATCGAGCTCGCCAACGAGGTGTTCACGCCGGCGCCGCGGCTCGTCGAGCGCACCAGGCGCATCGTCGAAGCGATGAGCGAGGCGGCCGCGGAGGGCAGGGGGGCGGTCTCACTCGACGGCCGCCTGATCGACGCAGCGTCGATCCGGATGGCGGAGAACCTGCTGGCGAAGCTCGAGCAGATCGAGGCGCGCGAGCCCGGCAGCCGCGTGCGCTCGGTCGCCTAGGTCCGCGCCCAGCGAAGCGCCCGCGCCTCGAGCGCGGCGACGAAGTCGTCCTTGCCCTCGATGTATGCGAGCCGGTCCTGCGGGTGGCGTTCCGCGAGGCGGCGCTTGAAGCCCTCGTAGCCGGCCGCCTCCTCCGGGTTCGTCGCGCAGGTAGTCACGCACGGCGACGTGGCGGCGCTCGTGCCCGCTCCCGGCCTCGCAGACGTGCAGGTGATAGCTGCGCGGCCGCTCCGGCGGCTTGGCGAAGAGGTGGTAGTCAGGCGACTCGGGCGCCGGCACGAACAGATAGCCGAGCCCCTCGAGCGGCTCGAGGTAGCGCTCCCGCTGCTCGACGGCCGGGACCGACAGCTGCAGGTCGACGATCGGCTTGGCCGCGAGGCCGGGCACGGCGGTCGAGCCCACGTGCTCCAGGCGCACGGCCGACTCGCCGAGCGCCGCAGCTATACGACGGAGCTCTGCTGCCGCGAGCTCGGGCCACTCCGGGTCGTAGTCGACGATGCGAACAGCCGGGTCGAAGCGGTCATCGAGAGACGGATGCCGCTCGAGCTCGCCTGGTGCCACTCGCTAGGGCAGCTCGGGCAATGAGGCGAGCCACGCGCTGCGCCCGCCGTTCTCGTCCCAGAGCACCGGGAAGAACGACTCGTCGAGTGCGAGGTCGCCGCGCCGGCGGTAGCGCGAGTAGATCAGGTCGACCTCGGTGGGATGGAAGCGCGCCTCGACCGGCGTCATGTGGGTCACGAGAGCGCGGCGCTCCCTGGTTGCCTCGTTCGGCCCGGAGCCGTGGAAGGTCCAGCCGTGGTGGAAGGCGCAGCCGCCCGCCTTGACGACCACCGGCACGCGCTCGGGCTCGACCCCCTCCGGCACCGCGGCCGCCACGGGCGCGAGCCAGTCCTCGGGCGCGTGGAAGCTGCCGCGGTCGGGCGGGGTCTCCGGCCACAGGTGCGAGCCGCGCACGTGCTCGATGGTGCCGCCGCCCGCCTGCGTGTCGTCCAGCGCCACCCAGCAGGTGATCATCTCCTTGGGCACCAGATAGCCGGCGTAGGAGGCGTCCTGATGCATGCCGAGTGAGCGCGCCCCCGGCGGCTTCCAGAGGCAGTTGTCCTGGACCATGCGAGTGCCGCGATAGCCCATCAGCTTGGCTGCGAGGCGGCCGGTGCGCTCGCTCAGCACCTGCGCGGCGATGAGGTCGTCCGAGCGCCAGCCGTTGCAGATCTGACGGGTGCGGTCGGCGGGATCGCGGCCCTTCTTCCAGTTGACCTCGTCCGGGGCGATGCCGGTGGCGTACTCACCCTCGAAGAGGGCGGCGAAGCGCTCGCGCAGCACCTCGATCGTGCCCGGAGCAAGAAGGCCCTCCTCGATGATCAGGAAGCCGTCGCGCCGGAAGCTCTCCACCTGATCGTCGCTGACGTCCTCGAGGACGCCGGCACCCATAGCCGTCGACATCGCACCTCCTCTATGGACGAATTCGTCCAACGAGGCTACCGGAATAGCATCGGCCTCGATGAACCGGCTCAGCGGCCTTCCCTTCGCATCTCTCGTCGAGGAGATCAGCGCGCCGACGCCCGCGCCGGGCGGCGGCTCCACCGCGGCCTGCGCCTGCGCGCTCGGGGCGGCTCTGCTCGAGATGGCAGCGACGATCCAGGGGCGCGGCGAGGGCGAGCGCATGCGTGTTCTGCACGAGCATGCGCTCGAGCTGGCGGAGCGCGAGCTCGGCTCCTACGAGCCGGTGCTCCAGGCGAGGCGACTGCCGGCGGACGACCCCGAGAGGGCGACTCGCATCGACGAGGCGCTCAGTGAGGCCAGCGCCGCCCCGCTCGCGATCGCCGAGGCGGCGAGCGAGGTGGCCGAGCTCGGCGCCGGGGTCGCCGTGAGCTCCGGCAAGGCCGTCCGCGGCGATGCGCTCGCCGGTGTGCTGCTCGCCGAGGCGGCCTCGGCCGCGGCGGCCGCGCTCGTCGAGATAAACCTGGCCGGCCGCGCGGAGGCAGAGGAGGTCGCACGCGCGCGCGAGGCCGCCAGCCGCGCCGCCGCGGCGCGGAGCTCCGCGCTCAGGCCGGCCGGATGACGCTGCGCCGCGCTTGTACCAATTTGTTCGCTCAGCGGGCGCTCGTGAGACAATGCCCGTGTGGTGCGGTCCAGTAGCCAGCAGGCCTTCATCGACGCGCCCGTCGAGCAGATCTGGGAGCTCGTGGGCGATCCGAACCGCCACGCCGGCTGGTGGCCGGACGTCATCGAGGCGGAATGCGCCGACATCCGCGAGGGTTGTCGCTACCGAGGTGTCATCAAGGGCCCGTTCCGCGCGTCCGAGCACGTGCTTGTAATCGACCGGCTCGAGGACTGCCGCGAGGTCTCCATCTACTGCGAGGGCACCGGCGTGACCACGCGCTTCGTCCTCGCCGACGCCCAGGGCGGCACATTCGTCGAGGGTCACTTCGCGATCGAGCCGCAGAGCATCGGCACGACAGTCTTCGCGACCATCGCGGGGCGCCGCGTCATGGCGTCGTGGCTACAAGACTCGCTCGCGAATCTGAAGAGCGTGGCGGAGCGCTCGGGCGCGGCGTCGGCGTAGCCGCGGCGACGAAGCGCACCAGGTCCGGCTCGCTCGGCGCCGGTGCGAGCTCGAGCGTGGGCGGTTCGTGGTCCGCGACCCAGCCCGCCACGATGCGCAGCTCGTCGACCTCGTCCACCGGGATGACGGTACGGCCGGGCGGGCGGGCGAGGGCGGCCTTGGTCCGTTCGGCGAGCTCCGTCGCTCCCGGCAGCGGCCCCCAGTCGACCAGCCTGCCCTGGACGATCCAGAAAGCGTCGAAGCGATCCTTCACCGGGTGCTGCGCCAGCACGAGGCGAGGCGCCGAGTGCGTGGCGCGCAGCTGGCCGTCGAGCCGCCCGAGCACCCAGGCGAGGCGCTCCTTGCGACGGAGCAGAGCGGCCGCGCGCTCGAAGCGCTGAGAGCTCGCCGCTTCGCGCATGCGCGCGTCGAGCTCCTCGATCAACCGCTCGCCCGCGCCCGGCTCCTCGAAGTGCGCCAGCGCGGCGTCGAGCTGGCGCCGATAGGCGTTCGGGTCGAGGTCGCCGAGGCAGGGGGAGACGCAGCGCCCCATCTGCCCGTACGCCGACGGGTGCTCGCGCAGCTTCAGCTTGCGGCCGCACTGGCGCAGGCGGTAGAGCGAGGTGAGCTGGTCGGCGAGCTCCTTGGCGAGCGAGCGGCTCCCGAGCGGCCCGATGTTGACGGCGTGACCGGGCGCGGGCTCGGCCGCGACGTCGAAGACGGGGAAGGGGATGTCGAGCCGGCAGCGCAGGTAGCAGTAGCGCTCGGTTCGCTTGAGCGCGCGGTTGCCGGCCGGCCGCCACTCCTTGATCAGGCGGTTCTCGAGCACGAGCGCGCCGAGCTCCGAGTTGGTCGAGCGGTAGTCGACGATCTCGGCACGCTCGGTCCAGCCCGCAGGGGCGCAGAAGTGGGCCCGCGCACGCGTGCGCAGCGAGATCGATTTGCCGACGTAGAGCGGCCGCCCGCGCTCGTCGCGGAAGATGTAGACGCCCGGATCGTCGGGCAGGGTCGACAGGTCGGGACGCTGGTCGGGCGGGATGCGCTCGTGCGCCTCCGTCTTGCGCGCGCGCCGGTGGCCGCGCAGCAGCGAGACGGCGTCCCCGATCGTGGGCGCGTTCGCGCACAGCCGCGGGAAGAGCGCGCATAGGACGCGCGCGCACGTGAGGGCGTCGGGCAACGCCCGGTGGACCTCCTCGACATCGATGCCGAGCGAGCCGGCGAGCGAGGCGAGCCCGCGCTTGCGCACGAGCGGCGCGAAGCGGCGCGCCAGCGTGACCGTGCAGAGCGCCGGTGGGTTGGGCCAGTCGAGCCCGGCCCGCTCGAACGCCTGCCGCAGCACCGCGAGGTCGAAGCGGGCGTTGTGGGCGACGAAGACGCGTCCATCGAGCATCTCCGCCAACTCCGGCAGCACCTCCTCGGCGGCCGGGGCGGACTCGACCATTCCCTGAGTGATCCCCGTGAAGCGCTGGATCCCGCGCGACAGCGGACGTTCCGTCCGGACGAGCGAGTCGAATGTGTCGTGCAGCTCGCCTCCACCCACGAGCACTGCGCCGACCTCGGTCATTTCGCAGAGGTCTCCCGCCAACCCGTTCGTCTCCGTATCGACGGCGAGGAACTCGGCACCCGCCAGGGACTGGTCGCTCAGTCGTGCCACGAACCAGCGATCGAACCGCGTGGGCCGGACGGAATGAAAGAAGGCTCGGGGCGAAGCCGTCCTGCCTGCGGCTTAGCCTCGCAGCATGGCCCGATCCGCCACCGTCTTCGCCTGCTCGTCGTGCGGGCACGAGAGCCCGAAGTGGCACGGCCGCTGCCCGGGTTGCGGTGAGTGGAACACGCTGGTCGAGGAGCGGCGCGTCGCGGCGCCGCGCGCGGGCAGCGGCGGCGGGAACGGCAACGGAAGCCGCGGGCGCGCCCTCAAGCCGGTCCCGCTCGGTCAGGTCCAGGCGGCCCGGATCGAGCGCCTCCGCACGGGCATCGGCGAGCTCGACCGGGTCCTGGGCGGGGGCGTCGTGCCGGGCTCGCTCGTCCTGATCGGCGGCTCGCCCGGGATCGGCAAGTCGACGCTCACGAGCGCCGCACTCGGCAACCTCGCCGCGGCAGGCCGCAGCGTCCTGTACGTCTCTGGCGAGGAGTCGGCCGCCCAGGTCAAGCTGCGCGCCGAGCGACTGGGGCCGGCGGCACTCCAAGTTCCGATCGTGGCTGAGACGGACCTCGACGCCGTGCTCGCGACCATCGACGCCGAGCGCCCCGACGTCTGCGTCGTCGACTCCGTGCAGGTGCTCTACGACCCCGCGATGTCGGGCAGCCCGGGCTCGGTCGGCCAGGTGCGCGAGGTGGCGGGCCGGCTGATGCGGCTCGCGAAGGAGCGCGCGATCGCGGTGATCCTCGTCGGCCACGTGACGAAGGAGGGCTCGATCGCGGGCCCGCGGGTGCTCGAGCACCTCGTCGACTGCGTGCTGTCGTTCGAGGGCGAGCGCGAGCGGACCTACCGGACCCTGCGGGCGCTCAAGAACCGCTTCGGCTCGACGAGCGAGGTCGGTGTCTTCGAGATGCACGAGCACGGGCTCGTCGAGGTCGAGGACGCGAGCGCGCGCTTCGTCACGGAGGCCACCCGCGCGCCGGGCTCGGTCGTGCTCTGTGCGATGGAGGGCTCACGGCCGCTGCTCGTGGAGGTGCAGGCGCTCGTGGCGCCCAGCGAGCTGGTCCCTCCGCGACGCGTCGCCAACGGCGTCGACCGCAACCGGCTCGCGCTCGTGCTCGCGGTGCTGGCGCGCCACGGCGGTGCGTCGCTCGGCTCGAGCGACATCTTCGTGTCGGTTGCGGGCGGCGTTCGCGTGGACGAGCCGGGTGCCGACCTCGCGATCGCGCTGGCGCTTGCCTCCGCGGCGCGCGGCACCCAGCTGGGCGGCGACAAGCCGCTCGCCGCCTTCGGCGAGCTCGGCCTCACCGGCGAGCTGCGCCACGTCGGCCACCCGGACCGGCGCCTGGCCGAGGCGCGCAAGTTCGGGCTCGGTCAGGTGATCCATCCCGCCAAGGGCATCGCGACTCTGCGTCAAGCCCTCGTGGCAGCCGGCAGCAGCCGCAGCGACGAGCGGGCCGCCGCCTGAGCCCACAGCTCAGAAATCCCGGTTGACTTCCTTCGAGCTTGCCGGTGTTGGCGCTCGATCTGGACGGTCGCGAGCCGCCGGAAGGTGCCCTCCCGCGCGCCGGGGACCGACAGCGACACGATCCAGTAGGGCTTCGAGTTGAGGCCCTGGCGCAGCATCCGGATCTGCGTGCGCTCGGGCTCGAAGTTCACCTGGCGCTCGGCGATCACGATGGCCTGCTCCTCGGATGATCCGGACCTGCGACTGCTGGCAGCCGCGCCCCACGACGAGCGCCAGCACGAACACGCCCACGATGACGAGGACGCGCGGCCAGGTTACTGCCGGCAGAGACCGCGGGCGCGAGGCTTCAGAGGGTTGGACGGAACTCGTTCCCGAGGTTCGTGAACAGCACGATCACGAGGACGATGATCACGCACAGGATCGAAATCGCAAGCATCGCGACCTCGAACCCCTTCACATGGGTCTGCTTCGGCGGGAACTCGATCTGGTGCCTGCTGCTGCCGTTGTCGATCACTGGCTCTCCTTCTCCTAGGCGCCGGGCTGGGCCGGGGGCGGGTCGTCCGGCTCAGCGGGGCGCCGGCCGATGCGCGCGACGTGGCCGACGAGCTGGCGGTTCTCGTAGACGACCCACGCGATCAGCGCGAGCACCGTGACGATGATCCCGAGCCACGTGAGGATGTAGTAGAGAGTCTCGGCCGAGCTGCCGTCCTCGCCGTAGGTCGAGCCGGGCATGAACGTGCCGAAGCCCGCGCAGTCCGCGTAGCGGTCCTGCAGGATGAAGTCGACGGAGTCGTCGGCCGGCGTGGCCCCCTCGTTCTGGACGACGCAGTCAGGTGAGCTGTCGATCAGTAGCGGCATCTCGTCTCCCCTCGTGTCACCGTCGGATCACCTCGCTGTGGGCCTCCGCAATGATCGCCTCGGCCTCCACGATCGTGCCGTCGGGCTCGATGATGCGCTCGCGCACGGCCGCCACCTCGGGCAGGTACAGGTCCTGGTGATACTCGACCACGTCGAGGCCCTCGAGCTCGACCTCGGGCGGCACCCTGCAGCAGGTTCAGCTTCTTGAGAATCCACGAGGCCACCCAGCCGCTGAGGAAGCCGAGCGGCAGGAAGGTGGCGATCCCGATCAGCTGCCCGCCGAGCGAGCTGTCGACGTTGTTGAGCCCGGTGGGGTAGCCGGCGGCGAACACGCCCACCCAGAGCACGCCGAGGAAGCCCGCGAAGCCGTGCACGGCGACGGCGCCGACGACGTCGTCGACCCGCATCTTCTTCTCGATCCAGTTCGCCGACGTACACGGCCAGCGCCGCGGACACGATCGCGATCAGGTAGGCGAGCGTCGGCGCGTAGACGTCCGCGCCCGCGGAGACGCTGATCACGCCGGCGAGACCGCCGGAGACGGTCCAGAACGGATCGCCGCGCGAGGCGAAGTAACCGCCGGTGAAGCCGCCCGCGAAGCCGAAGGTGATCACCATCGTGATCGTTCCGAGCGTGGTCGGCGACAGGTAGATGTTCGCCCAGCCCGGGAAGACGGTCGACGAGATCACGAGGCAGGCGCCGTAGAAGGCGTAGAAGCCCGTGAAGATCAGCATCAGCCCGAGCAGCGTGCGGTGCAGGTCGTGCGGGCGGAACGCTCGCGCGAGGCCGTCGCGGGTGTACTTCCCTATTCGCGGCCCGAGGTTGAAGAGGACGCCGAGCGTGAACGCTCCCGCCACGCCGTGGACGACGCCCGACGCGATCGAGTCGTGGAAGCCGAAGCGCAGGGTCAGCCAGCCGCCCGCGCTCCAGCCCCAGGCCGCGTCGAGGATCCAAACCACCGAGCCGAGCAGGCAGGCCAGGACGAGGTAGGCCGACAGCCGCACCCGCTCGAGCAGCGCTCCGGACATGATCGAGGCGGTCGTCCAGGAGAACAGCAGGAAGGCCAGGAAGAAGATCAGGTTGATGTTGTTCGTCAGGTTCGGCCCGAAGCTGTCCGACCAGGGGATGCCGCCCTGGCAGGCGAGCGCCGTGAAGTCGCTCGAGTTCGGGCCCGATCGGCGGGAAGCCCGGCTGGTTGCAGTTGTAGATCCACCAGCCGACGTAGTAGAAGGTCGGCGTGACGACCGCGATCGTCAGGATGTTCTTCATCGCCGTGGCGAGCACGTTCTTGCGCCGCACCACGCCCGCCTCGTAGGTCATGAAGCCCGCGTGGATGAGCCACATGAGCACGACCGTGAAGAAGTAGAACTGCTCGCCCAGGATGACGCTGTCGCGGGTCAGGCCCTCGGCCGGAGCGGCTTCCTCCAGGTTCCCCACCTGAGCGATGACGAAATCGATCATGCAGCCCTCCCGGCGGCCCCTGCCGTCATGTCGTGCGCAGCATCCCTCATGAAGCGGACATCACAAGTCACCTGACCGGGCGACCGTAATCGCGCCAGAGTCGACGCCGCAATGTGACCTGCGCACAGCTTTCTCGCCCTACGAGTGTGGGATGCTCACATAGGGGCTGCGCGGCGGCCCGGCTACGATGCCGCGACGAAAGGAGGGCTCGCATGACGGTCTCACCGGTCACCGGAGGCGGCGATGTCCTCGACCGCGTGCGCCGTGAGAACGAGACGCTGTACGCGGTCATCAAGACCGTCTCGTCCTCGCTGGCCCTGGAGCGGGTGCTGGCCGGGATCATCGAGATCGCCACCGACGCCACCCGCTGCCACGCCGCCTTCATCTACTTCCTCAAGGGGGAGCGGCTCGTGCTCGAGGCCGCCTCGCCGCCCTACGCGCACCTCGTGGGCCAGCTCGAGTGGGGCCTGGACGAGGGACTGACCGGCTGGGTCGCGCGCACGCGCACGCCCGAGTTCATCCGCGAGCGGGCGATGGAGGACCCGCGCATGAAGTACGTGCCGGAGCTCGAGGAGGAACGCTTCCAATCGATGGTCGCAGTGCCCCTGCTCTACCGCTCCGGGGCCGTGATCGGCGTGGTGGTCCTGCACACCGAGGCGCCGCGCGAGTTCGACGACGACGTCCTCAAGTTCCTCGTGCACACCGCCTCGCTCACGGCGGGCGCGATCGAGAACGCGCAGCTCTACGAGGAGACGCGCCGGCGAGTCGATGCCCTCACGACGCTCACGCGCCTGAGCCAGGCGCTCGCCGCCGTGACGCTGCGCGAGGATCTGCACGACGCCGTCACGCGCGGCGCGCGCGAGCTGCTCGGCGCCGACACCTGCCAGATCTGGCGGCTCGACCACGAGGCCGACGAGCTCGTGCTGGCCGCGGCCGACCCACCGGAGCCGGAGGGTGCGACGCCCCGCCCAGGACGGGCGGCGCTCCTGCTCGACATGGTCCGCGGTGGCGACGCGGCCAGCGACTCCGCCGACGGCGAGCGGCTGCTCGCCGCGCCGCTGACCGCGGGTGACGAGCAGCTTGGCCTGCTCTGCTGCGGCCTCAGCGGGCGCTCCTTCGGCGAGGAGGACGTTGGGCTGCTGCGCGCCGTCGCGAACCAGACGGCGGTCGGGCTGAAGAAGGCCGAGCTGATCGAGCGCCTGACGGCCGAGAACATCGTCAAGGACATGTTCGAGGCGCTCGCCGCCGGGTCGGTTCAGACCGCCGAGGTGAAGGCGGGCGAGGCGCGCTGCGACCTGAGCCGCCGGCACGTCTTCCTGCACGCCGAGCGAGCGCCCGCGGCTCAGGAGGCGCCCTGGCCGGAGCTGGCCGCCCGGGTGCAGTCGCGCCTGCGGCGCCTCCACAGGCGCGCCTTCTTCGACGCCCGGCACGACTCGCTGCGCGCGCTGGTGCCCCTGCCCGCGCTCGACCAGGGCGCCACCGAGCAGCTGCGGCTCGCCTGTGACGAGCTCGGCGCGGAGCTGGGCGTCGACATCGGCGTGAGCGACGCCGAGCGCGGCGCCGCCAGCGCACGCCGGCGCATGCGCGAGGCTGCCGACGCCGCGCGGATCGCCCGGTCGCTCGCCGCCGCCGGCGGCGCGGTCTCCTACGAGCGGCTCGGTGCCTACCGCTACCTGGTCAACCTCGAGCTCGACGAGGCCCCGCGCGATCGCTACGGCCAGGCCGTGAGCGCGCTGATCGACTACGACCGCGACCGCAACGCGAACCTCGTCGACACGCTCGAGCGCTACCTCACCGCCCGCTGCAGCGTCGCGGCGAGCGCCCGCGCCCTCTACATCCACCCCAACACCGTGCGCCAGCGGCTCGAGCGCATCCAGCAGATCACGAAGCTCGACCTGCGCGAGGAGGACCTGCTCTCGCTCGAGCTCGCGCTGAAGGTCGCGCGGCTGCGGCACGTGCGCGAGGAGGGCGGCGCGTGAGGCCGGGCTCAGGCGCTCCGGCGCCGGCGGCGCAGCGTCAGCCAGATCCAGAACGCGCCGAAGCCGATGATGTTCGTCAGGAACACGAGCAGGACCCACCACGCCTTGATCAGGAACGGGTCCGGCTCGTTGCGCAGCTCGATCCCCGTGAGGTAGCACATGCCCAGCAGCGCAAGCAGCAGGAGGATCGGCAACTCGCCGATGAGCACGAACAGGATCACGTGGCGAGTCACCCTATAGCCGCTGGCTGGGCGCCGTGACGATCCGCGCGAAGCTCTACCTCGCGATCGCGCTGACGGTGCTGGGGCCGCTCGCGACCATCGCCGTCGCCCTGCACGGACAGAACACGCTGGACGACCGCTTCGACGAGGTCCAGGAGCGCGCCGCCCATCGCGCGCTTGCGCTCGAGCTGAAGTTCGGCATGACGGACGTGAACGGCTGGCAGACCGTCTGGGGCTACGACGACGGCGCGTCGCGCCCGCTCTTCGAGAGCTCCGTGGCCGACTTCCGGCGCGACCTGCGCGAGGCGAACGAGCGCCTGACGGAGCCGCGCGAGCGCCAGCTGCTGCGCGAGTTCGAGGCCGGCTTCGCCGCCTTCATGCGCCTCGACGAGCGCTCCTGGAACGCGCTGCAGAGCCGGGCGCGAGGAGGTCACGAAGCGGATCCTGCTCGGCCCCGAGCTCGAGATCTTCGAGCAGACGGCGGGGACGGCGGAGCGGCTCGCGGCGTACGAGGCCCAGCAGGCGGGGGCAACCGAGGCAGCCTTCGACGACGCTCAGGACGACGTGCGCCGGCGGCTGGTCGCCGTCGCGCTCGGCGCCGCCGTCGTGATCGTGCTGCTGCTGCTCACCGCGAGCGACCTCGCGCGTATGGCGCTCGAGGGCGAGCGTCAGAGGCGCGCGCCGCAGGCGTGACCGACGACGTTCTGCTCACGCTCAGCCTGCTGCTGATCGCGGCGCTCGTGGCGCGCCTCCTCGCGTCGCTCCTGCGGGTGCCCGAGATCCTGCTGCTGGTCGCGCTCGGCGCGCTCCTCGGCCCGTCCGTGCTCGACGTGGTCGACGTCCCATTCGAGTCGCTCGGGGCGCAGCTGATGTTCACGCTGGGCGTCTCGATGATCCTCTTCTACGGCGGCCTGACCCTGTCGCTGCCGCTGCTGCGCAAGGTCTGGGTCTCGCTCGGGATGCTCGCCGTGCCGGGCATCTTGATCACGACGCTCGTCGTCGGCGTCGCCGCGCACTTCGCCTTCGACCTGCCCTGGTCCTCGGCCTTCCTGGTCGGCGCCGTGCTCTCGCCGACCGACCCGGCGATCCTGATCCCGCTCTTCGCCCGCTCGCGGCTGCGGCCGAAGGTGGCGCAGACCGTGATCGCCGAGTCGGCGCTCAACGACCCGACCGGGGCGGCGCTCGCGCTTGCGCTCGCCGGCATCGTGCTCACCGGCGAGAGCTCGTTCGCCGAGCCCGTGACCGAGTTCGCCGTCGACCTCGGGATCTCGACCGTGATCGGGATCGTGGCGGGTGTCCTGCTCTCGGCGGCGATCGCGAGCCAGCGCTCGGGGGTGTGGCGCGAGAGCTCGGCGATCGCGGTGCTCGCCGTCGTGACGATCAGCTTCTTCTCGCTCGACAGCGCCGGCGGCAGCGGCTACCTCGGCGCGTTCCTGGCCGGTCTGATCGTGGGCAACATGGAGCACCTCGGTCTCGCGATGCATTCACCGCACGAGGTCGACACGCACGCGTTCGCGTTCAACCTGGCCGACATCGTGACGCTGATCGTCTTCGTCGTATTGGGCGCGAACATCCCGTTCGACGATCTCGGCGGCAACCTGCTGCCGGCACTGGCCGTGCTGGCCGTGCTGTTGCTCATCGCGCGGCCGATCACCGTGCTCGCCTGCGTGCTGCCGGACCGCGGCGGAGGCTGGGAGCGGAACGAGATCGCGTTCCTGTGCTGGTCACGCGAGACCGGAGTGATCCCGGCGGCGCTCGTCGGCGTGCTCGCCGGCCTCGGAGTTCCACACATCGACGTGCTCGCCAGCGTCGTGGCGCTGGCGGTCGTGCTCACGCTGCTGCTGCAGGCGCTGCCGGCGCCGTGGCTCGCGAAACGGCTGGGGCTGCTGGAGCCGCGCACGAAGGCGGTGCCGACGGCGCCGGCCGGCCAGCAGGCCGCCTAGTCTCGCCACCGGCCCGACTTTGTGTCGTCCTGCGACATCAAGTCGGGTAGGTGAGCCGAGCTCGGATGAGGGCTCAGCCGGCCTAGAAAAGCTGGAGGTAGCGGTCGACCTCCCACCGGCTGACCTGGTTGTGCCACTCGTCCCACTCGTCGCGCTTCGTCTTCACGAAGTAGTCGACGTAGTCCTCGCGGCCGGTGTGGCCGAAGGCCTTGCGCAGCACGTCGCAGCGCTCGAGCTCCCGCGTGGCGTCGAGCAGGTTCGCCGGCAGCAGCTCGACGCCGAGCTCGGCACGCCGCTCCTCGCTCAGCTCGTGCAGGTTGAGCTCGGTGGTCGGGTCGCCGGCGTCCAGCCCCCGCTCGATCCCGTCGAGGCCGGCGGCCAGGACCGCCGTGGCCGCCAGGTAGGGGTTGCATGACCCGTCGACCGTGCGGTCCTCGACCCGTCCCGCGGCCGGGATGCGCAGCATCTGGGTGCGGTTGTTGTAGCCGTAGCTCACGTAGACCGGGGCCCAGCTCGAGCCGCTGCGCGTGCCGACGACGAGCCGCTTGTAGGAGCTGATGGTCGGCGCGGTGAGCGCGATATAGGCCTTGGCGTGCGCCTTCAGCCCGCCGATGAAGTTGTACGCCGTCTCGGTCAGCCCGAGCCCGCGCGGGTCGTCCGAGGGATCGCACTCGAAGACGTTCTCGCCGTCCTTCCAGAGGCTCATGTGGAAGTGGCAGCCGTTGCCGGTGAGGTGGCCGAACGGCTTCGGCATGAAGGTCGCGATCAGCCCGCGCTCCTGGGCGAGCGACTCGACCATGTAGCGAAAGAAGATCGCGCGGTCGGAGGTGGTGAGCGCGTCGGCGAACTCGAAGTTCTGCTCGAACTGACCGTTGGCGTCCTCGTGGTCGTTCGCGTAGTTGTTCCAGCCGAGCTGCGTCACGTAGCGGGAGACCTCCGACATGAAGTCGAGGTTGCGCGTGAGCGCGCGCATGTCGTAACAGGGCTGGTCGAGTGTGTCGAGCGGGTCGGCGAGCTCGATCGAGCCGTCCTCGCGCATGCGCACGAGGAAGTACTCGAGCTCGGCGCCGAGCATGAACTCGTAGCCGAGCTCGCGCGCGCGGTCGAGCTGGCGGCGCAGGATCGTGCGCGGGCAGTAGGGCCACTCCTCGCCCTCGACGTGCACGTCGCAGGCGATGCGCGCCACGTTCGGCCTCCACGGCAACGGGGTGAGCGAGCGCACGTCCGGCATCGCCGCCATGTCGGGGTCGTTGGGCTGCTGGCCGATGGCGCCGGCGGCGAACCCCGCGAAGCCCGCGCCGTCTGACAGGAGCCCGTCCAGGTGCGTCGCCGGCACGAGCTTGGCGCTCGGCTTGCCGTGCATGTCGACGAACTGCGCGAACAGGAACTCGACGTCGTGGTCGCTGATGTGGCGCTCGACGTCCTCGCGGGAGCTCGGCGCGCTGAAGGGCTCGGTCATGGGCGGCAACGTATCGCCTGCCCACGGTGGCGGCCAATGTGCGGATCCCACACGTTTCGGGGGCGAACCGTGTGACGCCCGACAGGTGTGGGAAGCGCACATACGTACTCGGCGAATTGTTGGGCTGCCCGCCATGGGCTTCCCGGAGGCCCCTGCCTAGACTCGCTTGCTGAGCTATGTGCGGAATTGCAGGCCTGTTCAGCAAATCACCCGAGGTGAGCGAGTCGCTCGGCCGTCACCTCGGCGACATGCTGCTCCAGCTCGGCGATCGCGGTCCCGACAGCGCGGGTGTGGCGATCTACCGGAATCCGGCCCCGTCCGGGTCCTGCAAGGTCACCCTGCATTCGCCCGCGCCTGGCTATGACTGGTCCGGCGTGCAGGCGGCGCTGGCGGGCGCCTTTGGCGCGGGCGACGCAGAGGTGCGCGCGAGCCACGCCGTCGTCGTTGTCGAGACGGACGCTGACAGCGCCGTCGCCTGGCTGCGCGAGCGTTACCCCGAGCTGCGCGTGATGAGCGCCGGCGAGGCGATCGAGATCTACAAGGAGGCCGGCCACCCGGCTGACTTCCTCGAGCGCTTCTCGTTCTCGGAGCTGTCCGGCAGTCACGCGCTGGGCCACACGCGGATGGCGACCGAATCGAAGGTCACGACGGACGGCTCGCATCCGTTCTCGACCGGCCTCGACCTGTGCCTCGTCCACAACGGCTCGCTCTCGAACCACAACCGGCTGCGCGAGCGGTTGCGCGCCGAGGGGATCGAGTTCCAGACCGAGAACGACTCCGAGGTCGCGGCCGGCTACCTCACCTGGCGCATGCGCGAGGGCGCCTCGCTCGAGCAGGCGCTCGAGGGCTGCCTCGAGGACCTCGACGGCTTCTACACCTTTGCCGTCGGCACCGTCGACGGCTTCGCGGTGCTGCGCGACCCGATCGCGTGCAAGCCCGCAGTGATGGCCGAGACCGATGGCTGGGTGGCGATGGCCTCCGAATACCGCGCGATCGCGACCCTGCCGGGCGCGGACGGGGCGCGCCTGTGGGAGCCCGAGCCGGGCCAGGTCTACTCCTGGGAACGCGCACCGGTGCTGTGACGGCCGGCCAGGTGCCGCCGAGCGCGAGCCGCTGGATGGACCGGGTGGACCTTGCGAAGACGCCGCTCCGCGAGCTCAACCAGGCTCTCCATGCCCCGGACGTCGAGCGGCAGCTGGCGCGTCACGAACCCGCGCGGCGCGCACGCCGTCGCGGTCGGCATCGACGCGCCGGTCGAGGTCGATATCGATGGCCACGTCGGCTACTACTGCGCCGGCATGAACAAGCAGGCGACGGTTCGCGTCCACGGCAACGCGGCGTCGGCCTGGCCGAGAACATCATGTCCGGCAGCGTCGTTGTCGACGGCAACGCGAGCCAGTCGGCGGCCGCCACCGGCCGCGGCGGCCTGCTCGTCGTCAACGGCGACGCCTCGGCGCGCTGCGGCATCTCGATGAAGGGCGTCGACATCGTGGTGCGCGGCTCGGTCGGCCACCTGAGCGCGTTCATGGCGCAGAAGGGCCGGCTGGTCGTGTGCGGCGACGCCGGCGACGCGCTCGGCGACTCGATCTACGAGGCACGCCTGTACGTGCGCGGCCAGGTCGCCGGGCTCGGCGCGGACTGCATCGAGAAGGAGATGCGCGACGAGCACGTCGACGAGCTCGGCGAGCTGCTCGAGCGCGCCGACACCGGGCTCGAGCCCTCGCAGTTCCGCCGCTTCGGGTCCGCGCGCCGGCTCTACAACTTCGACATCGACCACGCCGGGGAGTACTGATGGCCGTGCGTCCAGACCTGCGCGAGTCGGCCATCTTCGACCGCCACACGATCCACGAGATCCAGCGCGCGGCGCGCGAGGGGATCTACGACATTCGCGGCTTCGGTGCGAAGCGGCACGTGCCGCATTTCGACGACCTCGTATTCCTCGGGGCGAGCATGTCGCGCTACCCGCTCGAGGGCTATCGCGAGCGCTGCGACACGGACGTCGTGCTCGGCGACCGCCACGCGAAGAAGCCCCTCCAGCTCGACATCCCGATCACGATCGCCGGCATGAGCTTCGGCGCCCTGTCGGCGCCGGCGAAGGAGGCGCTCGGCCGCGGCGCGAGCGCGCTCGGCACGAGCACGACCACCGGCGACGGCGGCATGACCGCGGAGGAGCGCGAGCACTCGAGCCTGCTCGTCTACCAGCTGCTGCCGTCCCGCTACGGCATGAACCCCGACGACCTCCGCCGCGCCGACGCCATCGAGGTCGTCGTCGGCCAGGGCGCGAAGCCGGGCGGCGGCGGCATGCTGCTCGGCCAGAAGATCTCCGACCGCGTCGCCGAGATGCGCGACCTGCCCAAGGGCATCGACCAGCGCAGCGCCTGCCGGCACCCGGACTGGACCGGCCCCGACGACCTCGAGATCAAGATCGGCGAGCTGCGCGAGATCACCGACTGGGAGAAGCCGATCTTCATCAAGGTCGGCGCCACGCGGCCGTACTACGACACGGCGCTGGCCGTGAAGGCCGGCGCCGACGTGGTCGTGCTCGACGGCATGCAGGGCGGCACGGCCGCGACCCAGGAGGTCTTCATCGAGCACGTCGGCATCCCGACGCTGGCGGCGATCCGGCCCGCCGTCGACGCGCTGCTCGAGCTCGGCGTCCACCGCAGGGTCCAGCTCGTGGTCTCCGGCGGAATCCGGAACGGGGCGGACGTGGCCAAGGCGCTCGCGCTCGGCGCCGACGCCGTCTCGATCGGCGTGGCGGCGCTGATCGCGCTCGGCGACAACGCGCCCGAGCACGACGAGGGCTACGCGGAGATCGGCAGCGCCGCGGGCTTCTACGACGACTGGCACGAGGGCCGCGACCCGGCCGGCATCTCGACCCAGGACGACGGGCTGGCCGCGCGCTTCGATCCCGAGCTGGGCGGCCGCCGGCTCGCGAACTACCTGCGCACGATGGTGCTCGAGGCGCAAACGCTGGCGCGCGGCTGTGGCAAGTCGCACCTGCACAACCTCGAGCCGGAGGACCTCGTGGCGCTCACGCTCGAGGCCGCCGCAATGGCCCGCGTCCCGCTCGCCGGAACAGGGTGGATCCCGGGCCTCGATCGACCCTGATTAGGCTGCAAATAGCGAGAAAACGCGCGCTTCTGAACCGATTCACGTAGAATTGGCCTTCATGCCGTACGCCGGAGACGACGTCGCAGAGCTCGAGGCGCGGCAGGAACCAAGGCTCGTCCGGGCCCTGGAGATGGTGGCCCCGGGCACCGCGGTGCGGGAGGGGGTCGACAGCATCGTCCAGGGCAAGACAGGCGCCCTGATTTGCATCGGGGAGTCGGAGGAGCTCTCGTTCCTGCTCTCGGGCGGGGTGAAGCTCGATGTGGACTACACCCCGGCTCTGCTCTACCAGCTGGCCAAGATGGACGGCGCGATCGTGCTTGCCTCGAACGGCACGAAGATCCTCTGGGCCAACGTGCAGCTGATGCCGGACCCGACGATCCTGTCGCTCGAGACCGGCACGCGTCACCGCACCGCGGAGCGCGTCTCGAAGCAGACCGATGCGCTCGTGATCGCCATCTCCGCGGCCCGCAGCGTCGTCTCGCTCTACCTCGACGGAGCCAAGTACATCCTCGAGGACATCCCCATCGTGCTCGCCAAGGCCAACCAGGCCCTTGCGACCCTCGACAAGTACCGCAGCCGGCTCGATCAGGTCTCGACGCGGCTCACCGCGCTCGAGTTCGAGGGCGGCGTCACGCTGCACGACGTGCTGACGGTGCTCCAGCGTGCCGAGCTCGTCACGCGCATGGCCGTCGAGATCGAGCGCTACATCGTCGAACTGGGGGCGGAGGGTCGCCTCATCGAGATGCAACTCGAGGAGACGATGGTCGGCGTCGCCGCCGACAAGTCGGCGCTCGTGCGCGACTACATCGCCGAGCCCTCGGAGGACGGCTTCGCGATGGTGCTGGACTCGCTCGCCAGACTGCCTCACCAGGACTTGCTCGATTTCGGTCGCCTCGCCGAGCTCCTCGGCTACGACCGGAAGCTCAACACCCTCGATCATCCGGCCTCGCCACGCGGCAACCGCATTCTCGGGCGCATCCCAAGGCTCCCGAAGATGGTGGTTCAGTCGATCGTGAACGAGTTCTCTGGACTTGACGAGATCCTCGCCGCCTCCGACTCCGAGCTGGAGTCGGTTGAGGGCGTGGGTGACATGCGTGCGAAGGACATCCGCGAGGGCCTTCGCCGGCTTCAGGAGATCAACCTCGTGGACCGTTATCTGCAAACCTGAAGTGGTCCGGCGCCTGGGATGCGCCGGGTCTGAAGTAGGAGGGAACATCATCAGCGACGCAGTGTTGGAAGAGGAATTCGTTGTAGAGGACATCGAGATCGCTCGGCCTCCGGCCGAGTACGAGATCGGCGACCAGGTCGTGTACCCCCATCATGGGGCGGGCAAGGTCCTCAAGAAGGAGATGAAGGAGGTGCTCGGCGAGAAGCGCGAGTACCTGACCATCAAGATCCTTCATAACGACATGACGGTGATGGTCCCGTGCTGCAACGCCGACAAGGCGGGGCTACGGCGCGTGATCGGGGAGGAAGACGTACGGAAGGTCCTGTCGGTCCTCCGCGACGACGTCAGCCAGATGCCCAAGAACTGGAACCGGCGCTTCAAGCACAACCGCGAGAAGATCAAGACCGGCGACGTGTTCGAGCTGGCCGAGGTCGTTCGCAACCTCGCCATCCGGGAGACCGAGAAGGGTCTTTCGACCGGCGAGAAGCAGATGTACACCCGCGCCAAGAAGATCCTGGCCTCCGAGCTGATGTACGCGCTCGTCATGGAGGAGGACGAGGCGGAGACGCATCTGGAGGAGCTGATCGCCGAGGCTCACGCGAGCCGTCACGGCGCGACCGCTTAGACCGAGATACGGATTTTGGCTGTCGTCGGGATCATTCCCGCCGGCGGCAGCGGCGAACGCCTTGGAGCCGACCGGCCCAAGGCGTTCGTCGTTTGTGCCGGCCGGCCGCTCCTCGAGTGGAGCCTCCAGGTGCTCGAGGGCGTCTGCGAACGGGTGATCGTCGCCGCGCCGGAGGGCTTCGACGAGGGGCCTGACAGGGTGCGCGGCGGCGACTCGCGCTCCGCCTCCGTGCGCAACGCCCTCGCGGCCGCCCCCGAGGCGACCGTGGCGGTCGTCCACGACGCCGCCCGCCCGCTCGTGACCCGCGACCTGGTCGAGCGCTGCCTGGCTGCGCTCGAGCCCGGCGTCGACGGGGCGATCGCCGCCGCGCCGATGACCGACACGGTGAAGGAGGCGGCCCCCGACGGCCGCGTGCTGCGCACGCTCGACCGGCGCGTGCTCTGGCAGATCCAGACGCCGCAGGTCTTCCGAGCCGACGTCCTGCGCAGGGCACTCGACCGCGACGCGGCAGCGCTCGCCGCCGCGACCGACGACGCGGCCCTCGTCGAGGAGCTTGGCGGCACCGTGCGCGTGGTCGAGGCTCCCCCGGAGAACATCAAGGTCACGCGCGCGTCCGACCTGCGCATCGCCGAGGCCCTCCTGTGCTGACGGACTACCACGTGCACCTGCGCCCCGACGAGGACGACTCGACGGCGGCGCGCTACTTCACGCAGGCGAACGTCGACCGCTATCGCGAGGCCGCCGAGGAGCGCGGCATCGAGGAGCTCGGCGTGGCCGAGCACATCCACCGCTTCGTGCAGTCGCTCGAGGTCTGGACCCACCCCTGGTACCGCCACTGGGCGAAGGACGACCTCGACGAGTACTGCGACTTCCTGCGCGAGTCCGGGCTCCGCGTCGGGATCGAGGCCGATTACCTGCTGGGGCGCGAGGACCGCGTCGCGAACCTGCTCGACGGCCGCCCCTGGGACTACGTCGTCGGCTCGATCCACTTCCTCGCGGACGAGGCCGTCGATCTGCACGGCGAGCCGGATTGGGAGCAGTGGGACGTCTGGCGCTCGGCCGACCCCGAGAAGGTCTGGGAGCGCTACTTCGACACGCTCGGCGAGGCTGCCCGCACCGGCATGTTCGACATCCTCGCCCACCCCGACCTCGTGAAGGTCTGGGGGCCGCGCGTGCCGGTTCCGGAGGGCGACCTGCGCCGCTTCTACGAGCGCGCGATGGACGGCATCGCGGAGTCTGATGTTGCGGTAGAAGTGTCTACCGCGGGATTGCGCAAGCCGGCCGGCGAGATCTATCCGGCCCCGGCGTTCCTCCAGATGTGCCTCGAGGCGGGCCGGCCGGTGGCGCTGTCGAGCGACGCCCACCGGCCCGAGCAGCTCGGCTACGAGTACGAGCGCGCCCTCGAGCTGCTGAGCGATCTCGGCGTGCGCGAGATTGCCGTGTTCGAGGGCCGCGAGCGCCGTCTGGAGCCGGTCGGGTGAGCCCCTCCGTGCGCACCGGCATCGGCTACGACTCGCATCGCTTCGCGGAGGGGCGGCCGCTGATCCTCGGTGGGATCGAGATCGAGGGAGCGGAGCGCGGCCTCAGCGGCCACTCCGACGCCGACGTGCTGACCCACGCCGTCATGGACGCGCTGCTCGGCGCGGCGGCGCTGGGCGACATCGGCGAGCACTTCCCGGACAGCGACGAGCGCTGGCGCGACGCCGACTCGATCGCGCTGCTCTCCGAGGTGTGCCGGCTCGTCGCCGAGGCGGGCTGGACGGTCGAGAACGTGGACGCGACCGTGATCTGCGAGGCGCCCAGGCTGGGACCGTGGCGCGACGCTATGCGCGAGCGGCTGGCGCAGGCGATCGGTCTGGAGCGCGGCGCCGTGAGCGTCAAGTTCACGACGAACGAGGGCATGGGCTTCGTGGGCCGCGGGGACGGGGCGGGGGCGCTCGCCGTGGCTACACTCGCGCGCCAATGAACGCTCTCCTTCGCGGCGCGCGACGCGCTCTGCTCCCGCTGACGCTTCTGCTCACCCTCGCGATCTGCGCCGCGCCCGCCGGCGCCGCCTCGAAGAAGTTCCGGGTCCACCCCGGCGTCGGGATCGGGCCGGTCAGCGTGGGCGACACGCGCGCAGATCTCGACGCGCGCCTCGGCAGCCCCGGCAGGGAGGGGCCGGTCTGGGCCTACACCGTCAGCGAGCCGGGCCGCACGGGCGTCGTGAAGGTTCTGTTCGGCGGCGGCAAGGCGAAGAACGTCTTCACGGTCGATCCGGCGTTCGTCTACCGCGGCGTGCGCGTCGGCACGGACAGCGAGCGGGCAATCGAGACGCTCAGGGGCGCCGGCTTCCGGCTCGGCCGCTGCGGGCCCGGGCGGGCGCTGTTCCTGCCCGATGAGCGCACGATGTTCGGCCTCTACCGCGGCGAGGTCGAGAGCGTCTTCGTCGTACGCGACTCCGGCGCCTGCCGCTGATCTACCAGTAGATTCCCCGCCCGATGGATGGGCAGGAGCTTGCTTTCGCCGGAGTGGTCCGGCAGGCGGAACTGATCCGCTCCGGCGACGCCTCCTCGCGTGAGCTCGTCGAGCTCTACCTGGAGCGGATCGAGCGGCTCGACCCCCAGCTGAACGCCTATCGGAGCGTGCTGAGCGAGCGCGCGCTCGCCGACGCGCAGCAGGCGGACGCCCGGCGCGCCGCCGGCGGCGCGGAGCGTCCGCTGCTCGGCGTCCCGATCGCGGTCAAGGACACCGAGGACTTGGCGGGCGAGGTCACGACGCTGGGGACCGCGGCGAACGTGAGCCCGGCGGCCGCCGACAACGAGTTCATCCGGCGGCTGCGGGCGGGTGGGGCCGTGATTCTCGGCAAGACCAACCTGCCGGAGCTCGCGATCATGGGCGACACCGAGGGGCCCTCGTTCGGCACGACGCGCAACCCCTGGAACACGGACCGCAGCCCGGCCGGGTCGAGCGGCGGCAGCGCCGCGGCGGTCGCGGCCGGGCTGTGCGCGGCCGCCACGGCATCGGACGGGGCAGGCTCGATCCGGCTGCCGGCCGCCAACTGCGGCCTCGTCGGGCTGAAGCCGACGCGCGACCTGATCCCGCTGTCGCCGCGCACGGAGCACTGGTACGGCCTGAGCGTGCTCGGCTTCGAGACCCGGACGGTGGCGGACACCGCGCTGCTGATGAGCGTCGCCGCGGCGGCGCCCGAGCTGGCCGGCGCAGGGTCGGCGGTCTCGCCCCCGCTGCGCGTCGCGACCTCGGTCAAGCCGACGCTGCCGGCCCGCGTCGACGCAGCGATGCCGCGGGCGGTGGAGCTGATCGCGGAGCGGCTGCGCTCGCTCGGCCATACGGTGGCCGAGGATGACCCGCCCTATCCGCCGCTCAACCCCTCGGTCGAGCGCTACCTCGCCGGGATCGCCCAGGACGCGGCGAGCGTCGAGCGCCCCGAGCGCCTGCAGCGCCGCACGCGTGGCTTCGTGCGGCTCGGCAGGTTGATCCCGAAGCCTCTGCTCGACTGGGCGCTCGCCAACGACACGAGCGAGCGAATGGCGCCCTTCTTCGACCGTCACGACGTGCTCGTCATGCCCGCCGCCGCGCGGCCGCCCGTCGCGGCGGGCCAGTGGGAGGGCCGCAGCGCGCTGAGCACGCTGCTCGGCATGGTCGCCGCCTATCCGTTCACCTCCCACTGGAACCTCACGGGACAGCCGGCGCTCGCGATCCCCGCCGGAACCAGCGACGACGGCATGCCGGTCGGCGTTCAGCTCGTGGGCCGCAAGGGGGAAGACGCCACCCTGCTCGCGCTCGCCGGGCAGCTCGAGGCGCAGCTCGGCTGGGCGGAGCGCCGTCCGCCCGTCTCGTAGCCTTGACGCCCGTGCGGACGATCCGCCTCAACGACACCCTGCGCGGCGCCGTGACCACGCTCGAGCCGCGTGAGCCCGGCAAGGTCGGGATCTACGCCTGCGGGCCCACCGTCTACGGCCGCGTGCACGTCGGGAACGCGCGCCCGTTCGTCGTGTTCGCCCTGCTCAAGCGCTTCCTCGAGCACGAGGGCTACGACACGCGCTTCGTCGCCAACATCACGGACGTCAACGACAAGATCTACGACGCCGCCCGCGAGCGCGGCGTCGCGAGCGCCGAGCTCGCCCGCGAGATGACCGACGCGTACATCGCGGACACCGACGGTCTCGGCCTCGGCAGGCCCGACTCGGAGCCGCTCGCGACCGAGACGATCGGGCCGATCGTCGAGCTGATCGAGGCGCTGGTCGAGTCCGGCCACGCCTACGAGGCACGCGGCGACGTCTATTTCCGGGTCGCGAGCTATCCGGACTACGGGAAGCTCTCGAACCGCCCGCTCGATGAGATGCAGCAGGGCGAGGGCGACGACGCCGCCGAGGTCAAGGAGGCGCCGCAGGACTTCGCCCTCTGGAAGGCGCGCAAGGAGGGAGAGGACACCTTCTGGGAGTCGCCCTGGGGCGAAGGCCGGCCGGGCTGGCACATCGAGTGCTCGGCGATGGCGGAGGAGATCCTCGGCGTCGACTTCGAGGTGCACGGCGGTGGTTCGGACCTTGTCTTCCCGCATCACGAGAACGAGATCGCCCAGACCGAGGCCGCGCGCGGCAGGCCGCTCGCGCGCGTGTGGATGCACAACGGCATGGTCGAGATGGGCGCCGAGAAGATGGCGAAGTCGGTCGGCAACATCAGGCTGCTGCACGGCGCGCTCGAAGAGTTCGGGCGCGAAGCGTTCCTGATGTGGCTGGCCGGCGGCCACTACCGCAAGCCGCTCGCGTACAGCGAGGAGCTGCTGGCGACCGCGGGACGGACGGCGGACCGGGTGCGCGAGCTCGCGCGCCGGCTCGACCCGGAGGCAGAGGCGCCGCCGGGCATGGACGCCTACGCGGAGCGCTTCTTCGACGCGCTCGCCGACGACTTCAACACTCCGCAGGCGCTCGCCGTCCTGTTCGAGTGGGTCGCCGAGGCCAACCGGCGCATCGACGCGGGCGAGACGCTCGGCCCCGGACGGCTCGGGGAGATGCTGTACGTGCTCGGCCTCGAGTCGCTGCTGGACGCCGGCGACGAGGGGGCGCCCGACGAGCTGCTGCGGCTCGCCGAGGAGCGCGACGCGGCGCGCGCCGCCCGCGACTTCGAGCGGGCCGACGCGATCCGCGACGAGCTCGCGGCGGCCGGCTGGCAGATTCGCGACACGCCGGACGGAGCCAAGCTCGTGCCGCTCGGCCCGGCGTGATCGTCTACGGGCGCAACCCGGTGCGCGAGGCGATTCGCGGCAAGCGCCGCGTGCAGCACGTCTATGCCACCGAGCGCGCCGCACACGAGGTGCTGCTCGCCGAGGTCGACTCGCGCATCGTCTCGGTCGAGGAGGTCGAGGAGCGCGCCGGCTCGCCAGACCACCAGGGCATCTGCGCGGAGGTCGAGGCCTACGGCTACGCGGATGCGGATTCGCTGCTCGCGCCGGAGGACGCGCTCGTGCTGGCGCTCGACGAGATCCAGGACCCGCACAACCTCGGCGCGGTCTGCCGCGTGGCCGAGTCGGCGGGCTGCTCGGGGGTGGTGCTGCCCGAGCGCCGCTCGGCGGAGGTCACGCCCGCCGTCTGCAAGGCCTCGGCCGGCGCGGTCGAGCACCTGGACGTCGCGCGCGTCCGCAATCTGGCGGAGTGGCTCGGCAGCGCGAAGGACCACGAGGCCTGGGTCTACGGCGCCGCGGCGGACGCCCGCGTCCCGTACCACCGGCCCGACTATCGCGGCCGCGTGGTGCTTGTGCTGGGCTCCGAGGGCCGGGGGCTCAGGCCGCGCGTGGCCTCCGCCTGCGACGAGCTGATCCACCTACCGCATCCGGGCCGCGTCGGCTCGCTGAACGTCTCGACTGCTGCCGCCGCGCTGGTGTACGGAATCTTGCACTTTCGAAAGGGCCTTGACAGGGCTCCATAACAAGGCAATACTGCCCGGCAGATCAGGCTGAAGTCGAGCTTTAGGCCTCGCCTTCAGATACAACCTGACGCCAGGGGAGGTAGTGCGTCACGAGCTTCAGGGGCCTTTGCCGGCCCGAAGAGGAGCTTTCGATGGCTGCTTCCATTACCTCCCGTCCGGCGAGCTTTAAATCTCACTCTCAAGTCGAGCTTGACGATCACTATCTGATCGCGCTCGCCAAGCAGGGCAAGAAGGACGCTTACGACCGCATCGTCAAGCGCTACTACGGCTTCGTGCGCCTCAAAGCCTCCTCGTACTTCCTGATCGGCGGCGACGCCGACGATCTCATCCAGGAAGGCCTCGTCGGCCTCTACAAGGCCGTGCGCGACTACCGGTCGGACCGCGAGTCGAGCTTCCGCAACTTCGCCGAGCTCTGCATCACGCGTCAGATCATCACGGCGGTGAAGACCTCCACGCGCAACAAGCACACGCCGCTGAACGAGTACGTCTCGTTCTCGCAGACGCCGGCGGCGGGCGGAGGCGACGGCGACCCGACGCTCGACGAGCTCCTGCCGGGGCCGAGCGCGCACGACCCCGTCAACCAGGTGATCTCGACCGAGGAGCTCCATTGCCTCGTCGCCTGTCTGTCGAGCGTGCTCTCGGAGCTCGAGAGCTCGGTGCTCTCGCTCTATCTCGACGGTCACAGCTACGAGGCGATCGCGGCGCGGCTCGAGTGCGACACGAAGACCGTCGACAACGCTCTGCAGCGCGTGAAGCGCAAGGTGGGCGCGCACCTGAACTCGCGCCAGGTGCTGCTGTAAGGAGGAGCCGGAGGCGGGATTCGAACCCGCGACATCCGCTTTACAAGAGCGGCGCTCTGGCCAACTGAGCTACTCCGGCAGGGATCTGCGAGCGAGTCTAGGACTCGGTGGCGCCGACGGCGGCGTGCTCGAGGTTCCCGTGCCCGTTGGAGGAGGCCGGCACCTCCTCGAGCGGCTCGAACTCGGCGATGTCGTTGAGACGCCGCTCGATCTCGGCGAGCGTCACCCCGAAGAGCAGGTGGCGCCAGGTCGCCTGCGCCAGGGCGCGCCGGTTGCCGGTGAGCGGCTCGAGCTCGGCCCGCGCCGGGTGCACGCGGTCGACGACGCGGCCGAGCGGCCACAGCGCGAAGTGCTCGGCGAGGCCGGCGGCTGCGCCCGTGACCAGAGGCGGCGCTGGGACGACCGGCCGCACCAGCGCGTACACGGCGCCGAACAGCGCACCGTTTGCCATGTGCATCGCGAGACCGGCGGCCGTGGCGGCGGGACCGCGTGCGACGAGCTTGCCGAGCAGCTGCACGTCGTCGTAGTCCGACCCGAAGACGCGCTTGTCGAGTGGCTGCTGGCCGGCCCAGACGGCGGCCGCGGTGGCGCCGGCGATTGCGCCGTTCAGCGGTCGTCGCAACTCCATCGCCCAGCAGCGTAACGAGCCTGGCGGCGGCGGGTAGGGGTTCACATGCCTGCGGAGGAGGGACAGTGACGCCCCGCCCGCTCGAGGTCTACCACGAGCGCACGCGCCGGCGTGGCGTTTTCAAGCCCGTCTACTGGCCGATCCGGATGATCGTGAAGCCGGCGATCCTCCTGTACTTCCGCGTGCGCCGGCTCGGTCGTGAGCACATCCCGGCGGGCGGAGTCATCCTCGCCTCCAACCACCGCAGCTTCCTCGACCCGTTCGCGATCGGCTGCACGGTGAAGGCGCCGATCTTCTTCATGGCCAAGCGGGAGATGTTCAAGAACCCGCTGCTGGGCTGGGTCCTCAACTGCCTGGGCGCCTTCCCGGTGCGGCGCGGGGAGGCGGACGAGGAGTCGGTCGCAACCGCGCTGGCGCTCCTCGAGAGCGGCCACGCGGTCGTGATCTTCCCCGAGGGAACGCGCATCCGCACCGGCTCGTTGCAGCGCCCGAAGCGCGGCGTGGGCCGGCTCGCGCTCGAGAGCGGCAAGCCGGTCGTGCCGATCGCGGTCACGGGCTCCGAGCGCGCGCGCGACGGCTGGAAGTTCAGGCCGGTCAAGGTGCATCTGCGCTTTGGCGCTCCGCTGACCTTCCCGCGCGTGGAGGACCCGTCGCCGTTCCTCGCGAGCGAGGTGACCGAGCGCATCTGGCCGTGCGTCGAGCTGCAGTGGGAGTGGCTCGGCGGGCTGCCGCCGCTGAGGACCGCCGCCGTCATCGGCGGGGGCTCCATGGGCACCGCTGCCTCGGTCGTGCTGGCGCGCGCCGGGCTCCAGGTGCAGCTCGCGTGCCGCAGCGCGGCACAGGCCGAGCGCCTCGAGGCCGAGCGCGTCAACGCCCCCTACCTGCCGGGCGTCGAGCTCGACCCCGCGATCAGCGTCCGGACGGTCCCCGAGCTCGATCTGACCGGCGTCGACGTCGTGGTGCTCGCCGTGCCCTGCGCGAGCCTGGCGGCCGTGCTCGGCGAGGTCGGCACGCGGATGCACGACCGCTCGTCCGTGCTGGTCGCCTCGAAGGGCCTCGTGCCGCCGCTCGGAACGACGCCCGCGGCGTTCGTCTCCGAGCGGGTGCGGGCCCGCGCGGTCGCGACGCTGGCGGGCCCGGCGCACGCGCGCGAGATGATCGAGCAGGGCGCCTCGGCGGTCGTCGCGACGCGCGACCCGGACCTGCGCCGCCAGCTCCGCGACGTGCTGGCGGCGGGTGGCCTCAGCGCGGACGCAACCGATGACGTGACCGGCACGGAGTTCGCGGCGTGCGCCACCACTGCTGCCGCGCTGGCCTCGGCCGTCGCCGCCCCGGGCGGCGCGACGCTCGCGGGAGCGGCCGCCGGGCGTGTCTTCGCGGAGGTCCACGAGCTCGCCGTGACGAGCGGCGGCCGCAGCGAGACCTTCGCCGGGCTCGCCGGCGCGGGCGACCTCGTGGCGAGCGCGATCGCGGGCGGTCAGACCGCCGACTCGCGCGCCACCGTGCCGCTGCTCGAGCTCGCGTTCGAGCGGCGCGGCATCGACGCCCCGGTCACAGCAGGCCTCAGTGAGGTGCTCGAAGGTGAGGCCTCGCCCGATCAGTGGCTCGAGAGCGTGCGCTCGGCGCGTCCGCTCCGCCACAAGAGCCACGCCGCCTGAGCGGGAGTACGCTCCGATGACGGGTGCCCGAACTGGCCGACAAGCAGCGTCTCGACCGCGACTTCACGGAGCTCTACCGGGCGCACCTGCGCGACGTCTACTCGTACGCCTACTACCGGATCGGCAATCACCACGACGCCGAGGACATCACCGAGCAGACCTTCGTGCAGGCCTATCGCCACTTCGAGCGGGCCCAGCGCGAGTCGAACGGGCGCCCGCTGCGGCCGTGGCTCATCCGGATCGCCCACAACCTGGCCGCGAACTACTACCGCGACCGCTCGCGCAGGCCCCAGACGAACCTCGACGACGCCGCGATCCTGTCCGCGCCGCTCGACACGGAGCGCGTGGTGGAGGAGCGCGAGGAGGTGAAGGAGGTTCTCGAGGGCGTATCGAAACTGCCCGACGATCGCCGCGAGGCACTGATCATGCGCTTTGCGCTCGACATGGACAATCGCGAGATCGCACGGGCGCTCGGCCGCTCCGAAGGGGCCACGAAGGTGTTGATTCACAGAGCGATAAGGCAGCTCGAGCAGGGGTTGAAGGAGGACCAGGCCGATGAGTGACGTCGAACGTGTGGAACAGATGCTCCGCTCGGCCCTCGTACCGGTCGAGCCTCCCGAGCGGCTGTCGGACAGGCTGGAGCGCGGCCTTTCCGAGCTGACCGAGGCAGCGGCCGACGAACTCGCGGACTGGGAGCTCTCGGCCATGCGCGATCCGCGCAACTGGGTGCCCACGGTCACGGCCATCGTCGTCGGCAGCGCAGCCGCCGGCGGGCTCGTCCTGGTCCGCGCCCGCCAGCAGCACAAGAAGCGTCAGGTGACCGGCGTCAAGGCGCTCCAGCGCAGCATGCGCGGCGTCGCCACGGACGTCCGCAAGCGCCTGCGCCGCTAGGCCGCGGCGAGGCTCGGCGGCTCGACGGTCGGCGTTGCGAACCCGGCGCCGAGGCCGGCGATCCCGATCAGCAGGTGCAGCACGTTGTCCTCGGTGTTGACTGGGACGAGCCCGACGAGCACGCCGCCGTCTCCGCTGATGAACCCCGCAACGGCGATCAGGATGTACACGGCCCCGGCCCAGATGGCGAAGAGCCTCGCGGCGTCGTACGAGCCGGCCAGTGCCAGGGCGATGACTCCGGTGGCTATATGCACCACGTTGTGCCAGCCGTTCACGTCGAGGATGCCGATCACGGCGTCGCGAGGAAGGTCGTCGCCGGTGTCGAAGCTCGCGTTGTAGAAGAAGCCGGCGATACCCGCGACCACGAGGGTCAGGCCGATCACGAGGGCGAATACCTGGGCGGGAGACCGTTCTTCCACGGCGAATCCTTCCGTTAGCTGATCTGGGATTCGCGGCTGATCCAAAGGGACCTGCGCCGCGTAGGAATACACCGCCATGGCCAAAGACATCCGCGACCTTGCGGACGAGGAAGTGATGCAGCTCGTCCAGAGCGGGAATCCGCGGGCGTTCGAGCTGGTCTACGACCGGCATGGCGGCGCGGCCTTCTCGCTCGCCTACCGGATGGTGGGCAACCGCGGAGCCGCGGAAGACATAGTCCAAGAGGCCTTCCTGTCGATCTGGCGCAGCCGACTGCGCTACGACCAGGCGCGGGGAAGCGTACGGACATGGGTGCTGGGCATCGTCCACAACCGGACGATCGACTCACTCCGCCGAAGCACGGTCCACGACCGCAGGCGGGAGACCATGGAGGGCGTCGAGGAGCGCCAGGAGGCACCCGAGCGCACCGAGGTCGAGGTGGCGCGCAGGGAGGAGGCGCGCAGCATCCGCGACGCGCTCCTGACGCTGCCGGACGAGCAGCGCAAGACCATCGAGCTCGCCTACTTCGGCGGGTTCAGCCACAGCCAGATCGCCGAGTTGCTCGAGGAGCCCGTGGGCACGATCAAGGGCCGCATGCGGCTCGGCCTGGACAAGATGCGGCGTCAGCTCTCCGAGGGCTACGCGGCAGGGGGATTTGCATGATGGACAGGGATCACACGAGCTATCGAGAGGAGATTGGCGCCTACCTCCTCGGCGCGCTGACGGACGACGAGCGCGAGGCCTTCGAGCTGCACATGGAGGACTGCGTGGAGTGCCGCGCCGAGATCGAGCAGCTGCGGCCGGCGGCCGACGCCCTGCCGCGCTCGGTCGAGCAGGTCGAGCCGCCGACGGGCCTCAAGACCGCGCTCATGGAGATCGTCGAGCGCGAGGCGCGCGAGGCGGTCGCAGGCGAAGGCGAGCAGACGTGGGCGGCGCCGCCGGCCCGGTCCCGCCCGCCGCTTCGCGAGCGCCTGCGGCTGCCCTCGCTGCGTCCGGCCTTCGCGCTCGGCGCGCTCCTGCTGGGGCTGGTGGCGGGCTTCGCCGTCGCCCAGTTGGGTGGCGACGACGACGGTGGCCGCACGGTGGTCGCCACCGTTGACCAGAGCCGCATCCCGCAGGGGACCGGCAACCTGAAGGTCGAGGGCGACGGACAGGACGGCGCGATCCTGCGCGTCAACGGCATGCCGGATCTGCGCGGCCGCGAGGTCTACCAGGCCTGGGTCCAGCGGGGCGGGATGATCATCCCGCAGCCCACCTTCGAGGTCGGCCCCGACGGCAGCGGCGCCGTGGCGGTGCCCGAGGATCTGAGCGACGCGCAGGCCGTGCTCGTGACGCGCGAGCAGCGTGGCGGGGCAACGGCCCCCAGCGAACAGCCGATCCTGAGCGTCCCGCTGTAGCTAGTCTGGACCTCCGCTGCGATGGAGGTCTGTTACCGCCATAAGAACCGCGAGACCGGCGTTCACTGCTCCAATTGCGGAAGGCCGATCTGCCCGGACTGCATGACCACGACGCCGGTCGGAATGCGCTGCCCGGAGTGCGCGAACCAGCGCACGAAGGCGCGGACGATGGGCTCGGTCGCGCGCTCCGGCGAGCCGACGCTCACCTACCTCCTGATCGGCATCAACGTGCTCGTCTTCCTCGGCGCTGCGCTCGGCGGCGCGAGCGCGACCGGTGGCGGCGGGCTCGGGGGCAGCCAGCTGCTCACGGATGGCGCGCTGTCGCGCACCGAGGTCGCAGACGGCGAGTACTGGCGGATCGTCACGGCGGGCTTCCTGCACGCCGGCTTCTTCCACCTGCTCTTCAACATGCTCTCGCTGTGGATCCTCGGCACCCTGCTCGAGCCGGCGATCGGGCGCCTGCGCTTCGCGCTGATCTACTTCGTGTCGCTTCTGTGCGGTTCGTTCGGGGCGCTCCTGCTCGAGCCGGACGGGCTCACGGTCGGCGCCTCGGGCGCGATCTTCGGGCTTATGGCGGCGGCCGCCGTCTACGCGCGCAACCGCGGCATGAGCCTGATGGAAAGCGGGCTCGGCATCTGGATCGTGCTCAACCTGGTCATCACCTTCACGGTGCCGAACATCTCGATCGGCGGCCACATCGGCGGGCTGATCGGGGGCGGGCTCGCGGCGGTCGTGCTGTTCGACCTCGGCGATCAGGTGCGCCTGCCGCAGTCGGTGGCGCCGCTCATCTGCGGAGCACTCGGCGTCGTCGCCGTCGCCGCGTCGATCGCCGTCGCAGCCAGCGGCTGAGGCCCGAAGCAGCCGGCTCGGCCGGCTGCGCAGGGTTTGTCAGACGCGCGCCGGCCGCTGCAGGTCGAGCTCGATCGAGCGCCGCGTCGGCGGCGCCTCGAAGACGTCCGGGTGGAGGATGTGGGCGAGCAGCTCGACCCCGTCGACGAGCCGCGGCCCGGGGCGGGAGAAGTACGCGGCCGCGTCCACCGCGACCACACGCGCGCCGATCGCCGCGAGCCGCTCGCGATGGCGCATCGTCTCGGCCGCCGCCTCCTCGGCGTAGAGGCCGCACGGCATCGAGATCACGACCTCGGGCGCCGCCGCCTCGACCTCCGCCCACTCGACCGTACGCGACTTCTCGCCGGGCAGGCCGAGCACGTCCTCGCCGCCCGCGAGCTCGATCATCTGCGGGACCCAGTGCCCGCCCGCGAAGACCGGGTCGAGCCACTCGAGCGCCGCAACGCGCGGGCGCGGGTCGCCGGCGATGGCGAGCTCCACCTCCTCGATCCGCTCGGCGGCCTCCTCGGCCAGCTCCTCTCCCGCCTCCGGCACGCCCGCCTCCTCCGCGAGCCGCGGGATGTCGGCGAGTACCTCGCCGAGCGTCGACGGGTCGAGCGAGATCACGGCCGGCTGCGTCGACAGCCGCTCGGCGACGGCGCGCACGTCGTCGTACGACACCGCGCAGACCTCGCAGACGGCCTGGGTCACGATCAGATCCACGTCGAGGTCCGCGAGCGTGTCCTCGTCGAGCTCGTAGAGCGACTCGCCGCGGCCCGTTCGCTCGCGCACGGCAGCGTCGATGGCGGCGGGCTCGAGCCCTTCGGGGATCACGCTGCGAGTCAGGTGGGGGAGTTGCTCGACCCCGTCCGGGTAGTCACACTCGTGCGTCACGGCGACGACGTCGTCGCCGAGGCCGAGAGCGAAGAGCATCTCGGTGGCTGACGGGACAAGTGAAGCGATTCGCATCGGAGACGAGGATGGCACGTCTGAGTGACGAGGAGATGACCACCATCCCGACCGCTAAGATCGATCCGTCCGCCTGATGAGCGACGACGATCGACCTCGAAGTAGGAACTCACAAGCAGCTGGGGCTGCCGGTTTGAGATGACCGAGCTGCTCTTCCTGGCCGGCGTGCTGCTGCTCGTCGCGGCCAACGGCTTCTTCGTTGCCGCGGAGTTCGCGCTCGTGCGCGCGCGCGAGGGACGCGTGGAGGCAATGCGCGACGAGGGCCGCCGCGGCGCGACGCTCGTGCTCGCACAGATCGACACGATCGACGAGTACCTGTCCGCCTGTCAGCTCGGCATCACGATGGCCTCGCTCGGCATCGGCTTCCTGGGCGAGCCCGCGATCGCGAGCCTGATCGAGGGCGCGTTCGGCTCTTCGATCTCGCACGGTCTGTCGCTTGCGATCTCGATCACGATCGCCTACCTGATCACGACGGCGCTGCACATCACCCTCGGCGAGCAGGTGCCGAAGATCTACGCGATCGTCCACGCCGAGCGGACAGCGCTGCGCGTCGCGCGCCCGCTGCACTGGTTCCGGGTCGGTCTCAGCCCGCTGATCTGGCTGCTGAACACCGCGTCGAACGCGATCCTGCGGCTGGTCGGCGTCGACCCGAAGGCCGAGTTCGAGGACATCTCCTCGTCCGAGGACCTCAAGCTCATAATCGCGCGCAGCGCCCACGGCGGCAAGATCGACCCGGGCGAGGCGGGCATGCTCTCCGGCGTCTTTCACCTGCACGAGCAGCAGGTGCGCCAGGTGATGACGCCCATCCCCGCGGTCATCACGGTCGACATCTCAGAGAACGTCGAGACCGCCCTGCGCCGCTGTGTCGACTCGGGGCACACCCGCCTGGTCGTGACCGAGGACGGGAACACCGACCGCATCCGGGGCGTGGTGCACGCCAACTCGCTCGCGCGCAAGATGATCAACGAGGGCCCCGACGCGTCTATCGAGGACTGCGTCAAGGACGCCCTGATCGTCCCCGAGACCAAGCCGCTCGACGACCTGCTGGCCGACCTTCAGCGCGAGCGCGCCTCGATGGCGGTGGTGGTCGACGAGTACGGCCGCACCGCCGGCATCGTCACGATCGAGGACATCATCGAGGAGATCGTCGGCGAGATCGCCGACGAGACCGACCCGGCCGTGGCCGGCGTGCGCAGGCTCGCGAACGGCGACTGGTGGGTGCGTGGCCACGTGCCGATCACCGACCTCGCCGACTACGGGCTCAACCTGCCGGTGGACTCGGATGCCTACAACTCGGTCGGCGGCTTCGTGTTCGCCAAGCTGGGGCGCCTCCCCAAGCGCAGCGACATGCTCCAGGTCAACGGCTACTCGCTTCGCGTAGAGGCGGTGCGGGAGAACCGCGTCGAGGCGGTTCGGATCCGCGATCACCACGCCCGCGGCGAGGAGGGGCCGAAGCCCGGGCTGGAGCGCCCGGCCGAGCAGGCGGCTGCACTGCCGCGCGGCTCGGAGGAGCGCCGCCAGCGCGAACAGGGCTCCTGAGCCGGTCTGTCCGCCCGGAGGGCTAGCTTCGGACCAGGCTGCTTCTCCAATAGGAGGTTCGGGGGCATGTGGTGCGTGAAGCTGAGCGACTCCCAGAGTGACGCCCTGCGCGCGTTGATCAAGGATCAGGAGGAGCTGCCCGCTGCGCTTGCTGCAGCGCTCGAGGCACTCGAGCTCGCGCGCTGGGACGACCTGCCCGAGGCGAGCTTGCCCTGGGAGCGCGTCTCCGAGCTGGCCGAGCGCCAGGGCATCGGCGAGGCCGACGTCGTCTGGGACCTGGCCGCCGGCATGGCCGCCAAGGCCGCGCGGCGCTAGCGCTCGCCGTAGTCGTAGAAGCCCGCGCCCGCCTTGCGGCCGAGCCGTCCCTCGGCGACCAGCTCGTGGACGCGCGGCGGGACGTCGGCGCCGATCGACTCGCCGATCGCCACCGCCACGTCGAGGCCCACGAAGTCGAGCAGCGCGAGTGGGCCCATCGGGTGGCCCGCGCCCAGCTTCATGCAGGTGTCGATCGACTCCGGCTCGATGCCGCCCAGCTCCAGCAGCCGCACGGCGTCGAAGAGGTAGGGGAACAGCAGCTTGTTGACGACGAAGCCGGCCGAGTCGGGTACCTCGACGGCGGTCTTGCCGAGCGCCTCGCAGAGCCCGTGGAGCGCCAGCCTGGTCTGCGCGGAGGCCTCGCCCGGGAAGGACAGCTCGACCAGCTTCATCCGCTCGACCGGGTTGAACACGTGCAGGGCGCCAAAGCGGTCGGCGCGCCCGCTCGCCGCCGCAAGCTCGGCCACGGACAGCGAGGAGGTCGTGGTGGCCAGCACGGTCTCCTCGGGGAGCAGCTCGCCGAGCCGCTCGTAGAGGCCGCGCTTCGCGTCGAGCTCCTCCGCGATCGCCTCCACGATCACGGCGCAGCCGGCGAGCTCCGGCAGGTCGGTCACGACCTCGGCGCCGTCCTGGACCTCGGCGTGGGCACGGTCGCGCGAGCCGTTCGAGCGGGCCCACAACACGACCTCGTGCGTGCCGGCGGCGGCGCGCGCAAGCCCGCAGGCGATAGCCCCGCTTCCTGCGATTCCAAGCCGGTCTTTCATGCTGTGAGTGCTCCAGAGGGCCTTGGTTGACTAGTCAGTCAATCGAGTAGGCTTTTACCACATAGCCCGTGATGCGCGCCTCGGGCGGCGCTCGCGGGATTGGGTGTGCACAACGGAGGAACGCTGAGATGCAGAACGGAAACGGGCGCGAAGTAGTCATCGTCGAGGCGGCACGCACGCCGATCGGCCGCGGACATCCCGGAGAAGGGCTACTACAAGGACACGCACCCGAACGAGCTGCTCGGCAAGACCTACACCGAGGTCATCGAGCGCGCAGGTATCGATGCCTCCGATGTAGAGGACGTGATCGCGGGCTGCGTCCAGCAGTACGGGGAGCAGATGTTCAACGTAGGCCGCAACGCCTGGCTGCAGGCGGGCCTGCCGGTCGAGACCCCGGCCACGACCGTGGACCGCCAGTGCGGCTCGGCGCAGCAGGCCGTCAACTTCGCGGCCGCGCTGATCTCCTCCGGCGTGCACGACGTCGCGATCGGCTCCGGCGTCGAGCACATGGGTCACATCCCGATGGGGATCGGCTTCAAGTGGGTCGACGACGTCGGCTCGCCCTGGCCGCCCGAGATGATGGAGCGCTACAACCTCGTCCCGCAGGGGATCTCGGCGGAGATGATCGCCGACGAGTGGGAGATCCCCCGCTCCGAGCTCGACGAGATCGGCGTGCGCTCGCACCTGAACGCGCATCGCGCGACCGAGGAGGGCCGCTTCGAGCGCGAGACGATCCCCTTCCAGGTAAACGGCAGCACCTACGTGACCGATCAGGGCATCCGCCCCGACTCGAACATCGAGACGCTCTCCCAGCTCAAGCCGGCCTTCAAGGAGGACGGCAAGATCACCGCCGGCAACTCGTCCCAGATCTCGGACGGCGCGGCGGCGGTCCTGCTGATGGAGCGGGGGAAGGCCGAGTCGCTCGGGCTCAAGCCGCGCGCCAAGGTGCTCGACCAGACGACCGTCGGCGTCGACCCGGTGATCATGCTCACCGGCCCGATCCCTGCCACGAGGAAGCTCCTCGAGCGCAACGGGATGAAGATCGGCGACATCGACCTGTTCGAGGTCAACGAGGCCTTCGCCTCGGTGCTCGCCGCCTGGCGCCGCGAGCTCGAGCCGGACATGGAGCGGGTGAACGTCAATGGCGGCGCGATCGCGCTCGGGCACCCGCTCGGGTCGACCGGCGCGCGCCTGATCACCACCCTGGTCCACGAGCTCGAGCGCTCCGACAAGGAGATCGGGCTGGTCACGATGTGCTGCGGCGGCGGGCTCGGCACGGGCACGCTCATCCAGCGTCTTTAAAAACACCAGCACCTCCCGTTAGTCGCAGGGGCTAGGCGGGTACCACCCGCCGAGTGCCGGCATCGACGCACGGATCGCTGCTGGACGGGCGCTACCGCGTGCTCAGGCATCTGGGCTCCGGGGGAATGGCGTCCGTGCTGCTGTGTCAGGACGAACGTCTCGGCCGCGAGGTGGCGGTCAAGCGGCTGCATGCCGACAGCCCGGCTGACGTCGAACAGCGCTTCGTGCGCGAGGCGAAGCTCGGCGCGTCGCTGAACCACCCGAACCTCGTGTCCGTCTACGACACGGCGGTCGACGACGAGGGCGTCCTCATCGTCATGGAATACGTGCCCGGTGAGTCGCTCGCGTCCGCGCTGCGCCACGGCCCGCTCGGACCGCGGCGGGTGGCGCGCATGGCGCGCGAGCTCGGCGGAGCGCTCGACCACGCGCACGGCCACGGGGTGGTCCACCGCGACGTCAAGCCCGCGAACGTGCTGCTGCGCGACGACGCGGTCACGAAGCTCGTCGACCTCGGCATCGCGACGGCGGCGGACAGCACGCGGATAACGCGCAGCGGCACGGTCCTCGGCACCGCCGCCTACATGGCGCCCGAGCAGCTCGAGGGCCGCGAGCCGGGGCCGTCGGTCGACATCTACGCGCTGGCGGCGGTCTGTTACGAGACGCTCGCCGGGCGCCGGCCGCGCGGCGGCAGGACGCCGGTCGAGATCGCGCACGCGATCGCGTCCGCGCCGGCGCCGGACCTCCGCGATCACTGGCCGGCGGCCTCGGAGGCGGTCGCAGGGGTGCTGCGCCGCGGTATGGCGCGCGACCCTGCCGACCGCCCGTCGTCGGCCGGGAAGCTGGCCGGCGAGCTGGCGCGCGCTCTCGAGGAGGAGCCACGCACCGCCGCGACGAGGCGCCTGCCGCGACGGGCCGCGGCGCCTGTGGCCGCGCCCGCATCGGCAGCCGAGCCACTCACGCCGCCCCAGCCGCAGCGAGTGGACGATTCCGGACATAGAGGTGCCGGAAAACGCCAGTCACTTCCGTACGTCGTGGCGGGTCTGCTGCTCCTGCTCGCGATCGCCGTGATCGCCGTCGTCCTCATGTCGGGCGGCGACGGCGGCGATGGCGGCGAGCGCTCTGACACGGTGGCGCAGCAGCAGCCGCAGCGCGACCGGGAGCGGCGCAACGAGAACCGGTCCCAGGAGCGCCAGCAGGCCCAGCCGGCTCCCGCCCCGGCGGAGGAGCCCGAGCCCGAGCCGCAGGAGGAGGCGCCCGCCGAGCCGGCGCCGGCGCCCGAGCCCGAGCCGCAGGAGGAGGCCCCGGCCGACCAGCCCGCCAGCGGCGCGGATCTGGACCAGCAGGGCTTCGACCTGATGAACCAGGGCCGCTACGAGGAGGCGATCCCCGTGCTGCAGCAGGCGGTGGACGCGCTCAGCGGGTCCGGCGGCCTCAGCTACGCCTACGCGCTCTACAACCTGGGGCGTTCGCTGCGGCTCGCGGGCCGGCCGGCCGAGGCGATCCCGGTGCTCGAGCAGCGCCTCACGATCCCCAACCAGCGAGGGGTCGTCCGGCGCGAGCTCGACGCCGCGCGCCGCGAGGCGGGCCAGGGCTAGGCGGTTGCCAGCGCAGCCGCAAGCTCTTCGACGATCGCGGGGCGATCGCCGAACGGCAGCACGACCAGCATGTCGGCACCGGCCTCTGCGTACGCGGCGAGCCGCTCGTCGAGCTCGCCGGGCCGGCAGCAGATCGCCGTGGCGTCGATCAGCTCGGGGCTGAGCGCGGCGGCGGCGCCGGCGCGGTCGCCGGCGAGGAAGAGCCTCTGGACCTCGCGGGCCATCTCGCCCTGGCCGAAGCGCTCGGCCGTCTCGACGTAGAAGTTCTTGCCGCGCGCCCCCATGCCGCCCAGGTAGACGGCGAGCCAGGGCCGGGCGAGGTCGCGCGCGCGCTCGAGGTCGTCGTCGACGCAGGCCATGACGACGGGCGCCACGTCGACGTCGCGGCCCTCGAAGGGCCGCAGCAGCTCGGCCGCGGTGTCGGGGGTGAACATGAACGGCATCCAGCCGTCCGCGATCTCCGCGGCCTGCTCGATCGCCTTGGGGCCGATCGCGCCGAGGTAGATCGGGATGCGCTCGCGCACGGGGCGGATCATCAGCTTGAGCGGCTTGCCGAGCCCCTCCGGGTCGACCGGCAGCCGGTACTCCTCGCCCTCGTACTCGACGGGTCCTTCGCGTGCCAGGATGCGCCGCACGATCTCGACGTACTCGCGCGTGCGGGCGAGTGGCCGCGCGAACGGAACACCGTGCCAGCCCTCGGACACCTGCGGCCCCGACAGGCCCAGGCCGAGCCGGAAGCGCCCGCCGGAGAGCGTGTCGAGCGTCGCCGCCGTCATCGCCGTCATCGCCGGGGTGCGTGCCGGGATCTGCATCAGCCCCGCGCCGAGGCCGATGCGCTCGGTCACGGCGCTCAGGTGGCCGAGCACCGAGACCGCGTCCTGTCCCCAAGCCTCGGCCACCCACACGGAGTCGAGCCCGGAGCGGTCGGCGCGGCGCGCCAGCTCCACCTGCTCGTCGGGCGAGAACCAGGGCCAGTACGCGAGATAGAGCCCGATGCGCACGGTGGCATCCTATGCAGCCATGACCACCGCGACCGAGGCCGTCCTCCCGCTCGTCCCGACCGAGGAGGAGCGCCAGATCCGCGCTGCGGTGAGGGGCATCTGCGACGGGTTCCCGGAGGACTACTCGCGCAGCAAGCACAGCGCGGGCGAGCCGCCGACGGAGCTCTGGGACGCACTGGCGGAGAAGGGCTACCTGGGCATCAACCTGCCCGAGGAGTGGGGCGGCGGAGGGCTCGGCATCGCCGGCCTCGCCGCGGTCGGCGAGGAGATCACCGCCGCCGGCAAGTCGCTGCTGCTGATCGTCGTCTCGCCCGCGATCGTCGGCAACATCCTCGCCCGCCACGGCACCGACGCGCAGAACGAGCGCTGGCTGCGCGGCATCGCGGCCGGCACCACGAAGGTCGCGTTCGCGATCACCGAGCCCGACGCCGGCACGAACTCACACAACCTCGCGACGTCGCTCGAGCGCCGCGGCGACGGCTTCGTGCTCAAGGGTCAGAAGACGTACATCTCGGGAGTCGAGCACGCCGACGCCGTCCTGGTCGTGGCCCGCAGCAAGCTGCCCGACGGCTCGCTCGGGCTGCCCTCGCTCGCGATCGTCGACGTGGACGCGCCGGGCTTCACCCGCGACGAGATCCCGATGCCCTACCTCGGCCCCGACAAGCAGTGGACGCTCTTCTTCGACGACGTGGAGCTCGAGGAGGAGCGGCTGATCGGCGGCGAGGGAGGAGGGCTCGGGCCTGTATTCGACGGGCTCAACCCGGAGCGCATCATGGGCGCCGCGGTCGCCTGCGGCACCGGGCTGCGGGCGCTCGCGAAGGCGTCCGCCTACGCGAACGAGCGGCGGGTCTGGAACGCGCCGATCGGCACCCACCAGGGCATCGCGCATCCGCTCGCCGAGGCCAAGGTCGAGCTGGAGCTCGCCAGGCTCATGATGCAGAAGGCGGCAGCCCTCTACGACGCGGGAGCACCGGGTGCGGGAGAGGCGTCGAACATGGCCAAGTACGCGGCTGCCGAGGCGGCGATCCACTGTGTCGACCGGGCCATCCAGACGCACGGCGGCAACGGCTTCGCGCTCGAGTACGGGCTCTCGGACATGTGGTGGGGAGCGCGCCTGACCCGTACCGCGCCCGTCTCCCGGGAGATGATCCTCAACTACGTCGCCGAGCACTCGCTCGGCTTGCCGAAGAGCTACTGAGCGTCGCGGGCCGCCACCTCGGGCCCGGCGAGGAGCGCGACCTGGAGGTAGCGCAGGACCGGCTCGAGCCGCAGCAGGTCCTCCGCGCCGCCCTCCCTGATCTCGCGCACGACGATGTCGTCGACCGCTGCCACGACGGCATGGAAGATCTGCGCGGGTAGCTCGGGCAGCTCGGGGAAGTCGGCACGCGCCTCCTGCTGCAGCCGGCCGATCAGCTCGGCGTAGCGGTCGCGCAGGCGCTCGCGGCTCTCGGCCGCGCGCGGGCCGGCGGCGCCCACCTCGATCAGGAACACGCGGGCGAGGGCGGGCTCGGCGGCGAGCCAGCGCAGATAGGCGGTGATCCCCGCCCGCGTCCGCTCGAGCCAGTCGTCCTCGGGGTCGCGCAGCTGCGCGTCGCGGACGCGCTCGAAGAGCTGCTCGGCGGCGGCCTCGTAGGCCGCCACGAAGCAGTCCTCCTTGTCGCTGAAGTGCTCGTAGAAGGTCTTCTTCGAGACGCCTGCGCCGCGGACGATGTCGTCGATCGTCGTGTCGCCATAACCCTTCGCGGCGACCGCCCTGCCGACTGCCTCGAGCAGCCGCTCGCGCTGCGAGGCGACCACCAGGCGGCGGTCGAGGCCGTGGGTGCCGCGCGGGAGGCGGCGGGGGATCTCGGGAGTGGCGGCCACGTTGTGTACTCCTTGGTACATTACTGCGCATGGACCTGACGCTGTCGCCGTCCGAGCTCTCATTCCGCGACGACCTGCGTGCCTGGCTCGCGGACAACCACCCGGGCGAAGAGCCGCCGGGCGAGGACCCGGCCTTCGACCATCGCCGCGCCTGGCAGCGCAAGCTCTTCGACGCCGGCTACGCCGGCTTCTCGTGGCCGAAGGAGTACGGCGGCCGCGGCGCAACGCTCGTCGAGCAGGCGCTCTTCGGCGAGGAGATGGCGCGCGCCCGCGCGCCGCAGCCCGCCAACGTGCTCGGCATGGTGATGGGTGGCCCGGTGGTGATCCACCACGGCACCGACGAGCAGAAGGAGCGCTGGCTGCAGCCGATCCTGACCGGCGACGAGATCTGGTGCCAGGGCTTCTCGGAGCCGGAGTCGGGTTCCGACCTCGCGTCGCTGAAGACGAGGGCCGTGAAGTCGAACGGCGAGTGGGTCGTGACCGGTCAGAAGGTCTGGACCACGTTCGCCCACAAGGCCCAGTGGTGCATGCTCGTGGCGCGCACGGACCCGGACGTGCCCAAGCACCAGGGCCTCACCTACTTCATCATGGACATGGATCAGGAGGCGGTGCAGGTCCGCCCGCTCCGCCAGATCACCGGCCAGCCGGAGTTCAACGAGCTCTTCATCGAGGAGGCGCGCATCCCGGACGAGAACGTCATCGGGGGCGTCGGCAACGGCTGGACGGTCGCGATCACGACGCTCATGAACGAGCGCGCCGGGCTCGGCGCGGCCTCCGCCGCCGGCCTGCGGATCGCGCTCGAGGACCTGAAGGAGCTGGCGCGCGAGCGCGGCGTGGGCGACGACCCGGTGATCCGCCAGCGCATCGCCCAGCTCGCGATCGAGGTCGAGCTGCTGCGGCTCAACTCCTGGCGCGGCCTCACACAGATCATGAAGCGCGGCGTGCCGGGTCCGGAGGGCTCGCTGCCGAAGTGGCAGTGGGGCGAGATCAACCAGGCGCTGACGGAGCTCGCCGTCGACATCCTCGGCGAGGACGGGGCGGCCTGGGACTCGCCCTGGACCTACCGCCTGCTGCGCGCACGCGCCAACTCGATCGAGGGCGGCACCACCGAGATCCTCAAGAACATCATCGCCGAGCGCGTGCTCGGCCTGCCGAAGCTGCGCTAGGAGAGCTGGCATGAACTTCGACTTCACCGACGACCAGCAGGCGATCAAGCGCACCGCCAAGGACCTGCTGGCGGACCGCTTCAAGCCGGAGCGCTTCCGCGAGCTGGCCGAGGCGAAGGCCTACGACGACGAGGCCTGGAAGGAGATGGGCGAGCTCGGCTGGGCCGGCATCTTCATCGACGAGGCCCACGGCGGCCAGGAGCTCGGCACTGTCGAGCTGGTCATCCTGATGGAGGAGCTCGGCTACGCGCTCGCGCCCGTGCCGTTCCTGTCGAACGCCGCGGCCGGGCTCGCGATCCAGGCGGCCGGCTCGGATGAGCAGCGTCAGCGCTGGCTCCCGGGGCTCGCGTCCGGCGAGCTGCGCGGGACGGTCGGCCTGCTCAGGGGCGGCGAGGCGCGGCTCGTGCCCGACGCGGCGGACGCCGACCTGATCGTCCTCGCCGGCGAGGACGGGGCCGTGGTGGCGGAGCGCGGGGCCGCCGAGGTCGAGCCGTTCGAGGCCCTCGACCCAACGCGCCGCTTCGGCCGTGTGCGCGCCGACGGCGGCGACGCGCTCCCCGGTGACGTCCAGCCCGCGCTCGACCGGATCTGCGCGGCGCTTGCCGCCGAGACCGTCGGCGTCGCGCAGCGCGCGATGGAGATGGCGGTCGACTACGCGCGCGAGCGCAAGCAGTTCGACCGGCCGATCGGCTCCTACCAGGCCGTCTCGCACCGCTGCGCCCAGATGCTGCTCGAGGTCGAGGGCTCGCGCTCAGCGGCCTACTACGCCGCGTGGTGCGCCGACGCGGAGCCGGAATCGCTGGCGCAGGCGGCCTCGATGGCGAAGGCCTATGCGTCCGACGCCGGCTGGCGCGTCTGCACGTCCTCGCTGCAGGTCCACGGCGGCATCGGCTTCACCTGGGAGCACGACCTGCACTTCTATCTGAAGCGCGCGAAGACGAACGCGCTGATGTTCGGCTCAGCCGCGGAGCACCGCGAGCGCGTGGCGGCCCTCAGCGGGCTGGCATCGGACCTCAGCGTCGCGTAAGCGCCGCCGCCAGCGGCGACAGCACGCCGTGGGTCTCGTGCTTCGGCGCGGGGCTCGTCTGCGGCGCGACCCTGGGGGTCGAGATCACGTGCCGGACGCTCACCGAGGTGAGCTTCTCGAGGCGGCGCGGCAGGTTCGCCTCGAGCCAGCGCGAGCTTCCCGTGGGGAGGGTCGAGACGAGGATCTCGTCGAACCTCATCGGATCCCAGGCCTCCATCACGGCCACGACCGGATCGGGGTCGCCGACCTTCCCGGAGACGTTCTCGAGCCCCGCCGCCCGCATGCCCTCGAGCGCCGCGTCGAGACGCTCACGGGCGTCCTCACCGCTCGCCGGCACGAGGAGCGTGAAGCTGCAGGAGCCCTGCTCGGCACGCTCCCGTAGCGCGGCGAGCAACTCGTCGGAGCCCGCCGTCACGTTGGCCACGACCAGCACGCTGAACTCCCAGGTCATCCTGTCCCCCTTGCTTGTGGCGCCTGTCACGAGATTAGCGCGGGACAGGCGGCTCCGGAAGGGCCGCTCAGTCGGGGCCGCGGTAGCTCGGCAAGCCGTGCTCGCCGTGCTGAATCGGGCCACGGCGCTCGGCGCCGAGCGCGATCTGGTCGAGCCGGGCGATCTCGCGCTCACCCTCGATGCGGGCGGGGTGATCCTGCGGCAGCCGCCCGATCAGGTTCCGGATGCGGTTGCGCAGCTGTAGCGCGAAGTGGGGGGTTGACGCGCCCATCAACTGGCGCACGTCCTCCACCGTGGGCTCGCGTTCGTAGCGGTCTGTGCGTTCGTACTCGGACATGCGGCCCCGAGATCCTACGGGGCGTTCGCCTGGACCGGAATCAGCTCGGTGATCGCGTCGACCTGCGCCTGCTCCTCGACCGACAGGGCCTCCTCGTCGCCGAGGATCCAGGCGCGGTTGTAGACCGCCTCGCCCGGGTCGTCCTCGTAGCCGGGCTGCACGCTCAGGAGGTACTCCTCGAGCGGCTTCGGAAGCCGAGAGGCGTCGTCTGTGAGGAGCAGCGGAGCGAACACGCCGCGGGTCGCGAGCGCCGCTGCCGCGGCCGCGTCGAGCGGCCGGGAGACGTTGGCGAGCGTGAAGTTGTAGCCCGGGACCACGACCCCCCAGCCGAAGTCGCCCTTCTCGTAACGCGCGAAGGCGATCGCGTTCTCCACCGGGGTGGCGCCCTCGATCCGCTCCACCGAGCGGGCGAGACCGCCGCTTCCCTGATTCTGCTTGTCGTTCTTGCCGCCCTGCTGTTGCTGCTCGCCCTCGAGCTGGCGAATGACCCGCTCCGAGATCACCTGCTCGCTGCCGAGCACGAACACGTTTGGGTTCTCGTGCTCGCGGATCGCGTCGAGCACCGGCGCCGGGATCTCGTCCTTGCGCACCGGCAGCACGGCGTCACCAGAGCGGGACGCCCAGGCGGCCGCCGGCATCGCCCATTCCGCCTGCTCGCCCGAATAGAGCAGGATGTCGTTCGACGGCTCGCCGCGCGCAGCCGAGAAGAAGCGGTCGATCGCCGCCGCGCGCTCGAACGGGGTGTCGCCCTCCACCACCGCGGTCCGGAAGCCCTCCGGGCGCGGCACGTCGGGCCCGAGCCGAATCACCTGGGCGTCCTCTGAGAGGTCCGAGCCCTTGGGGTCGAGCCGCTCGAGCGTCTCCTCGGTTACCGACGGCAGGTCGTCGCCGTCCGAGAGCAGGATCGGCGCGCCAATCGGGGGACCCGCGAGCACGGAGGCGGCCACACCCGTGATCCAGTCCTCCTGGTCGACGAGGACGACGGCGGTCGGCCGGTCGGCGTCGCCGGTGGCGGGATAGAGCGCGTTCGCGACGCCGGCGGCGTCCGCAGCCGCGTCAGCCCCGCCGACCCTGACGGTGTTGCGCGTCGCGGTGGCCGGGAAGCCGAGCTTCTCCGCCGCCTGCTCGTCGTCCGCCTCGACGCCGACCTGCGGCGCAGGGCTCGACTCGTCCTCGCCGAGGTCACAGCCGGCGAGGGTGAGGGTGAGAGCCAGAAGGAGGGCGAGCGAACGGCGCAATGCCGAGCGGACGATAGCCAGAGGTGCAGCGGAAAATGCATCGCTCCGCGCCCGGCCGAGCCGGGCGCCTCGCGCAAAGCCCGCATCGCTCCGCGCCCGGCCGAGCCGGGCGCCTCGCGCAAAACGCCGTTTCTTAGCGTACGATTGACTAGTCAGTCAATCGCTGCGGAGGCGCCGATACCAGTGGATTTCAGGCTCAACGACGAACAGCTCGAGTTCCAGCGGACCTGCCGGCGGTTCGCGGAGGAGGTCATCCGGCCCGTCGCGGCGCAGTACGACCGCGAGGAGGGCGTGCCGTGGGACGTCATCAAGGCCGCCCGCGCGTGGGGCCTGCACGGCATGGACCAGATCACGAAGGTCGGCGCTGACCCCGACGGCATCATGAGCTGCATCTACGCGGAGGAGCTGCACTACGGCTGCGCGGGGATCGCGCTTGCGATCTCGGGCGGCTCGCTCGCCGCGGCCGGGATCGCTTCCTCCGGCACCCCCGAGCAGATCGCGCGCTGGGTTCCCGACTGTTTCGGCACGGGCGACGAGATCAAGCTCGGCGCCTACGCGGTCACCGAGCCGAGCGCCGGCTCCGACGTGCGTTCGCTGCGCACGACGGCGGTGCTCGACGGCGATACCGAGTCGGGCACAGGCGAGTGGGTGCTGAACGGCACCAAGGTCTTCATCACGAACGGCGGGATCGCCGACGTGACCGTGGTCGTGGCGACGGTCGACAAGGACCTCGGCCACCGTGGCCATGCGTCCTTCGTCGTCCCAAAGGGCACGCCCGGCCTGTCGATGGGCAAGAAGGAGTCGAAGCTCGGCATCCGCGCCTCGCAGACCACCGAGGTGATCCTCGAGGACTGCCGCGTCCCCATGGACCACCTGCTGGGCGGCTACGAGAAGCTGCAGCGCAAGCTCGAGCGCGCGCGCTCGGGCGAGTCGACGGGCCGCTCCTCGGGTGCGCTCGCGACCTTCGAGATCACGCGCCCGTTCGTCGGCGCCTCGGCGCTCGGCATCGCGCAGGCCGCCTACGAGTGGACGCTCGGCTACCTCGAGGACAAGTCCGAGAACGACGTGCCGCTGCTCGAGCAGCAGCGCGTCCAGCAGACGCTCGCCGACGTCGCCACCGAGATCGAGGCGGCCCGGCTGCTCGTCTGGCGCGCGGCCTGGATGGGCCGCAACGGGATGCCGATGACGGCCGGCCAGGGCTCGATGTCGAAGCTGAAGGCGGGCGACGTGACGATGTGGGCCACCACGACGCTGATGGACCTCGTCGGCCCCTACGCCCAGACCACGGACTGCCCGCTCGAGAAGTGGTTCCGGGACGCGAAGATCTACCAAATCTTCGAGGGCACGGCCCAGGTTCAGCGCCTGGTCGTCTCGCGCATGCAGCGCGCCGACTACCAGCGCCGGCTCGAGGAGGCCGCCGCGACGCTCGAGGAGGCCGCCGCCTAGCGGCCTCCGGGGCGACCGCCCGGGCGTATCCTCGGGTCCCGTGGTCGCCCCGCTCGCTCATGTCGGGAGCGGCGTATTCGAGCCGCTCCAGCTGCTGCCGCCGTTCGTAGCGCTGCTCGCCTATGCGCTGCGGGCGCGGACCCTGGGCAACCAGGGCCGTCCGGTGCCTCCCCTGCGGATGGCGTCGTTCGCGCTCGGCGTGGCGCTCGTCATAGCCGGCCTGGCGACGCCGGTCGCCCATATCGGCGGCGAGCTCATCCTCGCGCACATGGGTCAGCACCTGCTGATCGCGGATCTCGGTGCGCTCTTCATCGTGCTGGGGCTCACCGGGCCCGTCCTCCAGCCGCTGCTCGCGACGCGCCTGGCCCGCAGCCTGCGCTTCCTCGCGCACCCGGTCGTCGCATTCACGCTCTGGGCGACCGACCTCTACGTCTGGCACATCCCGGCCCTGTACGAGGCCTCGATCAACTCACCGGCCGTGCACGCGCTGCAACACACAAGCTTCGTGTTCTTCGGCATCACGATGTGGTTCGCGCTGCTCGGCCCGCTGCCCCAGCCGGCCTGGTTCGGCAACGGCGCGAAGCTCGGCTACATCGTCGCCGTGCGGCTCACCGCCGCGCTGCTCGGCAACGTCTTCGTCTGGTCCGAGAGCGTCTTCTATCCCGACTACGGACCGGGCCAGGCGAGCTGGGACATCACGCCTCTCGAGGACCAGGGCATCGCCGGCACGCTCATGATGATCGAGGGCAGCATCGTCACGGTCGTGCTGCTTGGCTGGCTGTTCCTCAAGGCGGCGCGCGAGAGCGAGGAGCGCCAGGAGCTGGTCGAGCTGGCGAGTGCGCGCGGCGTCGAGGTGTCAGAGCAGCGCGTGGCGCGAGCGGTGGCGGCCGGGCGCGGCGACGAGCTGCGCCGGCGCCTCGACGAGGGCGCCCCGCTGCCCGGCTAGGGCCGGTGGGGCGCCGGGCGTAACCTCAGGGTGTGCGCCCGGCGCACCTCATCTTGGTCCTTGCCCTGCTCGCCGCCCTCGCCGGCTGTGACTCCGGCTCGTCCGACGAGCACGGCACGAGGACGGACCAGGGCCGGCTCATCCGGGACTGGCTGATGGCCCTGAACAACGGCGACTACAACCATGCCGCCGACTTCTTCGCGCCGCGCGCGCTCGTCGACCAGGGCATTCCCTACCGGCTGCGGGGCCGGGCGGCCGCGAAGCTCTTCAACTCGGGGCTGCCCTGCCGGGGCGAGCTGGTCGAGGTCGAGGACGAGGGTGAGCGCGTGCTCGCCACCTTCCGGCTGCGCGACGGGCCCGGCGGTGCCTGCGACGGCTTCGTGAGGGTGCGCTTCGCCTTCCGCGACGACCGCTTCAGCGAGTTCCGCCAGCTCGAGCAAGACTCGCCCGAGCCGGGCGAGACGACCTAGTCGAGCTCGCGGTCGGCCTGGATTCGCTCGCGCTCGGCGAGCCGGTTGTCGCGCCGCAGCTGCGCCTCACGAGCGCGGCGCATCTCGTCGGCTGTCTCCGGCTTGAGCGGGGGGATCTCCATCGGCCGGCCGTTCTCGTCGATGGCGACCATCGTCAGGTAAGCGGCGGAGGTGTGGGTGATCTCGCCGGTATGGACGACCTCGGCCTCCACGCGGACACCGACCTCCATCGAGGTCCGCCAGGCCGCGTTGACGGTGGCCCGCACGGTCACGAGCTGACCGACGTAGACCGGATGACGGAAGGTCATCCGATCCATCCCCGCCGTGACGCAGCGGCGGCGGGAGTGGCGGACCGCCGCAATGCCGGCCACCTCGTCGCACAGGTGCAGGATCACCCCGCCGTGGACGTTGCCGGCGGTGTTCGCCTGGCCGATCGCCATCCAGCGGCTCATCGTCGCCATCGATGCGGACGGGGGCTTCGGCTGCACGATCGGGAGTCTCGCGGATCGCGCGGCCATTACTCTTGAAAGCTCGCGGAACGAAAGCTTCCAAGGAGGAGTCGCATGGCAGGGCTTGGCGGACGCATGTCCACCGTAATCAAGTCGAAGATCTCGCGGATGCTGGACCGCGCCGAGGATCCTGGCGAGACCCTCGATTACGGGTACCAGAAGCAGGTCGAGATGCTCCAGAACGTCAAGAAGGGCATCGCCGACGTCGTGACCGCCAAGAAGCGGCTGCAGATGCAGAACACGAAGCTCGAGCAGCAGGTGGTCAAGCTCGACACCCAGGCGCGTCAGGCGCTCTCACAGGGCCGCGAGGATCTGGCCCGGATGGCGCTCGAGCGCAAGACGCTCGCGCAGACGGAGCTCCAGACGCTCGACACGCAGATCAACGAGCTTCAGGCCCAGCAGGAGAAGCTGACCGAGAACGAGCAGAAGCTGCGCACGAAGATCGAGGCCTTCCGCACCAAGAAGGAGGTCATCAAGGCGCAGTACTCCGCCGCCGAGGCGCAGGTGAAGATCTCCGAGGCGGCCTCCGGCGTCGGCGAGGAGATGGCGGATCTCGGGCTCGCCATGCAGCGCGCAGAGGAGAAGACCGAGACGATGCGAGCCCGCGCGGGCGCGGTCGAGGAGCTCGAGGCGGCGGGCACCTTCGACGACATCACGCAGCTCGGCTCGGGCCAGGACGACATCGAGCGCCAGCTCCAGGAGCTCACGAGCGGCGCCCAGGTCGACGACGAGCTGTCCAAGATGAAGGCCGAGCTCGGCTCGGGCGGCGGCGACTCGCCGGCGCTCGAGCAGGGGGGAAGGAGAACGCGTGATCGTCCGGATCTCCGGCGAGGGGCAGTTCAAGCTGCCGGACGAGGACGCGGAGCGCCTGAACGAGCTCGACAACGAGGCGGTGAGCGCCGCCGATGAGGGCGACGAGGGCCGCTTCCAGGACCTGTGGTCGCAGATGCTCGATCTCGTTGCGAGCGACGGCAACGCGCTCGACGGCGACGAGCTGGTCGAGTCGGACGTGATCCTGCCCCCGCGAGACATCTCCTTCGCCGAGGCTCGGGGCGAGTTCACGGGCGACGGGCTGATCCCGGACTGAGTCAGTCGTAGCGCGTGCGGCGCTCCACCCGCACCGATTCTCCTCACCGGTACGACTTGGTGTCGTGAGACGACAACAAGTCGTACCGGCGGGAGGCCGCGCCCTCAGTCGTAGCGCAGTACGCCGCGCTCGTCGATGCGCGTGTCCGGTATGCGCACGATCTCCCACGGGATGCCGGCCGGGTCGGCGAAGTAGCCCGAGCGGCCGCCGAAGGACCGCTGGGCGGCCTCGCCGACGATCGTCGCGCCCGCAGCGCGGGCGGCCTCGATGCCCTCGTCGACGAGCTCGTCGCTCTCCACGGCCACCGCGAGCGTGAAGCCGGGGAACTGGAAGCCCGCGCGCTCGAGCGGCTCGGCGATCTCGACGCGGGCCTCGGCCGACGTCCAGATCGACAGCGCCGCGCCGGCCGTCTCCATGCGGGCGTAGTCGTCGCGGGGCGCGAGCGGAGTGCGCCAGCCGAGCGCCTCGTAGAAGCCGCGGCGCGCCATCACGTCGTCGGTCACCAGGGTCACTGCGCTGAGTCGTGAAGGAAGCATGCGCTGCATGTTCGCCGGGCGGACGCGAACGGTCTTGAACTTTTCGGACTACGTGGCGGCGAGCAGCTCGGCGGGCGTCAGACCGGAGAGCTCGCGGCAGTCACGCGTGAGGTGGGCCTGGTCGGCGTAGCCGAGCTCCGCGGCCACGGCGGCGAGGCCGCCGTCGCGTGGCCGTGCGCCGAGCTGCAGGAGGCGGCGGAAGCGGATGATCCGGTCGAGCTTCTTCGGGCCGTAGCCGATCGCGTCGTTGAAGCGCCGCCGGAGCGCCCGCTCGCTGATCGCAAGCGTGCGCGCGAGCTCCGCGACGCTGCTGCCGCGGCGCCCGAGCAGCGGCAGCCCGGCGAGCACGAGCTCGTCCGGCTCGGCCTCGCGTGCGAGCGGGCGCACGGCCTCCTCGAGCAGCTCGGCGGCGATCGGAGGGATCGGCGAGCGCGAGCCGCTCCTCGAGCCTGGCGGCGTCCCTGCCCCAGAGCGCGCTCAGCTCGGGGCGCTCGTCACGCAGCTCGGAGGCAGGCAGTCCGAGAACGCTGCCCGCCACGCCCGGGCGCAGCCGCAGCCCCGCCGCCGCGTAGTCCGGCTCGACCGGGTAGACGACCGGCCCGGTGTCCGGGCCCGCGATCACGAGACCGCCGCTGCTCGACCAGACCACGTCGACGCAGCCGTCCGGGAGGACCCGCACGTCGCGGTCGGGCTTCGCCGTCTCCGCGCGCTCCCAGGTGCACGCGACGAGCTCGGCGAGGTCCGGCGCCGGCGGATGCTCGCTATAGCGCGACATGCGCTGCCGAGGGTACCCGGCGTAAACGCCGCGTCGTCGGGTAGCCGGTCCGGACAACGACCAGGAGGTGTCCCGTGGCGGAACCGGTGCCCACCGGCAGCGACGTCTCGGCCGGTACATACAAGTGCACGAACTGCAACGAGACGATCGACGTCGGCTCAGTGCAGTCGATGCCGCCGTGCCCGAACTGCGGCAACAACAGCTGGGAGACGGTGTCCGGCGGGGACAGCCGCGACGATCCGTATCCGGATCGCAGCTAGCCGCAGGCGGCCGCGCGGCCAGCCGATAGCGTGGAAGCCGTGCGGATTGCGACCTGGAACGTCAACTCGGTCAAGCAGCGAGTGCCGCGGCTGCTGCCCTGGCTCGATGAGCGCCGGCCGGACGTCGTCTGCCTGCAGGAGACGAAGATCGCGGACGACGCGTTCAGCGAGCTGCTCGGCGAGGCGCTCGCCGAGCGCGGCTACGAGGTCGCGCTGCACGGCTCGGCGACCTGGAACGGTGTGGCGATCCTCTCGCGCGCCGGTCTGGAGGATGTCGTTCCCGGGATACCCGGCGGCCCCGGCTTCCCGGATCCCGAGGCGCGCGCGGTGTCGGCCACCTGCGACGGGGTGCGGGTCGTGTCGGTGTACGTGCCCAATGGGCGCGAGCCCGACTCCGACCACTACCGCTACAAGCTCGAATGGCTTGCGGCGCTACGCGAGCTGGTAGCGGCCGGTCCCAACGCGACGGTGGTCTGCGGTGACATGAACATCGCGCCGGCCGACGACGACGTCTTCGACCCGGACGCCTACGCCGGTCAGACCCATGTCACCCAGCCCGAACGCGATGCCCTCGCGGAGCTGCAGTCGGTCGGTCTACACGACGTCGTGCGCGACCGCTGGCCGGGCAAGCGGGTCTTCACCTACTGGGACTACCGCGCCGGCATGTTCCACCAGGACCTCGGCATGCGGATCGACCTGGTGCTCGCAAGCGACCCGGTGGCGAGCCGCGTCGAGGCAGCCTGGGTCGACCGTCAGGCGCGCAAAGGGAGCGGGCCAAGCGACCATGCGCCGGTGATCGTCGACCTGGACGAGGCTCCGGACGGGGACATCGGGCCGGTCGTGCCGCCGCCCTCCAACCCGGTGACGAAGCGCGGCGCGAAGAAGCTGCCGCAGGCTCCGCCGGCCTGATAAGTCAGTCGTCGCCCTCGCGGTCGCGTGTCGCGCGAGGGCTGCACGCGCTTCGGCTCGCCCGGCATCTTCGGATAGTCGGGCGGGTAGGGCATGTCGCCGTCGCCCTCGGCCTCGTCGCGCTCGTACATGTCGAGCAGCGGCTCCAGCGAATGCGAGACGTCGTCGATCGCCGCGTGGCGGTCGCCGACGTCGGCGAAGCGCGCGGGCATCGTTGCGACTGTGAAGTCCTCGGGCGCGACCTCGGTCAGCTCGTCCCAGGTCACGGGCGCCGAGACGGGCGCGCCGGGCTTGGGACGCACGCTGTAGGCCGAGGCGATCGTGCGGTCACGGGCGTTCTGGTTGTAGTCGACGAAGATGCGCTCGCCGCGCTCCTCCTTCCACCACTTCGTGGTGACCTCCCCGGGCAGGCGTCGCTCGAGCTCGCGGCCGAAGGCGATCGCGGCGTGCCGGACGTCGGTGAACGTCCAGCGCGGCTCGATCCGGACGTAGATGTGGACGCCGCGGCCGCCGGAGGTCTTCGGGAAGCCGGCATAGCCGAGCTCGCTCAGCAGCTCGCGCGCCACGCCCGCCACCCGCACGGCGTCCTCGAAGTCGGTGCCTGGCTGCGGGTCGAGGTCGAGCCGCAGCTCGTCCGGGTGGTCGACGTCCTCGCGCCGGACGGGCCACGGATGGAAGGTGATCGTGCCCATCTGCGCGGCCCAGGCGACCACGGCGGGCTCGGTTGGGCAGATCTCGTCGGCGTGGCGCCCGGACGGGAACTCGATGCGGGCGGTCTCGACGTAGTCCGGGGCGCCCTTCGGGATGCGCTTCTGGAAGAAGGCATCGCCGCCGCCCTTCTCGCGTGTCGAGACAACGATGCCCTCGTGCACGCCCTTGGGCCAGCGCTCCAGCGTGGTCGGCCGCAGGCTGAGCGCGCGCATGATGCCCTCGGCGACGGCCAGGTAGTACTCGGCGACCTCGAGCTTCGTGATCTCGGGCGTGCGCTCGGTGGACGGGAAGATCACGCGCTCGGGGCTCGAGACCCGCACCTCGCGGCCCTCGGCGTCGACGGTCACGGCTTCGGACTTGGCCATGCCCGTGAGTTCTACGGCACGGGCGTCGAAGCCACGGCCTCGGCGAACGCCGCCGCCTTCAGCGACCCGAGCCCGGTCGCCATGTCGTAACCGGGCTGGGCGGCGCCCCCTGACGGGCTCTGGCCCGCCGGCGTGCCCGGCCGCTGCGCGCTGGTTCCGCTCGTGACGTCGAAGAAGATCGAGTCGTAGGCCGGCCCGCGCGCGAGCTGGTAGAGGAGCGCCGGCAGCGAGCCGAGCGCCGGGCGGCCGGCGGCTCGCTCCTGCTGGAGGGCGAGTGCCACGATGGCGGCGGTCAGCGGCGTGGCGGCACTCGTGCCCCCGCCGCCGCCCCAGCCGCCGCCGTCCTTGTCGAAGATCGAGATGCCGGGAGTGAAGGACCCCATCGAGGCGACATCGGGGCCGAGCCGGGTGGGGGAGCCGCTCTGCAGCTGGGGCCCGATCCCCGGCGCCTGCTGAAAGCGCGGGCGGGGCCACATCGTGCTGGGCCCGCCGCCCGATCCGGCGCCCTCAGCGCCCTCGGTGGCGAACGTCGACCAGACGACCTGCGACGCGATCTCGTTGCCTCCGGTGAGGGTCAGCTGCGTGCCGCCGACGCTCGTGACGAACGGCGAGCTGGCCGGGAAGTTCGCCCCGGGCCGGGGCACCTGACATCCCCGGAAGCCGAGATCGCCGGACGCCGCGAGCGTCGTGATCCCGAGCGCGGCCGCCTGCGCGAGCAGGCGGCGCCCGAGCAGCAGCTGGGCGCGCGTGAAGCGGCTCTCGCACACGGCGTCGCTGATCGAGAGGATGTGCGGCAGCCTGCCCCCGTTCCGGGCCGGGTCGAGCGCGCCGAGCATGAACAGCACGAAGGAGTTGCCGAAGCTCTGGTCGAGCGGCACGTAGATCGGCGTGATCTGCTCGAGCCCGGGCGCCAGCGAGGCGAGCGCCTCCACGTCGAGCACCGTCTCGTCGGGCGCCGTGCCCGTGAGCCGCGTCGCCCCCGGCATCGCGAACTGCCGCACGGCGGGGGACGGGAGCCCGAAGCAGCGGGCCCAGGTCCGGAAGCCGGACGCATCCACCTCCTGCCCGCTGAGCGTCGCAACGCGGATGCCGGAGCCGGTCAGGCCGCGCGCGTGCAGCGCATCGACTCCGTATGCGGTCGAGAGCTGGGCCGGAGTGAAGGGGCTCGGAGCCTGCGCGTCGGCACATCCTTGAGCCGCCTGTGCCGGCGCGCTCCCTGACGCCGCGCCGCCGAGCTCGAAAGAGCTCACCGGCCGACACGTGGCCCACGAGGCCGCGAAGCGCACGTGGCCTGCAGATGCCGCCGGTCGGCGGCGACCCGCCGCGCACGCAGAAGAGCCGCTGTCCGGCACGTGGGGTGAGCACGGCCAGCACGAGCGAGCGATCCGAGCTCAGCTCGACCTTGCGGACGCCGGGCTGCGAGGCGAGATAGCGCCTGACCCGCCGGACCACGGACCTGGGCGGCGAGAAGCGCGCACGGAAGGCGCGCGGGGTCAGGAACTGGCGGTAGCTCGGTGACGTCGGGTTCGAGACCAGGCTCGCGAAGCGGAGCGAGTCCCCGCGCTGGCGCAGGCCCAGCAGGAAGACGCGCCGTTCGGGCGGCTTCGCCGTCTGCGCGGCCTGGGTGTCCGCCGCCGCTGCTGCCGGCGCCGCGACCGCAGCCGCCACCGCGAGCGCCGCGGTCGCGGCCAAGGCGGTCCTCAGCGCGACCAAGAGGGCTCCCGCGCGCCGCCCAGCAGGCGCCGCGCGGCCCCGCCGGCGACACGCACGTGAAGGTCGACCCGCTCCGCTCGAAGGCCACGCGCCGCCCGTCGGGAGAGAAACGGGCGAGCTGTCGCCGCCGCCCGAGGTTCGAGGCCTGCGCCGCGGCCGCGGCCGAGAGCCAGGCGACACAGGCCAGCAGGCCGATCCGCAGCGCCACGGTGGGGAGCCGCTAGAGCGGCACGTCCCAGAGCGGGAACCAGCGACCGATGTCCTCCTCGAACGGGAGCTCGGCGCCGAGCTGGGCCTTGATCCGCAGCTCGCGCTCGTTGTCGCGTGCTTGCTCGCCGGGCGCGGGCACGAAGGGGTAGAAGGCGCCGCGCTTGAAGTTGTAGATGAAGTAGACCGGCTTGCCCTTCTCCTCGAAGGCGAACACCGCTGCGAGCAGCCGATCGCCGTAGCCGCCGCCCTGCAGCTGCACCGAGACGGTGTTGAGCGCCACCACGAGGTCCTCGAAGTCGGAATCCTCGAGCACGAGCCAGCGGTAGCCGAACTCGTCCTCCTTGTTCGTGACCTTGCTGCCGGTCTCGGCGGCCGTGCCGGCCAGGAGCTCCTCGGTCTCGTCGAGGATCGACTGGAAGTCGGCTGTGGCGAGCGGCTGGAAGACGATGCCTGCCGTGCCCTTGTGGGTGAGCCCGAGCGACGTGTCGAGCGTCACCCAGGCCGTCGACATCGCGAACAGGCGGTCCGCTGCGGGCCCCTTCAGCCTGCCCTTCGATCCGAAGATCGCGTCTAGAAAGCCCAACGGGCTAGGCGGCGATCGCGCCGCGCTGGAGTGAGGACTCGAGCTGCTGCAGGCGCTCGATCCGCTTCTCCATCGGAGGGTGCGTCGAGAAGATGGTCTTGATCGAGCCCTTGACGCTCGCCGGGACGATGAAGAACGCGTTCAGGCGCTCGGCCTCGCGCAGGTCGTGCTGCGGCACCGTCTGCATCGCCCCCGAGATCTTCACCAGCGCCGCTGAGAGGGCGCTCGGCCGTCCGGTGACGATCGCCGCGCCCCTGTCGGCGGCGAACTCGCGGTAGCGCGACAGGGCCATCATCAGGAAGAAGGAGAGGACGTAGACGAGGGCCGACACGAGGAGCACCACCAGGATGCTCGGGTTCTCGTCGTCGTCGCCACCGAAGAAGAAGCCGAACTGCAGCATGATCGCGGCGAGGCTCGCGAAGAAGCTGGCGATGGTCATGATCAGCACGTCGCGGTGCTTCACGTGCGCGAGCTCGTGCGCCATGACGCCCTCGAGCTCGCTCGGCGACAGCACGCTCATGATGCCGGTGGTCGCGCAGACCGTGGCGCTCTTCTGCGAGCGACCGAGCGCGAACGCGTTCGGCATGCTCGTGTCCGCAACGGCGATCTTCGGCTTGGGGAGGTCAGCCTGGATGCAGAGCCGCTCGATCATCGCGTGCAGCCCCGGTGCCTCCTCGGGTGAGACCTGCTTTGCGCCCATCGCCGAGAGCGCCAGCTTGTCCGAGAAGAACAGCTGCGCGGCCGACAGCGCGCCCATGACCACGACGATCGTGACTACGCCGGCTCCGGCGGCGATCAGGACTCCGATGAACACGACGTACAGGAGGCCCAGCAGGAACAGCGTGAGGAGCATCCGAGCCTGGAGACCTGTGTCGCGCGGGAAGACTGCCTTCTGGCGTGCCATTGCCTTGAAGATTAGTGAGTCGCTGCACGCCGGCTTGCAAGTCGAGGAAAACCGCTTGCGGGGGCGACGTCCCTTGCTATTCTGCCCGCGTTCCGGGCGCTCAATTCCCCTGCATAAACCTGGAAACGGGGGGGACCCGACGGCGCCCGGCCTCTATGAAGAAGACCTTCCTGCTTCCGATAGCGCTGACGCTGTGCGCCTACCTGCTGCTGCCGATGCCGGGGCTCTCGGCGCCCCTGTCCGACCGCATCGAGAAGAAGCGCTCCGAGATCGAGGAGAAGAAGCAGCAGGAGGGCGTGCTGACGACGACGATCCAGCGCTTCGACACCCGGATCGCCGCCGTCCAGGGCGAGATCAGCGCCACCCAGACGCGGCTGGACCGCGCGCAGGCGAGCCTCGATGCGCAGAAGGCGGAGCTGCTCGAGGTGCGCGACCAGCTCGAGGAGGCGCGCGACCGGCTCGAGCGGCTGCGCTCCGAGCTCGAGACCGCGCGCAAGGTGCTCGCCGCCCGGCTGGTCGAGATCTACAAGGCCGACTCACCCGACGCGCTGACGGTCGTGCTCGAGGCGGACGGCTTCGGCGACCTGCTCGAGCAGCGCGGAGTTCCTCGAGCGGATCTCCGAGCAGGACCGCGAGATCACCGACGAGGTGCGCCACCTGCGCGACCGCGCCGAGGAACAGGCGACCAAGCTCGCGAAGCTCGAGGAGCGCGAGCAGCTCGCGGCCGAGCGGATCCTGCGCTGGCGCGACCAGATCGCGGCCGTCCAGGGACAGCTCGTGAGCTCGCGCGACGAGCTGGCCTCGACGCGCTCGGACAAGCGCAGCGCGCTCGGCCAGGTGCGCAGCAGCCGCGTCTCGCTCGAGGGCGACCTGCGCGCGCTCGAGGCGGAACAGGTTCGTGTGACCGCCGCGCTCCAGGGTGCGCCCGCGCCGGGGCCGGTCCGCCAGGGCAGCGGCTCGCTGATCTGGCCCGTCAACGGGTCGGTCGTGTCGCCCTTCGGCATGCGCTGGGGCCGCCTCCACGCCGGCGTCGACATCGCGGTCCCGAGCGGCACGCCGATCCGCGCGGCGGACTCCGGGCGCGTCGCGCTCATGGGCTGGGTCGGGGGCTACGGCAACTACACCTGCATCCAGCACAACGCCACGCTGTCGACGTGCTACGCCCACCAGTCGAGCTTCGCCACCTCGAATGGAGCGAACGTGAGCCAGGGCCAGGTGATCGGCTACGTCGGCTGCACGGGCCACTGCTTCGGCGACCACCTGCATTTCGAGACCCGCGTCAGCGGCTCGCCGGTCGATCCGCTCGGCTACCTCTAGGCGCGCCGCGCACCAAGGCGGACTAGGGCCGGAAGCGCCCGAGCCGCTTGATGCCGCAGTTGCCGTTGTGGTCGCAGGCGCTCGCGATCAGCACGTTGGCGCGCGTGCCGCGCAGGCGCACGTCCCTCGAAATCGGACTCCGCCGGGCGCGGGTGAGGCTGTCGAAGCTCCGGCCGCCGTCGCGCGAGACGATCAGGCGGTACCTGACCCCGCCGGCCAGCCCGCGGCCCGTCTCGGTGCGATCCGTGACCTTTCGGATGCGCACGCGCACGGTGTCGCCCACCCGGCGCGCGTCGCCGCGCGGGGTGGGGGCGGTCACGTCGAAGCGGCGCGCGAGCGCCGTCGCGGCGGCACCGTCGACTACGCCGGCCCCCGTGAACTCGTTCCAGCCGCTCTCGATCGTCTGGCGCGCGGAGCGGGTCATCACCGCGGCGACCTGCTCGGAGGCAAGCCGCGGCTCGACCTGCCAGACGAGCGCGGCGATGCCCGAGACGATCGGTGCCGAGAAGCTCGTGCCCTCCGCGTAGGCGTAGCGCCCCTCCGGCATCGGGAAGATGCGCGAGCACGACAGCGGGTCGTCCCAGGCGGTCTGAGCTGTGGGCGGGCAGGGTCGACAGGACGCCCGCCGCGCAGCCGGCCGGCCCGGCGCCGGGCGCGGCGATGCTGACGAACTCGTTGTGGGTCGAGAAGGGCGCTACGGCGCCGTCGGGCCTGGTGGCGCTGACCGAGAGGCCGATGCCCGTGTCGCCGCGGCTGCCCCCGAGGGCCGCCGCCGGGAACTCCATCGGGTTGCCGGCCAGCCCGTTGTTGCCGGAGGCCGCCACCGGCAGCACGTCGTTGAAGAAGGCCGCCGCGAGCACGCGCGCCTGACTGCGGGTGAAACCCCGTCCGGCCAGGCTCATGTTGATGACATCGGCTCCGGAACGGATCGAGAACTCGATTCCCCGGATCAGATCGCTGACGGTGAAGCTGCCGTCGCGCGAGGCGCGTACGGCCACCAGCCGCGTGGAGCCCGCCACGCCCTTTCCGCCGACTCCGTTGCCGTCGATCGCGGCGATCAGCCCGCTGACGAAGGTGCCGTGGCCGACGAGGTCGTTCACGTCGGCGTTGCGTGCGCGCGTGTCGAAGCTGCGTGCGATCCGTCCCGCGAGCTCGGGGTGGCTCATGTCGACACCCGTGTCGATGACGGAGATCGTGCGCTGCGAGCCGCCGCCGGCGGCGGCGAGTGCCTCGGCCGCGTGGACGTCGTCGTAGAACCAGGTGAACTTGATCCCGGTGGCGGGATCGACCGCGTCGAAGGGGTCGACGGCGGCGTGCAGCGTGCGGTCAGGCTCGACGTACGCCACGCGCCGGTCGCCACGCAGAGCGGCGACGAGCGCGGAGCCCGAGGGGGCGCGGACAGCGAGCACGCCGATCGTCTCGAACGCCTCGGGCGCGGCACCGAGCCGGCGCAGCTTCGCGGCGATGGCCGGCACGTCGGAGTGCGAGCGAACTCCCACCAGGACGCGCGCGGGCCGCTCCCGAGCTGCGACTGCGGCGGCCGCCTTCGGGGCCCCGCGTTCCCCGCCGAGCGGCAGCGGCAGCGGGGCGCCGCCGGCGGCGCGCGCCTGGCGGCTCACGACCTCGCGCAGCGCCACGCGGTCATCGACCGCGTCGGATGCCTCGGCTGCTGCCGGCGCCAGCGGCGCCGCACAGACAAAAATGGCCAGCAGCGCCCGTCGCACTGATGGCATGGTAGGGGAGCACCGGCCCCTCGCTAGCCTGCCGCCCTGGTGCAGCCGGAGATCCACATCGGCCCGCTTGACCTGCAGACGTTCGGCATCTGCTTCGCCTTCGGTTTCCTGGCCGCCGGCGCGATCACAGCCCGCCGGCTGCGCGAGCTCGGCAAGTCCCGCGATTGGGCCTACGAGATCATCTTCGCGTCGCTCATCGGCGGCCTCGTCGGGTCGCGCGTCGACTACCTGATCCAGAACTGGGACGAGGTCTCGAACGACCTGCTCGGCAACATCTTCTCCGGCTCGGGGCTGGTCTGGTTCGGAGGTCTCGTGGGTGGCGCGCTCGGCGTGATCATCTGGGCCTACTGGCGAGGCTGGCTGACCTGGCAGATGTGCGACGCCGTCTGCGTGCCGCTCTTCGTCGGCTACGCGATCGGCCGGATCGGGTGCCAGCTTTCGGGCGACGGCGACTACGGCGTCGAGTCCGACCTGCCCTGGGCGATGGCCTATCCGGAGGGCACTGTGCCGACGACCGAGGAGGTGCACCCGACGCCCGTGTACGAGACGGTCGCAGTGGGCATCGGGGCGCTCGTGCTCTGGCACCTGCGCGATCGCTTCGCACCCGGCGTCCTGTTCGGGCTCTACCTGATCTTCGCGGGCGGCGAGCGCTTCCTCGTCGAGCTCGTGCGCCGCAACGACTCGGTGGTCGCCGGCCTCACGCAGCCGCAGCTGATCAGCCTGGCGCTGCTGGCGTTCGGCGCGGCGCTCGTGCTGGCGCGCCGGGACGCCCCGCGCGTCGCGCCCGCGTAGGGAGCGCGGCGCCGAGCGCCGCCGCCGCGCACAGCGCCAGCGCCACCGAGGCGCCCGCAGCGCTGCCGGCGTGGAAGGAGATCTCGATGCCGACCGCGCCGGCCAGCACCGCCAGCGCGGCGCCGGCGAGCATCGCCCTGCCGGGCGTGCCCGCGTGCCGGCGCACCGCCACGGGCGGCGCCACGAGCACGGCGAGCACGAGCAGCGCGCCGAGCCCCTGAACGGCGACGGCGACGGCGAGCGCGAGCAGTGCCAGCAGCGCGAGTCGCAGCAGCGCCGGGCGCACGCCGAGCTGGGCCGCGCCCGCGCTGTCGAAAGCCACCGCCGCGAGCGGACGGTGGAGGGCCGCTAGCGTTGCGCCCCCGGCTGCGAGCAGGAGAGCGGCGGCGATGAGATCGCCGTTCGTCACCCCCAGCGGGTCACCGAAGAGCAGCTCCTCGAGTCGCGTCGGGCTCTCCGGGGTGAAAGCGAGCAGCGCACCCAGACCCACCAGGCCGGTCACGGCCACGGCCGTGCCGGCGTCGGCCCCGATCCGCTCGTCGCGCGCCGCAAGCGCGAGCAGCGCGGCGGCGGTGAGCGCGCCACCCGCGGCACCGAGCAGCAGCGGTGTGCCCGCGATCGTCGCGAGCACGAGCCCCGGCAGCAGCCCGTGGGCGAGCGACTCGGCGCTGTAGGCGAGCCGCTCGGTCACGACCCAGAACCCCAGCGCGCCGCAGAACGCGCCGATCAGCGCGATCTCGAGCAACGCGCGCCGGCCGATGCCGGATTGGACCGGCTCGAGCAGGAAGTCGAGCACCTCCATCTCAGTGGTCGCCGTGCTCGTGGTGGTGGACCGTCACGGCGCGCTTGGCCCCGCCCTCTTCGAGCACGATCATCTCGCTGCCGTAGGTGGCCTCGAGCGTGCTCCGGTCGAGGACCTCGGCCGGCGGGCCGAAGGCCACCTGGCGGCCGTGCAGGCAGAGGACGCTGTCGAAGGTGCGCGCGCTCTCGACGTCGTGGCTCGATACGAGCAGCGTGCGGCCTTCGGCGCGCAGCTCTTCGAATACCCGGGCGATCGACGCGGCGCTCGCCGGGTCGACACCGGACAGCGGCTCGTCGAGCAGCAGCAGGCGAGCGTCCTGCACGAGTGCGCGCGCGAGCAGCGCCCGCTGGCGCTGGCCGCCCGAGAGCTCGCCGAAGCGCGTGTCCGCCCGGTCGGCGAGCCCGACGCGCTCGAGCGCAGCGGCGGCAGCGCTCCGGTCGGCGCCGCGCGGCGGCAGCCACCAGCGCCCGCGCGCGAGCGTCCCCATCAGCGCGACGTCGAGGGCCGACACGGGGAAGTCGAGCCGGGTGCGCTCGGTCTGAGCTACGTACGCCGGGCGGCTGGGGCCGGCCACGCGGCCGGCCTGCGGCTCGAGCTCGCCCAGCAGGACGCGGAAGAGCGTCGTCTTGCCGCCCCCGTTGGGGCCGAGCACGCAGACGGTCTCGCCCGGCTCTGCCTCGAAGCTCACGTCGCGCAGCACCGGCGGGCCGCCGTAGCCGGCGCTGAGCCCCTCGACGCGCAGTGCGCTCATCGCCGGGTCACCAGCGACATGACGAGGTAGGTCGCGGCGCCCAGCAGGGCGACGGGCGGGCCGGGCGGGACGTCGAGCCAGTAGGCGAGATAGAGACCGAGGACCCCTTCCGCGAGCGCCAGAGCGAGCGCCCACCCGATCAGCGCGGGCACGCTCCCCGCCACGAGCCGCGCGGCGGCCGCGGGCAGTACGTAGATCGCGGTCACGAGCAGGACGCCGACGGCCGGGATCGCTGCCACCGCGGCCACGGCGACCAGTGCCAGCAGCAGGAAGTCGGCCACTCCGGCGGGCAGGCCCAGGGTCCCAGCGGACTCGGGGTCGAAGGTCAGCGCCGCCCAGGCCCGGCCGAGCGTGAGCGTCGCGATCGTCGCCAGCGCCGCCGCGGCCGCCGAGAGCGCGAGGTCGATGCCCTCCAGGCCGAGCAGGGTCCCGAACAGCAGCCGGTCGACCGCGGCGCCAGACTCGAACACGTCGCTCGCGAGCACGACGCCGCCCGCGAGGCAGGCGACGAGCAGCAGCGCCGTGGCCTCGCTCGGCTCGCGTCCCGCGCGGCCGGCGCGCTCGACGCCGCCCGCGTAGCCGAGCGCCACCGCGACGCCCGCCAGGGTCGGGCTGACGCCCGAGGCATCCGCGGCGACCAGCCCCGGGAAGGTGGCGGAGCCGACCGCATGCGAGAAGAAGGCGAGTCGCCGCAGCACGATCCAGGCGCCGAGGATCCCGCCCGCGATGCCCAGCAGGACCAGCTCGAGGAGCGCGTCGCGCAGGAAGGGCAGATCGGCGAAATCAAGGGGCGACGGCACCGGCCACAGCCTAAACGAGAATCATTCTCACTCTCTCGTTTGGGCGGTACTCACCGATGGGTAGGTTCGCCCCACCTCATGAGGGCTAGGAAGGCCTACCTCGCCGGGCTCGGCACAACCGGCATTCTCATCGGCTGCTTCTTGCTGCTGCTTGCCGTCGGCAGCGCGCTCGTGGCCTTCCAGGGCTGGCCCGGTGGGGCCTCCGCCGACGGGCTCGACCGGGTGGTCGTGAAGAACCGGGCGGAGCGCGCGACGGCACCCTCCGGGCGAGACGCGACCGCGAGGCGCGCAGGGAGCGCCGGCGATCGGCGCGCCGTCGCCAGCCGGCAGCGCCCGGCCCGACGCGACCGCAGCGGGAACATCCGCCGCGCGCAGCAGTCGAGCACGAGCGGGCCGGTCCGGGCGACTGGCGATGGCCCCCGCTCCGGCCCGGCGCCCGGTCAGCCGGCCTCCGGCGCGGGCGAAACACGGCAGAGCAGTGGGGGCGGAGGCGGGGGCGGGGGAAGGCGCACGCAGACGCCCGCGGCGCCGGATCTCGGCAACACGGTCGAGCAGGCGACCGGTGGGCTCGGCGACACGGTCGAGGACACGACGGGCGGGCTCGGTGACACCGTGGAGGGAGCCACAGGCGGCCTCGGCGACGCGGTCGGCGGCGTCTCGCCGGGCCTCGGCGAGACGGTCAGCGGCACGGGCGAGACGGCCGGCGAGGCGCTGGACGAGGCCGGGCAGGGAGTAGGGAAGGTCGTCGAGGACACCGGCCGCACCGTGAACGGCCTGCTCCCCTAGCTCGCAGCCGCGGAGCGGATGAAGCGACGGCTCACGCCCTGCAGCTCGAGATCGTGCTGCAGCGAGCGGTGGTGTCCGCCCGGGAGGACCAGCAGGCGCTTGGGCTCGCGCGCCCGCGCATGCAGGTCCTCGCTCACCGTGTAGGGGATCTGCTCGTCGCCGCGGGCGTGCAGCAGCAACAGCGCGGTCTGCGGCCCGAGCCGCGCGGCCGCGTCGTAGATGTCGATCGACTCGAGCCAGAGCTCGGTCGCCGGCAGGTCGCACTCGAAACGCCGGATCTCGCCGGAGCGCAACCCGCGCAGCAGGATCTCCTCGGGCGCAGGACAGACCGCCACGACCGCGCTCAGGGCCGGGTCGGCGCGCGCCGCGGCATGGATCGCCTGGAAGCCGCCCATGCTGGAGCCGCGCAGCGCGAGGCGAGGCGCGTGTTGACGCAGCAGCGCCGCCATCGCGAGCACGTCGTCGATCGCGCCCGGTCCGAAGGCGCCCTCCGAGCGCCCGTGCCCGCGCGCGTCGTAGGCGAGCGCCGCCATGTTCTCGTCACGGCAGCCGCGCGCGAAGTCGAAGTGGCTCTCCTTGGCCGAGCCGGCGCCGTGCAGGATCACGACGCCCACCTGCGCGGGCCGCTCGGGCAGGAACAGCGCGTACGAGAGGCCGTCGTGGGTGCCGAGCTCCGGCGGCGCGGGCGAGGCTCGCTTCACGCTGCCGGAGTCTCGCAGCGGCAAGTGTCGCGGGCTTGACACTCCGAGTGTCGCGCGTGCGCACGACGGGGCCGCCGCGTACGCGAGACCGTGGATGCCATGAACCTCCAGCGCATTCCCGTCGCCGCCCTCGCCGCTGTTGCTGCCGCGCTCGTCGCGCCCGCCGGCGCGTCCGCCTCCACCCTCGCCGGCTCGCCGTCGTCCCGGCGGACACGTTCAAGGACGAGGCGGCGATCGCGGCGACGGTCGGTAGCGGATCGCACTCGACCGCGACGGACGCGTTCAAGGACGAATCGGCGATCGCGGCGGCGGTCGGCGGCGGATCGCACTCGACCCAGACCGTCGCGTTCAAGGATGAGGCCGCGATCGCCGCGGCCATCGGCGGATCGCACTCGACCTACACCGTCTCTCTCAACGACCCGGCCGCCATGGCCGCGACCATTCGCGGCATGGCGCTCAACTACCAGCTCGACGCGCTCAACAGGCAGAGCGAGACGCACACTCAGTTCGCCGCGCGCATGAACCAGACCACCGCGCAGCTCGCTTAGCGAGTCGCACCCGACGCCCGCAGGTCGCACGCCCCGGCTGCCGCCGGGGCGTTTGCGTGCGTGGCCAGGCCTCGCAGGTCCGTTAACGTCGGTCCATGGATTGGGCGATCCTCGCCGGGATTCCCGAAGAGGACGCCCGGCGAGTGCTGCAGGTCGCGCGGCGCCGGACGTTTGGCCGCCGCGAGGTCGTCTTCCATCGCGGCGATCCCGCCGACACGCTCCATCTCGTACACACCGGGTACTTCGCCGTGTGCATTGGGACGCGGCTGGGAGACACGGTGATGCTCGCGATGATGCGGCCCGGTGAGACCTTCGGCGAGATCGCGCTGCTGGACGACACGGCGCCCCGCAGCGCCACCGTCCTCGCGCTCGATGGCGGCGAGACGCGCGCGATTCACAAGCTCGACTTCGACGCTCTGTGCGCGAAGCACCCGGGTGTCGCCGACATCCTGGCGCATGCACTCGCGCTGCGCGTGAGGCGGCTCTCCGAGCTGCTCGTCGAGGCCCATCACGAGCCGGCCGACCGGCGTGTCCTGCGCCGGCTGGTGGAGTTCGGGGATGGGGGCGGTGTCGTGCCGCTCACACAGGAGGAGCTCGCGGGGCTCGCCGGCACGTCGCGAGCGACTGTCAACAGGATCGTACGAGACGCCCAATCGCGTGGCGAGCTGCGAGCTCAGCCGCGGCCGCATCGATGTGCTCGACTGTCGACGCGCTGTCCGCGCGCGCCAACTGACGTCCTTCATAATCGCCGCCGACCATGGCAGCGGTAGGGGTGTCGCACGTATATCCAGCGGGTTCGCGTCTGAACGAGCACGGGCGGCTCGAGGTCGGCGGCTGCGACGTCGTCGAGCTGGCGCGTGAGTTCGGCACGCCCGCGTACGTCTACGCGGAGGACGACATGCGCGCGCGGGCGCGTGCCTACGTGCAGGCGTTCCGCGTCGCGCACTGATCGCTTCGAGGTCATCTACGCGAGCAAGGCGTTCCCGTGCACGGCCGTCTACCGGCTGTTCGCGGACGAGGGCCTGTCGGTCGACGTGGCCAGCGGCGGAGAGCTACACCTCGCCCTCGCCGGCGGCGTCGAGCCGGGCGCGCATCTACATGCACGGCAACAACAAGTCTGCAGGCCGACCTCGACTACGCGATCGAGGCGGGTGTCGGCTGCATCGTCGTCGACTCGTTCGACGAGATCGAGCGGCTGCGCGGCCGCGGCGTGCGGGCGATGGTGCGCGTGACGCCCGGGATCCGGCCGAGCACGCACACCTACATCCAGACCGGCCAGGAGGACTCCAAGTTCGGCTTCGGCTCGGCCGACGTGCCGCGCGCGGTCCGAGGCCTGCCGCGACGCCGGCCTCGAGCTGCTCGGGCTGCACGCCCACATCGGCTCGCAGGTCCACGAGCTGCAGGCGTTCGAGCGGCTCACCGAGGTGCTCGCGGGCCTCGGCGACTGGCCGTCGCTCAACCTCGGCGGCGGGCTCGCGATCGCCTACACGAACGACGACTCGCCGCCGCCGATCGAGGACTACGTCGACGCGCTGATGCGGCGGGCGCCCGAGGGTGTCACGGTGCTGTGCGAGCCGGGCCGCTCGCTCGTCGGCAACGCGGGCGTGACGCTCTACACGGTCGGGACCGTCAAGGACATCCCGGATGTCCGCACGTACGTCGCCGTCGACGGCGGCATGTCCGACAACCTGCGTCCGATGCTGTACGGGGCGCGCTACGAGGCCGAGATCGCCGACCGCTTCGGCGGCGAGGAGCTCTGCACGGTTGCGGGCATGCACTGCGAGTCCGGCGACATCCTCGTCCGCGACGTCCGGCTCGACTCCCCGCGCCCTGGGCGACGTGCTCGTGATCCCCGCCACCGGCGCCTACGGCCACGCGATGGCCAACAACTACAACGCGGTCCTCCGGCCGCCCGTCGTCTTCTGCAAGGACGGCGACGCCCGGCTCGTGGTGCGGCGCGAGAGCTACGACGACCTGACGCGGCGCGATGTCTGATCCGTTCAGGGTCGGGCTGCTCGGTCGCGGGACCGTCGGCGGCGCCTTCGCCGAGCTGCTCGAGGCGCGCGCCGACTCGATCGAGCGCGAGACGGGGCTGCGGCCGGAGCTGTCGGGCGTGCTCACGCGCAGCCAGGGCGACTTCGACGACATCCTCGAGCGCAGCGACCTGATCGTCGAGCTGATGGGCGGCATCGACCCCGCGCGCGACTACGTGCTGCGCGCGCTCAGCTCCGGGCGCCACGTCGTGAGCGCCAACAAGCAGCTGCTCTCCCAGCACGGCGAGGAGATCTTCGACGCCGCCCGGTCGGGGAAGGTCCAGCTGCGCTTCGAGGGCGCCGTCGCGGGGGTGGTGCCGGCGATCCGGGTGATGGGCGAGACGCTCGCCGCCGCCCACATCGAGCGCGTGCACGGCATCGTCAACGGCACGACCAACTACATCCTCACCGAGATGGCGCGCACCGGCGCCTCCTACGCCGAGGCGCTCGCCGACGCCCAGCGGCTCGGCTACGCCGAGGCCGACCCGACCGAGGACGTGACCGGCAAGGACGCCGCGGCGAAGATGGCGATCCTGGCGCGGCTCGCCTTCAACGCGGCGGTGCGGCTCGACCAGGTGAGCTACGAGGGCATCGAGCGCCTGACCGCCGACGACATCGAGTACGCGAAGGAGCTCGGCCTCTCGCTCAAGCTGATCGGCTCGGCCGAGCGGATCGACGGCGGCATCGCCGTCCACGTGTATCCGGCCTTCCTGTACGCGGATCACCCGCTCGCGTCGGTCAACGGCGCGTTCAACGCGGTCACGATCGAGTCGCCCGCGATCACCGAGATCACGCTCTCGGGACCCGGCGCGGGAGGCATCCAGACCGCAAGCGCCGTGCTCGGCGACGTGATCTCGGCGATGATCCCGCCGCCCTCGCTGCCGGCGCCGGCGCAGGACGTCCCGGTCGTCACGGACACGGAGTTCTCCTTCTACCTCCACCTCGAGGTGGCCGACCGCCCCGGCGTGCTCGCCCAGGTGGCCGAGTTGCTCGGCCTCCAGGGCGTCTCCATCAAGTCGGTGGTGCAGAAGGGGCTCGGTGACGAGGCGCGGCTCGTGATGGTCATGCATCCCGTGCTCGAGTCGAAGTTCCGCGCGGCCGTCGGCCTCATCTCGCGGCTCGACTTCGTGCGCGAGCCGCCGCGCGTGATCAGGGTCATCGAGGAGACGTTCTAGGTGGGCCACTGATGTCGCTGTGGCGCTACCGGGAGCGGCTCCCGGTGGAGCCCCTCGTGACGATGGGCGAGGGCGACACGCCGCTGATCCGCGCCGCGCACCTGTCCGAGCTGAGCGGCGCCGACGTGTGGCTCAAGCTCGAGGGCGCCAACCCGACCGGCTCGTTCAAGGACCGCGGCATGACGGTGGCGGTCTCAGCGGCGGTCTCCGAGGGCGCCGAGGCCGTGGTCTGTGCCTCGACCGGCAACACGGCGGCGAGCGCGGCCGCCTACGCCGCGCGCGCCGGGCTGCGCGGCGCCGTGATCGTGCCGGAGGGCAAGATCGCCACCGGCAAGCTCGCCCAGGCGCTCATGCACGGCGCGCGCGTGATCGCGCTGCGCGGCAACTTCGACGAAGCGCTGGCGCTCGTGCGCGAGCTCGCGACCCGCCACCCGATCGCGCTCGTCAACTCCGTCAACGACTTCCGCATCGAGGGCCAGAAGACGGGCGCATTCGAGGTCTGCGACGAGCTCGGCGAGCCGCCCGACGTGCTCTGCATCCCGGTCGGCAACGCCGGCAACGTCACGGCCTGGTGGAAGGGCTTCCAGGAGTACGAGGCCGCCCCGCGGCTGCACGGCTACCAGGCCGAGGGGGCGGCGCCGCTCGTGCTCGGCGCGCCGGTCGAGCACCCGGAGACGGTCGCGTCGGCGATCCGGATCGGCAACCCGGCGCGCTGGGAGAACGCGATGAACGCGTTCACCGCGTCGCGCGGCGAGGTCCGCGCCGTCTCCGACGCCGAGATCCTGGACGCCTACTCGCTGCTCGGGGCGCGCGAGGGAGTCTTCTGTGAGCCGGCCTCGGCGGCGTCCGTGGCGGGCCTGCTCAAGTACGGCGCAGAGGGGCGCGTCGTCTGCGTGCTCACCGGACACGGTCTGAAGGACCCGCAGACGGCCATGAACCGGGCTGCCAGCGTCGTGCCCTGCGAGCCCGAGATCGCGAGCGTGGAGCGGGCGGTGCTGGGGTGAACCGGCGGCGCGTCGTGCGCGTGCCGTCGTCCTCGGCGAACCTCGGCCCCGGCTACGACGTGCTCGCCGCCGCGCTGTCGCCGGGACTCGAGCTCGAGGTGGAGGAGAGCGGCGAGTTCTCGGTGACCTGCGACGTCCCCGGTGTCGCGCTCGACCGCACGAATCTGTGTGTGCGCGCGTTCGAACGGCTGCATCCCGCCGACGGACTCGCGTTCACGATCCGCTCCGAGATCCCGCCCGCGGCGGGCCTCGGGTCGAGTGCCGCGGCGATCGTGGCCGGACTCGCCGCCGCGGACCACCTCTACGAGCTCGACGCGCCGCTGTTCGAGCACGCACTGGCGATCGAGGGGCATCCCGACAACGTGGCCGCGGCGCTGCTCGGTGGGTTCGTGGTCTGTGCGGGCACCGATCCGGTCCGGCTCGAGCCGCCGCCCGAGCTCGAGGCGGTGCTGGTGGTGCCGGGCGACGAGGTCGTGACGGCGGAGGCGCGCGCGGCGATGCCCGCCGAGGTGCCGCTCCCGGACGCCGTCGACAACGTCGGACACGCCGCGTTGCTCGTGCTGGGGCTCGCGCAGGGCGACCTCTCGCTGATCGCTCGTGGCCTCGCCGACTCGCTCCATCAGCCGCGCCGCCGTCATCTCTACCCGCGCTCGATGGAGCTCGTCGAGGGCGCGGCCGGCATGGGCGCGCTGGGCGCGACGATCTCGGGCGCTGGTCCGACCGTGCTCTTCTGGTGCCACTGGGAGCAGACCGGAGCCGTGGTCGAGCGGCTCCGCGGCGAGGCGGGCGACGCGCGCGTCGAGCGGGTGGCCTTCGCCGCCGGTGGAGCGGACGTGAGCGAGCTGTGAGCGCCGAGGTCGAGGCAGCCGGAGGGATCGTGCTCGACGACGAGGGCCGCGTAGCGGTCGTGCACCGGCCGCGCTACGACGACTGGTCGCTTCCCAAGGGCAAGCTCGAGGCCGGCGAGAGCTTCGCGGAGGCGGCCGTGCGCGAGGTCGAGGAGGAGACCGGGATGCGCTGCTCGCTCGGAGAGGAGCTCGACGCGGTTCGCTACCGCGACAACAAGGGCCGCCCGAAGGTTGTCCGCTACTGGCTGATGCACGTGGAGGACGACCCCGGCTTCGAGCCGAACGACGAGACCGACGAGCTGCGCTGGCTCAAGCCGGGCGAGGCCGCGGAGCTCCTGACCTACCCGCACGACGCCGAGCTGGTGCGCGGGCTCTGACGTTTCGGGCGGCGAGGCCCGGGGGATCTCGCAATCAGCGGCGATGGGCTCCCGTGAGGCAACAGAGCTGGTCATCGAGCGAATGCGCTCCCGGCCGGGGATGGTCGGAGCCGCCGTGTTCGGGACCGCCCTGACGGTGCCGTTCGCCGCCTCGGCGGCCTGGGCGACCAACATCTGTGCGTGCGGCGGCGGATCCTCGACGGTCGCGCCCTCGCCGCCCACGCCTGACGTTCGCGGCATGTCGGCCGACGCCGCGGAGCGCTGGCTCGAGTCCGCGCCGGCCCGGCACATCCGCCCACGCCCGCGCCCGAGCCGCCCCCCTGCCCACCACCACGACCACCGCGCCGCCGCCCGAAGCTGAGCCGGCGAGCCGCCACCACCGCCGGAGCCCGAGCCCGCCCCGGTGGAGGAGGGTCCTCCGACGGGCACCACGACGACGACGGCGCCACCTCCGCCGCCCGCGCCAGTGGAGCCGGCGCCGGACGTGAGCGGCATGTCAGCGGACGCCGCCGAGCGCTGGCTCGAGGCAGAGCCCGAGCCCGCCCCCGTGGAGGAGGATCCTCCGACGGGCACGACGACGACGACTCCGCCCGAGCCGGTCGAGCCGCCGCCCGCGCCGGTCGCGCCGCCGCCGGACGTGAGCGGCATGTCGCCGGACGCCGCCGAGCGCTGGCTGGAGCCGAGCCCGGGCCGGCCGAGCCGCACCGCCGCCCGCGCCGGTGGAGCCGCCGCCGGACGTGAGCGGCATGTCGCCGGACGCGGCCGAGCAGTGGCTCGAGCCCGAGCCCGACCCGCAGGTTCGGGAGGACCTGGAGCGCGAGCAGCGCTTCGACCCCGCGCCGGGCTGCATCCCGGTCCAGGGCCCATACATGAACGAGGCCGACCGCCCCTGCTCGTTCCCCGACGGCACCCAGGTCCCGACGGGCCAGATCGGCACCCAGCCCGTGGAGGCGCGGCCCTGCGTGCCGGTGCAGGGCCCGTATCTGAACGAGGCCGACCGGCCCTGTGCGTTCCCGGACGGCCGTGAGATCCCGTCCGGCCTGGTGGTCGAGCCGCCGCCGCCGGAGCCGGCGGAGTGCGCGACCGTCGAGGGCTACGACGAGGACGAGGCCGGGATGTGCGCCTACCCGGACGGGCGCACGTCGACAACCGACGACCCGGAGCGCACGCCGGCGCCGCCCGTGGAGGACTTCCAGGACCTCGCCGAGGGCGGTCGCGGCGAGGAGCTCGTCAGCGAGCTGCTCGAGCCGAGCGACGAAGAGTTCCAGCAGCTGGTCGACGACGGCACCATCGGACAGGGCGCCACGAACCGGAGCTACTTCCCGATCGAGCCCGCCCCCGGAGACGGCGTCGTCGTCGTCGATTTCTTCATCCCGCAGGACCGCTCGGTCGTCCTGCAGGGCGACGACCGCGAGCTGCAGGACCCGATCCGGGCGGACCTCGAGCCGACCGACTCGCGCGTGACCGTCGTGCTCGACCGCGAGAGCGGCCGCGGCGTGCTGACGCAGAGCGAGACCTGCACGGCATGGATCGAGACCTGCCAGGCCCCGCGCCCGATCGAGCTAGGGCCCGAGGACGACCGCGAGCAGGCGTACCCGAACGACCCGAACGAGTTCGACGTCCAGACCGACGACGAGACGATCTCGCTCAGCTACGACGCGCTCAACTCGATCACGCCCGAGGGATTCTCCGTCGATGGGACGGTCCGGCTGCGGCGCCGCCCCGACGGCCTCTATCAGGTCGTGCACGACACACGCGACGAGTATCCGGCCATCTCGATCTGGCAGTACCGCCCGGGCGACACGCCGCGGCTGATCGACTACGACCGCGGCGAGCATGTGCTGCGGGGCGCCGTCCCGGACTGCGACCTGCCGGACCTGCCGGACGGTCCGGATCTGCCGGATCTGCCGACGGTCAACTTCGGCCTGTTCGAGTGGGACATGCCGGACCTGCCCGATCTGCCCGACGGCCCGGACCTGCCGAACCTCCCGCAGATCTACGGCGTCTGCCGCTAGGCCGTGGCGAGGGCCGGGCGCCGCTCGGCCCAGGGCGCGGCCGCCTCGAGCTGGGCCGACAGCGAGAGCAGCGTCGCCTCGTCCGCCGGCCGCCCGGCGAGCTGGACTCCCACCGGCAGGCCGTCGTCGCCGTGGTAGAGCGGCAGTGAGATCGCCGGCTGCCCGGAGGTGTTGAAGAGAGCGGTGTAGGGCGTGAACTCGCCGGAGCGCCTGAAGTCGTCCCAGGGGTCGTCGCTGCACGGGTCGAGCTCGCCGATGCGGAGCGGTCGCTGCGCGAGCGAGGGCAGCAGCACGACGTCGTAGTCGTCCCAGACGGCGACGATCTGGCGCGAGAACGCTCCCAGCTGAGTGCGCGCCAGGTAGTAGTCGACGGCCGATCGCTCCTGGAGGCCCTCCCAGAAGGTCCACGAGAGCGGCTCCAGCAGCTCCGCGCTCGGCTCGCGCCCGGTGACGAGCCCGCCGTAGAAGGCCGCCGCGGCGATCGGAGTGCCGAACACGGCCGTGAACGTGCGCAGCACGTCGTCTGTCTTCCAGGGCGCCTCGAAGCGCTCGACATCATGGCCGAGCGCGGCGAGCAGTTGCGCGGCGTCGCGCACGCCGCGCTCGCAGATGGGGTCGAGCTCCGCGTCGATCGGGGCGAGCGTCGAGACGCCGATCCGCAGCTTTCCGGGCTCACGGGCGGCCGCCGCCGCGAACGGCTCCGCCGGCGGCGGCGCCCAGGTCGCGTCGCCCGTCTCGTAGCCGGCGAGCACGTCGAGCAGCTCGGCGGTCTCCGCGACCGTGCGCGTGAGGACGCCGTCCTGCACGAGGAAGTCATCGCCCTGCTCGGGACCGCGCGAGATGCGGCCGCGCTGCGCCTTCAGGCCTACGAGCCCGCAGCACGCGGCCGGGATCCGGATCGAGCCGCCGCCGTCGCTGCCATGTGCGATCGGGACCATGCCGGCGGCCACCGCCGCGGCGGCGCCGCCCGACGAGCCGCCCGGCGTGCGCTCGGTGTCCCACGGATTCCGCGCCGGGCCGAAGCGGCGCGGCTCCGACACCGGCAGGATCCCGAACTCGGGCATGTTGGTCTTCCCGACCAGCACGAAGCCGGCGTCGCGCAGGCGCCGCACGACGAACGAGTCGTGCTGCGGGACGAAGTCGCCGAAGATGTCCGAGCCCATCGTGTAGGGCATGCCCGCCACGGCCGCGGTGTCCTTGATCGCGATCGGCACGCCCGCGAAGGGGCGCGGATCGCCTGGGCCGATCGCCTCGGCCGCCGCGAGCGCCCCCTCGGCATCGACGTGGACGAAGGCGTTGAGCTCGGGCTGCAGCGCCTCGATTCGCTGCAGGGACTCCTCGACAAGCTCGCGTGACCTGAGCTCGCCGCTGCGCACGAGCGCTGCGAGCTCGCCGGCCGGCGTGAACATCAGCTCCGACACCGCGCCAGACCCTACGGCATTCCACACCGCGGCGGTGCACTTTCGGGATCGAGGAGCGACTCCGACTGCCGGCGGACGAGGCCGCGGTCGCCCGCGACCTCGCCGCTCAGCTGGCGTCTAGGGGTTGACCGGCTTGACCCGGAACAGGACGCGTCCCGCCCGGCCGCGCTTGAACGTGCCCGTCTGCACGTCGAGCACCCACGGCCTCGGCAGCACGCCGTTCGGGTCGTCGAGGAACTGGGCGAACAGCTGGGTCGAGCGCGGGCAGCTGAGGCCCTTGACCCAGACGTTGTAGTTCCCCCTCTTCAGGCGCAGCTTCCCGATCCGGTCGTTGTGCAGGACCCGGAACGTGGCCGGGCACTTCGACTGGCCGCCGCTCGGGTGCTGACCCTGGCTTCCGCCCTGGGCCGCCTGGGCGCCTGCACCGGCGGTGAGCGTCTCAGCGACGTACGGCTTGATGCGGAAGCCGATGTGGCGATGACCGCGCGTGAAGCTTCCGGTGCCGGCATCCAGGAGCCAGGGCCGCGGCAGCACGCCGTCGTAGTCCTGCAGGAACCGCTGGAGGAGGCGCACCGACTGCTGGCACGTGACGCCGCTGTAGGACAGCAGCGTGATGCGGTAGCGGCCCTTCGGGATCCTGAAGCCGCCGATCCGGTCGTTGTGCAGCACCGTGAAGTAACCGGGGCAGATTCGCCGCGAGGGCGGGGCCGGCGGGTTCGGCGGGATCGGGTTGGTGCTCGGCGTGACGCGGAAGCCGACGCTGCTTCCGCGGCCGGCGCGGAACGTGCGCGTGGCGTTGTCCGCCACCCACGGCCGCGGCAGCCTGCCGTCCCAGTCCTCGAGGAACTCGGCGAACAGGCGCGAGGCCTCCGTGCAGCCCATCGTGGTCGACTCGAGCACGGTGATCACGTACGGGCCCCTCGGCACCTGCATGTTGCCGATGCGGTCGTTGTGGAGCACGTCGAAGGTGCCGCCGCAGGTGGCCTCCGCGGCGGACGCCGATGGTGCGAGCGCCATGGCGATCGCGACTGTGGTGACTATTCCGGTGAGGTATCGCTTCATCATTGATCCGCCTTCTTGCATTGGTCCTGGATCGACTCGAGCTCCGCGACGGCGGCATTGGCGCCGGCCTTCGCGCTCGCCGCGTTGAAGAACTTGTCGATCGCGCTCACCGCGCCCTGAACGCACACCGATGCGAGCTGAGCCTGCTGCCGGGCGGTGTTCAGCGCGGCCTGTGTCTTCTGATCCTCGCCCTCGGCCGCACTCGCCTGGTTGCGTGCGGCGTCCAGATCCGAGGACTCCTTCTGGATCGTCGCCTTGAGGTTGCGGGCCTGAGCCTCGCCGCGAATGAACTGCCGCTTCACGCGCTGGAAGGCCGCGCGCTCGCGAGCGCCGAAGGCCTGCAGCCGCTGTTCATCCGATTGCGCGGACTGCTGCTCGCTCGAGCGCTCCTGCTGAGACGCGTCGAGCTTGTCGTTGGCGTCATCGAGGTCCGACTTGGTGGTGAAGGCCCAGATCCCGAGTCCGATGGCGACGAGCGCCAGGACGCCGGAGACGATCATCCATGTGGTCGCGCGCGAGTCGCGGGCAGGAGGATCATCACCCGGCGGCGGGCCGCCTGCGGGTGAGGTCGTCAAAGCGAGAGTCCTTTCGCTGGGGGGACCAGAACGGTGGAACTATCCCACCACCGGGGGACGACCGTGTGTCAGCCTGGGGCGGGTGCCAGCTCGGCGCGGAGCGACGCCAGGCGCTCGGCTTGCTCCTCGAAGCCACCGAGACGCTCGAGGATCTCGGCGGCAAGGCTCAGGTAGTCGGCGCCGAGCGACGGCGCGTAGTCGAGGATCGAGACGCCGCGCTCGGACGACTCGGCGTAGCGGACGCTGCGCCGGATCACCGTGTCGAAGACCTTCTCGCCGAAGCGCTCTCTCAGCTGCGCCTGCGCCTCGCGCGAGTGGACGAGCCGCATGTCGGCGATGTTGAGGACGACGCCGAGCCAGTCGAGCTCCGGGTGGAGCGACTCCTTGGCGAGCTCGACCACCTCGAGCGCCTGCTCGACTCCCTGCAGCGAGAAGTACTCGGCCTCGCTCGAGATCAGGGCGTGGTCGGCTGCGACGAGCGAGTTGATGGTCAGCAGCCCGAGCGCCGGCGGGCAGTCGATCAGGACCAGGTCGTAGTCCTTGCGCAGCTCGCGCAGGGCCCGCTTGAGCGTCAGCTCGCGCCCCATCTTGCCGCCGAGCACGAGCTCCGCCTCTGCGAGGCCCAGGTTGGCGGGCAGCACGCCGTCGTGTACGGCGTCGGCCGCCTTCGCCTGGCCCGCCAGGACGTCGGCCACCGTGGGGGAGACATCGGGGGGCACGTCGAAGTAGTCGGAGAGGTTTCCCTGAGGGTCGAGATCGGCCACGAGCACGTCCATCCCGACGCGCCGGAAGACGTCCGCCAGCGTCCTGACCATCGTCGTCTTGCCGGTGCCGCCCTTCTGGGAGAGAACGGTGATCGTGTCGCCCACGGGGCGACCATACCCAGGCCGGGGCGCGGCCCACGTGCTGCCTTCGAAAAAGGGGCCTGGTTCTCGGTATCTTTTTGCGCCCCCGTCCCCGTCGCTACCGCCCCAGCCGAAAGGGCGGAAATCACTAAGAGGAGGTGACCCCGCTGCAGGCAGCGCATGGCCTGTACGACGCGAGCTACGAGCACGACGCCTGCGGCGTCGCCTTCGTGGCGCGGTTGCGTGCGCCCGCCTCGAACGAGGTGGTCAGCTGTGCGCTGAGCGCGCTCGAGCACATGGAGCACCGCGGGGCCGAGGGCGCCGACCCCGACACGGGCGACGGCGCCGGCATCCTGCTCCAGATCCCCGACGCCTTCCTGCGCGACGAGGTGGACTTCGAGCTGCCGCCCGCGGGCCGCTATGGGGTGGCGATGTGCTTCCTCCCGCCCGGCAACCCGGCGGAGGCCATGCGGCTGCTCGAGGAGACGGTCGAGGAACAGGGCCAACACGTGCTCGGCTGGCGCGACGTGCCGGTGGCCGAGGGCGCCTGCGGGACGACGGCGCGCTCGGTGGCGCCAAGGATCGCCCAGCTGTTCATCGCGGCGGACGAATCGGTCGCCGACCAGGATGCGCTCGAGCGCCGGCTGTACGTGATCCGCCGCATGGTCGAGCGGGCGAACCTCGCCGACCTGTCGCTGCCGAGCCTCTCCTCGCGGACGGTCGTCTACAAGGGGATGCTGACCGCTCCGCAGCTGCCGCGCTACTACCCCGACCTGCGCGACGAGCGCGTCGTCAGCCGGCTCGCGCTCGTCCACTCGCGCTTCTCCACCAACACCTTCCCGAGCTGGGAGCTCGCGCACCCCTATCGGATGCTCGCCCACAACGGCGAGATCAACACGCTGCGCGGCAACCGCAACTGGATGCGCGCCCGCGAGCTGCAGCTGGCATCGCCGCTGTTCGGCGACGACGTGGCCAAGATCCGCCCGCTGCTGCGCGACGACATCTCCGACTCGGCGTCGCTCGACGGCCTGCTCGAGCTGCTCGTGCTCGGCGGCCGCTCGCCCGAGCACGCGATGTCGATGTTGATCCCGGAGGCCTTCCGCGGCCGGCCCGACCTGCCGGACGAGGTGCGCGACTTCTACGCCTACCACTCGTCGCTCGTCGAGCCCTGGGACGGGCCCGCGGCCGTCGCCTTCTCGGACGGGCGCGTGATCGGGGCGACGCTCGACCGCAACGGCCTGCGACCGGGGCGCTGGCTCGTCAGCAAGGACGGCTGGGTCGTGTTCGCCTCGGAGACTGGCGTGATCGACTTCCCGCCGGAGGAGGTCGAGGCGAAGGGACGGCTGCTGCCGGGCAAGCTCTTCTTCGTCGACCTCGAGGCGGAGCGCGTCGTGCCCGACGACGAGATCAAGCGCGGTCTGGCAAAGCGGCGCCCCTACGGCCAGTGGCTGTCCGACCGCGTCGTGCACATCGAGGACCTGCCCGAGAAGACGCCGCGGGTGCCGCGCGTCGAGCCGATGCGCGCCAAGCAGCTCGCCTTCGGCTGGACCGAGGAGGACCTGCGCGTGTCGCTCGTGCCGATGGCGCGCGACGCCACCGAGCCGACCGGCTCGATGGGCAACGACACCGCGCTGGCGGTGATGTCGGACACGCGCCCGCCGCTCTTCTCCTACTTCAAGCAGCTGTTCGCGCAGGTCACGAACCCGGCGATCGACCCGATCCGCGAACAGGTCGTGATGAGCCTCGAGGCCTGCATCGGCCCGGAGATCAACCTGCTCGGCGAGACGCCCGACCACTGCCACCAGCTCGTGATGCCGCAGCCGCTGCTGCGCAGCCCGCAGCTCGAGAAGCTGCGCCAGGTCGACCACAGCGTCTTCGAGGCGCGCACGATCGACATGACCTGGCCGGTCTCGCAGGGCGCGATGGGGATGGAGAAGCGGCTCGAGGAGATCTGCGCCGAGGCCTCCGAGCTCGTCGCGCGCGGGGTCAACATCATCATCCTGTCGGACCGCAACCTCGGCGCCGACCGCGCGGCGATGCCCTCGCTGCTGGCCGTCGGTGCGGTCCACCACCACCTCGTGCGCGAGGGCACCCGGCTCCAGATCGGCCTCGTGGTGGAGACGGGTCAGGCCAAGGAGATCCACCACCTGGCCTGCCTGATCGGCTACGGCGCCTCGGCGGTCAACCCGTACGTGATGTTCGAGTCGCTCTACACCCTCCACCGCGAGGGGCGCCTGCCGGAGGGCATGGACCCCGAGGAGGCGGTGCAGCGGACGATCAAGGCGATCGGGAAGGGCCTGCTCAAGATCCTCTCGAAGATGGGGATCTCCACGATCCGCTCCTACACGGGCGCTCAGATCTTCGAGGCTGTCGGCCTCGAGCAGGAGATCGTCGACAGGTACTTCACGGGGACGCCGTCGCGCGTCGGCGGGGTGGGACTGAACGTGCTCGCCTGGGAGTGCCTCGACCGCCATCGGCGCGCCTACCCGGCCGCGAGCTCGGAGCTGCTGCCCGCCGGCGGCGTCTACGCCTGGCGCCGCGAGGGCGAGTTCCACGGCTGGAACCCGGAGACGATCGCGACGCTGCAGCAGGCCGCCCGTAACGAGGGCGGCGCCGACGCTTACGAGCGCTTCGCGACCTACGTGAACGAGGTCGCGGTGCCGAAGTCCGCGCTGCGCGGGCTGCTGCGCTTCCGCGAGATGGGCGAGGGCGTTCCACTGGACGAGGTGGAGCCCGCGTCGGAGATCGTCAGGCGCTTCAAGTCGGGCGGCATGTCGCTCGGCGCGCTGTCGCCCGAGGCGCACGAGACGCTCGCCGCCGGCATGAACCGGCTCGGCGGCAAGTCGAACACGGGCGAGGGCGGAGAGGACCCCGAGCGCTTCAAGGACGAGCGCCGCTCGTCGATCAAGCAGGTCGCCTCGGGGCGCTTCGGCGTGACCGTCAACTACCTCGTCAACGCGGACGAGCTCCAGATCAAGGTCGCTCAGGGCGCCAAGCCCGGCGAGGGCGGCCAGCTGCCGGGCCACAAGGTCGACCGCTACATCGCCCGCCTGCGCCACTCGACGCAGGGCGTCGGCCTGATCTCGCCGCCGCCGCACCACGACATCTACTCGATCGAGGACCTGAAGCAGCTGATCTACGACCTGCGCTGCGCGAACCCGCGCGCCCGCATCTCGGTCAAGCTCGTGTCCGAGGTGGGCGTGGGGACCGTCGCGGCCGGCGTCGCGAAGGCGAACGCGGACCACGTGGTCGTCGCCGGCCACGACGGCGGCACGGGCGCGTCGCCTCAGGCCTCGATCCACCACGCCGGCATCCCCTGGGAGATCGGGCTCGCCGAGACCCAGCAGACGCTGCTGCGCAACGACCTGCGCTCGCGCATCCTCGTCGAGGTCGACGGCCAGATGCGCACCGGCCGCGACGTCGTGATCGCCGCCATCCTCGGCGCGGACGAGTTCGGCTTCTCCACGGCGCCCCTGATCGCACTCGGCTGCGTGATGATGCGCGTCTGCCACCTCAACACCTGCCCGGTGGGCGTGGCGACGCAGGACCCGGAGCTGCGGGCGCGCTTCGAGGGCCAGCCCGAGCACGTCGTCAACTACCTGTTCATGGTCGCCGAGGAGGCGCGCGGGCTGATGGCCCAGCTCGGTGTGCGCTCGGTGGACCAGCTGATCGGACGCACCGAGCTGCTCGAGACCGAGGACGCCGTCGACCACTGGAAGGCGCAGGGGGTCGACCTCACGCCGCTGCTCGCCGTGCCCGAGAACGTCCGCGAGGACACTCCGCGGCACCAGGTGCGCCGCCCCGACCCGGTGCTTTACGACTCGATCGACGTCGACCTGCTGCAGCGCTGCCGGCCGGCGATCGAGGAGGGCCAGCCGGTGCGGCTCGAGCGCCGCATCGAGAACAAGAACCGCGCGGTCGGCGGGCTCCTGTCCGGCGAGATCGCGCGGGCTCACGGCGATGAGGGCCTGCCTGAGGGCAGCATTTCGGTGCGGCTCGAGGGATCCGCCGGCCAGAGCTTCGGCGCCTGGCTCGCGAGCGGGGTCGAGCTGCTCCTGGAGGGCGACGCGAACGACTACTGCGGCAAGGGGCTCTCCGGCGGCACGGTGGTAGTGCGGCCGCCCGCCGCGGCGACGTTCGTGGCGGAGGACAACGTGATCGTCGGCAACACCGTGCTGTACGGCGCCACCTCCGGTCGCGCCTTCTTCCGCGGGCTCGCGGGCGAGCGCTTCGCGGTTCGCAACTCCGGCGCGATCGCGGTCGTCGAGGGCATCGGTGACCACGGCTGCGAGTACATGACCGGCGGCCGAGTGGTCGTCCTCGGGCCGACCGGCATCAACTTCGCGGCGGGCATGAGCGGCGGCATCGCCTACGTGCTCGACGTGGACGGCGGCTTCCGAGCTCGCTGCAACACCGAGCTCGTCGGCTTCGACGCGATCACGCCCGACGAGGAGGAGGAGCTGCGCGGCTGGATCCAGGAGCACATGGAGCGCACCGGCTCGGGCGTCGCGGAGGGCGTGCTCGCCGACTGGGCCGGCTCGCTCAACTCGATGGTCAAGGTCATGCCGCATGACTACCGGCGGGCGCTCGCCGAGGCCTCGGCGGAGGGCGAGGCCGAGGTGGCCGCCGCGGCGGCTGGGCCGATGGCGACGCCGGGCTACGCCGCGGCGGCGCCGCACGCACCGACCCTTCCGGTGGACGCCCCCACGCCCGCGAAGAGCGCGACCTGATGGGAGAGCTCGGCGGTTTCCTGCGACTCGAGCGGGTCGGCTTCGAGAAGCGCGACCCGCAGGAGCGCGTGGGTGACTACCACCAGTACTTCGGGCTGCCCGAGGAGCGTGTCCTGCGCGACCAGGGCGCGCGCTGCATGGATTGCGGCGTGCCGTTCTGCCACGAGGGCTGCCCGCTCGGCAACCTCATCCCCGACTGGAACGACCTCGTCTACCGCAACCAGTGGCGCGACGCGCTGCTCAAGCTCCACGCGACCAACAACTTCCCCGAGTTCACAGGCCTGATCTGCCCGGCGCCCTGCGAGTCGGCCTGCGTGCTCGACATCAACGACGACCCCGTCACGATCGAGCAGATCGAGCTCGCGATCGTCACGCGCGGCTTCGAGGAGGGCTGGATCGCACCGGATCCGCCCGAACTGCGCAGCGGCCGCAGCATCGCCGTGGTCGGGTCCGGTCCGGCGGGGCTGGCGGTGGCGGACGAGCTCAACAAGCTCGGTCACCGCGTGACCGTCTACGAGCGTGACGAGGGCCCGGGCGGACTGCTGCGCTTCGGCGTGCCCGACGCCAAGCTCGAGAAGTGGATCATCGACCGGCGCGTGAGCCTGCTCGATGACGAGGGCATCGAGTTCCGCTACGACGTCGACGTGGGCGTCGACGTGAGCGCCGAGGAGCTCCGGCGCACCCACGACGCGCTGGTGGTGGCGATCGGATCGCGGGTCCACCGTGAGCTGGGGGTCCCCGGGCGCGAGCTCGACGGCGTCCACTTCGCGATGGAGTACCTGTACCAGCGCAACCGTGCCGTGGCCGCGATGGAGGGCCGCCCGCACCGCGCGACTCCGCCCGAGCAGACGATCAGCGCGGCCGGCAAGCGCGTCGTCGTAGTGGGCGGCGGCGACACCGGCATGGACTGCATCTCGAACGCCGTCCGCGAGGGCGCAGAGGACGTGCTGCTGCTCGACGTCTACCCGCAGCTTCCCGAGCGCGGCCGTCCGCCCGGCACCCCGTGGCCGTTGCCGCCCAAGCGCACCCTCACCACCTACGCGCTGGACGAGGGGGGCGAACGCCGCTTCGGCACCCAGGTGATCGAGCTGCGCGGTTCCGAGCGGACGCGTGGCGAGCGTCCTCGGCCGGAGGGTCGAGGGCACCTCGTCACGCAACCTGCACGCGATCCCCGGCAGCGACTTCGAGGAGCGCGCGGACCTCGTGCTGATCGCGATCGGCTTCAACCATCCCGAGCACGAGGGCCTCGTCGGCGAGCTGCGCCTCGACCGGGACGCTCGCGGCAACGTGAAGGCGCCCGTGTACGGGACCAAGGTCGAGGGCGTGTTCGCGTGCGGGGACGCCCGCGTGGGCCAGTCGCTCGTGGTCACCGCGATCGCCGAGGGGCGCCGCTGTGCCCGCGTCGTCGACCAGTACCTGGGTGGCTCGGGGGAGATCCGCCGCGTCCCCGCCGAGGCGATGTTCGCCTTCGAGGACGGCGACCCCTACTCGCTTCGCCACCAGGCTGAGATCGCCCGCACCGTCACGGTGGGCGACGCCTTCTGGTCGGGGCCGCGCGACCAGCGCTAGCTCCGCCACGGACGGACGACGGCTAAGAAGGGGATGGGCCGTCGTCGAGGTCGCCTTCGGCTACTGGCCCGACTTATGGTCGTCCCACGACCTCAAGTCGGGTCGGTGATCCAACTTCCGCTCGGGCCGCACCCACTGGCGCCCCCCGGCGCCCCGATCTAGGCTCACTCGCGATGGCGGACTCGCGCCAGCCGGACTCGTTCCGGCGCACCGTCGTCGACGCGCTCGCGACGGCCGGCCTGCGCCGCCTACAGGCGAGCTGGGCGCTGAGCTCGTTCGGCCAGTGGGCCTTCCAGGTCATCCTCGCCGTCTACGCCTACAACGCGGGCGGCGCCACGGCCGTCGGGCTGGCCACGCTCGCGACGATGGCGCCCGCCGGCCTCGCAGCGCCGCTCGCGGGCATGCTCGTCGACCGCGGTTCGCGGCGTGACGTGCTGCTGACGACGGAGGCGGCGCGGGCGCTCGCTTTGGCGGGGATCGCGGCTGCGGTCGCCGTGGACGCGCCGCTCGCCCTGGTGCTGGTGCTTGGTGCGATCTTCACGGTGCTTCAGACGTTCCACCTCCCGGCCCAGTGCGCGCTGCTGCCTGCGCTAGCGGCCACGCCGCGGCAGCTCGCGGCCTCGAACGCGCTGACGACGTCGGTCGACAACGGCGGTGTCCTCGTCGGGTCGATCATGGGCGGAGCCCTCGTGGCGGCGGCGAGCGCGCAGACGGCGTTCCTCGTCACCGCCGCCCTCTACGCGGTGGCGGCCTGGCCGCTCGCGCGGGTTCCGCGCGACCCGGTGCCCGCACACCGAGAGCGGACCGACGAGGACCGGCCGCTCACGGAGCTCGTGTCCGGCCTGCGGGCCGTTGGCGGCGAGCCGAGCCTGCGGCTCGTCGTCGGCCTGCTGAGCGCCGGGTCCTTCGTCGAGGGAGCGGTTGACGTGCTGATCGTGCTGCTGGCGGTCGAGCTGCTGGACATCGGCGGGCAGGGCGTCGGCTGGCTGAACGCGGCGTGGGGGGTCGGCGGGCTCGTCGCAGGCGCGGCGGCGATCGCGCTGCTCGGTCGCGGCCGGCTCGCAGCCGGGCTGGCCGGGGGTGGCCTGCTGGCAGGCGGCTGTCTCGTACTGCTTGCGGCGGTCCCCGATCTGACGTTCGTGGCCCTGGGCCTGTTCGTGTTCGTGGGGCTCGGCTACGGCCTGATCGAGATCGCCGGAGTGACCCTGCTGCAGCGGATGACGTCGGACGACCTGCTCGGACGAGCGTTCGCGGTCTGGGAGAGCGGCTACTGGCTGATGTGCGGGCTCGGCGCGATCACGGCACCGCTGCTGATCGAGCTGCTCGGAGTGCGCGGAGCGCTGGTGGCGCTCGGCCTGCTGCTCCCCGTCGTCGTCCTATTGCGCTGGCGGGCCCTGGCGCGCTTCGAGGCGGGGACGTCGGTGCCGGAGGAGGCGTTCGCGCTGCTGCGCGCGGTGCCGATGTTCGCGCCGCTGCCCCTGGGGACGCTGGAGAGCCTCGCCAACAGCGTCCACCGCATCGACCTGCCGGCGCGAACCGCCGTGGTGAGCGAGGGCGATCTCGGCGATCGCTTCTACCTGATCGCGAGCGGCGACTTCGACGTGACCCGCAGCGACGGCGACTTCCCGCCGCTCGGCGCGGGCGACGTCTTCGGTGAGATCGCGCTGCTGCGCGATGTGCCGCGGACGGCGACCGTCACCGCCCGCACGGAGGCGCGGGTGTACGCGCTCGAGCGCGATTCCTTTCTCACCGCGGTGAGCGGACATCGGTTCACCACGCGCGCCGCGAGCAGCATGGCCGACGAGCGCGCGGCGACGACGCCCGCCGCACCGCGCGGTCGGTGAGCGGCTAGTCGCCGGCTTGCCGCCCGCATGCGGCGCTGTCATGGTTAGCTCCGACGGCACGCCTGCGACTCGCGGCGGTTGAATGCAAGGATCGCGGAAAGATGCGACGACTGAGGTAGCTCCTCAGGCCGACAACCGCCGGTTGGTGCTCGAGTTGGCCGGTGCTGCGGCGGGCGTCGTCGTCTTCGTCTCGCTCGTCGGCGCGGCCGTCATCTCCGCGCGCCTGGACAGCCTGGGGCTTCCGATCGACTCGACGCTCGCCGTGCTGCCGCGCGAAACCGTCGTCATCGCCGGGGTGCGAGCCCTGTCGGGTGGCCTGCTGGCGGCGCTCCTCGTCCTGTCCCTGCTGTGGGTGCTCGACCGCCTCGGAGTGAGAGTGGGCCGGGACGGGGGTTCGCGTTGGCCGACGCTGCTGGAGGCCGGCGTGCTGGTTCTGGCGGTGGTGCCGCTGCTTGCCTTCACGCTGGTCTACGGAGTGACGGCTTGGATGGTCATCCTCAGCGTCTTTGCCGCCGGGGCCGCCGCGGCAGTGGTGCTGCTCATACTGCGCCTCTCCAGCAGCTTCGGGCAGCTGAGCGTGCGCCTGCTGGTCGTGGTCGCCGCGTCTCGGGTGGCGTTCTCGCCTTCGCGCGCGTCTACAACCAACCGATTGCGCTCGACTTCGCCACTGTCCAGCTCAAGGACGGTGGACGCACGAACGGCTTTCTGCTCGGTCAGTCGTCCGCGTCGATCGTGCTTGCTCCCGACGTTCTCAGGCGGACGATCGGCCAGCACCGTCGCGATACCACGCGACCAGGTCGTGAACCTGCAGCTCTCTCGTGTGACGCGCAAGGTCAGGCCACTCGGACCGAATCCGATGCTCCGGTTCAGGGGGGACCCCGCGCGTCTGAAGGAGCGCGTGCGCAGAACAGAGCACGTCCTCGCAGAGGCTCCTCAACATCCGGCTGTCGGGCCAATGGAAGTATCCGCCCCTGATCTATACGGAGTCGGTGAAGGCATGGCGGAGGTGCGTTCGACCGATTCGGTCGGGACGGAGAGGTCCCGGCGGAGCGAGCGCCCGCAGAACGCGACGCTCGAGGACCTCAACGAGTTCACGCCCCTGTTCGCGGGCGAAACGGTGGTTACCACGGGCAGCGTCCTCGAAGCCACGCCCTGGGAGGAAGACAAGCCGCAGACCGTCGTCCTGCGGGACCCGACAGGAAGAGCGCTATCTCGCGACGTGTGACATCTGGCGCCCAGAGGGATCGCCGTTGAAGCCAGAAGACGAGATTGCCCTGCAGGGGCTTGTGATCGCGTCGGGCATATTCGTCTCCGGGGCGGGCGCGGAGCGAAACCGCGTCGCAATGGTGTGCTCCTCGGCCGAGCCGGCGCCTGACCGCTAGCGCGGAACCGGCGCGCGCCGCCAGCAGATACGCGACCAGCGCGTCGAGCGCCTCGGAGTTCATCCGCGCGCCGAAGTTGTCCGGCATGACGCTGAACGAGCCCGCTGCCGATCCCGGCGGCGTGAGGATCGTGGCCCGCAGCGACTTCGGGTCATAGGCCGCCAGGCGCTCGTCCAGGTCGGGTCCGATCACGCCCGTCGAGCCGGCGTCGGCGAAGTGGTGGCAGCTGCCGCAGCCCATCTGGACGAAGATCTCGCGGCCGCTCGCCTGCGCGGGCGCCGGGCCCGTCTGGCCGGCGCCCCCGCGCTCGTCGTCGCCGTCGACCGCCGTGATCACGGCGAACGCCAGTGCCGCCGCAACGAGGCCCGCAGCGGCAGCGAGCGCGAGGGCGCGCGGCTTCGTCACGTGTCGAGCGCCGGCCGGCCTCTTGTCCTGACGCGGCGGCTCAGCAGCATCAGCACGAGCCAGGCCGTGAGCACGCCGACACCCGCCGCCAGCACGAGCGCCAGGGGAACCGACGAGCCGTCAGCGGCGGGTGCGTCTGCGGCGGACGGCTCGGCCGGCGCGGGGGAGGGCACCGGGTCGCCGCCGCCATCGCCCACCGTCACCGCTGGGAACGTGTGCCGCTGGCTGTAGCCGTCGTCGATCACGTACTCGTAGCGGCCGTTCTCGGGGAAGACGACCTCAGCGCGGTAGAGCCCGCTCTTGTTCACCAGCCGCCCCGGGAAGCTGTCGACCAGCTCGCCGCTCGAGTCCCGCACGGTCACGGACGGGTGCCCGTCGACAAAGGGCGTGCGGCCGTGCGCGAGCACCGTGAACTCGGCCGTCCAGGTCTCGCCCGGCTCGATCCCCTCCGGCAGGGATTGAAGCCCCAGCGTCGCGTAGCCACCTCCGAGGGCCGTGGCCGGGAAGGCCAACGCCAACAGCAGCACGACCGGGCCGATCCAGCGCGTCATCGCTCCTCCTTGTCTCGACTTCCACCCCTGATACGTCTGTCGGGCCGCCGGGGTTCCCGAGCGCTAGGTTCAGGCCATGAGCACCGCATTCGTGACCGGCGGCTCGGGCTTCATCGGCGGGGCCCTGATCGAGCGCCTGCGGCGCGAAGGCTGGGATGTGCGCGCCCTGGCGCGCTCGGACGCCGCCGCCGCCCGCGTCAGCGAGCTCGGCGCCGAGGCCGTTCGCGGCGACCTCGAGGACCGGCAGGCGCTCGAGGCGGGCGCGGCCGGATGCGAGGTCGCATTCCACTGCGCCGCCAAGGTCGAGGACTGGGGCGACCCCGAGGACTTCGAGCGACTGAACGTGTTCGGCACCCAGAACACGCTCGACGCGTGCATCGCGGCCGGCGTCGGGCGCTTCGTGCACACCGGCACCGAGGCCGCCCTCTCGGCCGGGCAGGCGCTCGTGAACGTGGACGAGGACGCTCCGCTCCGCCCCGACTCGCCGATCCTCTACGCGGCGACGAAGGCGCGCGCGGAACAGCGCGTGCGGGCCGCGAACGGCGACGGCATCGAGACCGTCGTGATCAGGCCGCGCTTCGTCTGGGGCCGCGGCGACACGACCCTGCTTCCCGCGCTCGTCGAGCTCGTCGAGTCAGGCCGCTTCCGCTGGATCGGCGGCGGCGGTCAGCTCACCGACACGACCAACGTCGAGAACACCGTCGAGGGCCTCTGGCTCGCCGCCACCAAGGCGCCGCCGGGCGGCGTCTACTTCGTGACCGATGGCGACCCGGTCGTGTTTCGCGAGTTCGTGACGAGCTGGCTCGGCACCCAGGGCGTCTCAGCGCCCGACAAGACCGTTCCGGCCACCGTCGCACACGCCGCCGCGGCCGTCTCGGAGCGGGCCTGGCGGGTGTTGAAACGGCCGGGCCCACCGCCGCTCACGCGCCTGGCCGTCTGGGTGTCGTCGAAGGAATGCACGCTCGACACCGCCCGCGCGCGCCGCGAGCTCGGTTACCAGCCGGTCGTGTCCCGCGAGCAGGGACTCGCGGCTCTGTCTGGCTAGCCGGCCGTGCCGGCCGTCGTCTCCTCGCGCTCGGCCGCCAGGCTCATGAAGAAGAGCCGGAAGCGGCCCACCGCGATCTCGTCGCCGTCGGCGAGCTCCGCGAGCTCCACGCGATCGCCGTTCCTGAATACGCCATTCAGGCTACGGTCGTCGAGGATGCGCGCGCCCGCGCTGTCGCGATACAGGAGGGCGTGGCGGCGTGACACGGTCGGGTCGTCGAAGCGCACGTGGGCCGAAAGGCTGCGGCCGATACGGGTCCAGCCGTCCTGCAGCGGGACGACGCGAACGCGCTCGCCGTCCTCGAAGGCCAGGTAGTCGCCGGAGCGCACCAGCGCGTCCCGAGCGTCCACGAGCCAGACGGGCGCGCCCTCGACCTCTTGATGACGCGGCGCCCTTATGTCCTCGCCGAAGAGCGAGGCGCGCCGGAAGCTGTCACCGCCGCACTCGGGACAGGACGGGACCGCATCACGTTCGTGCAAAGCAACCGCGAAGCCACACGAGTCACACCGAAACGAACCAGCGCCCGCGAGGGTGCCGGAACTGAAGGCTTCCATCGGAATTTCTCTCCTCAGGGGTGGGGGTTGTGGGGATGGTAACGAGGAGCGCCTCAATTCCAAGCCAAAAACACGCTAATTGCGGGCTTTTCGGCCGGTTGCAGGAGGACATTCGGGTCGCTGGGCGAACGCTTCCCGGATGCCCGACATGGACTCCCTGCTCGTTCGTAGCTCCATCGGCGCCCTCCCGGTGACGGCCGCGAGCTGCGCCGCGTGCAGGCGCACACCGCTCGCCGGCGAGACCGTTCACCGGCTCGACGGCGGCCGCCTGATGTGTGAGCTCTGCTACTCCGCGCTGCCCGCCAACCGCCGGCTCGCCGTCTCGAGCGAGCGCGTTCACGCGAGCGAGCGGCGGCTGTCAGTCGTCCCCAGGGCCGCCTGAGCCGGTCGCGCCGGGAGGCGCCCCAGGTAGGATCCCGCCGCGATGCGTGAGGTCACCGTCTCGAAGATCATCTCGGCCGACCGCGAGGCGATCTTCGACCTCGTTTCCGATCTCGCCAGCCGGCCCGCCTACGCCGATCACTACATGCGCGACTACCGGCTCGCTCGCGTCTACCCCATCGGCGAGGGCGCGGCGGCGCGCTTCCAGGTGAAGAAGCCGTTCGCGAAGGAGTACGCCGAGCTCCAGGTGACCGAGGTCGACCGGCCGCGCCGGATCGTCGAGCAGATCGCCCTGGGCCGCCGTGGCCGCAACCGCTTCCTCGCCGTCTACGACTTCGGCAACGAGGCGCCGGGCGTCACACGCGTGGAGCTCACCACGTATGGGGAGGCGGCGACCTTCGTCGGACCGCCTGAAGCAGATCGGCGCCGCCGGCTGGACCAAGCGGCAGACCGCCAAGCAGCTGGAGCGGCTGCGCATGATCTTCGAGGAGCCCGGCAAGGAGCCGCTCAAGCGCGCCACGATCGCGGGCTATGAGCCCTCCAAGGCGGCGCGCTTTGGAGCTCCGCCCGGCGCCGATCCAGCCCGCATCCCGCCCCATTAGACTGCCGGACCGGATGCGCCCTCTGACGCAAGCAGTCGGCTCGGCCGAACGCGCCGCGACCCGCTTGGCGCTGCTCGCGTGCCTGGCGGCGCTCGCCCTGGGCGCCGCCGCCTGCGGCGACGAGGAGCCCGGCGTCTCCGAGCCCGCGCGCGAGGGCCTTGCGCTGCCCCTCGACGGAGTCGACTACAACGTCTTCATCACGCGCCAGCTGAACCCGGGGATCCCGCCGGACGACACCTATGTCGAGGCCCCCGAGCCCGCGCCGGGCGAGACCCTCTACGGGATATTCCTGCAGACGTGCAACAACTCCGACGAGGCGCGGTCGACGATCGATGACTTCAAGGTCGTCGACAACCAGGGCAACGAGTTCGAGCCCGAGGAGCTTCCGGAGGACAACGCCTTCGCGTATCACTCGCGCGAGCTCGATCCCAAGGAGTGCATCCCGGAGTCCGGCAGCGTGGCTCAGCTCGGCCCGACGGCAGGCTCGATGCTGCTCTTCAGGCTCCCGCTTCAGACGACCGAGAACCGCCCGCTCGAGCTCGAGATGCGCGGTGAGGGCGACGAGCACCTCACCTTCGAGCTCGATATCTAGCGCTTCAACCCTTCCTCGAGCACGACCTTCGCGGCGGGCGCGGCCGTCGAGCCGCCGGCGCCGGCGCGCACGAACATCACTCCGACGGCGATCCGCGGGCGCGCCGCGGGCGCGAACGCCGTGAACCAGGCGTCCGTGTTGCTCGGGTCGGAGGCCTCCGCGTCCGGGCCGCGCGTGTCCTCGAGCTCGGCCGTGCCGGTCTTGCCGGCGACCTTGACGCCGCCGATCGCGGACAGCGTGCCCGTGCCGTAGCCGACCACGTCCACCATCAGGGAGGTGATCGTGTCCGCCACCTGCTTCGAGGTCACGCGCCGGCCGCGCCCGCCCTCCCCGGCCGCGAGTGTCGGCAGGTAGCGCACGCCGTCCGCGGCGATCACCTGGGCGACGGATGCGAGCTGCAGCGGCGTCGCGAGCGTCTTGAACTGGCCGATGGCGCTCGACCCGATCTCGAGCGGCGTCTTGATCTCGTTGGCCGGCGGCAGCGTGCTCGGCACCTCGCCCGGGATCGTGGCCTCGGCGTTCCAGCCGAAGCGCTCGGCCGTCTCGACGAGCTTCTCGGAGCCGACCTCGACGCCGAGCGGGGCGAAGACCGAGTTGCAGGAGTGCGCAAAGCTCTCGCGGAAGCTGCCGCCGCAGAACTCGCCGTTCGCGTTCTCGAGCTCCACGCCGTCGATCAGCGCGTAGCTCTCGACGGGGAAGTCGGTCGTCGGCTTGACGAGACCCTCCTCGAGGGCGGCCGTGGTCGTGACGATCTTGAAGGTCGAGCCGGGCGGCTGGGGCGCCGAGAAGGCGATGCCGGCCAGCGCGAGGATCTCGCCGTTGGTCGGGTCGAGCGCCGCGATCCCGCCGAAGCGGCCGGCCAGCCCGACCACGGCGGCCTCCTGCACACGCGGCGAGATCGAGGTGCGGACCGGCTCGGCCTGGCGCGGCCGCGCTCGCGCGAGCACGCGCCGCCCGGCGCGCAGCTCGCCGCCGGGACGCCCGCGCAGGCGGTCCTCGAAGGCCTCCTCGAGGCCGCTCTGGCCGACCGGCTGGTCGCGCGGGAAGCCGAGCGCGTACAGGCCCTCGCGCTCCTCGGCGGTCTCCTCGGGCTCCATGCTGCCCGCGATCGAGTCGGCGATGCCGACGAGCGGCGACGTGCGCGCGCCCGCCGGGCCCTTCGCCAGCACGCGCCGGTTGCGGGAGAGCAGCGTGCCGCGCTCGGGCGCGACGCTGCGGCGAGTGAGCCGCTCGCCGTCGCGCAGCTCGGGGAAGACGAGCCGCGGTTCCCAGTCGACGCGCTCCTCCGTGACAGGCACGAGCAGCTCGCCCGCCTGGCGCCCGAAGACGCGCGTGGCGACCACCACCGGGACGACCATCTGGTCGTCGCGCTCGCCGTTCGGTTCCTCCACCTGCACGGCGGTCTGTGTGGCCGTGTCCGCGGCGCGCCGGTAGCGGGCGCGGAAGCGCTTGAGTGGGTAGGCCTGCTGGGCATCATCGCTCAGGAGCGCGTGCATGCCGCGGTAGTCGCCGCGTTGCCAGGCCTCCGTGAAATCGGCAGCGGTGCGCTCCGCGGCGCTCGTCGCGGACGACCCGACCAGTGCACCCGCAAGCAGGGCGACGCCCGCCAGCCCGCCAAGTGCGGGCAGCGTGCGATGGGTCAGACGGCGACGTCGCTCGGAGGTCAGCTCGTTCACGGGCGAAGGGGGACCCGAGCGATGGTAGAGAGCGCTGAGGCGGCGCAGGATCTCTAGCCTGCGTCGGCCGTGACGCCACTCGACTGGATCATCGTCGCCTTCACGGTGCTGATGGCCACGTGGGGGTACGCCCAGGGGCTGATCGTCGGAGCTCTGTCCCTGGGCGGATTCGCCGCCGGCGCCTTCCTGGGCTCGCGTCTTGGCCCGATGGTCCTGGAGGAGGGCTCGAGCTCGCCGTACGCCCCGCTGTCCGCTTTGATCGGCGCGATTCTGCTGGGCGGCATCCTGGCCTCGCTCGCGGAGGTGCTCGGCTTCCACCTCCGCCGTATGCTCGGCGACCGGCTGGGAGTGCTCGACGGAGCCGGCGGGGCGCTGCTCGTGGGCTGCCTCGGCCTGTTCCTGTTCTGGGTGGGCGGAGCGGTGGCGCTCAACACTCCCGGCGCGAGCGAGCTGCGCGAGCCGATCCAGCGCTCGAAGATCCTCGGGGAGCTGAACACGGTGCTGCCGCCCTCGGGTCCGCTGATTCAGGCGCTCGCGCGCTTCGACCCGTTTCCGGAGATCGAGGGACCGCAGGCCGACGTTCCTCCGCCGAACTCCCGCATAGCGCGCGATCCGCAGGTGCGCCGCGCGAGCGACAGCGTCGTCAAGGTGCTCGGCACGGCGTGCGGGCTCGGCGTCCAGGGGAGCGGCTGGATCGCCGGCGACGGCGTCGTAGTCACGAACGCCCACGTCGTGGCGGGCCAGGACGACACGACGGTGCAGCTGCGCGGCGAGGGCGAGCACATCGACGCGGAGGCGATCTGGTTCGACTCGCGCAACGACCTCGCGATTCTGCGCGCGCCCGGCCTCGGCGATGCGCGCGTGCTGCGCCTCAACCCCGACGGGCAGGAGGGCGACTCCGCGGCGATCCTCGGCTTCCCCGAGAACGGCCCCTACGACGTCCGCCCCGGCCGGCTCGGCCACACCTCGACGGTCGTGACGCAGGACGCCTACGGGCGCGGCCCGGTCGAGCGCAGCATCACCTCGCTGCGCGGTCTGGTGCGCTCGGGCAACTCGGGCGGGCCGATGGTGGATGCGTCGGGACGCGTCGTGACGACGATCTTCGCCGCCTCGGTCTCCGGCGGCGGGCGCGCCGGCTTCGGCGTCCCGGACGAGATCGTGCGCGCCGCGCTACGGCGCGCGGGCGGGCCGGTGGACACCGGCCCGTGTGCCTGAAATTGCAAGACCGGTCGCCCTCACGCGCTACAAATGGTCCGGGTGCGTGTCGTGCGAACAGTTCTGCTCCCCCTTGGAGCGGCGGTGGTCCTGGGCCTCCTCGCCCTTCCGGCGGGGGGACAGGTGCCTTCGCTGCCGTCGCCGCCGCGCGGCACGGCGCCCGACCGCGCGCAGGTCGATCCGAACCCCTGCATCGGTCCTGACGCGGCCCGGCTGCGTTGCCCCGACCTCGTCATGCGTCGCCCTTACGGGCTCTACACCGACAGGCTCACCAAGGCGGGTAGCACGGTGCTGCGCGCCGGCAACGTGATCGACAGCGTCGGGCGCGGGCCCGCCGAGCTCCGCGGCGAGCGGGCGACGCGGCGCACGATGCACGCGTATCAGCGCATCCACACCGTTGGCGGCGGGGTGCTCTCGGTCGACACGGACGCCCGCCTTCAGTTCAAGTTCGCACATCAGCAGCGCTACTGGTGGAAGTTCCACGACGCCGCTCGCTTCGAGCTCTGGCGAGTCGATTCGCGCGGCCGTCGCACCGTGCGCCTGCGCACCGGGCCGAAGGTGTCGTACTGCCTGCGTGACCTAACGCGCACACGTCCCAGGCTCGCGCACTCGCCGCGCCGTCCCGTCTATCCCTCCTGCAGCAACAACAGCAGGGCCGAGGGCGTGACGCTCGGAACCTCGCCGGGCTGGGCCGACATCTACCCGCCCGCCTACCCCGAGCAGTGGATCGACGTGACCGGCCTGCGCGGCTGCTTTGCCTACGTTCACATCGCCGATCCCGAGAACGGGATCTTCGAATCCAACGAGGACAACAACGAGGCACAGACGATCGTGCGACTGCCTTACAACGAGAGGCGCCGCCGGCAGGGCTGCAAGGGCAGCGACCGCGGGCGCACGTTCGATCCGCGCGCCAACTACTACACGGTCGGTTAGAGCGCCGCGCGACGGGGCATGTTTGGCTGAGGGGAGGTGGCCGCGCGGCCGCCCGAGGGATTCATGCCGACATTCCGCTGCACATCCTGCGAAAGACGGGTCGATAGCCCCGTGGTTATCGGCGCTGGCGACTGCCCGCACTGCGGCGGCGACGTCGTCTACGACATTCACTCCGGCCGGGCTTCCGAGGCCGCGCGCGAGGGGACCGCAGAGCCGGGGGAGGGTTCCCGCCGGGAGGGATTCCTCCGGCGCATCCTAGGTAGGTGACCTGAGTACCCCTTTTTGGGGTATTCAGTTGAGCCTCAGGTACGCCGATCACGCGTGGGAATGCGCAATCGCGTGCCCCACCTCAGTCTGCTGACGCAGTTCAGCATCCTCAGCCTGCTGTGTGTGGCCGTTCTGGGCGGGGCGCTCGTGCTCGTCATGCGCGATCAGATCCACGATCGGGCCGCCGCGGACTCGCGGGTCACGGCGCAGAGCATCGCCAATGACATCGCCGATCAGCACGTGACGGGGCGCGATGTCGAGCGCGGGCTCGGCAATCGGAAGCTGAACGCGATCGACCGGCGCATCGAGACGCTCGTGCTGCGAGGCAGGATCCAGACGGCGAAGATCTACGACCCGAAGGGCCGCATCGTCTACTCCTTCGACCGCCGTGAGATCGGGCGCACCGACTTCAACGAGGAGGTGCAGCTGGCGCTCGAGGGGCACACGCAGGCCGCCTTCGAGGGCGCGCACGACGCCCCCGCCGCAATGGGCCGCGTCTACGAGGTCTACGTCCCGCTGCATCTGATCGGCGACCGCGATCCGACCGGCGTCTTCGAGGTCTACATGCCGTATGCGCCGATCGCGGCGCAGATCGAGAAGGACTCGCGCAGGCTGTATCCAGTCCTGATCGCCGGGCTCGCGCTGCTCTACCTCGTGCTCTTCCCGATCGTCGCGCGCGCCTCGCGCAAGCTCCGCCGGCACGCCGAGACGAGCCACCATCAGGCGCTCCACGACGACCTCACCGGCGTCGCCAACCGCCGCCAGCTGCTGCGCCGGCTCGAGCATGAGATCGAGAGCGCCTCGGCGGTCAATCGCAGCTTCGCCCTGCTGATGCTCGATCTCGACCGCTTCAAGGAGGTCAACGACGCGCTCGGACACGGCCACGGCGACCGGCTGCTGCGCGACGTCGCGGCGCGGCTGGGGACGACGGTGCGCCACGGCGACCTGCTCGCGCGGCTCGGCGGCGACGAGTTCGCGCTGCTGCTCGCCGACGTACCCGGCGCGCCCGGCGCGATCGAGGTCGCAGGTCGCGTCAAGGACGTCCTGCACGACGAGTTCGTGCTCGGCGGCGTGCCGCTGCTCGTCGAGGCGAGCGTGGGAATCGCGATCTTCCCCGAGCACGGCCAAGATGCCGAGGCGCTGCTGCAGGCCGCGGACATCGCCATGTACGCGGCCAAGCGCTCCGGCACGCACTTCGAGCTCTACATGCCCGAGCGCGACCGGCGCGGCCCCGACCGCGTGACGCGGCTCGGCGAGCTGCGCAGGGCGCTCGCGGAGGAGGAGCTCGTGCTCTTCTACCAGCCGAAGGTCGACCTCCGGCGCGGCGAGGTGTCGGGGGCGGAGGCGCTGATCCGCTGGCAGCACCCCGAGCTGGGCCTGATCCCGCCGATGGAGTTCCTGCCGCTGGCGGAGCAGACCGGCCTGATCATGCCGCTCACCACCTACGTGATCAGCGCAGCGCTCAGGCAGTCCCGCGAGTGGGCCCTCGAAGGGCTCGACGTGCCGGTCGCGGTGAACGTGAGCGAGCGCAGCCTGCTGGACCCGCGCTTCCCGGCCGAGGTCGAGTCGCTGCTCGAGCGCTGGGGCATGCCGGGCGAGCAACTCCAGCTCGAGCTGACGGAGCGCGGCCTGATCGCCGACGTCGTGACGGCCATGGATGTGATCGAGCGCCTCTGCGCGCTCGGCGTACGCATCTCGGTCGACGACTTCGGGACCGGCTACTCGTCGCTCGGCCGGCTCGTCGAGCTGCCGATCCAGGAGCTCAAGATCGACCGCAGCTTCGTGATGGACATGGGCGGCGACGGCCCCGGCGCGGCGATCGTGCGGTCGACGATCGACCTCGGCCACCACCTCGGGCTCGAGGTCGTGGCCGAGGGGGTCGAGACCGAGGAGCAGCTGCGCGAGCTACGTACGCTCGGCTGCGACGGCGCGCAGGGCTTCCATCTGCTGCGCCCGCTGCCGCCGGACGAGGTTGCGGCCTGGCTGCACGAGCGCGCCCAGGCGCTCGGCGGGCGCCGCGCCGAGCCCGTCTGATCAGGGTCGCGTCGGCGGGCCGTTCGGCGGGCCGCCGGGCACGCGCGGGCAGTTCACTCCGGGGATGCAGTTGCTGGGGGGCGGCTCCTCGGGCGGCGGGTCGATGATCACGGGCGGCTCGGGCTCCGGGTCGGGCTGAGGCGGCTCCGGTGGCGGGTCTGTAACCACCGGCGGGTCGCTGCCATCGAGGCGCTCGCCCCCGCCGCCGCCCCCGCCCTGCTCGCGGGCGGCGTCATCCTGGCTGCCGCGCTTCGTGCCGCCACCGCCGCCGGCGGCGGGTGTGGAGGGCGTGTTGTCCGCGGCCGGCTCGGGATCGCCGGCAGGCTGGGGCTCGTCCGTCGGCGCGGCCGGGACGCCCTGCGGGCCGCCGGCCTTCTTCTTGGCAGGCTTCTCCTTGGGCTTCTCCTTCTTCGGCTCCGGCGCCGGCTCCTCGCTCGTCTCGGCGGGCACTCCCTCGTCTGCCACCGGCACCGGGTCCTCGACCTTGCTGCCGTCGCCGAGCCCGGCCGCGAAGCCGACAAGCAGGAGCACGAGCGCCAGCCCTGCGACGAGGACGAGGTCGCGCTTGCGGTGCCGGCCGAGCGCGGCCTGTGCGCTGCCCGGTTGCGACCCGCCCGCGGCGCCGCCCCCGGCGGCTGCCCTGAGCCGGGCGCGCAGCCCCTGCGGCGCCCCCATGCGCGCCTCGTGGCGGGCGATCACGTCGCTCCAGTCGGCCCCGACGGCCTCGGCGGCGTTCGCGACCGTCTCGCGGAAGAGGAGCGGGCCGGCAGCCACAGGCAGCCAGGCGCGGTACGAGATCCCGGCCTCCTCCATCGCGTCGCGCGCGAGCGGGCAGGTGTCGCACGCCTGCATGTGCTCGTCCAGCCAGCCGTCGTCGCCTGCCGGCTGGCCGTCTTGGCGCGCCGCCAGCAGAGCGAGCGAGTGCTCGCAGTCTGCCGACGAGGCGGCCACGGACGCCAATGCCGTGCCGCGCAGCGCGTCGCGCAGGCTGATGCGCGCCCGCGAGATCAGCTGCGCCACGGAGTTGCGGTTCATCTCCATGAGCTCGGCGATCTCGTCGTAGGAGAGGTCCTCGAGCTCACGCAGGACCAGCACCTCGCGCTGGCGCGCGGGCAGCTTGGCGTTCGCGTTACGGATCTCGTCTTGGCGCGCCGCGAGCAGGACGTTGCGCTCGGGATCCTCGTGCGGGTCGCCCGGATCGAAGCCGATGCCGCCGCCCCCGACGCCGCCGCCCACCGGCACGGCGCCGTCGGCGATCTCGTCGCTCGGCTCGGCGCGCTTGCGGCGCTCGATCAGGTCGTAGCAGGCATGCCGCGCCGAGGTGAACAGGTAGGAGCCGAAGGCGAGCTCGCGGCCCTCGAGCTTCGGCAGCCGCTTGAGCACGTTGACGAACGCCTCCTGCGTGGCATCGGCGGCGTCGTCCTCGGAGCCGAGGATGCGCAGGCAGAGGTTGTAGGCGCGCTTCTCGTAACGGGTGTAGAGCGTCGCGAACGCGTCGCCGTCACCCGCCACGGCGCGCTGAGCCAGTCTCGCTTCGTCTGCGGAGCTCTCCTCCGCCGCGGCCATTCTGTTGAAGGTACTACGGGTTCGCCCGGAATCCAGGAGGGACGCCCCGTACGGCTGGATTGCGATCGCCATCGACCCTCCAACCCGCGGGTCCGCGGCGAATTACGGTCAGCGCGCCAGATGCATTCCGAGCGCCCGCGGCGCCGCCGCCGCGGCGGCGCTGAGCGGGTCGGGCTGCTCGCCGCGCTCCTTGGCCGCCTCCACCCGCATGATGGCCGAGCGCACGGCCGCGCCCCCGAGCCAGGCGAGCGGCTCCGGCGGCACCCACGCACCCGCGTCGGCGCCGACGATGGGAAGACGGGTGAGCTCGTCGCGGCGGTCGAGCGCGAGCGACGCCAGCGTGCGCCCGGCGAGCTGGGTGGGGCCGACGCCGTTGCCGGTGAAGCCGAATGCGTAGTGCACGGGGGCGTCGGAGAAGCTGCCGATCTGAGGGATGTGCGAGGGCGACACGTCGATCGGGCCGCCCCAAGCGTGCGTCACGCGCCGCCCGCGCACGCCCGGGAACATCCACTCGAGATGGGCGGCCACCTGGCGTGCGACGTCGGGGTCGACCTCTACCCGGCCATTCACGCGCGCCCCGCAGGCGAGCCGCCCGCCGCCCCAGCCGAGCACGATGCGCCCATCCCGCGTCGTGCGGAAGTAGTGCAGCAGCAGGCGCCCGTCGGTGATGCACTCCCCGCCGGTCCAGCCGACGTCCTCGAGCACGTCAGGCACCGGCTCGGTCATCACGATGTGCGACGAGGTGACGGTCAGGCGCGAGCTGAGCCCGTCGACGGCACGCGTGCGCGGCCCGACCGCCAGCACCGCCGCGGAAGCCCGCACCGAGCCGCCCTCGTCCGTGCGGGCAACGACGCCGCCGCGGTCACCGCCGAGGCCCGAGACGCGCGAGCGCTCGAAGATCCGCACGCCGCGCTCGAGCAGCTTCGCTCGCAGGCCGAGCGCGAGGCGTGCAGGCTGCAGCGTCGCGAAGTCGGGCACGAACACGCCGCCCCGGAAGACGGGCGAGTCGCAGCGCGCCCGCACCTGCTCCGCGCTCAGCTCCTGGACGGCCTCGGGCGCTCCCAGCTCGGCGGCGGCGCGCACCGAGGCGCGGCCGGCGTCGTCGAAGGCGGGCGCGGTCGAGACGCATATGTAGCCGGACTGGCGAAACCACGTGTCGACGCCGTTTTCCTCGCACCACTCCCCGATCTGGGTCACGCTGCGGCTTGCGGCGTCGAGCAGGGCGCGCGCAGGCGCGGCGCCGAAGCGCTCTTGGAGCGAGTGCGCCGCCAGCCACAACGACTCGCAGAAGCCGCCGTTGCGGCCGCTGGGGCCGTGGCCGCAGAGGCCGCTCTCGAGCAGGACGACGCGCGCCGAGGGGTCCGCCTGGAGCACGTGCCAGGCCGTCCACATGCCGGTGTAGCCGCCGCCGATCACGACGACGTCGGCGTCCAGCGAGGTGCTCAGCGGGGGGAGCGATTCGACATCCCCGGCCTCCTCCAGCCACCACCCCATCGCATCGTGGCGGCCTATGTGCGTATCGTGGATACCCATCCCGTGGGCAAGACCCTAGTCATAGCCGAGAAGCCTTCGGTCGCGCGCGACCTTGGCTCAGCCCTGCCCGGATCCTTCAAGAACTCGAAGGACAAGACCTATCTCGAGGGCGACGACTACGTGATCACGTGGGCCGTCGGGCACCTCGTGGGGCTGGCCGAGCCGGACGCCTACGACCCGAAGCTGAAGAAGTGGCGCTTCGCCGACCTGCCGATCATCCCGGACGAGTTCAAGCTCGTCCCGAACGACGAGCGCGCCAAGAAGCAGCTCTACGCGATCCACCGGCGGATGGCCGACGACGAGGTCGATCTGGTCGTCAACGCCTGCGACGCCGGCCGCGAGGGCGAGCTGATCTTCGCCTACCTGTACGAGATCGCTCCGGTCAAGAAGCCGGTCCAGCGGCTCTGGCTGTCGTCGATGACGAAGACCGCGATCGGCGAGGCGTTCAAGGACCTGCGGCCCGGCGAGGAGATGAAGCCGCTCGAGGAGGCGGCCCGCTCGCGCTCCGAGGCGGACTGGCTCGTGGGCATGAACGCCACCCGCGCCGCGTCGATCCGCCTGCGGGCGGCCTTCGACGGCGCGGTGTCGCTCGGCCGCGTCCAGACGCCGACGCTCGCGCTGGTCGCGCGCCGCGAGGAGGAGATCCGGGCCTTCAAGCCCGAGCCCTACTGGCTCGTCGAGGCCAAGTTCGCCGCCAGCGGCGAGCGCCTGTACGCGGGCCGCTACCTGGGCGGCAAGCGGCTGCCTTCAGAGGACGAGGCGAAGGCGATCGTCGAGGCCACGACCGGCAAGCCCGGCCTGATCACGAAGCTCGAGAAGAAGGAGGAGGTCGAGCGGCCCCAGCTCCTCTACGACCTGACCTCGCTGCAGCGCCACGCGAACACGCTGCTCGGCTTCTCGGCGCGCCGCACGCTCTCGGCCGCCCAGCGCCTCTACGAGGAGCACAAGGCGCTCACCTACCCGCGCACCAACTCGCGCTTCCTGACCGGCGACATGATCCCCGAGATCAAGCCGATCGCCGAGCTCGTCGGGCACAACGCGGCCTACCGGCGCGGCTCCGAGTACGTCACCTCGCTGGAGAAGCTTCCGCTCGCTCGCGTGGTCAACGACAAGAAGGTCGAGGACCACCACGCGATCATCCCCACCCGCTCGGAGCACGACCTCGGCAGGATGGGCCAGGACGAGCTGAAGGTCTACGACCTCGTCGCCAAGCGCTTCCTCGCGGTCTTCCACCCGGACGCGAAGTTCGAGCGCACGCGCGTCGAGACGAACGTCGAGAGCAACATCTTCCGCACCAGTGGGCGCCGGCTCGTCGAGCCCGGCTGGCGCGCCGTCTACGGCGACGAGGCCGAGGGCGAGCGCGGCGACGACGACTCGGGCGGCGACCAGCTGCTGCCGAAGCTCGAGCAGGGTGAGTCGGTCGAGACGCGCTCGGTCGAGTTCATGCGCAAGGAGACCCAGCCGCCGCGGCGCTTCAGCGACGCGTCGCTGCTCGGCGCCATGGAGACCGCCGGCAAGGAGATCGAGGACGCCGAGCTGCGCGAGGCGATGAAGGACTCCGGGATCGGCACGCCCGCCACCCGCGCCGGGATCATCGAGCTGCTGATCGGGCGCGAGTACATCGAGCGCGAGGGCCGCTCACTCGTCGCCACAGAGAAGGGCATCCAGGTGATCCGCCTCCTGAACGGCCACCAGCTCACCTCGGCGGAGCTCACCGGCAACTGGGAGAACCGGCTCGGCCTGATCGAGCGCGGCGAGGACAGCCACGACGCGTTCATCGCCGACATCGCCAAGTTCACGAAGGACACGGTCGAGGAGCTCGACAAGCTGAAGGGCGTCCAGATCGAGCGGGCCAAGCTCGGCCCCTGTCCGATCTGCGGCCGCGAGATCACCGAGAACCGCAAGGGCTACTCGTGCTGGTCGCGCGAGGACCCGGGCTGCGGGTTCGTGATCTGGAAGCGCAAGGCGGGCAAGTCGCTGCCCGTATCGGTCGCGAAGGAGCTGATCGAGTCGCTGCGCCAGTCGGTCGAGCGCGGCGACGACCCGCCGGTAGGTCGCACCGCCAAGGCCGTCACCGGCTTCCGCAGCCGCGCCGGCCGCACCTTCCGGGCAAAGCTCAAGCTCGAGCAGAACGAAGAGGGCAAGTGGCGCGTCGACTTCGACGAGGAGTGGGCGAAGGAGCCGCCGAAGGGCGAGGCCGAGGAGGAGCGCGCCGAGTCGGAGGCGGGCGGGTCCGATGACTCCGAGAAGGCCGAGGTCGAAGCCGCGTAAACGGCGGCAGTGAGGGGGTCGGATCCGGCGCCTCCGGTCATCCGCGGTGCATTGACGGCGATATACGCCGTCAACGCACCTAGCGTCACGTCAGGTACCCCTTGACTGCTGCCTTACCGACGGTAACCTACGCGCGGTAGGTGGAACCCGCAAGCGCACGCATAGAGGACTTCGCCCACGGCCGCGTGCCGCGGGCCGTGCGCGAGCGGCAGATCGTCGAGCTCGCGGAGGAGCTCTTCAGCGAGCGCGGCTACCAGGGCTCGTCGATGGACGAGCTCGCCCGCCGCGCCGGGGTGACCAAGCCCGTCGTATACGAGCTCTTCGGCAGCAAGGACGGGCTCTTCCGTGCCTGTCTCGAGCGCTCGGCCGAGCGGCTCGCCACGCTGGTGGCCGAGGCCGTGCGCGCCGAGAGCGAGCCGGAGGCCCGCGTGCGCGCGGGCGGGCTTGCCTTCCTGCGCTTCGCCGCGGACAACCGCGTCGCCTGGGAGCTGATGATGGAGGGGCGCTTCTCGGACGCCGCGATCGAGGTGCGCCGGCGCCAGGCGGCGCTCGTGCACGAGCTGCTGCTCGAGAAGGCGCCGCCGGACGCCGACCCGCGCGAGCTCGAGCTGGCTGCCCATGCCGTCAACTCCGCCTACGAGGGGGTGGCCCACTGGATGTGGGAGCACCCGGATGTGCCAATCGAGCGGCTCGCCGACTGGACCGTCGAGCTCCTGCTGCCGGGACTGCGGAGGTTCACGTGACCCACCATCGGATCGCCATCGTCGGCGCCGGCTTCTCCGGCCTCGGGATGGCGATAAAGCTGCGGCAGGAGGGCGAGCTCGACTTCGTCGTGCTCGAGCGCGCCTCGGACATCGGCGGCACCTGGCGCGACAACACCTATCCCGGCTGCCGCTGCGACGTGCCCTCGCACCTCTACTCGTTCTCGTTCGCACCGAACCCGAACTGGTCGAGCACGTTCTCGCCGCAGCCCGAGATCCTCGACTACCTGCGCGACTGCGCCGAGCGCCACGGCGTGATGCCGCACATCCGCTTCGACTGCGAGCTCGTCGCCGCCGACTGGGACGACGACGCGCAGCTGTGGCGGATCGAGACGTCGCAGGGCGAGCTGACCGCCGACGTCGTGATCGCCGCCCAGGGGCCGCTGAGCGACCCGATCACGCCCGATCTGCCCGGCCTCGAGAGCTTCGAGGGCACGACCTTCCACTCCGCACGCTGGGACCACGAGCACGAGCTCGCGGGCGAGCGCGTGGCCGTGATCGGGACGGGCGCGTCGGCGATTCAGTTCGTCCCGAAGATCCAGCCGAAGGTCGAGCAGCTGCACGTCTTCCAGCGCACGGCGCCGTGGGTGGTGCCGCACCCCAACCGGCCGCTCCGCCGCTGGGAGCGCGCCGTCTACCGCGTCTTCCCGCCCGCACAGCTCGCAATGCGCGCCGGCATCTACTGGGCACGCGAGACCTTCGTGCTGCAGTTCCGGCGCCCGCGGCTCGGCCACCTCGTCGAGAAGCTCGCGCTGCGGCACCTGCACGACCAGGTCGACGACCCGGCGCTGCGGGAGAAGCTGCGGCCGCGCTACGCGATGGGCTGCAAGCGCATCCTGCCGACCGACGAGTGGTATCCCACGCTCGTCAAGCCGAACGTCGAGCTGGTCACGGGCGGCATTCGCGAAGTCCGGCCGCACTCGATCGTCGACCGGGACGGCGTCGAGCGCCAGGTGGACACGATCATCTTCGGCACCGGCTTCCACGTGACCGACATCCCGATCGCGACGCGCATCCGCGGGCGCGAGGGGCGGACGCTCTCGGAGACCTGGGGCGGCTCGCCCGCGGCCTACAAGGGCTCCGCGGTGGCCGGCTACCCGAACCTGTTCTTCCTCGTCGGCCCCAACACCGGGCTCGGCCACAACTCGATCGTGTTCATGATCGAGGCCCAGATCCGGTACCTGACCGGCGCGCTGCGCGCCCTGGACCGCAACGGCGCGCGCACGCTCGAGGTCCGCCCCGAGGCCCAGGCCGCCTACAACGTCGAGATCGACCGCATGACGGACGGCACCGTCTGGGTCTCGGGCGGCTGCAGGAGCTGGTACATCGACGCCAACGGCCACAACTCGACGCTCTGGCCGACGTTCACCTGGCCCTTCCGCCAACGCCTGCGCGAGTTCGACGAGGCCGCCTACGCGCTCGGCGCGTCGGTGCCGGAGCCAATGCCGGCGGCGGCGTAGCCCTTCAACGCGTTCTCGAGCCGCGGCGGACCCTCGTCGTCGAGCGTCAGCACGGTCCCCGGAAGGTAGGGATTGTCGAGATCGCCGTCCTGGATGAAGGCGGATTCGCGGAACCAGGTGCCGGAGTTCCAGAGCCGTGAGCCCGACAGGGTCGTCCACTCGGCCAGGTCATCGCCCGCGAGCGGGCCGGCCCGGTGGGTGTGCCCGAACAGCACGTGCTCGGCCTCCGGCGCGAGCGTGTCTGCCACACGGCCCATCGCCAGCAGTCCGGACCGGCGCAGCTCGACACCCGTGAGCTCCGTGCCGAAGGGGCCCAGGCCGAGCCGGTTGAGCACTCCGACGGCTCCTGGAATCGCGACCCGCCCCACGAGGACCCGACCGGCGCGGCCCTCCCCGGTCGCGCGCTTCCAGACGGTGCGCGACAGCGTGCCGCCGCGGCTGAGCGTCTCCGGGCCGGCACCGTCCGCCAGCCGCTCGTAGAACGCGTAGATCGGCCCGAGCACGGCCTCGTAGTCGGCCGCCGACGAGCAGTTCCTGCCGCGGCCCGTGACCCGGCCCATCACCGATGCGGCGACCGACTCGAGCCTTGGGATCGTCAGGTCGAGGTCGAGGTAGTGGCCGTGGGTCGCGTAAACGTCGGGGCGCAGCCACAGGCCCGGGATAGGCGAGCCGCAGGTCGACCTCGGGCATCGCCTCCGCGAGCCGTCCCGCGGGGCCGTCGGCGGGGCTCACGGGCCACTCGCCGTCCGACGCGAGCCTGGCCCCGTCGAGCCGGAGCCGCGCGAGCCACGGCTCCGCCAGGGCGTGGTCGTGGTTCCCGGGCACGAAGACGAGCGTCCGGCCCGCGAGCGCCTTGCCGAGGCGCGTGGATCAGCGGCTGGGCCACCTCCAGCGCCTGGGCGAGTGGGCGCTCGCGCAGCTCGAGCGCGTCGCCAAGGAGGACGACCCGGTCGGCGCCGCTCAGTGCCTCGACGAGCCGCTCACGGACATCTGGGTCGCGCGCGACGTCGGCGCCGCCGAGCGCGCCGAGGTGAAGGTCCGAGACCACCGCCGTCCGCATTCGCGAGATGGTGGCAGCCGCGTCACCGGCTGGCGGAGGGGGACAGCTAGATTTCAGCGAGGTGCCCACCTTCTGCCGCCACAACCGCTTCACGGCGGACTGCCCGATCTGCTCCAAGGGCACCGTGCTGGATCCGAACCTGAAGCCGGCCCGGCCGCGACGGACGACGAGCGGTGGCGCCCGCAAGGCCGGCGCGGCGCGCAGCAGCGCCACCGGCGCCCGGGCGCGGATGTCGCGCGGCGAGTTCGCCTCCGCGGGCCCGTACGAGGACGGTCGCGAGATCCGGCTCGAGAAGGTGCCCGGAGGCCTGCGACTCGCGGGCTGGCACGCCGGACAGCTCATGCGCGAGGCGCCGGTCCTGGCGCTGCGCGACCTGCCCGCGCTGCTGGGCGAGGCCGCCCAGAAGGAGCTGCTCGGGCCGCTCGGCCTCGACGCCGGCGCCGAGACGGGGGCGAACGCCCAGGGGGCGAGCCCCGGTCGCTCCGGTGAGCTTCGCGACGAGCTGCGCGTCGAGCGCCTGGACGGCGAGCGCGTCCGGATCGCGCGCTGGATCATGCGCCCCAACCGCGGCTGGGAGCTGCAGGAGGCTCCGGTGATGCTGCCGCCCGCGCGCTTTGCACAGGCCCTGGAGGCAGCGGCCACGGCGGGTGCGCTGAAGGCCTCCGAGCCGTCGGGCGCCAGCACTCCGCTCGGCCGAGTGCGCAGCGATCCGCTCCTTCCGTCAGATCCGGGCGGCTGAGCCCGACCATCTCTCCGTCGTGACCGCGCGCTACCTCTATCGGTTGTGCCGCTCACGCTCGTAACCGGACCAGCCAACGCCGCCAAGGCGGGCGAGGTGCTGGGCGGGCTCAGGGCGCGCCTCGCCGAGGATCCCATCCTGCTCGTGCCCACCTTCGGGGACGTCGAGCACGCTCAGCGCGAGCTCGCGGAGCGCGGAGCCGTGTTCGGCGCGCGCGTGCTGCGCTTCGGCTGGCTCTTCCAGGAGATCGCCCGCCGCGCCGGCTACGGAGAGCGCACCGCCTCGGAGGTGCAGCGCGAGCTGATCGTGGAGGAGGCGGTCCAGGCGGCGAGCCTGGACGTGCTGGCGGAGTCGGCGGCGCTGCCGGGGTTCGTGCGGGCCGCGACTCGCTTCGTGGCGGAGCTCGGGCGCTCGATGGTGGACCCGGCGCGCTTCACGCGCGCGCTGCGCGACTGGGCGGGCGATGGGCCGCGGCGCCCGTACGCGGACGAGGTGGCGGCGCTCTACCGCGGCTACCGGGCGGGGCTCGACCGCGCCGGGGTGGTCGACGCGGACGTGTTCGCCTGGCGCGCGCTCGACGCCCTGCGGAGCGAACCGGACGCCTGGGGCGGCACGCCGCTGTTCGTCTACGGGTTCGACGACTTCACCCCGCTCGAGCTCGATGCGCTCGAGACGATCGCGGCTCGCTGCGGCGCCGACGTGAAGGTGTCGCTGCCGTTCGAGCCAGGCCGCGACGCCTTCCGCGCGACGGCGCGCATCAGGCAGGAGCTGCTCGCCCGTGGCGCCGACGAGCTGGCGCTGGAGCCGGTCGACGTCCACTACGCGGAGGGCTCGCGCGGAGCGCTACACCAGCTCGAGCGGCGCCTCTTCGAGGCACCCGGCGAGCCGGTCGATCCCGGCTCCGCGATCTGCTTCCACAGCGCCGGCGGCGAGCGCGCGGAGGTCGAGCTCGCGGCAGCGCGGATCCTCGAGCTGCTGCGCGAGGGGACCGAGCCGGGCGACGTGGCGGTCGTCTTCCGCAGGCCGAGCTCGTACGCGTCGCTGCTCGAGCAGGTCTTTGGCGCCTACGGGATCCCATACTCGATCGACCGCCGCGTCCCGTTCGGCCACACGGGAATCGGGCGCGGGCTGCTGGCACTGATCCGCTGCGCGTCGCTCGGCGGCAGCGCCGACGACCTGCTCGCCTATCTGCGCACCCCCGGGCGCCTCCGCGTGACGGGCATGGCGGACCGGCTCGAGGCCGCGGTACGCCGTGAGGGCGCGCACAGCGCCGCGCAGGCGCGCGAGCTCTGGGAGCGCGACAACTTCGAGCTCGGTGAGCTCGACCGGCTCACGCGGGCACGCGACGCCAGCGCCTTCGTCGCCGAGCTCGAGCAGCGGCTCGGAAGCCTGTTCGCGGCGCCGCACGAGCGCCAGGCGGCCGTGCTGCACGGCCCCGAGCTCGAGGAGGCGCGCGCGCTGCGCGAGGGCCAGGCGGCGCTCGCCGCGCTGCGCGACGCGTTGCGCCCGGGCGCGGCCGGCAGCGGACGCGTCGACGCCGCGCGCGTGCACCGCGTGCTGGAGCAGCTCGAGGTGCACGTGGGCGACAACCCGCAGCCCGACCGCGTCCAGGTCGCGACGCCGGAGGCGATCCGGGCGCGCCGCTTCGAGGCGGTCTTCGTCTGCGGCCTGCAGGAGGGCGAGTTCCCGCGCGGCGCGACGCCCGAGCCGTTCCTGTCGGACGAGGACCGGCGCGCGATCGCGAGCGCGACCGGGCTCGTGCTGCCGGTGCGCGAGGAGGCTCTCGACCGCGAGCGCTACCTCTTCTACGTCTGCGCGTCGCGTGCCGAGCGGCTGCTCGTGCTCTCCTCGCGCTCGAGCGACGAGGAGGGCAATCCGCAGGCCGAATCGTTCTTCGTCGAGGACGCCCGCGAGCAGCTCGCGGAGCCGCAGGTGCGCGCCCGCTCGCTCTCGGACGTGACCTGGACGCCCGAGACCGCCCCGACCGCGGCGGAGTGGGATCGCGCGCTGGCGGCCGCCGGGCCGCGCCGCGAGGAGCGCGTGGCCGGGCCGCTCACGTGCGCGTCGCTGCTCGAGGAGCTCGGGAAGCGCGAGGCCGTCTCGGCGGGCGCGCTCGAGCGCTTCGCGGATTGCCCCGTCAAGTGGCTCGTCGAGGACCTGCTGCGCCCGGAGGCGCTCGAGCCCGACCCGGAGGCGATGGTGCGCGGCGACTACGCCCACACCGTGCTCGAGCACACCTACCTGCGGATCGGCGAGGAGACCGGCGAGCGGCGCGTCACGCCCGCCAACCTCACGCGCGCCGAGCGCATCCTGCTCGAGGAGCTGCGCGAGCGCCGTTCCGGGTTCACGATCTCGCCCAAGGAGACGCGCGTGAAGGCGGCGGCGCGGCGGCTCGAGTTCGACCTGCTGCGCCACCTGCGCGCCGAGGCGCGCTCGGACAGCCGCTTCCAGCCCGAGCACATGGAGCTGCGCTTCGGCTACGGGGAGGACCACGAGCCGGTCGAGATCGCCGCCGGCTTGCGAGTGCGCGGGCGTATGGACCGCGTCGACACCTACGACGGCCTGGCGCTCGTCATCGACTACAAGAGCGGCAAGCGCGTCGACCGCTACAAGGTCTCGAGCTGGGAGAAGGAGAACCGCTTCCAGGCGGCGCTCTACATGCTGGTGGTCGAGCGGCTGCTCGAGCTGCGCGCCGCGGGCGGTGTGTACGTGGCGCTCGGGTCCGACGACCCGCGCCCACGCGGGATGGTCGCCGCCGAGGTGGAGGAGCTCGGCTCGGGCTGGGTGGCCGGCGACCGGCTCGAGCAGGACGAGTTCCGCGAGAAGCTCGGCTGGGCGCTGGGCCGCATCCGCGCGACCGACGCCGAGATGCGCGCCGGCCGGCTCTGCCCGGCCCCGGAGCGCTGCGACTGGCAGGGCGGCTGCAAGTACCCGTCGATCTGCAGGAGTGAGGGATGACGACGCTGACGACCGAGCAGGCGCGCGCGGTCGAGCGCCGCGACGCGTCGCTTCTGGTGCGCGCCGGCGCCGGGACCGGCAAGACGACGGTGCTCGTGGAGCGCTTCGTGCGCGCCGTGGTCGACGACGACGCCACCGTCGAGTCGATGCTCGCGATCACGTTCACCGAGAAGGCCGCCGCGGAGATGAAGACGCGCGTGCGGCGGCGCTTCCTCGAGCTCGGCCGGCGTGGCGACGCCCGTGCCGCCGAGGGTGCCTGGATCTCGACCATCCACGGGCTGTGTGCGCGCATCCTGCGCGCACACGCGCTCAGCGCGGGCATCGATCCGGACTTCCGCGTCCTCGACCAGGTCGAGGCCGACCGGCTCGCCATCGAGGCCTTCGACGGCGCGCTCGAGGCCTTCATGGCGGACGGCGTCGACCCCGTCCGCATCGAGATGGTGGCCGCCCACACCCCGGACCGCCTGCGCGACATGCTGCGCACCGCCTACTCGCACCTGCGCAGCCGCGGGCAGCGCCGGCCGGCGCTCGAGCCCACGGTCGCACCGCTGCCGTCGGGCGAGGCGGAGCGGCTCGAGGCCGCCGCGCGCGGCGCGCTCGAGGAGCTCGGGCGGGGCAAGGCTTCAGCCACGGTGGCGGCCGCGATCGAGCGGCTCGAGGCGGCGCTCGACCTGCTGGCCGAGGACCGCATCCCGGACGGCGCCGAGCTCAAGGGCATCGAGCTGAAGGGCCGCGCGAAGGCGCTCAGCACGCAGGCATGCGAGCACTACAAGACCGCCTACCGCGAGTACCGCTCCTTCATCCTCGCGCGCCAGGAGCAACGCGACCACACGATGCTGAGCGGGCTCCTGGAGCTGTTCGGCGAGCGCTACGAGCGCGCCAAGCGGGACCGCTCGGGACTCGACTTCGAGGACCTCGAGCTGGTCGCGCGCGACCTGCTCGCCGGCAACAGCGGGCTGCGCGAGGCCTACTCCGGGCGCTTCGCGCACGTCCTCGTCGACGAGTTCCAGGACACGAACCCGCTCCAGAACGAGCTGCTCGAGCTGCTCGCGCGCGACAACCTGTTCCGCGTCGGCGACGAGAACCAGTCGATCTACCGCTTCCGCAACGCCGACGTCGGCGTATTCCGCAGCCACTGGGACAAGGCGGTCGAGGCGGGCCGCGCCGAGAGCATCACCGTCAACTTCCGCGCCCGCGGCGAGATCCTCGACGCGGTCGACCTCGCCTTCGAGCGCACCTGGGGCGAGCGTTTCGAGCCGCTCCGCGAGGCTCCCGGCTCGCGTGAGCAGGCGCCTCGCATCGATCCCTGCGTGGAGCTGCTCGTGGTCGAGAAGCAACGCAAGCGCTGGGAGGAGGCGCCGGGCCTCGGCGACGCCCCGTTCGGCACCACGCTCGCCACCGCGCCGCCCTGGCGCGCGGCGGAGGCGCGCCTGCTCGCCAAGCGGATCGACGAGCTGACCCGCGGCGGCCCCTACGCCTTCGGCGACGTCGTGATGCTGTTCCGGGCAACCACCGCGATGGGCTTCTTCGAGCGCGCGCTCGAGGAGCGCGGCCTGCCCGTGCACGTGGTCGGCGGGCGCGGCTACTTCGCCCAGCAGCAGGTGTCCGATCTGCGTCACTGGCTCTCCGCGCTTGCCAACCCGCTCGACGGGCTCGCCGTCTACTCGCTGCTCGCCTCTCCGCTCGCGGGCCTCTCGCTCGACGCGGTAGCGCTGATAGGCCTGCACGCTCGCCGCTCCGGACGCGATCCGTGGTGGGCTGTGAGCGAGCCTTCGGAGGAGCTGCTCGCGCTGCTACCCGACGATGACCGGCGCCGGCTCGCCGCGTTCGTGGAGCGCTTCGAGGCGGAGCGGCGGGTTGCGGGCCAGATCGCGCTCGAGGCGCTCATCGATCGGGCCGTGACCGGCACGGGCTACGACAGCCACCTGCTCGCACTGCCGGGTGGGATCCGGCGCATGGCCAACGTGCGCAAGCTGATGCGGATGGCGCGCGAGTTCGAGGCCGACGAGGGCCGCGACCTGCGCGGCTTCGTGGACGCGCTGGCGGAGCTCGACGCCCTCGAGGCGCGCGAGGGCGAGGCGCCGCTCGAGGCGGAGGCGCTCGACGCGGTGCGCATGATGACAATCCACCGCGCCAAGGGCCTCGAGTTCCCCGTCGTCTGCGTGTGCGACCTCGGCAAGGACGGCCGCGATGACGAGGGCTCGCTGCGCATCTCAGAGGACGGCACGGTCGGCCTCCGGCTCGCCGGGCTGGGCGGCGCGGTCGACAGCGAGCGGCTCGAGCGGCTGAAGGCGCAGGGCAAGCTGGACGCCGAGGAGGAGGAGCGGCGCATCTTCTACGTGGCCGCCACGCGCGCGCAGGAGCACCTGATCCTGAGCGGGGCGACGGATCTCGCGCGCCGGAATCCGCCCGCCGACCTGAGCGAGCCGATGCGCTGGGTGTGGCGGGGCTTCTGCGACGGGCTGCCGGCGGACGGCGCGAGCGGCATCCACGAGGACGAGTTCGAGGAGCGGCCGGTGCGGGTGCGCTGGAGCCGGCTCACGCCGGAGACGCTCGACGAGCTGCTGCCCGGCGCCAACCGGACGCCTGTGGCCGCTGCGAGCAACATCGAGCCGAGCTACGAGCAGCCGGCGCTCGAGCTCGGACTGCCGCCGGCGCCGCGGGCGCTCCCGGTGAGCCGGCTGAGTTACAGCGGGCTCGAGGCGTACCGGCGCTGCGGCTACCGCTTCTACCTGCAGCGCTCGCTGGGGTTGGCGCCGGTCGAGTCTCCGCTGCCGCCCGACGAGGCCGCTCACGAGAGCGCGATGACCGCGCTCCTGCGTGGCTCGATCGTGCACGGGCTGATCGAGCGGCTCGACTTCGGGCGCCCCGTCGTGCCCTCCGCCGAGGAGATCGCCGCCGAGGTCCAGCGCTACGGGGTCGAGCCACTGCCCGAGGACGTGGCGGACCTGCGCGCGATGGTCGAGCGTGTGGCGGGCTCGCAGCTGCGCGACCGGATCGCGGCCGCTCGCCCGGTGCGCGCCGAGCTGCCCTTCACGTTCACGCTCACGCCGCCCGGGGCCGGCGGGCGCAGCCTGCTGATGAACGGCGTCGTCGACGTGTACGCCGTCGAGGAGGACGGCGCACTTGTGATCGACTGGAAGAGCGACGCCCTCGACGGGCGCGAGCCGGCCGAGGTCGTCGCAGAGGGCTACGCGACGCAGCGGATCGTCTACGCCCTGGCGGCGCTACGGGCTGGAGCGGAACGCGTCGAGGTGGCGCACTGCTTCCTCGAGCGTCCCGACGAGCCCGCCGTGGCCGTCTACGCGGCCGCCGACGCGGAGCGCCTGGAGCGCGAGCTGCTCGAGCTGGCGCGCGGGGTCGTCGAGGGCAGCTTCGTTCCGTCGGACGAGCCGCACGCCGGCCTGTGCGCGGACTGCCCGGGCCGGGCGGCGCTCTGCGTCCACCCGCCGGAGCTCACGCTGCGCACGCCATAAGAGCGGTACGCTCACCGATCGAGGGCCAGCACACGTGAATCTGGGTACAAGGATGGCCCGGCGCGACCGGGCGGCCTTCGTCGGGCGGGCCGGCGAGCTGGAGGCGATCGCCGAGCTGTTCGTGGACGATCCAGCGGCGAGCGTGGTGCTCGTTCACGGTCCTGGTGGCATAGGCAAGAGCGCCTTGCTGCGCCAGGTGGCTGACCGCGGCCGCCAGGCCGGCTGGTCGCCCGTGCTCGTCGAGGGCCGCGAGCTCCCGCCCGTGCCGGATGCGATCGAGGAAGCGCTGGCCGCCGCCCACGAGCATGAGCGCCCGCTGATCCTGATCGACACCTACGAGCGCATGACCGCGCTCGGCGGCCATCTCCGGCGGGCGCTGCTGCCGTCGCTGCCGGAGCACGCGATCGTGGTAGTGGCCGGCCGCCAGGCGCCCGAGCGCGGCTGGTTCGAGGGCGGCTGGGAGACGATCACACGCGAGATCGAGCTCGGCCCGCTGTCGCTCGCCGAGTCGGAGGAGCTGCTCGGCGCCCATGGGCTGAGCGGGGCACGCCTGGACGAGCTGGCCCACTGGTCGGGCGGCTCGCCGCTCGCGCTCACGCTCTCGGTTGCGGCCGTGCAGGACGACGGCTGGAGCCCGCAGGCGGGCGAGACCGGCGAGATGGTCAGGACGCTCGTCCGCCGGCTCGCCGAGGCCGAGATCGAGGGGCGCTACCGCGACGTGCTCGGCGTGGCATGCATCGCGCGCGTGACGACGCTCGAGCTGCTGCGCGACGTCCTCCCGGAGACGGACCCCGCGGAGGCCATGCGCTGGCTCGAGTCGCGCAGCTTCGCCGAGGCACTCGGCGGCGGGCTCACGTTCCACGACCTGGTGCGCAGGGCGCTGCGCGCGGACCTGCTGCAGCGCGAGTCGGAGCGCGAGCGCGAGCTGCGCCGGCGGATCGCGGACAGCCTGTACGCGCGCTCGGTGCGGGGACAGCCGATGCTGACCGTCGATCTGGCCGAGCTCGTCCAGACCCCGCAGATCCGCGCTTTCTACGGCTGGGAGGGGAGCGTGCGCAACCGCGTCGACAGCGCGCGCCGCGGCGACGCGGAGCAGGTGGCGCTGCTGCTCGGCAGTCAGGGCTATGCCGAGTGGTGGGATCTGACGAGGCCGTTCTTCGAGGACGCGCCCGAGACCGTCGCGATCGCACGCGACGCCGGCGACGCACTCTGCGGATTCGCGATCTCCGTGACTCCCGCGAACGCGCCGCCCGCCGCCGAGCACGACGTCCTGCTCGGCCCCTGGCTGGCCCACGCGCGCGAGCACTCTCCGGACGGCAACGCGATCCTGTTCCGCGACGCCGTCGACTTCACCCGCGACACCGACTCGCAGATCCAGGCCATGATCAACATGGCCGGGATGCTCCGCTCCGGGCTCGACAACCCCCGCCACGCCTACCTGCCGGTCGACCCCGAACTGGAGGAGCTGAAGGGCTTCCTGCGGGCGATCCAGGCGACGCACCTGTCCCAGCTCGACATCGAGGGCTACGGCCACAAGCGCGTCGAGTGCTGGCTCGTCGACTACGGCCCCGGCGGACTGCTCGGCGCCCAGCGCGACACCATCTACCTCGAGCTCGGGATGGCGCCGCCGGGCGCGGCCGAGCCGCCGCCGAGCGCAGCGGCACCGACCCCCGCGCCGGCCGACGCCGAGGTCGTCCGCGACGCGCTCCGCAACCTTCGCCTTCCGCACGCGCTCGCCCGGTCGCCGCTCGCTCGCGGCGACGGCGTCGAGGAGCGCGCCGAGGCCGTGCGCGCCCTGCTCGAGGACGCCGCCGGACGCGCTTTCGGGGACACCGAGTCGGAGCGCCTGATGCGCCGTGTGCTGGAGCGCGGGTACCTCGATCCCGCCGCCAGCCACGAGCAGGCGGCGGACGAGCTCAATCTCAGCCGTGCTGCGTATTTCCGGCGCCTCAAGCTCGCCTCCGAGCGGCTCGCCGAGGTGCTCGGCTCCTAGATTCGCCGCCGCGCTGTCTTTCCGTCAGGAGCGCGTCCTACTCTCCGACCAGTCAGCCATGCAATCCGGAGGAGAGCGAAGGCACATGCCTCTCTGCTTCATCGAACCACAGGAAGCGATCAGGGTCGTCGCAGAGAGCGTCGGGCGCGAAGCACGCCGGCAGCTCCTGGGCGAGGTCGTGCGCGCCTGGGTCGACGAGATCCCGGACGACGAGCTGCAGGTCCACTACGCCAAGGCAGTCGAGGAGCTCGACGACGACGACCTGTCGATACTCGCCGCATGGCACGCCTCGCTCGAGGTCGGCCGCCCGATCGCCAACAAGGAGTTCCTGCTGGGTGCGTTCCCGCGCCTCGGCGAGCATCGCCGCGAGGCGCTGAAGATCGCCGCCGGCTTCAAGGGAGACGACGCGTTCGAGGCGGGCATCAGCGAGGAGCAGGCGCTCGGGACCGTGCTGCCGTGGCTGTCCGACGAGCGCCTGATAGAGCTCGCCGCCGAGGCGGTTGAGCTCTACTGCTGGGACCGCCTCGGCAGCGACAATTAGCCGCTGCACGCTCCGGGTTCTGGCGCCGCTGCTCGTCGTGCTGGCGCTCGCGGGCTGCTCGGAGGAGGACTTCGGGAGTGGTGGCGCTACCTCTGCGCGCGTCCCCGCCGACGCCGAGTCGGCCCGCCTCACGAAGCACACCGACGGCGACACCTTCTACCTGTCCCGCATCGGCAAGGTCCGCCTGATCGGTATCGACACCCCGGAGGTCTATGGCGAGCAGGAGTGCTTCGGGCGTGAGGCCTCCCGGTTCGTCGAGCGGATCGTGCCCCTCGATGGGCAGGTGCGCTACCGGCTCGGCGTGGAGGAGCGTGACCGCTACGGCCGGGCGCTCGCCTACGTCTGGCTCGACGACGGCCGCTTCCTCAACCGCATGCTGGTGGCGCGCGGGTTCGCCCAGCCGCTGACGGTCCCGCCGAACGTCGAGTACGAGGACGTCTTCGTGCGCGCGGCGCGGCGGGCGCGCGAGGCCGGGCGCGGCTTGTGGGGCCGTCCCGGCTGCGCGGGGTAGCCTGCGCGTCGTGCTGGAGCGCGTGAGGACGCCTGACGGGGTCGAGATCGCCTGTGAGGTCTCAGGCCAGGGGCCGCCGCTCGTGCTCGTGCACGGGGCGGGCTCGGCGCGCTGGGGCTGGTCGTTCCTGCGCCCCCTGCTCGAGGACCGCTACACCGTGATTGCCGCCGACCGCCGCGGCCGTGGCGACTCGACCGACGGCGACGGCTACGCAGTCGAACGCGAGTTCGAGGATGTGGTGGCGGTCATCCGCGCGATGGTCGCGGACGGCGCCGAGCCACTCCTCTTCGGCCACTCCTACGGAGCGCTTGTGTCCGCCGGCGCGGCCCCGCTGATCGAGGGCCTGCCGCGGCTCGTGCTGTACGAGCCGCCCATGGGCGGAGTGCTCACGGAGCCGTCGGTGATAGATCGCCTGGAATCGCGGATCGCGGACGGCGACCGCGATGCCGCCGTCAGCGAGTTCCTCCGTGACATCGCGGGCTATGACGAGGCGGAGGTTGAGCAGCTGCGCGAGTCGCCCGTGTGGGAGCAGCGCAAGGCCGTGGCCCACACGCTGCCGCGCGAGCTGCGCGCCGAGTGCGGCTACGAGCTGAACCGAGCGGCGCTCGCCGAGCTCGACATCCCCGTGCTGATGTTCGTCGGAAGCGAGAGCCCTGGGTGGGCAAAGCGCTCGACCGCCGCCTACGCCGACGCGCTGCCGAACGTCACCGTGCGGACGCTCGAGGGTCAGGGCCACGGCGCGCTGGCGGCAGCCCCCGAGCTGGTCGCCTCCGAGCTGCCCTAGCGCTCGGGCGCCGCGGTCGCCGGCACCTGCTCGTTCTGGCGCGCCACGCGCCAGGACGCCTGCACCGGGTCGAGGAAGTACGGCGGCTCGCGGTAGCGCAGCCGGTCGTTGTACTCGTAGTCCTTGCGATAGCCGGTCGCGATCGCGGTGCCGTTGACGGTGCCGACCGGTCCGCGGAACCGCTGCGCGATCGCGCCGTCCACCGTCAGGTTGCCGGCGGGCTCGCCGCAGCCCCAGTTGTCGACGATGAACGAGTGCCGCAGAGCGAGGATCGCGGCCTGGATGCGCAGATCGCGGTTGTAGCCGGTCGCGTTGTGGTCGCAGTCGCTCGTGACGGGGTGATAGACGCGCACGAAGTTGTTCGCGATCAGCCCGAACAGGAGCCCCTCGCTGTTGCGGTCGAGGTGGCCGTTGATGACGATGTCGTTGTCGGCCGCGACCGTGAGGTCGCGCGAGTAGTTGCCCTTGATCCACACGTCGCCGCAGTTGACCGGCTGGTTCTGGTAATCCTGGTCGCGGTCGTAGCCGCTCGTGCAGCCGGCGGGCAGGTTCTCGACGTAGATCACGCCGTTCGCCGGTAGCGGCATCGTGCGCGGCAGGAGATCAGGCCAGAGCCGCTGGTTGATGACCTGCATCTGCTGGCCCTGGAGCGTGATCGTGGTCTTGCCCTGGAACACGTAGGCCGGCAGCGTCACGTCCTTGATCGCCCGGTTGGACGGCGGCATCTCGAGCGGTCCGGCGGGGTGATCGAGGAAGCCCTTCAGGTCGGGGTTGTTGCCGCACCCGGAGGACGTCTCGAATGGCGTCGGCCCGTTGATCTCGATCACGTCGCGCTTGGTGCGGCCGAACGTCGGCGTGCCGCAGACCAGCACGTTGTCGTTCGTGTGGAACGGGCCGAACACGTCGTCGTTGTCGGCGAAGCGGATCTCCGTGCAGCCGCGGCCGACGCGCTGAGCGCGGTAGCGGGCGCAGTTGACCTCCATGGTGGCTGGGTTCGAGTAGGCGGCCGGGTCGAGCGTCTCGAAGTCGGTGAAGTAGATGAAGTCGATGAAGTTGCGGCGCCGCAGCGTCGCGATGACGCTGCGCGTCTCGCCCCGTGAGCGACCCGTCACGCGCAGGCGCATGTTCCCGTTGGGGTCGACCACCGAGTACTGGTTGTTCGCCACGCATGCGGGGAAGCCCGGCGCGGGTAGCAGCTCGACGGTGTAGTCGGCCTTCTCGGTCGCGTCGATCGTCCGCCAGATGCGCGGGTCCGGGCCGGTGCCGGTCCACTCCTGGTTGACCGGCGCGGGCTGACCGGGCGTGGGCTGCGGCAGCCCGGTGGTGCAGCGCACGTAGTAGTTGTTGTCCTTGCCGAGGCTGTTGAGGTACCACTGCAGTCCCGACTCGGCCGCGCCGTAGGCCTGCTTGTAGTCCTGATCCTCGCGCGAGAGCGAGATGTCCGGGTCGACGGCCGCGAAGCCGGCAGCGACGAGCAGGCCGCCCACGACGAGGACGCCCATCAGGGTGACGGTCGTGAAGCCGCGCTGGCAGTCGCGAAGCTTGCGAAGTATCAGATGCATGCGGGTCCCTCCGCGGGCCTCGACGGGTCGGCGATGCGAACGTAGATGTCGCTCTCCATGGTCAGCGCGTCGCGATCACGCGGGCGCTCTCGGTCGGGTAGGACCACGAAGCCGACCTTCACGAGCACGACGCTCGCCTTCTGGTCGGCGGTGAGGTCGTTGCCGCCGTTCCTGAGTTGCACGAGCTCGCCCGGCGCTCCGCCGAGCTTGAAGCCGTAGTACCGGAAGAACTCGCGCGGGGTGCCGCCGTCCCGGATGGGCTCGACGCGGCTCGCCAGCGCGCGTTCGACTGCCGGCGTGGTCGAGAAGGTGAGCACCGGATACTCGCCGGCGCCGGGGAAGATCTGCTCGATCAGGTTCTTCTGCGCAGCGTCGTAGTAGATCGTGCGCCGCTGGATGTTCTTGCTGCCGTTGCTGAGGTCCGCGTAGAACGTGACCCGGTTGCCGGTGGCCCAGGTGAGCGGCTCCTCCTCGTCGCCGAGGCAGACCTGCGAGCGCAGCTGGCGGACGATCAGCTCCATCGCCTGGCGGCCGCGCTGGACGGCGTCCTGGCGGTCGATGATCTCCTGCGAGGCGGAGCTGGCGCGGTCGAGCAGCGTGAACGCCGCGATCAGCAGCACGATGCCGATGCTCATCGCGGTGAGCAGCTCGGTGAGCGAGAAGCCCGACTGGTCCGGGCCGAGGGTGCGGAGGCGGCGGCGGATCATGTGTTCGGGCAGGCGCTGAAGCTGCCGCTGGTCGGAAGCGTGATGTCGATCGGCCCGGGCGTCATCGAGCCGGGCGGCGCGACGCGGACGTCACGCGGAGCCGTCGGCGTGCCGGTGCCGGCGGGGCCGGCCGACTCGCGCCGGCGCAGGGTGCCGCTGACGTTGTTCACGCAGATGCGGTACGTGCCGAAGGGCACCACGAAGGTGTGCTCGCCGTCACTGCCGGTGTTGTTGACGAACGCCGTCAGCTGGTTCACGGTGCAGCCGGTCTGGGTGTCCTGCTGGCGCAGCGTCACGCGCGAGTCGACGAGCGGCGTGCCCGTGCCGCCGCTGCGCACGCGCACCCGCAGCGTCCCCATCTGCACGTTGACCGGCTTGAGGAAGTCACCGGGGTCGAGCACGATCGATCCCTTGCCCGAAGTCGTGAAGTACGTCGCGTCCCAGAAGGAGGGGTTGTTCGCGCGGCAGGTCCCCGCGTACACGCCATAGCCGTCGACGAACGGGAAGAGCCCGTTGCTGTCGATCGTCGCGACGGCGCTGCCGGCGCTGAACGACTTCGTGCCGCCCGGGAGCTTCGAGTTGGCCACCGTCATGGAGGACCACGCCGCCGCCGTGCCGTCCGGGCGCTGGAAGCGCGCGCGCAGCGAGCCGGGCGGCTCGAGCTCGAGGTGCTTGAGGCTCGTCTTCGCCGGCTGCACGGTCACGACGTTCGTGCTGCCGTCCTCGCCGCCCCAGCCGACGAGGCCGTTGACGTTCACCTCGTAGTTGCCGGTCGGGATCATCCCGAAGATCGCGCAGCCGACGTCGTTGGTGGAGTCCGAGTAGTCGCTCGGGCCGTCCAGGGAGACGCCGATGTTCGCGTGGGGGTTGCCGTCGCGGTCCGTGAGCTTGATCGCCGCCGTTCCGGACGTCGAGCTGAACGCCCCCGGCGCCGGCGTGAGCAGGCTGACCTCGCGCACTGGCCGCTCTTCCGAGGCCGGAGACCAGGCGCTCGAAGTGACCTTCAGATACTCGGCCTTGGTGTCGTCGTTCGTACAGCTGATCAGGCCGCTTGCGTCCCGCACCCAGTCGGTCCTCGAGACGACCGTGTAGTCGACCCCGCCCATCTTCACCGTGCGCGTCTCGCGATAGTTCGAGAGGTCGGTGATCTCGAAGGACCTAAGGCGCTCGATGTCCTGCTGCGCGAGCGTCGAGGCGACCGAGCGCTGCCGATTGCGCTCGCCCGTGTCGGCCGCTCCGCTCATGCCGTCGAGGACGGCGAAGGTGACGATCGCGAGCACGATGGCGCCAACCATCACCTCGACCAGGAACGAGCCGCGCTCAGAGGACAGCGAAGGTCGGCGCGAAGCCGCGAAGCATCGAGGCATGGCCATCGAGACCGCTATCGGTGCCCCCCGGCGACCCTTGAGCGGGCCGGGCGCATGTTGGACGATCTAGCCTGTAGGCCTGCCCCATGACCGCCTCCCTTCCAGACGAGATCAAGCGGGTCTTCGAGACGTTCATAACGAGCGAGTACACGACCGTCGACCGTCGCGGCCAGCCGATCTCCTGGCCCATCACGCCGTACTACACGCGCGGCGGCCAGTGCATCGACCTCTCCACCGGGCTCGGCTACCCGAAGAAGGCGAAGGACGCGCGCGTCAACCCGAAGGTCGCGCTGCTGTTCTCGGATCCGACCGGCTCCGGCATCGAGAACGCGCCGCAGGTGCTGGTGCAGGGGACGGCCACCGTGGACGACGCCGATCTCGACGCGAACCGCGAGCGCTACGTGCGCGAGTCGGCGGTCAAGCTGCCGGAGACGGCGAAGATGGCTCCGCCGAAGGCGTTCCAGCGCTTCTTCGACTGGTACTACACGCGCATCTACGTGCACGTGCGCCCGGAGCGCATCTACGTGTGGGCGGGCGGCGACGCGACGACCGAGCCGCAGCTGTTCGACGCGCACATGGAGGAGGTGCGCTCAGGCCACGACGAGGAGCCGGACGCCGAGCACGCGCCGGCCGAGGGCGGCGCGATGGTGTGGGACGAGCGCATGGACGAGCTCGGCAGCCGCTACCCGCAGGCGGTGCTGTCGCTGGTCGCCCCCGACGGCTTCCCGTTCTCCGTGCGGCTGCCTATCTCGGTCGACCGCGGCGCTCGGCGAATCCGCCTGGGCACAGGCGTCATGGGGCTGCCCGTGCAGCCGGGGCTCGCCTGCCTGACGGCTCACGACCATCACCCGCGCTTCCTCTGGCAGCGGAACTTCCAGGTGCGCGGCGACCTGATCGAGGAGGACGGCGGGTGGACGCTGATCCCGCACCGGCTGGTCGGGGGCTTCGAGCTGCCGCCGAGCTCCACGATCGCCAAGTACCGGGTCAACGCGGGCAAGATCATTCGCTACCGCAAGAAGGCGAAGCAGGAGCTTCGCGAGCGGCACTGACCCAAAAAAAAGCGAGACGCGAACTTCGCGCTTGAGGTCCGATTCCCGGTGGCCGAAGCCTCCGGTTCTGCGGGGCGAGCCTTACAACCTCTTGGCTTCGCTCTTTGCGCTCCGTCCGCGTCTCTGCGGTGCATCCAAGCAACGCACCCGTGGCCGGTCAAGACCGCCTCGTACGACTTCCCCGCTCTTTACGAAGAAAGATCTACCTTCGTCGTCCCTTGACCTTGATCGTCGCCGTCATGTCGACGGGATGGAGGCCGCAGAAGAGCTGGTAGGTGCCGGGTACGGTCAGCTTCTTGCTGTAGATCCGACCGTCCGAGAGGTTCTTCGAGGAGAACCCCCGCGGGCCGTTCGCGAGCGTGATGTTGTGGAGCGTCGGGCCGTCGAAGCGCCACGTCACCGTTCCGCCGGCGCGCAGGGAGATATTGGGGCGCTTGAAGAACAGGTCGCCCACCTCCACGGTCCCGCCTCTGCCGAGCGAGACCCGGCGGCCGGGCGGCGCGGCGATGTTGACGGCCTTGCCGCCCTTCCTCCCGACGATCGGTACGCGGAAGGGTGGCGGCGTCGAGCGGCCCTTCGGCTTCTTCAGCGACACGAAGTCATTCGGCAGCGCCCCGCAGGGCTGGGTCACGGACTCGTCAGGCGCGAGGAAGACGACCATGATCCCCATCACCCGCGTGTGCGGTAGGGCCGCGTCGTAGTCGGCCTCCAGCACGACCTTCTCGCCCGCGGCGAGCGGAACGCCGCGCGCCGAATAGAACCCGGTCATGTGGATCGGGCCCGGCTCATGCAGCACCGGTCTGACCTTGTAGAAGGGGTGGTTCTTGCCGCCCCAGACCGGCCGCGAGGTGTAGACCGCGCTGTTCGGACACTCGGGCCGGCGCAGCTTCAGCGCCTGGCCGCCGCCGTGCACGTGACCGCCGCCCGCCACGAGCCGGCCGGCCTCCGGCAGGGTCCAGACCATCTTGCGCTTGTTGACCGAGCCCTTGCGGCCGCCGCCTGGGACGTCGTAGACGGGATCGACCTTGCAGTTGGCGACGTCCAGCCAGTAGGGCTTGACCGGAGTCACGTCCGGTCGCGTGTCGACCGTCATGTTGTACTCGACGTACGCCCTGTCGGTGACCGAGCGATGGTTCATGAACATGTAGGTCATGAGCCACGTGTCCTTCTTGGCCAGCGGGTAGCCGTAGCCCTCCGGCAGCTGCATCTCGGCGCGTTCCTCGCCGGCCGCGTAGAAGCGCTCGGCGGCGTTCGGCAGGGCCGACATCGTGTTCCACGCCTCGAAGCTGTCGCCGCAGGTCGGGTCGCGCTTCTCCCCGTACGCCTTGCCGAAGTTGAGGAAGACGATGTGATGCAGCATCAGCCGGTTGATCGGCACCGGCTTGCCGTTCGCATCCACGACGTCGACGTTCATGCTCGTCACGTAGCCGTCCACGTCCGGCTTGGGGACGCTGAAGATCAGCTCCTTGGTCAGCACCTGGAACGGCGCGACCGTGACCGGCCCCATGCGGCAGCGGTAGTCGTGCTTCGTGCCCTGCGACCCCACCTCGACGCAGGAGCCCGCGTTGTCCTGCTGGGCAGACGCGGCGCCGGGCGCGAGCGCCAGCACCAGACAGGGGAGCACGACGGCGAGGAGGCCCGACCGGAATCGCATCACGCGGGCCAGTATAGGCAGCTTCTTGCAGCGCGGGTGCAAGGAACTAGACTTGGGCGATGGGCTCGCAGAGCACCGGCGCCAAGGACGGGCGGACCGTCCGTGCAGAGCGCACGCGGCAGGCGCTCGTCGACGCGTTGTTCGCACTGCTCGACGAGGGCGAGCTGCGCCCCACCGCCGAGCGCATCGCGAAGCGCGCCGGCGTCTCCGAGCGCTCGGTCTTCCAGCATTTCCCGGACCGCGAGGCGCTCTTCGAGGCGGTCGCGCGCCAGCAGTACGAGCGCGTCTTCTCCCGCCTCGAGCCGGTCGATCCCTCGCGGCCGCTACCGGAGCGCATCGATGCCTTCGTCGCCCAGCGCTCGCGCCTGCTCGAGGAGAGCAGCTCCCTGCGCCAGGCGGCGATTCTGCTCGAGCACGACTCCGAGGTCGTGGCGGGCTGGCTCGAGTCGTGGCGCCGCGCCGCGGCCACCGAGGTCGAGCGCGTGTTCAGCCCGGAGCTCGAGGGACGTGAGCGCGGCGACCGCGCGGTGCTCCTCGGTGCGCTCGTGTCGGCCGCCTCTGGGCCCATGTGGGAGGGCTATCGGCTGCATCAGCGCATGAGCGCGGAGCGCGCCCGCGCCGCCATGCGGCGCACGCTCGCCGCGCTACTCGGCGAGCGCTGACTCGATCTCCGGGATCGCCTGCTCGGCGTCCACGAAGCGCACGGCCGTCATCCCGAGCGCCCGCGCCGCCTCGCAGTTGACCTCGAGGTCGTCGACGAAGACGCAGTCGCTCGCCTGCACGTCGCCGCCGAGCCGCTCGAGGGTCAGCTCGTAGATCGCCGGGTCGGGCTTGCGCAGACCGACGAATGCGGAGTCGACCACCACCTCGAACAGCTCGTCCACCTCCGGCAGCTTCGAGCGCCAGATCGGCTCCCACTCGCGGACGTTGTTGGTGAGCAGCGCGGTGCGCGTGCCGCGGCTGCGCAGCTCGGCGATGAAGTCGATCATCGTGCGGTTGGTGGTCAGGCGCTCGAAGTAGAGCGTGCGCAGCCGCGTGAGGTCGAAGCCGGACTCGAGATGCGCCTCGATGCGCTCGCGGAACTCGATCTCCGTGATCTCGCCGCGCTCGAGCACGAAGAGCGGATGGTCGCCGTGCTCCTCGGTCGCCTTTGCCATCGCGATGCCGAGCTCCTCCAGCGAGACGCCCGACTCCTCCTGATAGGCGAGGAAGCCCTCCTGCAGCGGCGACGTGAGGACGCCGCCGAAGTCGCTGATCAGCGCGCGTGTCATGCGGCCGCGGGCGGCTCGCTGCGCGCCATCAGCTCGTAGCCCCCGATGCCGTCGCGGCCGTCGAGGCGCCAGCGGAAGACGGCCGCGTGCACCTCGACCTCCTCCAGCTGGAGCGACGACCCGGCGAGCACGACCCCGGACCCGCGCCGCGGGTACTCCTCGCCGTGGAGCCACAGCTCGAGGCCCGCGCTGCGCTGGCGGCCGTCGCCGTCGTAGACGGTCGACAGCCGCGCCTCGTCCACCGGCAGGAAGCGCCCTTCGTCGAGCAGTACGGCGCCGACCTGCTCCTCGCCGTGGCCGAGCGCGCCTCGCGGACGCCGGGCGAGCGCCAGCAGGGCGTGGTCCTCGTCCACGATCGCCGACACCGTGCGCAGGGCGTCGAGCTCCTCCCAGCGCGGCGCGGTCTGCGTCTCGGCCAGCGTGCCGAGGCCCTCCACGCGGCGTCCAGCGGCGTCGCCGTGCACGCGCACGAGCCGGACGCTGACGCCGCCCAGATCGACCAGGTCGGAGGCGACCTCGGCATCGAGCGCCAGCTCGCCCTCGAGCTCGCAGTGCCAGCCACCCTGATTCGAAGCCTCGATCGACGCTCCGCCGAGGGCCCGCGGACGTCGGCCCTCGAACAGGATCGAAGCACCGGCTCGCGCCGTCCCGTAGGTCTCGTGCGCGGGGTCGAAGAACGAGAGCGCGAGCGCGGGCGCGCTCACCCCTCGAGTCTCCTCGGCGGGGCCTCGTACTCGGTCGCGTTGCCCTCGACGTCGAAGTCGTGTCCGTTCTGCGGTGCGCGCGACCGCCGTCCCTCGCTGCCCACGACGCCGACCACCAGGCGCTTGCCGAGCCGCCGGGCCACCAGCTTGCGGACAAGCGCGCGCGTGGGCGGGATCAGCAGCAGTATGCCGACGATGTCGGTGAGGAAGCCCGGCGTGATCAGGAAGGCGCCGCCGAAGACGACGAGCACGCCGTCGATCACCTCGCGGTGCGGCATGCGGCCCTCCGCGAGCGTCGAGTTGAAGCGCCTCCAGACCGTCCGGCCCTGGCTGCGCAGCAGCAGTGAGCCGAGCACCGAATCCGCCGCGAGCAGGAGAATCGTCCAAACCGCGCCGATCGCGTCGCCCACCTGCAGGATCACGTAGAGCTCCGCGAGCGGGACCACGATGAAGAGCACGATCAGCGCCGCCAGGGGCATGGGTTTGACCCTACTATCCTCGTGCCATGGCGACCTTGACAGTCGACGACGTGCAGGAGGCCCTGACCAACGTCATCGATCCCGAGCTCGGGCTCGATTTCGTCGAGCTCGGGCTGATCTACGACGTGGAGATCGACGGCGGCGACGTCTTCGTGAACTTCACGCTCACGTCTCCGGGCTGCCCGATCGGCCCCCAGGTCTCGGAGCAGATCGAGGAGTTCGTCAGCGAGCTCGACGGCGTCAACGCAGTCCACTCAAAGATGACCTTCACCCCCGCCTGGACGCCCGACATGATGAGCGAAGAGGCGAAGTTCGCACTCGGCTATTAGCCGAGTGAACACGCTCCGCCTTCTTCGCGACTCCTTCGAGGACGATCCGGCGCTCGACACCGCCGTGTCGCGCGCGCTGATGCTCCGCGTCGCGGCCGGCGAGCTGCCCGAGACGTTGCGGATCGCGCGACCGGGTGCCTTCGTGGCCTTCGCGAAACGCGACGCGGTCGCGCCGGGGTACGACGAGGCGGTGACGGCCGCGCGCGACGAGCGGCTTCGACGCCGTCCTGCGCCTGGCGGGCGGCCGCGCGGCGATCTTCCATGAGGGCACGGTCGAGGTCGGGCACGCGCGCCCCGACCCGGAGCCGCGCGCCCACATCCACGAGCGCTTCGCGGAGACCGCCGGGCGGCTCGTCGCCGCGCTGCGCTCGCTCGGCGTGGACGCGCGGGTGGGCGAGGTGCCCGGCGAGTACTGCCCGGGCCGCTACAGCGTGAACGCCCGCGGCGCGGTCAAGCTCGCCGGCATCGGCCAGCGCCTCGTGGCGGGCGGCTCGCACACGGGCGTCGTGCTCGTCGTCAGCGGCGAGGAGCGCATCCGGCACGTCCTCGAGCCGGTCTACGAGGCACTCGGCCTGGCCTGGCGACCCGAGGCCACCGGTTCCGTACAGACAGAGGACGCAACGCTCGGCTGGGAGCGCGTGGTCGCCGCGCTGGTCGACGAGTACGCGCGCCACTACGAGCTGGTGGACGGCGAGCTCGACGACGAGACGCTCGCGCTGGCCCGGCAGCTCGCGCCGGAGCACCGGCCGCTGGTCCGCTAAGCGTGCGTGGCGGCGCGCTCGCTGTTCCTGGCGAGCGCCTCGTGGACCTTCGGCCAGATCTCGCGCGGCAGGTCGTGGCCCATGCCCGGGACCGCCACGAGCTCGGCGCCGGGGATCGCCCGCGCCGTGGCCACGCCGCCGCGGAACGGGATCAGCGGGTCATCCGTTCCGTGGATGACCGTCGTCGGCACCTTGAGCCGCCGCAGGTCCGGGGTCCGGTCGCCCGAGGCCATGATCGCCGCCAGCTGGCGCGCGGTTCCGGCGGGGTTGTGGGCGCGGTCGAAGGTGGCCGCGGCCAGCTCGCGCACACGCGGCTCGTCCTGCGGGAAGCCGGGCGAGCCGATGATGCGGAACATGCGTACGAAGTAGTCCTGGAAGGCCTCCCGGTCGCCCGGCGCGCGCCGCATCAGCAGGCTCCAGACGCGCAGCTTCGGCATGCCCGCACGCCGCTCACCGGTCGTCGACATGATCGAGGTCAGCGAGAGCAGCCGCTCGGGGCGGGTGATGGCCATCGTCTGGCCGATCATGCCGCCCATCGACACGCCCATCACGTGCGCCCGCTCGATCCCGAGCCCGTCGAGCAGGCCGAACGAGTCGTCGGCCATGTCGGTCAGCAGGTACGGCGCGTCGATGTGGAAGCCCGCCATGGCTCGCACGATCGGCGGCACCGGGGCGTCGATCTTCGTGGACAGGCCCGCGTCGCGATTGTCGAAGCGGATCACGTAGTGGCCGCTCTCGGCGAGCTCCTCGCACAGCTCGAGGTCCCAATGGATCAGCTGCATCCCCAGGCCCATCACGAGCAGCAGCGGCGGGTCGCTCGGATCGCCGAGCGTCTGATACGTGATCTCGATGCCGTTCGAGTTGAGGCGTTCGTCGTTCACTGGCGGCCCGGTAGCTCCACGCTCAGCTTCGATGCTCTCACGCTGAAGGCGAAGTTGCTCGGCCGCATGAAGCCCGGATCGCTGCCGACCAGCTCGAGCTTCGCCCGGTGGCCGCGCTCGAAGCGCCAGCCGTTGCCGAACAGCTGGAAGACGATCCGGCCCTTCTGGTTGTCCTCGAGGCGGTAGATGCCGCGCGCCACAAGCGTCTGCTGGCCGTTTGCGACGTCCCACACGCGCGCCGCGATCATGCCGCCGCGCCCGCGCGTCTTGACCTGTGCACGCACGGTCGGGAAGCCGAGCAGGGTGAAGGGCTTCGTCACCGTGCGCTGCACGACAGCCGTGCCGGCCGCGCGGGCCGCGGGCAGCGCCACGCACGCGCCGCCGCCGCCGATCGGGTCGAGCGCGGCTGCGACGGCCGGGTCCCCGCCGGCCGAGCTGATCGTCTGGCCGGCCCGGGAGCCGAGCCGCAGGCTGCGCGGATGCAGCGCGTCCCAGTTGCGGGCCTTGAAGGGGCCGCCGGCCGCCGCCGTGGAGGGACAGGTCTGCGTGTACGCGACAACGCTCCCGTCGCGCGGCGGCTTGCCCTGGCGCTTCAGCACGGCGGCGAGGAAGCGCGCGCCCTGGTCCTGAAGCGCGCGGTCGACCGCCGGCTTGTTCTGGCCGCGCGCGTGGCCGAGGTCGCCGACCTGCAGCGCGACGTAGGTGCCCTCCTGACCCTCGAGCGCGCGGTAGGCGCGCACGCCCTCGGTGACGGGGAAGAGGTCGTCGGTCCAGCCGTTCTGGATCAGCATCGGGGTGCTCTTGCCGCCCGTGATGCCGGCGAAGCTGTGGTACGCCGTGAGCTCACGCCCCACCGCCAGCGTCTGGCGGGTGGCAGGCTCGCCGAGGTCGGTCAGCTCCTTCCACTTCGTGATGTCGGCGCCGAAGGGCCCGCCCGTCGGCTCGTAGTAGCCGGAGAGGTTGCCGGTCAGGTAGAGGCCGTCGTTGTAGCTCTTCTTCGACACGCCTCCGGGCGTGATGCTCTGGCCGATCCGGTACGGCCTGAAGTCGAGATAGCGGCCGTTCGGCTGTAGCGCGTAGGTCATGTCCGAGCCGCCCCAGCGCGGGTATGCCGCGGCGATCTTCATGGCCTTGCCGCGCGGGCTCTTCCAGGGCCGGTAGCGCCCGTTCTCGAGCCGGATGCGGTCACGGAGGCGCCCGAGCGAGAGACTCTGGATGCCGCCGTAGGAGATGCCGGTCACGCCGATCGCCTGCGGCCTGATCACGCCCTCGTCGGCCAGCCGGCCCAAGAGGTACTGCGTGTCGCGGACCTCGTAGCGGTGGTCGGCGAGGTGGATCCAGCCGCGGTCGCACGCCGGCGACGTGCGCGAGTCGGGGGCGCCGCAGGAGCGGCCGAAGCCGCGCGCGCTCGGCGTGATGACCGCGTAGCCCTGCTGCGCGAAGTAGACGTTGTTGTAGTGATAGCCCGACCCGCCGTTGCCCTCGGGCGTGGTCGCCTGGAAGGAGCGCTTGTTGCCGCCCCAGCCGTGCATCATCACGATCGCCGGGAACGGGCCGTCACCGCTCGGCGGCAGCGTCACGTCGACGTCCATCGGCACGCCGTCGAAGCTGGCAACGCGTTCGGCGTCGGTCGCGGTTGGACAGAAGAGCACGCCGTTCTGTGGAGCGCAGGCGTGTCCGAACGGGTTGGGCGGGGCGGCTTGAGCCGCGCCCGGCACGGCCAGGAGCGCGGCAGCGGCGACGAGAAGCTTCTTCATGAGGCCGAGCAGAGTAGCTGGCGCTATCGATTCTCCGGCGCGGTTGCTCTCGTGGCCTTTGACGCCCTGCCGGGCGTGCCCTTCTTCGCGCCGTTGGCTCGCGCCGCCGAGGCGCTCCTCTTCCGGGCCTCCCCCCGCAGCTCCGCGAGCGAGTCCTCCAGGTAGCCGCCGAACGCGTCGAGGTCGGACAGCGCGTCGTAATCCCCGAGCAGGCCGAAGTCGACCTTGCCGTTGTAGCTCATGATCGCGATCGCGAGCGCGTGTTTCTCGGGGAGGAACGCGACCGGCACGATCCGCTCCATCTCGCGACCGAGCAGGTAGAGCGGGAACTGCGGACCCGGCACGTTCGTGACGATCAGGTTGAACAGGCGCGTGGAGAAGTTGAGCCGCGACGCCTGGGCGAGCAACGTCGGAGGCGCGAAGTCCTGCAGGCCCGCGATCACCTCGGCGCCGAGTGCCTGCTTCGACTCCTTCAGGCTGCCCATCCCCTCCTGCACGAGCTTGAGGCGCTCCACGGGGTCACCGGCGTACACCGGCAGCGGGCCGCGCATCGCGGCGATGCGGTTGCCGAGCTCGCCGCGCTCGTTGTCGGAGCGGATCGAAACCGGCACCAGCGCACGCAGCTCGAGGCCCTCCGTGCGCACGCCGCGGTCGCGCAGCCAGCGCCCGAGCGCGCCCGCCACCACCGCCAGCACCGCGTCGTTGACCGTGCCGCCGAGCGCGTTCTTGATCTCCCTGAAGTCGTCGAGCCTGCTCTCCACCCACCAGACGCGGCGGTGCGGGCCGATGTCCACGTTGAGCGGCACGTCGGGTGCCGGGTTGAGGCCGGCCCAGACGACCTCGCCGAGGCCCTCGGCGGCCTCGCGTACGCGCTCGACCGTGTGCAGCGGGTGCTGGGCGGCGCCGATCGCCTTGTCGGCCAGCTCGAAGGGCGTCTTCAGCAGGCCCTTGACGCCCTCGGCCACGAGGTCCGCGCTCGACGGCTCCGGCGCGGCGGCCCAGCCGTCGTCCTCGGGCAGCTCGCCCGGCGCGGGGGAGAGGTCGAACAGCACCGTTGCGATGTCGACGCCCGCGACGCCGTCGACGAGCGCATGGTGAGTCTTCGATATGAGGGCGAAGCGGCCGTCCTCGAGGCCCTGGACAACCCACAGCTCCCAGAGCGGCTTCGAGCGATCGAGTCGCTGGGAGAAGATCCTCCCCACCAGGTGGCGCAGCTGCTCCTCACTGCCAGGGCTCGGCAGCGCGGTGTGGCGCACGTGGTAGTCGAGGTTGAAGCTCGGGTCGTCGACCCAGAAGGGCCTGCCCATCTCGAAGCGCGGAACGGCGAGCTTCTGCCGGTAGCGCGGCACGAGCCGCAGGCGCGACTCCAGGTGCGCGCGGAAGTCCGCGCGCGAGGGGAACGGGCCCTCGAACACCACGAGCGCGCCGACGTGCATGTGCGAGGCCTCCTTCTCCTGATGCAGGAAGGAGGCATCGACCGCGCTCAGGCGGTCCTTGTGGCCCTGCGGCGTCACCGTTGTCAGCCTACCCGGGGTGATCTCCCGTGTGAACCCGGGAGAATCGCGTCTGTGAAGCTGTTGGTGATCGTGCTCGTCCTACAGGCCGTGCTGGGCCTCACCCTGATCGCACTCGTGGCGACCGACAACCTCCCGTTCACCGACGGCGAGGCGGACGGCGCTGCGCGTCGAGCACCTGCGCCGGCCGTGGACCGCTTCGACGGCGCCGCGGCCTGGGATCTGCTCGTCGAGCAGGTCGAGCTGGGGCCGCGGCCAGCCGGCTCGGACGCATCCAGGCGGCTTGCGGCCCGCCTGCGCGAGCTCGTCCCGAACGGCCGCTACCAGCCGGTCCCCGGCGGCCTCCAGAACGTGATCGGCACCGTGCGCGGCCGTGAGCCCGGCTACATCGTCGTCGGCGCCCACTACGACACGAAAGACCTGCCCGGCTTCGTCGGCGCGAACGACGGCGCGTCCGGCACCGCCGTCCTGGCCGAGCTCGCGCGCACGATCAAGCGGCCCAGGCACACCATCCACTTCATCTTCTTCGACGGCGAGGAGGCTCCCCGCGGGGCCCCAGACTCCGAGTTCGAGCGCTTCGGGCTGCGCGGGTCGAAGGTGGCCGCGCGCCGCTTCGACGACGCCCGCGCGATGGTGCTGCTCGACTTCGTGGGTGACCGGCGGCTGCGCATACCTCGTGAGGCCAACTCGAGCGCGGGGCTGTGGCGGAAGCTGCGCGCCGCGGCGAAGCGCGTCGGCGCCGCGCGGATCTTCCCGGACGTGACCGAGGGCGTGGTCTCCGACGACCACGTCCCGTTCCTGCGCCGTGGCGTTCCCTCGATCGACCTGATCGACTTCGATTTCCCCTGCTGGCACGAGCCCTGCGACGACCTGGATGTCGTCTCCGAGCGCAGCGTCGACGCCGTCGGTGAGACGGTCTTCGACCTGATCCGACGGCTGTAGGACGGCCGCTAGCCTTGGCCGTGATGGCCTCTGCCCCCGACCGGCTGCTGCTCGCTGCACCGCGCGGCTACTGCGCGGGCGTCGACCGCGCCGTCCAGACGGTCGAGCGCGCGCTCGAGCTGTACGGCGCGCCCGTGTACGTGCGCAAGGAGATCGTCCACAACAAGCACGTCGTGGAGCAGCTGCGCGAGCGCGGCGCGATCTTCGTCGAGGAGGAGACCGAGGTGCCCGAAGGCGAGACCGTCGTCTTCTCCGCGCACGGCGTCTCCCCGGCGGTGCACGCGAACGCCGAGGCGCGCCGGCTCAAGACGATCGACGCCACCTGCCCGCTCGTGACGAAGGTCCACGTGGAGGCGAAGAAGTTCGCCGCCGAGGGCTACACGATCGTGCTGATCGGCCACCAGGGTCACGAGGAGGTCGAGGGCACGATGGGCGAGGCGCCCGGTCACTTCGTCCTCGTCGAGACCGAGGAGGACGTCGACGCGCTCGAGCTCGACGATCCCGAGCGCGTGGCCTACCTGACGCAGACGACCCTGAGCGTGGACGAGACCGACCGCATCATCCGCCGCCTGCGCGAGCGCTTCCCGAGCATCACCGGGCCGAAGTCCGACGACATCTGTTACGCGACGACGAACCGCCAGATGGCCGTCCGCCAGATGGCGCGCGAATGCGACCTCGTGCTCGTGATCGGCTCGCGCAACTCCTCGAACTCGAACCGGCTCGTGGAGGTGGCCCGCGACCACGGCGCCGACTCGTACCTGATCGACAACGAGACGCAGGTCGAGGAGGGGTGGCTCGAGGGCAAGCGCATCGTCGGGATCACGTCCGGGGCGAGCGCGCCCGAGGAGCTCGTCCAGCGACTCGTCGACTTCTTCCGCAGCCGCGGCACGAGCGACGTGTCCGAGTTCGAGGTCGTCCAGGAGGACGTGCGCTTCATGCTGCCGAAGGAAATCCGCCGCGCGCTGGCGGCGCGGCCGCTGCCTACGCTGGGCTGAGCGGCCCGCCCGGCGTGAACTGCACGCCGTGGAGGCGCAGCCCGGGCGTCTTCGCCTCGACCGTGCCCTCCGTCTCGTAGAGGCCTGGCTCGAGCCCGGCTCCCGACAGCACCGCGTAGGCACCGCCGGCGCTGAACGAGAAGCTCGCGGCGGCCCCCGCATCGGCCGCCTCGATCCAGTCCTCGCCCTCGGTCCAGTCACGCACCAGCTCGAGCCGTCCGCGATCGGTGGGCAGGGCGATGTCGGCGGTCTGCGGCGCGAACAGGCGGCCGGGCTCGTCCTCGGGCCGGACCGGCTCCATCGGCTCCACCTCGATGCCGAGGCACTCGCCGATCGCCAGCTCGGTATCGGTGTACTCGCCCTCGCCGTAGTGGACGAAGGCGAGCCTGCCCGTCCTGTCGAACAGGTAGCGCCCGGGCCAGCCCTTGTTGCCGTACAGGCGCCATACGGAAAGGGCGGGGTCGAGGAGCACGGCGTAGGGGACCTCGAGCCGCTCCACGGCCGTGGCGACCGTGTCGTGATCGCGGCCGAAGGAGTAGCCGGGCGAGTGGATGCCGATCACGCGCAGGCCCTCGTCGGCGTAGCGCGCGTGCCAGCCCTTCAGGTAGGGCATCGTGCGCAGCGAGTTGACGCGGGCGAAGTCCCAGAACTCGACGAGCACCGCGCCTCTGCCCATGAGCGTGTTCATACGCAGGAATGCGACGTTCAGCCAGTCCATCCCAGGGGGGAACTCAGGCGCGTAGATCTCGGCTTCCGGGGGCGGCCGCACCGCTGAAGAATGCCTTATGGACCGCTTTGCAATAACCGCAACTAACGCGACCAAAGGTGTTATAGGGTGGTCCCGGCTCGCTCGGACCTCAGATGCGGAGGTCCGATTGACGAGTTCCGAGCAGTCGGTCTTTCTACCCCGTACCACCCTCAGGAGGAGGAATGCGAAAGCGTTTGATCGCCGCGCTTACTGTCGTGGCGGTTCTGAGTTTCGGCGGAGTGGCCTTCGCCGAGAACATCTATGAGGTCCACATCGCGAACTCATCGCCCAAGGGCAAGGGCACCCCGAGCAAGCCGCTGCCGGTAAAGCTTGGCTTCGGCTACACGGTCGGTGACACCGAGAGCCTGCGCCCGACGGTCATCGAGCAGTACCGGATCGCGCCCGAGGGCCTCGTCACCTACCCGAAGCTGTTCCCGTCGTGCAAGTACAGCCAGGCGAACGCGCCTCAGGTCGCCAATGCGTGCAAGAAGGCGATCGTCGGGTCGGGGCATCGTGCGCAACGAGGCCGGTCCGGGCACCGACCGTTCGGTCAAGCTCGTCTGCAACCTCAAGCTGACGCTCTACAACATCTCCGATGCCGGCAGGAACGGCGGCATGGCGATCCGGCTGGACGGCGACCCGCCGCCCGCCGCGCCGGGCAGCAGGGACGTGGGCTGCGCGATCAGCGTCCACACCGCCATCAAGGCGCCCTTCTTCAACGTGAAGCTCGAGGGCCTGAAGACCAGCGAGCTGCGCTTCACGGTGCCGATCGAGCTTCAGGAGCCGGCTCCGGGCGTGCAGAACTCCGTCGTCGAGGCGATCTCGACGGTCAACAAGAAGACGGCCAGCACGCGGATCAAGGGCAAGAAGCGGACGGTCGGCTTCTACTCCGAGATCGGCTGCAAGGGCCGCGACCGCACCACGCGCGTGACCTTCGTGGACACGCAGGCGCGCTCGTTCACCGCGAACAGGAAGTCGCCCTGCTGAGCAGGGTCTGAACGCTGCAAGCGAACGGGGCGGCCTGCGGGCCGCCCCGTCTGCTTTCTAGGACGCGATCGCGGCCAGCAGGTGCGGCGAGACCCAGGTCTCGACCGCCGCCGCGGCGAGCAGGACCGGTATCGCGATCGCCACCGTCACGAAGGTCGCCGCGAGCAGGTCCTGCCAGTCCCCGCGGCGGCTCGCGAGCATCCAGGCCGCGAGCGGCAGGAACAGCGCGATCAGCTCCGGCAGCGCGTGCGGCGCGAGCGCGAGCAGCAGCGTGCCGGGCGCGACGCCGAGCTGGCCGGCGATCGAGGACGCGGTGCCGCCGATGATGTACGCCTGCGTGGTCAGCGAGAAGAGCGTCGCGCAGACGACGAAGCCGATCGCGAGCGGCCCTGCCTTCTCGTGCACCCAACGAGAGAGGCCGCTGCGCTGAGCCGCCGCGAGCGGCAGCGAGCTGCCGGCTATGAATCCCGCGACGCAGGCGAGCGCGTGCAGCGCCAGCACGAGCGAGTTGCGGTAGAGCACGTGCAGGTAGTCGTCGAAGCCGGCCGGCGAGTTGTAGCCCGGGATGTCGAACACGGTCAGGTCGGGGCGCGACAGCAGCGCGATCAGCCAGATGCTGAACAGCAGCCCGAGGGCGATCAGCACGCTCAACCGCAGCCACGGCAGCAGCACTCCGGCGGGCTCGCGGTTCCAGCGGGTGAGCGCCAGGCGGGTGTCCTTCATGCCCTGTACGAGCACGAGATCGTTGACGCTCATCCCTCCCTCAATCGGCAGCCGGCGACCTGGCGTTTAACGATCCCCCAGATTTAGTGGTCGCTTAGGTGTGCGGGGTATACCTTTGACCGTGGTGCAGGAACGCGAGGCCTTCGGCCCGCGTGCAGTGAAGATCGAACTCTCTAAGACGGAGGACTCCCTGATGCGGAAGAAGACCCTCGCGGCCGTGCTCACCGGCGCGTTCGCGTTCTCAATGGTTGGTGTGGCGTACGCCGACATCAACGACACGACGTTTGACCTGTCGCAGTTCTCGGCTTCACCCGCCAAGAGCGGCACGTCGAAGAAGCCGAAGCCCGTGACCCTCAAGCTCGGCGTCAAGGGCGGTACCAAGAGCGGTACCGGCCAGGCGTCGACGTCCAAGGCTCTGAAGATCACCCTGCCGAAGGGCCTGAAGTGGAACGGCAAGGCGTGGGCCTCGAGCAAGCGCTGCTCGGTCTCCAAGGCCACGCAGCAGAAGACCGACAAGGTCTGCCCGAAGGGCTCCAAGATCGGTTCCGGCCACGTGGACGCGGTCGCGCTCGGCACCAAGGAGCCGATCGACGTGACGGCCTTCGTCACCACCTCCGGCAACCTCGGCCTCTTCCTCAAGGCCGACGTGCCGCTGTCGATCCGGGTCATGCTCGAGGGCAAGGTCAAGGGCAACGTCATCAACGTTGCAATTCCGCCGCAGATCCAGGAGCCGCTGCCGAACGTGCCCTCGGCCATCGAGTCGCTGAACTTCAGCCTCAACGGCAAGACCACGGTCAAGGGCAAGTCCCGCGGCGTCATCGAGTCCACCGGCTGCTCGGGCGGCAAGTGGACCCTGAAGTTCCAGAACGTCGTGACGGACGGCACGCTGAGCGACACGCGCAGCGTCAGCTGCAAGAAGTAAGACGTTCCTGAAGCACTGAAGGGCTGACTTCGCGGCCCCCGCCTCCCAGTGAGGCGGGGGCCGCTCGCTTTTCATCCCGCCACAATCCCTGACGATGACGGGTCGCTGGACGCTGTTGGGCGCACCGCTCGACTCCTCGGGGGCGAGCCGCGGCGAGGAACGCGCGCCGCAGCTCCTGCGGGACGCGGGCCTCGCCGAGCGGCTCGGCCTGGCGGATGCCGGAGACGTCGTCGGCCCGCTCCGGGACACCGTCCGCGACTCGGCCTCCGGCGTGATCGCCGCGGCCCAGCTGGTCGAGGCGTCGCGCTCCCTGCGGCAGGCCGTGGCCGCCTCGCTCGAGCGCGGGGAGCGCCCGTTCGTGCTGGGCGGCGACTGCAGCCTGCTGCCGGGCGCGCTCGCGGGCGCCCGCGTGGCCTGCGGCCCGCTCGCGCTCTGGATGGTCGACGGTCACCCCGACGCACTTGACGGCGAGACCTCGCCCACCGGCGAAGCAGCCGACATGGACCTCGCCGTCGTGCTCGGCCGTGGCCACCCCGACCTGACCGGCCTCGCGGGCGAGACGCCGATCGTCGAGGCCGAGGACGTCGCCCTCATTGGTCACCGCCCGGCCGAGCTGGACGGCGACGTGGCCGCCGAGCTCGCGCTCGTCCCGGAGGCGGTCGAGCAGACGACGGCCCCGGAGCTGCGCAGGCGAGGCGCGGGGCGCGTGGCCTGGGCCACACTCGCAGCGGCCCGCGGACGCCCCGTGTGGCTGCACGTCGACCTCGACGCCCTCGACGAGCGCGAGCTGCCCGCGGTGACGTACGCGCAGCCGCAGGGGGTCAGCTGGGCCGAGCTGGCCGAGCTGCTCGAGCCGCTGATCGCGGCGCCCGACCTGGCCGGCATGAGCCTCGCCGACCTCGACGCGGATCACCCGCACGCGCGCCAGCACGCGGGGCGCATAGTGGATGTCCTCCAATCCGCGTTTTCGGGCGTTCGCTGAAGCGCCTCGCGGCTGGCTGCAGCACGGAAACGCGAACGTATCTATTCTGTCCGGCCATGCCCAAGCTGCGCATCATCTCCGCCGTCGTGATCGCCTCGCTCGTCCTCGCCGTGGGCGTGGCGGTGGCCGCCAACAACCAGACGATCACACAGGCGAGCGGCACTCCGCTCGGGAAGGGCAGCCCGGCCCAGCCGCTCGGCAAGACGCTGAAGATGACGTTCGAGATCGACAACGCCGACGACCCGACGCAGCGTCCGGTGCAGACCGAGGTGTTCAGCCTCGCCGCTGAGGGAGTTGTCGACTTCGGCAAGCAGTTCCCGAAGTGCAAGTTCTCGCAGGCGCTCCAGCAGTCGCTGTCGGCGGTCAAGCGGTCCTGTGCGAAGGCCCGCGTGGGCGGCGGCATCGCCCGCAACCTCGCCGGCGCGGCAGACAACACCTCGATCGCCGACAGCCTCCGCTGCAACCTCGGCATGAACTTCTACAACCTGGGCGACGGCGCGGCGCTGCGGCTGGACGGCGATCCGCCGGCCCCGCCCGCGGGTTCGGATGCGCCGCAGTGCGCGATCTCGATCCACACCTCGATCCGAGTGCGCTACGTGCCGATCAAGGTCGACGGCGTCCGCTCGACCGCGCTTCGCTTCACGGTCCCGGACAGCCTGCTCGAGCCGGTGACCGGGGTGCTCAACTCGGTCGTGGGCGCCACCTTCACGATTACGAGCAAGACGCGCACGGTGAAGGTTCGCGGCAAGTCCAGGAAGCTGAAGATCGGCTCCGCCATCGGCTGCAACGGCCGGACGCGCACGGCGATCGTCGACTTCACCGACGTCACGGGGAACCAGCAGCGGGCTGAGAAGGAGGTGCCCTGCTAGGCCTCGGCTCCGCGACCGAGCGTCCGGGCAGTCGTCGCGTGAACCAGAGTGCGAGCAGGGCGAAGACCGCGATCGCACCGATCGCGCGCTTCAGCCCATCTAGCTGCGCGTCGCCGTAGTCGTCCGCCAGCGCCTGCGCCTGGTCGGCGGGGAGTCCCTCGTCGAGCGCGGCTCGCTCGACGTCGTCGACGGGCACTATCGGGATGCCCTCCTGCGTGCGCTGGGCGACCTCCGCGCGAACGGGCGGTGGGACCGCCGGATTCGCCTCGATGCGGTCGATCAGGCCATTGGTCAGCGCCGCGATCAGAATCGAGCCGATCAGGGCCGTCCCCAGCGAGGCGCCGAGGTTCTGGGCCGTCCCTTGAAGCCCGCCCGCTTCGTTGGTCTTCTCAGGCGCGACCGACGACATGATCACGTTGCCGAGCTGGGACAGCAGCAGGCCGGCCCCGATGCCGAAGACGGCGAGCGCGATCGCAAAGCCGGCCTCGTTGAGCTCGACGTCGATGGTCCCGAGCAGGAGGACGGATGCGAGCGCCAGTGCCAGCAGCCCCGCCTGCGCGACCCGCTTGGGAGCAAAGCCCGCCGCGAGCTTTGGGCCGAGCAGGGCCGCGGCGAACATCGTCACCGACATCGGGAACAGGCGCTTGCCGGTCTCGAACGCGTCCAGGCCGAGCACCACCTGGAGGTAGACGGGCAGCACGAAGAACGTGCCGAGCAGCAGCAGCTGCTGCATCAGCAGCGTCGTCAGCCCCGCCCGCAGCGGAGGGATCCTCAGGAGCGAGCGGTCCAGCAGCACATCGCGCCCCAGGCGCTCGCGCCGCTCCTCCCAGATCGCGAAGCAGGCGAGCAGGCCGAGGCCCGCCAGGACGAAGAACGGCACCACGGAGAAGCCGAACGGGGTGATCTCGGTTCCTCCGATGGTCAGGGCGCCACGCGGTTCGATCAGCCCCCACTCGCTGCTCTTGAGGATGCCGAAAACGGCGAGGCCGAGCCCCAGCGCCGAGAGGCCGACTCCGACCCCGTCCAGCTGCGGGCGGCGGGCGGCGGGGGGAAAGCGCTTCAGCCGTCGGCGCAGGAGCAGGATCACGGCCACGATCACGGTCTCGCCCGCGAAGACGTAGCGCCAGCTGAACTCCGTCGTGACCCAGCCGCCGATGAGCGGACCCGCAGCGATCGCCGCTCCGGCGACGCCGCCGACGATCCCGAACGCCAGTGCCCGCTGCTTGCCGTCGTAGGTGCCTGCAACCAGCGACACGATGGCCGGCATGACGAGCGCCGCGCCGATCCCCTCGACCAGGGACCACCCTATGAGCAGGACGGTGAGGCTCGGGCTGAGAGCCGTCGTGAGCGAGCCCACTCCGTAGACCGCCAGCCCGATCGCAAACGTCCGGTCGCGACCCAGGATGTCACCGAGCTTCGCGCCCGCCAGCATCAGCGCCGCCATCACCAGCGTGTACGCCGTGATGGCGAGCTGCACGCCCTGGATCGTCGTGTCGAGATCCGCGACGATCTGCGAGATCGACACGTTCATGACGCTGCTGTCGAGCACCATCACGAACTGCGCCGACGCGAAGATCGCGATCGGCAGCCCCAGCCCTGAGCCCTCCTCGGCGGCTCCTCCGCGCCGACCCACAGCGTTCATGACATCCGGATCCTCTGCGGCCTCGCTCAGGAACCGGCCCTGAAGGCCGCCAGCGCGTCGTGAAAGTCGCGGTGAAGATCGGCTACCGAGGCCAGGTCGACGATCCCCAGCACCCGGTCCACGAGCCCGCCCTCCGGCACGACGACCGCCAGCCGCAGCTGGTGTGTCCCGAGGCGATCCGCGAGCTCGAACAGGAGGTTCACGACGGCGCTGTCGATGTAGGTGGCCTCGGAGAGATCGATCAGCAGGCCGTCGCGCTGATTGTCCAGGGCTCGGAAGACCCGGTCCCGCATCACGGGCACATGGGAGATGTCGACCTCGCCGCCGAGCCGTGCGACGAGCAGCTCATCACGCGTTTCGAGCTCGAGGGGGCCGATCACGAGGGCCGCTCCTCGAGCCTGCGACGCAGCTGTACCGAGGTGCCGTCCTCGCGCGGCTCGAGCTCCATCGCATCCGTGAGACCTCTCATCAGCTGTATTCCGCGCCCCCTGTGCGCGCCTCGCGGCGGTCGCCAGCGCCCGAAGTCATGGATCCCGAGCACCGCTGTGCGGTCGCCCAGCACCTGTGCCTCGAGCTCCACGCGCCCGACGGGCGGCGAGTACGCGTGCTCGATCGCGTTCGCGCAGGCCTCGGAGCAGGCTAGCGCCAGCTCTTCGACGTCGCGGTCGGACGCCCCCTGCTCGAGGAGCCACCGCCGCAGTACGCGCCGCACCATCGGCAGTGAGTCGATCTCCGGCGGCACCGACAGCGAGAGCGAGCTCGACATGCGCTCGGTGTGCGCCGTCAGCAGCGCGGCGTCGTCGTGCCTCGACCGGTCGGCGAGCATCGCGGCCAGGATGGCCTCACAGACGGTGTCGGGGTCCTGGCCGGCGCCGCTGGCAGCCTCGCGGAGCTTCTCCAAGCGCGTTTCGAGGTCTTCGCCCCGGCGCTCCACCACCCCGTCCGAGAAGAGGGTGAGCGTGGAGCCCTGGGCGAGCTCGAGCGTGACGTTCTCGTAGCGCGGCACCCGGACCGTTCCGAGCGGGACGCTCCCCGCCATCTCCACGAAGTGGGCATCGCCACCATCCCGCGCCAGCAGCGGCGCGGGGTGGCCGGCACCGGAGGCGGTCACCTCGCCGCGCTCGGGGTCGACCACCATGTAGAGCACCGTCGCGCTGTGCCCGGGCGCGAGCTGGCGTATCAACCCGCTCAGCCCGAACAGCACCTCGGCTGGGCCCAGGTGCTGCGTGGCATACGCGCGCAGCCCGCTGCGAAGCTGGCCCATCAGCGCTGCGGCCTTGAAGCCGCGCCCGACGACGTCGCCGATCGTCAAGGCGAGCTGCCCGCCGGGCAGCGGAAAGGCGTCGTACCAGTCGCCCCCGAGATGGGCCCCGGCGGCGGGGAGATAGCGCCCGGCGAGGCGCATCCCGGGCACCTTGGGCAGAGCCGGCATGAGGCTGCGTTGAAGAGCGTCGGCGAGGCCGCGCTCACGCTCGGTCAGGCGCCCATAGATGGCGAGGGCCGCTCGGTCCCCGGCGAGCTGAAGCACCCGAGTGTCGTCGTCGGTGAAGTCGCGTGGATGCAGGGTCCCCACGTGGAGCACGCCGATGACCGTCCCTTCCACGAGCAGCGGGACCCCGAGCAGCGACTTCAGCCCACGCTCCCGGAGGATGGGATTGGCGATGTCCGCAGTTGCGACATCGGCGATTCGAACGGGCTGACGCGTGGCGGCGATGCGGCCCGCGAAGCCGCGTCCCACTGGGATGCGCACGCCCCTGCGCACCTCCTCCTCGAGCCCCTGTGCGGCCCGGGCGGCGAGAGTGGCGCCGTCTTCCTCCAGCAGGAGGATCGCGGCGGTGTCCGCCTGGAGGATCTCAACGACCCGGCGGAGCAGCTCGCCGAGCAGCTCCTCCAGGGGCAGGTACGAGAGCGCGGAGTCGGTGACGCTCTCGAGGCCCCGCAACCGCTCGCCGGTTGCTCCCGCGTGCATCACGCCATTCTGGTCGCGCTTGGGCGGCGTTTCCACCCGGCGCGCAGCAGCCGGCTAGCCGATGCTGCCGATCATCTCGAGCTGGATGAGGCGGTTCAGCTCGACGGCGTACTCCATCGGCAGCTCCTTCGTGACCGGCTCGATGAAGCCGTTCACGATCATCGCCGCCGACTCTTCCTCGGTGAGGCCGCGCGACTGCAGGTAGAAGAGCTGCTCGTCGGAGATCTTGCCGACCACGGCCTCGTGGGCCACGGTGACGTGCGGGTTCTGGATCTGGATGTCGGGCCAGGTGTCCGAGCGCGAGCGGTCGTCCATCATCAGGCCGTCGCACTGGACGTGGGCCTTGGAGCCCTGGGAGTTGTGGCCCATGCGGACGAGGCCGCGGTAGCCCATGATCCCGCCGTCCTTGGAGATCGACTTGGCGAGGATGTTCGAGGTCGTGTTGGGCGCGAGGTGGACGACCTTGGCGCCCGTGTCCTTCCACACGTCGCCGCTCGCGACACCGACGTTCAGGTGGTCGGCGCGGGCGCCCTCCCCGATCAGGAACGAGCCGGGGTAGAGCATGACCTTCTTGGCGCCCATCGATCCGCCCACCCATTCGACCGTGCCGTGCGCCTCGACGATCGCGCGCTTGGTGTTCAGGTTGAAGACGTCCTTGGACCAGTTCTGGACGGTCGTGTAGCGCGCCTTCGCACCCTCCTTGACAAAGATCTCGACCACGGCGGAGTGCATCGAGTTGGCGCTGTAGGTCTGCGCCGTGCAGCCCTCGATGTAGTTCACCTCGGAGCCCTCGTCGGCGATGATCAGCGTGTGCTCGAAGGTGCCTTCGCCCGAGCCCTCCATGCGGAAGTACGCCTGCAGCGGTAGGTCGACCTTCACGTCCTTGGGCACGTAGAGGAACGAGCCACCGGACCAGACCGCGCCGTGCAGCGCGGAGAACTTGTTGTCCTGCGGCGGCACGCACTTGTTCATGAAGTACTCGCGCACGAGGTCCTCATGCTCGGTGACCGCCGTGTCCATCGCGCAGAAGATGATCCCGAGGTCGGCGTACTCCTTCTTCAGCCCCTCGTAGAACGGCTCCTGGCGCCACACGCCGACAACGCCGGCGAGGTGCTCGCGCTCCGCCTGCGGGATGCCGAGCTTCTCGAAGGTGTCCTTCTGCTCGGCGGGGACGTCGTCCCAGCTGTCGTAGCGGCCGGCCGTGGGCGGGGAATAGAGAACGAGCTCGGACAGGTCGAGGTCCGAGAGGTCGACGCCCCAGGTCGGGATCGGCTTGCGCTCGAAGATCTCGAACGACTTGACGCGCTTCTCGCGCATCCAGTCGGGCTCGCCCTTGATCTTGGAGAGCTCCTCGATGACCTCCCGGCTCACGCCCTTCTTGGCGACGAGCTGGCCCTGGTCGTTCTCCTTGATCGCGCTGGGCTTGCTGATTCGAGTCTTGTCTGTGGCTGCCATATGCGTCAGATATCCGTTCTCCGAAGTCGGAAATGGGAATTCTAGCGGTGCTACCCGCGGATCGACTCGCGCCGGGGCACGATCATCTGCAGCTTTCCGCCGGGTGAGCGCTCGAGGGCGTCGACCGTCTCGACGGTGACGGCCGGGCTTGGGACACCGAGGTCCTGCAGACGGGCGCTCACCCGTTCGCGCAGGCGCGTCGAAGCGTCCACGGCACCGTTCCTGAGCGCGACCCGGAGCCGCAGGCCGTCGCGTTCCTGGACCACCTGGAACTCGCGGACGTCGGGGTCCGCGGTCACGAGCGCGAACTGCATCGGATGCACCGTCACGCCATCCATGCGCAGGACCTCCTCGGCTCGGCCCTCGAGCGAGCGCACTCGCATCAGGCTCCTGCCGCAGGGGCAGCGCTCCCGGTCGAGGGCGATCAGGTCGCTGACTTCGAAGCGGATGAGCGGCAGGACCCGGTTGAACAGGTTGGTCACGAGCAGCCGCGCGCCCGTCTCGCCGACCGGTACCGGGTCACCGTCCTCGTCGACGTTCTCGACGATGCACATGTCGTCGAACAGGTGCATCGAGCGCTCGGGGCACTCGTGTCCGTAGAGCCCCTCGGTCGTCGCGTAGAAGTTGTAGGGGCGGACGCCGAACGCCTCCTCGAGGCGGGCGCGCATCGCGGGTGAGAGCGGCTCGCTGCTGGTGAAGAGAGCGTCGAGCCGGAGCCCGAGCCTTCCGGCGAGCTGCTCCTCGGCGAGCAGCCCGATCACGGAGGGGTAGCCGTTCAGGTGGTTTGGCTGGAAGTCGTTGAGCCGCGCGACGAGCTCCGGCAGCGGCTGCGTCACGCTGAGGCCGAGCACACGATGCACGCCCACGTCCAGGGAGCGCACCCCGCGACGGCTCATGTGGGTGGCGGAGGCGCCCCCGATCATCACGAGCCGCAGCCGCGGCAGCCGCGGCCCCGCGCCGGTCCAGTCGGAACGGCGCAGGAACATGGTGAGGACGCCGATCCAGGCCGCGCGGTCGTAGACGAACACGGCCTTGCGACCTGAGGAGCCGCTCGAGGTCATGGCGCGGTACTCGCCGAGGTAGAGCTCGTCCCCCTCGATCCCGTTGAGATGCTCGAGCAGCTCGTCGAGCCGCAGCCGCGGATCTGTCACCAACTCGTCGAAGCTCTCCATCAGGTCCGTCTTGGTGGTCGGGGGCAGGTCGCTCAGCTCGAAGCGCCCACGCGGGATCCGCTCGCGCCAGAACGGGGCGCGCTCGGCGGCATAACGCGCGAGCTCCTCCAGCCGGTCGCGCTGGAAGCCCTCGATCTGCTCACGGGGCCAGCGCTCACGCTCGAGCAGGGCCTTGCTCTCGCGTACGCCTCTTGCGAAGTCCTGAAGCCGCTTGGTCCGGTAGCCCATCTTGTGATCCTCCGTCGATCGAGTGCGAGGCCATGCGCGCGCCCAGCTCCGGATCCACGACGTCCGGCTGAGTCAGCCGCTCGAGCTGTAGGCCGAGCTGCATCGCGTAGCGGGCTGTGGCCAGCTTGCGGGGATCCTCGGGGAGCGCTTCGCCCGCTTCCTCCGCGTGCCTCACCGTCGCGACCGAGAGCGGCTCGATGACACGCCCATGCAGAGCGGCGAAGCGCTCGCGCAGCTCCTCGTGCCTGAGCACGTGTGCCCAGAACTCGAAGAAGACGGCGAGCCAGCCGTCGTCCTGGTCGCTGCGCATCAGCGCCGTCCGCGCCATCGCCTCGATGGCGTCCCGGGCGAGCGGGGCGGCTTCGAGGAGGGCGTTGATCTCGGCGACTCGGGTGTCGACCCGCCGCTCGTAGACCGCGAAGAAGAGGTCCTCCTTCGACGCGAAGTTCGAGTAGACGGCGCCCTTGGTGTAGCCGGCCTCCGCCGCCACCGAGTCGAGCGAGGTGGCATGGAAGCCCTGGGCGACAAAGAGGCGCTCCGCCGCGTCGACGAGCGCGGTGCGGGTCAGAGCCTGGCGCTCGGCTCGTGAGGGAACGGCGTGCATACCGTCAGTATCCGGATACTGACGGTATCTGTCAAGAGCGCTATGTCACTCGGGCCAGCTCGCGTCGCCAGTGGTCGCGCCGCGCATCACCTTCAGCGACAGCAGCGCGCACTTGCGGCGCGTGGGGGAGATGTCGATGCCGAGGTGGTCGATCACCCAGTCGGCGTCGAGCTTCGCGATGTCGTCGACCGGCATGCCGACGAGGTCCTCGGAGGTGATCGAGGCGGCCGCCTGGCTGATCGCGCAGCCCTGGCCGTGGAAGCGCAGCTCCTTGATCACTCCGTCGCCGACGACGATGTGGACGCCGAGCTCGTCACCGCAGAGGGGGTTGTGGTCGTGCCACTCGAGGTCGTGCGGGTCGAGCTCTCCGAAGTTCCGCGGGTTCTTGTAGTGCTCGAGGATGTAGTCGCGGTAGAGCGCGTCCATCACAGGGGCCCGCAAACCTTCGGATCTCTGCGTCCTCGGTTTTCGGACCTGTGCCTCTTCTTCATAGCTTGAACACCTCGCGCGCGCCCGTGAGCGCCTGGACCAGCCGGTCGACCTCCTCGCGCGCGTTGTAGACGTTGAACGAGGCGCGTGCCGTCGCGCCGACCCCGAGGCAGCGCATCAGCGGCTGCGCGCAGTGGTGTCCCGCGCGCACGCAGACGGCCTCGCGGTCGCACAGCTCGGCGATGTCATGCGGGTGGATGCCCTCGATCGCGAACGCGACGACGCCGCCGCGATGGTCGAGGTCGGACGGTCCGAAGAGGCTGATCCCATCGACCTCGGGCAGCCGCTCGAGCGCGTAGGCGGTGAGCTCGCGCTCGTGGGCGCGGACGTTCTCCATGCCGATCGCCCCCAGGTAGTCGATGGCGGCGGCGAGGCCGACGGCCTCGGTCGCGGCGGAGGTGCCGGCCTCGAACTTGAAGGGCAGCTCGTTCCAGGTCGAGCGCTCGCGCTCGACGCGCGAGATCATGTGACCACCGCCGAGGAACGGCGGCATCTCCTCGAGCAGCTCGCGGCGCCCGTGCAGCATCCCGATCGTCGGGCCGAGCGCCTTGTGTCCCGTCCAGGCGTAGAAGTCGACGCCCAGCTCGCTCAGGTCGACCGGCAGCTGGGGCACGGCCTGCGCGCCGTCGACGACGGTCACCGCGCCCGCGGCGCGAGCTCGACGGGCGATCTCCGCGACCGGGTTGATCGTGCCGAGCACGTTCGAGATGTGCGCGAACGCGACGAGCTTCACGCGTCCCTCCGCGAGGACGTCGTCGAGCTCGTCGAGCGACAGCTCGGCGCCCTCGGTCAGCGTCAGGTAGCGCAGGCGTGCGCCCGTGGCCTCGCAGAGGATCTGCCAGGGCACGATGTTCGAGTGGTGCTCCATCTCGGTGATGAGCACCTCGTCGCCGGGGCCGATGTTCGCGCGCCCCCAGGAGTAGGCGACCAGGTTGATCGCCTCGGTGGCGTTGCGGGTGAAGATCGAGCAGGCCGGGTCCCAGCCGACGAACTGCGCGATGCGCGTGCGGGCGCCCTCGAAGGCGTCCGTCGACTCGCGCGCGAGCTCGTAGACGCCGCGATGGATCGGCGCGTAGGACGAGCGCTGGAACTCGTCCATCGCGTCGATCACCTGGCGCGGGCGCTGTGCCGTCGCGGCCGAGTCGAGATAGGCGACGCGCTTGCCGTCGAACACCCGGTTCAGCACCGGGAAGTCGGCCCGGACGTCGACGAGCGGATGCTCGGCGGTCGCGGCCATCAGGTCGTCTCCGCGCGCTCCCCGATGAACTCGCGGACCTGCTCCTCGGCGCCATGAAGCTTCTCCGCGACGCGCCGGCGCACGAGATCCTCGAGCCCCGGGTCATCGAGCCGCTGCACGACCTCCTCGAAGTAGCCCTCGACCATGACGCGCACCGCCTCGGCGCGCGAGATGCCGCGAGTCATCATGTAGAAGATCTGCTCGGGGTCGAGCTCGCCCACGGTGCCGCCGTGCGACGCCTTCACGTTGTCGACCTCGACTATCAGCGACGGGATCGCGTCGCCCTTCGCCTTCGGCGAGAGCAGCATCGAGTGCGTCTGCAGGTACGTGTCGACCTCGGTCGCCTTCGGGATGATGTGGATGAGCCCCTCGTAGGAGGCGCGCGAGTCGCCCGTGAGGGCGCCCTTCCAGACGGTGTCGCCGGTCGTGTGCGCTGCCTCGTGCCTGTCCGACGTGAACAGGTCGAGATGCTCGTTCCGCTCGGTGAAGTAGAGGCCGGTATGTCGCATGTCCGAGCCCGGCTCCGCCGTGATGATGTCGAGCGTCTGCTTCGTGAGGTGCCCACCCAGGTGGATTGGCACCCACTTGACGCGCGCGTCGCGACGGATCTCGACGCGGCGGGTCGACAGGTCGTAGACCTCGCCGCGGCCCCAGTCCTGGTAGTGGGCGAGGTCGACCTGCGCGCCCGGCAGGGCGTAGAGCTCGAACGCACCCGAGTGGAGCGCCTGGCCCTCGAAGTCGGGCGCGACGAAGTACTCGCGGAGCTTGCACTCCGACATGTCGCCCACGACGGCGAGCGTGTGCGCCCACTGGGCCGTGCCGGGCTCGTCGATCAGCCAGACCACCTGGATCGGCTTCTCGATCTGGACGTTCTTCGGGACGTGGACGAAGACGCCGCCGGTCCAGAACGCCGCCGTGCCGGCCGCGAACTTGGCCTCGTCGTGCGGGAGGCGCTTGCCGAAGTAGGGCTCGACCAGCTCGGGAACCTCCTCGACCGCGCGCTCGAGCGGCATCACGGTGATGCGCTCGTCGGCGACGTCCGAATAGACGACGCTCGCGCCGCGCTGCACGATCAGCGCCGCGTGCTCCTCGTCGCCGAGGTCGTCCTTGACGATCTGCGGCAGCTCCTCGACCGGCTCGTAGCGCTTCGGCTCGAGCGCGTCCAAATCGAGCCCGCGCAGGCTCGTGGTCCAGAAGCCGGAGCGGCGCCAGGTCGGCACCGGCTCAGCCTCGTAGACCTCGAGTGCGGCGCGGCGGCGGTTTTCCACGAACTCAGCCGGCACCGGCGGCCACCTCCTCGCGGACCCACTCGTAGCCCTTGTCCTCGAGCTCGGATGCGAGCTCGGAGCCGCCCTCGCGGACGATCCGGCCGTCGATCAGGATGTGGACGAAGTCGGGCTTCACGTACTCGAGGATGCGCGTGTAGTGCGTGATGATCAGGAAGCCGCGCTCGTCTCCGCGCATCGCGTTGACGCCTTCGGAGACGATCCGCAGGGCGTCGATGTCGAGGCCCGAGTCGGTCTCGTCGAGCACCGCGAAGTCAGGCTGCAGCATGGCCAGCTGGAGGATCTCGGCGCGCTTCTTCTCGCCGCCCGAGAAGCCCTCGTTCAGGTAGCGGCTCGTGAAGTCGCGGTTGATCCGCAGGAGATCCATGTTCTTGCCGAGCAGCTGGCCGAACTCCTTGACCTTGATGGGCTCCTCGCGCGTGGCGTTGATCGCCATGCGCAGGAAGTTCGCGACCGACACGCCAGGGATCGTGGCCGGGTACTGGAAGGCCATGAAGAGGCCGGCACGCGCGCGCTCGTCTGGATCGGCCTCGGTCAGGTCCTCGCCGTTCAGGACGATGCGTCCCTCGGTCACCTCGTAGTTGGGGTTGCCCATGAGGGTGTTGGCGAGCGTCGACTTGCCCGAGCCGTTCGGGCCCATCAGGGCGTGGGTCTCGCCCTTCCTCACGACGAGGTCCACGCCGTGGAGGATCTCGCGCTCCTCGGTGCGGACGTGCAGGTTGCTGATCTCCAGGGTCATGCAGTCACAGTCTCCGTTTGCTTCCGGGTGCGAGCCGGCCTTGCAAGGTCGGCCAGCGTCATCTCATTCAGGGTGCGGACGATGGACCCCTGTACGCGGGTCCAGAGCAGCTTTGTCGGGCAGGGCTCCGCGCCGGAGCCCTCCTGTCCCTCGCGGACGCAGACGAGCGTCCCGTCGGGATCTGCGGTGATGCACTCGATCGGCGCGATGTCGCCCTCGAGCGCGCGCACGACCTCGGCCATGGTGATCTCCTCGGCCTCGCGCGCGAGCGTGTAGCCACCGTGCGCGCCGCGCCGGGACTCCACGAGCCCGGCCTTGCGCAGGCGCTGCACGAGGTGCTCGAGGTACGCCAGCGGCAGGCCCTCGGCGTCGGCGATCGTGCCGAGTGAAATCGGCTTGCCGGCGTCGCTCCTGGCTAGGTGCGCCATCACCCGCACGCCGTACTCGGCCTTCGTCGAGAACATCATCGCTTCGGTAAATCCTACTCGGCGAGTCGGAGAAACCGCCGGGCCCGCTCAGGTTTCCCTGATCTCGTCGCCGACGGCGATGCGGCCGCCCTCGAGGATGTCCGCGCGCAAGCCGCCCTTGTGGGCGAGCGCTCGCAGGATGCCCGGCTCGGTCAGGCGCTGCAGGTGCGCGCAGGGCTCACAGAGCCGGCGGCCGGCACAGACCACCTCGCCCACCCTGAAGGTCTTGCCCACGAGCGCGTTCAGGTCGATGCCGCGGGTCACGAGGTTGCGGCGAGCGTCCTCGGCTGCGAGGCCGACGCGCTCGGCCTCCTCGGCCTCGATCAGCGTCAGCTCGTGGCCGAGGCCGTGTGGGTTCGAGAACGTGCCCTCGCCATCCGCGTAACGGTCGCCCGCGAGTCCTTGGCCCGCGATCGCCTCGGCCTCGGAGACCGTCACGACCGGTCCCTCCCTGTGCGCCGCGATCACGATGAGCTCGACGCTGCCCACCAGTCGCGTGACGTCTCGCGGCCTCGGGATCCAGTCCGCCACGTCGGCGGCGGCGATCACGTACCCGGAGACGACGGCGCTGAACGGGGGCGGGTCCGACGCCGGCCACCAGACGAGGTCCGGGGGCGGGCCGAAGGCGACCGCCGCCCGTTCCCCTGTGCCGTCGTCGAGGATCGCCAGCCAGGGGCCGGGCCAGGAGAACTCGCGCGGCTCCCTGATCGGCACCAGTCCGAGGCCGCGCTCGCCGAGCCAGCCGCGCCACAGGCTCCACGGGTCGGGACCGCTCGGCACCGGCACCTCGTGGGGATCGACGCGCAGCAGCTGGCCGAGGCAGGCGGCCACCTCGTGCGTGAGGCTCACCGCTGCGCCTCGGCTTCGAGCAGGCGCAGGTCGTGGGCGAGCCGCTCGGGGGTCGCCTGAGAGCCTGGGAAGCCGACGCGCTGGTAGCCGTTCGCGTCGACGAGAGTTATGCGCGCGTTGTGCTCCTCGGTCACCGATTGGGGGAGCACGGCGAAGCCCTCCCAGAGCGGCTCGAGCTCGTCGCGGGTGCCGAGCACGAAGTCGATGCGGCCGAGGGCGTGCTGCTCCGACAGGAACGCCTTTGCGCGGTCGGCGGTGTCGCGCGGCGGGTCCACCGCGACCGCAAGGGCGGGAAGGTCGTGCCCGAGCTGGTCGAGGGCGCCCCGGATCGTCTGGGCCTGAATCGGGCAGGTGTCCTCACAGGTCGTGTAGAGGAACGTGACGATCGCCGGCCTGCCGCGGAGGGAGCGCATCGTGACGGTCTCCCCATCCTGGTTCCGGAGGCGGAAATCCGGGGCGCGGACGTTCGGCGGCATGCGGGCGCCCTCGAAGCCGGTGGTGGCCGTGGCGGTTCCGCCGTCACCGCCGCGGCGGCTCGCGGCGAGGACGATCGCACCGAGAGCGAAGACGGCCACCAGGAAGAGGGTGATGAGAACCCGCGGGTTCACTCTCCGCGGAGCGTAGAGGGGTGATTCCCGCTCTCGGCCCTGATCAGCAGCCTTCGGCTACGCGCTCACGGAGCCTGATCAGGCCGACGTAGGCGCCCGAGCTCCCGTTGGACGACTCGCCGCCGAAGTAGCGCACTCGTCCGTTCTCCTCGATAAGCAGGCGGATGTTCGCCAGCCGCAAGGTGACGTCGCCTCGGATGATCACGTCCTTCAGCTCGCCGATCTCCTCGAGCTTGTTGAGCATCTTCTGCTGTTGTTTGTTCGGCTTCATCAAGGCTTCCCTCCGGTGTTGTCTCAGCAGGTCGAGTGGCGGCAACGACCAGGTCCCCCGAAAACCTCGGCGCCGCTCGATCGGGCGAGCTCGACCGTGTCGTCCGTGCAGTTGTCGGCCACCACAATCACGCGGTCGGCCTGGCCGTGCACGGCTTCGATGGCGTCACAGATCGTCTCCTGCTCGTTGTGAGCCGGGATCAACGCGGTGACCTCAGTCATTGCGGTACTCGAACCACGTCGACCGGTAGTTCATGAAGCCGCCGTAGCGGTTGTTGACCCAGCGCCCCTGCGAGGAGGTGCAGCTGACGTACCAAGGGTTGAGCTTGCCGTAGGCGCGGGAGCCGTGGCACTGCCAGAGCACGCCGTCGCGACCGACACGCAGCCGCACGGTGCCCTCGAGCCCGTCATTGGCCATCCAGCGATCGAGCACGTTGTACGCAGTCCCGCAGGTCGTGCCTTTGGCCACGAACATCTTGCTCACGCCGGCGTAGCCGTCGTTGGTGCAGCGCTCCGGGCGCGGACCGCCGGCTGCCTGGGCGTCGGTGACGACACCTCCCAGGGCGCACACCCCCGAGCAGATCGCAACCGCTGTGGCGATTGTCCGCTTGTGCTTCATCAGTCGCTCACAACCCGGAACGGGACGACGTTATCGGCCTCGACCCCGACGCCGTGCTCACGGGCCAGGTCGGCCATGCACCGCTCGTGCGCCTCGCGGGCCTCGACCCGGTCGCGCAGGTAGCACCAGGCCTCGGTCAGGGCCAGCGATTCGCCGCCCTTCGCGCTCATCAGTAGGTCCCAGGCGGCGGCCTTCTCTCCATCCGTCGCCCTGCCGGTCAAATCCATCACTCGCTCCTCACTTGTTGACGAAATGCTAACAAACTCTTGACGGATCGCCAACAACCTTTAGACTCGTTTAATGAGCACGACGCCGAAGTACAGCCGCCTCGATCCCGGGCAGCGCCGCGACGAGATCCTCGAGGCGGCCAACGAGCTGTTCGCGGAGCGTGGCTACGACGAGGTCTCGGTCGAGGACATCGCGAGCTCCGCCGGCGTCACCAGGGGGCTCGTGCACCACTACTTCGGCGGCCGCAAGGAGGTCTACATCGCGCTGCTCGAACGGATCGGCACCCAGCGCGAGCAACAAATACCGCCGCCCGTCGGCCGCAGCGCCCGCGCCCGCCTGGCCGACAGCGTGTCGCGCTGGCTCGATTGGACCGAGCAGAACCGCACGGTCTGGCTGGCCACGCTCGGGCGCGGCGAGGACGTCGCCGATCCCGACATCAGGCGCGTAGTACTCGACCTCGTGCAGCGCGCCGTCGCGCTCCTCGCCGCCCATCACGCCGACATCGCCGACGACTCGCCACGGCTGCGCTACGCGCTCGAGTGCTGGACCGGCCTCAACCGCTCCGCCACGCGCCGCTGGCTAGAAGGCGAAGCCACCCGCGAGCAGACCCACGAACTGATCGCCTCAACACTCGAATACGTCCTACGCACCTTCGGCACCCCGGCCAAACCAAACCGGCGCCCCTGACTGACTACGGCTCAACCAGCCCCCGCCTGATCGCATAGCGCACGATCTCGACGCGGTCGCGCATCCCGAGCTTCGCGAACACGTTGGCGCGGTGGGATTCGATCGTCTTCTCGGAGAGCTTCAGGATCTCGGCGATCTGGCGGTTCGTGAAAGCCTCGGCGATCAGCTTCACGACCTCGAGCTCGCGCGGCGTCAGCGGGTCGTCGGGCTCGATGCGGCCTCCCTCGAGCCACTCGGCCATCAGGGTCCGCTGTGCCTCGTCGGACAGGAAGGTCCGGCCGTCCGCCACCGTGCGGACTGCGCCGATCAGGTCGGTGTCGGCGGCGCGCTTCAGCACGTAGCCGGCCGCGCCGGCTTCGAGGCCCTCGAGGAAGTAGCGCTCGTCGTCATGCATCGAGAGCAGCAGCACACGGGTGTCGGGGACGTGCGAGCGGATCTCGCGCGCGGCCTGCAACCCGGTCATCCGCGGCATCGAGACGTCAAGCACCGCCACGTCGGGGCGTTCGGACTGCGTCGACTCGAGCGCCGCGACCCCGTCGTCGGCCTCGGCCACGACCTTCATGTCGGTCTGACGCTCGATCAGCATCCGCAGGCCGGAGCGGACGATGCCATGATCGTCGGCGATCAGGACGCGGATCAAGCCTGGCGCCCGATTCGCATCGTCACCGTCGTCCCGCCGCCCGGAGCGGAACGCACGTCGAGCTCGCCGCCGGCCAGCCGGGCGCGCTCGGCCATCCCGCCGAGGCCGAGGCCGCCACCGTCGGACTCCCGCGCAAGCTCGCCGGGGTGGAAGCCCGCGCCGTCATCGCGGACGCGCAGCTCGACGCGCTCGCCCACCACGATGTCGACCTCGACCACCGTGGCGCCCGCGTGGCGCGCAACGTTGGCGAGCGCCTCCTGAGTGACGCGATACAACGCCGTCTGGACGTCCTCGGGGAGCTCGTCGGGATCGCCCTCCCGATTCAGCCGCACCTCCACGCCCGTGCGCGAGGAGAAGCGCTTCAGCTGCGCCTCCAGCGCCGGCATCAGGCCGTGGTCGTCGAGCGCCGACGGGCGCAGGTGACGCGCCAGGTTGAGGAGCTCGTCCATCGCCTGGTTGACGAGCCGCTTCAGCTCGGCGACCTCACCCGCGCGCTGCGGCGGGGCGTCCTGCCCGAGCGCCTCGAGCCGCAGCAGGATCGCCGTGAGGGCCTGGTTGACCTCGTCGTGGAGGTCGCGCGCGAGCCGGCGGCGCTCCTCCTCCTGCGCGCGCATGACGAGTGTGCCCGAGCGCCGACGCTCCTCCTCGATGCGGTCGAGCAGGCGCCGGAAGGAGCTCGAGAGGCGGTCGATCTCGGCGACCGGCTCGGGCTCCCCCAGCGGATTCGCGACCGGAACGGCCGGGTCGATCCGCTCGACCCGGTCGATCAGCCGCTCCAAGGGCCGGAAGCGGCGCTGCAGCATCCAGAGATTCACGCACAGCGTCAGGACGATCGACAGCGCCAGGATCCCGAACGACCAGCGCTGGTTCTCGACGGTCAGGTCGAGGCCCGCTGCGAGGCTGGCGGCGAAGAGCGTGAGTGCCACCAGCACCACGTTTGCGGCCACCACCTGGCCGATGAGGGAGTCGTCGCGCCGAGTCACGTTCGGTCTCATGGATCGTCAAACCGCCATTCGGGACAAATGGGGTCTGCACCCCATATCGGCACGAGGGGCCCAGGACGAAAATCTTGGTGAGGCTTCAAACGGCAGGAGCACTGCCCGGGGGCTTCCGCACAATCTAGGTCTGGGTCTTCCACCGGGGCGCCCGAAAGGGCGCCCCGGTACCTTTCTGGGGGGCCTGACAGGGCTCTGACATGCCGCTACACTTTCTGAAGTATTGAAAGCTGACCGAGATTCAGGGGTATAGGGCGATGGCAAGTGGCGCTGAGCTGCTCCGCAAGGTGAAGGAGCAGATCGAGGAGGTGGACCCGAAGGAGGTCCACGACCTGACCCAGAACGGCAACGGTGCCGTGATCGTTGACGTGCGCGAGCAGCACGAGTTCGAGCAGTCGCACCTGCCCGGCGCCGTGCACGTGCCGCGTGCGCACCTCGAGTCGCGTATCGAGGGCGCGGTCGGCGAGCGCGACCAGCGCGTGATCCTGTACTGCGCCTCGGGCAACCGCTCCGCCTTCGCCGCGCAGACGATGAAGGACCTGCTCGGCTACGAGGACGTCGCGTCCATGCGCGGTGGCATCACGCTCTGGAAGGACCGTGGCTATGAGGTCGAGGTCCCGCGCGCGCTCACGCCCGAGCAGCGCGAGCGCTACTCGCGCCACATGCTCGTCCCGGAGATCGGGCTCGAGGGCCAGTTGAAGCTGCTCGACGCCAAGGTGCTCCTGCTCGGTGCCGGTGGCCTCGGCTCGCCGGCCGCGCTTTACCTGGCCGCCGCGGGCGTGGGCACGATCGGCATCGTCGACAACGACGTCGTCGATCTCTCCAACCTGCAGCGCCAGGTCGCCCACGCGAACGACCGCATCGGCGTCCCGAAGGTCGACTCGGCCGAGATCTCGATCCACGACATCAACCCGGACGTGAAGGTCGACAAGTACCCGGTGCGGCTCGGCGCCGAGAACATCATGGAGATCATCGACGGCTACGACGTGGTCGTAGACGGTCTCGACAACTTCCCCACCCGCTACCTGCTGAACGACGCGAGCGTGCGCAAGCAGATCCCCGTGGTGTCGGCGTCGATTCTCGGCTTCGAGGGCCAGCTGTCGGTGTTCCACCCCTACGAGGGCCCCTGCTACCGCTGCCTCTACCCGACGCCGCCTCCCGCAGAGCTGGCGCCGTCGTGCGGCGCCGCCGGCGTGCTCGGCGTGCTGCCCGGCGTGATGGGCCTGCTGCAGTCGGTCGAGGTGATCAAGCTGATCACGGGCGCGGGCGAGACGATGGCCGGCCGCCTGCTCCTCTACGACGCGCTCGGCACAACCTTCACCGAGCTCAAGGTCCGCCGCGACCCCGACTGCCCGATCTGCTCGCGCGAGCCGGGCGAGATCTCCGACGAGGAGATGGGCGTCTTCCCGGACTACGAAGCCTTTTGCGCCGGTGCCGGCTAGGCTGCCGGACCCGATGAGCACGATCAAGATCCCCCCGGTCCTGCGCGGCTCGGTCGGCGGCGCCAAGGAGGTCGAGGCCTCCGGGTCCGACGTCGGCGAGGTCCTGCGCGCCCTCGCGAGCGAGCATCCGGCGACGGAGTCGCAGCTCTTTTCCGAGGACGGCGAGCTGAACCGCTACGTCAACGTCTACCTGAACGACGAGGACGTGCGCGTGCTCGACGGGCTCGGCACGAGCGTCTCGGACAGCGACACGATCGTGATCCTGCCGGCGATGGCCGGCGGCTCGGCCTGATCGTCCGGCGCGCGACCGCACAGGACACCGAGGCCTGGGGCAGCCTCTGGCAGCGCTCGGCGCGTGAGGCGTTCACGCCGCTGCTGCCGGCCGGCTTCGAGTTCCCGGAGACACGGCCCGAGCGTCGTACGCGAGCGCTTCGCCAACCCCGGCCTGAGCGCGTTCGTCGCCGAGGACGACGACGGGCTGGCCGGCTTCGTGGGCTGCGGGGTGAGCCGCGACCCAGACGCGCCGAGCACGTCGGCGAGATCCACACGCTGTTCGTGGCGGCCGGCCGCTGGCGCGGCGGTGTCGGCCACGCGCTGATGGCCGCCGCGCTCGGCGACCTGCGGGAGCGCGGCTGCAGGGAGGCGACCGTCTGGTCGTTCGCCGCAAACGACCGAGCCAACGCCTTCTACGAGACCGAGGGATTCACGCGCGACGGCGCCGAGCGCACCGAGGCGACCTGGGCGCACATCGCCGAGCTGCGCTACCGGCGTGCGCTGGCGTAGCCTCAGGCGCGTGCGAGTCGAGAACCTTCATGAGGTCGAGCCGTTCACCACGCTCGACGGCTCCGAGATCCGCGAGGTGGCCGGCCCGGCGATCGGCAGCGCCGTCAACCAGAGCCTCGCCGAGGCGACGGTGCCGGCCGGCGGGTCGACCGAGGAGCATTACCACCGCGTGACCGAGGAGATCTACTTCTTCACCGAGGGCCGCGGGCGGCTGCGGCTCGCCGCGGTCGAGCGCGCCGTCGGTCCCGGCGACACCGTCGTGATCGCACCCGGCGTCAGGCACAAGCTCTGGGCGTCCGAGGACGCGCCGCTCAAGCTCCTCTGTTGTTGCGCCCCCGCGTACTCGCACGAGGACACGGTCATCACGGAATAGGCCGCCGCGCGGCCGGGGCGGAGCGCGCCGCCTGCAGGCCCGGCTGCACCGGGTCGACGGTCCAGTCCGGGTGATTCGGCATCGGCGGGGTCTCGGTCCCGTAGAGCCAGGCGCGCAGGAAGCTACGCAGGTCGCGATGGGCGATCTGCGATGCGAGCGCGATGAAGTCCTCGGTGCCCACCGACTCGTCGCGGTAGCGCTTGACCCACTCCCGCTCCAGCCGGTCGAACGCGCGCGCGCCGATCTTCTCGCGCAGCGCATAGAGGACGAGCGCGCCGCCGTGGTAGCGGTTGAAGTCGAAGAGCGTGTCCGGGCTCGACGGCGCAGCGACCGGCCCGGAGTCGGCGCGCCACTGGTCGCCGTGGGCGTAGACGGCCTGCATCAGCTCCTCGAGCGTGGCGTAGCCGGTCTCGTCCGGATAGCCCTCCGTGTCCTCCGCGAGGAAGCCCTTCTCCTCGGCGTAGACGAACTCGTACCAGCTCGCGTGGCCCTCGTTCAGCCACAGGTCGCTCCACGTCTCGGGCGAGACGCTGTTCCCGAACCACTCGTGCGAGAGCTCGTGGAGCATCGTCGGATCCCACGTGCCCTGGCCGTACTCGGTGAACCAGACCTTGTCGTAGAGCGAGATCGTCTGGGTCTCGAGCGCGAAGCCAAGCTCGGCGTCGACGATCAGCGAGCCGTAGATGTCGAACGGATAGCGACCCGCCCGGTCCGTCATCCAGTCGAGGTGCTCGGGGGTCAGCGCGACCGCCGGGTCGCCGACGTCCCTGAGCGACGGAGCGATCACGTTGCGGATCGGCACCCCGCGATGCCGGCCCGGCCACAGCAGGTCGTAGCCGCCGACCGCCAGCTGGACCAGCTCGGTCGCCATCGGCTGGCGCTGGAGGTAGCTCCAGGTCGTGCGCCCGCCGTGCTCGCGGCGCCCGGTCGGCACGCCGTTCGCCACCGCCACGATGTCGCTCGGCACGTCGAGGCGGAACGCTGTAGCTCGCCTTGTCGCTCGGGTGGTCGTTCGACGGGTAGACGTAGATGCGCGAGGTCCGGCTGCCCCGCCGTCGCCGTGCCGTCGGGAGTAGTGAAGAGCGCCGTGCTCGTCGGGTCGTCACTCGGCTCGGTGGGCACCGCGACGAAGTGCGAGACCCTGACCACGAACGGAAACCCCTTCGCCAGTGGCCGCCTCGGCGTGATCACGAGCTCGTCGCCGTCACGCGTCCAGTTCGCCGTCCGGCCGTTGACCGAGACGGAGCCGACGCTCTCGCCGCCGAAGTCGAGGTTGAAGCGCGACAGCGACTGCGTCGCGCGGGCGAAGATCGTCACCGTCCCGTCGACGCTCTGGACTGCCGGGTCCTCGCCGATCTCGTAGCGCAGGTCGAGGTCGTAGTGGAGCGTGTCGTAGCCGCCGTTGCCAAGCAGCGGAAAGAGGCGGTCGTCGAGACCGGAGCCCCCGGTGAGGGCGGGGCGGCGGCGGCCGGAGCGGCGGCGATCAACAGGATGGCGAGGAGGGCGAGCAGTAGGCGGCGCATGAGAAGGCCCTTACCCGAGCATGGTACGCTCCAGGCGTGACGCCGCCGCGAGCCCTTCGCTCTCGATCCCGGCCGCATGGGCCTGCTGGTCGTCGACATGCAGAACGACTTCGTGCGCGTGGGGGCGCCCCAGGAGGTGCCGGATGCCCGCACCACCATCCCCGTGATCGCCTCGCTCATCGACAGCTTTCGCGAGGCGGGCCGGCCGCGTCGTCTACACACGCTTCACCGCCGGCCCGCGGCGCACGCTCCTGTGGACCTGGTCGCCGGAGTGCGGGCCCGAGCTGCGTTCGTGCTGGCCGGGCGAGCAGCGCGAGTACGGCGACGTCGAAGGGCCGCGTGAGGGACACGCCGTGATCGACGAGCTGGCGCCGCGCGAGGGCGACCCCGTGGTCGACAAATACGGCTACGGCGGCTTCCACAACTCGGCGCTCGAGGCGGTGCTGCGCGCCCACGACGTCTCCCAGGTGGTGGTGACCGGCACGGTCACCCAGATCTGCGTCGAGGAGACGGTCCGCGAGGGCTTCCACCGGGAGCTCGAGATGGTGCTCGTGTCCGACGGCGTGTCCTCGTTCGACCCCGAACTGCACGCGGCGACGCTCCGAAACGTCGCCATGAAGTTCGGGCGCGTGGAGCCGTCGGAGCGCGTGCGCGAGGCCCTGGCGCCCGCAGGGGCGCCGCACTACACTTTCTGAAGCAATGCTGGGGGGCCTCGACACCAAGCCGTGCGGAGGCAAGTACGGCGACATCATCCAGGCGATCGGCAACACGCCGCTCGTCGAGCTCAGCCGGCTCAGCCCGAAGCCCGGCGTGCGCATCTACGCGAAGCTCGAGAGCTACAACCCGACCGGCTCCGTCAAGGATCGCGTGGCGCGCTCGATGATCGAGCGGGCCGAGGAGAACGGCCTGATCGCGCCGGGGCAGACCATCCTCGAGCCGACCTCCGGCAACACCGGGATCTCGCTCGCGATGATCTGCCGGCGCAAGGGCTACCCGCTCAAGGTCGTGATGCCCGACAACGTCACCGCCGAGCGCACCCAGCTCCTCAAGATGTACGGCGCCGAGATCATCTACTCGCCCGGCGAGCAGGGCTCAAACGGCGCCGTTGCGATGGCGCTCGAGATGGCCGAGCAGGACGCGAGCTACTACATGCCCTACCAGTACGGGAACCAGGCCAATCCCGGACGCGCACTACAACGGCACGGCCGTCGAGATCCTCGAGGAGCTCGACGAGGTCACCGCCTTCGTCGCCGGGCTCGGCACCGGCGGCACGCTCATGGGCAACGCGCGCCGGCTCAAGGAGGAGGACCCGGACACGCTGATCGTTGCCGCGGAGCCGCTCCAGGGCGAGCTCGTCCAGGGCCTGCGCTCGCTCGAGGACGGCTACATCCCGCCGATCATCGACCTCTCGCTGCTCGACCGGAAGATCTTCGTCTCGAACCGCGACGCGGTCGTGTGGACGAAGAAGCTGCTCGAGGAGGAGGGCCTGTTCGTCGGCGTCTCCGCCGGCGCCATCGCCTCGATCTGCGTGCGCGTGGCCGGCGAGCTCGACGACGGCAACGTCGTCTTCGTCGTCCCGGACGACGGCTGGAAGTACCTCAGCTCGGGCGTCTACACGAAGACGGTCGAGCAGCTCGAGGCCGAGGGCGTCCTCGAGACGGCGTCCTTCTGGTAGCGGCGGCTGCGGTCTAAGCGGCGCGTTCGGCGCGCTCGCCCTCGTGGTCCCGGTCGTCCTCGTCATCGTCGTCGTGCTCATTGACGCCCGCGAGCGAGTCCTTCAGCTCGCGCATCCCGCGGCCGACGGAGCGGGCGGCCTCGGGCAACCGCTTGGGCCCGAGGACGAGCAGGGCCACGACGAGGATCACGAGCAGCTCAAGCGGACCGGGTGCGCTGATCATCCCCATTCAGGCTACTCGGGTCTCGGCCCGCCCGCCAGCAGCGGCAGCCCCGCGGCGGCCCGCAGAGCGACCTCGTGGGCGGATTCGCACGCCATGATCGAACCCAGCGGGCGGCGCAGGCCTGGGCGGCTGATCTCCGCCGACGCCGACGTGTAGGCGGCCAGCGCCTCGGCCTCGAGGTCGAGCGCGAAGCGCGCGAAGGCGGCACGGCTGCGAAGCGCCGACCCGAGCTCGCGCGGCGGCACGACCGCCCGCGGCGCGCGCCCTCCCAGCGAGCGCGCCGCCTGCTCGACGCCGCGTATGTGCTCGCGCTCCTGCTCCAGCAGCAGGCGGCCGAGGCTGGTGTCGATCGCGTCGCGCCGCAGCGCCGCCTCGTAGGCGCCGGCCAGCCGGGCCTCCAGTGCCAGCAGCTCCTCCAGGATCTCGCCGTCGGAGCGGCCGCCCTGCGCGTATGCCGGTGCCGCCACGGCGAGGGCCGCGGCCGCGCCGAGCAGCGCACGCCTGGTCTGCGCGGGGCTCACAGGGCGCCCGTCTCGAACGGGTGCGGCGAGGCGGGCCCGCCGGCCAGCACGCGCACGACGGCGAGCTGCTCGCCCTCATCCGCGCCGATCTCGGCCGCCATGGTGCGCAGCTCCAGCTCCGGGAGCTCCTGGAGCGCCTCGAGATAGCCGCGCAGCTGGCGCTCCTCGAGGTCCTCGAGGAAGTGCAGGGCGTCGGCCTGGGTCCGCAGGCGGGGGAACTGGCGCTCGTACTCGGCGGCGGCGCGGCCGGCCGGCGGCTCGCCGCCGAGGTCGCGGATCGCCCGCTCGAGCCGGCTCACGTGCTCCTCCTCCTGGGCGCGTATCTGGCGCGCGAGCAGCAGGGCGTCGCCGCGCAGCACCGGCGCCGAGGCGCCGTACGCGACGATGACGGCCCGCTCGAGCGCCAGCAGCGACCCGAGCAGCCCGGCGCCGGAGCCCGGCTCGGCGCCGCCGGAGGGCGGCGGATCGCCGCCGCCGCAGGACGCGAGGAGCAGCGCGGCGCCTCCGCCGAAGGCGGCGCGTCGAGTGACCCGGACAGCCATCGCTCGCACACTAGCCTTCCCGTCATGCGCATCTCGAAGGCCCACTGGGACGAGCTCGTCGCCCACGCGCGCGACGAGGCGCCCAGATGAGTGCTGCGGCTATATGAGCGCGCGTGGCGGAGAGGTTCAGGAGGTCTTCCGCGCCGAGAACGAGCGCCACTCGCCGTACGGCTACTCGCTCGACCACAAGAGCCTGTTCGCCGCCAACGAGCTCGACGACGACGGCTTCGAGGTCGGCATCTACCACTCGCACCCGCGCAGCGCCGCGGAGCCTTCGCAGACCGACATCAACCTCGCGACGTACCCGCACTGGACCTACCTGATCGTCTCGCTCGAGAACGGCGACGCGCCGGCCGTGCGCGCATGGAAGATCGCCGATGGAGCGGTTAAGGAGGAGGAGCTCGTCGTCGGCGCCTGACCTCTCCTGTCCCTCGTGTGGGCTGCCCCAGCGCGACGGCGGGGCGTTCTGCTCGGGTTGCGGCATGCCCCTGGCGGGCGAGCCGCTCGAGGCCCCGCTGAGCGAGGCCCACGGACGCGCGCGCAAGGTGAACCCCGTCTATACCGAGGGCCGGCTCGTGCGCGTCGCGGGCGGGCGCAACCAGGCCGAGGCGGAGCTGATCCAGAACATCCTGCTCGAGGAGGGCGTGCCGAGCGTGCTGCGCCGGACGGCGGGCTTCGACGTCCCCGACTTCCTGGCCGCCGGGCCGCGCGACGTGATGGTGCCGCTGGCGGCGATCGATGCGGCCCGTGACGTGCTCCTCGAGGCGCAGATCGAGCCTGCCCGCGAAGGCGGTTCGGTCGGGCCGAACCCGATCATCCTGATCGGCGCCGTGCTGGGCGGCGGAGGCGCGGCGGCGCTGATCGCCTGGCTGCTCCTCCAGGGCGGCTGAGATGTCGCGCCGGTAGGCTCCGGCGCTATGGAGTTTGCACCGTCGGAGCGCGTGGCGACCCTCCTCGACCGGGTCCGCGAGTTCACGAGACAGCACGTCGATCCGGTCGAGGGCGAGGCTCTCGAGGCGCTCGACCGCGAGGTCGAGCCGGGTACGGCGTACCCCGCGATCCTCGTCGATCTGCGCGAGCGCGCCCGCTCCGAAGGCCTCTGGAACCTCTTCATGCCGGACGATCGCTACGGCCCCGGGCTCCTCAACTGGGAGTACGGGATGCTCTGCGAGGAGATGGGCCGGAGCGGCGTCGCGCCGATGGTCTTCAACTGCGCGGCGCCCGACACCGGCAACATGGAGATCCTCGCCGAGCACGGGACCGACGAGCAGAAGGAGCGCTGGCTGCAGCCGCTCCTCGACGGCGAGACGCGCTCCTGCTTCTCGATGACCGAGCCGGAGACGGCGGGCTCCGACCCCACCGGGCTCATGACGCGCGCGGAGCTCGACGGCGACGACTGGGTCATCAACGGCCACAAGTGGTTCACGTCGGGCTACAACGGCGCCGGCGTCGCGATCGCGATGGTGGTGACCGATCCGGACGCGCCGCCGCACAAGCGCGCCTCGATGATCCTCGTGCCGGTCGACACGCCCGGCTTCACAGGCGTCCGCCCGGTGCCGGTGATGGGCCACGACGAGGGTCCCGGTCACTGGGAGGTGCTCTACGAGGACTGCCGCGTGCCTGCCGACAACCTGCTGGGCACGCGCGGCTCCGGGTTTGCGATCGCCCAGGACCGGCTCGGACCGGGCCGCATCCACCACTGCATGCGGGCGATCGGCTCGGCCGAGCGCGCGTTCGAGCTGATGTGCACGCGCGCGCACGGGCGCGAGGCGTTCGGTGGACCGCTCGCGGACAAGCAGTTCGTCCAGGACTTCGTGGCCAAGTCGCGCATGGAGATCGACCAGGCGCGGCTGATGGTGCTGCACGCTGCCTGGAAGATGGACACCGAGGGCAAGCGCGCCGCGCGCCAGGAGATCTCGATGATCAAGGTGATCGCCGCCCAGATGCACCAGCGCGTCCTCGACCGGGCGATGCAGGTGCACGGCGCGCTCGGCATGTCGGATGACACGCCGCTCGCCGCGATGTGGCGCCAGGGACGCTGGCTGCGGATCGCGGACGGGCCCGACGAGGTCCACAAGATGGTCATCGCGGTGCGCGAGCTGAATCGCTTCCGGCCCACCGATGGCGAGCAGGACCGGGCGCCGGTCGCCGCCGGGACGCAAGCACGGGCGTGACGACGGGTCTCACGGAGGAGCAGCAGGCGTTCGTCGAGGCGCTGCGCGACTTCGCCGCTCGCGAGCGCTTCGACCCCGAGGAGGACGGGCACAGCGACGCCGTCGCGGCCCGCATGGGCGAGCTCGGCTGGTACGGGCTTCAGATCCCGGAGGAGTACGGCGGCTCGGGCGGCAGCTTCCTCGACGCGACGCTCTTCCTGGAGGAGACGACGCGCGGCCGCGTCCCGGTCGGCGCCTACGGCGTGACGCTGATCGTGGTGGGAGCACTCAACCGCTTCGGCAGCGAGGAGCAGAAGCGCGAGCTGTTCGGCCGCGTGGTCGCGGGCGGCACGCTCGCCATCGCGATGTCGGAGCCCGACGCCGGCTCGGACGTCGCCGCCCTAAAGACGCGCGCACGTCGCGACAACGGCGAATGGGTGCTCGACGGGGCCAAGATGTGGTGCTCGTACGCGCACAAGGCGAGCCACATCCTGATCGTCTGCAGAACCGGGCCGGGCGAGCGCCACGACGACATGTCGATGATCCTCGTCCCGCGCGAGACCGATGGGATGACGCTCACGCCGATCAAGACGCTCGGAGGGGAGGAGACCAACGAGATACACCTCGACGGCGTGCGCGTGCCCGAGGACGCGCTGCTCGGGGTTGCGGGGAACGGCTGGACTCAGCTGATGGCAGGGCTCAACTACGAGCGTACGATCCTCGCCGCAACCTCGCTCGGGCTGGCGCAGCGCACCTTCGACGAGGCGCTCGACTACTCCAAGGAGCGCAAGCAGTTCGGGAGGCCGGTAGGCAGCTTCCAGGCGATCGCCCATCGATTCGCCGAGCTCGCGACCGAGCTCGTCCAGGTGCGGCTGCTCGTGCGCTGGGTCGCGGCGATGACCGACGAGGACCCGAGCCGGATGCTCCCGCAGGAGGCCTCGATGGCGAAGCTCGCCGCCACCGAGCTGGCCAAGCGCTGCGCGCTCGAGGGCGTTCAGGTGATGGGCGGCTACGGCTACGCGACCGAGTATCCGATGGAGCGCAACCTGCGCGCCGCCGTGGTCACGACGATCTACGGCGGCACGTCGGAGATCCAGAAGAACATCATCGCCAAGACACTCGGCCTCTAACGGCCGAAATACTCAAGCCCACGCCCCTCGCGGCCGATAGAGGCCTGGATGGCCGCGCGCGCCCCCCGCTGGCCGGACGGCGCTGACCGTCTCGACAATGCCCGATTCGGTGATGCGGGAGAGGCGATGCATGCCGTAACGCGGCTGCTCGGCAGCGCCAGTGGCGTCGGGGCCCCCGGCGCGGTGGCCGAGACGCTCGTGCACGAGGCACGCGCCTTCTTTCGCGTCGACAGCGCCGTGCTGCTGTCCGTGGCCGAGCTCGAGGGCCACACCGAGGTCGTGGCGGCGGACCCGCCGCGGCTGACCCAGAACGGGTCCCGCCCCCTCAGCGCGCTGCCCGCGATCACCCGTCTGCTCGCCGTGCGCGAGGGAGCGCGCATCGTGAGTTGCGAGGAGGCCGTCTCGCTGGCGCGCGCGCTCGGCCTCCCCGGCGAGATGCGCTCGGCCCTGCTTCTGCCGATGCGCGTGCGCGAACGGATAGGGCACGTGCTGATCCTGGCCCGCACGAGCGAGGAGCTCGCGCTGGAGGCGGAGGACCTCGAGGCCGCGCGTGCCTTTGCCACGGCCGCGGGGGCGGGGCTCGCCCAGCTCGAGCTCGCCGCCGAGAGCGCGGCGCGGCACGCCCGCCAGGCGTCGCTCACGCGGGCGGCTCGAACGCTCAGCGAGAGCCTCGACCTCAACCGTGTGCTCGTCCGGATCTGCGAGGAGGCGGCGCGCATCCTCGACGCCGACTACGCGAACGTCTTCCTCGGCAATGCGGCCGAGGGACTCCGCTTCGAGGCGACATTCGGCCTCGGGGCCGAGCTGATCGGGGCGCGCGTCGAGACTGGCGAGGGGCTCGTCGGCAAGGTGGTCGAGCGCGGCGAGTCGATGCTCACGAATGACTACCAGGGCCTGCCGCGGCAGGTCCCGCTCGCACCGTTCGACAACGTGAAGAGCTCGCTGGCGGTGCCGATGTTCTGGGACCGCGAGCTGCGCGGCGCGCTCGCCGTCGGCCACTTCAAGCCGCATCTCGTGACGCGCGACGACCTCGCGCTGCTCGAGGCGTTCGCCGACCTGGCCGCCGCGGCCTGTCGGAACGCGAGCGTGCACGCCGGACTGATGCTCGCGGCTCGCACCGACGCCCTCACCGGCTGCCTCAACCACGCCGCGCTGCACGACACGCTGCGGCGCGAGCTCGAGCGCTGCCGCCGGACCGGCCATGGCTTCTCGCTGGCGATGCTCGACCTGGACGACTTCAAGCAGGTGAACGAGCGCCACGGGCATCTGGCCGGCGACGAGCTGCTGCGGCGTGTGGGCCGGGCGCTGCGCCACAGCGTGCGCGGCTACGACCTCGTCGGGCGCTACGGGGGCGACGAGTTCGCGATCATTGCGGTGGACGCCGACGAGCGCGACGCCGCGGAGGTGGCGACGCGCGCCATCGCCGGCGTCAAGCGTGCCCTCGGGAAGCTCGACTACACCAACCGAGAGGCTGCCGCGACCGCGGGAGTCGCCGAGTGGCACGAGGGCGAGGGTGTGACGTCGCTGATCGATCGCGCCGATCGCGCGCTGCGCTACGGCAAGCAGCAGCACGGGCGCGGCACCGCCGTGCGCAGCTCGGAGCTGCCGGCCCTCTTCGTCCCGGCTGTCCAGGCGCGAATCGAGCCGCGGCCGGAGCTCGACGGCGACGCGCGCGCCTGGAGCGAGCGCGCCCGCGAGCAGACGGCCATGCTGCGCAAGCGGACGCGCCAGCTGGCGCTGGCGGGCACCGTCGCCGCGCGCGTCGCGGCCCTCGACGACGAGCAGGCGATCGTGCAGGCGGCGGTCGACGAGGTGCAGCGCGCCTTCCAGTTCGCCCTCACCGCCATCGTGCGGGTGCGCGACGACGGCTACGTGGAGAGCGTCGCGATGCGCGGCGTCGCGCTGCGGCGGCTCGGGGTCGACCGCTGGGCGCAGCCGGTCGAGTCCGGGCTGATCGGCCGCTGCGTGCGCGAGCGCCGCGCGGTGCTGTCCGGGGACGTCCGCTCCGAGCCCGACTACCGGCTCGTGCCCGGGCTCGCCGAGGTGCGCTCCGAGCTTGCCACGCCGATCTGGGTGGCCGGCAGGCTCTGGGGCGCGATCGACATCGAGGAGGTGCGCGCGGACGCCTTCGACGACGACGACGTGCGCCTGATGCAGACGATCGCCGACCAGGTCGGCGCGGCGCTGCGCGCCGCTCGCGTGGCTCAGCTGGACGCGGACAGCGAGCCGAGCTCGGCGCGTGAGCCCGGTTCCCTGGCTGCCGGCTAGTCCGCAGGGACCGAACCGGCGCGCGGGCGGGAGTCAGTCCCGTACCCGCAGGAGTGCGGATGTCTGTCGAGGAGCGCCTCCAGCGCATCGAGGACCGCGACCAGATCCAGGAGCTGATCGCACGCTACGCGCACGGGCTCGACCTGCCCGACCGGGACGTCTTCACGAGCGTCTGGGCCCCTGATGCGGTCTACCGCGTCGACGATCCCTTCGGCGAGACGGTCGGCGTTGAGGCGATCGGAGCCGCCTGGGACACGTTCCAGCAACTCTTCCCCTACATGTACCACCACACCATGAACGTGGTGATCGACGGTCCGAACGGCGACGAAGCCTCCGCCGTGAGCTTCGCGTTCATCACCGGATCGGACGCCGAGGGTGTGGCGTGGACCTCGTCCTGCACGTATCACGACCGCTTCGCCAGGATCGACGGGGAGTGGCGGTTCACCGAGCGCTACGACCAGGTCAACTACATGGTCCCGTGGCTCGAGCCGCACGACGGCCTGGCGGAGGAGGGACGCATCTACATGGATCTGGATCGGATCCAGCGTCTCCTCAGCGTAGGCAGCGCGCAGAGCTGAGCGCTCGGACGGTGCGGGCGGCTCAGGCCGCCGCCGACAGCGAGTCGAGCTCCGCGCGCCAGTCGCGCTCGATGCCCACGCAGCTGACGTCCGAACGCATCGACGAGCAGCGAGCGGGCGCCGCGGTCGAGCGGGCCGGTGGCGAGACCGGCCGCCGCGCGCACGCCCGCCTCGCGCTCGAGCATCTCGAAGATCGTCCCGCCCAGGAGCATGGCGTCGGCCGGAGCGGGCGGGAACTCCGGCCGGCGACCCTCCCGCAGCCGGCGCACGATCGCGGCGCGCAGGTGCGGGGTCTGTCCCGACATCCAGGTGGCGGCGCCCTCGCACAGCCAGGCCCAGCGGACGTAGCGGCGGAATGCCGATGGTGAGAACGGGGGCGGCAGCTCGTCGCTGTTCGCGCCCAGAACGACGTGCGCGTACTCGTGGAGCGGCGCCAGCAGGAGAGCCTCGCGCGAACCCTCGACGTTCGAGGCCCTCGCCTCGAGCGCCGGCGGCGAGAGCACGTGGATGTCGGTCTCCGAGAACCAGCCCGCGAAGTAGCGGCGCCCGGCCGGGGCGCTCACGCGGCGGGCGAGCGGCAGCCAGGGATGGGCGAGGGTGAGCGCGGCGGAGCGCGGGTGCAGGACCACCGCGATCTCCTCGGGCAGCTCCGGGAAGAGGCCCGCCAGCTCGTCGCGGAAGACCTCGAGCGCCGCCAGCACGGAGTGCGCCTCGCCGGACTCCGAGGAGTCGTGGCGCGCGGAGAACGTCTGCGAGTGGGTCTCGACCCAGGACACGCGCCAACTCTTGCACGGCAGGATGGAGACCCTCCGTCGCCGGCCGAGCCGGCGACCTCGGCACGGCGGGGACCCTCCGTCGCCGGCCGAGCCGGCGACCTCGGCACGGCGGGGACCTCCCCGGCGCCCCCGCTCGTAGTGACTGAGGGTGAAGCGCGTGCAAAGCTCTGCCGCCAGTGTGAATGCGGACCGGCCCGTGGCCCTCACGCCCGCCGCAGCGGCGCCGCGGCTCGTGCGAGCCGGGGATGGACCCGCGCAGAGCGAGCGGCGGCTCGTCCACGACGCGCAGCGCGGCTCCGTCGAGGCGCTCGAGACGCTCTTCCGGCGCGAATGGCCGCGCGCCTACCGAGCGGCCTACCTCGTCGTCCACGACGCGGCCGTGGCCGAGGACATCGCACAGGAGGCCTTCCTGGCCGCGGTGCGCGCGCTCGACCGCTTCGACCGGCGCCGCCCGTTCGGGCCCTGGATGCACCGCATAGCGGTGAATCGCGCGATCGACGTGAGCCGTGCCCGGGCACTGCGGCGCGAGGTCGACGCCGCGGCCGCCACGCCGGAGGAGGCCCCGCCCGACCGTCCCTCGCTGCCGTTCTCGGATGAGCTGCTCGGGGCGCTGCGCGAGCTCGGCCCGGAGCAGCGGGCGATCGTCGCTCTGCGCTACCTGTTCGATTACACGCCGGGCGAGATCGCGAAGGCTCTCGAGCTGCCGCGCGGCACCGTCAACTCGCGCCTGCGGCGCGCGCTCGACCGGCTGGCGGAGCTGCTCCCCGAGGAGGTGTCGCAGTGAGGGTCGAGGAGCGGCTCCGGGACGAGCTGCACGGGGGCGAGGCCCCGGACGAGGACGCGGCGATGGAGCGCAGCTGGCGGGTCGTCGAGGCGGCGTTCTCGGAGCGCGCGCCGGTGCGCCGGCGGCGCCGGCCGCTCCTGCGGGTGGCGCTCGTGAGCGCCCTGCTGGCGGTGGCGCTCGCGGCCGTGCTGACGCCGGCCGGCGCCGAGGTCGGAAAATGGATCGAGAAGCGCATCGGGCTCGGCCCCGAGGAGACGCAGCCGACGTTGCGTGGGTTCCCCGGCGGCGGGCGCCTGCTGGCCGTCTCGGATTCGGGCGCGTGGGTCGTGAACCCGGGCGGCGGTGTGCGCCGGCTCGGCGACTACCGCGACGTCGGCTGGTCTCCGCGCGGCCTGTTCGTGGTCGGCACGCGCGGACACCGGATAACTGCGATGGAACCGGACGGTGAGCCGCGCTGGTCGTTCAGCAGGCCGGGGCGGCTGTCCGGGCCGGCCTGGTCGGCGGGGCGACGGCTTCCGGATCGCGTATCTCGAGAGCCGCGCGGGCGAGACCTCCGTGCGCGTGGCGGACGGCAGCGGCGGCGTCGATCACCTGGTCAGCGGCCGCGCGCGGGCCGTGACGCCGGCGTGGCGACCGGGGCGCGGCTACGTCCTCACCTACGCGACCGCCGCGGGCGGCCTGCGCACGGTCGACGCCGACAGTGGCCGGCTCCTGTGGAGGGGGCGCGACGGCGCACCCGTTCAGCTCGCCTGGACGCGCGACGGCCGCCGCCTCGCCGCGCTGACGCGGGACGCGCTCCTCGTCTACGCGCGCGACGGCATCCTGCTGAAGCGCCGCGAGCTGCCGGCGGGAGCCCGCGGCCTCTCGCTGGCGGCGCACCCGAGCGGCCGCCGGGTGGCACTGTCGTCGAGCCGCCGCGGCGTGTCCTCGGTGCTGTCGATGCCTCTGCGCGCGGGCCGCCCGACGCCGATGTTCACCGGCTCGGGAACGCTCGGAGAGCTCACCTGGTCGCCGAGCGGGCGGCGCCTGCTCGTCGGCTGGCCCGAGGCCAACCAATGGCTCCTGATCGGCAGGGGCCGGCCGCGCGCGTTCGCCGGGATGTCGCGCCAGCTCGACCCGGGGGCGACCGGGGCGGGCTTCCCACGGCTCTCCGGTTGGTGTTGCGCGCAGCGCTAGGGCCGCCAGATGCCACGGGGCCCGGGGCCTGACCCCCCGGATGGTCTCAGGCGAGAACCGGAACCGCGTCCGAAGCGATCGCCTCGATCTGCTCGGAGGCGCGCTCGAACTCCTCGTCCGAGAGGACGGGAGTGCCCTCGAACGGGAGGTCGCGGTAGAGCTCGAGCCACGAGCGGCAGCCGTGGTACTCGGGACGGACCTTGACGGTCACCGGGCGCGGGATGCGGTATGTGCGCAGCAGCATCACGTGCAGGGGATGACGCCGCTTCCAGTGCAGGCGCTTCTCCGCGTAGTCGGTGGTCCAGATGTAGTACGGCGACAGCGCGTCGATCGCCCGCGGGTCGGTGATCAGGTAGCTCGAGGCCACCTCGGCCCAGGCGCGAATGCGGACCCGCTCGGGCTGGGGGATCCCGCCGTCCTGGACGAGCGCCGATGCGGGCGGCTCGTTCTCGGGCCAGACGCCCTCCTCCAGCGCGCGCGCCAGCTCCGGTACGTGCGACTGGCGGATCAGATCGTTGCGCTGGTGGTCGAAGGTCGGGTAGAGGAAGAAGCGGTCGTGCTCGATCTCGAAGTGCTTGTTCTCCTCACGGATTCCACCCTTGCGGAGCGTGACGAGCTGTTCCCCCTCTGCGAGGGCACGCACGGTAACGGCCCATTCCTTCAATGCAACTGGCATAGGTGAGAGAACCTCCAAAGCCGCGTCCAGCGTTCTGAAGCCGATTTCTGTTGGGACGCGAGGCGGCCATTGTTGCGAATCAAAACCGCATACGCAAGGGAAATTTCGTGGCGAATGCCACGTTTGCCGACGCTAATCGACGGCTTTCAGCACCGCCGCGAAGTCCTCCTCGCCGTGGCCCTCCTCAGCGGCCTTCGCGTAGAGGGCTTCGGCGAGCGCCCCGAGCCGCAGCTCGACGCCGAGCGCCTTCGCCTCCGCGATGGCGTGGCGGATGTCCTTCAGCATGTGCTCGAGCTTGAAGAGCGGCGGCTCGAAGCGCTCCTCGAACATCGGTGGTCCCTTCAGGGTGACCATCGCCGAGTTGCCCGCGCTGCCCGCGGCCACCTCGAGGAAGGCATCCGGGTCGATGCCGGCCGCGCGCACGGTCACGACCGCCTCCGCCAGCGCGGCGGCGTTGACCGCGCCCATCACGTTCGTCAGCAGCTTCGCGAGCTGCGCGTGCCCCTGCGGGCCGACGTGCACGATGCGCTCGCCCAGCACGTCGAAGAGCGGCGCGGCGCGTGCGAAGGCCGCCTCGCGGCCGCCGGCCATGATCGTGAGCGTGCCGTCCTCGGCCTTGGGGCGCGACCCGGACACGGGCGCCTCGAGGAAGCCGAAGCCATCGCCCTCGAGCCGCTCGGCGATCCGGACCGAGGCGCTCGGCGCGATCGTCGACATGTCGACGACGAGCGCGCCAGGCGTGAGTGCGGCCGCGGCGCCGTCATCGCCGAACAGGACCGCCTCCACCTCGGGCGCGTCGGGCAGGATCGAGATCAGCGCGTCGGCATCCGCGGCCGTCTCCGCGGGAGTCGCGCCCGCCCGCACCCCGTGCTCGCCGGCGAAGCGCTCGGCCTTGCCCTGCGTGTGGGTCCAGACCGACACGTCGAAGCCCGCCCGGGCGAGGTTCGCGGCCATCGGCCCGCCCATGATTCCGAGTCCGAAGAACGCGACTTTGTCAGGACGGTCGGCCAAATCCCCCACCTCCCGGGGTCTCGATTCGCAAGCGATCACCGGAGCGGAGCGTGCCCGACGCCTTTGGCGGCAGCTCTTCCCCGTTGAGCTCGTTCCTACCGGGAGCCCCGGATTCGCCACCATCGGCACCCGGAGGCGCGTGCCGGCGCCGCTCGGTTGCCAGCGAGTAGTTCATCTCCTCGAGCGCCTCGAGCTCCCGGATCACCCCGTCTCCGCCGTGCTGCCGGCCCGCCCCGCCCGAGCCGCGGCGCACCGCGTACTCGATGGCCCGCAGCGGGAACTCGAGCTCGAGCGCCTCGACGGGCGTGTTGAGCGTGTTCGACATCGCGACGTGCACGGCGCTCGGCCCGTCGGCGTCGGGGCAGGCGCCCTGGCCGCCGCCGAGTGTCTCGTAGTAGGTGAAGTCGTCGTTGCCGAGCGCGACGTTGTTCATCGTGCCCTGGCCGAGTGCCCGGCCGAACGCCTTCAGCACCAGGTCGGCGACGCGCGACGAGGTCTCCGTGTTGCCGGCCACCACCGCGGCGGGCGGGCGGGCGTTCAGCACCGAGCCCTCCGGGACAGTCACGCTCAGCGGCCGGTAGGCACCCGCGCAGGGCGGCACGTCCGGGTCGGTCAGGACGCGTAGTGCGAAGTAGGAGGCGGAAAGCGTCACGGCGAGCGGGCAGTTGAGGTTGCCGTCGTACTGGTCGGCGCTGCCGGAGAAGTCGAGCTCGAGCTCGTCGCCCTTCACGGTCGCCCGGACGTGCAGCTCGAGGTCCTCGTCGGGCGCCTCCAGCACGTCGGTCGCCTCGCGCTCGCCGTCCTCGAGCTCCTCGATGCGCGCGCGTGTGCGCCGCTCGGCGTAGTCGAGCGTCTCGCTCATCGCCGCCCGTAGCGTGTCGAGCCCGTGCCGCTCAGCGAGGGCGGCGAGCCGCTCGCCCCCGGAGCGGTTGGCGGCGAGCTGGGCGCGCAGGTCGGCCTCGCGCTGGCGCGGCCCGCGCATCTGCGAGGTCAGCTCCTCGAGCAGCTCGCGATCGAGCTCGCCCTCACGCGCGAGCCGCGTGGGGGAGATCACGACGCCCTCGTCCTCGAGCGTGCGCGAGTCGACCGGGAGGCTGCCCGGCACCGCGCTGCCCACGTCCGCGTGGTGTGCCCGGCTGGCGGCGAACCCGGCCAGCTCGTCGTTCACGAACAGCGGCGACACCACCGTGATGTCCGGCAGGTGGGTGCCGCCGCGGTAGGGATCGTTCAGGATCCAGGCGTCGCCGGGCGAGTGCTCCTCGCCCAGCACGGCCTCGACAGAGGCGGGCATCGCTCCGAGGTGCACGGGGATGTGCTCGGCCTGCATGACCATCTGGCCCTCGGCGTCGAACAGGCCGGTGGAGGCGTCACGGCGCTCCTTGATGTTCGCCGAGTGGGCCGAGCGCACCAGCACGACGCCCATCTCGTCGCAGGCCGCGCGCAGCGCGCCGACCATCACCTGCAGCGTGATCGGGTCGAGGCTCATTTCTCCATCACCACGGCATCGCCTCCGCTCTCGGCCTGCCAGCCCGGCGGCACCACGAGCGTGGCGCCGGGCAGCTCGAAGATCGCCGGGCCCTCGACCTCGGCGCGGCCCGGGCCGAGCACCTGCGCCTCGACCACGTCGTCGCCAAAGCGCAGCTCGCGGGTGCCGCGCTCCTCGGCGTCCTCGGGCTCGGTCTCGTGCAGGTCGGTGCCCGGCAGGGCGGCGGTCACGCGCACGGTCACGAGCTCGAGCGCGGCGTCGGGGTCGTCGTAGCCGTAGCGCTCGGCGTGGGCAGCGTCGAAGTCGCGGCGCAGCTCATCCGGGTCGGGCTCGGGCTCGCCCTCGATCGCCAGCTCGAAGGCTTGGCCCGCGTAGCGCAGCTCGTAGGTGGCGCGCAGCTCGGCGTCGGGCGCGTCCAGCTCCTCGCGGCCGCGCTCGCCGAGCCGCGCGACGATCTCGGCGACGCTCGCGCGCGTGAGCTCGTCGCCCGAGAGCAGCACGCTCTCGACGACGTCGCGGCGGCGCTCCGAGACCACCAGGCCGAGCGCAGACAGGACGCCCGAGGCGACCGGCGCGACCACGCGCGTCATCCCGAGCTCCTCGGCGATCGCGGCGGCGTGCAGCGGGCCGGCGCCGCCGAAGGCGACCATCGCGAGGTCACGCGGGTCGACGCCGCGCTCGACCGTCACGACGCGTACGGCCTGTGCCATCTCCGTGTTCGCCACGCGGGTGATCCCGGCCGCCGTCTCCTCGAGCGAGAGCCCGAGCTCATCGCCGAGCTTGCCGACGACGCGCTCCGCCGCCTCGCGATCGAGCTCGACGTCACCCGCGAGCGGCGAGCCCGGGTCGAGGTAGCCGAGCAGCAGGTTCGCGTCCGTGACCGTCGGCTCCTCGCCGCCGCGCCCGTAACAGGCGGGGCCGGGGTCGGCGCCCGCGGACTGCGGGCCCACGCGCAGCGCCCCGCCGGGGTCGCGCCAGGCGATCGAGCCGCCACCGGCGCCGACCGTGTGCACGTCGACCATCGGCAGCGCGAGCGCGCGGCCGCCGACCTCGCGACCGCCCCGCACCTCGACCCGGCCGTCCAGCGCGACCGACACGTCGCAGGAGGTGCCGCCCATGTCGAGCCCGACGACGTCGCCGGCGCCGGCCTGTTTCGACATCGCCGCGGCCCCGACGGCGCCGCCGGCGGGCCCGGAGAGCACCGTCCAGGAGCCGTGCCGCGCGGCTGTGGCCGAGTCGGCGATGCCGCCGCTCGACAGCATGATCTCGGGCACGGGGAGCCCCTCGTCCTGGGCGCGCTCCGCGAGCCGCTCGAGATAGCCGCGCAGAAGGGGGGAGAGCGCGGCGTCGACGATCGTGGTGGCGCAGCGCTCGTACTCGCGGAAGACGCCGGCGGTCTCGTGCGAGGTGGAGACGTGCGCGTCGGGCAGCGCTTCGCCGGCCAGGTCCGCCGCGCGCTGCTCGTGCTCGGGGTGGCGGAAGCCCCACAGCAGGCAGACGGCGACGGACTCCACGTCGAGTTCGGCGAGCGCCTCGCGCAGCTCGTCCTCCTCGAGCTCGCGCAGCACGCCCTCCGGGCCGCAGCGCTCGGGCACGGGCACGCGCAGCTCGGCGGGCACGAGCGGCGGCGGGTGGCCGGCGCACAGGCGGTAGAGATCCGGGCGCGCCTGGCGGCCGAGCTCCTCCAGGTCGACGAAGCCCTCGGTGGCGAGCAGCGCGGTCTTCGCCACCTTGCCCTCGAGCAGGGCGTTCGTGCCGACGGTCATGCCGTGGACGAAACGCTCGACGTCGCCGGGCTCGGCGCCGGCAGCCTCGAGTGCCTGGCGCACGGCGTTCGCGACCCCCTCGGACTGGTCGCTCGGCGTGGTGGGCGCCTTGCCCGTGACAGCGCGCTCGTCCGTCAGAAAGACGGCATCGGTGAAGGTGCCGCCCACGTCCACCCCGAGGATCATCTCGGGGTGGACGCTATGTGTTTCAGGCGGCTGCCAGCGCCACGACGTCCTCGAGGTGCTTGTGCGACGGGCAGTACTTCCTGCCCGGCAGCGGCACCCGCTGGCAGGGGCTGCCGCGGCGTGTACTCGCGTGACAGCACGCCGGGCTGCCGTCGAAGGTCACACCCGTCCGAAGCCGGCTGTCGACGAACTCCGTGGCCGCCGTCATGTGCTCACGGCAGAGGCGGTAGACGCGCAGCTGCTCGGTCATCGGAAAGAAGTGACGCACGTCGTTGAACAGCGTCTTCACGGGCTTTGCGAAGTAGTGCCGGTCGAGCGCCAGGCGCTCCATCGATACCTCGCACGCCCGCAGGAAGTGCTGTCGCGTGATGGCCGCGTCCTCTCCCCTGCCAGGGACGACGTCGGCCGCCAACTGGCGGTAGAGCGAGCGACTGAACTGGTACATCGGGCCTCCTGCCTTCCTTACGCCTTGCGCAGGCTGCAACGAGCCCAATGTTGAGTTTGTGTTAAGCGGGTTACGATGGCTCGATGGCCAGCCTGCTCGACCTCACCAGCCAGGGCGATCCCGCCACGATCACGGACGACGCATACCTGAACCGCACGCTGAAGCTCATGGACCCGCAGCAGCTCTACGAGCTGTGGGAGCGTCAGCAGTGGCAGTCGCAGGGCATCGACCTCGAGCGCGACAAGGAGCAGTGGGCCGCAATGCCCGACGAGGACAAGGAGGAGCACCTCTGGGGCCTCTCCTCCTTCTTCGTGGGCGAGGAGCGCGTGACCACGCAGTTCTCGGGACTCGTCATGGCATACGAGAACGAGCAGGAGGAGGCGTTTCTCGCGACGCAGCAGGTCGACGAGGCGCGCCACATGCAGTTCTTCGACCGCTGGTTCCGCGAGGTGGCCGGCATCGACGGCGGAATACAGGACCGCCTCGCGGCATCGCGCGCGGACGTGACCGACGCGTTCGTCGAGCTGTTCGACGAGCGGCTCGTCAAGGCCGGCGGGCGCCTGATCGCCGACCCCTCCGATCTCGACGCGAAGGTCGACTTCGTGACCGCCTACCACATGGTCATCGAGGGAACGCTGGCGCTGACCGGCCAGCACTTCATGCTCGACTTCTACGAGAAGAACGACCTGCTGCCGGGCTTCCGGGAGGGCTTCGCGAACATCGCGCGGGACGAGCATCGCCACGTGGCGTACGGCACCTGGTTCCTGCAGCAGAAGTGCGCGGACGAGCGGATGCGCGGGCGCGTGCAGGAGACACTCAACGAGCTGCTGCCGCTCGCAGCCGGCGTGCTCGTGCCGAAGGGCTACGCGCTCGGCGACGAGTACGAGTTCTTCGGCTACAGCTCTCAGGAGCAGGCGGAGTTCGCCTACAGCGCGCTGTCGCGGCGGCTCAAGGTGATTGGCGTGCCGCTTGGTCCGGAGCAGCCGGCTCGGCCGGCTGCGGAGGAATCCGCTTCCTCTACTGCATCGGCTGCATGAGCCAGTCCATCCGTCGGCGCGCGTAGACGAGCGGGTGCCCCTCCTCGAGGCGCCCGCCCTCGAGGTCGCCGATCAGGATCGTGTGGTCGTAGCGCGCGAAGTTCTCCGCGCGCCTGCAGCGCAGGTAGGCGAGTGAGCCGCTCAGCTCCGGCACCTCGCCGTCCCAGCCCCAGTCGAGTCCGGCGAACTTGTCCGGGATGCTGCGGTCGGCGAAGCGCTGCGCGAGATGCAGCTGGTCGCTCTTCAGGAGGTGGACGCCGAAGTGCTCGCAGGTCGCCAGCGCGTCGTGGCAGCGCGACTCGTGCCAGACCGAGACGAGCAGTGACGGAGGGTGGGCGCTGTAGGAGCTGAGCGAGGTGGCGGCGATGCCGCATGGCGGGCCGTCCGGGCGGCGGGCGGTGATGACGGCGACCCCGGAGGCGAGCACGGTCATCGACTCCGTGAAGAGCTCGTGGACAGGTGTCTCTCCGTTTACTCCCATCGCTCGAAGGCAGGCTCGCCGCCGGCCCCCACCAGCGTATGCATGCGGTCGAGCGTGGGGTCGCGTTCCGGGTGGTCGACGCGCTGGTGGGCGCCGCGGCTCTCCTGGCGCGCGAGGCAGGACGCCGCGATCAGCCGCGCCAGCGGGTAGCGGTCTTCGAGCAGCGCGCGCAGCCGATCCGGGTTCCGCAGCAGGCCGGCGTCACTCCACAGCGCGGCGCGCGTCTCGTCCGGCGGGAGCGGAGGAGCGGTTGGCTCGGGGGGTTCCGCTTGTGCGGGCGGCTCGGGGTCGGCCGTCGCGGCGAGCCCGGCGCGGCGGCCGAAGACGAAGCACTCCGCGAGCGAGTTCGAGGCGAGCCGGTTCGCGCCGTGCAGCCCCGTGCAGGCGCACTCGCCGACGGCGTAGAGGCCGGGCAGCGTAGACCTGCCGTCGAGGTCGGCCGCGACGCCGCCCATCGTGTAGTGCGCGGCCGGCGCGACCGGAACGAGCTCGCGGGCCGGGTCGATGCCGACCTCGGCGAGCGCCGCAGCGATGTTGGGGAAGCGGCCGAGGTCGAGGGAGCGCATATCGAGGCCGACCGCCTCGGCGGCGCTCGCGTCGAGCTCCGCCTGGATCGCCAGCGCGACCTGGTCGCGCGGGGCAAGCTCGTCGACGAAGCGCTCGCCCGCCGGGTTCAGGAGCCTTGCTCCCTCGCCGCGCACGGCCTCGGTGATGAGGAAGCCATCGCGCGGGCCCTCGCGGCGCAATGCGGTGGGGTGGAACTGCATGAACTCGAGATCGGCGAGCCGCGCCCCGGCGGCGTCGGCGAGCGTGTGGCCCGCGCCGATCGCGCCGCGCGGGTTGGTCGTCCGCGCCCAGAGCGCCGCCATCCCGCCGGTGGCGAGGATGACCGCGCGCGCCAGCAGACGCCGCTCGACTCCGTCACGCGAGCGCGCGACAAGGCCGACGCAGCGGTCCTCGTGCGTGAGCAGGGCGCTCGCCGCGAGCGGCTCGAGCACGGTCACGCGCTCGTCCGTCGCGGCGATCGCGGACAGGTCGCGCGTGATGCGGCGCCCAGTGGCGGAGCCGCCGGCGTGGACGATCCGGCGGCGCGAGTGCCCGCCCTCGAGCCCGAGCGCCAGGTTGCCCGCACGGTCGGCGTCGAACTGGACGCCGAGCCGCCGCAGGTCGTGGACGCTGGCGGGCGAGTCCTCGCAGAGCACCCGGACCGCGCTCTCGCGCGCGAGGTCGCGGCCCGCGACGAGCGTGTCCTCTATGTGCAGCTCGGGCGAGTCGTCGTCGGCGAGCGCGGCGGCGATCCCGCCCTGCGCCCAGAAGCTCGCCGTCTGCGCGAGCGGCGATCGGCTCACGAGCGCGACACGCGCGCCCTCGCGCGCGGCGACCAGCGCGGCGTAGAGCCCGGCGGCGCCGGCGCCCACGACTGCGACATCGGTGCGGATGGGCTCCTCCACGGCGCGCAGGTACCGTACCGGCGCCTGTGCCTCTTCTACTGCGCCACCCGTCCTCGCTCGAGCACGACACCGGCCCCGGCCATCCCGAGCGGGCCGACCGCATCCGCGCGATCGAGGTGCTGCTCGAGTCGCACGATTGGCTCGGCTGGGAGGTACGCGAGGCGCCGCTGGCGACCGAGGAGCAGCTGCTGCGGGTCCATCCGCCCGCGTACATCGAGCGCGTGCGCGAGCTGAGCGCGCGCTCCGCGCCGTTCGACCTCGACACGCCGACCAGCCCCGGCTCGAACGAGGCAGCCCTGCGCGCCGCGGGCGGGGCGTGCGCGCTTGTCGAGGCGCTGCTCCAGGGCGGCGAGCGGACCGGCTTCTCGGTGCTGCGGCCGCCCGGCCACCACGCGGAGCCGGAGCGCGCGATGGGATTCTGCCTGTTCGCAACCGTGGCGATCGCGGCACGTCATGCGCTCGACGCGCTCGGCGCCGAGCGCGTGCTCGTCCTCGACTGGGACGTCCACCACGGCAACGGCACCAACACGATCTTCCACGAGTCGCCCGAGGTGCTCTTCGCGAGCATCCACCAGTACCCCTTCTGGCCGGGCTCGGGCGCGCTCGGCGACGTTGGCTCGGGCGCGGGAGAGGGCTACTCGCTCAACCTGGCGGTGCCCGCCGGCACAGGCGAGGCGGCGTTTCTCTCGCTCGTCGAGCACGTGGTGGCGCCCGCAGCGCGCCAGTACCGGCCCGATCTGATCATCGTCTCGGCGGGCTTCGACACCCACCGCGAGGACCCGCTCGGTGGCCTCTCGCTCGAAACCGGCTCGTACGGCGCGCTCGCCCGCCAGGTCCGCGCGCTCGGTGACGAGCTCGGCGCACCGGTGGGCGCGGTGCTGGAGGGCGGCTACGACCTGCGCGCGCTCGCCGAGTCCGTCGCGGAGACGATGAACGGGCTCACCGGTGACGAGCCCGCGGCTGCGGTCGACGAGCGGCACCAGCTCGCCGAGGCGGCCGCCCGTGTGCTCGGCCGCTACTGGGATCTCTGAATCAGCTGCGGGTACGCGCCCGGGTAGCGGTCCTGGAGGCCGGCGGCCTGGCGGACAGCGCCCTCGCGGGTATCGAAGCGGCCGGTGAAGACGATCCACAGGCCGCTCCCGAGGTTGTAGGCATCTGACCTGATCAGGCCCGCCTCGAGCCCCGAGCGGCGCGCCTCGCGCGCGACCTTGCGCGCGGCCGGCCCGTCGCTCGTCGTGACGAGCACGACCGTGTGGGCGCTCACATCCGACGGCCAGCCGGGGATCGCGTTCGGGTCAGCCGCCGCCTCCGGTGTCGTCTCGGTGGAGGACTCCGTCTCCTGCTCGCCCCCTGACACGACCGCCGGACCCTCGGCGCCGGGCGCCTGCGCACGCGGTTCGTCCTGCTCGGCCGCCGCCGGCTGCTGTGCGATCTGGTCGCCGCCATCGTCGTCGCTCGTCAGCTCCGAGATCGCGAAGCCGAACAGCCCGGCGCCGATCACGATCACGACGACGAGCAGCGCTGCGATCGGCGCGAGCGGCTCCGTCGCCCACGAGCGGTGCTCCTTGAGCGCGACGCGCGCGCCGCAGTTGAGGCAGACGAGCTGGTGCGGGTCGACCGGCTCGCCGCACGAGCGGCAAGCGGGCCCGGCCGCGGGCTCGGCGGCCTCGGCCTGCGGCTCCTCGTCCACTGCGGGCGGCTCCTCGTCGCCTGCGACGGGTTCGCGCTCGTCGATCACCGGCCGAGCTGCTCCTCCAGCCGGCGCACGTCGCGGTCGACCTTGCCGAGCTCGATCGCCTTCTCCTGCAGGAGCTCGGGGGCGCGCCGGCCCTGACGGTGAAGCTCGTAGACGAGCGCCCCGAGGTCGAGCAGCAGCGCCTCGCGCTCGCGGCGGCGCTCGCGCAGGCGGCGCCAGGCGCCCAGGTCGGGGAGGTCAGCCAGCGAGGGCCTCCTCCACCACTCGCAGGATTCCCTCGCGGCGGCCGTCCATCGGGAAGCTGGTCAGGATACGCTCGCGCGCCGCCACCGACGCCGGGGCGCCGAGCTCGAGCGCGCGCCGGATGCCGTCCGCCACGTCCTCGCGGCGCTGCGACTCGATCAGGACGCCGGCGTCGCCCACCACCTCGGGCATCGCCGTCACGTTCATCACGACCGGCACGCAGCCGGCGAGCATCGCCTCCGCCACGGCCAGGCCGAAGCCCTCGTGGCGCGAGGCCTGCACGTAGACCGCGGCCCGGCGGTAGGCGTCGAGCAGCTCCTCGTCGGACAGCCAGCCGGTCAGCTCGAGGTTCGCCCCGCCCCGGTTGCGGAGCTCCGCAACGGCCTCGTCGAGCCACCTACCGGCGAGCACGAAGCGAACGTCCGGCAGCTCGCGGGAGGCCTCGGCGAACGGAAGCTGGCCCTTCTGCACAAGCGTCCCCTCGTCCACGGCGCCCACGTTGAGGGCAATGCGCTCCTTCGGCTCGGCGGGCAGCGATCCGAACGGGTCCGGCACACCGTGGTGCACCACGGTCACGCGCTCCGGCGGGATCGGCGTGTTGCGCTCGATCTCCTCCAGCGAGTAATACGAGTTGGTGACGAGTCGCGTCGCCCGGCGGAACATCCAGCGGCTGGCGTGCATCCGCAGCCCGCCCTGCTGGTGGCCGTAGCCGATGTCCGGCATGTTCGCCACGTCGAAGCCGCCGATCACGAGCACCGACGGCTTGCGCAGCAGCCATGCCAGCGTGATCGGGAAGAACGTGTGCCACGACGCGAACCAGCCGAATACGAGGTCCGCGCGCAGCACGCCGGCGATCAGCTTGACCGGGTTCGGGACGCGGCCCGGCTGGTAGAGGTCCTCGAGCTCGTAGCGCTCGGTCAGGATCTCGCGATCGATCTGCACGAAGCTCGCCTTGCGCGAATGCACGTAGAGGATGCGCTTCACGCGGCGATGGGCTCCCGCGCCTCGACGAAGGCGTGGTGCCATTCGGACAGCTCGAGCAGGCAGTAGAGGATCGCCTTGTGGTCGGCCCGCCCGCGCCGGTGCTGGCCGACGAGTCGCGCGACGGCCGAAGGCTCGATCAACTGCGCGAGCGCCGTGCCGGGCGCGTAGCGCCGCTCCACCTCGGCGCCGAGCGAGGCGCGCAGCCAGTCGTCATAGGGGGTGGCGAAGCCGTGCTTGGGGCGGCTCGCGATGCCGGGCGGCAGGATCTCGCTCCATCGCCAGGCGGTGCAGGCGCTTGCCCGCTCCCCGGCGCACGCGCATGGCCCCCGGGATGCGCTCGACGAAGCGCATGAGCTCGACGTCGAGGAACGGCACACGCAGCTCGAGGCCGGCGGCCATCGACATCTTGTCGTTGCAGATCAGGATCCCGTCGGGCAGGAACATGTGGGTGTCGAGATAGAGCGCCTGGTCGAGCAGGCTGCGGCCCGGGACGTCGGCGAGGACCGCGCGCGCGTTGATGAGACGCTCGCCCGCGGCCTCCTGGCCGCGGGCGTCCCGGCGCCCGCCAAGCAGCGCGGAGCGCACAGGCGAGTCGGTGATCTCCACGAGCCGCAGGAGCCGCTCGGCGTCGCCGCGGCCGCCGAGCACGTGGGCGGTGCGGCGAGCGCGTGCGGCGCGCGGCAGGGCGCGGGCGAGCACGGCCGCGGGTGACGCCGCTGCCGCCGGCACCAGCCGCAGCCGGTCGAGGACGGCTGCGGCCTGGTGGCGGCCGTAGCCGCCGTGCGGCTCGTCGGCGCCCTGGCCGGCCAGCACGACCTTCACGCTCGTGGCGGCGAAGCGCGAGAGCTGCATCAGGGCAGGGGCGCTCGGTATGCCGCAGGGCTCCTCGAGCCGCGGGATGCTGAGGCCCAGTTCGGCGAGGAAGTCGGTTTCCGTCGTCGTCGTCGAGTGGTGGTCGGTGCCGATCAGACGCGCGCTCTCGGCGGCCGCCGCGCGTTCGTCGAGCACGTCGCCATGCCCCGGGAAGCCGATCGTGAAGGTGGTCGGCGGGCTCTCCGAGCGGGCGGCCATGGCGGCCACCACGGCAGCTGAGTCGACCCCACCGGACAGGAACGCGCCGTAGGGCACGTCGGACATCATCTGGCGCTCGACGGCATCCGTGAAGCGCTCGGCCAGCTGCTCGGCGAGCTCGTCGTCGCCGGCGCCCTCGAACGGGCTCCCTGGGCGCTCGCGCCAGTTCTGGACACGGGGCGTGGCGTTCGGCTCGACCACGAGCGTCGACGCGGCCGGCAGCTTGAGAATCCCCTCGAACAGCGTGCGCGGCGCCGGCACGAAGCGGCAGGCGAGGTAGTGGTCGAGGGCGACGCGGTCGACCCGCGGCTCGACGAGCCCCGCGGCCAGCAGCGCACCGATCTCGGAGGCCAGCGCCACCCTGCGGCCGTCCGTGCACCAGTAGAGCGGCTTCACCCCGAACGCGTCGCGGGCCGCGACGAGGCGATGGCGACGCTCGTCCCAGAGTGCGAAAGCGAAGATCCCGCTGAGCCGGCGCACGAACTCGAGCCCGTGCTCCTCGTAGGCGTGCACCACCACCTCGCTGTCCGAGTGAGTCGTGAAGCGGTGCCCGCGCTGCTCGAGCAGGCGGCGCATGTAGAGCTGGTTGTAGATCTCCCCGTTGACGACCGCGGTGACCAGGCCGTCCTCGGAGTCGAGCGGCTGGTCGCCGCCCGTGACGTCGATGATCGCGAGCCGGGTGTGGGCGAGCGCGAGCGGGCCCATCCGCCTGAGCGCGTCCCCGTCGGGGCCGCGATGGCGCAACGCCTCGACCATCCGCTCGGCCGCTTCGGGCGCCGCCGTGCCGGCCGGATCGAGGATTGCGCCGATCCCGCACATGCGCGCTGATCATGGCAGGGCGGCTTGTCGCTCCCCCGTCACCGAGCTGCGTCGCAGTTGTCACGCGCAGGTCTGGAGCCGTGCGCCGCTTCTCCGGAGCATGCCGGTCGTTCAGTCAGATCTTCGTAAGGAGGAAGTGATGCACCGCTTGATGGGACGCCTGCACGCCGGCCTGGCCGGGATGGGATCGAGCCGCGGGCAGGGGACGGTCGAGTACGTGGCGCTGATCCTGTTGATAGCGCTCGTGATGGCCGGCGTGATCGCCGCGATGAAGGGCTTCAGGACCGACGAGGGCAAGGAGCTCGGCGACGTGATCATCGGGAAGATCAAGGAGGCCGTGCGCAAGGTGGAGTTCTGACGCGGCCGCGGCCCTCTGCGGAGGGCCGTTCCGCTTTGTCCCAGCGACGTGTGATTCGCGATGCCGGGGGTATCTTCGAAGCGGCCTTTGCGATCTGCCTGATCGTCAAGGGGTTCCGGCCGTCTCCGATCCTCTCCGGAGCGCCGGCCACGTAGGAAGCTGACACCGCCTCCTAGAGCGGGGGCGGCGCAACAGTGGAGCTCTGAGGCGTGGGGCGGGGGCGTACGATCTCGGCCCATGACGCGTGGACTACTGGTCATCGACATCCAGCGCGACTACTTCCCGGGAGGGGCGTTGCCGCTGGTCGAACCGAAGGCGGCGGCCACCGCCACGCGGCGGTTGCTCGACGCGTTCCGGACGGCTGATGAACCGGTCCTGCACCTGAAGCACGTGTGGGATGCGCCTGACGCGACGTTCATGCGCCCCGGCACCGACGGCGTCGAGCTGCACCCGCTCGTCGCCCCCGCCGGGGGCGAGCCGGTGCTCGAGAAGGCTGCGCCCAACGGGTTCGTCGGCACCGGGCTTGAACACGAGGTCCGCTCGCGCGGCATCGACGAGCTCGTCGTTGCCGGGATGATGAGCAGCATGTGCGTCGACGCGACCGTGCGTGCGGCCGCGGACCTGGGTTTCTCCGTGACCGTCGTGCACGACGGATGCGCGGCGCCGGACCTGCGCTTCGGCGAGACCGACGTGCCCGGCGCAATGGTGCACGCGGCGTTCATGGCGGCGCTCGCCGACGGCTACGCAGAGGTGGTCGCCGCCGACGAGCTGCTCGCCGGCTGAGGTTCCCGCGGCGCGCCGCCAGGTGGAGTTCTAGAGCGCTGCGGCTTACCATTCGGGGCCGTCGCCATCCCCGGCATGAAGCCGGGGGAAAGGAGAACCAGCATGAGCTCTGCCTCGCCCGAGACGCTTCGGGTCGACGACACCGAGTTCGATCTCGATGTCAGGCTTGAACCGTTGGATCGGCACGCATCGGCCGATGAGGCCGTCAAGCCGAGCGACCAGTGCCCGGCCGGCACGCCGTCGATGTACGGGTGCACTGGAGACTGCTAGGGGCTCCTGAGGGGTCACAAGAGCGGCGGCCCTTGAATACCGGCTCGCCCTGCCGCCTCGCGCGCCGCCCGGCCTGCGAGGATTTGCCGCCGTGGCGGACCTCCACAAGAGCCTTCCGGTCGCCGTCTTCGACTCCGGTGTCGGTGGCCTCACGGTGCTGCACGAGTGCCTCGTGTCGCTGCCGCACGAGGACTTCGTCTACCTCGGGGACACCGCGCGCTTCCCCTACGGCGACCGTACGCCCGAGCAGCTGCTCGCGTTCGCTCGCGAGCTGAGCGGGATCCTGCTGGAGGGCGGCGCGAAGCTGCTCGTCGTGGCGTGCAACTCGGCCACCGCCGCGGCGCTGCCGGCGCTGCGCGCGGAGCTCGAGGGGCGCGTTCCGGTCGTCGGCGTCGTCACGCCGGAGTCGCGGCTCGCCGCGGCCGCCACGCGCAACGGGCGGGTTGGCCTGCTCGCCACGCCGGCGACCGTCGCCAGCGGCGCGTACGCGAGGGCGCTGGCCACCGCGGCGCCGGAGGCCGAGTTGCACGCGCTCGCGTCGGCGGAGCTGGCACCGCTGATCCAGGAGGGTGGAGACGTCGACGAGCGCGTCGTCGCCTGCGTCGACGGGCTCTGCCGGCCGCTGCGCGCGGCCGGCGTCGACACGGTGATCCTCGGCTGCACCCACTACCCGCTCGTGCGGCCGGTGCTGCAGCGCGCGCTCGGGCGCGGCGTGGCCGTGGTCAGCTCCGGCGAGGCGATCGCGTCCGAGGTGGACGCGCGCCTGCGCGACACCGGCCTCGCGAACGACGACGCACGCCGCGGTCACTACCGCTTCATCGCCACCGGTGACCCGGAGGAGTTCAGGCGCCTCGGCACGCGCTTCCTGCAGCTGCCGATCGGATCGGTCGAGCACGTCGACGTCGAGCTGGCCGCGCCGAGGGCGGCGGCGTGAGCGACGCGCGCAACGACGGCCGCGCGCCGGGCGAGCTGCGCCCGATCGCGATCACGCCCGGCTTCATGCGCACCGCCACCGGGTCCGCGCTCATCGAGGCCGGCGGGACGCGCGTGATCTGCACGGCGACCGTCGAGGACGAGGTGCCGCGCTGGATGGCGGGCCAGGGCCGCGGCTGGGTGACCGCCGAGTACGGGATGCTGCCCGCCTCCACCGGTGAGCGCAAGCGCCGCGACGTCTCGAAGGGCCGGCCCGACGGCCGCACGGTCGAGATCCAGCGCCTGATCGGGCGCTCCCTGCGCGGCATAGTCGACTTCCAGGGGCTCGGCGAGCGCACCGTCTGGATCGACTGCGATGTGCTCGAGGCCGACGGCGGCACGCGCTGCGCCGCGATCACGGGCGGCTACGTGGCCCTCGAGCTGGCGCTCCGGGCCGTGATGGCGGAGGGCGGTCTCGAGCGGCTGCCGCTCAACCAGTCGGTGGCGGCGGTGTCGTGCGGCGTCGTCGATGGGCGCGCCCTCCTAGACCTCGACTACTCGGAGGACTCGACCGCCGAGGTCGACGCCAACGTGGTGATGACCGGAGACGGTGGCCTGGTCGAGGTCCAGGCCACCGCCGAGCGCACGCCGCTCTCGCGCGCGTCGCTCGACGAGCTGCTGGCGCTGGCCGCCGACGGCATCGACAGGCTGCGCGCGGCTCAGGAGGCCGCCGTTGCCGGGACGCACGGCTCCGCCACGGGCTGAGCCATGCGCCTGATCCTCGCCAGTCGCAACGAGCACAAGCTGCGCGAGCTCGGGCAGCTCATCCCGTTCGAGCTCGACCCGCTGCCGGACGAGATCGAGCTGCCGCCCGAGACCGGCACGACCTTCACCGACAACGCGCTCGGCAAGGCCCGCGCCGCCGCGACCGCCACCGGGCGGCCCGCGATCGCCGACGACTCGGGCATCGAGGCGGCCGCCCTGAACGGCGCGCCCGGCGTCTGGTCGGCGCGCTTCGCGGGCGACCACGCGTCCGACGAGGAGAACCTCGCCAAGCTGCTTCACGACGTGCCGCGTGACGGCGACCGGCGCGTCGCCTACGTGTGCGTGCTCGTCTACGTCGAGCCGGGTGGCCGCGAGGAGCTCGTGCACGGGCGCTGCGAGGGCACGCTCGCGCTCGAGCCGCGCGGCAGCGGCGGCTTCGGCTACGACCCCGCCTTCATCCCGGACGACTATCCGGGCGACGAGCGCACGATGGCGGAGCTCAGCCCCGACGAGAAGGACGCCATCAGCCACCGCGGCCGCGCTGCGCGTGAGCTCGCGACCAAGCTGCGCGAGCTCGACGAGGAGCGCCGTCCCGCGGGGCCGCTGCGCGACCTGTTCGCCCGCAAGCGCAAGAGGCCGCGCCCGTGAGCGGCGCGCGCAGAAGGGTCTCCGCGGCGGCATCGGCGACGGGCCGCGCCGTGGGCCCCGCCGCGCAGGTGCCGCGCAAGGAGCGCGCCGCGGCCGTCTCGATCATCTCGAACACCATCCTGATCGCGTTGAAGGTCGTGGCCGGTGTGGTCACGGGCTCGATCGCGATCCTCACGGAGGCGGCCCACTCGGCGATCGACCTGGTGGCGTCGGTGATCGCGTTCTTCTCGGTGCGCAAGGCGAGCGAGCCCGCCGACGAGTCGCATCCCTACGGGCACGACAAGGTCGAGAACGTCGCCGCCGGTATCGAGGGCATGCTGATCCTGGTCGGCGCCGGGGTGATCATCTTCGAGTCGGGCCGGCGGCTGGCTCAGGGGGCGCACGTCGAGTCGCTCGGCTTCGGCATCGCGGTGATCGGACTGTCCGCGGTCGCCAACCTGCTGGTCTCCGCCTACCTCTATCGACAGGCGCATGTGACCGAGTCGCCGGCGCTCGAGGGCGACGCGGCGCACCTGCGCACGGACGCCTTCACGTCGATCGGCGTGCTCGTCGGCCTCGTGCTCGTCGAGCTGACCGGTGCCACCTGGATCGACCCGGCGGCGGCGCTCGTGGTGGCGGGCGCCATCGTGTTCGCGGGCGTGCGCATCCTCACCCGGACGAGCCGGGTGCTCGTCGACGAGGCGCTCCCCGAGGAGGAGATGGAGGCGCTGCGCCGCACCGTCGCGAGCCACGGCGCACCCGAGCTGATCGGCTTCCACAAGCTGCGCGCGCGGCGTGCGGGCAGCCGTCGCTACATCGACCTTCACCTCCAGTTCCGCGACGGCACGAGCCTGAGCCGCGCGCACGAGATCTCACACGAGCTGCAGCGAGCGATCGGCCACACGCTGCGCGGCGCGGACGTGCTCATACATCTCGAGCCCGAGGACGCCGCCGACCCGCCTCCGGAGGACCTTCGCGAGCCTCCCGTCGCGCCACCCGCGGAGCGGGCTTAGAGCAGGTTCACCCCAGCAGCGGCCGCAACCGCGAGCAGGACCGCGAAGTAGCCGACGTAGCCGTTCACCAGCAGCAGCAACGCGACGATCAGGCACAAGCCGACCGTCACGAGCCAGGAGATTCTCGAGAGAGGCACGGGGCTATTGTGCCGCGCTGCCCGGCGACGGAGGTGTCCGCGTAGTGCCGAGGTCGCCGGCTCGGCCGGCGACGGAGGCATCCGCGTAGTGCCGAGGTCGCCGGATCGGCCGGCGACGGAGGTGTCCGCGTAGTGCCGAGGTCGCCGGCTCGGCCGGCGACGGAGGCATCCGTATCCTGAGCTTGCATGGCGGAGACGCTCACCCCCGACGCCGCGCCGGCCCGCCTCCTGGAGCTCTCGAGCGACGCCCGCGCGGCCGTCCTGCTCGACGCCGCCGGCGCTCCGGCCGCCTGGACCGAGGCCGACCCGGAGCGGGGCCGCGCCCTCGCCGAGCTCGCCCGCGAGCTGTTCGAGACCGTCGACCGGGCCACGCGCGACTGGGATCCGGACCCGTCCGAGCAGATCGAGGTGCAGGTGCCCGGCGGCGCCGTGTTCGCCTCGCGCACGCCGCGCTGGACGCTCGCGGTGGTCGCGCGCCGCGCGGCCCTCTCGTCGCTGATGCTGTGGGACCTGCGCGCCGTCCTCGGCGAGCTCGAGGGCGGCACGCCCATCCGGCGCTCCACGTCCGGCGACGACGGCGCCGCGAGCGACACGCCTGCCGAGCAGGCCAGCGAGGAGGCGGCGGCGGGCGAGTCGCCGGTTCCCGAGCTCGGCGCGCGCGGAGACGAGTCGTGAAGGAGAAGCGCAAGGGCCCGATCTCGATCGCAGGAGGGCTCGTCGACTCGGTCGCGGCGACCGTCCGGCGCATGCAGCGCGATCGCGAGCCGCGCGCGCTCGCCTACGACCCGACGGGCTACGCCCGCCTCATCCAGCCGGAGGCCCGCGGTCACGATCGCATCCTCCAGATCGCGGAGTCGATGGTCGCGCAGACGGGGTCCGACGGCGCTGCGCAGCCCAACGAAGAAGCCGGCACGCGCCCCAAGAAGAGATGACGCTCGTCGAACCCGAGCTGGCGGTGCAGGTGCTCGAGCGAGCGCTCGCCCGCGGCGGCGACCTGGCCGAGCTCTACGCGGAGGCGCGCCAGGGCTTCGCGCTGTCGCTCGACGACGGACGGGTCGAGCGCCCGCAGGGCGGTCGCGAGCGCGGCGTGTGCGTGCGCGTGGTCCAGGGCGAGTCGAGCTTCTACGGCTACGTCGACGGCACCGCCGAGCAGGACCTCCTGCGCGTGGCGGACTCGGTGGCGCAGGCGGTGCGCGGCGAGGCCCGCCATCCCGCTGCGCTCAAGGCCGCCGAGGTGGCGGGCGGCCATCCGATCAGCGTCCACCCGGAGGAGGTCGAGGCCCGCCGCAAGGCCGACCTGTTGCGCGCCTGCGAGGAGCGCGCGCGCTCGGCCGGCCCCGAGGTCGCCCAGGTGCGGCTCGGCTACGGGGAATCGCGCCGGCTCGTCGAGGTCTATGGCTCCGACGGACGCGCGGCGGCGGACGACCGCACGCGGATCCGGCTGAGCGCCCAGGTGGTGGCGCGCCGCGACGACCGGGTCGAGACCGGCACCGACACGCGCGGCGGCCACGCGGGCTTCGAGCTGCTCGAGGACGATCCCGGGCAGGTGGCGGAGAACGCCGCGCGCCGAGCGCTCACCCTGCTCGACGCGGTCGACGCGCCCAGCGGCCGGCTGCCCGTCGTCGTCGGCAACGGATTCGGGGGCGTGCTGCTGCACGAGGCGGTCGGCCACGGGCTCGAGGCGGACGCCGTCCAGAAGAGCGCGAGCGTCTACGCGGGCCGGATCGGCGAGCAGCTGGCGGCTGAGTTCGTGACCGCCTACGACGACGGCAGCCGCCCGAATGAGTGGGGCAGCGACGGCATCGACGACGAGGGCACGCCCACGCGCCGCACCACGATCCTCGAGGACGGGCGACTCACCTCCTATCTGTACGACCTCCTGCGCGCGCGCCGCGACGGCGTGGAGTCGACCGGCAACGGCCGCCGCGAGTCCTTCCGCCACCTGCCGGTCCCGCGCATGACGAACACCTTCTTCGCGCCCGGCACGGCGACCCCCGAGGAGCTGATCGGTGGGATCGAGCGCGGGCTCTATGCCGTCTCGTTCGGCGGCGGACAGGTGGAGCCGGCCACCGGCGACTTCGTGTTCGGCGTCTCTGAGGGCTACCTGATCGAGGGCGGCCGGGTGACCGCACCGGTGCGCGGCGCGACGCTCGTCGGCAACGGGATCGAGGCGCTCGCCGCTATCGACGGGATCGCCGACGACCTGGACATCGCGACGGGCTACTGCGGCAAGGCGGGCCAGTCGGTGGCCGCCGGCGTCGGCCAGCCGCACGTACGCCTGCGCGAGCTCACCGTGGGCGGGACCGGCGGGTGAGCCTCGAGGACGCCGCTCGCCGCGCGGTCGAGGCCGCGCTCGCCGCCGGCGCCGGTGAGGCCGAGGCCTGGGCCGAGCGCTCCACGAGCCGCAGCATCCGCGTGTACGACGGCCAGGTCGAGAGCCTCAGCGACGCCGGCGGGCGCGGAGTCGGCGTGCGCGCTTTCGCGGGCACGCGCTCGGGCTACGCCTACGGCACCGACCTATCGGACGAGGGCGTCGCGGAGGTGGCGCGGACGGCGCGCGAGGCGGCCGAGGTCGCGGACGAGGACGAGTACGCCGGCCTGCCCGGCGAGTTCGGCGTCGCCGACGTCGAGGGGCTCGCCTCGCCGGCATTCGCGGAGTGGGGGACCGAACGCAAGGTCGAGCTCGCGCTCGCGATCGAGCGTGCGGCGCGCGCCCACGAGGGAATCAGCCAGGTCGAGAACGCCGTCTACTCGGACGCCGAGGGCTCGGTTGCGCTCGTCAACTCGCGCGGCTTCGCGGCGTCATTCGAGGCCACCCAAGCGTGGGCCTACGCGTCCGCCTTCGCGGGCGAGGGCGAGGACCTCATGACCGGCATGGGGGTGGGGCTGGGGCGTGACCCTGCCGCGCTCGACGCGCAGGCGATCGGCGACGAGGCGGCGCAGCGCGCGCTCGCCCTGATGGGCGCGCGGCGGCCGGAAAGCCGCCGCTGCCCGGTGGTGCTCGACGCCTTCGTGGCCGCCTCCTTCCTCGGCTTCATCGGCTCGATGCTGTCCGCCGAGGCGGTGCAGCGCGGCCGCTCCCTGTTCGCCGGCCGCGACGGGGACGAGGTGGCCGGACCGGCGCTGGCGCTCGTGGACGACGGCACGCAGCCCGACGGGCCGGGCAGCGCGCCCTTCGACGGCGAGGGCTCGCCCACGCGGCGCACGCCGCTGATCGAGGGCGGGCGCCTGCTCGGCTTCCTCTACGACTCGCGGACCGCGCGCCGGGCCGACACCGAGACCACCGGCAACGCGAGCCGCGGCTCGTACCGCTCGCCGCCGTCGGTCGGGACGACGAACCTGCTGATCGAGCCGGGCGAGGAGGACCTCGCCGGGCTCGTCCGGCTGGCCGGCGACGGCCTCTATGTGACCGAGGTGGCGGGCCTCCACTCCGGCGTCAACCCGGTCTCCGGGACGTTCTCGGTCGGCGCCTCCGGCCGGCTGATCACGGATGGAGAGCTGGGCGCGCCGGTGCGGGAATTGACCATCGCGAGCGATCTCGTGTCGATGTTGAGGGCGGTCCAGGCGGTCGGCTCGGAGGGGCGCTGGGTGCCGTTCGGGGGCAGCGTGAAGGCGCCTCCGGTGCTGATCGGTGAGATGTCGGTCTCCGGCTCCTGAGCCGGTTGGAGGCCTCTCGGGCGCCCGGTTTGGCCGATTTGAGGCCCGGAAAGCCTCGTAACGAGCGCGCTTTTCCGCTTGCTGAGCGGAATTTCGCCGTTCTGTCGTCCGGAAGCATTGTTACGTTGCGCCGGACCCAAAGCCCCCGGCAAGGAGGAGATCGTGACGAAGGCAGAGTTCGTGGAACGTGTCGCAGACAACAGTGGACTTGGAAAGGGCGAGGCCGCGAAAGCGGTAGATGCGGTACTCGACTCGATCCAGGAGGTCCTGACGCGCGGCGGAGAGATCAACTTCACCGGCTTCGGGAAGTTCTCCGTGGCGGACCGCAGCGCCCGCCAGGGAGTCAACCCGCAGACCGGCGAGAAGATCCAGATCGCGGCGAGCAGGGTCCCGCGCTTCTCGGCGGGATCGGCGCTGAAGTCCGCCGTCAAGGGCAGCTAGCCACGTCACGTTCGGCGGCCGCCGCGAGGGGCGCCCTGGCGCGCCCGTGAGCGGAGGCAGCCGAACGGCCTGGCCGCAGCCGTGACCGGGGGCCTGCGGTCCAATTTCGCCGACCGGCTTGCGGCGCTCGTCGAGGAGCGCCGCAGCCGCGTCGTCCTCGGTCTGGATCCCGACCCCGCCGCTCTGTGGCCGCCGGCGGTCGTCCGGCTGGGCGCCGGCGGACCGGCGGAGCCGCACCTGGCCAGGAGTCGGACGGCCGAAGCGGTGTCCGAGCACTGCCGCGCGGCGATCGTGGCGGCCGGCCCGGCATGCGTCGCGGTCAAGCCCCAGCTCGCCTGCTTCGAGCGGCTCGGCGCCCCCGGCTGGGAGGCGCTCGAGCAGGTGGTGGCGATCGCGCACGACCACGGCCTGCTCGTGATCGCCGACGGCAAGCGCGGCGACGTGCCGGTCACGGCGCGCGCCTACGCCCAGGCGCTGGTCGGCGAGACGCCCGGGCCCTTCGGGCCGGTGGAGGGCCTCGGAGCCGACGCCTTCACGGCGAACCCCCTGCTCGGGCGCGACGCGCTCGAGCCGCTGCTCGAGGCCGCGGCCACGGCCGGCGCGGGCTGCTTCGTGCTCGTCCGCACCTCGAACCCGGGCGCGGCCGAGCTGCAGGACGCGGGCGCGCCGCCGCTCTACGAGCGGCTCGCGGGGCTGGTCGACGAGCTCGGCGCGGAGCTGCGCGGCGAATGCGGGCTGTCCGCGGTCGGCGCCGTCACCGGCGCCACGCGTCCCGATCATCTCGTGCGCCTGCGCGAGCTGATGCCCCACGCGATCTTCCTGCTGCCCGGCGTGGGCGCCCAGGGCGGGCGCGTGGAGGAGCTCGGGCCTGCCTTCGCGCCACACCCGGCGGCGGGGCTCGTGACCGCCTCGCGCTCGATCGTGAACGCCTACAGGGAGCGCGGGGGCGACCCGGCGGGGGCGGCGGCGGCCGCCGCAGAGGAGCTCCGCGACGCCGTCGCGGCGCTCTGAGCGGGACCTGCAGTTCCAGCGGGCGGGAGGGGAGGGGGCGGCCGCGTTGAACCCCACTCGTGCACGCGCACGCATCTTGCGGCGCATGCCTCCCTATCCTCCGCGGCGCTTGCGTGGGAGGACCGATGCCAGATCAGCGACGACGAGGATTCAGACCGGTTCACCTGCTGGCGCCACTGGCGCTGGCCGCGGTGGCGGCCGCGGTCGTCCTCGTGATCATGAGCTCGGACGTCACGAACGGGAACGACACGGATGGCGGCGAGGCCACCTCGACCCAGGCGACCGACACAGAGACGACGACCACGCCCAATCAGCAGGGCCGCAGGCAGCGCCGCAACTACGTGGTCAAGCCGGGCGACAGCTTTGGCTCGATAGCCGAGCGCACCGGCGTGTCGGTGGCGCAGCTCGAGCAGCTCAACCCCGAGGTCGACCCGCAGGCGCTCGTCGTCGGGCAGAGGATCAAGCTGCGCGAGTGAGGCTCATGGCCGTGGCGCTCGCCGTGCTGGCGGCGCTCGCCCTCGGCCTGCCGGCCGCCGGAGCCGCGCAGGGGCCGCCCGACGTGGGTAGCGCCGCCGCCGCGATCGTCGTGGACGGCCGCAACGGCGAGGTGATGTTCGCGAAGCGGCCCGACGAGCGGCACTCGATCGCCAGCACCACCAAGCTGATGACCGCGCTGCTCACGCTCGAGCAGGCCAAGCCGAGCGACGTGTTCACCGCGCCCGAGTACAACGCGCTGCCCGCCGAGTCGCGCATCAACCTGCGCACGGGCGAGCGCATGACCGTGCACGACCTGCTCGAGGCGCTCTTGCTCGAGAGCGCCAACGACGCCGCGGCGACGATCGCCGAGAACCTGTCGGGGTCGCGCGAGGCGTTCGTGGCGGAGATGAACGTGCGCGCGCAGGAGCTCGGGCTCGACGACACGAGCTACGCCAACCCGATCGGCCTCGACGACCCGGGCAACTACTCGAGCGCCCGCGATCTCGCCACGCTGACGCGGCTGTTGCTCGAGCGGCCGCGCTTCGCCCGCGTGGTCGACATGCCGGTGGCCGAGCTCGACTCCGGGTCGATTCCGCGCGTGATCGACAACCGCAACACCCTGGTCGCGACCACACCTTGGGTGACAGGCGTCAAAACCGGGCACACGACGAACGCCGGCTATGTGCTGGTCGGCTCTGCGGAGGGGCGCGGCGGCGCCAAGGTGATCAGCGTGGTCCTGGGCGAGCCGAGCGAGCCGGCGCGCGACGCGGACACGCTCGAGCTGCTCGGCTGGGGCCTCAGGCAGTTCAAGCGCGTGCAGGTGCTCGATCCGGGGCGCCCGCTCGCGCGCGCAGACATTCGCTACTACGACGACGAGCAGGCGCGGCTCGTGCCGCGCCGCGCGGCCGTGGTCACGGTCCGCAAGGGGGAGCGGATCCGGCGCCGGGTCCGCTCGCGCGAGGAGGTCGAGGGGCCGATGCCGGCGGGGGCGCGTGCAGGGGTTGTGAACGTCTTCGTGGAGGGGGAGCGAGTTCAGCGCGTGGCGCTGGTTACGGCGGCCGAGGTTCCTGAAGCGGGGACGTTGAGGGTCCTCACTTCGGTGTTGGGTGTCCCCTTGACCTTGCTGCTCGGCCTCGCCATCCTCATCGCCGCCCCCATCGCCGTGTCGCTGCTCGTGCGCGGGCGACGGCGTTCCCTCAGATGATCATCACGGTCACCCTCAACGCAGCGATAGACAAGACGCTTGCCGTCCCGAACTTCCGCCTGGGCCGTCGCCACCGGGCCGTCGAGCAGACCGCGATGGCGGGCGGCAAGGGGGTGAACGTGGCGCGCACGCTGCGTGCGCTCGGCCAGCCGGTGATCGCGACCGGCGTGGCCGGCGGCCCGACGGGCACGCGCATCGTCGAGAACCTCACCGAGGAGGGCGTCCTCAACGACTTCGTGCGCATCCGCGAGGAGTCGCGCACCTCGACGGCCGTGGTCGACCCGACGAGCGGCGAGCAGACCGAGATCAACGAGCACGGCCCGCACGTGTCCGAGGGCGAGCTCGAGCTGTTCGTCGACAAGCTCGTCTACCTCGCCAAGGGCGCCGCGGTCTGCGTGCTGGCCGGCAGCCTGCCGCGCGGCGTCGACACCGCGCTGTACGGGCGCATCATCGAGGAGATGAAGCGGCTCGGCGTCACGACCGTGCTCGACTCCGAGGGCGAGCCGCTGCGCACCGCCACGCGTCGCGGGCCCGATGTCGTCAGCCCGAACGAGCTCGAGGCCGAGGCCCTCGTGGGCTACGAGTTCGGCGACGAGGACGACCGGCGCAGCGCCGTCCGCGAGATGGTCGAGATGGGCGCACGCGAGTCGATAATGACGCTGTCCGACGGCTGTCTGGCGCTGCTCGGCGACGGCGAGCGGCACGTCTACAGGGCGACCCTCGAGCCACTCGAGCCGGTGTCCGCGGTGGGCTCGGGGGATGCCTTCCTGGCGGGCTTCGTGGCGGCCCGCTACAGCGGCAGCGGCCATGAGGACGCGCTGCGCTTCGCGGTCGCCTGCGGTGCCGAGTCGACCCAGCACTTCGGCGCCGGTCGCGTCGAGCAGCGCGAGGTCGAGCGGCTCGTGCCCGAGGTGCGGGTGGAGGAGCTCGAGACGCCGCCGCTGGCCGTGAGCTAGGCGGGCGCGGGCGACTCGCCGCCGGGGCCTGGGATCGGCGTCACGCAGTCGGGCAGGCCGAGCTTTCTCGCGACCTCGTTGTCGCGCTTTCCGATTTCGAGGATCTTCACGGAGTACTGACTCACCAGCTTTTGCGGTGCGCCACCGGCAGCCAGACCGTCCGCGAGCTCCTCGGTGAGCCTCTCGCCGCGTCTATTCAGGCGAGTTGAGCGCTCGTGCAGATCGGCGAGCTCCGCCGGCGGCTCGAGCGCCTCGAGACGCTCGCTATAGCGTTGCGAGAGCCGAACCGTCCTGCGCATAAAGGCCTCGAGCTGCCGTGGGCTGCCCGGCACGCGGAGCCCCTCGGCCTCGCGCAGCGCCTCCGTGCAGAGCGCGCTCGCCTCCTCCCGGTAGTCGTCCGCCTCGGACTCGTCGTCGCCACAACCGGCGGCGACCGCGACGGCGCCGAACACGACGACCGCAAATAGCGAGAGAAGCCCTCTCACCGGACCCACCTTAAGCCCGAATCGGCATTGGTATGGTCAGGTTCTCGTCCGCCGCCGAACTTAGGATCCCGCCATGGAAGTTGAGATCGGACGCGGCAAGAAGGGCCGCCGCGCATATGGCTTCGATGACATCGCGATAGTGCCGAGCAGGCGCACGCGCGATCCCGATGACGTCGACATCGCCTGGACCCTCGGTCCGTACCGCTTCGACCTGCCGCTGCTCGCTTCCGCCATGGACGGAGTCGTCTCGCCCGAGACCGCCGGCATCCTCGGCCACCACGGCGGGCTCGCCGTCCTCAACCTCGAGGGCATCTGGGCCCGCTACGAGGACGCCGCGGGCGAGCTCGAGCGGATCGCGCAGCAGCCCAAGGAGGTCGCGACGGCGGAGATGCAGCGCATCTACGCCGAGCCGATCCGCGAGGACCTGGTCGCGCAGCGGATACGCGAGATCAAGGATCAGGGCGTGGTCGCGGCGGCCTCGCTCACGCCGCAGCGCGTGCGCGACTACTACGAGACGGCGATCGAGGCGGGCCTCGACGTCCTCGTCATCCAGGGCACCGTCATCTCGGCCGAGCACGTCTCCACTCGCTCCGAGCCGCTCAACCTGAAGGAGTTCATCCGCGAGGTGCCTGTGCCGGTGGTCGTCGGCGGCTGCGCCTCCTACGCGACCGGGCTGCACCTGATGCGCACCGGCGCGGTGGGCGTGCTCGTGGGCGTCGGGCCGGGCGCCGCCTGTACCACGCGCGGCGTGCTCGGCATCGGGGTCCCGCAGGCCACGGCGATCGCGGATGTCGCGGCGGCGCGCTCGCAGCACATGCTCGAGACCGGCGAGTACGTGAAGGTGATCGCCGACGGCGGCATGCGCAACGGCGGCGACGTCTCGAAGGCGTTCGCCTGCGGGGCCGACGCCGTGATGATCGGCTCGCCGCTTGCCCGCGCCTACGAGGCGCCTGGCTGCGGCTACCACTGGGGGATGGCGACCTTCCATCCGACGCTTCCGCGTGGCGCGCGGGTGCAGACGGCCCAGAACGGCTCGCTCGAGCAGATCCTGCTCGGCCCGGCACACGAGAACGACGGCACCTTCAACCTGATGGGCAGCCTGCGCACCTCGATGGCCACCTGCGGCTACGAGGACATCCCGGCCTTCCACAAGGCGGAGGTGATGGTCGCGCCGGCGCTTCTGTCCGAGGGCAAGCAGCTGCAGCGGGAGCAGGAGGTCGGCATGGGCGCCACCAGCGCGGCGACGGCCCATCCCGAGTCGAACGGCATCATGGCGGCCGACCCGGCCCTGGTGGAGTGAGCACCGAGGCGCTTACCGCCCAGCAGTCCGACACCACCCCTGGGGCCACAACCGACGAGGTCCTTGTCCTCGACTTCGGGGGCCAGTACTCACAGCTGATCGCCCGCCGGGTGCGGGAATGCGGCGTGTTCGCAGAGCTGCTCCCATACGACGTGCCGCTCGATGAGATCACCCGCCGCCAGCCGCGCGGGCTGATCCTGTCCGGTGGCCCGGCGTCCGTGTACGCCGAGGGCGCGCCGAAGCTGCGCCGCGAGCTGCTCGACCTGGGCGTGCCCGTGCTCGGCATCTGTTACGGCATGCAGGCGATGGTGCTCGAGCTGGGCGGCCGCGTCGAGGGCGCCGAGGTCGGCGAGTTCGGCCGCTCGCGGCTCTCGGTCAACTCGCCCGGCCGGCTGCTTGCGGGCACGCCCGCCGACCAGTCCTGCTGGATGAGCCACCGCGACACCGTCTTCGAGGCGCCGCCCGGCTTCGACGAGCTGGCCGCCTCGACCGAGTCGCCGGTGGCGGCGATCGAGAACGGCGAGCGCGGCCTGTACGGCATCCAGTTCCACCCCGAGGTCGTCCACACCCCGTACGGGACGCAGATCCTCGAGACCTTCCTGCGCGACATCTGCGGCTGCGAGATGGCCTGGAGCGCGGAGTCGGTGATCGAGGAGCAGGTCGCCCGCATCCGCGAGCAGGTCGGCGACGGCAAGGTGATCTGCGGGCTCTCCGGCGGGGTCGACTCGTCGGTGGCGGCGCTCCTCACCTATCGCGCCGTCGGCGAGCAGCTCACCTGCGTGTTCGTCGATCACGGGCTGATGCGCAAGAACGAGGGCAATCAGGTGGTGGCGGCCTTCCGCGACCACTTCAAGGTCCCGCTGATCGCCGTCGACGCCGAACGACGCTTCCTCGACCGGCTCGCGGGTGTGACCGATCCGGAGCGCAAGCGCATGATCATCGGCGAGGAGTTCATCCGGGTGTTCGAGGAGCAGGCGCTGAAGCTGGGCGACCCCGGCTATCTCGTGCAGGGGACGCTCTACTCCGACGTGATCGAGTCGGGCGGCGGCACCGGCACCGCGACGATCAAGTCGCACCACAACGTCGGCGGTCTGCCGGAGGACCTCGAGTTCGAGCTCGTCGAGCCGCTGCGGATGCTCTTCAAGGACGAGGTGCGCAAGGTGGGTGCCGAGCTCGGGATGAGCGACCGGCTCGTCTGGCGCCAGCCCTTCCCCGGCCCGGGGCTCGCGATCCGCGTGGTGAGCGGCGAGGTCACGAAGGAGCGGCTCGAGATCCTGCGCGACGCCGACGCGATCCTGCAGGACGAGATCCGCGAGGCGGGGCTGTACCGCGAGCTGTGGCAATCGTTCTGCGTGCTGCCGGCCGACCTGCGCAGCGTCGGCGTGCAGGGGGACGAGCGCACCTACGGCTACGTCGTGGTGATCCGCGCGGTCACGTCAGACGATGCGATGACGGCCGACTGGGCGCGGCTCCCGTACGACCTGCTCGAGAAGGTTGCCTCGCGCATGATCAACGAGATCGCGCAGGTCAACCGGGTGACGCTCGACATCACGTCGAAGCCGCCCGGCACGATCGAGTGGGAATAGCCGGTCTCTCGCATCGATTGAAGAGTTGGCGGGGCCATAGGCCCCCGAAGCGTTCATTCGATCGGTAGGGCCGGTCAGGGGCTCGGTGCCGGCGGCGCGCTCGCGATACGGAGAGTGCGCCAGGGGCGGCTCGCGGCCACGACCTGAAAGACGCTGCTGCCCGCGGCGGCCTGATGGCTGCCAAGTCAGTACGCTGGCCGCCGCATGAGCAGGAGCTGGCTCGCACTCTGCGCGTTCGTCGTTCTCGCCACCCTCGTGTTCGCCGCCCCGGCGAGCGCGCAGTTCGGCGCACAGGAGCGGGCCGAGATGCAGCAGATAGTCGACGAGGAGCTCGCCTCACAGGGCGCACCGGGGGTGCTCGCCGGGGTCTGGGTCCCGGGCCAAGGCAGCTTCGTGGCTGCTGAGGGCGCCGCTGTCACGGGTGGGCGGCCGATCGCGCGCGGGGACCACTTCCGGATCGCGAGCATCACGAAGACCTTCGTCGCCACCGCGGTGCTGCAGCTGGTCAAGAGTGGGCAGCTGAGTCTGGGCGATCCGATCTCGAAGTTCGTGCGCTGGCCCGGCGGGAACCGCATCACGGTGCGCCAGCTGCTCGACCAGACCTCCGGCATCTACAACTTCGTCGAGAACGAGCAGTTCGAGCAGCGCTTCGACGCCGACCCGACGCTGCGCTGGAGCGCTCCGAGGGACGGGCTCGCGCTCGCTCGGCCCGTCAAGCCCTACTTCAAGCCCGGCAAGGGCTTCCACTACTCGGAGACGAACTACTACCTGGCCTCCATGATCGTGGAGAAGATCACGGGCAAGCCGATTGGGCAGGTCATCCGCCGCCGCATCCTGCGCCCGCTCGGGATGACTGAGACGAGCTTCCCCTCCGCAGCGCGCCTGCCGGCGCCGTTTGCGCGCGGCTATCTGGCCGAGGGGAGCACCCTGCGCGACGTGACGGCGAGCAATCCCGACGTCAGCTGGGGCGCCGGCGCGATGGTCTCGACCCTCGACGACCTGCGCACTTGGGCGAAGGCGCTCGCTACGGGACGGCCGCTGCTGAATCGCAGGCTGCAGCGTGCTCGGCTTCCGAACGTGGTGATCGAGAGCGAGCCGATCCGGGTCGAGTACGGGCTCGGGATGTTCTCCATCAACGGCTTCCTCGGTCACAACGGGGCGATCTACGGCTACAGCACCACGCTGCTCTACCTGCCGGAGACGGGAGCCACGATCATCACGATGATGAACAAGGCGAGCAACGAGTCCGACGAGTCGGGCGGGGCCGCGGTCAGGCTCGCCCGGCTGATGTACCCGCAGCGCTTTCCGGGACTTCCGGGCTGAGGGCCACGCACCCGCCGCGACCAGCGGAAGGAAATGCCGCTGATGACTTTGCAACGCAAAGTAATTTGCTGTATGGTGACTTTGCGATGCAAAGTGAGGAGGCACCGGTGGACCGAAGCGAGGCTGAGCGGACGATCGTCGACGTACAGCGCCTGCGCCGCAGCACGCGCCACGCGCTGAACCCGGTCTGGTACCCGAACATCGCGTTCGGGCTGTTCTTCGCCGGAACGGCCGTCGTTGCGTTCCTCGGGTTCGGGACGACGGCCGCATTGGCCTACTGGGTGCTCGCTGGGCTGCTGACGCTGGGTCTCGTCGCGCGCCACTACGAGCGTGTCGAGAAGTCGCTGGGCGTACAGAGCCCGATCCTCGACCAATCGACGCTTGTGGTCTTGGCGCTGATCGTCGGAGTGGTCGCCGCGAACGTGCTGGCAGAGGGCGACGCGAGCGCGTTCGCACCCACGTACGTCGGCGCCGCCGGAACGCTTGCCTTGGGCGTCGTCCTGCGCGACCGCGTGGAGCTGGCGGCGGGACTAGCGATCGCGCTCGTCGCGACCGCGGTCGCCGTGACAGACCCGGCCGAGCCCGGCGCGTGGGCCAATCTCGGCCTCGGCTTGGCGCTTCTCGTGGCCGGTCTCGTGGGCCGGGAGCGGGCGTGACCCACCCGGCCCAGCGGCTCGACGACACGGTTCATCAGCGCGTGCGGCTCGGGATCCTCGCCGTGCTGAGCGAGGCCAGCTGGGCCGACTTCGGCTACCTGCGCGAAGCCCTCGAGCTCACGGACGGCAACCTCTCGCGTCACATCGCGGTCCTCGAAGAAGCCGGTCTCGTCAAGGTCGAGAAGGGCTACGAGAGCAAGCGCCCGCGCACCTGGGTCCAGGCGACGCGCGCGGGGCGCGCCGCGCTGAAGGCGGAGCTCGCCGCGTTGCAAGAGCTGATGAGCCGGGTCGAGGGCAACGGGGAGGGTGCGGCGCGAGGGGCTCGGCGCCGGCTCAGCGCGAACTCTGCAGACACAGGCGGCGCATGAGCCGGCCCCCTCGGCGCTTCCCGGCGGGCTTCCTCTTCGGCAGCTCGACCGCCGCGCATCAGGTCGAGGGCGGCAACACCAACAACGACTGGTGGGCCTGGGAGCACACCGAGGGCAGCACGGCGAGTGAGCCGTCCGGCGCCGCGATCGACCAGTGGAATCGCTACCCGGAGGACTTCGCGCTGCTGGCGGGGCTCGGCCAGAACGCGCACCGGCTCTCGCTCGAGTGGTCTCGCATCGAGCCGGCGCCAGGCGAGTTCAGCGGCGCCGCGATCGCTCACTACCGGGGCGTGCTCGAGTCGCTCGCCGAGAACGGGCTCACGGCATTCGTGACCCTCCACCACTTCACGAACCCGCTCTGGTTCGCGGAGCGGGGTGGCTGGCTCGCCGACGACGCCGTCGAGCGCTTCACCCGCTACTGCGAGCGGGTGTCGCGCGAGCTCGGCGAGCTCATGCCCTGGACGTGCACGATCAACGAGCCGCAGATCGTCGCGCTGTTCGGTTACCTGACGGGCTACCACCCACCGGGCCTGCAGGACGCGGAGGCGTGGCAGCGCGTCACGCGGACACTGATCGAAGCTCACCGCGCCGTAGTGGACCTCTTCCCGCGCGCCGGGCTCTGTCTCCAGATGCCCGACCTTCAGGGCGACGAGGAGCTGCGCTCCATGGCGCAGCGGGAGATGATCGACGTCTATCTCGATGACCTGCCGGGCGCCTTCGCCGGCGTTCAGTACTACACGCGCATGGTGCTCGACCCGGGCGCGCCAGGCCTCGTGGCGGACCCGCCCGAGGACGTGCGAACCACGCAGATGGGCTGGGAGATCCATCCCGAGGGCCTCCTGAAGGCGCTGCGCAGCGCGGCGCGCGCCGGGCTGCCGCTGGTGGTGACCGAGAACGGGATCGCGACGAGCGACGACTCGGAGCGGATCGACTATCTCGAATCGCACCTCGCGAGCGTGCTCGAGGCCCTCAGCGAGGGCATCGACGTGCGCGGCTACATGTACTGGTCCTCGTTCGACAACTTCGAGTGGGCCGAGGGCTACCGGCCGCGGTTCGGCCTCATTGGGATCGACCGGGCGAACGACCTGCGCCGCGAGGTGCGCCCGAGCGCGCGTGCCTTCGGGCGGGTGGCGCGAACGGGCCGGCTGGAGGCGCTGCGCGGCTGACAGGGCGCCCTACGCCCACTGCGGCACCTCGGCACACCACGGCGCGTAGGTCGCCACGACGACGGGGCCGCCCGGACCGCGCCGGACCTCGTACAGGACGCCGCAGCGGGGCGCGGATCTCAACCACGCCGCGCACAGGACCAGTCCCCTGATCGGCCGTCCGCTCGCCCGCCTGGCCCTCGTGCAGGAGACGCCCTCGACCTCGCCGTAAGTCGCGGCGGCCTCGCGCACGAGTGCGGCTGCCCGGCGCCGGTCGCGTGAGGCGGTCTGGGCCTCTGGGCGCGGGCCGGCGCACCACGGCCTCCAGCTGCGAGCGACCTTCAAGGCGGGGCCGCGGCTGTGCGCGTAACGGACCTCGTAAAAGATGAAGCAACCCTCACCGGTCGTGGTTCGCACGCGGGCGACGCAGTAGGCAGCGTTGCGCAACCGCGTGAGCACCGGGCCTGTGGCGCGCCAGCAGTCCACCCGCTCGACCTGCCCGTGGGCGGAGGCGGCGGAGAGCGCCGTCTGGCCGGCCGTGCGCGTGTCGATGGTGCGGGCGCAGGCAGGCTGGATAGCGGCGGCAAGGCAGGCAAGCACGGCGCACGTCGCGACGGTCCTCATCTTGATCGGCTTCCTGTTTCGGCGGTTCGATTCGATGAGGCGATCGTGCAGGTGGCCGGCTGCAGCGCGGTGACAGCCCGGCAACAGCGGCCGTGCCCGGGGCGCCTAGGCGCGTGGCTCGAAGAGCAGCGCGGTGACCACGGGCCGGGACTCTGGCGCCGGCTGATCCTGCGTCGAGTAGGGGCGGTTGAGCAGATGGCCGCGGTGGACGAGGGTGGCCGAGCCGCCCCCGTCGAGGTTGATCGCAGACTCCGCGCCGAACGTGATCAGGAGCCGGGCCAGCTCGGCCAGATCGAGGCCGCCGTCGACGCCGGTGCGGCGGCCGTCGCAGCACACCGCCAGCAATTCGCCGTCGCTCACGCCCAGAGCGCAGCGCGGGTGACGCTCTGCCGTGATGTCGGAGTCGAACTGCGCGGAGCCGGCCGAGAAGCCCTCGCGATCTTCACCATCGACGAGCGACCGGCCGTCCGCGACCAGCATCGGACCCGCCATCACGAGGTCGCCCGCGGCCTCCGCCGGCAGCTCCTCGCGTGCCGCCAGCCGGACGTCGTCGTCCACATGGACGCAGGCCCGCCGCGCACCCCACGGCTCCGCGATCGGCTCGTGGTCGATGGCCCTGCCGTCGATCCGGGCCTCGCCGAGCGGCCGATACGGATCGCGAACGAAGAAGCCGGCGACGATCGCCTCGGGCTGGTCGTGCTCGGCGCACCAGCGGTCGAGTCGCTGCGGCTCGCGGAAGCAGGCGAGCCGCACGCGGGTGTTGGCGCGCGCGGTGGCGCACCAGATAGACGGTCGTTTCGCGACCGTCGCCGAGGCGCACCCGGGTGAGCTCATACGAGATCTGGTCGCGGGCGGACACGCGCGGGCGACTCTACGCCGCCATTGTGGCGTGAGAAGCTTCCACTCATGAGCGACTTCATCTCCCGCGGCTTCAAGCGCCGGCGCCGGGCACCCGATGACGTCTCCGACCGGCTCCCGCCGGGCCAGTACTACGAGGCCGGGTTCCCGGTCCTGACCGCGGGCCCGACGCCGCACATCGCGCCTGAGGAGTGGGGCATGCGCGTCGACGGGATGGTCGGCAGCGAGCAGGAGTGGACCTGGGACGAGTTCCACGAGCTGCCGTTCGAGGACGTGCCCTGCGACATCCACTGCGTGACCAAGTGGTCGAAGCTCGGCACGACCTTCCGCGGCGTGTCCGTGGACGTGCTGCTCGACGGGGCGGACCCGCAGGGCCAGTACGCGATGGCCTACTCCTACGGCGGCTACACGACCAACCTGCCGCTCGCCGACCTGACCGGCGGCAAGGCCTGGGTGGTGACCGAGCACGACGGCGACGCGCTGCCGCGGGAGCACGGCGGGCCGGCGCGGCTGCTCGTTCCGCACCTGTACTTCTGGAAGAGCGCCAAGTGGGTCGCCGGCCTGCGCGTGATGGACCACGACGAGCCGGGGTTCTGGGAGGAGAACGGCTACCACATCCGGGGCGACCCCTGGAAGGAAGAGCGCTATTGGAACGACTGACGCCGGTTGAGCAGAAGGCCCCGGGCGCGTGGCAGATCGGCACGGTCAAGCGCGTCAAGGAGGAAACGCCGCGGGTCAAGTCGTTCCGCATTGAGCTCCCGATGTGGATGGAGCATCTGCCGGGCCAGCACTACGACGTGCGGCTGACGGCGCCGGACGGCTACCGGGCCCAGCGCTCCTACTCGATCGCGTCCTCGCCGCTCGACGCGGGTGGAGTCGAGCTCACGATCGACTGCCTCGACGACGGCGAGGTCTCGCCCTATTTCCACGACGTGGTGGTGGAGGGCGACCAGGTCGAGCTGCGCGGGCCATTTGCGTCCTACTTCGTCTGGCGCGGCGAGTCGCCCGCGCTCCTGATCGGCGGCGGCTCGGGCGTGGTCCCGCTGATGGCGATGCTGCGCCATCGCCGCCGGACGATGCCCGAGCTTGCGATGAAGCTCGTCTACTCGGTGCGCACGGGCGAGGACGTGATCTTCGCGGACGAGCTCGGCGACGAGACGCAGCTCACCTTCACGCGCGAGCCGCCCACCGGCTGGAGCGGCCACACGGGCCGGATCGACGGAGGGCTGATCGAGTCCGCTGGGCTCCGGGACTGCATGGTCTTCGTCTGCGGGACGAACGGCTTCGTCGAGTCCGCGGTCGAGCTCGTGCTCGCCCAGGGGTTCGATCCGAGGCAGGTGCGGACCGAGCGTTTCGGCCCGAGCGGCTGATCTATCCTGAGCAGGGCGCGTGCCGTTTGTCGCTTACGTCCACACAGGCGAGCCCGAGCCGCCTCCGAGCGGGCGGCCTGCCTGGGAGCCGAACTGGCGGCTGTGGCGCTGGGTCATCGCGGCAGTCCCGCTCTCGATCGCGGCCGACCGCTCACACGGCGTCGTCGCGCTGGTGCTCGTCCTCTTGGTGTTCACGCTCATCTGCAAGGCGATCGCCGAGCTGTGGCCCGACGGCGACGGGATGCGCGACTACCGGCAGTAGCGGGCGGTTTCCGAGTGGGCGGCTACTCGGGCCAGAAGTCCGGCACCGACTCGACGTCGCCGCTCGGATCCTCGGACCTGACCGACACCATGATCACGACGGCGTCGTCGGGGCCCTCGTTCCACATCGAGCGGGCCACGTGCGGCGCCACGCGCACGACGCTGCCCTCATCGACGTCGATCACCTCGTCCTCGAGCTTGACCTGGAGCGTGCCCGAGGCCACGAAGTAGACCTCCTCCTGAGTCTTGTGGCGGTGCCCGTAGCTGCCCTTGCCGCCCGTCCGGGCCGGCATCCGGCGCCACGTGAAGCCGACCTGCTCGGTGCCCAGGTCGCTCGCCGCGCTCATCCGCATCTCGCCCGGGTAGTCGCCGAGGACGTCCGGGATCTCCTCGAGTGTCTTGATCGTCCAGTCAGCCACGCCCGCATTCTCTCCCGCGCGGGCGCACCGGGGGCAAGCCCCGGCTAGGACCAGCTGTCCCAGGCCTGCAGCGAGGGCAGCGGGTCGAACGGCCGGCCGCCGTCGTACCAGCCCGGCGCGGCCCAGAGCTCGAAGTGGAGATGGCAGCCCTGGGCGTTGCCCGTGTCGCCGACCGAGCCGATCTGCTGGCCCGTGTATACGCGATCGCCCGCGCGGAACGGCGAGGGCTCGGCCATGTGCATGTAGACGTAGTCGAGGTCGGTGCCGGCGCCGTCGATCACGAGGTAGTTGCCCGCGGCACCGTGGTAGCCGGCGTACTGGACTGCCCCGCCGCGCGCCGCGAGCATCCGCGTGCCGCACTTCGCGAAGACGTCGTGGCCCTGATGTGAGTGGCCGGAGCGCCCGGAGCCGAAGTCGGCGCCGGCGCCGCCGTAGTCATGCCTGCCGCGGACGGGGAAGACGTGGTCGTAGAGATCGAACGCGTCGCGCTCGATGTCGCCCGTCTGAGCGCTCGTCGCGCGCGAGCCGTCGGCCGCAGCGGCCGTGAGGCGGAACGAATAGCGCCCGGGCGCCGCGGGAGTGCGGCCGATGTTGCCGTTCCAGGAGACGCTCGCGATCGCGCCCGGCGCGACCCCCTGCGGAGCCCATGACTTGACCGCCGCGCCGTCGGAGGCGCGCACGAGCTCGACCGTGAGCGCGGCCGGCGCCGCGCCGGACAGGCGGAACGAGAAGGTCACCGCCGTGCGCGCACCCACGTACGCCTTCGTCCGGCTCGTGCCCGTCTCGAGTTGCGGCGCGCCGGCCACGACCTGCCCCGGCACCGGCGAGAGCTCGACGTTCGGCGCGGGTGGCGGGGGCGGCATGATCGCCAGCGGCTTGCTCATCGCCGAGCGCACGCCGCTTGCCGTCGCCACGGATACGGGGCCGGTGACGGCTCCCGCCGGGACGCGCGCCTGTATGCGCGTGTCGCTGCCGGCCCGGACCTGCACCAGGGCGTCGTCCGAGCGGCCGTAGCTCCCGTTGAAGGTGATCGTCGTGACGCCGCTCAGCGCGGTGCCGGTGACCTTGACCGTGCTCCCCGCCTGGGCGCGCTTCTTCGTCGCGCAGGAGCGCAGGCAGCTGACGGTGCTGATCTTGGGAGTGGCGACGTAGGTCACGCCGCCACCGCCGTTCGGGGTCTGCGCGGCAGCCGCAGGCGCGGCACCGAGTGCGGCGAGAACGAGCGCACACGCGCCACGCCTCGCGAAGGAACGACTGTCTCGCAAGATCCCTTTGGCCTCTCTTCTTTTTCCGGCCTACGGGGTTAGCTGACGGGCTCGCGCTCGAAGAGCAGCGCTACGGCCTTGGCAATTGGGCCGATTCGCCCCACGGAGACCTTCTTTCGACGGACTCCGCACGGTTCCCCCGTTCCCCTCGGCCACGGCGGACGCCTCGGGGATTCGGCAGGCACTTCCTTCCTACCCTGACTGCGGCGGCAGTATACGCACGGACACGGCGGCTGCAACGGTGGGCGCTCCGGGTTGTATCTGCCACACTGTTCTGCCGGCCGCCTGCGGGGCGGTCGCTCTGTGTGATGAAGACCTACGTGGCGACACCAGCTACCCGCGAGCGCAACTGGCTCGTGGTCGACGCTTCCGGCAGGACGCTGGGTCGTTTGGCGACCCAGATCGCCGATGCCCTGCGCGGCAAGCGCAAGCCTGAGTACACGCCGCACGTGGACGTGGGCGACTTCGTGATCGTCGTGAACGCCGAGAAGATCTCGGTGACCGGCAACAAGCGCGAGGAGAAGCGCTACTACCGCCATTCCGGCTATCCCGGCGGGCTGCGCAGCCGTACGCTCGAGGAGATGCTCGACCGGCGTCCGGAGGAGGTCATCCGGCTGGCCGTCAAGGGCATGCTCCCGCGCAACCGGCTGGCCCGCGCCCAGCTGCGCAAGCTGAAGGTGTACGCCGGGCCCGATCATCCCCACGTCGCGCAGAAGCCCGAGCCGATGGAGGTTGTCGCCTGATGATGGAAGAGCCGCAGCAGCCCGAGGACGACGCCCCCGAGGAGGGCGTGCCGGGCGAGCCTGGCGAGGCGACTCCGTCGGAGGCAGCTCCCGAGGAGCAGCCCGTGCCCGAGGAGACCCCCGCCGGCAGCGGCGAGGAGCATCCCGGCCCGGAGATCGGGGGCATGGAGGAGCTTGCCCAGGCCGCCGGCGAGGCTGAGGCGCCCGCCGCGGAGGAGCCCGCCGCAGAGGATGAGGCGCCCGCCGCCGAGGAGCCCGCCGCCGAGGCCGAGGCCGAGGCTGCCGAGGAGCCCGCGGCCGAGGAGGCGCCGAGCGCCGAGCGCCCGCGCCCCGGTGCGCGCCGCCGGCAGGAGGAAAAGGGCGGCGGCGACGAGGTGATCCCGGGTGCCCATCTCGAGCCCGACCTGGTGCTCGAGGAGCAGCGTCCCGCCGAGGGCGAGTTCGGCGAGTACGCCGAGTACGCCGAGACGGAGAGCGGCGAGGGCGAGCCCGACGCGGCCGCCGAGGAGGCTTCGACCGAGGAGCAGCCGGCGGCCCTGACGCCGCTCGACCTGGCCGCCGACGCGCGCTATCGCGCGACCGGCAAGCGCAAGAGCGCCGTCGCGCGCGTGACGCTCAAGCCGGGCGAGGGCACCTACACGATCAACGGGCGTCATCTCGACGAGTACTTCCCTCGCGTCCGCCTGCAGCGCATGGGCCGCCAGCCGCTCGAGGCGACCGGCAACCAGGCGCGCATGGACGTGGTGGCGCTGATCCATGGCGGCGGCGTCTCGTCGCAGGCCTCCGCGCTGCGCCACGGCATCGCCCGGGCGCTGGTCGAGGCCGACCCGGCGCTGCGCGGCGAGCTCAAGCGCCGCGGCTACCTCACGCGCGACCCGCGCGTGAAGGAGCGCAAGAAGGCCGGCCTCAAGAAGGCCCGCAAGCGGCCGCAGTTCTCGAAGCGCTAAAGCCACGGTGGCGCTGTTTGGCACGGACGGTGTCCGCGGGGTCGCGGGCGAGTTCCTGACCGCCGATCTCGCCCTGGGGCTGGGACGGGCGGCTGCGCAGGTCTCCCCGGCAGACACGCCCCAGGTCCTGATCGTCCGCGACACGCGCGAGTCGGGCGAGATGCTCGAGGCCGCGCTCGCGGCCGGCATCGCAGCGGGCGGCGGTCATGCGCTGCTGGGCGGTGTGCTGCCCACGCCGGGCGCCTCGGTGCTCGTGCGGCGCTACGGCTTCGACATGGCGGCGGTCGTCTCGGCCTCGCACAACCCGTACGAGGACAACGGCATCAAGTTCTTCGGGCCCGAGGGCATGAAGCTCGACGACGAGCAGGAGGAGCAGATCGAGAAGGCGCTCACCGGCGGCGGCGGGAGCATCGGCCGCGTGCGCGAGCTGCACGGCGCTCCCGGCGACTACCTGCGCGAGCTCGAGCTGCGCTTCCGCGACCTCGACCTGTCGGGCGCGCGCATCCTGCTCGACTGCGCGAACGGCGCCACCTACAGCGTCGCTCCCGAGATCTTCCGGCGGCTGGGCGCGGACGTGGATGCCGTGGCCGTCGAGCCCGACGGCCGCAACATCAACCTGGACTGCGGCTCGACCCACGTCGACCGGCTTGCGGAGCGGATGGACGGCCACGACGCGGGCTTCGCCTTCGACGGCGACGGCGACCGCGTCCTCGCCGTCGACCGCAACGGAGTGGTGGTCGACGGCGACGAGCTGATGGCGCTGATCGCACTGCACCTGCGCAAGGACGGCCGCCTTCCGGGCGACGGCGTCGCCGTGACGGTGATGACGAACTACGGCTTCCACAGCGCGATGCGCGACGCCGGCGTCGACGTGGCGACGACCCCGGTCGGCGACCGCCACGTGCTCGCCGAGCTGGTCCGCCGCGGCTGGGCGCTCGGCGGCGAGCAGTCCGGGCACATCATCGACACCGGCTTCGTCCCGGCCGGCGACGGCGTGGCCGCGGCGCTGCTCGTGATGGAGGCGCTCGAGGGGTCCGACCTGGCCGAGCGCGGCGCCATGCAGAAGTTGCCCCAGCGGCTCGTCAACGTCCGGGTCCGCGACCGGGCGGCGATCGAGAACGCGACCAACGTGTGGGATGCGGTGGATGAGCAGTCGAAACGCCTCGACGGGCGCGGGCGCGTGCTCGTGCGGCCCTCCGGTACCGAGCCGCTCGTGCGCGTAATGGTCGAAGCTCCGCAGGAGAACGAGTGCCAGGAGATCGTTGACCATTTGGCGAATGTCGTCCAAGCGGAGTTAGGCTGATCTGATCGTGTGCGGAATCATTGGATATGTAGGGCCGCGCGAGTGCCGCGACCTGTTGATGGAGGGGCTGCGGCGGCTCGAGTACCGCGGCTATGACTCGGCGGGCCTGTCGGTGGTGCGCAACGGGTCGGTGGGCAGCGTCCACGCCGTGGGCAACCTGGAGCAGCTGCGAAACGCGGTGGCCGAGACGAACGGCCATCTGAGCGGCTCGACCGGCATCGGCCACACGCGCTGGGCCACCCACGGCCGCGTGACGCATGAGAACGCGCACCCGCACTCGGACACCACCGGGCGCGTTCACATCGTGCTCAACGGGATCGTCGAGAACTGGACCGAGCTGCGCGACCGGCTGCTGGCATCCGGCGCCGAGTTCACCTCCGAGACGGACGCCGAGGTGGTCGCCCACCTGATCGCCGAGTACTTCGACGGCGACCTCGTCGAGGCCGTCCGGCTCGCCTACAACGACCTGCGCGGGCACTACGCCTTCGTCGCGATGTCGGCCGACGTCCCGGGCGTGCTGGTCGGCGCCCGCAAGGAGTGCCCGCTGGTGGTCGGCATCGGCGAGGGCGAGAGCTTCATCGCCTCCGCGATCCCCGCCTTCCTCTCGCAGACGCGCCGCGTCCAGCTCGTCCACGACGGCGAGATCGTGGCGATCACCGCCGAGGGCTCTCGCTTCATCTCGCCCGACGGCTCGGCGCTCGAGCGTGAGATCGACGAGGTCGACTGGGACGACGACGAGGCCGAGAAGGGCGGCTACGACACCTTCATGCTCAAGGAGATCCACGAGCAGGCCGACGCCGTGGCGGAGACGCTCGCGGGCCGGCTCGGTGCGGACGGCGTCGAGCTCGAGGACTTCGGCATCTCGGACGAGTTCCTCAAGGACGTCCGGCGCGTCGTGATCGTCGCCTGCGGCACCTCCTACCACGCCGGCCTCGTCGGCCGCTACGCGATCGAGTGGTGGGCGCGCCGGCCGGTCGAGATGGACGTCGCCTCCGAGTTCCGCTACCGCAACCCGGTGCTGAGCGAGCGCGACCTCGTGATCGGGATCTCGCAGTCGGGCGAGACCGCCGACACCCTGGCCGCGATGCGGCTCGCGCGCGAGAGCGGCGCCAAGGTGCTCGCCATCACCAACATCATGGGGAGCCAGGCGACCCGTGACGCGGACGGCGTCCTGTTCACGCGCGCGGGGCTCGAGATCGGCGTGGCAGCCACCAAGACCTTCGTCGCGCAGGTGGCTGCGATGTACCTGTTCGCGCTCAAGCTCGCCGAGATCCACGGGACGCTCGAGCCCGAGATGCGCAGCGGGCTGCTCGACGACCTGCGCTCGATGCCGCACCTGATCACGCAGCTCGTCGACGAGATCGAGGAGCCGATGCGGAGGATCGCCCACCACTGGAAGGACTCCGAGTTCTTCCTCTACCTCGGCAGACACATCGGGCTGCCGATCTGCCTCGAGGGCGCGCTCAAGCTCAAGGAGGTCTCCTACATCCCGACCGACGCCTACGCGGCGGGCGAGATGAAGCACGGGCCGATCGCGCTGCTCGACGAGAACACGCCCGTCGTCTGCGTCGCCACCGACTCGCCGGTGCTCGACAAGATGCTCTCGAACATCGCCGAGGTCCGGGCGCGCGGCGCCCACGTGATCGCGGTGGCGAGCGAGGGCAGCGGGCGCGTCGCCGAGTACGCCGAGGAGGTCGTCGAGGTGCCCGCGATCGACTGGGTGCTGCAGCCGCTGTTCGCGGTTATCCCGCTGCAGCTGCTCGCCTACGAGATCGCCCGCGCGCGCGGGCTCAACGTCGACCAGCCGCGCAACCTGGCCAAGACCGTTACGGTCGAGTAGTGCCAGGGGTCGGTCTCGACCTACTCGACATAGAGCGCTTCGAGCGCGCGCTGGAACGAAGGCCGCGGCTCGCTGAGCGGCTGTTCACGGACGCCGAGCGCAGCTACGCGGCGAGCCGGGCCCGGCCCGGCATGCACCTGGCCGCGCGCTTCTGCGCGAAGGAGGCGGTGGCGAAGGCGCTGGGCCTGACCGGCTGGAGCTTTCGCGACGTCGAGGTCGTGGCGACCGAGGCCGCCCCGCTCGTGCGCCTGAGCGGGCGTGTGGCTGAGCGCGCCGCGGCGCTCGGCGAGGAGCTCTCGATCTCGCTGACGCATACGCACACGACGGCGGGCGCGGTGGCGATCCTCGAAGCACGCGCTCCGTGACCCTGCCGGACTGGCTCGACCCGGTCTACGAGGCCGCCGAGATGCGCGCGGTCGACGCTTGGGCGATCGAGGAGCAGGGCGTGCCGTCGCTCGACCTGATGGAGCGGGCGGGCGCCGGGCTCGCCCGCGTCGCTGCGGAGGCGGCGCGTCCCGGACGCGTGCGGGTCGTGATCGGCAAGGGCAACAACGGCGGCGACGGCCTCGTGGCCGCGCGGCTGCTGCGCGCCGACGGGCACGAGGTCGACGTGCTCACGGTCGCCCCGCTCGACGAGCTGCGCGGTGACGCGCTCGCCAACCTGGAGCGGCTGCCGGGGGCCCAGCCCGAGCCGTTCGACGTCGAGCGCCTGAACGACTCCGGCGTGATCGTCGACGCGCTGCTCGGCACCGGCTTCGAGGGGGTGGCGCGCGAGCCGCTGGCCGGAGCGATCGCGGCGATCAACGCGCAGGACGCGCCCGTGGTGGCCTGCGACGTGCCATCCGGCGTCGACGCCTCGACCGGCGAGGTAGAGGGCGAGGCCGTGCGAGCCAGGACGACGGCGACCTTCCACGGCTCGAAGCTCGGCCTGCACGTCGAGCCCGGCCGCAGCCACGCAGGGCAGGTCGAGGTGGTCGAGATCGGCGTCCCGCGCGGCGCCCCGCAGCCGCGCGAGGCGGGGCTGATCTCGGAGCGTGTGCTGGACCTCTATCCCCGCCGCGGTCGCAGCGGCTCGAAGTTCGAGTCCGGGGTCGTCCTGGTGGTGGGCGGCTCGGCCGGGCTCACCGGGGCGCCGACGATGGCGGCACGCTCGGCCTCGAGGGCCGGGGCGGGCTACGTGCAGGTGGCCGTGCCGCAGTCGGCCCAGGCCGCGATCGACATGCGCCTGCTCGAGCAGATGAGCCGCGGGTTGCCGGAGCACGGCGGCGCCCACACCCCCACCGGCGTGCCGGAGGCGGAGGAGATGGCGGAGCGAGCCGGAGCGGTGGTGCTCGGCCCTGGGCTCGGCCGGGACGAGGGCGCGGCCGAGTTCGCCCGTGCCGTGGCGGCCGGCGTCGGAACCCCGCTGCTGATCGACGCCGACGGGTTGAACGCCCACGCGGGCCGGCTCGAGCTGCTGAAGGGGCGCGGCGCGCCGACCGTCCTCACGCCCCACGAGGGCGAGCTCGGCCGCCTGCTCGAGATCGATTCCGAGCAGGTCAAGGCGCGGCGGCTCGCCCGGGCCCGCGAGGCCGCCGAGCGGAGCGGAGCGGTTGTGCTGCTGAAGGGCGATGACACGATCGTGGCGGCGCCCGGAGGGCCGGTCGCGGTCAACCGCGGCGCGACCGCGGCGCTCGCCACGGCGGGCACGGGCGACGTCCTGTCCGGCCTGATCGGGGCGCTGCTCGCGAAGCGGCTGCCCGCCTTCGAGGCCGCCGCGCTGGGCGCGCTCGCCCACGCGCTTGCGGGGAGGGCGGCCGCCGAGCGGCATGGCGCCGACCACGTCGTCGCGGGAGACGTGATCGACGCGCTGCCCTACGGCCTGACGCTGCGGTAGTGTCGCCAGCGCCAATGGCGGACGTGGTACGCGACATCATGGATTCGGAGCCGGAGACGGTCACCCCGGACACAGACGTGGAAGAGGTCGTTCGGCTGCTGCGCCAGAACGAGCTGCCCGGGGTGCCTGTGGTCGACGCCGACGGCCGCTGCGTCGGGATAGTCACCGAGGCCGATCTGGTGCTGCCCGACGACCAGGGCGATCTGCACATCCCGCACTACATCAACCTCTTCGGCGGGACTATCTTCCTCGAGCCGCTCGGTCGCTTCGAACAGCGCCTGCGCAAGGCGTTCGCGTCGAAGGCGAGCGACATGATGACGGGCGATCCCGACACGGTCGACCCGGACACCAGTGTGCGCGACGCCGCGCGGCTCATTCACGAGTCCGGGCACAACCGCCTGCCGGTGGTAGACGACGACGGCCGCCTCGTGGGCGTCGTCACGCGAGTGGACGTGCTCGGCGCCCTCGCGGCGTGAGCCCCGAGCGCGCGCTGGCGCGCATCGACCTGGGCGCCATCGAGCGCAACTGCGCCCGCCTGCCGGGCGAGCTGTGCGCGGTGGTCAAGGCGGACGGATACGGCCACGGCGCGATCGCCGAGGCCGCGCTGGCGGGTGGCGCCGGCTGGCTCGCGGTGGCGACCGCGAACGAGGCGCGCGACCTGCGCGACGCGGGCATCGGCGCCCCGGTGCTGGTGATGGGCGCGCTCACGCGCGCGGACCTGCGCGTGGCCGTCCACGCGGACGCTGACGTCGTCGCCTGGACCGACGAGATCGCTCAGGCCGCGCCACGCGTCCATGTGAAGTTCGACACGGGCATGGGCCGGCTCGGCACGAGCGACCGCGCACGCGCCCTGCGGCTCGCGGCCCATTCCAACGTGGTCGGGCTGATGACGCACTTCGCGACCGCCGACGAGCTCGGCGACGAGCACTTCGGCGCTCAGCTCGAGGCCTTCGGGACCTTCGTGGAGGAGGTGGGGCGCCCCGGGCTGCGGGTGCACGCCGCCAACAGCGCCGCCGCTCTGCGCGACCCGGCCTCGCACTTCGACATGGTGCGCTGCGGGATCGCGATCTACGGCATGGACCCGTTCCACGAGGACCCGGCCGCGCACGGGCTCGAGCCGGCCCTCTCGCTCCACTCCTACGTGGCCGCGCTGCGCCGCTTCGAAACCGGCGAGAGCGCGGGCTACGGGCGGCGCTGGCGTGCCGAGCGGCCCACCTGGGTCGCCACGATCCCGATCGGATACGGCGATGGCTGGCGGCGCGGGCTCTCTGACGACGCCGACGTGCTGATCCGCGGCCGCCGCCACCCGCTGGTCGGCGCGATCAGCATGGACAACATCACGGTGGCGCTCGGGGACGACAGCGACGTCGAGGTCGGCGACGAGGTGGTGCTCATCGGGCGCCAGGGGGAGGAGCTGATCCTCGCCGAGGAGGTGGCTCGCCGGCTCGGCACGATCAACTACGAGATCACCTGCGGCCTCTCAGCGCGGGTGCGCCGTGAGCACTTCCGGTGACGGACGCCTGGATCGTCGGCGGCGCGCTGCGCGACGAGCTGCTCGGGCGGCCCGTCACCGATGTCGACATCGCCGTGCGCGGCGATGCCAAGGCACCGGCAAGAGCGCTCGCCGCCGAGCTGCGCGGGCCCGCCTTCCGGCTGTCCGAGGCGTTCGGAGCCTGGCGCGTGATCGACCGTGACGCCGGCCGCGTCTATGACCTGTCGACGCTGCAGGGCGCGACGATCGAGGCGGATCTCGCCCTGCGCGACTTCACGGTCAACGCCATGGCGCGACCGCTCGCCGGGCTGTCGCTGGCGGCCCTGAGCGAGCCCTCCGCCGGCGCGGAGCTGGTCGATCCGGTGGGCGGCCTGGGCGACCTCGAGGCAGGGACGCTGCGCGTCATCGGCCCGGAGGCGTACGAGTCCGACCCGTTGCGGGCGCTGCGGCTCGCCCGCTTCGTCGCGGAGCTCGCCTTCGAGCCCGACCGGGAGACCGAGCGACTCACGCGCGCGGCGGCTCCGCGCGTGGCCGAGTCCGCCGGCGAGCGCATCTTCGGGGAGCTGCGCCGGCTGTTGCTCGCCCCGAACGTGATCGGCGGCCTCGAGGTCGCCGACCGGCTGGAGCTGCTGCGCGCGGTGCTGCCCGAGGTCGCCGCGCTGCACGACGTCGAGCAGAGCCACTACCACCACCTCGACGTCTACGGCCACACCATCGAGGTACTGGAGCGCCTGCTCGAGCTCGAGGCGGGCGCCGGCCCGCGCCTTCGCGCCGTGCTCGACGAACCGCTCGCCGACGAGCTCACGCGCGGCGAGGCCCTGCGCTTCGGCGCGTTGCTGCACGACATCGGCAAGCCGGCGACGTACGCGGTGCGCGATTCGGGCCGGGTGACCTTCATGGGCCACGACCGCCTCGGCGAGCAGATGGTGCGGGATGTGTGCCGGCGGCTGCGGACGAGCGAGCGCTTCAGCCGCTTCGTCGAGGCGCTCACGCGCCATCACCTCGTGCTCGGCTTCCTCGTCCACGAGCGCCCGCTCGACCGGCGCGCCGTCTACCGCTATCTGCGCCGCACCGAGCCCGTCGAGGTCGAGGTGACGCTGCTCTCCTGCGCCGATCGGCTCGCCACCCGCGGTCGCAGGGCCGACGAGGCGATCGCGGCGCACATGGAGCTGGCCGCGGAGCTGATGGACGCGGCGCTCGACTGGCGCGAGCGAGGCCGCCCGGCGCCGCTCGTGCGTGGCGACGAGCTGGCGCGCGAGCTCGGCATCGATCCCGGGCCGGAGATCGGGAAACTGCTCGCAGAGCTCGAGGAGGCCGCCTACGCGGGCGAGGTCGCTACGCGCGACGAAGCGCTGGGTTTCGCCCGGCGTCTGCGCGACAATCGCATCAGGTGATCGTCGATTGCGCGATCTACGAGGCTGGCCACCGCCGTGACGGCAAGGTCGAGCTCGAGCACGCCTACGACCTGCGTCAGCAGAAGGACACCTTCGTCTGGATCGGCTTGTACGAGCCGACCGAGGAGGAGTTCGACGCGCTCCGGCGGGAGTTCAACCTTCATCCGCTCGCCGTCGAGGACGCCATCCACGCTCACCAGCGTCCGAAGCTCGAGGTGTTCGAAGACATGGTGCTGCTCGTGCTGAAGACGGCGCGCTACGTCGACCCCAAGGAGGTGGTCGAGCTCGGTGAGCTGCTGGTCTTTCTCGGGCACGACTATGTGATCACGGTGCGTCACGGGACCGCAAGCGAGCTCGCCCCCGTCCGCGAGGCGCTCGAGTCCAATCCGGAGCGGCTGCGAAAGGGCCCCGGCGTCGTCCTGCACGCGATCCTCGACCGCGTGGTGGACGACTACGGGCCCGCCATCGACGGCCTCCAGGAGGACATCGACCAGGTCGAGGAGGAGCTCTTCTCGGGCGGACGCTCCAATCCGGGCGAACGGATCTACCGGCTGCTGCGCGAGGTGCTCGAGTTCAGGCGCGCGAGTGGCCCCCTGGTCGACCCGATCGAGAAGCTCGCCGCGGGTCACTACGAGCAGGTGGACAAGGAGATCCGCAACTACTTCCGCGACGTCAACGACCACCTGATCCGCGCCCGCGACGCGCTCGACGGCATGCACGACCTGCTCGCGAGCAGCCTCCAGGCGAACCTCGCTCAGGTCGGCATCCGCCAAAACGAGGACATGCGCCGCATCTCCGCCTGGGTCGCGATCATCGCCGTCCCGACCGCGGTCGCAGGCATCTACGGGATGAACTTCGAGCACATGCCGGAGCTCACTTGGACCTACGGCTACCCGGCCGTGCTGCTCGTGATGCTGACCATCTGCACCTCGCTGTACCTGTACTTCAGGCGCGCGGGGTGGTTGTAGACGGCGGCGCCACATTGACCGACCCGACTTCGTGTCGTCATACGACCTCAAGTCGGGTCGGTGGCCTGGGTCCCGGAGCGTTCGGGGGAGCCGGCGGCCGGGGCGATAGGTTCCCGCCTCATGGCGGATGACTGCATCTTCTGCAAGATCGTCGCGGGCGAGCTGCCCTCGCACAACGTCCAGGAGGACGAGCACACGATCGCCTTCATGGACATCAACCCGTGGACGCGTGGCCACGCGCTCGTGATCCCGCGCAACCACTCGAAGAACCTGTACGAGGTGCCCGAGGAGGACCTCGAGTGGACGACGATCGCCTCGAAGCGGCTCGCGCTGACGATGCGCGACCGCCTCGGTTGCGACGGCGTCAACCTGCTCAACTGCTGCGAGCCGGCGGCGTGGCAGACGGTCTTCCACATGCACATGCATGTGATCCCGCGCTACGACGACGATCCGCTCAGGGTCCCGGCGCCACCGCAGCCGGCGGAGCAGGCCGAGCTCGAGCAGGTCGCCCAGGAGCTGCGCGGTGGCTGATCCGGTGCGCCTCGAGCGCGACGGAGCGCTGGGGCAGCTCGTGCTCGAGGCGCCGCCGCTGAACCTCTTCAGCGAGGAGGTCTTCAGCGGGCTCGAGCGCGCCGTCGAGCAGACCGACGGGCTGCGCGCGCTCGTCTTCCGGGCGGAGGGGCGCTATTTCACCGGCGGCGTCGACGTGAACGTCTTCGATGGGCTCGGCAGCGCCGGCTCGGAGGAGCTGACAGAACGACTGCTCGGGCTCACGCACGCCATCGAGGAGCTTCCGTTCCCGACGATCGCCTCTATCCACTCGCTCTGCGTCACGGCCGGGCTCGAGCTGGCGCTCGCCTGCGACATGATCTGGGCGGCCGAGTCGGCACGCTTCGGGCTCGTCGAGGCCGTGATCGGGCTTACGCCGCTGATGGGCGGCACCCAGCGGGTGGCCGAGCGAGCGGGCGCGGGCCGGGCGCGCGAGTTCGTGATGAGCGGCGACCTCTACGACGCGGCGACGCTCGAGCGCTGGGGAGTCGTGAACCGCGTTCTGCCCGACGCGGAGCTGCACGAGCGCACGCTCGAGTTCGCGCGCCGCCTCGCCGAAGGGCCCACGCTCGCGCATGCGGCGACCAAGAGCATCGTGCGCGCGTACCTCGAAGACGGCGTACGCGGAGCGGACGCTCGCACCGGGGCCATCGGCGCTCGGCTGTTCGAGACCGAGGATCTGAAGGGGGCGGTGGACAGCTTCCTGGCCGACGGCCCGGGCAAGGCGCGCTTCGCGGGGCGCTGACGGGCTTCCGCCGCCCCGGGCTGGTAGCGTGCGCGCCTGAAAGGGCCGGCTAAGCCGGCGTAGTTGAACATGCAGGTGCCGTGGTACGGGATTCGCACAGACGGACCGACCGGGCACAAGCAGGAAGGGGCAGGCACGTGCCTACCGGAACCGTCAAGTGGTTCAACGACGAGAAGGGCTACGGATTCATCACGCCGGACGACGGCGATCGTGACCTCTTCGTCCACTACACGGGCATCGACGGGCAGGGCTTCAAGTCGCTCGCCGAGAACTCGAAGGTCGAGTACGAGGAGGAGACGGGCGACAAGGGCCCCAAGGCGGTGAACGTCCGCGCGATCTAGCGCGCCGCAGGCCGTGCCCAAGGAAGAGAAGATCGAGATGGAGGGCGAGATCCTCGAGGCCCTCCCGAACACCATGTTCAAAGTCCAACTCGACAATGGGCACGAGGTCCTCGGGCACATCTCGGGAAAGATGCGGAGGCACTACATCCGCATCCTTCCCGGCGACAGGGTCAAGATCGAGCTGTCGCCATACGACCTCGACCGCGGGCGGATCACCTATAGGTACAAGTAGGCGGTGAGGATTCCGCAACTACATGCAGAAAGGGGTGTTTCACCCCTGGTCATGAAGCGATTTCTCCTGCTCTGCTCAGTACTGGCGGCGGCGGCTCTGGCGCTGGCGCCCGGTGCATCCGCCCGCATCGTCGAGCTCGGGGCCACCGCCAACCCGGCGAACCCGAGCTGCCCGACCGACCCCTGCGTCGCCGTCGTGCGCGTCACCGGGTACCAGGGCCGTTCTGCCGGCGGGCCCAAGAACCCGTACTACATCCGTCGTGACGGCTACATCGTCGCCTTCACGGTGACGCTGTCGCAGCCGAGCGCCGAGCAGACGACGTTCTTCAACGACAACTACGGCTCTCCGGCGCAGGTGCAGCTGTCCGTCCTGCGCAAGGGACAGACGCGCAAGACGCGCCTGCAGCACCGGCTCGTGCAGGAGAGCGAGCCGTTCGAGGTCGATGACTACTTCGGCTCGAGCCCGACGTTCGTGCTGCCCGAGCCGCTGCGCGTCAGGGAGGGCAACTGGATCGCCATCACGGTGCCCACCTGGGCACCGATGCTGGCGATCAACCTGACGAAGTCAGACTGGTGGCGCTCCTCGCGCGCGAAGGGCAGCTGTGAGCCGCCCAGGAGCCTGCGCCAGTTCGCCATGGAGGACCTCCGTGGGGTCAACGTCTTCGGCTGCACGTACAGCGGCGCACGGCTGCTCTACACGGCGACCTACATCCCTGACAACCGGCCTACCGTCACGGAGGAGGGCGAGTAGCCGGTCGGGGTCTTTTGCCGCGTATGCCATCGCGGTAGCATCGACGTAGATGACCACCGAGGGGTGGATCTTCATGGTCGGCTTCCGAGTGTTCGACGTCGGGCTGCTGATCGTGTGGCTGATCTGGTTTTTCCGGCTGCGCGACGACGACGACGATTCCCGCGGAGACGACGGCGGTGGGGGCGAGGGCCCGGGACCGCGACCCAAGGGCGACGGGCCCGGTGGGGACGGCATTCGCCTGCCGCTAGGCCGCTGGGGCCGCGGCCGTGGGCGCGACCGCTCGCACTCCGGGCCGTCGCGGCCGGGGCGCAGGCGCGGCGCGGAGCCGCGCGTGCCGTCGCCGGCGCGGGTCCGAAGGCCGCGCTCGCCCGTGCCGACGCACCGGCAGAGTTTTTCCTGAACCAATTGGGTAGGAGTGGGTTCATGAGCGCGAACGCGCCATGAATTGGGCTCCTTCGCGCGTGATAGGTTCGCGCGCGTGATCGATTTCGGGCTGGTCGACGAAACCGTCGGCGACAGCACCCACGTCGTTTCGCTGCGTGGCGAGATCGACGCTCACACAGCCCCGAAGCTCGGGAGCCGCCTGTTCGGCTTGGCCGAGGACGGTGCCCGCGGAGTGGTCGTCGACCTCTCCCAGGTCACGTTCATGGACTCCACCGGGATCGGCGTCCTCCTGAACGCCCTCCGCCACCTGAACATCCGGCGCTGCAAGATGGTCCTCGTCTGCCCCACCGAGCGCGTCATGCGCCCGTTCGAGGTCACCGGCCTGGTCGGCCACCTGACGATCTTCGACACGCGCGAGAAGGCGCTCGGCTGCCTCGCTTAGCGGCCGCGCGGCCGCGGCCCGCCAGACGCCACGGGGGGTTATGACGAGTCCCTGTGCAGCCGGCTAAGCCGGCTGCTTCGGCGCCCGGGGCGTGAGCCCCCGGCTGCCATCCCTACCCGCAGGCGCCCGGGTTGTCGTCGCAGAAGTCCTCGAAGCGCTCCGCCGGGCTGTCGGCGGGTGGAGGCGCGTCGTTGTCGGGCGTGTCGGCCGGCGGCTCGGCCTCCGGCGCGGGGGTGCCGCCACCGGTCGACGGCGGGACCGTCTCGGGCGGGAGGGTCTCCGTCGACGGGTCGAAGGGCGCTTCGGGCACGGTCTCGGGCGCGGCCTCGGTCGTGTCGCCCTGCGGGACGGTGAGGTTCGGCAGCGCGGGCTCGCTCTCGGCGGAGGGCTCGTCGTCGCCGCCGCAGCCCGAGGCGACAAGCGCCACAGCGAGCAGGGCTGCGAGGAGGAGCTTCAGGGCCCGACGGCCGGAAGTCGACGGCCGCAGTGCGGGCAGTCGTTCAGGTCCTTCTGGACGAGCTGCTCGAGCGAGCACCCGCACAGGCGCAGGTTCTCGACCGCGTAGGGCAGGTCGCTGGGCGACGGCGCCAGCGGCAGCAGCGCGCCGACCACGCGCAGCTCCTCGCCGGTCTCGTGGTCCACGTAGCGCATCCCGGGCTCTACCTCGCGCACAACCTCGCGATCCGAGCGCGCTCGCAGCCGGTACTTCTGACGGGGAGGCATGAGGCGGGAACAATAGCGTCGGGGGCGGCCCTCACGGCCCTGGCCGGCCTCCCCATACAGCCTGCCGAAGGGATAGAGTTCCGCCTCCGTGAGCCTCGCTCGGACCATGCGCAAGCGGCCGCGCGCGCCGCGCCCGGCGCTTGCCCTAGGCGTCGTGCTGCTCGTTTTCGGGTTGGCGCTTCCGGCCTGCGGACGCGACGAGCCCGACCTCTCGAACGGCAAGGCGCAGTTCGTCGAGAAGTGCGGCCAGTGTCACGTGCTGGCCCGCGCCGGCACTGCCGGAACCCAGGGGCCGAGCCTCGACGCGGCCTTCCAGGCCGCGCTGGCCGAGGGCATCGACCGCGACACGGTCAAGGGCGTCGTCCAGGACCAGATCGCCCATCCGCGCAGGGGCAGCGTCATGCCCGCGGAGCTCGTGGAGGGTGAGGATGCGACCGACGTCGCCTCCTACGTCGGCTACGCCGCGGCTCGGCCGGGCGACGATGAGGGAGCCCTGGCGACGGCGGGCCTGGCGGAGGCGACCACCGGCGAGCAGATCTTCACGGCCGCCGGCTGCGCCGGCTGTCACACCTTCCAGCCGGCCGGCTCGACCGGCACCATCGGGCCGGACCTCGACGACCTGGCGAGCGCGGCGGGCGACATGTCGCCCGAGGAGTTCGTACGCCAGTCGATCCTCGACCCCGATGCCGAGGTGGCACAGGGGTTCAGCGCCGGCGTCATGCCGTCGTTCGACGGCCGCCTGAGCGACAAGCAGGTCCAGGCGCTCGTCGACTACCTGCTCGGCCAGTAGGCCAGCACGAGCGCAAGGGCGCCCAGCAGCTCGGCGCGGGGCCCGAGCGCACTCGCGACGATCTCGACGTCGCGCGCCGTCGCCGGGATCGCATTGCGATGCACCTGCTCGCGCATCGGGTCGAGCAACACCTCGCCCACCCGGCCGAGCTCGCCGCCCACGACGATCAGCTCCGGGTTGAAGAGGTCGCAGAGCGTCGCCACGACGCCGCCGATGTGCCTGCCGGCGTCGGCGATCACGCGCCGGGCGCCCGAGTCTCCGGACGTGGCCAGCGAGAGCAGCTCGGCGGTCGAGATCGACCGTCCCAGGCGCGGCTCGAGCAACTCCGCGAGCGCCGGCGCCCCGGCCAGCGTCTCGAGGCAGCCGCGCTTGCCGCAGCGGCAGACCGGTCCCTGCTCGTCGACGATCGCGTGCCCGATCTCGCCGGCCATGCCGCCGCTGCCGTGGAAGAGGCGGCCGTCGAGGATGAGCCCGGCGCCGATGCCGGTTGAGACCTTGAGGTAGACGACGTTGCTGCGGCCGGCGGCCGCGCCCCAGTGCAGCTCGGCGAGCGCGCCCAGGTTGGCGTCGTTGTCGACCTCCACGGGCAGCGAGAGCCGCGAGCCGAGCTCGTCGGCCGCGCGCACCCCGATCCAGCCCGGCAGGATCGACGACGAGCCTACGCGGCCGCTGCGGCGATCGATGGGGCCGGGCAGGCCCAGGCCGACTCCGACCACCTGCTCCGCCGTGACGCCCGCGCCCGCCATCACGTCCTCGACGAGTCCCACCGCCGCGTCGAGACCGGCCTCGGCCGGATCCTCGGCGCGCACCGGACGCTCGGCCTCGGCGAGGATCGCGTGGCTCAGGTCCGCGGCCGCGACGCGCAGGTGGCGCTTGCCGAAGTCGACTCCGATCGCGACGCCGGCCGCGCGGCTGAAGGACAGCCGCCGGGGCGGCCGGCCGCCGCGCGGCGATGCCCCCGTGTCGTCCTCGGTCTCGTTCGGGCATGGGCTGAGCTACACGCGCTTTGATCACAGCCGGCTCGACGCCTCGGTGCGCGGAGACGACGTGCGGGTGTCGATCCGGGTGAGCAACGAGGGCAGGCGCGCCGGCAGGCACACCGTCCTGCTGTTCGCGAGCAAGCGCGGTCGCTCTGAGAGCTTCCCTGCGAGCCGCCTCGTCGGGTACGCCTCGGGCCACTTCAAGCCCGGCGATCGCCGGACCCTCAACCTGACGTTCCCGCTCTCCCGCCTGAGGGTGACGGCGGACGGCAGGCGCATGATCGAGGAGGGCCGCTACGAGCTGACGGCCGAGAGGGAGAGCACCACGATCACGGTGCGCTGACGAGCTCGAGGAGCTCCGACAGAAGCTCCGGCGAGCCGGCGGCCACGAGGCCCGCCGGCTCGCCCTCGAGCTCAGCCGTGACACCGCCGGCCTCCTCGATGATGAGCCGGCCGGCGGCCTCGTCCCAGCGCTTCAGGCCACGCTCGTAGAAAGCGTCCACGCGGCCGGCGGCGACCTGGCAGAGGTCGAGCGCGGCCGCGCCGACACGGCGGATGTCGCGCACCCGCGGCAGCACCGTCAGCAGCAGCTCCGCCTGTGCGCCGCGCCGGTCCGCCTCGTAGGAGAAGCCGGTCGCCACGAGCGCACGCGCGAGCTCCGTGAGGCTCGATACGCGGATCGGGACACCGTCGAGCGTGGCGCCCTCGCCGCGGACGGCTCTGAACAGCTCGGGCCGCAGCGGGTCGAGCACGAGCCCGAGCGCCAGGCCCCGCTCGTCCTCCAGCGCGATGCTCACCGCCCAGGCCGGGAAGCCGTACAGGAAGTTCGCCGTGCCGTCGAGCGGGTCGACGATCCAGCGCCGGCCGCTCTCAGACTCCGCGTGCGAGCCCTCCTCCGCCAGCAGCCCATCCTCGGGCCGCTCCGCCGCGAGCAGCTCGCGGATGACCCGCTCGGCCTCGCGGTCGGCATCCGAGACGAGGTCGGTGTCCGACGACTTGGCGTCGACGCCTTCAGGCGGCTGCCCGTAGTACGACAGCAGCACCTCGCCGGCAGCCCGCGCAGCGCGCTCGGCGAGCTCCAGATCGGAGCTCATGTGATGGCGCGGATCAGGAAGACGATGCCGAGCAGGATCGCGACGACGACCGCGACATAGAGGAAGAAGCGAAAGGCCTCCTGCTCGGAGCCCAGCGGGTTGATCACCGGGCGCTCAGAGGAGATAGAGAGAGCTGAAGACGAGGATCCACATGATGTCGACGAAGTGCCAGTAGATGCCGGGCACCTCGACGCCGCGGTGCTCCTTGGCGGTGAAGTGGCCGCGGAAGGCGCGGATCGTCGCCATGGTCAGGAGCGTCAGGCCGACGAACACGTGCGCGCCGTGGAGGCCGGTGAGGCTGTAGAAGACCGTGGTCTGAGCGTTCTCCGAGATCGGGAAGCCGAGGTGGATGTACTCGTTGATCTGGATCGTGAGGAACGTGAGGCCGAGCAGCGCGGTGGTGAGCAGGCCCACCTGGAGCGCGCGCCGGTTCTCGTTGCGAGCGCCCTCGAGCGCCCAGTGCATCGTGAAGCTCGAGGAGATCAGGATCGCCGTGTTGACCGCGGCGATCCCGACGGGGAGCTCGAGCCCATTGAATGGGAACCACTCCGCGCTGCCCACGACCCTGATGAAGAAGTAGGCCGTGAAGAATGCTCCGAAGAGCATGATCTCGGAGATGATGAAAAGCAGCATCCCGAGGAACTGCGCCTCGACCCGCGACGAGACGTTGGCGGGCGGCGGGCCGTGATGATGGTCGTCGTGCGCCGTGGGAGCGCTGATCGACGCCGACTCCATCAGGCGGCCTCCTCCTCGCTCACGATGTGCTCGACAGGCTTGCCGGTCGAGGCCTCGACGCGCCCGATCAGGTCCGCTCGCAGCCAGCCGGAGCGCGTCTCGGGGAAGGTCGAGATGACGATGTCGTCGGGCCCGTAGAACTGCAGCGCGTTCTGGATCGCCGTGTACGGGTCGGGATGAACGACCTGGCCGATCGCCTCGAGACCCGCGTCCTGGAGCTCCTGCAGCGTATGCGCGAGCCGCTCGTGGGCGTCGCCGCCGTCGCCGTTGCCCGATGCCGGGCAGATCACGATGAAGCGCCGCGGCTCCTCCGCGGCCTTGCGCTTGAGCGCCTCGAGCAGCGTCTGCCCACTGACCGTCTCATTGGCGACGACGAGCGTGCGCTTGACGTCGTCGCGCTCTGAGTCGAGATCCACGACCACGTGCTCGACGTCACGGCGCGTGGCGCGGGCGAGCCGGTCGACCAGTCCCTGGCGCAGCCAGCCAGAGCGCGTCTCGGGATGGGTGGAGACGACGATCTCGTCGTAGTCCTGCTCTCCGAGCGCGTCCATCACCGCCGAGTAGGGGTCCGGGTCCATGATCTCCCCGTCGGCCTCGATGCCGGCCTCGTGCAGGAGCGCGAGCGTCATCTCGAGGCGGTTCTCGGCCGCGTCGCGGATGTGCTCGTCGTGCACGACGAAGCCGTGCTTCGGCTCGTTCTGCGGGCAGATCACGTGGACCTGGAGGTTCTCGTCGCCGCCGGCCCGGCGCTTGACGGCGTCGATCAGCGGCCGCCCGGCGACCGTCTCGTTCGCGACTACGAGAATCCTCTTCATCTAGGTGTCTGTCGGCGGGGGAGCGCCGCCTCCGCCCGCCGGCGTGGGCACGGCCGCGGGCTGCTTCTCCTTGAACACCGCGTGCACGGCTCCGGGGACGCCGTACTCGTAGGGACCGCCGACCACGGTCGGGATCTCGTCGAAGTTGAAGACGGGCGGCGGCGAGGACACCTGCCACTCGATCGAGTGCGCGCGCCACGGGTTGCCGGGCGCGAGCGGGCCGTGCCGCCACGAGGTGATCATGTTGTAGAGGAAGATCAGGAACGACAGGCCGAAGATGAAGGCCGAGATCGAGATGATCGCGTTCCAGGTCGCGTACTGCTCGGCGTAGTCGGCCACGCGCCGCGGCATGCCGTCGATGCCGACGAGGTGCATCGGCCCGAACGTCAGGTTGAAGAAGATGAACGACATCCAGAAGTGGATGCGCCCGAGCGTCTCGTCGTACATCCGGCCGGTCATCTTCGGGAACCAGTGGTAGAGCCCGGCGAAGATCGTGAACACCGAGCCGCCGAAGAGCACGTAGTGGATGTGGGCGACGATGAAGTACGTGTCCGACACGTGGATGTCGAACGGCACGACGGCGAGCATGATGCCGCTGATCCCGCCCAGGGTGAACATCGTGATGAAGCCGAGCGCGAACAGCAGCGGCGTTCTGAGGTGGATCACCCCTCTCCAGAGAGTGGCGAGCCAGGAGAAGATCTTGATGCCCGTCGGGACGGCGATGAGCATCGTCGTGATCATCATCGGTATTCGCAGCCAGCCCTGCATGCCGGACACGAACATGTGATGGGCCCAGACCGTGAAGCCGAGGATCACGATCGCGACCAGTGAGAACGCCATCATCCGGTAGCCGAAGACCGGCTTGCGGGCGTGCGTCGAGATGACCTCGCTGATGATCCCGAAGCCGGGCAGCATCATGATGTAGACGGCTGGGTGCGAGTAGAACCAGAAGACGTGCTGGTACATGAGCACGTCGCCACCCGCCGACGGATTGAAGAACTGCGTGCCGAGCGAGCGGTCGAGCAGCACCATGAACTGAGAGCCGGCGATGAACGGGGTGGCGATCACGACCAGCAGCGAGGTCGTGAAGTTCGCCCACACCAGCAGCGGCATGCGCCAGAACGTCATGCCCGGCGCGCGCATCGTGATGATCGTGACCAGGAAGTTGAGCGCGGTCGCGATCGACGAGGCCCCGGCGAACTGCACGCCGACCGTGAAGAACTGCTGCCCGAGCGGCGTCTCGGTGGACAGCGGCGCGTAGGCGGTCCAGCCGGTCGCGAAGGCGCCGCCCTCCGCGAAGTACGAGCACAGCATCATCACGCCGCCGATCGGCAGCATCCAGAACGACAGGGCGTTCAGGCGCGGGAACGCCATGTCCGGCGCGCCGATCATCAGCGGGATGACGTAGTTCGCGATCCCGGCGAAGACCGGGATGATGAACAGGAAGATCATGATCGAGGCGTGGACCGAGAACAGGCCGTTGAAGGTGTTCGGGTCCACGAACTGCGTGCCGGGCTGGGCGAGCTCGGCGCGCATCAGCATCGCCATCAGGCCGCCGGCGATGAAGAAGAACATCGTCGTGACGATGTACTGGATGCCGATGACCTTGTGGTCGGTGTTGACGCGGAAGTAGTCCTTCCACGTCTTGGCGCCGTGCCCGGAATGGTCCTCCGGGATCGTCGGGGCGCCCGATGCCCAGCGGAACCAGTAGTCGAAGCAGCCGATTCCCACGAGGTAGCCGAACGGCGCCGCGACCAGGGCGCCCACCGTGACGATCGCGTTCCAGTTGAGGATCGGATCCCAGCCGTAGAGCTCGCGCACCACGACGACGATCGCCATGCCGAACGCGAAGCCGACCACGGAGCCGAGCGCAGCGCGATACCAACCAGGTGCAAAGAGCTTCTGGGCGAGGGTCATTCCTGCGACTCCAGAAGGTACTTCACCAGGGCGTCGAGCTCCTCGGGCGAGAGCTTGTCGCCGAAGTCGGCGGGCATGACGCCGTCGGGAAAGCCCTGTTCGACCTTGGCGGCCGGGTCGACGATCGATTCACGCACGAATGCCGCATCGGTGTCCTGGAGCTTGCCCAGGTCCGGCCCGACCGTCCCGCTCGCGTTCGCGGCGGCGAGCGTGTGGCAGGAGCCGCAGCCCTGGGCGGTGAAGATCTGCTCGCCCTCGGCCGCCGCGGCGCCGCCGCCACCGCCGCCACCGCCCTGGCCGCCGCCACTGCCCTCGCCGCTCTCGCCCTCCTCCGCGCCGCCCTCGCCGGCACGAGCCTGGCGCCGCGCCCAGGCGTCGAACGCGGTCCGTCGGCAGCACGCGCACGAACTGGCGCATCGTCGAGTGCCCCAGGCCGCAGAGCTCGGCGCAGACCACCTCGTAGCGGCCGAGCCGGTTGGGCGTCAGCCTGATCTTCGTCGTCAGGCCGGGCACGGCGTCCGACTTGAGGCGGAACGCCGGCACCCAGAACGAGTGCAGGACGTCGTTCGTCTTGATGCGGAAGTCGATCGGCCGGTCCACCGGCAGCACGAGCTCGTTCGAGTTCACGTTCTGGCCGGGGTACTCGAAGGTCCAGGCGAACTGCTGCCCGGTCACGTTCACGACCATCTCGTTCTGCTGCTTGGCCTCGATGTCGTCGAGCACGATCCAGCCGTAGATCGCCAGCGCGGTGACCATGATGAACGGGATCGTCACCCAGATGACCTCGAGCCTTGTGTTGCCGTGGATCGGGGGCCCGTCGCCCATATCGCCCGGCTTCGCGCGGAAGCGCACCACCGAGTAGATCGCGATCGTCATCACGAGGACGAAGACCGGCACCGAGCAGATCAGGAGGACGTCGTAGAGGGTGTCGATCTGGCCGGCCGCGCCGGACGCGTCAGCCGGGAACCAGTCGATAAGCAGGCAGATCGCGATGCCGACCAGCGAGGCGAAGACGCCGATCGCCAGCATCCGCGCGACGGGGTGCTTCTCGCCCTCGATGCGCGGATCGGTCTCCGGCGGCCCCTTGGCCGTGTCCTGCGAAACCGGCTCCCTCTCGCTCACAGGCGCGCACTTTATTTCACGGACCCGCTGGCGTGCGACGCGCCGGTCTCAGGCGGCGAGACGCCCGTTCGAGCGCCGGAAGGCCGAGGGGGGTGCACCGTGGCTGCGCCGGAAGGCCTTCGCGAACTGCGCCGCCTGCCGGTAGCCCACCGCCGCCGCCACCTCCTGGACCGATAGCCGCCCCTCGTGCAGGAGGTCAGCGGCCCGCGACATGCGGATGCGCTGGAGCTCGCGCCGGAAGCTCGTGCCGCCGACCTCGGAGAACGAGCGCTGCAGCTGACGGCGGGAGGTCGCGATCTGACGCGCGACGCGGGTGAGGCAAAGCTCCTCGTTCCAGTAGTCCCGCTCGATCACCCCGAGCGCGTCGAAGTAAAGCTCGCTTCGCCTGTGAACGGTCGAATTGCGCACTTCGACTCGGGATACGCCCTGGAAGCCCGCGCGGATCAACGGTACCCTGCTTATGCCGATCGTCACTAACGCAGGAAGGGAGCTGCATGCAGGTAAGCGCGGGGATGAGTGACGTGGTCCTCACCGTCAACCCGGGGCACTCGCTGCGAGCCGCCGCTCGAGCGATGGCCGAGCGCGCGGTGGGAGCGGCGGTCGTGATCGACCCCGAGCAGCCCGGGCCGGGGATCATCACCGAGCGCGACATGCTCCACTCGATCGGGAAGGGTGAGGACCCGGACAGCGAGCGCGTGGCCGACCACCTCTCCGCAGGGCTTGTGTTCGCCGCCCCGGACTGGTCGCTCGAGCGGGCGGCCGAGGCGATGGTCCGTGGCGGCTTCCGCCACCTCGTCGTGGTCGACGGAGGCCAGATGACCGGAATCCTCTCGATGCGCGACATCGTGCGCTGCTGGGTGTCCGACGGCGCGACCAGCGAGCTCCCGTCGGACCTGAACGCAGCAGCCGGCTAGTGGTGCTCTAGCGGAAGCTCCGAGATCTCGCGGCGCGTCTCGCCGATCCACTTCCAGACAGCGACGAGCGCGATGACCGCGCCGAGCACGACCATGATGATGTTGATCACGATCCCGCAGATCGCGATCGCGATGCCGGCAGCGGTCGCGACGGGCAGGTAGGAAGGCCCCGGCAGATGGATCAGCTCGCCGGGCGGGTCCGGCGTCTCGCGCGGGAGCCGGGTCTCCTCGGCCATCAGTAGACGAGCCCCACGACCCAGGCGAGCGCGAAGACGATCAGCGAGATCGCCCCGGCGATGAGCGCGGTGCGCAGGTTCTTGTAGGCGAGCCGCCGGTCCACCGGCACAAGATCTATCAGATCGGCTCGGACCGAAGGAAGTGCGATTCGAAACAAGCGGACCGGGGTACGGCGCCCGAAATGTTGAGGATCGACGCCAACGCCCTCGACTACGTGATCATCGGGCTGTACTTCGCCACGGTGCTCGGGGTCGGGCTGCTGGCGCGGCGACTGATCAAGTCGGACCTCGACTTCTTCCTCTCCGGGCGCTCGTTGCCCGCCTGGATCACCGGGCTCGCGTTCATCGCCGCGAACCTCGGGGCGCTCGAGATCCTCGGCATGGCCGCCAACGGCGCGCAGTACGGCGTGGCGACGGTGCACTTCTACTGGATCGGCGCGATCCCGGCGATGGTGTTCCTCGGCATCGTGATGATGCCCTTCTACTACGGCTCCAAGGTGCGCTCGGTCCCGGAGTGGCTGCGCCGCCGCTACAACAAGCCGACCCACCTCTTCAACGCGCTCTCGTTCGCTGTCGCGACGGTCCTGATCGGCGGCGTCAACCTGTTCGCGCTCGGGCTCGTGCTGTCGCTGATGCTGGGCTGGTCGATCAGCACCGGGATCGTCGTCGCGGCCGCCGTCGTGCTCGTCTACATCACGCTCGGCGGGCTCTCGTCGGCGATCTACAACGAGGTGGTGCAGTTCTTCATCATCCTGGCGGCGCTCGTCCCGCTGACGATCGTCGCGCTGATCGACGTGGGCGGCTTCGCGGGCCTCGCCGACCGAGTGCGCGAGAGCCCGCTGGGCGAGCCGGGCCTGCACGCCTGGGAGGGGATGGGGATCGGCGGCAACAACCCGATCGACGCGAACTGGATCGCGACCGTCTTCGGGCTCGGCTTCGTGCTCTCGTTCGGCTACTGGACGACCAACTTCGCCGAGGTGCAGCGCGCGCTCTCGGCGAAGAACATGAACGCGGCCCAGCGCACGCCGCTGATCGGCGCCTTCCCGAAGATCTTCATCCCGCTGATCGTGGTGGTCCCGGGCCTTGTCGCGCTCGTCACGGTACCCGGCTTCGGCACGGGCTCCGATCCCGGCCAGGAGTACAACAACGCGATCCCGGCGCTGATGGCCGAGTACCTGCCCACCGGCATGCTCGGCCTCGCCATCACGGCGCTGCTGGCCGCCTTCATGGCGGGCGTCGCGGCGAACGTGTCGGCGTTCAACACGGTCGTGACCTACGACCTCTATCAGGACTACATCCGCCGCGACGCGGAGCCGGGGCACTACATCCTCTTCGGACGGCTCGCGACGGTCGTGGGCGTGCTGATCTCGATCGGCACCGCCTTCATCGCCAAGGGCTACGAGAACATCATGAACTACGTTCAGCTGCTGTTCTCGTACTTCAACGCGCCGCTCTTCGCCACTTTCATCATCGGCATGTTCTGGAAGCGGGCGACGCCCTGGGGCGGCTTTGCGGGAATCGTGGCGGGCACCTTCGGCGCGTTCATCACGCACCAGCTCACCTCGAGCGGCAACCTCGACGTCGGCTCGGATCTCGCGGCCGACTTCTGGGGCGCCATCGTCGCTTTCGGCCTCGACGCCATCGTCACCGTCGTCGTGAGCCTGCTGACGCAGCCAAAGCCCGTCCAGGAGCTCGACGGGCTCGTGTGGGGCATGGCCGCCGAGCAGCCTGAGCCGACGCCCGACGAGCGCGTCTGGTGGCGCAGGCCGAAGGTGCTCGGCGCGATTGCGCTGGTGCTCGTCGTGATCCTGAACATCATCTTCATCTAGGAGGCGGCAGTGGAGGAGCGCACATCCGAGGTCGGCGAGAAGCAACTCGAGCGCGCCACCAACCTGCTCGACGTCCGCAAGATCATCGGCGGCCTGCTCGGCATCTACGGCGCAATCCTGCTCGTCGCCGGCATCGTCGCCTCCGACGCCGACAAGGAGAAGGCCGCGGGCGTGAACGTGAACCTCTGGGTCGGGATCGCGCTGCTGCTCACGTCCGCGATTTTCTGGACCTGGGCACTGACCCGCCCCCTGAGCGAGGAGCTCAAGGAATCCGGCGAGCTTTAACGCGCCTGGACGAATGATCGAGTGGCGCTCCGGCTGGACTGCCCATACCTTCGATGTTGCGAGGGCACTCCGCATAGCGGGGCGCCCTCGACCACTTGACGGAATCGGCTGGAGGAGAAGGCGACGGTGATCGGGGAACGGGGGGCTATCCACGCCTTCCTGCGGGCGAAGACGACGAGCCGTGGAGCGCTCGAGGTCGAGCTGCGCGAGTCCCCGCCCACCACCGACCCGCGCTCGGGGCGCCCGCTCGCCGTGCCGCCGCTCGTCGTGCTCTGGATCGCCGAGCGCCCGCTGGCGGTGCGCGTCCACGGCGTCGTGGCGCTCAACCGCTTCCCACCGGCGCCGCGACTCGCCACGGCGCTCGAGGCGGAGTGCCTGGCTGCCGGGATGCCGGTCGAGAAGCTCTGCGAGGCGGCCATCTGGAGGCTGTTCTCGCAGCCGCCGCGCCCGCGCCTCGCGCGCTGACCCTTCAGGGCAGCCGCACGTGCAGGTGGTTGTCGTGGTTGACGAGCGGCTGGACGCGCCCTGACGGCCCGGTCAGGCCGGTGTTGGGGCCGACGAAGATGACCTGAGCGCCGAGCGCAAGGAAGCGGTCGACGAGCTCCTGGGAGAGCTCGCGGTCGATCTCAGACGCGAAGCGGGGCGCGCGCTCGCGGCCGTCTGCGCGCGGGTAGTAGATGTCGGCGTCGAGCCCGTTCTGATGGCTCGCGTGACCGATGTAGCCGAACTGCGGGCCGAAGTCGCCGCCGTGCGGGCGGCTCAGGTCGCCGACCGCCAGGCGCGGCGCGTCCGGGTGCGCGATCCGGAAGTCGCGCGCGACGCGCAGCACGATGCGAACGAGCCGGTTCGTGCCCCAGCGCCGCCAGGGCCGGTTCGGCGAGCGCCGTAGCACGGGGTCCCAGGTGAAGAAGTCCGGACGCTCGGCCGGCAGCCGGACACCGTCCAGGAGCCGGCCGCCCGCGTGCGTGCCGAGCGCCGTCGAGCGGCGCCAGTGGATCGGCGCCTCGGGCGGCGGCACGGGAGCCACGGGCGGCGAGGGCTCGACCTGCGCCACGACCACGTCCGGGAAGTGCAGCTCTGCGAGGCCGGTGGCGGGCTCCTCGGCAAGCGCGGCCACAGCGACGGCCGCCGCCGTCACCGGGACGATCACGAGGACTGCCAGGAGGATCCGCACGCTATGGGGGGTACGGCGCCGGCGTCGGCGACGGTCCGGCGCTGCCGGCGTGGGAGGAACAGGGCGGCTGGCGGCCACGCGATCTCATGGTTGCAGGACGTGCTCAGGCAATCGGCGCAACGGCTTCGAGCGCCATGGCGCCGGCTGATCTCGGCGCGTAGCCGCTCGGCCGGGGTGAACCGCCCGGGGCCCGTGTTGCGAATTGGGGGCATACCCGACCCCCAGGAGGAACAGCAGATGAAGCGCAAGCGATTGGCGAAACTCGCCCTCGGCGCGACCTGCGTGGCCGCGCTGGCCGTGCCGGTCAGCGGACAGGCCGGGAGCCACGGCTCCAAGGACGGCGACGGCCGCGCGTTCTACGCCACCGACAACCAGGGCAACCTGGTGAGCTTCTCGGCGGACAACCCGCGCAAGCTCGACAGCTCGAAGCCGATCAGCGGACTGCCGATGGGAGTGTCCGTCAGGGGCATCGACTTCCGGCCCGCCACCGGCGAGCTCTACGGCGTCGGCAGCGACAGCGTCGTGTACCGCGTGAGCGCGGTGACCGGCAAGGCCGTTGCCGAGGGCCCGGCCTTCACGCCGGCACTCAACGGCCGGTTCTTCGGCGTCGACTTCAACCCGACCGTGGATCGCATCCGCGTGACGAGCGACGCCAATCAGAACCTGCGGCTGAACCCGGACACCGGTGCGCTTGGAACCCCGGCCCCGGATGCCGACCTCAACCCGAACGACCCGACGGTCGTGGGCTCCGCCTACACCAACTCGTCGTTCAGCGCGACGCCGCCGGCGACGACCACGTTGTACGCGCTCGACGCCCTCGACGACGCGGTCTACGTGCAGAACCCGCCCAACGACGGCACGCTCACGATGCCGAAGCAGCTCGGCATCAACGTGCGTGGCGACAGCGGTTTCGACATCGCCGGTCAGGACAACGTCGGCTACATCGCCACCGCCTCGGACCGGCGGCCCGGCGCTGAGCTGTACCGCGTGAACGTGCTGAACGGCAAGAGCGTCAAGCTCGGCACAATCGGTCGCAGCGGCATGACGATCACCGGCCTCGCGGCCGTGCAGGATCAGCCCTAGCGACTCCTCCGCGCAACGCCTCCGTCCCTGCGGGGACGGAGGCGGGCGTGGACGAGCCCTGTATTCAGCTCCTCAGGAGAACGTGATTGCCGGAGGGATCGGTCGCCCGGACGCCCGCCTCGAGCTCGAGCGGCTCGGCGTCGGGCCCGAGCGAGCCCGCCAGGCGGTCGCGTTCGGCGGCGTCCGGCAGCACGAGCTCGTAGTGCTCTAGGCCGAGCGCGCCCTCGGGGGGCAGCCGGCGCGCCGGCGCTCTGCCAGGTGTTGAGGCCGATGTGGTGGTGGTAGCCGCCGGCCGCGACGAACAGGGCGCCCGGGTAGGAGCGCACCATCACCTCGAGCTCGAGCGAGCCGGCGTAGAAGCGCTCCACCGGGTCGAGTTGCGCCACCTGCAGATGCACGTGGCCGATCCGGGTGCCGTCCGGCATCGGCCCGGGGTCGCTCCGTGGGCTGTCGCCGAGCTCGTCGAGCAGTGATTCGAGGTCGAGCGGCAGCGTCGCCATCGCGAGCTCGCCGCTCGGGCTGTGGCGCCACTCGTCGCGGGGGCGGTCCCGGTACAGCTCGATGCCGTTGCCCTCCGGGTCGTTCAGATAGAGCGCCTCGCTCACCAGGTGGTCCGAGGCGCCGGTGAGGCGCCAGCCGGTGCCGCTCACGCGCACGAGGGCGCGCGCGAGGTCCACACGCTCGGGGAGGAGCACCGCGAGGTGGAAGAGGCCGGTGCTGACCGAAGGGCGCGGCGGGGCGCCGGGCGCCGCCGCCAGCTCGACCAGGGGCGCGCCCTCGTCCACGCCGAGCCGCACGAGGCCGTTCTCGCGCGCGAGCGTGCGCAGCCCGATCGCCCGCTCGTAGAAGCTCGTGAGCGCATCGGAGTCCGCCGCGCGCAGGCGAACCGCGCCGATCCGGGTGTCCGCCGGGATCGTCACCGGAACAGCCCCGCGTACGCGCTCAGCGCAGGCTGGCCGCCGAGGTGCGCATAGAGCACCTTCGCGCCTCGGTCGATCTCGCCGGTGGCCACCAGGTCGATCATGCCCGCCATCGACTTCCCCTCGTAGACCGGATCGGTGATCATCCCCTCGAGCCGGCCCGCGGTGCGGATCGCCTCGAGCGTCCCCTCGTCCGGGATCCCGTATGTACCCGCGTGGTAGCGGTCGTCAAGCACGATCTCGTCGTCGCGCAGGTTGCGGCCGACCTCGATCAGCTCGGCCGTGCGGCGTGCGATGCGCGCCACCTGCTCGTGGGTCTCGGCGGGCTTGGCCGAGCCGTCGATGCCGATCACACGCCGATCGCGCTCCTGCGCGGCGAACCCCGCGATCATGCCCGCCTGCGTCGAGCCGGTGACCGAGCAGACGACGATCGTGTCGAAGAAGAGGCCGAGCTCGCGCTCCTGGCGCTCGACCTCCATCGCCCAGCTCGCGAAGCCGAGCCCGCCGAGCTCGTGGTCGGAGCCGCCCGCGGGGATCGGGTATGGCTTGCCGCCGGCCGCCTCGACGTCCGCGAGCGCCTGCTCCCAGCTCTCCTTGAAGCCGATGCCGAAGCCCGCCTCGACGAGCCGCACGTCGGCGCCCATGATGCGGCTGAGCTGGATGTTGCCAACGCGGTCGTACACGACGTCGGGCCAGTCGACCCAACTCTCCTGGACGAGTACGCAGCCCAGCCCGAGGCGGGCCGCGACGGCGGCCACCTGGCGGGTGTGATTGGACTGCACGCCGCCGATCGACACGAGCGTGTCGCACCCCTTTGCCAGCGCATCGGCGACGAGGTACTCGAGCTTGCGGGTCTTGTTGCCGCCGTAGGCGAGCCCGGCGTTGCAGTCGTCGCGCTTCGCCCACAGCTCGGCGCCGCCCAGATGCGCGCTCAGGCGCTCGAGCGGATGTACGGGCGAGGGCCCGAACAGGAGCGCCTGGCGCGGGAAGGCGTCGAGCCTCATGCGCCAAGCCTATGCCAGCGATTGCACTGCGCCTGACCGGGTATTTAGCCCTACGGAAGGCGGCGAAGGCGGGGAAGGCCGGAAAGCAGTGCCGAGCTACATCAGAACCGTGGTCGCGCTTCTCGTGGCGGCGCTCCTGGCGTCGCCGACGGCGCGAGCGCAGGTGCCCGGCGTACCGGTGCCCGCGCCGAGCGAGGAGGCCGACCAGGCGGGTGGTGCCTTCCGCTACAGCGATCTGCTCGCCGCCATCCAGCGCGGCAGCGTGCGCGAGGCCGTGCTCAATCCGGGCCGCGCCGAGGTGACCGTACGCCTCGCCGGCGGGCGCGAGGCAACGCTCGGGTACCCGGCCGACCAGAATCTCGCCGACCGGCTTGCGCGCTCGGGCGCCACCGTAGATGTGGCTTCCAGCGACGACAGCTCCGGGCCCGGCTTCTTCGGGTTCGCCGTGCTCGGCATGATCGCGCTCACGCTGGTGATGTTCGCCGTGTCACTGCGCAGCCGGCGCTCGCAGGCCCACCGGGCGGGCGGCGCCGGCGGTCCGCTGCGTGCTGACACGAAGGTCTCGGAGGCGACGCGCCCCACGGTCACCTTCCGCGACGTCGCCGGCTGCGACGAGGCCGTCGAGGAGGTGGCCGAGTTCGTCGAGTTTCTCAAGGACCCGGAGCGCTTCGGGCGCGTCGGGGCCCGCATGCCCGCCGGCGTGCTCCTGCACGGGCCGCCCGGAACCGGCAAGACCTTGCTCGCCAAGGCGCTCGCCGCAGAGGCGAGTGTCGACTTTTTCGCGGCCTCCGGCGCCGAGTTCGTGGAGCGCTACGTCGGCGTCGGCGCGTCGCGGATCCGCGAGCTGTTCAACCGCGGGCGCAACGCCCCGGAGGGAGCGGTCGTCTTCATCGACGAGCTCGACGCGGTCGGGCGGCGGCGCAGCGACGGCGGCCAGGGCGGCAATGACGAGTACGAGCACACCCTCAACCAGCTCCTGATCGAGATGGACGGCTTCACGGGGAACGAGCGGCTCGTGTGCGTCGGCGCGACGAACCGGCTCGACGTGCTCGACCCGGCGCTCCTGCGGCCCGGGCGCTTCTCGCGCCAGGTGGCGGTCGAGCTGCCGAACGCCGAGGGCCGGCTCGCAATCCTGCAGGTCCACGCCCGCGGCCGCCCGCTGGCCCGCGAGATCGATCTCGAGGAGATCGCCGAGGGCACAGCCGGGTCGTCAGGCGCCGACCTGCGCGAGATGCTGAACGAGGGCGCGATCATGGCCGCGCGCGACGGCCGCCCCGAGGTCAGCCGCGCGGACCTCGCCGAAGGGCACCTGCGCGCGCTGGCGGGACCCGCTCGCCGCTCGTCGCCGCTCACGCCCGAGGAGCGCGAGGTGGTCGCCCGTCACGAGGCGGGCCACGCGCTCGTCGCCGAGTTCTGCGAGACCCAGGACGCGACGCAGCGTGTCACGATCACCCCGCGCGGCCGCGCCGGCGGGCTGGCGGTGATCGCGCGGCGCGACCGGGCGCTGCAGTCCGCCCGCCACGTGCACGAGCAGCTGATGGTGCTGCTCGGCGGCCGCGCAGCCGAGGCGGTGATCTACGGCGACGTCTCGTCCGGCGCCGCGGACGACCTGCAGCGCGCCAACGCGCTTGCGCGCCACGCCGTGATGAGCCTCGGCTTCTCGGAGCGGGCGGGCCAGCTCACCGCCACGGCCGGCGGGCAGAACATGCCGCTCTCCGACACGACGCGCCAGGTGGTCGACGAGGAGGTCGAGCGCATGATCGGCGAGGCCTACCGCGACGCCCTCGCCCTGACGAGGAAGCATCGTGCCGGGCTCTGGGAGCTGTCGAGCGCGCTGCTCGCGAAAGAGGACCTCGGCCGCGAGCAGATCGCAGCGCTGCTCGGGACGGGCCCGCCGCGCCCGGCGCCGACGCTGGGGCTCGGTCCGGCGCCCGCGCCTGCGGCCTCGGTGGTGCCGCTGCGACGCCGGCGCGAGCGGCGCCGCACGCAGCGTGCTCCAGCAGCGGCGGCGGCGGCTGGCCGCGCCGCCTTCGCGCATGCGCGCTTCCTGCTCTCGAAGCGCGAGCGGCCGCGGCCCGTGGACCGCTAGCGGCGGGCCCCTAGGCGCAGCCCCGCCGGCGGCACGAGCCTGGAGGGGCACAAGCACTACGATCAGGTCGCCTTCTTCCCGGGTGAGACGAGCGAGTTCGCCGAGCGAGTGGACGTGTTCGACTTCGACATCTTCGACCACCGGCCTCTGTGGGCGCAGTTCGCGATCTGACCCCCCGCCTCGCCTCGCCCGTCCGGGCGATCCCCACGGACAGCGGCGAGGAGCCGCAGAGCGGCGTCGCGCTGTGCCTGTCGGGCGGCGGCTACCGCGCCATGCTCTTTCACCTGGGCGTGATCTGGCGGCTGCGCGAGGCCGGCTGGCTGGAGCGGCTCGACCGCGTGTCGAGCGTGTCGGGCGGCTCGATCACGGCCGCCGCGCTGGCGCTGGCGCCCGCGGACGCCTTCGACGACGCGGTGGTGGCCCGCCTGCGCGACCTCGCGCGGCGGTCGCTCGACTGGACGTCGGTCGTCGAGGGGGCGCTGCTGCCCGGGTCGATCGCGCAGAAGCTCGCCGGCGCCTATCGCGACCACATCTTCGGCGCCGCCGTGCTGGACGACCTGCCGACACGCCCCGACTTCGTCATCAACGCGACCAACATCGGGTCGGGGGCGCTGGCGCGCTTCGAGCGCACCGGCCTCCGTGACTGGCGCGTCGGCTCGCTTCCCGACCCGGAGATCCCGCTCGCCACCGCGGTCGCCTGCTCGTCCGCGTTCCCGCCGCGTACTGTCGCCGTTCCGGCTGCGGCCGATGGTCGACTGGGTCGACGAGGAGGGAAACGACCTCGGCACGGCCGAGCACCGCGAGTCGCTCTTTCTCTCGGACGGCGGCGTCTACGACAACCTCGGGCTCGAGACCGCCTGGAAGCGCTGCCGCACTTTGATCGTCTCCGACGCCGGCGGCCTGATGGCTCCCGAGGAACACCCGGCCGGTGACTGGCCGCGACACATGGTGCGTGTGCTGCGCGTGGTCGATCACCAGGTGCGCGCGCTGCGCAAGAGCCAGGTGATCGAGGGCCTGCGCCGCGGCGACCGCGACGGCGTGTACGTCGGCATCCGCAGCAACATCGAGGACTACCACCTGGACGGGGCGCTGCCGGCGCCGTTCGCGCGCACGCTCGAGCTGGCGGAGATCGCGACGCGCCTCGACGGCCTCTCCGATGATCTGCAGATGCGGCTGATCAACTGGGGCTACGCGGTCGGCGACGCCGGCCTGCGCAAGCACCTCGACGAGAGCGCCGAGCCGCCTGCCGGCTTCCCCTACCCGGAAGCGGGCGTGTGAGCCAGGCGCTGCTCGAGCGCCACCGCCCGCTGCTCCGCTACGACCGCCAGTACGACTACCGCGTGGCGGCGGTCGAGGGGGTCGTGGAGAACGCCGGCAACCTGCTGCGGAGGCGCTCGGGCGAGGTGATCGCGCGCTCCGCGGGCGATCCCGCCCTGACGCTCGAGCTGCTGCACGGCTACCCCGACGGAATCACGGCAGACGACCGCGACTGCCTCTGCCTCGCGCCCGACTGCCTCGGCGACGCGCGCCGCATGGAGGGCGAGGAGCGCTGCGCCGGTCGCGTCTACGGGCGCGCCGTCGAGGACGGCGGGCGCACTTGGCTCCAGTACTGGCTGTGGCTCTACTACAACCCGAAGAACCTGTTCGGCTTCGGCAAGCACGAGGGTGACTGGGAGATGATCCAGCTCGGGCTCGGCGCCGACGGCGAGGTCGAGCTCGCCACCTACGCGCAGCACGATTCGGGCGAGGCACGCGCGCGCGACGAGATCGAGTTCGCCGAGCGCGACGGCGGCCTGCACCCGGTGGTGTACGTGGCGCCGCACTCGCACGCTTCCTATTTCGAGTCCGGGACGCACCCCTACCCGGTCGGCATCGACCATCCCTACGGCGACGGCCCCGAGGGCTTGCTGCCCGTCGTCCCGTTCGGAGACTGGGTCGACTGGCCAGGCCGCTGGGGCAACTCGGAGCGGGTGATCGCCCGCCGCATCGGCAACGGCCCACCGAGCCCGTCGCGCCAGCAGCCCAAGTGGGACCGCCCGGCGGGCTTCCACGCGAAGATCCGGCGACGCCGCTTCCGGTCGCTGCTCGGGCGCGCGCTGCACTGGGTGGGCGGGCTCACCTATCCGCGCCCGCCGCAGCTCGAGGCGCGCTTCGACGGGCACCTGTGCACCGTCTCCTACCGTCTCGAGTCGAGCTTCTGGCGCCGCGCGCGGCATCTCTATCTCACGGCCCACGACGGCGAGCGCGTGCTCGCGAGCCGCACGGTGCGAGGCGCCGGAGCCGAGGGCGACGAGGTGCTGCGGCTGCCCTTCGAGCCCGCCGAGCCGGCCGTCTGGGGCAGCACCTTCAACGCGCTGCGCCAGCGCAGCGACCTGACGCGCGCCTGAGCGTGCCTGTCAGGCCGCGGCGGCCGTCTTGGGCAGCTTGATGAGGAGCGCCGCGCCGATCGCGCCGCCGAGGTCGCCGAGCTCCGCCATCAGGAACGGCGGAGGGTTCTCGCTCGAGAACAGGTGCGGCATCATCGCCTTCTCGATCTTCTCGCGGTAGGGCTCGCCGAGGCGCAGGCCGAGGCCGCCGCCGAGGATCACGGCGTCGACGTCGAGGACGTTCAGGGTCGACGCGACTCCTGCGCCCAGCGCCGCCACCGCCTCCTCCAGCAGCTTGTGCGCCAGCTTGTCCTCGTGCTCGAGCGCGCGTGCCCAGACGCCGCTGGTGAGCCGGTCGCGCCCGCGCTTCTCCATGATCTTGAAGAGGTCCGTCTTGTGGCCCTTGTCGTGCCGGTGGCGGGCGCGTTCCTCGAGTGCCTTGCGCCCCGCGTAGGCCTCGACGCAGCCGCGCCGCCCGCAGGGACAGCGCGCTCCGTCCATCACCACGCAGACGTGGCCGATCTCACCGGCTCCGCCGCGGCCGAGCCAGGGCTTGCCGCGCAACACGATCCCGCCACCGACGCCGGTGCCCCAGAAGACGCCCAGCATCGAGCTGTAGGGCCGCCCCGCGCCGAGGACGACCTCGGCTTGGGTCGCCACGTTCACGTCGTTGTCGATCTTCGTGGGTGCCCCCAGCCCTTCGCTGAGCGCCGGGCCGAGCGCGAACGAGCCCTCCCAGTTCGGCAGGTTGCGCGCGCTCGAGACATTGCCGTGGCGGGCGTCGATCACGCCGGGCGAGCCGACACCCACGCCGGCGAGCGCGGCCGTCTCGACGCCGGCCTGGCGGGCCGCCGTCCTGACCGACTCGACCATGGCGGCGGCGACGTCCTTGGGATCACCTCGCGTCGGTGTCGGCAGGCGCTCCTGGCCCTGGACTCCACCCTCGTCGTCGATTACGACCGCCTGGATCTTGGTCCCGCCCAGATCGATGCCCGCCCTCATGAGTCAAGCCTAAGGCCTAGTGCGGATTCACAAAACTCGGGCTAGGGTCGTGACATGACTCGCACTCTGGGCGGCCTCGCCATGGCCGCGATCTTCCTTGCCGTGCTCGCCTTCAGCGCCGCCGCATCAGCGAGCGGCCGCCAGAACCCGGGCGCGAACGCCCCCAACCCGCTCGTCGGCCAGACCTGGTGGGACCAGAACACCCAGTGGAACCCCACCTGGAACGGCTATCGCTCGCTCCTTCGCCGTGGACGCCGCGACGACGCCGCGAAGGTGCTGTCGCTCGCCGAGACACCGCAGTTCAAGTGGTTCGGGATGTGGGAGCAGCCGGTGGTCGGGAAGCTCCAGGGCATGTTCGAGCAGGCCGGCGATGCCGTGCCGCTGCTGGTCGTGTTCGGCGACGAGCATCAGGGCTGCGGGTCGCCGGGCACCAACACGAGCGGCGGCCTTGGCCAGAACGCGACCTACCGGCGCTGGATCGACCAGGTGGCGCGCGGTATCGGCTCGAGTGAGGTCGTGATCGCGTTCGAGCCGGACTCGCTCGGCCTGATCGAGTGCCTGAGGCCGAGCCTGCGTGCACCGCGGCTGCGCGCGCTCGCCTATGGGGTCAGGGCGCTGTCGAAGCTGCCGAACGCGACGGTCTACGTCGAGGGCGGCGCCCCTGACTGGCAGGACGTGCCGACGATGGCGCGCAAGCTGCGCGCGGTCGGCGTGAGCCGTGTGCGCGGCTTCATGCTGAACGCCACCCACCACGTCACGACCGCGAAAAACCTGAAGTACGGAGCGAAGCTGTCGCGTGCGCTGGGCGGCAAGCACTTCATCGTCAACACCTCCCACAACGGCAACGGCCCGCTGTACCGGAACGGCCAGACGATCTGGTGCAACCCGCCGAACGCGGCGGCGGGCACGCTGCCCACCACCGACACCGGGCACCCCAAGGCCGATGCCTACCTGTGGATCGAGCGGCCGGGCTTCTCGAACGGCGCCTGCAACGGCGGACCGGCCCGCGTGGGCGCCTGGTGGGAGGAACGCGCGATCCTGATGGTCGAGCGCGCGAGCTGGTGGCGCGGCCGCCGCTGATGTGACAGCGGGGTGACCTGCGGTTGCTTCGCGGCGCCACTCCGGGTAGGAATCCCGGCGTGGCCGATGAGGAGCTCGTGCTCGGTGTGGACGTCGGAGGCACCAAGGTAGCCGTCGCGGCGCTGCGCGGGCTCGAGGTCGTGGCCCGGGCCGAGCGGCCGACGGTGCTGTCGTCGAGCTCGGCCCTGCTCGACGGCCTCGAGGCGACGGCACGCCAGGTGATCGCCCAGAGCGGCGCGCCGGTTGCGGTCGGCGTCGGGGTGCCGTCGCAGATCGACTACGGCACCGGCACCGTCGAGACGAGCGTCAACATCCCGCTCACGGGCGTCGCGCTCCGTGAGGAGCTCGGGCGCCGATTCGGCGTCCCGGTCTTCGTCGACAACGACGCGAACGTGGCGGCGCTCGCCGAGGCGCGCCTGCTCGACTGCGACGAGCTGCTGATGCTCACGCTCGGCACCGGCGTGGGCGGCGGCGTCGTGACCGGCGGCCGCATCTTCCGCGGCGCGCACGGGCTCGGCGCGGAGCTCGGCCACTTCACGCTGATGCCGGATGGCCCGCCGTGCCCGGGCAACTGCCCGAACAGCGGCTGCGTCGAGGCCTACTGCTCGGGGCAGGCGCTCGAGCGCGACGCGACCGAGCTGGCCCGCGACAAGCCGGGCAGCCGCCTCGCCGCCGCGCTCGACGCCGACGGTCGCGTGTCCGGCCGCGACCTCGTCACGGCGGCTGAGGAGGGCGACTCGGACGCCGTGCTCGTCCTCGACCGCTTCGCGCGCATGCTCGGCGTGGCGATCGCCGGCTACGTGAACGTCTTCGAGCCCGAACGCGTCGTGATCGGCGGCGGCCTGTCGCGCGCGTCCCACCTCTTCCTCGACCGGGCGATTCAGGAGGCGGGCGCGCGGGCGTTGCCGGCCCTCTATCGCCGGGTAGAGATATCGCTCGCGCAGGGCGGTCCCGACGCCGGTGTGATCGGCGCGGGCCTGCTCGCCGAGCACGAGATTCGCAACACTGCCGCAACGACATCGACCCGAGGAAGCGCATGACGACCAGCTCCGACCAGCTCGACGAGCTCAGCATCAACACCATTCGGACGCTCGCGATGGACGCGGTGCAGAAGGCCAACTCGGGACATCCGGGTACGCCGATGGCGCTCGCCCCGCTCGCCTACGTGCTCTACACGCGGATCATGCGCCACAACCCGGCGAACCCCGACTGGGCGGACCGCGACCGCTTCGTGCTGTCGGCGGGGCACGCGTCGATGCTCCTCTACTCGATGCTCTACCTGACGGGCTATCCGATGACGCTCGACGACCTGAAGAACTTCCGTCAGGTCGGCTCGCCGACGGCCGGCCACCCGGAGCGCAAGTACAGCCCCGGGATCGAGGCGACGACGGGGCCGCTGGGACAGGGAATCTCGATGTCGGTCGGACTCGCGCTCGCCGAGCGCATGCTCGGCGCGCGCTTCAACACGGGCGGCCACAAGGTCGTCGACCACCACACCTTCACGATCGCGAGCGACGGCGACATCCAGGAGGGCGTTGCCTCCGAGGCCTGCTCGCTGGCGGGCCACCTCGGCCTCGGCGGCCTGATCGCCTACTACGACGCGAACAAGATCCAGCTCGCCAGCGCGGTCGACGTCGTGATGACCGAGGACGTCGGCGAGCGCTACGAGGCGTACGGCTGGCACGTCGTCGACGTGGGCGACGACCTCTCGGTCGAGCGCCTCGAGAGCGTCACGCGCGAGGCGATGGCGGTGGAGGACCGGCCCTCGCTGATCATCGTCGAGTCGCACATCGGCTACGGCAGCCCGCTGCAGGACACGAGCAAGGCGCACGGGTCGCCGCTCGGCGAGGACAACGTGCGCAAGACGAAGGAGAAGTACGGCTGGGATCCGGACGCGCACTTCCTCGTGCCCGACGAGGTGCTCACCCACATGCGCGAGTCATGCGAGCGCGGCGCCGAGTACGAGCGCGAGTGGAACGAGCGCTTCGACTCCTTCCGCGAGGCCCACGCCGACGAGGCGGCGACCTTCGAGATGATCGCGAGCGGGGGCATGCCGGAGGGCTTCGACGCCGACCCGCCGCGCTTCGAGGCCGGTGAGGAAATGGCCACTCGCAAGGCGTCGGGCGCGGTCATCCAGTGGGCGGCCGAGCGCGTCCCGCATCTGGTCGGGGGCGCCGCCGATCTCGCCAGCTCGACCAACACGGACATCGATGGCGGCGGCGACGTCCAGCGCGGCTCCTACGAGGGCCGCAACCTGCGCTTCGGCGTGCGCGAGCACGGCATGGGCGCGGTCGTCAACGGGCTGACGCTGCACGGCTTTCGCGGCTACGGCAGCACGTTCCTGATCTTCTCGGACTACATGCGCGGGGCGGTCAGGCTGTCGGCGCTGCAGAAGCTGCCCTCGATCTGGGTCTACACGCACGACTCGATCGGGCTCGGCGAGGACGGCCCGACGCACCAGCCGATCGAGCAGCTCGCGGGTCTGCGCGCCATCCCGCGGATGAGTGTGGTGCGCCCCGCCGACGCCAACGAGACCGCGCTCGGCTGGCTCTACGCGTTGCGCCAGACCGACGGCCCGACCGCATTTGCGCTGACGCGCCAGAACCTGCCGGTGCTCGACCCCGACAGCGTGCCCGGCGATGCGATCGAGCGCGGCGCCTACGTGCTGCGCGACGCAAACGGCGGCGACCCCGAGCTGATCCTGATCGCGACCGGCTCCGAGGTCTCGCTCGCGTTGGAGGCCGCCGAGCAGCTCGAGGGCGACGGGGTGCGCGTGCGGGTCGTGTCGATGCCCTGCATGGACACCTTCACGTTGACGGACGAGGCCTATCGCGACGAGGTGCTGCCGCCGGCCTGCCGCGCGCGCGTGGCGATCGAGGCGGCCAGCCCGATGGGCTGGTATCGCTGGGTGGGATCGGACGGGGCCTTCATCGGCATGGAGACGTTCGGCGAATCCGGGCCGTACAAGGAGGTCTACGAGCACTTCGGGATCACCGTCGAACACATCGCCGAAACGGCGCGTTCGGTTCTCGAGCGAGCCCCCGCCATGCGGAGCTAGGAGGACGCCATGCAGCTCGGTCTGCACCGCCGCCCACGCCCGAGCAGGGTCCCGGCTTGGGCCACTTCGTGAAGATGGTCCACAACGGAATCGAGTACGGAATGATGCAGGCCTATGCGGAGGGCTTCTTCCTCTTCGAGGAGTCTCCGGCCGGGGCGCCGGTGAAGTAGCCATGGCCACGATCGAACAGCCGAACCCGCTGGTGGAGGGCCTCGAACGCCAGCCGATCCACCCGACCTCCGTCGTCATCTTCGGTGGCACGGGCGACCTGGCCCACCGCAAGCTGCTGCCGGCCTTCTACAACCTCGCGCACGAGGGCGCGCTGCCCGAGCGCTTCAACCTGATCGCGGTGTCGCGCTCCGACATCCCGCACGGCGACTACCGCTCGATGGCCAGGGACTCGATCAAGGAGCACTCCCGGCGCGAGCCCGATCCGCAGGTGCTCGACAAGCTGCTCGAGCGCGTGCGCTACGTGCCGGGCTCGTTCGACGACGACAGCGTCTACGAGCGGCTCGGCAAGGAGCTCGGCGAGTGCGACGAGGACGCGGGCATCCTCTACAACCGCGTCTTCTACCTCTCGACCGCCCCCACGTTCTTCGCGCTGATCGTCCGCAAGCTCGGCGAGCACGGGCTCGATCAGATCGAGGGCGCCGACGTTCGAGTCGTCATCGAGAAGCCGTTCGGCACGCGCCTCGCGGAGGCGCAGGCGCTCAACCGAGAGGTGCTCTCGGTGCTCGACGAGTCCCAGGTCTTCCGGATCGACCACTACCTGGGCAAGGAGACCGTCCAGAACATGCTGGCGTTCCGGTTCGCGAACGGCTTGTTCGAGCCGATCTGGAATCGGAACTTCATCGACTACGTCCAGATCACGGCGGCCGAGGACCTTGGGATCGGCCGCAGGGCGGGCTACTACGACTCGGCCGGCGCCCTGCGCGACCTTGTCGAGAACCACATGCTGCAGCTGCTGACGCTGCTGTGCATGGAGCCGCCGGTGACCTTCACGGCCGACGAGGTGCGCGACGAGAAGGTCAAGGTCCTCCACGCGATTCACCCGCCCGCGCCCGACGATGTGGTGCGGGGGCAGTACACGGCCGGCATGGCGGAGGGCAAGGACGTGGTCGGCTACCTCGACGAGGAGGGCGTCCCCGACGACTCGAAGACAGAGACCTACGTCGCGCTCAAGCTCGAGGTGGACAACTGGCGCTGGGCCGGCGTGCCGATCTACCTGCGCACGGGCAAGCGCCTCACCCGCAAGGTCACGGAGATCGCCGTGACGCTCAAGCCGGTCCCGCACCTCGCCTTCGAGGCCGCGGGCTCGGTCGGCGTCCAGCCGAATCAGCTGATCATGACCATGCAGCCGAACGAGGGCGTATCGCTGTCGCTCGGCGCGAAGATCCCGGGCACGCGCATGCGCATCCGGCCGGTGAACATGGAGTTCCTGTACGGCACGGCGTTCCTCTCGCAGTCGCCCGAGGCCTACGAGCGCCTGATCATGGACGTCATGCGCGGTGAGGCCACGCTGTTCACCCGCGACGACGAGGTCGAGGCGCAGTGGCGCATCATCGACCCGATCCTGGAGTCGTGGGCCGGGGGAGACGTGCCGGTCTACACGTATCCGGCGGGCACGAGCGGCCCGAAGGAGGCCGACTCGCTGCTCGAGGCCGACGACCACTGGCGGGCGATCTAGGTGGACGCCGTCGGGGCAGCCTGGTCCGAGCAGGACTGCACGCCGGCGACGATCGAGGCCGCGCTGCGGAGCATGCTCAAGGAGCAGTTCCAGCAAGACGAGGCCTATGCGCCGGCACGTGTTCTCAACATGGTCGTCGTGGTGGACCGCGAGTGGCGAGGCGAGGTCCTCAACCGGCTCGAGCAGGTGGGCCGCTACGGGGCATCGCGCACCATCCTGTGCGCCGTCGAGGAGGGCCGCTCGACGATCGATGCGTGGGCTTCGATCACGCCCTCGACAGACCACCATCACAAGCCCGGTGAGCTGGCGCTCACGCGCGAGCGCATCGTGCTCGATCTTGGCCCGAAGCACATCGCGAAGCTCGACACGATCGTCGATCCGCTGGTGGTCTCGGACATCCCGACGCTGCTGTGGTCGCCGCACGGCCACCCGGAGGCGATCGACGCGCTGCTGGCCCTGTCGCAGGTCGTGCTGATCGACTCGGTCGGCGAGCCCGACCCGGCCGTCGCGCTGGGACGCGCACGCGAGCTGGCCGACCAGGCTTACATCGTCGACTTGGCCTGGCTGCGCAGCACGCCCTGGCGCGAGCGCGTCGCCACGACCTTCGACCCGCCCCAGTGGAGACCGGAGCTGGGTCGCATCGACGAGGTTGCGGTGCGCCACCGCCCCGACTCGGGGGCGGCCGGGGTCCTGTTCTGCGCCTGGCTCGCCTCGCGGCTCGGGTGGGACGCAGGCGCGCTCGTGCATTCGAACGCAGGACTGCACGGGACGGCGCGCGGCAAGCGCACCGACGTGCGCCTCAAGCTGCTGCCCGACAACGATCAGAGCGTGCCCGGGCTCGCCGGCGTCGAGATCGGGACGGCCTCGGGAATGAGCATCTCACTCAACCGGGGGCCCGGCGGGCTCGCTGCCACCCGCACCGACGCGAAGGGCCACACGTCGCACTGGACGGTGCTCGGCGCGTCGCGCGGCGAGGGCGGGATCCTGGGCGAGGGCATCCGGCAGGCGCTCCTACGCGACCCGGCCTACGAGGCGTCGCTCGCCTGTGCGACGTTGATGTTCGCATGACCCAGCAGCCCGACTTCCAGGTACTGGACGACCCCGCCGCGGAGGCCACCGCACTGCTCACGCAGGCGGGCGGGCACGTGGTGATCACCGGCGGCTCGACGCCGCGCCACGCGTACGAGAGCGCGGCCTTGCAGCGCGCCAACTGGGCCGGGGTCGAGATCTGGTTCACCGACGATCGCTGTGTGCCGCCAGACCACGAGCACTCGAACTACGGCATGGCCGAGCGGGCCTGGTTCTCGAAAGTAGAGGGCCTCAGCGTCCACCGCATGAAGGGCGAGCTCGGCCCGGACGAGGGGGCCCGCGACTACGAGCGCGAGCTCCGGGAGAGCGGCCCGGAGGCGTTCGACCTGATGCTGCTCGGGCTCGGCCCGGACGCGCACACCTGCTCGCTGTTCCCCAGTGACGACGCGCTGGGCGAGCGCGAGCGCAAGGCCGTCGGCGTGGAGACGCCCGGCATGGCCCCGCTGGTCCCGCGCATCACGCTCACGCTCCCGGTGGTGAACGCCACGACCAGGAAGGTCTTCCTGGTCACCGGCGCTGACAAGGCGGACGCCGTCGCGCGTGCGTTCTCGGGGCGGCCGGATCCGCGGGCACCCGGCTCGCTTGTCGACGGCGAGGTCACCGTCCTGCTCGACGAGGCTGCCGCCGCGCGCCTATGAGCACATCCTGGGTGCCGCACGGCGGGCTCGGCGCGGGCCAGTTCCCGCAGATCGCCGACTACGCGTTCCTGTCCGACTGCGAGACGTGCGCGCTGGTCGCGCCGAACGGAAACGTGGAATGGCTCTGCCTGCCGCGCTTCGACTCGCCGAGCGTGTTCGGCGCGCTCCTCGATCGCGACGCCGGGACCTTCAGGCTCGGCCCGGCCGACGTGGAGGTGCCGGCCGCGCGCCGCTACCTCCCCGGCACGATGGTGGTCGAGACGAGCTGGGGCACGAGCGGCGGCTGGATCATCGTGCGCGACGTCCTGCTGATCGGGCCGTGGCACCACGAGGACGAGCGCTCGCACACGCATCGCCGCGCGCCCACCGACTACGACGCCGACCACGTGCTGCTGCGCCTGATCCGCTGCGTGAACGGCGAGGTGCAGGTCACGCTCGACTGCGAGCCGAGCTTCGACTACGGCCGCGTCCACGGGGAGTGGAAGTACTCCGGCCCGGGTTACCACGAGGCTGTCAGCAGGGCCGAGGGCTGCGACATCGAGCTCAGGCTCAGCACGGACATGAACCTCGGCTTCGAGGGGCCGCGCGCCACGGCCCGCACGCTGATGAAGGAGGGCGACACGTTGTTCGTGGCGCTGGCGTGGTCGGAGCACCCGGCGCCCACGAACTACGAGGACGCGTACGACCGGCTCGTCTGGACCGCCCACCACTGGCAGCACTGGCTCGACCACGGGCAGTTCCCGGACCATCCCTGGCGCACCCACCTGCAGCGCGCTGCGCTGACGCTCAAGGGCCTTTCCTACTCGCCGACCGGCGCACTCGTGGCGGCCGCCACGACGTCCCTGCCCGAGACGCCCGGAGGCGAGCGCAACTGGGACTACCGCTTCACCTGGATCCGGGACGCCACCTTCATGCTCTGGGGCCTCTACACGCTCGGCTTCGACTGGGAGGCGAACGACTTCTTCTACTTCATCGCCGACGTGGCCGAGGCGGAGCAGAGCCAGCTTCAGATCATGTACGGGATCGACGGCGAGGCCTCGCTCCCGGAGCGGACGCTCGACCACCTGTCGGGCTACGAGTACTCGCGCCCCATACGCGTCGGGAACGGCGCGTACGACCAAGAGCAGCACGACGTATGGGGCGCGCTGCTCGACTCCGTCTACCTCCACACGAAGTCGCGCGACCATCTGCCCGAGCGCATCTGGCCGATCCTCAAGCGCCAGGTGGAGACCGCGCTCGAGAAGTGGCGGCTGCCGGACCGCGGCATCTGGGAGGTGCGCGGCGAGCCCAAGCACTTCACGTCGTCGAAGCTGATGTGCTGGGTGGCGGCCGACCGCGGCGCCCGGCTCGCCGAGATCCGCGGCGAGCTCGAGTTCGCGGCACGCTGGCAGTCGAGCGCCGACGAGATCAAGAACGACATCTGCGAGAACGCGCTCGACGATCGCGGCGTGTTCACCCAGCACTACGACACCGAAGCGCTCGACGCGTCGGTGCTGATGATGGTGCTCACTCGCTTCCTGCCGGCCGACGACGAGCGCATCCGCAAGACCGTGCTGGCGATCGCGGACGAGCTGACCGAAGACGGGCTAGTGCTTCGCTACCGCCCTGACGAGACCGACGACGGGCTCTCGGGCGACGAGGGCACATTCACGATCTGCTCCTTCTGGCTCGTGTCGGCCTTCGTCGAGATCGGCGAGTTCGAGCGCGCCCGCGACCTGTGCGGCAAGCTGCTCGGCTACGCGAGCCCGCTCGGCCTCTATGCCGAGGAGATCGACGCCCGCTCAGGCCGCCACCTCGGCAACTTCCCGCAGGCGTTCACCCACCTTGCGCTGATCAACGCGGTGATGCACGTGATCTCGGCCGAGCAGGGGCTCGAGATCGGCCATCTGCCGCTCGGGCACGAGCTGTCCCGCCAGCGCGCGCGGGGCTGACCGGCTCAGTTGCCGAGCTCCAGGAAGCCGTCGATCGCGATCGCGGCGATCCTGCGGTTGGTGACGAAGGTCGAGCTTCGTTGCTCTGGTTCACGCACGTGAGCCGCACCTCGCCCGCGGACTGCAGGAGCACAGCCGCTGGAGCGAGACGGTCCCCGCCGGCGATCGTCGGCAGCCGACCGAGCCGGCGTCGAGATCCGCCGCCTTTCCCGACCCGCACCAGGTGGCACTTGACGTTGTCGGTCTGGAGGCTCGCCTTGGCGCTCAGGAAGTACCTGCCCTTCGGCAGCGGCAGCTTCAGGGAGAAGGACCCGTTCTTCGGAATCTGCACCGAGCGCTCTTCGACGCGCCGTACGAGATGCCGCCGCCGGATGATCCCTTCGGACCCTTCGGTCCCTTCGGCCCCTGAGCTCCCTGGGCGCCGGTGGCGCCCTTGGGCCCGGGCGCGCCTGGCGGCCCCGCCGGCCCCTGCACCGACCAGCTCCGCAGCGCCGAGCGCTCGGGGCAGGGCAGGTCCGCCTCGGGGACGATGCGTGTGTTCGGCCCGGTCGGGTTGTCGAATACGCACGCGTAGACGACACCGCCACTCTGGGCGCCGACGAGCGTTCCGTCGGCGAGCACGCCGATCACGACGCCGGCCGCGATCAGGCCTGCAGAGCGCTTCCACCAGGAGTTCATGGCTCGGATGCTCCTCGCGCGTGCCGCGGCTGTCAGTACGAAGCGGGTCTCGATTGGGTCTCAGGCACCCAGGCGGGACGGGGCGAACGGCGGCTGGGGAAGGGGGTTGGGCCGGGCCCGCCAAGATCATCGATTGAACGATTCTGGGGGCCACTGGCCCAACAAGTCTTCAATCGAGCGTGGGGCACCGCGTGCGCCCGGACTCACTCCCTCATAGCCGTCGTTCAGTCGCTGCCGCCGCGCCGCCGAGGTGCAGCCTCAGACGTGCACGTCAACCGCCATCGCCGCGAACAGCGCGGCCAGGTATGCCAGCGAGAAGAGGTAGAGGCGCAGAGCCATGCGCCGGCTCGGTGAGCGCGTGAGCCGCCAGGCGCCGTATATGAACAGGGCGCCCAGGCCCACCGAGGCGATCAGGTAGGGGACTCCGAAGGCGCCCGCGCAGAACGGCAGCTGCGTGACCGCGTAGAGCAGGATCGTGTAGAGCAGGATCTGGCGGCGGGTCTCGCGCTCGCCACGGACCACCGGCAGCATCGGCACGCCCGCCCGCGCGTACTCGTCCTTCATCAGAAGAGCGAGCGCCCAGAAGTGCGGCGGCGTCCAGAAGAAGACGATTGCGAACAGGTAGAAGGCCGTGCCCGAGAGCCCGCCCGTGACCGCCGCCCACGCGACGAGCGGCGGCACGGCACCGGCGGCGCCGCCGATGACGATGTTCTGCGGGGTCGAGCGCTTCAGCCAGAGCGTGTAGACGAACACGTAGCCGAGGAAGCCCGAGAGCGAGAGGGCGGCGGCAAGCAGGTTGACGGTGCTGGCGAGCAGCACGAACGAGGCCGCGCCAAGCGCGATCCCGTACCAGAGCGCCAGTCGCGGAGAGATCCGCCCCGACGCCACCGGCCGGTCGGCGGTGCGGCTCATCATGCGATCGAGGTCGCGGTCGAGGCAGTGATTGATGGCGCCCGCTCCGCCGGCGGACAGCGCCCCGCCCAGGCAGGTCAGCGCGACCAGCCCGAGCGACGGGTCGCCGGCCACGTACATCGTCGTGATCGTGGTGAAGAGCAGCAGCGACTGCACCTTCGGCTTCGTCATCTCGAACAGGTCCGAGACGAGCGTCCGCCAGCCGGCGCGGGCGGCGGCGCGCGGTGCGGCGTGTGCCGCGCGCGTGCGCATTGCGGGAGCAGCCGGCTCGGCCGGGTGCGAACCGACCCCTCTCATGCGGTCAGCGCCTCCGCCCGCCGCGGGGCCCGCTCGCGCGCGGGCGAGAGCTGCAGCGTCATGCCGAGCGAGGTCGCCCACAGAAGCGTGCCGAGTGCCAGGTGGAGCAGGATCATGAGCTCATACTCCTCGAGCCAGACGTTCAGCGCGCCGACGAGTATCTGCACGCCGAGCAGCCCGAGGAGCGCCCAGGCGTAGCGAGTCGCCACACCCCTGCGCAGCGCGGTCACGACGAGCGCGATCACGAGGATCGAGGCGAGGTACATGAACGCCCGGTGGGTGAGGTGGATGTCGACCAGCTCGGCCTTGCCGAACGGCATGAACTCGCCGTTGCAGGTCGGGAACTGGCGGCCGCATGCGTGGTGGGCCCCCTGGCCGAGCTGGTAGTCGGCGCGGCCGTAGTTCTGGGTGCCGGCCATGTAGCCGCCGGCCACGATCGTGCAGAAGACGAGCGCGGTCGCGGCGATCGACAGCACGCGGATGCCCGGCCCGCCGTTCTCCGGCTGGATGCCGCTCGTGGAGCGGTACAGGTAGAGCAGCAGCCCCAGCAGCAGCATCGCGAGGCCGAGGTGGGCCGCGACGTAGGCCTCCTCGAGGTTCTCCTCGACGGTGAGGCCGCCGAGCGCGCCCTGGGCTGCCACCAGCACGAGCAGCGCGCCCGTGACGACGCGGTACTCCCGGTACCTGCGCCACGCCAGCACCACCAGCGCCAGCATCATGAACCCGACAACAACGGCGAGCACCCGGTGCGTGTACTCGACGATCGTGTTCAGATCGACGTTCGGCACGACGTCGCCGTTGCAGAACGGCCAGCCGTGGAAGCCCGAGCCGGCCGGGCCGCAGCCGAGGCCGGAGTCCGAGACGCGCACGACCCCGCCCACGAGGATCAGGACGAAGGTGGCGACAAGCGTGGCGAGTGCGAGCTTCCGCACGAGGCGATCCAGCCTAGACGCCGCGCGGCGCGAGCGGCTGCGCCGAGCTCTCCGCCGCTTCGCTCGCCAGCGCGACCTCGCGGCGGATGTCCTTCATCGGCTCGACGCTGCGGACGCGCGGCACCACGTCGAAGTTGTTCGGCGGCGGCGGCGAGGTCGTGAACCACTCGAGCGTGTTGCCGTGCCAGGGATCGTTGCCCGCCACCTTGCCGTGCCTGACGCTGCGGACCACGTTGATCAGCGTGAGCAGCACGCCGACGGCGAGGATGAACGCGCCGATCGTCGAGATGAGGTTGTAGTCGCCCACCCCGAGGTCGTCCGAGTAGTCGTAGACGCGCCGCGGCATTCCGGACAGCCCGGCCGAGTGCTGGATGAGGAAGGCCATGTTGAAGCCGATGAACATCAGCCAGAACGACGCCTTGCCGAGGCCCTCAGACAGCATCCGGCCGGTGAATTTCGGGAACCAGTAGTAGAGCCCGGCGAAGTAGCCGAACACGCCGCCGCCGAAGATCGTGTAGTGGAAGTGCGCGACGACGAAGTAGGTGTCGTGCAGCTGCCAGTCGACCGGGAAGATCGCCAGTTGGACGCCGGTGATGCCGCCGATCACGAACAGCGCAGGCAGCGCCGCCGCGAAGTAGAGCGGCGTCTTGAACACGATCGAGCCGCGCCAGAGCGTGGCGATCCAGTTGAGGATCTTGATGCCGGTGGGCACCGCGATCGTGAACGACGCGAGCATGAAGAAGGCCAGCACCACGGTCGCCGTCGGGGTCGTGAACATGTGGTGCGCCCAGACCAGCATGCCGAGGAACGCGATCGCCACGGAGGAGGCCGCGATCGCCTTGTAGCCGAAGATCGGCTTGCGAGCGAACACGGGCAGGATCTCCGAGATCATCCCGAAGGCGGGCAGCACCATGATGTAGACCTCGGGGTGGCCGAAGAACCAGAACAGGTGCTGCCACAGGAGCGGGTCGCCGCCGCCGGCGGGGTCGAAGAACGAGGTGCCGAAGTGGCGGTCGGTCAGCAGCATCGTGACCGCCGCGGCGACCGACGGCAGCGCGGCGATGAGCAGGTAGCTGAAGACGAGCATCGTCCAGATGAACAGCGGCATGCGGCCCCAGCTCATCCCGGGCGCGCGCATGTTGTGGATCGTGGCGACGAAGTTGACCGCGCCGAGGATCGACGAGAGACCGGTCAGGTGGATCAGGAATATCCAGGCGTCGACCCCCCCGCTCGGCGAGTAGAGGTCGTTCGAGAGCGGGGCGTACATCGTCCAGCCCGCCTGCGGCGGCTCGAAGAACAGGCTGCAGTAGAAGGCGACGCCACCGAACAGCGTGAGCCAGTAGGAGAGGGCGTTCAGCTTCGGGAACGCCATGTCGCGCGCGCCGATCATCAACGGGACGAGGTAGTTCCCGAAGCCCGCGATCAGCGGGATGATGAACAGGAACACCATGGTGGTGCCGTGCATCGTCACGAGGCCGTTGTAGGTCTCGGGCGTGACGAGCGTGCCGTTCGGCTGGGCGAGCTGGAGGCGCATGATCAGCGCCTCGACGCCGCCCACCACCAGGAACACCATCGCGGTCGCGATGTAGAGGAAGCCGATCCGCTTGTGGTCGGTCGTGGTTAGCCACGAGAGCCAGCCGCGCTGCGGCGACTGCACCCCGTGCAGCATCACCTCGGGGCGGGCGATGCTGGGGGTTTCGACCTTGCTACCGGCTTCCATCACTCATCACCGGGCTCGCCCTCGCGGCGCTGGCGCTGCTCGGAGAGCAGCTCGCCGGACTCCTGGATCTCCTTACGCGTCCGCTCCGCCCAGTCCTGGAACTCGTCCGGGGTCAGCGCTCGCACCTGGGCGCGCATGTCGGCGTGGCCCGCGCCGCAGAGCTCGGCGCACTGGCCCTTGAAGACGGTGCCGGCCTTGTCGGCCGGGATCTTGAACCAGGTCTCGTTGGTGTGGCCCGGCACGCCGTCGACCTTGCCGCCGAGCTTCGGGATCCACCACGAGTGGATCACGTCCGTGGCGGTCACGCGCAGCACCACCGTCGTGTCGGTCGGCACCACCATCTGGTAGTAGGAGAAGAGCTGGTCGCCGCCCGCGTAGTCGTAGCGCCAGAGGTACTGCTGGCCGACCACGTCGATCGTCAGCGTGGGGCCGCCCGACTTCGGCGGCGCCGGCTGGTCGATCGAGGCGAAGCGCGCCTGCTCGGCGCGCAGCCCGTTCGGGCCCGAGGGCGGCGGGTTCTCGATGTCGGGCAGGTAGATGAAGGTGACCACGGTCAGGACGACGAGGATCAGCGCCGCGCCGATCGTCCAGCCGATCTCCAGCGGGGTGTTGCCGTGGATCTGCTGCGCCTCCGGGCCGCCGCGGCGGGCGCGGTACTTGATCAGCGAGTAGAGCAGCGTCGCCTCGACGCCCACGAAGATCACGATCCCGATGTAGAGCGTGAGCTTGTAGAGCGTGTCGATGTCCTCGGCCTGCGGCGAGCCGCCGGACTCCGGGGTGAACGCGTCCGCGAACGCGCCCGGCGCCGTCAGCAGCATGCCGATCAGGGCCGCGGCGATCGCGGCCAGCAGGGCGACATGAGTCCACCGCCTGGACAAGGCGCGCCGCATCATATCCCCGCTCTCCGCGGGGTCTCCACTTCGTGGCGAATGCCCCGAATCAGGTTCCCTGGAAGGCCGGCTCGCGCTTCTCCACGAACGCCAGCACGCCCTCCTGAAAGTCCTGCGTGCGCGCGAGCGCGTGCTGGAGCTCGGCTTCGAGATCCAACTGGCCCTCGAGCTCCGGATAGAGCATCTTGTTGAGCGCGCGCTTCGTGCCCGCGTAGGAGCGGGTCGGGCCCTTCGCCATGCGGCCCGCCAGCTCGTTCGCCTCGTGCTGGAGCCGGTCGTCGGGGTGGACGCGGTTGACGAGTCCCCACTCGAGCGCCCGCTGCGCGGGCACGCGCTCGCCGAGCAGCGCCATCTCGAACGCGCGCGCCTTGCCGGCGGCCGCCGGCACGAACAGCGTCGAGCCGCCATCCGGCATCAACCCGATGTGCACGAACGCGAGCCCGAAGAAGGCCGACTCGGCCGCGAGCACGAGGTCGCATGCGAATGCGAGCGAAGCGCCGATCCCAACGGCCGGTCCGTTGACCGCCGCGATCACGGGCTTCTCGAGCCGCCGCACTCCCACCATCACCGGGTGGTAGACCTCGTGCAGCTCCTTGCGGAGGTTCGGCATGCCGTCGCCGGGATCGGGATCGAAGCCGCTCTTCAGGTCGGCCCCGGACGAGAAGCCGCGGCCGGCGCCGGTGATCAGCACCGAGCGGACGGACGGGTCGGCGGCGTCCACGCTCACGACCCGCTTCAGCTCCTCGCCGAAGTCGGTCGTCCACGCGTTCAGCGAGTCGGGCCGGTTGAGCGTCAGGCGCCCGACCCCCTCGTCCACTTCCCAGATGACGGTCTCGTAGCTCAAGCTGAGTCTCCTCTTCGACGTGCGCGTCCGGCGGCAGCGTATCCCGCGGCCAGCTCCTCCACGCCGGCGGCGATCGCCGCCTCCGCGATGCGTCCATAGCCGAGCAGCAGCGCGGGCCGCCGCGGCGCAACGGAGTGCTCGGCCAGCCCCGACAGCGCGATCCCGCGCTCGCGCGCGGCCGCGACCACCGCCGCCTCGTCCGACCCGGGGGGCAGCAGCGCCACCAGGTGGAGGCCCGCGGCGATGCCCGCGGGCTCCCAGTCGGGCAGCCGGGCTGCGAGCGCGGCCACGAGCGTGTCGCGGCGGCGGCGGTAGACGCCGCGGGTCCGGCGCAGGTGCCGATCGAGCTCGCCGCGCTCGAGGAAGTCGGCGAGCGCCAGCTGCTCGACGACGGGGGTGCCGAGGTCGTCGCGCTCCTTGGCGGCGACGAGATCGGCGGCGATGCGCTCGGGCGCAACCATCCAGCCGAGCCGCAGGCCCGGAGCCAGCGTCTTCGACACCGATCCCGCGTACAGGACCCGCTCCGGCGCGAGCCCCTGAAGCGCCCCGACCGGCGCCCGGTCGTAGCGGTACTCGGAGTCGTAGTCGTCCTCGAGCACGAGCACGTCCGCCGCGGCGGCCCACTCGGCGAGCAGCGCGCGGCGAGCGGGGGAGAGGACGACGCCGAGCGGGAACTGGTGCGCCGGCGTGACCATCACCGCGTCGAGCGGCCCGTGGGCGCCGAGCCGCTCGACGCGCAGCCCCTCCTCGTCGACCTCGATGGGGACCGTCTCGAGCCCGGTCGAGCCGAGCTGCATGCGGCCGGGTCCGCTCGAGGGATCCTCGACGCCGATCCGGCGCCCGCCGCGGGCGACGAGCGTGCGCCCGAGCAGCGCCATCCCCTGCGCCATCCCGGAGGTCACGATCACGCGCTCGGGGTCGCAGGCGGCGCCGCGCACGCGGCCCAGGTAGGAGGCGAGCGCCATGCGCAGCTCGGGAGCCCCGCGCGGATCGCCGTAGTCGAGCCGAACGTCGGGGGCGGAGCGCAGCGCGCGCCGCAGCGAGGCGAGCCAGACGTCACGCGGGAAGAGCGAGACGTCCGGGCCGCCGGGACGGAAGTCGAAGCGCGGCGGGCGCTCGGCCACGGGCGCGGGCAGCGCCCGGGCGCCGCGCGAGGCGGCCTGCGCGACGCGCGTGGCGCCGCCTCGGCGCGTCACGAGATAGCCCTCGGCAACGAGCTGCGCGTAGGCCTCGACGATCACCCCGCGCGACACGCCGAGCTCACTCGCGAGCCCCCGGCTCGAGGGCAGCGCGCTGCCCGGCGCGAGCCGCTCGTCGCGCACCGCGCCGCGCAGCTGCTCCTCGACCTGCGCCTTCAACGACGGGCGCCCGCGGTCGAGCGAGATCAGCAGCTCGAGGCTCAAGGCAACTGGTACATGACAAGGATGGTCAACTGGTCCTTTCCTTCAGACCGGTTCGATCATACGGTGACGAGCGTGCCCGAGCCGTCGACCCTGACCCTGTTCGCCGTGAGCGCACTCGCACTCGTCGCGGTGCCGGGTCCCAACCTGATCTACATCGTCACCCGCAGCGTCGACCAGGGTCGCGGCGCGGGCGTCGCCTCGGCGCTCGGCGTCGAGACGGCGACGCTCGTCCACATCGCCGCGGCCGCGGCCGGGCTGTCGGCCGCGCTCGCCTCGTCGGCCACGGCCTTCACGGTCGTCAAGTACGCGGGTGCCGCGTATCTCGTGTTCCTGGCGCTGCGCGCCTTCAGGGAGCGCGGCGACGACGGCAGGCCGGGCGCGCGCCTGCCGCGGGCCGCCGCGTCTTCGCCGAGGGCTTCGTCGTGAACCTCCTGAACCCGAAGGTCGCCCTCTTCTTCCTCGCGTTTCTGCCGCAGTTCGTCGATCCGAGCGCCGGCGCCGCGTGGACTCAGGTCATCGTGCTCGGCGGGCTGCTCGCCGCGATCGGGCTCAGCGTGGACTTGACGTATGCCCTCGCGGCGGGGTCGCTGGGCGGCGTGATTCGGGGCAATGCTGCGGTTGCGCGCTGGCGTGGCCGCGCGGCCGGAGGCGTCTACCTCGCGCTCGCGGCGGCCACGCTCGCCGGCGGCAGGCGCTCGTCGTGAGCGCGACGCTGCGCGGCTCGCTGCTGGCCACGCTCGCGCTCGCCGCGGTCGGCTCGCTCGTGGCCGCCTCCGACGCCGTCGAGAGCTACCCGCTCGCGGAGGGCCAGTTCATGCGCTACCTGCTCGCAGCCGCGATCCTCGTCGCGGTCGCCCGCGGGCGCCTGCCGCGCCTATCCGCACGCGAGGCGCTCGGGCTCGTCGCCCTGGCCGCCACCGGGCTCGTGCTCTTCAACGTCTTCGTCGTCGAGGGCGTGCGCGAGACCGATCCCGCGACGGTCGGCGTGATCGTGGGCTGCGTCCCCGTCGTCCTCGCGCTCGCTGCGCCGCTGCTCGAGCGGCGGCCGCTGAGCGGCCGCGTGCTCGTGGCCGGCGTCGTCGTGTCGGTCGGCGCGGCGGGGGTCCAGTGGGCGGACGGCGGCATCACCTGGCTCGGCCTCGGCCTGGCGCTCGGCGCGCTCGCCTGCGAGGCCGCCTTCTCGCTGCTCGCAGCGCCGCACCTCGAGCGGCTCGGCCCGCTCGCCGTCTCCGCCTACGCCTGCCTGTTCGCGCTGCCGCTGCTGGCCGGATGGGGCATCGTGGCGGGAGGGCCCGAGCTGCCCGCGCCGACCGCGGAGGAGCTGGCCGCGCTCGTCTACCTCGGCGCGATCGTCACCACGGGCGGGTTCCTGTGCTGGTACACGGCCGTCGGCATCCTCGGAGTCGAGCGCGCGGGACTCTTCGCCGGCGTGCTGCCGGTGAGCGCGCTCGCCTGCTCGGCCGTGCTCGGCGTCGCTGGGGTGACCCCAGAGCGCTTGATTGCCGTGACCGTCGTGGTGGCGGGCATCACACTTGGGGTACGGGCGGGCAAAACGCAGGGCGTTGGAGGCCGTTCTGTCTTGCGCAGGGCGCCGCGCGGTGCCAGTCTCTTGGCCCCTGACGTGTCAAGCGACCCTGGGAGGATCGCTGGTGACTGGTCCCAAGTCCGCAGCCCCGCCTGCGAAGCGAGCGAAAAACGCGACGCCCAAGGCGACTGCGGGCCGAACCGCCACCAGACAGCCCTCCTCCGCTAACGGCGACGGCAGCGTTGACGCTGCGGTCCTCGAGGAGATCCTCGAGGCGCTCACAGCGGCCCGCGACGGCGACTTCTCCCGGCGCCTCTCGCGCCGCCGCCAGGGCCTCGTCGGCGAGATCGGCGCCGCCTACAACGAGCTCGTGACGATGAACGGGAAGATGGAGAAGGAGCTCGGGCGCATGCGCCGCGTGATCGGGCGCGAGGGCCGGATGGACCAGCGCGCCTCGCTCGGGCCGGCCGGCGGCGGCTGGGAGTCGAGCGTCGAGTCGCTCAACGCGCTGATCGACGACCTCGTGCGGCCGACCACGGAGGTCGCGTCCGTGCTCGACGCCGTCGCCGATGGCGACCTCGACCGCAAGATGGCCCTGACGATCGAGGGCCAGCCGGTGAAGGGCGAGTTCCTGCGCATCGGCACAACCGTCAACACGATGGTCGACCAGCTGTCCTCGTTCGCCGACGAGGTCACGCGCGTGGCCAAGGAGGTCGGCACCGAGGGCCGGCTGGGCGGTCAGGCGGAGGTCAAGGGCGTGTCGGGGACGTGGCGCGACCTGACCGAGTCGGTGAACCTGATGGCGGACAACCTGACCGAGCAGGTGCGCGGGATCGCCGAGGTTACGACGGCAGTCGCGCGGGGCGACCTGTCCAAGAAGATCACGGTCGAGGCCAAGGGCGAGGTCGCGGCGCTCGCCGACACGATCAACACGATGGTCGACCAGCTCTCGTCGTTCGCCGACGAGGTCACGCGCGTGGCGCGCGAGGTCGGCACCGAGGGCAAGCTGGGCGGCCAGGCCGAGGTGGAGGGCGTGTCGGGCACCTGGCGCGACCTCACCGAGAACGTCAACTCGATGGCGTCGAACCTGACCGACCAGGTCCGCAACATCTCCTACGTCGCGCAGGCGGTCGCCCGCGGAGATCTGTCCCAGAAGATCACCGTCGAGGCGAAGGGCGAGGTCGCCGAGCTCGCCGACACGATGAACGGGATGACCGACACGCTGGCGATCTTCGCCGACCAGGTCACGAGCGTCTCGCGCGAGGTGGGCACCGAGGGCAAGCTCGGCGGCCAGGCCGAGGTGCCGAACGTGTCGGGCACCTGGAAGGACCTGACCGACTCGGTGAACCTGATGGCGTCGAACCTGACGAACCAGGTCCGCAACATCGCTCAGGTCACGACGGCCGTCGCCGAGGGCGACCTGACCCAGAAGGTCACCGTCGACGTGAAGGGCGAGATCCTCGATGTGAAGAACACCGTCAACACGATGGTGGACCAGCTGTCCTCGTTTGCCGACGAGGTCACGCGCGTGGCCAAGGAGGTCGGCACCGAGGGCAAGCTGGGCGGTCAGGCCGAGGTCAAGGGCGTGTCCGGCACCTGGCGCGGGCTCACCGAGTCGGTGAACCTGATGGCCAACAACCTGACCGACCAGGTGCGCTCGATCGCGCAGGTGTCGACCGCGGTCGCCGAGGGCGACCTCTCGCAGAAGATCGCCGTCGAGGCGAAGGGCGAGGTGGCCGCGCTCGCGGACACGATCAACAAGATGGTCGACCGGCTGCGCTCGTTCGCGGCCGAGGTCACGCGCGTCGCGCGCGAGGTGGGGACCGAGGGCAAGCTGGGCGGCCAGGCCGAGGTCGAGGACGTCTCCGGCACCTGGCGCGGCCTCACCGAGAACGTCAACTCGATGGCCTCGAACCTGACCGATCAGGTGCGAAACATCGCCGAGGTCACCACGGCGGTCGCGAACGGCGACCTGTCCAAGAAGATCACCGTCGACGCGCAGGGCGAGATCCTCGAGCTGAAGAGCACCGTCAACACGATGGTCGACCAGCTCAACGCGTTCGCGGCCGAGGTCACGCGCGTCTCCAAGGAGGTCGGCACGGACGGGAAGCTCGGCGGTCAGGCCGAGGTCGAGGGCGTGTCCGGTACCTGGCGCAGCCTCACCGAGTCGGTCAACTTCATGGCCTCGAACCTCACCGACCAGGTGCGCTCGATCGCTCAGGTCACGACCGCCGTCGCGAATGGAGACCTGTCGAAGAAGATCGTCGTCGACGCCAAGGGCGAGATCCTCGAGCTCAAGAACACCATCAACACGATGGTCGACCAGCTCAACTCGTTCGCGGCCGAGGTCACGCGCGTGGCGCGCGAGGTCGGCACCGAGGGCAGCCTCGGCGGCCAGGCCGAGGTGGCCGGCGTGTCCGGCACGTGGCGCGGCCTGACCGAGTCGGTCAACTCGATGGCCTCGAACCTGACCGACCAGGTGCGAAACATCTCCCAGGTCGCCCAGGCGGTGGCGCGCGGCGACCTGACCCAGAAGATCACGGTCGACGCGAAGGGCGAGATCCTCGAGCTGAAGGAGACGCTCAACACGATGGTGGACCAGCTGTCCTCGTTTGCCGACGAGGTCACGCGCGTCGCCAAGGAGGTCGGCACCGAGGGCAAGCTGGGCGGTCAGGCTCAGGTCGAGGGCGTGTCGGGAACCTGGCGCGGGCTCACGGAGAACGTCAACCAGCTCGCCTCCAACCTCACGACGCAGGTACGCGCGATCGCCGAGGTGTCGACGGCGGTGACCCAGGGCGACCTGACCCGCTCGATCAAGGTCGATGCCAGCGGAGAGGTCGCGGACCTCTCGGACAACATCAACCAGATGATCGCCAACCTGCGCGAGACGACCCGCCAGAACGAGGAGCAGGACTGGCTCAAGACCAACCTCGCGCGCATCTCGGGCCTGATGCAGGGCCAGCGCGACCTCGAGACGGTCTCGCAGCTGATCATGTCCGAGCTGTCGCCGGCGGTGTCGGCCCAGCACGGCGCGTTCTTCATCGCCGACCACGAGGACGAGGAGTCGGGCTACGAGCTGCGCCTGCTCGCAAGCTACGGCTACACGCGCCGGCGCTCGGTGGCGAACCGCTTCCGCCCCGGCGAAGCTCTCGTCGGTCAGGCCGCGCTCGAGAAGAAGCCGATCCTGATCAACGACCCGCCGCCCGACTACATCCACATCTCGTCGGGCCTCGGCGAGGCCGCGCCGCGCAACGTCATCGTGATCCCGGTGCTGTTCGAGGAGCAGGTGCTCGCGGTGATCGAGCTCGCCTCGTTCCGCGAGTTCAACGAGATCAACCTGCAGTTCCTCGATCAGCTGACGGAGACGATCGGCGTCGTCCTCTCGACGATCATCGCCAACGTCCGCACCGAGCAGCTGCTGCAGCAGTCGCAGTCGCAGGGGCAGGAGCTCCAGAAGCAGTCCCAGGCGCTGCAGACCCAGCAGGAGGAGCTGCGCGCGACGAACGAGGAGCTCCAGGAGAAGGCCGAGCAGCTCGAGCGCCAGAACCGCGACATCGAGATCAAGAACCGCGAGATCGAGATGGCGCGCGCGTCGCTCGAGGAGAAGGCGGAGCAGCTGGCGCTCAGCTCAAAGTACAAGTCCGAGTTCCTCGCGAACATGTCGCACGAGCTGCGCACGCCGCTCAACTCGCTCCTGATCCTCTCGAAGGTGCTCAGCTCGAACGAGACGGGCAACCTCACGAGCAAGCAGGTGGACTCGGCGGCCACGATCCACAACGCCGGCTCGGACCTGCTCGCGCTGATCAACGACATCCTCGACCTCTCCAAGGTCGAGGCGGGCAAGATGGACGTGCATCCGGGGCGCACCTCGCTGGCCGGTGTGCGCGACTTCGTCGAGCGCTCGTTCCGTCCGCTCGCGGAGGAAAAGGGGCTGTCCTTCGAGATCGACCTCGAGCCCGAGGGGCCGGGCAGCATCGAGACGGACGAGCTGCGGCTCCAGCAGGTGCTCAAGAACCTGCTCTCGAACGCGTTCAAGTTCACCGAGCGCGGCTCGGTCAAGCTGAGCATCGGGACCGCGCCGGCCGAGATGCAGTTCGCGGGCGAGGGGCTCGCGCGCGCCGAGCGTGTCGTCGCCTTCAGCGTCAGCGACAGCGGCATCGGGATCCCGCCCGACAAGCTGCGCCTGATCTTCGAGGCCTTCCAGCAGGCGGAGGGCTCGATCAGCCGCCGCTTCGGCGGCACCGGGCTGGGACTCTCGATCAGCCGCGAGATCGCGCGTCTGCTGGGCGGCGAGATCAAGGTCGAGAGCACCGACGGGGAGGGCGCGACGTTCACGCTCTTCCTGCCCATTCGGTACCGCCCGATCGAGCGCCGGCCGGACGTGGTCGAGCCGCCCGAGCCGGCCGAGACGCCCGCGTTCTCGAACGGCGCGCCGCGCGTCGTCAGCGCCGGGCTGCCGGAGCCGCTCACGGACGACCGCTCGGACCTGGCGCCTGGCGACCGCGTCGCGCTGCTCATGAGCGAGGACCCGGAGCTCGCGCGCTCGGCCATAGGGGTGGCGCACCAGAAGGACTTCAAGTGCCTGCTCGCGCTGCGCGGCGACTCCGGGCTCGCGCTCGTCCACGAGTTCATGCCCGAGGCGGTCGTCGTGAGCCGCGAGCTGCCGCAGGTCGACGGCGAGGCCGTGCTCGACCACCTCAAGCGCCATCCGCAGACGCGCCACATCCCCGTCTACGTGCTCGCCGAGGGCGACCGCGCGCACGAGGCGCGCCGCTCCGGCGCCGTCGGCTTCATGCCCAAGCCGCTGTCTCCCGAGGGGCTCGGCGAGGTGTTCCAGGAGCTGGGCGAGTTCCTCGACCGGCGCACTTGCGCGGTGCTCGTGGTCGAGGACGACGAGCGCGAGCGTGAGGCGGTCATGGAGCTGATCGGCGGCGGCGACGTGCGCGTGCTCGGCGCCGGCAGCCCCGACCAGGCGCTCGCCGAGCTGGACGGCGGCGACTTCGACTGCATGGTGCTGGGCCTGGGCGACGGCGACGGCTTCTCGCTGCTCGAGCGGATCAAGCGGACCAAGCGCTTCCGCGGCCTGCCCGTGATCGTCCACACAGGCAGCGATCTGCCGGCCAAGGACGAGGCGCGGCTGCGGCGCTACGCGGAGTCGATCGTCGTGAAGGATGCGCGCTCTCCTGAGCGCCTGCTCGACGAGACCTCGCTCTACCTGCACCGGACCGAGTCGCGCATGCGCTCGGAGCAGCGCCGCATGCTCGATCAGCTGCGCACGGCCGACGAGGTGTTCGACGGCAAGAAGGTCCTGATCGTCGACGACGACGTCCGCAACGTGTTCGCGCTCACGAGCGTGTTCGAGCGGCGCGGGATGGAGGTGCTGTTCGCCGAGAACGGGCGCGACGGCATCGAGGCGCTCAGGGAGAACCCCGACATCGCGCTCGTCCTGATGGACATCATGATGCCCGAGATGGATGGCTACGAGGCCACCCGCGCCGTCCGCGGGATGCCAGAGTTCGAGCGGCTGCCGATCGTGGCCCTGACCGCGAAGGCGATGAAGGGCGACCGCGAGAAGAGCATCGCCTCGGGCGCCTCCGACTACATCACGAAGCCCGTCGACATCGATCAGCTGCTGTCGCTGATGCGTGTCTGGCTCCATCGGTGAATGACGCGCCGCGCATCCTCGTAGTCGACGACCAGCCGGACACCCTGACGGCCCTCGAGGTGCTGTTGTCGACGCTCGGCCACGAGATCGTTACGGCCCGCTCCGGCGAGGAGGCGCTGCGGAGGCTGCTCGACGAGGACTTCGGCGTGATCGTGATGGACGTCCGGATGCCTGGCATGGACGGCTTCGAGACGGTCGAGCTGATCAAGCAGCGGCCCCGGCACGAGGACACGGCCGTCGTCTTCCTCACCGGCGCCGATGCGGACAGCGAGCAGATCCAGCGCGGCTACTCGGCCGGCGCCGTCGACTACATCGTCAAGCCGGTCGATCCCGACGTGCTGCGCTCCAAGGTCGCCATGCTGCTCGAGCTCGCCGAGAAGAACGCCGCCCTGCGCGAGTCCGAGGCGCGTTTCCGCACCGCCTTCGAGGGCGCACCGATCGGGATCGGGCTGAGCGAGGTCGGCGGCGATTGGATCGAGGTCAACGGGGCCCTCTGCGAGATGCTCGGCCTCTCGCACGAGCAGCTGCTCGCGCGCCCGCCCGTGGAGATCGCGCACCCGGACGACCGGCCGCGCGAGCAGGAGGCCGTGGCCCGGCTCGTCAACGAGCGCCAGGGCTCGCATCAGTCCGAGGTGCGCTTCACGCGCAGCGACGGCGAGCTGCGCTACGCGCTCGTCAGCGTCTCGCTCGCCGTCGATGCCCACGACAGGCCGCTCCATCTGATCTGGCAGGTGCTCGACATGACCGACCGCCGCCGCGCCGCGATCGAGAGGGCTGCACGCGCCCAGGCGGAGACGGTGGCCGAGGCGCTCTCGAAGCTGCAGCGGGTGACCGAGGCGGCGCTCGGGACGCTGGCGCTCGACGAGATGCTGGCGTCGCTCGTGGAGCGGATCCGCGAGGACTTCGGGGCGGACCTCGCGCGCATCCTGCTGCGCGACGAGCAGGACCGCACCCGGCTGGTCGTCGGCGCCGCGAGCGGCTTCGCGTCGCTCGCGGCCGGCGACGCCGTGCCACTCACCGAGCCGCTCGCGGCGGTCCTCGACGAAGCCCGGCCCATCACGCTGGCCGACTTCTCGGACGGGCTCGATCCGGCGCTCGGGGCCGAGCGGCCGCGCGCGGTCATGGCCGCTCCGCTGCCGATCGGCGGCGAGATCGCCGGGGCGGTCGAGCTCAGCCTCTGCTCGTCACGCCGCTGGACGGCGGACGAGGAGAGCCTGCTGATCCTGATGGCCGACCGCGCCGGCCTCGCGATCGCGAACGCGCGCGCGTACGAGCGCGAGCTCGGCACGGTCGAGACGCTCCAGCTCAGCCTGTTGCCCGACGAGCTGCCGAGGATCGAGAGCGTCGAGGTGGCCGCGCGCTACCGGCCGGGTGGTGCCAAGGTCGGCGGCGACTGGTACGACGCGCTCCAGCTCGGCGACGGCAGCCTCGGCGTGGCGATGGGCGACGTGGTCGGACACGGGCTCGGGGCGGCCGCGCTGATGGCGCAGCTGCGTCACGCCACGCGGGCGTACGCGCTCGAGGGCCATCCGCCAGGTGCCGTCCTCGACCGGCTCGACCGGCTCGTGCGCAGCCTCGAGGGCGGCCAGATGGCCACGCTTCTGTATCTGGCCGTCGAGCCCGACCGTTCCAAGGTGCGGCTCGCGAGCGCCGGCCACGTGCCGCCCCTGATCGTCGGTCCGGACGGCGTCGCCGGCTTCCTCGAGGGGGCCCCGGACCCGCCGCTCGGCGTCTTCGAGACCCCGAGCCACAGCGACGTCGAGATCGCCCTCGAGCCCGGTTCGACGCTGATCCTCTACACGGACGGCCTCGTCGAGCAGCGCGGCATCTCGATCGACGTGGGCCTCGAGGCGCTGCGGGTGGCGGCCATGGATCCGGGTGATGATCCCGAAGCGCTCTGCGACCGGCTGCTCGACGCGATGCTCGAGATGCACGACCCGCGCGACGACGTCGCGCTGCTGGCGCTGCGCGCCCTTCCCGTCCCGCCCGGGCCGTTCCGGGCCGACCTGCGGCCCGATCCCGCGGAGCTCGCGTCGATACGGCGCGGGCTGAGCCGCTGGCTCACCGCGCGCGGAGCGAGCAAGGACGAGCTCGAGGCGATTCAGATCGCCTGCCATGAGGCCTGCTCCAACTCGATCGAGCACGGTTGCCGCTTCGGGCCAGGGAGCGTGACCGTCGAGGCCGACACGAGCGACGAGGGGGTCGTCCTGGAGGTGCGTGACAGCGGTACCTGGGTCGAGCGCCCCGACGGCCCGTTGCCGTTCCGCGGGCACGGCCTGCCACTGATGGAGGCGCTCGCCGACTCGATGGAGATCGAGCGCTCGGACCTCGGGACCACGGTCCGTTTGCGCATTGGCCTCGCATGCCAAGCTACGGAGGAGTGCTCCTCGACTCACTTGAATGGCTTGGGCACTCGGGCTTCCGAGTCGCCGTCGGAAGAGCCTTCGTCTACATAGACCCGTACCGGGTGCCAGAGGGCTCGCCGCCCGCGGACCTGATCCTGGTCACGCACGGCCACTACGACCACTTCTCGCCGCAGGACGTCGAGCGGCTCTCGAAGCGCGAGACCTGGCTCGTGGGTCCGGCGGCGGTGGCCGAGCGCGTCAGCGGCCAGGTTCATTCGATCGCGCCGGGCGAGATCCTCGACGAGGAGCTCGTGCGCGGCGTCCACGTCGCGGCGATCGCTGCCTACAACACCTCCAAGGTCGACGGCGAGGGCCGGCCCTTCCATCCGCGCGAAGCCGGCTGGGTCGGCTACGAGCTGAACGTGCGCGGCGAGCGCCTCTACCACTCGGGTGACACCGACGTGATTCCCGAGATGGACGCCGTGACCGGGGTCGACGTGGCGCTGCTGCCGGTGAGCGGCACCTACGTCATGACCGCGCTGGAGGCGGCCGAGGCGGCGCGCCGGATCCAGCCGCGCGTGGCAGTCCCGATGCACTGGGGCGAGCACCTGGGCACCGAGAACGACGCGCGCGAGTTCGCGAAGCGGGCCGACGTCGAGGTGCGCATTCTCGAGAAGGTCGGCCACTGACGCTTGCCTCTGGCGCTCGACCGGGGATCGTGGCATCCTGCCGCGCTCCCCACAGATCCGGTCAAACGCCAGGAGAGCTATCCCCAATGCACCGTGCCTTCCCCAGGCGAGCAGTCCTCGTCAGTGCAGCTGTCGTAGCGCTTGCCGCCGCCGGCGCGTCCACGGCGTCCGCAGCCACCATCGCCCCGGGCACGCCCTGCGCCCGCTATCTCCCGAGCTTCGCGGGCGAGCAATGGGTCCCGATCTCAGGTAGCGGCTTCACGCCGAACACCGACCCTGCCCTCAACACCGTTGAGCTCAAGTACACGAACGGCGACCTCGGCGCCTTCACCCCACTTGCCGCCGACGGCTCGTTCAACGTCGGCGCCTTCATGCCGACTGAGTTCATTCGCAGCTCGGCCGGCCGCACGAAGACCTACACGCTGACCGCGACCGACCGGGTGACGCCAGGACTCGTCGCCTCGACCAACGTGTCCTTCGTCCGGGTCGGCGCGAACGTGAAGCCGTCGCGGGTCGGCAACAACCTCGGCCGCAGGGTCCGCTGGTCCGTGTGGGGGCCGCCTACAGGGGCGAAGATGTTCCTGCATTGGACCTTCAACGGTCGTCGCCACGCCGTCCGCAAGCTCGGCACGGCGAAGGGCGCATGCGGCATCGCCCACAAGAAGCTGCCCTTCCTCCCGGCTGCGCCGCGCACCGGCACCTGGAAGGTCTACTTCACCGTCGGCAGGAAGTTCAATCGCAGGCGCGCGCTGTTCCGCATCGACCTGAACGTGTTCAGGACCTTCAGGAGCAGTGCCGCGACCGTTAGCGCGGCCCGCGTGATGCGCTGATAGGGACTACCGGTGCGAGCGAACTTCGCGCTCGCGCCGGCCGGGCCGGAGCGCCGCGCCCAACAGGACCAGCCCGAGCCCGATAACCGCCATCGCGCTCAGCTCGAGCCCGGTCGACGGCAGCCCGCTCGTCGCCGAGCCCGTGTCACCGACGGTGCCGCCGACGTCCTCGGCGCCCGGCTCCTCCACGGTCTCGGTCGGCTCCTCGGGCGGCTGCTCGCCGCCGTTCTGCTCCTCGCCGCCGGGCGTCGTGGGCTGGTCCTCCTGCGCGGCCTCGGCCGGGGGGGCCCCGGCGCCGCCCGCAGGCGACTCCGCCGCCGACGCCTCTGCCTCCGCGCGCGCGCTCGGCGGCGCAACATGCCCGCCGCCGCGCTGCTCGACGGTCGGCTGCGCCAGCGCCCCGCCGCTTCTCGCGGCGGTGGAATCCGAGGATGCCGCCGCGGCCACGGCGGCGGCGGCGCCCAACGCCGCGAGCGAGATCGACAGAGTGGCCAGAGTCCGCGAGATCTTCATCTTGCGTGGCTTTTCGGTGCCGGGACGCCTCCTCCTCCGCCCTGCACGGCGCGTTGCCGCGGTTGCGACCTCGCGCGCGGGTATGCTCGTGCCGCCTTGCGAAGCACTCGCGCCCTACGAACGCTCGCGTGGGGCGCGGTGGTCGTGGGCATCGCCACCCCGTTGCTCCGGCACCGCCTGAGGCTGCGTCCTCCCGTCGTGTCCGCGCTCACGTGGCCGATGCCCGCGGCCCTCGCGCTCGCCGCGCCTCGCACGCCGCTCCGCGACGCGGGCATCTACGCCCTCCAGATGTGGGCGTATTTCGCGCACTTCGACATGCCCGATGACGACCCCGAGGCGCTCCTGCGCCGGCTCAGGGTCGAGTATCCGATCGACTTCGACCGCGCCCTGGGCGGCGGCACCACTCCCACCACTCGGCTCCAGCGCTCGCTCGGCCGCGAGGGCAAGGTCGGGCCGCTCGAGTACGGGTTGTCGGCGATCCACTGGAGCTGGTTCCTGGTCCCGCACGGGACGCTCGCCTACATGCTCCTGCGCCACCGCCGCCTCTACCCGCGCTCAGCCGTCCTGATGTCGGCCTGCTTCGACCTCGGCTGTGTCGTCTACTGGCTGGTTCCGACGGCGCCGCCCTGGTGGGCCGGCGAGAACGGGAACCTGCCGCCCGTGCGGCGGATCATGGCCGAGGCGGGCGAGCGCGTGTGGGGACGTCTCTGGCGCCCGCTTTACCATTCGCTCCAAGGAAACCCGTTCGCGGCGATGCCCTCGCTTCACTTCGGCACCTCAGTCATGGCAGCCCGGCTGCTGTCCCAGGTCGGCCCCGGCCACGCCGCGGCCGGCTGGGTGTATGCCCTCTCGCTCGGGTTCGGCCTCGTCTATCTCGGGGAGCACTACGTTATGGATCTGCTGGCCGGCCTGGCTCTGGCCGAGGGCATCTGGCGCGCCGCGCCGCACCTCGATCCGGCGATCGACGCGATCGCCCGCACGGTTCAGCGACTGGAGCCACAGGCCAGCTGATGGCGGCGGACCAGCGCCGCCGCCTCGAGGAACGTCGACGGCTCGAGGAAGGGGACCTCCTCCCCGACGAGGGGCCGGAGCTCGACGACACCACCGACGACGAGCGCGATGACGACGCGGAGGTCGGCCGCCTCCAGGCGCTCCTGAGCGACCGCCGCAAGCTCGTAACCGGGGCCCTGCTGATCGTGCTCGTGGTGGTGGCGATCTACGTGCTGCTGCCGAACCTCGTCGGTGCGGGCGAGGCTGTGGACAAGCTCGACGAGGCGGTCTGGTACTGGATCGTCATCGCCGTCGGCTTCAACGCGCTCGCCTTCGCCGCGTACGTCGCGCTGTTCCGCGGGGTGCTCGGCGGGACGCGTGACGACGAGGTCCATCGCCGGCTGAACGCGAAGGTCTCCTACCAGATCACGATGGCCGGCCTGGCCGCCACGCGGCTCTTCTCGGCGGCCGGCGTGGGCGGCCTTGTGCTCACCTACTGGGCCCTCCGCAAGGCAGGCATGCCGAGGCGCCGCTCGGCCTGCCGGATGGTCGCCTTCCTGGTCCTCACGTACTCGGTCTATCTCTCAGCGCTCGTGCTGTTCGGGATCCTGCTCCGCACGCACGTGCTGCCCGGTCCGGCCCCGATCGGCGGGACAATCGTGCCGGCCGCGATCGCGGCCTGCGTCATGGCGCTCTTCGGGGTGATCGCGCTCATTCCGCAGGACTTCGAGCGCCGCATCCAGCAGTTCGCAGGCGGCTACCGGCGCGTCCGCTACCTCCAGCGCATCGCGAAGGGACCTGCGACGCTCGCCACGGGCACGAGGACCGCGCTCGCGTACCTCCGCCATCCGCAGCGCGGCGCGCTCGCGGTGGTCGGCGCGGTTGGCTTCTGGGCCGCGAACATCGGAGTGCTCTGGGCGAGCTTCGAGGCATTCGGGGGCGACGTGCCCTTTGGCGTGCTCGTTCAGGGCTTCTTCGTGGGCTTGGCCGCCAACCTGATTCCCTCGCCCGCCGGCGGCGTCGGCTCGGTCGACGCGGGCATGATCTTCGCGTTCGACGTCCTCTTCGGGCTGCCGAGCGCCGTCGTCTTCCCGGCCGTGCTGTGTTACCGCGTGATCGCCTTCTGGCTGCCGATTCCGCCCGGGATCGTCGCGTTCTTCCAACTCCGCGGTACCGTGGCGCGGTGGGAGCGTGAGGAAGAGGCGCCGACGGGTGGCGTGGCTACACTTCAGAAAGTAAAGTAATGAGCGCGCACATGGATATCGAGATCAAGGACATCGAAGACGTCGTCATCGTCGGGAGCGGGCCGGCTGGATACACGGCTGCGCTCTACACCTCGCGTGCGGACCTGAATCCGCTGGTGATCGAGGGCTTCGCATGGGGCGGCCTGTTGCAGCAGACGACCGACGTCGAGAACTATCCCGGCTACTCCGAGGGCGTGATGGGGCCGGTGATGATGCAGGACTTCCGCGATCAGGCGGCGCGCTTCGGTACGCGCTTCCTCACCGACGACGCGACGAAGATCGACCTGTCGCGCGAGCCGGGCGGGCTGCACACCGTGCACGTCGGTCCGACGGAGATCAAGGCGCGCGCGATCATCCTCGCGATGGGCGCCGAGCCGAAGAAGCTCGGAGTGCCCGGCGAGGAGGAGCTCGCGGCGCGCGGCGTCTCCTACTGCGCCACCTGTGACGCGGCGTTCTTCCGCGGCAAGCAGACGATCGTCGTCGGCGGCGGCGACACCGCCATGGAGGACGCGACCTTCCTCGCCAAGTTCGCCGACCGGGTCGGCATCGTCCACCGGCGGCCGGAGTTCCGCGCCTCGGCGATCATGCTCGACCGCGCGCGGCAGAAGGGCAACATCGACCTCGTGACCCCGTACGTCATCAAGAGCTTCGACGCCGGCGACGACGGCGCGCTCGAGCAGGTCACGCTCGAGAACACCGTGGACGGCTCGGAGCGCGAGCTGCCGGTGACGGGCGCGTTCGTCGCGATCGGCCACCGGCCCAACTCGCATCTCGTCGAGGGTCAGCTCGAGGTTGACGAGGAGGGCTACGTCCTCGTCGACGGCCGTTCCACTCGGACCAAGCTGCCGGGCGTGTTCGCAGCCGGCGACCTCACCGATCGCATCTACCGCCAGGCCGTCACGGCCGCCGGCACGGGCTGTATGGCCGCCCTCGACGCCGAGGCCTATCTACGGGACACGCCGATAGACCCTGAGGCGCACTGGGCTCCGGAGCCCGAGAAGGTCGAGGCGGCGGCGGAGTCGGCGGCCTCGTAGGGCCGCCCGGACCGCCGAGGCCAGCCAGGTGTCGCGGGGATGGTGAACCCTGCGCAGCCGGCCGAGCCGGCTGCTTCGGCGCCGGGGGGCGCGAGCCCCCGGATCTGGACCAACTGGGCGCGGCAGCAGCGTTGCGCGCCTGAGCAGATCGTCAGGCCGGGCTCGGAGGACGAGCTCGTGCGCGCAGTCGCCGGGGCAGCGCGCGTCAAGGTCGCCGGCTCGGGCCACTCCTTCACCGACATCGCCTGCACCGACGGGCTGATGCTCGACCTGTCGGCCATGCGCCGGGTGCTGTCCGTCGAGGGCAGCGACGTGACCGTCGAGGCAGGCATCACGCTGCACGACCTCGGCGAGGAGCTGCGCGCCCGAGGACTCGCGATGGAGAACCAGGGCGACGTCGATCCGCAGACCGTGGCCGGTGCGATCTCCACGGCCACGCACGGGACCGGCGGCACGTTCGGGAACCTCTCCTCGCAGGTGGTCGGCGTGCGGCTCGTTGACGGCCGCGGCGAGCTCCACGAGCTCTCCGGAGGCGACGAGCTGCGCGCGGCCCGCGTATCCCTGGGCGCGCTCGGCGCGATCAGCGCCGTGACGCTGCGCTGCGTGCCGGCGTTCACGATCCACAGGGTCGATGAGCCGCGCGACCTCGACGACGTGCTCCCCCGGCTCGACGAGCACGTCGAGGCGCACGATCACTGGGAGGCGTTCGTGATGCCCTACACGCGCCGGGCCCTGACGCTCACGTCCGCGCGGACCGACCGGGAGCCGGAGCCGCCCGGTAAGGCCACGGCGTTCGTCCACGACGTCCTGCTGGAGAACGCCGCGCTCGGGCTCGCCTGCCGGCTCGGGCGGCGCTTCCCGAGCCAGATCCCGCGCCTCAACCGCTCGATCGCAGCGCTGATGGGGCGCTCCGAGTCCCTCGACGCCAGCAACCGCGTCTACGCCAACGTCCGGCTGGTCCGCTTCACGGAGATGGAGTACGGGATCCCGCGCGAGCACGCGGCCGAGGCGCTCGAGCGCGTGCTCGGCCTGATCGAGCGGCGCCGCCTGCCGATCGGGTTCCCGATCGAGCTGCGCGTGGTGGCGCCCGACGACGCGCTGCTGTCGACGGCGTACGGGCGCCCGACTGCCTACATCGCGGTCCACCAGTACCTCGGGATGGAGTACGAGAGCTACTTCCGCGGGGTCGAGGCGATCATGGACGACTACGGCGGCCGGCCGCACTGGGGCAAGCGCCACTACCAGTCGGCGACGACCCTGGCCGAGCGCTACCCCGAGTGGGAGCGCTTCGCGGAGATCCGCACACGGCTCGACCCGGAGGGGCGCTTCGAGAACGACTACACCCGCCGGGTGCTCGGGTCGGTTGCAGCCCTCAGCGGCAGCTCGGAGGCAGCGACCGGTCCAGCGTGACGATGCGGCCGTCGCTCGTCTGAATCCGCGCGCGCAGCGACCGGCCGCCGACCGGCGAGCCGAAGGGGCTCGCGCGGTCGAGGCGCAGCCGGCGCGCGCTGCGGAAGGTCACCGTCTCGACCCTGGAGCCCGACACGCGGGCCCGGCACGAGCGGACAGCGAGGCGCGCGGCCGGCCTCGAGCGGCAGCTGGGCCCCACGCAAACCGACAGCAGCCCCAGGCGCAGCGCCAGGTCCGCCTGCACGTCAGCGTAGGCGGGGTCATTGTGCAGGCTCGTGAGCTGGTTCGGGTCGCGCTCGAGGTCGTAGAGCTCGCGCTCCCCGTTCGCGTGCTGGACGTACACGTAGCGGTAGGTGCGGATCGCGTCGAAGGCGGGCTGGTTCACGCCGGGTGCCCCCTCGATCAACAGGTCGCGGCCCCACTCGAGCCCGCGGTCCTCGAGCAGCGGGAACAGCGAGCGGCCGTCCTGCGGCTTGCCGGGCTTGGCGCCGGCGGCCTCCAGGATCGTCGGCGCGAGGTCCGCGTTGGTCACGAGCTGGCGGCGGTGGGCGCCCTCGGGCACGTCCGGGCCGCGCATGATCAGCGGCACGCGGATCGAGGGCTCGTAAACGAGCACCTTGCCGAGTTGGACGCGGTGCTCGCCATGGAAGAAGCCGTTGTCCGACGTGAACAGGATCAGCGTGTTGTCGAGCTCGCGCTCCGCGCGCAGGGTGTCGACCAGCCTAACCACCGCCTCGTCGACGGCCAGCAGCGACTCGAGTCGCTGCCGGTAGTTCTCGTCGATCGCCGCCGCGCGCGTGGAGTTGATCGGCGGCAGGATCTGGATGAAGCTCGGCTTGTCCGACAGGTCGGCCTCGTTGAACGAGGGGTTGGGCGGCAGGCGCTCGTCCGCGAAGCGGTTCATATGGCGCGGCGCCGGCGAGGGCGTCGGCAGACCGGGCGGGTCGTCCGGGTCGCTCGGCCCGCCGCTGTGCGGAGCCAGGAAGGCGAGCGAGAGGAAGAACGGCGTGCGTGTGTCGCCCATGCGCCGGATCACCGACAGGGCGCGCTCGGCGTAGTAGTCGGTCGAGTAGTAGATCGGGTTGCGATCGAGCCCGTACTGGTAGAGCAGGCCGTTCTCGTTCAGCGTGTAGCCGTAGAAGAAGTACGTCGACGGGTCGACCGACGCGTACCACTCGCTCCAGCCGAGCGGCACCTCCGTCGGGTTGCGGATCCCGTACTGGTTCAAGAACTTGCCGATGTGCACGGTCCGGTAGCCCGCCTTCTGGAGCCAGACCGGCAGCCAGTTGCGCTTGTCGAGCCGGCCATAGCCGCCGTCCGGCGGGGTGTTGCCGATCACACCGTGATTGTGCGAGTACTGGCCGGAGAAGAGCGTCGCGCGCGACGGGCAGCAGAGCGCGTTCGACACGAACGCGCGATCGAAGCTGGTGCCCTCGGCCGCGAGCGATCGCTGCACGCCGCTCATCACGCGCATCGACTCGAGCGTCTGGTCGTCGGTCATGATGACCACGATGTTGGGCCGCTCGACGGGGGCGGCGCCGGCGCCTCCCGGCAGGACGAGCGCGGTGACCGCGAAAAAGGCCGCGAGGGTCTTCACCGGCAGGCGCGCAGCACGCGGTCGAGCGTCAGCCGGCGGCCGTCGATCGTCTCGGTTCGCACCCGCAGGCGGAAGCGCCCGCGCGAGCGGAGCTGCCGCAGGGGGATGTCCTCCACCACCGGCGGGGTGAGCGCGCGTCCGACGCGGCGGCGTCCCACGATCACGTCCGCGCTCATGATGTCGTCGCGCTCCGAGCCGCCGACGCGCACGCGCAGGTCGTCGCTGATGCAGCTCGAGATGGGCCGGCCCTGCGAGCGCAGGAAGAGCCGCAGCCGCGGAGCGGCCAGGCAGCTCGCGCCGGCGCAGCTGCGCAGCTCGCGCAGACGCCGCTTCAGGTCGCGCTGCACGTGCCGGTAGCGGTCGTCGCCGTCCCTGCTGTTCAGCTGGAAGGGATCCTCCACCAGGTCGTAGAGCTCGTACTCGCCCGTCGTGAGGTGCTCCACGTACAGGTAGCGGTAGTTGCGGATGCCGCGGTAGGTGGGGATGCCGTTGGCGCCGCGGCCGTTCTCGATCAGGATGTCCCGGCCCCATTCCGCGCCCGGGTCCTCGGCGAGGTCGAGCAGCGAGCGCCCGTCGAGGAGGCGCCACGGCGTCACGTGCGCGGCGTCGAGGATCGTGGCCGGAACGTCGAGGTTCGCCACGAGCCGGTCGTCGACCCGCCCGCGCGGTACGCCCGGTCCGCGCAGCAGGAGCGGCACCCGGATCGACGGCTCGTAGGGGAGGACCTTCTCGGCGAGGGCCCTGTGCTCACCGTGCATGAAGCCGTTGTCCGACATGTAGACGATCAGCGTGTTCTCGAGCTCGCCGCTGCGGCGCAGCGTGTCGATGACCTGCGCCACGCCCTCGTCCACCGCGAGCAGGCTCTCGAGCTCCTGACGCCAGTTCTCCTCGATGCCCGCGATCTTCTCCGGGGTGAAGCGCGGGCGGTCGGCCACCACCTGCGGCTTGTCGAACATCGAGCGCTCGTTGAAGTTCGGCAGGCGCGGCATCGAGTAGGCCGAGAACGCGTCACGGTGGCGCGGAGCGGGAGAGGGCGTGCCCGGGCTGGGCGGATCGTCGGAGTCGCGCGGCCCACCGCGGTGCGGGGCGACGTACCAGAGCGACAGGTAGAAGGGCTGCGCCGACGGCGCGGCGTCCTCGATCAGACCGACGGCGCGGCGCGTGGACTGGTCGGTCTGGTAGTCGCCCGGGCGGTCGGGCTGCGGATACGAGCGCAGCACGCCGTTCTCGTTGACCTTCCAGTTCGCGTAGTTGAAGGCGCTCGAATGCGGGCTCCCGTACCAGTCGGTGTAGCCCGCCGGGATGCCGTCGCGGTACTCGTAGCCGTTCAGATAGCGCCCCACGTGCATGGTCCGGTAGCCGGCGGCCTGCAGCCACACCGGCAGCGTGTTCGTGTTGTCGAGCATCCGGAAGCCGCCGAACAGCCCGCTGTTGTGGAGCACGCCGTGGTTGTGGGCGTACTGCCCGGTGAGGTTCGTCGCGCGCGACGGACAGCACAGCGGGAAGCTCGCGATCGCCTGCTCGAAGTTCGTCCCCTCGCTCCCGATCAGGGCGTTCAGCTGCGGCATCATCGGCACGCTCGCCGCGGTCTGGTCGTCGGTCATGATCACGACGACGTTGGGCTGCTGCTGCTGCGCGAGCGCCGGCGCGGCAGCGCAGGCGAGCAGCGTCAGCGCCGCGAGGGCGCCTGCCAGGAGGCGGGACACAGGGATTCCAACACGAGGCCCGCGCGGGGGTTGCGGATCTAGAGCTCGGCCCGGCCCTCGCCGCGGTACGTCGGGACCTCTCCGACGATCTCGCTGCCGCTCAGCAGCTGGAGGCTGTTGAATCGCTCGCACAGCTCGCCGGCCTTTGCATGGCGCAGGTAAACGTTTGCGCCCACGCGCAGGCTAGCGGCGGCCGCCCCGATCACCGGCGTCTGCACCTCTCCTGCCCCCTCGAGCGGATCCAGCCGCAGGCCGCGCGGCAGCTCCGGCGCGGGCAGCCGATCGGGGCCGGCGGCACCCGACGCGAGGTAGCCCCCGCCCAGCAAAGTCGCCACGCCGCCGCTCGGGCGACGCACCACCGGCATCGCGAACATCGCCGCCGGCGTGAGTCGGAATGAGGCGTAGCGATCGAACAGAGTTGGCGCGTAGAAGCCAGATCCGGCCGTGATCTCGGTGACGATGGCCTCCGCGCGCGTCGAGTGGATGCTCCCCGTTCCGCCGCCGTTCACCATCTCGACGGCGGCCACCTCGCGTACCGCCGCCACGGCCGCCGCGCGGCGTTCGGCGAGCTCGGGCACCGACAGCGCCTTCATCGCCCGGATCGCGTAGCCCTGCAAGCGTTTTCCCAGTGGGCGGTCGCCGACGCCCGCGATGTGGGCCTCGTAGCCCATCAAGCCGGCGAGCTCGAGCCCCTGACGTCGCACGATCTCCTCGGCCAGCGCGCGCGCCTGGGCCGGCTCGTGCACCGGCGAGCGCTTGACGCCGACCTTGAGGCGGCCGCCGAGCGGCCACCAGCTGAGGTCGAGGTCGATGCAGACGCGCACGGGCCCGGCGCCGCGCGCCGCCGCCTCGATCAGGTCCAGCTGCTCGACCGAATCGACCATCACCACCGGCGGGCGCTCGTCGTCGAGCCGGGCGAGCTCGGCGAGCGCCTCGCGATCCGCGCTCGGGTACGCCACGAGCAGGTCGCGAAAGCCATGCCCATGGAGCCAGAGCGTCTCGGGCAGCGTGAACGTCATCAGGCCGCGGAAGCCCGGGTCGAAGTCGAGGATCGAGGCCAGCAGGGAGCGGCAGCGCACCGACTTGCTCGCCACCCGGATCGGAACGCCGGCGGCGCGCCCGAGCATCTCGCGCGCGTTCGACCACATCGCGTCGAGGTCGACGAAGGCGAACGGCGCCGTGGTTCCAGCGAAGATTTGCTCGAGCTCCTCGTAGGAGCGCTCGCGGGCCGGCGCGGGCGCGACGTCGGTAACGGCCATGCGGGCATTATCCCGGCGTGCCGCCCGTCCTCCTCGTCCTGCTGGCGATCGCCTCGGTGCAGATCGGCTCGGCTCTCGCCAAGGGCCTGTTCGACGAGATAGGGCCCGGCGGGACGGTCTTCCTGCGGCTGGTCTTCGCCGCCGTGGTGCTCATGGCGGTCTGGCGGCCCTCGCCGCGCCGGCGCACCCGCCGCGACCTGGAGCTGGTGGTGGTGTTCGGCCTCGTGCTCGCCTGCATGAACATGTCGTTCTACGCGGCGCTCGACCGCATCCCGCTGGGCGCCGCGGTGACCTTCGAGTTCGTTGGCCCGCTGGGCGTGGCCGTGGCGGGCTCGCGGCGGCGACTCGACCTGGTCTGGGTCGCGCTGGCCGCGGCCGGGATCCTGCTGCTGTCCGACCTCGGCGCGGGCGGGCTCGACGGGCTCGGCATCGCGCTCGCCCTGCTGGCCGGAGCGTTCTGGGCCGCCTACATCCTGCTGAGTGCCCAGATCGGGCGCCGCTACGAGGGCGCCGACGGGCTGGCGCTCGCCATGGTGGTCGGCGCCGTCGTGCTGGTGCCGGTCGGGGTCGGCGAGGCCGGCGGCGAGCTGCTCGTCCCCTGGATCCTGGCCGCAGGCCTCGCCGTGGCAGTGCTCTCGTCGGCGATCCCCTACGCGCTCGAGATGGAGGCGCTGCGGCGCATGCCGACGGGCGTCTTCGGGGTGCTCATGTCGCTCGAGCCCGGCATGGCCGCGCTCGCCGGCTACGTCGTATTGGGCGAAGGCCTCGTGGCGCGGGAGATCGTCGCGATCCGCTGGTCGTCGCCGCGAGCGCGGGCGCTTCCCGCGGCGCGGTGCTCGCGCCGCGCGACGCGTAGGAGGCCGCCGCGAAGGTCGCGAGCTCGGTCGCGTAGCGCTCGGGCCGCTCCCAGTGCGGGGCGTGACCGGTGCCGTCGAGCGTCACGAGCCTCGCGTTCGGTAGCCGCGCCAGCAGCCACTTCTGCTCGCCGCCCGGCACGATCGCGTCCCGCTCTCCGTGGATCAGCAGCGTGGGGGCTGCGATGTCGCCGAGCCGCCCGGACAGGTCGATCCGCATCAGGTCCGCGAACGCGGCTCGCCAGGTCCGTGCGGGCAGCTTGAGGCTCTCCTCCACGAACGTGTCGAGCAGGCCGGGCGCGAGCGGCCGCTCCGTAGTCGACGCCTGGAACTCCCTGACGAAGGTCGGGTCGACCGGGTCGTCGAGCTCCGCCACGGCAGCGGCCACCTCGGCGATCACCGGATTGCGCGCCGGGGTAGCCGGCGCGCCCTCGAGCACGAGCGCGGCCACGCGCTGCGGCCGCTCGATCGCGATCTGCGCGGCCACGTAGGTCCCGAGCGAGTGGCCGCAGACCACGGCGGACTCGAGCTCGAGCCGGTCGAGCAGCTCGATCACATCGGCGGCGTAGTCCTCGGCGCGGTAGCCGGCCTCGGGCCGCTCGGCGTTGCCATGACCGCGCATGCTCACCGCGATCGCCCGAATCGACTCGGGCAGCAGCGGCAACACGGGCTCCCAGGAGCGCTGCGAGTCGGTGATCCCGTGCAGCAGCAGCACCGGCGTGCCGTCGGGATCGCCCTGCTCGGCATATGGCAGGCGTACGGTTCTTCATCGTTCGGTTCCCTTCGAGTGGAAAAGGTCGCTGATCGTCGTGGCGGCTGCCATCAGTGCCATACCTCCATGTGGCGCGCGTGCGACGCGAGGTACGAGCCGGGCCGGAACCGCTCGTCGTAGAAGTCCAGGTCCAGGTGGTGGGCCTGCACGTAGTTCAGGATCATCAGCGACGGGATCGTCGCCGGGAACTTCCCGAACGTCTCGTACAGATACTCGGCCTGGTGGGCGACGCAGTCGCGGAAGCGCTCGTCGTGCACCTGGGCGCTCGAGCGGATCAGGGCCGACTCGCTCCATGCGCCGTTCGTACCGGCGCTGTGCGGCCCGCCCGCGCCGAACTTGCGCTCGCAGAACGCCTCGACGGCGGCCCGCATGTCGTCGTGGTGCGGTGGGCAGTACGCCTCGAAGACGCCCTCGAGGCCGGTCGGGTTGGGTACCGACCAGCGCTCGTCCTCGTCGTAGCGGAAGCCGAGCCCGGGCACCTCGGGGTTGCCGGAGGCGCCGAGCATCGAGAAGCGGTCGACGCCGTCGAACATCCAGCCGCCGAGGCCCATCGCCTGGAGCGTCAGGACGCCCGCATAGCAAGAGCACGCAAGCTCGGCCGTGATCTCGGCCAGCATGTACTGGTCGAAGAACGTGAGCGGGAACGGGTCGTCGACGTCGACGAGTCCGCGGTAGCGCTCCATGCCGGGAATCGGCCGGCCGGTGACGTCGTCGGTGAGGCAATAGCCGTTCTGCGTCAGGAAGCAGAGCCCGGCCAGCGCGTGCTGAGCGAGATCGCCGACGGGGATCACGAGCAGCGAGCCCGGGACGTTCACGCACCAGGTGTTGTGACCCTCGAGGTAGGGCTCCTCGCGTGGAAGATGGATGCGCTCGTCGGACAGCTTCACGAGTCGCTCGGCGTGGCGCTCGACCATCAGCTCCGGCGTGATCTCCTCGTCCGCGGGGTCGACGAGCGCCCCTGCGTCGCGGGTCGGAAAGAACCAGGTGCCCGAGTCGTCGGTGAAGAACAGCTCGGACGTGTGGAAGCCGGCGGCGGACGGGAACGTGCGGCCGGCGGCACCGGCGGCGTAGTTCGCCATGTGCGGGGAGTAGCGCGCGTTGCGGGTGATCGAGTAGTGCCAGCCGGTCGTGCCGGCCATCGAGGTCAGTACGACCATCCGCTCGAGCTCCGACAGCGACATGGGATCGTGCGGCGAGTCGTAGGCGAGCGGGCCGTCGGGGATCTCGGCGCCGAGCGCGACGCGACGCGCGCGCCGGCCGTAGAGCGCATCCAGCAGCGGATAGCTCGCGAGCTCTCTCAGGGCCTCTGCCTGCTTGGATGGTCCGGCGCTGGTGGTGGTCACCAAGTTCTCCTCCTCGAAGTCCGTTTCAGCGCGGGCGTGAGGGGTCGCCTCACGATGTGAGGCCCGCGCTCACGCCTCGGTGGCATGGACTCGCTGCAGGGGAAGGTGGCCCTTCTGACCGGCGCCGGAGGAGGGCTGGGCAGCGAGATGGCGCGCGCCCTGGGCCGGGAGGGCGTCCAGCTCGCGCTGTCGGGGCGCGGCGAAGCCGCGCTCCGGCGTCTGGCCGCTGAGCTGGCCGAGAGTGGCGTGCGCTGCGTGACGCTGCCCGCCGACCTGTCGGACCGAGAGCAGGTCGGCGGGCTCGTCGCGCCGCGTCTCGCCGAGCGGCTCAACGAGCGGCTCGGCCTCGGGCGGATGTTCCGCCCTGTCGCGGAGACGCGCGGGACCCTACGATCTCGCTGTGTCGTCCCAGCAAGCCGCGGCCCCGGCAGCCAGGACCAGCTTCTTCGGACGTGAGCGCGAGCTCGCGCACCTACGCGAGCTCGTAACGCGGGAGCCGCTCGTCACGATCACCGGCCTCGGCGGCGCCGGCAAGACGCGCCTGGCGACCGAGGCGACCAGCCGCTTGAACGGCGGCGACGTGCGCTGGTGCATCCTGACCGCGCTCGACTCGGACGACGCGGTGGCCGCGGCGGTGGCCGACTCACTCGGGCGCGACGGCGGCGCCGACGCCGTCGTCGAGGCGCTCAACGAGCGCCCGCGACTGCTCGTGCTCGACAACTGCGAGCACGTGATCGCGGGCGCGGCCGAGCTCGCCGACCGGATCCTGGCCGGCTGCCCCGACGCCCGGCTCCTCGCCACGAGCCGCGAGCCGCTCGGCGTGGACGGTGAGCAGGTGCTCCGGCTCGGGCCGCTCGGCCTGCCGGAGGGCGAGGCACTCGAGGCGCTCGAGCGCTCGGAGGCGGTCGCGCTGTTCGTCGACCGCGCACGAGCCGCCCGCTGGGACTTCGCCCTCGACGCGAACAACGCCGAGCCGGTGGCCCGCATCTGCCGCCGGCTCGACGGGCTGCCGCTCGCGATCGAGCTCGCCGCGGCGCGCAGCCGCGCGCTCTCGCCGGCGGAGATCGCCGGCCTGCTCGACGAGCGCTTTCGGCTGCTCACGCGCGCGCGCTCGCGCGAGGGCGAGCGCCACCGGACGCTGCGGGCGACGATCGACTGGTCATACCGGTTGCTCACCGAACCGGAGCGGCTCGTGTTCGGCCGCCTGGCTGTTTTCGCCGGCCGCTTCGACCTCGACGCCGCGGCCGCCGTATGCACCGGCTGCGGCGTCTTGCCGAACGAGATGCTCGACCTGCTCGACCGGCTCGTGCAGCGCTCGCTGCTCGTGGCGAGCGATGAGCGGGGGACGACCTTCTACTCGATGCTCGAGTCCCTGCGTCACTACGGGCTCGAGCGCCTCGCCGAGCGCGGGGACGAGCGGCGCGTGCGCGAGTTGCACGCCGACCATTACCTGGCGCTCGCCGACGGCATGCGGCGCGACGCGGAGGCGCTCTGGACGAAGGACATGCTGCGCGTCGGGATCCGTTCCTTCGACGAGGTGCGCGCCGCCGCGCTCTGGTCGATCCGCAACGACGACTCGCACGAGCGCGCTTTCCGGCTGGTCGCGGCGCTGTGGCCACTCTGCCCATCGCTGCATGCCGCCGAGATCGCCTCGCTGTGCGGGCAGGCGCTCGAGCGCTGGCCCGGCGCCGATGACCGGCTCGCCGAGGAGGCGCTCGGCGCCGCCGCGGTTGCGGAGTTCGCGGCCGGGCAGCCCGAGCGCGCATTGCGCTACTCCGACCGCGCGATTGCGGCGGAACGCGACGATGGCCCGCCCGCGGCGCTTGCGCGCCGGGCCCTTGCGCTCGTCACGTACGGCTTTCTCGGCGAGGTCGACCCGGGCCTCGAGCGGATCGACGATGCCGTGCACGCCGCCTACGCGGCGGGCAAGCCCGCGGTGGCGCTCGAGATGTCGGTGCTGCGCACACAGGCGCTGGCGGCCGCGGGCCGCTACGGCGACGCGGTGGCGACCGGCGAGGCCGCTCGCCGCGAGGCGGAGCGCATGGAGAGCCCGTACATGCTCGCCTGGGTGCTCTACACGCTCGGGACGGTCTTCAAGTCGGGCGGCGATGGGCGCGCTCAGGCCTGTCTCGAGGAGAGCCTGAGGCTCGCCGGGGCGAGCGAGTTCTTCCTGATTCGCGGCAGCAGCATGCGCCAGCTGGCGGCGCTCGCCGCCGCGGACGGCCGTGACCACGAGGCGGCGCGCCTGCTCGTGTCCGCCTATGACCACTTCGCCTCGACCGGCGACCGCTCCCAGCGCTGGGACGTGTTGAGGACGAGCGCGCCGCTGCTCGCCCGCGGCGGCCGCCGCGACCTCGCCGCCCGCGTACTCGCGGGCGCGACGGCGGACCGCCGCGCACGGCAGCCGGCGCCGCTCGAGGCGCAGGGGCTCGCCGACCTGGGCGCCGAGCTCGCCGATGAGCTGCGCGTGGCGTCGCTCGCGCCGCCGTTGCTGGAGGACGTCGGCCCGGCCGTGGTCGGCGAGTTGCGAGCGATCGAGTCGCCACCCGTGGCGGCGGCGGTCGCCGCGCCGGAGGCTCCGGCGCCGGCGGGCGAGGCCTTCCGCTATGAGGGTGAGCTGTGGCTGCTGTCCTACGGCGGCGTGGACGCTCACCTGCCCGATCTCAAGGGCCTCCACGACATCGCCCGCCTGCTGGCGGCGCCCGGCGAGGAGGTCCACTGCTTGGAGCTCGCAGCCGGCCCGGCCCGCGCGCCCGCTGCGCCGGCGGCGGACGACGGCCTGGGCGCGCAGGGGCACGCCGGCGAGCATCTCGACGAGCAGGCGAAGGCGGAGTTCAAGCGCCGCATCAGCGACCTGCGCGAGCAGGTCGAGCTGGCCGAGGCGGCGGGGGACCTGGTGCGCGCCGAGCGCGCGCGAGAGGAGCTCGACAGCGTGACGGAGGCGCTCGCGTCCGCGTTCGGGCTGGGCGGAAGGGCGCGCCGGGCCGGCGATCCCGCTGAGCGCGCTCGCTCGGCGGTCACGTGGCGCATTCGCAGCGCCGTGTCGAAGGTCGAGGCGGCCCATCCGGGGCTCGGGGCACACCTGCGTGCCTCGGTGCGCACGGGCACCTTCTGCTCGTACCAGCCCGAGCGGCCGCTTCGCTGGACCCTCTGAGGCGCGCGCTCACAGTGTGAGGCCCGCCCTCACGCCCTGGTCTTGATCACCCGACCAGGAGTTGCCTCATGGCCTCGCGCAGAATGCTCATTGCCGCAGTCGCCGCGTTCGTGGCGGTCGCGATCGTCGCCGCACCGGCCCAGGCCCGCTCGCTCGGGATAGCGGAGGCCGGCGAGCTCGCGCAGGCTGCCGTCGCCGACCGGACCGACGAGCTCATCTGCGTCCGCGCCGTCGAAAGGTCAAAGCGTCCCTCGCCGCGGCGTGTCCTGTGTCTCGTGGGACACGCGCCTCAGGGCGACTCGATCTGCCGCACGCTCGTCGACGTGCGCAGCGGACGTGGAGCAGCCGCCCCCGCGCGCGCGAGGATCGTGCGCCTCAAGGTCTGCGCGCCGCGTCCCGCCTGAGGCGCAGCGGGGCGGGCGCAGGTCGCTATGCGACCGCGGTCGTCGCCGCCTCCTCGGGTTGCGTCGGCTCCGCCGAGGTGATGCCCGGGCGAATCGGCAGCAGGTCGAGCAGCGTGAGCGGCTGCCCGCAGCCGTTGCACCAGGTCACGCGCGCGAGACCGTCGAGATCGACGACGTCGTTGCATGATGGACAGCGGTAGTGCGCCATGTGCCGAATTGCACTAGAGATCCGGGTGTTCCGCCATGGGGTCGGGACCCCATTTCCCCTGCTCACCACGATTTATCGCGCCAAACTGCGCCGCTCCGAGACGGTCGAGCCCTGAGCGCACACCCTCAGCGCAGGTAGATCGGGTTCGACAGGATCCACGTGCGCTCGCGCCCGTGCGCGCGGCGCAGCGCCTCGACCCGGTAGACGCCGGGTTCCTCGACCTCGTGGTCGAGCAGCGACCCCTCGGCGGCGGCGATCTCCACCCCGTCGCGCAGGAGCCGCAGGCGCGCGGGGAGCGGCGCGCGCACCCGCAGCGTGCGCCGGCCGGCGGCGCCCTCGCTGCCCATGTCGAGGTCGTCGGCCTCGAAGCGGAAGCCGCGGGCGGGGGCGATCGCGTCGACCGCGATGTAGCAGCGCCCTGCCCGCAGCGCGCCGAAGACCTGCTCGCGGTCGTGCTCGAGCTCGCCGGTCGGCGCCTGCTTGCTGAGGACGTGTGTGCGGATGAAGCGAAACGAGCGCTTGTACGCCATCAGGCGCAGCGGCACCACCGGCCCCACTCGCTTGCCGATCTGATGGGCGTCGAGCCCGCCGATCGCCACCACCGGACGCGTGAGGCAGAGCCGGTCCCACGCCTCCACGTTGCGCGTGGGCGGGTGGTCGAGGAGGCGCTGCGGCGCGACGACGAAGCGCAGGGCGTCGCCGAGGCTGCCGAGCGCCTCGGCGCTGTCGGTCACGAAGCTCCACAGCTCGACGCCGTGCAGCCACTCGCTCTCGAGGTCGTCGAACGGCATGCCCTCGCCCGCTCGCTTGAAGCGCCGCGAGCCGCGCGACCACGGGTGCGCCGCGAAGCCGATCCCGCCCGCCTCGGTCACCGCGCGGCAGATCCCGTCCGCATCGAGGCCCTCGTGATCGATCGGCGAATCAATTCCAAAGGCGAGCAGGTGGTTGCGCCGCCGCGGCGAGACCTCGACGCCGGCCAGCAGCAGGACGTCGCCGTACCAGCCCTCCTCGCCACGCCGCCTCGCCTCGAGCGTGTCGTGATCGGTGAGCAGCACGACGTCCGCCCGCGCCCGCCGGCCCGCGCGCGCGATCTGCTTCACGGTGCCGGTGCCGTCCGAGTAGATGGAATGCAGATGGACGACGCAGGCCAGGTCGTGCATCCGCGCCCGCCTAGTCGAGGTCGCGCCGGATCAGGAGCGCCGCTGCCGGCGCGAACGCCGCGCCGATCCAGGCGAGCATCGCGAGCAGAGCCAGACCCGGAGCCAGGACGTCGATGTCGCTCGGCAGGCCCGCGTCCTCAGGCGGCACGTCGGTGATGCCGATCGGCAGCGCGCTGAACGGGCTGAAGCGGCCGACCTCGGGCAGCAGCGAGGTCACGAGCGGATCGACGGCAAAGCCGATCACGAGCAGGCCGACCACCGCCACGACCTGGTTGCGCACGAGCGCGCCCAGTCCGACGCCGAAGGCACCGAGCAGGGCGGCCACCACCGCGTTGCGAGCGATCTGCTCGATCAGCTCGCCCGCATCCGGGGTGGGGAGATCGCGGATGGTGAGGATCAGGAGGCCGACGATGGTGATCGCGATCGAGATCAGCAGCGAGAGGACGAGGCCGGCCGCGGCGAACGCGATCGTCTTGGCCGCGAGGAAGCGCAGCCGGTCCGGAGCGGCGAGCAGCGAGCTCGTGATCGTGTGGTGGCGCCACTCTCCGGTGATCCCGACCACCGCCAGGATCATGATGAACAGGCTGCTCGTGTCGGAGCTGAAGACGTCGGTGAGCACCTCGTCGCGGCTCGGCTCGGTCAGGATCGACACGAGCACGGTGATCAGGAGCGAGGTCCCGACCGCGGCGGCCGTCAGCGCCAGGAAGGTGCGCGTGGTGCGGAGCTTGAGCACCTCTGCGCGCAGGAGCGGCGTCATGCGCTCTCCTCCGTTCGCTGCTCGGTGAGCTCGAAGAACGCCTCTTCGAGCGAGCGCGTCTGCGCGACCAGCTCGCGCAGCACCACGCGGTGCTCGGCGGCCACCTCGCCGACCGCCTCCGGGTTCGTGTCGTGCACGAGCAACAGGTCGTCGGAGGGCGCATCGACGGCGATATCGCGCTCGCGCAGGAGCCCCGCCAGGCGCGCCGCATCGGCCGAGCGCACGCGCGTGACGGGCTCGCCGCCGCCCCCGAGCACGCGGTCGATCGGGCCGCCCGCGCGCAGCACGCCCTTGGCGATCACGACCACGTCGTCGACGCTCTGCTCGACCTCGGAGAGCAGGTGGCTCGAAACGAGCACGGCGCGTCCGCGCGCCGCCTGGGCCCGCAGCAGGTCGCGTACCCAGCGAATGCCCGGTGGGTCGAGTCCGTTGGTCGGCTCGTCGAGGATCAGGACACCGGGGTCGCCGAGCAGCGCGGCAGCGATCGCGAGCCGCTGGCGCATGCCCATCGAGTAGCCCTTGACACGCCGGTCCGCCGCGGCGGTCAGGCCCACCTGGTCGAGCAGCTCGGTCACGCGCTCGGCTGGGTGCTCGCCCGCGGCCGCCAGCACGCGCAGGTGATTGCGCCCCGAGCGCCCGGGATGAAAGGACGCGTTCTCGAGCACGGCGCCAACCTGGCTGCTCGGATGCTCGAGGTCCTGATAGCGGCTGCCGTTGATGGTGCCGCGGCCGCGGTCGGCGTGGATGAGGCCGAGCAGCATGCGCAACGTGGTGCTCTTGCCCGCGCCGTTCGGACCCAAGAAGCCGGTCACGCGGCCGGCGGCGACCTCGAACGACATGTCCGAAACCGCCTGCACCTTGCCGAAGCGCTTGCTGAGCCCGTCGATCTCGATCGCCGTGTCAGTCGCCATGAGCGCGGCACGCTACCCAACGCCTCCGGACGTCGGCTGAGCCCAGCCTCGACTGGGTAACTTTGCGGTGTGAGCGACACAGACACCTTCGGCGCCCGTTCCACTCTCGACGCCGGCGGCGAGCAGGTCGAGATCTTCCGGCTCGATGCGCTCGCGGGCGACTACGACATCGAGCGCCTGCCTTACTCGCTCAAGATCCTGCTCGAGAACCTGCTTCGCCACGGCGAGGACGAGGGCGCCAAGGCGGTGGCGGGCTGGGACCCGGCCGCCGAACCGTCGATCGAGATCGCGTACACGCCCGCGCGCGTGTTGATGCAGGACTTCACGGGCGTCCCCGCGATCGTCGACCTGGCCGCGATGCGCGACGCCATGGACGAGCTCGGAGGGGATCCCAAGCGGATCAACCCGCTCGTCCCGGTCGAGCTCGTCATCGATCACTCGATTCAGGTCGACGTCTTCGCCGAGCGGCTCGCCTTTCAGCGCAACGCCGAGCTCGAGTTCGAGCGCAACAAGGAGCGCTATGCCTTCCTGCGCTGGGGGCAGAGCGCCTTCGACAACTTCTCGGTCGTGCCGCCGAACACCGGTATCTGCCACCAGGTCAACCTCGAGTACCTGGCGCGCGTGGTCGAGTCGCGCGACGGCCAGGCCTTCCCCGACACGCTCGTCGGCACCGACTCGCACACGACGATGGTCAACGGGCTGGGCGTGCTCGGCTGGGGTGTCGGCGGCATCGAGGCCGAGGCGGCGATGCTCGGCCAGCCGGTTTCGATGCTGATCCCGCAGGTGGTCGGCTTCAAGCTCTCCGGCGCGCTCCCCGAGGGCTCGACCGCCACCGATCTCGTCCTGACCGTCACCCAGCTGCTTGCGCGAGCGCGGGGTGGTCGGCAAGTTCGTCGAGTTCCACGGACCGGGTCTGCCGAACCTGCCGCTCGCCGACCGCGCGACCATCGGGAACATGTCCCCTGAGATGGGCGCGACCTGCGCCATCTTCCCGGTCGACGGCGAGACGCTCCGCTACCTCGAGTTCTCCGGGCGCGCGCCGGAGCGGCTCGAGCTGGTCGAGGCCTACACGCGCGAGCAGGGCCTGTTCCACGAGGAGGGCTCGCCCGAGGCGACCTACTCCGACAACCTCGAGCTCGATCTCGGCGAGGTCGAGCCCTCGCTCGCCGGCCCGCGCCGGCCGCAGGACCGCGTGGCGCTCTCCGACGCGGCCGAGGACTTCGTGGCCGAGCTGCACGAGTACACGGGCAGCGAGGAGCTGCTCACCGGCTACGACGAGGCGGCCGCGGAGACCTTCCCCGCCTCCGACCCCGTGACCAACAACGGCGGCGGCGAGCCCAAGCAGCCCGGGCACAGCCACCCCGATCCCGGCACCGCGCATGCCGAGCGCGAGGAGGGCTTCGGCCACGGCTCCGTCGTGATCGCAGCGATCACGAGCTGCACGAACACCTCGAACCCGTCGGTGATGCTCGGCGCCGGGCTGCTCGCGAAGAAGGCCGTCGAGGCCGGGCTCGAGCGCATGCCCTGGGTCAAGACCTCGCTGGCGCCCGGCTCCAAGGTCGTGACCGACTACCTCGAGCGCGCCGAGCTGATCGAGCCGCTGTCCCGGCTCGGCTTCGATCTCGTCGGCTACGGCTGCACCACCTGCATCGGGAACTCCGGGCCGCTGCCGGAGGAGATCTCGAAGGAGATCGAGGAGCGCGACCTGGTCGTGGCGAGCGTCCTGTCGGGCAACCGCAACTTCGAGGGCCGCATCCACCCCGAGGTGAAGATGAACTACCTCGCCTCGCCGCCGCTCTGCGTGGCCTACGCGCTCGCCGGCCGGATGGACCTCGACATCGTCCAAGAGCCGCTCCAGGGCGACACCTACCTGCGCGACATCTGGCCGACCCAGGCCGAGGTCAACGAGGCGATCGAGTCCGCGATCGAGTCGGACATGTTCCGCAAGAGCTACGGCGAGGTCTTCGAAGGCGACGAGAACTGGAATGCGCTCGAGGTGCCCGAGGGCGATCGCTACGCCTGGGACGAGCAGTCGACCTACGTCAAGCAGCCGCCCTACTTCGAGGGCATGCCGGCCGACGCTCCCGATGGCTTCGACCGGATCGAGGGCGCGCGCGTGCTCGCGCTGCTCGGCGACAGCGTCACGACCGACCACATCTCGCCCGCCGGCGCGATCAAGAAGGACTCGCCGGCCGGCAAGTACCTGATCGAGCACGACGTCGAGGCGCGCGACTTCAACTCCTACGGCTCCCGGCGAGGCAACCACGAGGTGATGATCCGCGGCACCTTCGCGAACATCCGCCTCCGCAACCTGCTCGCGCCCGGCACGGAGGGCGGCTGGACGATCCGCGACGGCGAGCAGGAGACGATCTACGACGCGGCCGTCGCCTACTCGGACGGGAACACGCCCCTGTGCGTGCTGGCCGGCAAGGAGTACGGCTCCGGCTCGTCGCGCGACTGGGCCGCCAAGGGCCCGCGCCTGCTCGGCGTGCGCTTCGTGATCGCCGAGTCATACGAGCGCATCCACCGCTCGAACCTCGTGGGCATGGGCGTTCTCCCGCTGCAGTTCCCCGACGGCGAGTCGGTCGAGTCGCTCGGCCTGAAGGGCGACGAGACGTTCGACCTCGCGCCGCTCGAGGAGGGCGCGCGCGAGCTCCACGTGAGCGCCACGCCGGCCGGCGGGGGAGACCCGATCGAGTTCAACGCGCGCGTGCGCATCGACACGCCCAACGAGTGGGAGTACTACCGGCACGACGGGATCCTCCACTTCGTGCTGCGCGGGTTGCTGAAGGACTGAGGCGTGAGACGTGTGACGCACTTCACGTGCGGCACGCTTGACAATTGATTGGTCTATCAATAATGTTGCTCACACGATGTCGCCGAAGACCAAGCAGAAGGCCGTGACGCGCGCCAGCTCGGACGAACGGCGCGACCAGGTGATCCAGGCCGCTGTGCACGAGTTCGCGGAGCACGGCTTTCGTGCAACGAGCACGAGCGCGATCGCCAAGCGCGCCGGCATCTCGCAGCCGTACATCTACGCGCTGTTCCCGAACAAGCACGAGCTCTTCCTCGCGACGCACGCGTACGTGGTCGGCCACATTCGCGACGCGTTCACAGAGGCGGCGCGTGGCCTGGACGACTCCTGAGGACAGGCTCCATGCGATGGGGAAGGCGTATATGACCCTGCTCGAGGAGCGTGACGAGATCCTGGTCCAGATGCAGTCGCACGCCGCCGCGGCCGACCCGGCGCTCCGCGACGCGGTACGGCGGGAGTTCGTGGGCCTGATCGAGCACGTGGAGCGCGTCGCCGGCGTCCCGCGCATGAAGGCGCTCGACTTCGTGGCCTGCGGGATGCTCCTGAACGTCGTCGCGGCGCTGGATCTTCCCGACGAGTACCTGCCGATCCAGGTTGACCAGGTCCTCGCGAGTTAGGCCGATCGACCCCCTTTTTTTTCGGCGCGAACTGATAGATCAATCAATCACTTAGGAGGAGACATGGAACGCACACGCAGCATCTGGACGCTCGCGATCGTCTCGGTCGCGCTCTTCATGGTCACGCTCGACAACCTCGTGGTCACGAACGCCCTGGTGAGCATCCGCGAGGACTTCGGTGCAACCCTCGAGGAGCTCGAGTGGACGGTAAACGCGTACACCCTGACCTTCGCGGTGCTCCTCCTGACCGGCGCCGCCCTGGGGGACCGGCTCGGCCGCAAGCGGATGTTCTCCGTGGGCATCGCGATATTCACGGTCGCGTCCGCCGCTGCGGCGCTCGCGCCGTCGACCGAGGCGCTGATCGGCGCTCGCGCCCTGCAGGGCCTGGGCGCGGCGATCGTCACGCCGCTGACCCTGACGCTTCTCAGCGAGGCCTTCAGTGAGAACCGCCGCGGGCTCGCGCTCGGCATCTGGTCGGGCGTATCAGGCCTCGGCGTGGCGCTCGGGCCGGTGGTGGGCGGTGCTGTCGTCGAGGGCTTCGCGTGGCAGTGGATCTTCTGGCTGAACGTCCCGATCGGGATCGCGCTGGTGCCCACCGCGATCGCGATGCTGCGCGAGAGCCACGGGCCGAACCGGGCGCTCGACGTGCCGGGCCTCGCCCTCGCCAGCGCCGGGCTGCTGGGAGTCGTGCTCGGCATCGTGCGCGCTCAGGCGCTCGGGTGGACGAGCACGTTCGTGCTCACCTCGATCGGTGTCGGGCTCGCGTTCCTGGTGGCGTTCGTGGCGTGGGAGCTGCGCGCCGAGGCGCCGATGCTGCCGATGCGCTTCTTCCGCAACCGCGGCTTCGCCGCGACCAACGGGGTCTCGCTGGCGATGTTCTTCGGCAGCTTCGGGGCGATCTTCCTGCTCGCGCAGTTCTTCCAGGCGGCGCAGGGCTACTCGCCGCTCGAGGCGGGCCTGCGCACGCTCCCGTGGACGGCGATGCCGATCTTCGTCGCGCCGGTCGCGGGGCTGCTGTCCGACCGGATCGGGCCGCGGCCGTTGATGGCGGCGGGCCTGGCGCTCCAGGCGGCCGGTCTCGCTTGGCTGGCGGCCGTGACCGAGCCAAGCGTGGCCTACGGCGCGCTCGTCCCGGGCTTCGTGGCGGCCGGCACCGGCATGGCGCTCGTCTTCGCACCCGCCGCGAACGCGGTGCTCAGCTCCGTGCGGCCCGGCGAGGCCGGCCAGGCATCGGGTGCCACCAACGCCATCCGCGAGGTCGGCGGCGTGCTCGGCGTGGCCGTGCTCGCCACCGTGTTCGCGCACTCGGGCTCGTTCGTCTCGCCGGAGGCGTTCGTCGACGGCCTCGTGCCGGCGGTGTGGGTCGGCGCGGCGGTGCTGGCCGTCGGGGCGCTGATCGCCCTGTTGATCCCGGCGCGTCCGAGCGCGGCTCAGGCGGAGGCCGGCTCGAGCACGACCACCGGAATGACCCTGGAGCCCGCCCGCTCGTCGTAGGTGGCGTAGCCCGCGTAGTAGTCGACGGCCTCGTCCCAGAGCCGCTCGCGCTCCTCTCCCTCGGCCTCACGGGCTACGTACTCGCCCGTGAGGCCACCGGCGGCGGTGAAGCGCACGCGCGGGTCGCCACGCAGGTTGTGGAGCCAGCTCGGGTGGTGCGGGGCGCCGCCCTTGGACGCAATCAGCACCACGCGCTCGCCCTCCCGCAGATAGAGCAGCGGCGTCGTCCTGGGCTCACCGCTGCGCGCGCCGATCGTCTCGAGCAGTCCCACCTGCTGGCCGACCGTCACGTGCACGCGCCCGCGCGAGCGCCGCAGCAGGATCCGGTCGACCGGGGTGGCCACGTGGACGTAGAACCAGCTGCCCGGCTTCGATCGGATGAAGCTCTCGAGGCGACGCTCGACGGCGTTCAGCTGGCGGCGGCGCGGCTGGGTCGTGCTCACACGACGACGCTAACCGCTCCGCAGGCGCCACGCTAGGGTCTCGCCGGTGCTCGACGTCCAGGAGCTCCGCCAGCGCTTCCCGGCCCTCGCGTCGGGCGCGGCCTACCTCGACGGTCCCGGCGGGTCGCAGGCACCGCAGGAGGTGCTCGACGCCGTCGACGGCTACCTGCGCAGCTCGAACGCGAACCTCGGCGGGGCCTTTCCGACCTCGGCAGCCTCGGACGAGCTGATCGAGCGCAGCCGCGCGGCCGCCGCTGAGTTCACCGGCGGCGACCCGGACGGGATCGCGTTCGGCGCCAACATGACGACGCTCAACTTCCTACTCGCGCACGCGGTCAGCCGCACGCTCGCGCCCGGCGACGAGATCGTGGTGACGGCGCTCGATCACGACGCCAACGTGTCGCCCTGGCTGCTCGTCGCGCAGGACCGGACCTCGTGGTGCGAAGCGCGCCCATACGCGCCGATGACGTGACGCTCGACATCGACGGCCTCGAGGCGCTGATCGGAGAGCGCACGCGGGTGGTCGCCTTCACGCTTGCCTCCAACGCCGTCGGCTCGATCCCCGACGCCGCCCGCATCGCCGCCGCGGCGCACCGCGTCGGCGCGCTCGCCTGGGCGGACGGCGTCCACCTGGCGCCGCACCGCCGCCTGCGTGCCGCGGCGAGCTCGGCCTCGACGTGCTGCTCTGCTCGCCCTACAAGTTCTTCGGCCCGCACCTCGGCGTGGCGGCGATCCGTCCCGAGCTGGCCGCGAGCCTGCCCGCCGATCGCGTGCGCCCCGCGGAGCAGGAGCCGCCCGGCCACCGCTTCGAAACGGGCACGCAGTCGCACGAGGCGATCGCCGGCGCGGTGGCGGCGATCGACTACCTGCGCTCGCTCGGCGACGGCGACCTCGACGCGGCCTTCGAGCGCATCGAGGGCTACGAGACGGATCTCGCCAAGCGCTTCCTCGCGGGCGTGCCGGACAGCGTCACGCTGTACGGCATCCCCGCGGTCGAGGGGCGCACGCCGACCTTCTGCTTCAACGTCGAGGGCCGCCGGCCGCGCGAGGTGGCGGAGGCGCTCGGCGAGCGCGGCATCTACGTCTGGGACGGCAACTAC